>JAUMVJ010000005.1 GCA_030530215.1 Coriobacteriia bacterium
GCAGCTTGGGCCTTGTGGCGTAAGGATTTGGTACGGAAAAACGTTACCATCCCCATGCGTCCATCATTTTTAGTGTTTAAGCTAAGTGGAAATTTAAACGGCAGGGGACAACGTTTGCTCGACGCAGGCTTACTTAAAGCATATAAATGTTAGGAATTACCATGCCTACTGCTCCGGCGATTACTTTGATTATTCCTGTATATAACAAGGGGAAATATCTAAATGAATGCTTGGATTCCGTAAATAGGCAAAGTATAGACAAGTCGGAGCTTGAATTATTGCTTGTTAACGATGGTTCGACCGACAATAGCCTTGCTATTTGTGAGAAATTTGTTAACGGTGCTTCGTATGCTCGGGTGATTGATAAACCGAATGGTGGCGTGTCTTCGGCGCGAAACGCGGGAATTCTTGCTGCGAAAGGAAGATATATTGCCTTTCTCGACGCGGATGACGCTTTAACTGAAGACTCGCTCGGGTCCATAGTGCATGCTTTTGACGGTATGGACAATGAAGTGGACCTTCTTGCATATCACCTTGCATATCATCATACAAACACAGGTGAGATCACCTATCACAAGCGTGACAAGTGGCTTAATAAGACTGGCGTTTACAAGTTGGCAGAAAACCCCAACATTTGCCAGACGACCATGAATGTCGTTGTCAAAAACAGGGCGGATGACCCCATCCTTTTTGACGAGTCCTTAAGGATGGGCGAGGACCAGCATTTTGTAACCCGTCACTTACTCGATAAAGGCACAATCGGCTATTGCGCCGAGGCCGAATATTGCTATGTTCGCGATGGGGGAGGTGCCTCCACCATCGCGAACAGGCCTTTATTTGCCTATGAAGACATGATGCGCCTATATGAGTTCTTCATCGATGTGGCGGCGGATCGCCCTTCAATGGCGGAGTATGCTCGTCAACTGTTGCTGCACAATATTTCCTGGCGGCTTAGTGGCGACATGCTGTTTCCCGATCATTTAACTGGTGAGGAATTCGAGCGTCAAAATGCGCGATTGACCGCGATCCTGAACCAGGTGCCAGCGGAATCTTACGGACGGTCTCCATTTCTCAAGCGCTGGCACAGGGCTTACCTTATGAAGCGTTATGGTTGCCTGGAAAAGGGCACAGAGATTTCTTTTGAGGGAAGGAAATCAACGGTTAGCTTTCCTTCGCGTGATTACACATGGAAGACCATAGCTCCAAAGTTGAGTGTTCTTCGCTTGATTGAGTGCAAGAATGCTTTTAAGGCAATGCTGCGCTTTGGTTGCCCGGTTTTTTACCTTGATGATCAAGTCTCTCTTGAGGTAAAGCTTGGCGGAACCTGGCAAAAGCTTGAGTTGGCGTGCTCGTCTTACGACTATTGGCAAGCGCATGAGAAGGTGTGCCGATTCTTTCAAGTCGCCTTCGAAATTCCCTTTGATGCACTTGATGCGGATTCTGAGGTCGAGTTTAGGTGCTTTGGCTCCAAGGGCATGGCAAAAGGTTTAACGCTTGAGCTCAATGAAAAGCTTATGGCTTGGCGCGCAAATTGTTCTGTGCGCAACGGGAGCTGGCTCTTTGCTAATTATTGCGTTTCTGCAAACGGGAAAAGACTCAAGTTTAAGCGCTTAGTGCTAAGGGATAAGTTGAAGCGGAGCTTGGCCGGAAAGCAGGCTCCCGCTTACTCGCTTAGGCAAAGGTATAAAAAGGCGCTCAAGCAGCACAAAGGCAAAGAGATCTGGATTTACGCCGATCTACCTTCTTCGCCGAGTGCCGGTAATGCTCTGCTTCAATTTGTGCACGATATTAAGCAAAACGATGGCGTTGAACGTTTTTTCATTACCGATTGCGCCGATATGCTGTTGGACAAGTATCCGGAGCTCAAAGGTCATACGTTCGAGTGCGGCTCGGATGAGCACAAGGTGGCTATGCTTGCTGCGTCTGTCTTGCTAACCTCGTACAAAGAGAAATGGATTTTTTATCCGTTTGATCACGAGGAATGGCTTGCTCTTGGCGATTTTGCTCAAGCAAAAAGGATCGTGTATTTGCAGCACGGAATCCTTCATGCTCACATGCCTTGGTATTTAGGTTACGATCGAACTTTGTTTGATTATGCGGTTGTTTCTTCTTCAACGGAAAGCAAGATTTTACAGGGGGACTATGCATACCCCCGTGAAAGCCTGCTTGAAACGGGCGCACCGCGTTTAGATTTGCTTTCGGCAGGAGACGTGCCTAAGGCAAAGAAGATAGCGTGTATCCCTTCGTGGCGTAGTTGTCTGGTTGGAGGGAACGGTAAGCAGCGTTTAGCTGAGGACGATCGTTTTTTGGTGTCGGCGTTCTATAAAGGATTGGTTGGGTTCCTTGATGCCGTGCATACTAGCGGGATTCTTGAGGAATATGGCTATCAGCTAGATGTGAAGCTGCACCCGAATTTCAAATGCTATGAGCAGCATTTCAACTTCGCTATTCCCAACGTCAACACAGTGTTTGAGGGGATTAACGAGGCGGAATATGCAGTGGCGATTACTGATTTTTCGTCGTACGTATACGACTTTATTTACTCTGGCGCTCGGGTAATGTACTTCCTTCCGGATGAAATGGAATTTCGTGGTGGCTTGAACCATTACCGCGAGCTGGAGATTCCCCTCGGCTCCTTTGGGCCTTATTCGTCCGATCCGGCTAAAGCTGCTGCTGATCTGAGGGGGATTTTAGCTTCTTTAGAGGCACGTAGTCCGTCCCCTTATCGGAAAAAGGCGGAATCCTTCTTCCTTCATCGTGACTTTCAAGCGCGCGATAGGTTGTATGAGGTTTTGTCTGATCTTGATGTGTACTAGGTGACTATTGCAGCCTTGTAAGCTGGGTTGCCAATTAAAAAGGCGGGAGTTCGATGGGGGGTTCGAGTTTGAAGCTTGAGCAAAGCGCGTGTTCGAGCTTGTTGAATACATCTGTAAATACAAAGTGGACAAATGCCCCCGTTCCTCTTTTCTGGCTTATAGTAAAAATTAGAGGATTTATCGACATCGATATTTGCAAGGAGAACATACTTCTATGGGGGCGTTTTGTAAGCGTATGTTTGAGGATTGGCGCGGCAGCCTATCGTTTGTTTTGACGATAATGGTATTGAGCCTTTTGCTTTGCTGCACGCGTACGGCATTTGCCTCTGACTGGTCTGATACTCTTTATGCGAGCGTTTATTCGACAAGCGATAAAAGCATCACACTGAAGTGGTCTAACTTGACCGGTAAAACCGTAGATAAGTATGTTGTCTATAAGGCGAAGGGCGATAAAAAAGGCAAAAAGCTTAAGACGCTGTCCGCCACAGCAACTAAATATAAAGTTGCTAAATTGAAAAAAAATAAGAAATATAGCTTTGTTGTGGTTGCCAAGCTAGCCGGCGGAAAGAGCGTTCGATCACTAGTTGTCAACGCGAAGGCGCAAGGTAGAAGTAAGAGTCGAAATGTGAAGAAAGTCACTCCGAAGTGCTCTGCGCTTGTGCTGAAGGAACTTGGATCTAAGCAATTAACAGCTAAAGTTGCTACGTATAGCGGCAAGAAGGCTTTCGATAAAAAAATCCGTTTTGTTTCCAGCAATTCAAAAATAGCCAAGGTCTCGTCTGACGGTCATGTCTCCGCGATAGCGCCAGGCACTTGCTATGTGTATTCGGTTGCTCATACCGGTGAAATAGGCAAGACGAAAGTTGTAGTCAATCAAGGGTTGCTTGTTCTTGGTTATCACGGTGTTGCAACCGATTGGGAAAAGCAAAATCTTTATCCCAATGACAAGTTCACCATCACGCTTGGCACCTTCGAGAAGCAATTGAAGAGGCTTCACGATAAGGGCTACAAGACAATAAGTTGCGAAGAATATTATCAATGGATGAAGGGGAAAATCTCCCTACCGAAGCGGACTGTCCTTATAACCTTCGATGACGCTCGTTACTGCGCGGTCAAGAACGCACCGGCGGTTCTTAAGAAGTATGGAATGAAATCTACTTGGTTTGTTATTGGCAAGCGCACTGCTACTTCCGATGGGACTGACGCTCATCGCTACACTGCAACCGTCGATGATTTGACGCAAATGATTGACGAGTATTCTGGCGTCGAGCTGCAGGGGCATTCTTATGGGCTTCATGACACCGATAGTGTCGGAAAGGCTCTGATTTACTCTAAGAGCTATGAAGACGTTTTGGATGATTTTTCGCAGTTGAACAGCTTTGCCAGTAAATCGGGGCTAGGGAATTTCAAATATTTTGCATACCCTTATGGTTCCGATCCGGAATGGTATAGGAAGGGCGTAAAGGACTCTGGGGTTAAAGCCGCATTTGGTTTTGGTGATGACGCCTTAGCCGCAAAGACCGATAACATTTATGCGATTTCGCGCGTGGGTGTTAGAACTACAACCACAGATTCCGTATTTAATAAGTGGGTTCGGTGAGTGAAAATATCGCCGGTCGGTTAGCGAAACCGGCCGGCGATATTGTTAGCGCTTGTTGCGTAGGTTTCTCTTTGCTTGAAGGGATTGGCGGAAGCCATCGGAGATAGCCCAAGCCGAAGCGATGATGAGGGCAAAGCCGACATTGATCTCCCAGGCGATTGATCCGGTTGCAATGAGGTTGCTTATTCCGAGTACGATGAAAGCCCCAATACCGCCAAAGGCGTACTTGCCGATTGTTCTAAGTATATCTTCCATGCTTACATCACTTCCGTTTTGGCAATCTTTGGTTTACGGAGCGTTGGCTTTTCACTTGCTACCAAGAAGGTGCAAATGCAATTGAGCAACGTGAACAGGAGGCTTATGGCCGAGATGGGTTCGCTAACGCCAACAAATAAATTCACCGCAATGAAGAACGCCATCGAAGCGATGCCTAGTATGGCGAGCAGAGCGTAATAGGCATACGGCGCTCTATCGTCGTACATCCAGTTGAATCCGACCAAGTTGATGCAAATCGAGATTATGGCAACGAAAAGGCAGAACAACGCTTCGATTCGCAGCAAAAAGGCAAAATCCCAGCCGTTCAATTGTGTGCCGCCAGTGGCGACGAGCTCGATATAGCTGTACTCCTGCCCTTGAAAATAGGAAAAAACGCAGCAGAATAAGGCAAAAAGTGCGATAGCCAGACCACCAACGAAGTAGATGTTGAGCAGATTATGCAGCATTTTGCGCACTTGGGTCATAGGATAGCCATCGTCGCCGAGCTTGTTTCCATCGGCATCGTAATTGACTACCTGGATTTTGCGCTTTGCCGGTGCATCGTCGTTAAGTGGTTTGTTCCAATAAGCCTTTTTTGACTTCTGTTTTTCTTTTTTTTGCGACATGGGCACTCCAATCATCCGAAATCAATTGGGATTGGGGGAGCCCCGTTGCGATCTTTGACTGCAACGTCCCCTCGATAAAGCAGTGTAAGGGTGAACGCGTTCTCTTTTCTTGCTTAGACGGGAAAGCCTATAGCTTTTTGTAATACGTCGCCCTGGATGCCCAATAAAACGCAATTTGCGAGGGTATCGGTAAAGACGAAATACTCATGACGTGCTCAAAAGCATGAACTGAACATGTTCAATTTGCTTGAGTGCAAGGAGGGATCGTGCGCTTTCCTTGGCTATAGAGGGTTGCCTGAAAGCGTGGCGATTAATATCGCAAAACCCCGAGGATTGGGGTTGGGAAAAGAAAGGTGGTTGAGTTATGGCTGCTTCCGAACTGCAAAGCTCGTATCACGGCATCGCTGCTCGCTTGGACCGTCTTCCTATCACAGGCTTCCACAAGAAGATCATGTGGCTACTTGCAGGCATTACGTTCTGCGACTCTATTGACATGAACATTGGTGGACCTATCATCGCGCAGTTACTGGCTACTGGCTGGTCTGATGCTGGTCTAAACTCCCTGTTCGTATCAATCACGATGGTTGGTTATTTCTTCGGCGGTCTTTTGGCAGGCGCCCTTTCCGATGGCATTGGCCGCAAAAAGTCGGCTGTCATTTGTACCGTCATTTTCACTATTGGCTGCTTCGCCGCTGCCTTCTCCCCTGACATGCACTTCCTGATTGGTTGCCGCTTTGTTATGGGCCTGGGCCTTGGTACTGCATTCCCCGCAGGTTATTCTGCTTTGACCGAGTTTACCCCTGCTTCCAAGCGTGGTAAGTATCAGTCCTATGTTGGCTTGATTGCTAACTCCGGCGTTTTGGTCGCATCGTTCTTGAATCTTATTATTCTGCCCATCGCTGGCTGGCGCCCCGTCTTTATTGTCGCTGGCATCATGGGTGCTTTCGTTGTGATTATGTGCATCATCTTCCTCGACGAGTCACCTCGTTGGCTGGCCATGATGGGTCGCAATGATGAAGCGGAAGCTTTGGTTTCCGGCTATGAGGCCAAGATCAAAGCTCAAGGTAAAGATTTTCCTGAGGTTACTGAGGAGGAGATTCGTCAGCGCGAGGCGGCTGAGAACGTAAAGCAGCTTCCTTGGAGCTTCCTCTTCAAAAAGAAGATGATTACTCGTACCTTGACAGCTATGTTCCTGTGCTTTGCGATGAACGCATGTGTCTACACGGTCGCTACTTGGACGCCAACCATTTTCGTTATGCGTGGTTTTGACGTTACCTACTCCACTATGATGACTGTTGTTATGCAGCTGGGTATTCCCGTGGCTGTTGGCGCTCTGACTTTCTATGTTGAGAAAGTCAACCGCAAGACCATCTTGATTGTCACTTATGTGCTGATTGCCATTATCGGCTTTGCGTGGTCCTGCATCCCTGCCGACCAAACCACGCTGATTATGTTCTGCGGCTTCCTGGTCTGCTGCGTTACCTATACCAATTCGGTTACGACTTCTGCAATTTATTTGTCTGAGCCTTTCCCGACTGCTTGTCGTATCCGTGGTGCAGGTATCGCTAACGCGTTTGGTCGTATCGCCGGCATCCTTTCTCCGATCTGGATTACTGCACTGCTCAACTCGACGTTTGGCGCCACTGGCGTATATGCCGTAAATGCGGCCATTGCAATCTTCGTTGCTGTTTGGGTTGCCATTTTCGGTGTCGAGACCCGCGGTCGTACTCTCGAGGAAGTTACTGCTGGTCTGCTGGACGATTAATTTTTGAAGCGCCTCCATCCCTCTTGTTGACGCTTGTGGGCGGGGCTTCGTGCCCCGCCCGTTTTGTTTGAATTGCATTAAAGGAAGGATGGGATAGCCATGAGCTACGAAGACCTTAAAAATGATACCGAGCTGTTCGAATACCTTGGACCTATTGTGCAGGTCGGAATAGTCGTTAAAAGCAATGAAGATATCAAGAAAGGAATGAGGAAGGTGTTTGGGCTTGATCCCAGCGCTGAGAGCGAAAACACCTATGTTGATACCTGGTACCGCAACCCTGAAACGGGGAACGTGGGCATTATTGACGCTCCGGTAGATGCTTTGTTCTATAGAATGTTTAACGTTGAACTTGAGTTCTTGGCTCCACGTGGCAATACGGATACGGTTTGGCACGATTACCTGAAAGAAACCGGCTTGCTCGAGCCTAGCAAGAACCCCGGTCACTCATTGCACCATCTTCGTTTCAACGTCTTAGACAATGACCATGCAACTGAGCTTCTTGAGGCACGAGGCATCAAGAAATACATGGAGGGCAGGTCTTTGGTGGATCCTACCGCCAAGTTCACCTATTACGACGCCATTGATCAGCTTGGTTTTGTTGTTGAATGCGTGACCGCACCTAAGGAATAGGGTTTAGGATGCTTGGGCTGACGTTAAAGATATTTAGAGCTTCGGCTTAGCTTCGGCTCTTTGACTGTTCACCGCAGCTGCCGGAGGGGTGGTTGCTTTAGGCTATATGAGTCTTGCTGAGGGGCTAACTATGGATGATAAGGAATTCGAGGATTATGTCGGGGTTGCGCCTTTAGGCTATTCGTCTGAGTTTTTGAAGGGTGATGTAGGCAATTACCACAGATTCCGACTCGATTTAAGATACGCTTTGGGCGAATATGGCGTTGTCAAAGACAAGATCATAGTAAGCCGAGCGAAAAAGCAGATGGCCAAAGATGCGATTGCGTTCCTTATGCCTATGCGAATTAAGCTGGAAGATCCCGATGTGGCCTGGATGGCCATCGACTCTTGCAACGATAAAGACTTTGAGTTGATTTCGAGGTACGTGCTTAATCTCAGGCACGATTGCATTCCTTCGCTCATGAGACTTTGCGCATATACCAAGTACTCAGGCGAGAGCACTAGAGAGACAATCGATTCCTTCCCGGAGTTTTTGCGCTACGGTAAGGCCGAAGATCGCTTCAAAGGCGTGCTGGAAAGAGAGTTCGATAGGCGTCGGGTCAAGCGTTAATACATTGCTCTAACTTCCTCGTAGCCCCAGGTGAGAACGTTAACCTGGGGCTATTACTTTTTGCAATAGGGGACCTCTAATTCGCCTCCAAGACTATTAGCGGGCATTCCTTCGATGCTGGATTATCGAATTAAGGGTTAGCGCTACTCATCTTGGCAAATAAAGAAGATGAGCAGCGAGGGGTCTAGCCCACGAGTCCATTAGTAGGAGGGAATACCATGGATAAAGTAAGGATGGCCGTTCTTGGCCTGAATCAGGGCTCCAAGATTGCTCGCGACGCTGTTGCAAGTGATGAAATTGAGCTTGTTGCCGTAGCTGGTTTTGGCGACCAGGCTGAAGCTGTTGCAAAGGAACTCGATCAGAAGCTTTACGAGGATTACACGCTCCTCCTAAAGCAGGAAGAGCTTGATGCTGTCGCAATCGCGCTTCCTAACAAGCTTCATCTTCCCGCCGTTGAGAATTCGCTTGCAGCTGGCATTAAGAACATCCTTCTTGAGAAGCCCATTGCTAGTACTGTCGAAGACGCCGAGCGCATTATTGAGATTTGTGAAGAGGCCGGGGCGACACTCTTGGTGGGTCATCATCGCCGCTCTTCTAGCAAATATCAGCTGCTCAAGAACGTTATTGCATCTGGTAAATTGGGCGATATTGTGGGCATCCAGTCGACGTATGCTACCGCAAAGCCGCATAGCTACTACGATGTCGAGTGGCATACAAAGAAGGGTGGCGGCCCTCTTCTGATTAATGCGATCCATGACTTCGACGATTTGAATTACGTAGCCGACCGTAAGCCAGTTAAAGTTTACGCTGCTGCTAATAACACTATTCGTGGCAACGAGATTGAGGATTCTGTTTCTGCGGTTGTCGAGTACGAAGGCGGCGTTACCGCATCTTACTGGCTTTCCGATGGCACTCCAAGCCCTTGGAACTATGACTTGGCTGCAGAGGAGAATACTTTCTTCACCATGTGCCCTGGCGAAAACAGCCTCCATGTGTTTGGCACTCGCGGATCTTTTGGATTCCCCAACATGGATTTGTACTACTACGATCCCGACGATTACGGTTGGACTTCGCCAATGATCCACGAGCATCTTGAATGTCCGAAGAACGATCCCATGACTGCCGAGCTCGAGCATTTCGTTAGATTGTGCAAGGGCTCCGAGACCAAGCCTCGTTGCACGGGCGAAGATGGTTTGGCTACGCTCAAGGTCATCAATGCGATTCTCGAATCTTGTGAGTCTGGAGTCCCAGTTCAGATTTAATCGATTTTTTCAGCTCTTTCTCCTTTTTTGCCGCCAGAGGGTCCCTCAGCCTCCTCTGGCGGCTCTTATTTTTTCAGTGAATCCATCCACCTAACCGCAAGCATATCTAATGGCAAAGATGCTAGTGAAGGCTATAAAATGTTTTCAAAATTAGGGGAGGAATTTTAAAAACATGAGGATTGAGTATCTGTATTACTTTAAGCGTCTAGCAGAAACGCTTAGTTACACAAAGGCCGCAAAGGATCTATATGTTGCACAGCCAACTTTATCTGTGGCTATAAAACGAATGGAGCAAGAGTACGGCTTTGCTTTGTTTGACCGTGGAAGTTTCGGGGGGGGTGCATCTCACCGAAGCTGGCGGGCTTATGTACGAGCACGTTAGCACTGCTTTAAGGAGCTATGAGAAAGGGCTCGCTGCTGCACGCGAAACGCTTGGTAATGTCAATTCCGAATTGAAACTGGGCACTATTTATGCAATGCAGGGCAAATTCTTTTCTGAGGCAATTTCGGAATTTCAAGAGGCATGCACTTTTAATCCCCTAATTAAAATCGAGCAGGCGTATTCCAGGGAGCTTATAGCGCGCGTCCATAAAGGCTCCATTGACGCTGCTTTTGCTTCTTTGGTGAACGAGGCAAAGGATCTGAAGAAGGTCGTTTGCTGGTCTCAGCCTTTGGTGCTTGCTGTTAATTCAAAATCAAAGCTCGCAGAACGTAGTTCTATAACGCTTGAAGAACTTGCGGGTTTGGAAATCTCAACTTACAACAAGGAATCTCCCGTTTATAACGGCGTGAATTCGCTGGCGAGGAAAAACGGCCTCAATCTTTCTTATTCGTTCGATGACGAGATAACCATGTCGTCGATGGTGACTGCGAATCCTAACGTTGCAGCGATGTTTTGTCATTCTTTTCTGGTCAAGGCCTTTGAGGACGTCGTATGCCTGCCCATTAGGGGTGTTCCTGCTGATTTTCATAAAGTTTACTTGATGAGCCGTAGGGAGAGCCAGCCAAAAGTGGTTGAGGAGTTCATCGACTTTATGGGGCAGTACAGGTTTCCGAACGTTCTTTTATCTGAGTGATGGGCGCAATTAACTGTCGCTCGATCTTCCCTTGTCTGCTGTTAAGACGTTTTGATTCTTAGGATTGCAAAATGAACCTTTCTCACCTGTATTACTTCCGCAAGCTTATCGAGGTTGGTAGTTATTCCGTTGCTGCTAAGGAGTTGTTTGTCGCTCGGCCAACTTTGTCCCTTGCGGTGAGCGGCTTAGAGAAGGAACTCGGTGTCCCTTTGCTGAAGAAGAAAAGGCACGGCATCGAGCTGACTGAGGATGGCGAAGAGTTCTACACCGCAGTTTTAACCGCAACCAACGTGCTAGATAGCTGCATCTCTGAAATCCAGCACCGTGCTAAGGAGGAATATAGCAGCATCAAGATCGGTGTTGTTTATTCCGTTCAGAGTAAGGCCTGGTCTAATTTGATTAGTGAGTTCAGACGTGTTACGGGTGTTGATATTGAGCTTCGGCAGGGAATTACCAGCTCTCTTTTGAAGGATCTCAAGAGCGGTGAGCTTGATGTGATTTTCTCTGGCCTTCTTGGCGAGGGGGATTCCGAGCTGGTTTCTATACCTTGTTTTACTCAGCGGGCTGCGCTTGTTGTGAACAAAAACCATCCGTTGGCGCAGTTTAAAGAGGTTAAACTTTCGGAGCTTTCTTCCTACAACGTATTTACTTATCTGTCTAATGAAGGGCCTTTCGCCAAAGAGCTGAATATGCTTTTCGGTGGGGCGATACCTAAAAATGTGAGATGCGGTTTTAGCGATGAATTGCCGCTATGTTCCATGGTCGTGGCCGACCCTCGATGCGTGGCTATCGTTGCATACTCCTGGCTCGTTGATTCGTTCCCAGATTTGGTGACGCTTGAAATTAGTGAGGCTCCCGAGGATTTTCATCAGTTTTATATGAGCTACAGGAGGCAGGGGAGGAAACCTCTTGCTGTTAAGACCTTTATTGATCTTGCTCGTGGCTATTCTTTAATAACGATAGTCCTGCCATTTCGGCGGCCGTTAGGGCCGAAACAAAACAGAACCCGGTAGAGGTTTCGAGCGAAACATTACAGACGGCTCTAATCGGTTTATCCGTAGAGCAGTCTTTGTCTCCCGCGATCCATACATATTCGTACGACAAACTCGGTTTGAACGCAGTCTATGCGCCATTCGATGTGGGCCTAGATCAGCTTGAGTCCATTGTTGAAGGGTTTAAGCATTGGGGAGTTGTTGGCTATAACGTCGGTATCCCAAATAAATTTGAGGTTGCTCAGTACTTAGACGAGCTCTCTCCGGTTGCTGAACTTTCAGGAGCCGTTAATTGTGTGAAGGTGGAAAACGGCAGGTCGGTAGGCTATAACACCGATGGTCCTGGCTTTGTCTCCAATCTTAAGCGCCTAGGGTTTGACCCTTCACGTAAGCGTGTGACATTGTTGGGCTTTGATGAAATGGGGCTTGCGGTTACGATGGCGCTCGCGCTTGAGAGCGTTGAATCGCTTGATGTTTTTGTGAGGAATGCTTTTATTGAAGAATCAGCGGTAGATTGCATTCAGCGGTTGCGGTTGCAGGAGGGTATCTGTATCAATCTCCATGATTTTGCGGATTATGAGGAGCTCTGTGACTGCATTGCATCAAGTGATCTTTTAGTGAACTCTCTTCGCCCTGGGTCAAGCGTCCTGGATGAGTTGATTGCTGATGCGCCTGCGATTTTTTCCGACGGTTTAATGGTTGCGGATGCCGTTCATACAAGAGAGATAAGCGAACTGGTGGAGCAGGCAAAGCAGATGGGGCTTAAGACGGCATCGGGAATCGAATCGCTTATCGCCCAAGCGGCCTTGTGCGAGAAGATATGGTTTGGTGTCGAGATGCCGATAGATTCGGTGCTAAACAGGTTTGGTGGGGTTTTAGGTAGTAATAAATAACGCGTAATAATAACGTTGTTAACCTAAACCTTGAACGCGTTCAAAATCTTCTTTCGGCGTAATTACGCTTCCTTTCTGGGGTAACCTTCAATCAAGTCAAATGGTTGATCTTGAGGATCGAGGGGGTCCTCAAAAAATTAGGAGGGAATCGCCATGGAACAACCTACTATTTCCGGACACACCAAGCTGCTCGGCCTTCTTGGACATCCCGTCGATCATTCGATGTCCCCTGCAATGCACACCGCATCCTACGCTCATCTAGGGGAGGACGTAATTTACCTATCCTTTGATGTGGAGCCTGAGGGCCTGAAGGCCGCCGTCGACGGCATGAAGGTCATGGGTTTCCTTGGAGCTAACGTCACTATGCCTTGTAAGACTTTTGTGCTTCAGTATCTTGATGAGCTGACCCCTGCAGCGGAGTTGATGGGTGCAGTCAATACCATCTCTATTCGCGATGGTAAAGCAATCGGTCACAACACCGACGGCGCCGGATTCGTCAAGAATCTTCAGCTCAACGGCGTGACCGTTGAGGGCGCGCACGTTACCCTTATCGGCTGCGGCGGCGCCGGCTCCGCGATCATGACCCAGCTTGCCCTGGATAAAGCCTCTAAGATCGACGTGTTCAACGCCAAGGACCAGTTCTGGGACGCAACGCTCGACCGCGTGGCCAAGGTCGCCGAGAAGACGGGCACCCCCATCGAGCTGCACGACCTGGCCGACAAGGACGACATGAAGGCATGCGCCCTGGCGTCCACCATCTTCATCAACGCAACGCCCGTCGGCATGGCCCCCAACACCGACGGCTGCGTCGCCACCGAGGACATGCTGCACGAGGGCCTGGCCGTGGGCGACACCGTGTACAACCCCCGCGAGACCAAGCTCATCAAGATGGCCAAGGCAAAGGGCCTCACCGCCTGCGGCGGCCTGGGCATGCTGCTTCAGCAGGCGGCCCTGGGCGAGGAGTTCTGGAACGGCGCCAAGATGGACACCAAGTTCATCGAGGAAAACTTCTACAACTAGATGTCTTTGGTTTCGAGCTAACTAGCTGCCAATTGAACGAAGGCCTTGAGAGCGGCTTGTTCTCAAGGCCTTTTTGTTTACCCGAAGCTCGCCGCTCACAAGCCTATTCATCTGCGATTATGTGAAAAGTGCTAGGATGGATGCCCTAGATAGATCGATGCTGGAGTATGAGTCATCGAAGGGGAAGCCGATGAATCTTTCGCATTTGTATTATTTCCGCAAGCTGGTTGAAGTTGGTAACTACTCGGATGCTGCGGACGAATTGTTCATCGCCCAGCCTACCCTTTCCTTGGCGGTTTCGAGCCTTGAAAAGGAACTCGGCGCGCCCCTGCTCAAGAAAAAGCGTAACGGCGTCGAGCTCACTGAGGATGGCGAGGAATTCTACACGGCTACCCTTACGGCCACCAACGCGTTGGACAGTTCTATCGCCTCCATCAAACAACGCGCGGAAAACGAATACGATTCCATTCGCCTAGGCGCGGTATATTCCATCCAAAGCCCTGAATGGTCGCGCTTGATCTCGCAGTTCAGGCGTACGGTCGACAGCCGTCTGCACATCGACGTGCGCCAGGGAACAACCAGCAGCCTCTTCAGGGACCTAAAGGCGGGCGAGGTTGATCTGATTTTCTCCGGCATCCCTTTGGGCGGCGATTCCGAGGTAACCTCGATCCCCTGCTTCACTCAAGGGCTCACCTTGGTGGTTAACGAGGATTGTCCTTTGGCTTCCCTTAACAAGATCTCCCTCGATGAGCTGGCGGGCCTGCGCCAACAACTAATTTCCTACACTCTTAAGGGCGGGCCCTTTGAAACCGAGCTTTCTCAATTGTTAGAAAGCCATCCGCGCCTGAACGTCCGCTGCAACTACTCCGACGAAATCACTCTGTGCTCGCTTGTTGTGGCCGACCCCGGCGTTATCGCACTGGCGTGCCATTCCTGGCTGGTAAGCACTTTCCCCAACGTTCACACCGTTGAGCTTGTGGACGCCCCGAAGGATTTCCACCAGTTCTATATGAGCTATCGCAAGCGCGGCCGTAAGGCCTTGGCGGTGGAGGCCTTCTTGGATATGGCCAAAAACTACGAGTTCATCAATGTTTCCCCAGCTTACAACGAGGATGAAGAGCCTGCGGGGAAATAGCCTTAAGGGCGCGTTGAATAATTGGGCCGGCTACGGAGCTAGCTTTCGCGCTAGCCGTGATCTTGTTTAGGGCATCGGTCGTGGTGCCGTCTGCAGCGTTGGCAACGGTCTCGGTTGCGGTGCCGTCTGCGGCCTTGTGGCGTTCTTGGGGTTGGCTGTTGTTTTAGCCACGGCGCCGGCCACGGAATCGGCCGCGGCGCTGGCCGCAACATCGGTGCAGGCCAGGAGCTCCAGGCCTTCCTAGCCGGAGATTTTGAGACTTGCAACCAGCAACGCTCCTTTAAGAATGACAATAACGAACGCGTTCAAACAAGGTTTCCGCAAACATACGCCATTGATTCTTGGCTATTCTTGAACCATCGAAAAGGAAATTCGAGATGCGAGGGCATCTCATCTTCTTTACATGGAGGGAATAAAAATGGAACAGCCAAACATCACCGGCCACACTAAGCTCATCGGCCTTCTTGGACATCCCGTCGATCATTCGATGTCCCCTGCAATGCACACCGCATCCTACGCTCATCTGGGCGAAGACATCGTTTATCTTTCCTTCGACGTTGAGCCTGAGGGCTTGAAGACCGCCGTCGACGGCATGAAGGTTATGGGCTTCGTTGGCGCAAACGTGACCATGCCCTGCAAGACCTTCGTTGGTCAGTACCTCGACGAGCTGACTCCCGCCGCCGAGCTTATGGGCGCCGTCAACACCGTTGCCATCCGCGACGGCAAGGCGATCGGCCACAACACCGACGGTGCGGGCTTCGTTAAGAACCTCGAGCTTAACGGCGTGACCATCAAGGGCGCGCACGTCACCCTTATCGG
The DNA here is from genome assembly GCA_030530215.1 of Coriobacteriia bacterium. Lineage (GTDB taxonomy): Bacteria > Actinomycetota > Coriobacteriia > Coriobacteriales > Eggerthellaceae > Anaerotardibacter. The sequence goes on from JAUMVJ010000005.1 coordinate 15,500, forward strand.
CTGCGGCGGCGCCGGCTCCGCGATCATGACCCAGCTCGCCCTGGATAAGGTTGCCAAGATCGACGTGTTCAACGCCAAGGACCAGTTCTGGGACGCAACGCTCGACCGCGTGGCCAAGGTCGCCGAGAAGACGGGCACCCCCATCGAGCTGCACGACCTGGCCGACAAGGACGACATGAAGGCATGCGCCCTGGCGTCCACCATCTTCATCAACGCAACGCCCGTCGGCATGGCCCCCAACACCGACGGCTGCGTCGCCACCGAGGACATGCTGCACGAGGGCCTGGCCGTGGGCGACACCGTGTACAACCCCCGCGAGACCAAGCTCATCAAGATGGCCAAGGCAAAGGGCCTCACCGCCTGCGGCGGCCTGGGCATGCTGCTTCAGCAGGCGGCCCTGGGCGAGGAGTTCTGGAACGGCGCCAAGATGGACACCAAGTTCATCGAGGAGAACTTCTACAACTAGGTGTTCGAAAAGCGTATTTAACGCTCGCAGAGGGCCCGCAAGCAAAATCGCTTGCGGGCCCTTCGTGTTTCGCAAACCCAAACCAAGAAAGCGGAGCGCCCTGAAAAGGCTTCGCGCAAATGCCTGATAAAACAAAGCAATCTTCCTAATTGGTCCGGGTTGCCTTCTTGGTTGGCCTGGACGGCTCACAGCTCTGAAGTCGTTTTTGCCAATCTTGTCTTCCTGGAAGACAAGATTCGATATAATCTTGTCTTCCAGGAAGACAAGATTTGCAAAATTGGTGGTTCTAAATGGCAATCAGAGCGCTAATCGAAGAAAAAATAAGAGATTTTGAGCAGCAGGGTCTGCCCCAGGTCTTCAGCCGCGACCTTGATCTTGGAGCTATCCAAGAACCGAGCCGTGGCAACCTGGTTAACGTTGTTGTTGGCATGCGCCGCTGCGGTAAAACCTATCGTTTGTACCAGGAAATGCGTAGATTGCTAGCGGAAGGCCATTCCTTCAGCCGCATGCTTTACTTCAATTTCGAGGACGAGCGGCTGAAGCCCTATTCGACGACCTTGCTTGAAGAGGTGGCCGAAACCTTTTTCGCCATGCATCCTGAAGCCCGAAGCGAAGGAGCCTTCCTTTTCTTCGACGAAGTACAAGAGGTGCCCGATTGGGGCACTGCATTGAGGCGCATGGTCGACTCGCTCAAAGCCACGATTTACGTTACAGGATCATCCTCGAAAATGCTTTCGGCTGAGCTTTCGTCTGCATTCCGTGGCCGCTCTATCTCGCGCGAGCTTTTCCCCATGAGTTTTTCGGAGTTCGTAAGATTTCAAAGTGGAACAGAATTTGCGGACAAGGCGGGTTTTTCCTCCGCCGATCGCTCAATGCTCCGAAATTTGTTGTCAGAATATTTGGTTCGTGGCGGCTTTATTGCTCCTTTGGGTTTGTCGTCGTCGGATGCGATGCTTCTTTTGCAGGAATATGCATCGCGAACGGTGGCTATGGACGTTGTAGAGCGCTACGGTTTGCGCAACCCTCGCGTGGCCTCGTTGTTTTTGACCCGTTGCCTTGCTTCGTCGGCGCGTGGGCTTTCGGTGAGCAAGGTCTATGGGGAGTTCAAGAGCCGCCAGGTTTCGGTTTCTCGCGAGACCCTGGGCAATCTTCTGGCTTATTACGAGGACGCCTATCTGCTGTTTTCGGTTTCGGAGTTCTCGCGATCTTTGGCGGATAACGCGCGTGCTTCGGCAAAGGTGTACGCGGTCGATCCGGGTTTGTTTGCGGCGTTCTCGCCCGCATCGACGGCCGACCTTGGTCAGCGTCTCGAGACAGCGGTTTTTGATTTCCTTCGTTCCAGCAAACCAAGCGTTCGTCGTGGCACGGTATCGCGCCTCTTGGCTCCTGACGGGTCGCGCCAGCTTGAGGTCGACTTCATCGTTGGCGATGCCCTGTTGATGCAGGCCTCCGAGCTTGTGCAGGTAAGCGTCTCGCTCGAAGACGAAAAAACGCGTGATCGGGAATTTCGCGCGCTCGAATTGGCCATGTCTCAGTTCGGGAAAGGCGAATCATGGGTAGTTACCTTGGATGAAGAAGAAGAGGTTAAGGTTTCTTCGGGTTTGATTCATGTGGTGCCGGCCTGGAAATGGCTGCTGGGAGTGGGTTTTCCTGAGTGATCTTCGGCCAATCGGCGATAACCAAACAAGAATTCTTTAAGGAAATCTATGGAAATGGGGCGCTGGGTAAATTTGCGCAAAGTAAGCGCGTAGGCTAGAAAGCGCAAATTGGATTATTCATCGCCGCAGCTCGATAATGTTTTCAGAGGGAATTGGTGCTCGTCTTCGAGCCGCGCCAAGGCCGACAACCGGCCAATCGTTTGAGAAGGCGTTGTTCGGGCGGGCACCAGGGGTTATCGGCGGTCCAAACGCTCGATGCCCAACTTCATAAACTAAGGGCTAATCAACCGAAAGGGGCGCATCATGAAGGTGCAAGATATGACTCTGACCGACGAGTTCAAAGAGATTGTCCAGGTGGGCATTGTTGTCAAGGATCTTGAGCAGACCAAGAAGGCCATGCTCGAGGTATTTGGCCTGGAGCCCGACTCCGGCGGAGAGTCCTTGTACACTCATTGCCTGTACCGCGACGGTTCTTACGTCGACGCACCTGTGCTGAGCGCCTTCTATGATTTCTGGAATATCCAGCTTGAGTTCCTGGAGCCCATCGGCGACGTTCATACCGTTTGGTCCGACTATCGCGACATGGGTATGTATGGCCTGCATCATGTGCGTTTCGACGTGGACAACCACGACGCCGCCAACAAGATGATGGCCGACAAGGGTATCGGCATTTGGATGGAAGGCCACTCCTTGTTCAACCCTGAGAACCGCTTCACCTACTACGATTCTCTGGACAAGCTGGGCTTCATTGTCGAGGCCGTTACGCGCAACAAGGCCTAAATCTACCTGCGCGATAGCGTGTTGGTTTTGCAACGAAAACAGCCTGCGGGGGTTAACCTCGCGGGCTATTTTTATGTCTGGTAGATATTGTCCAATGCTCTCTATGTAAATAATGGAGAAATCGAAGAGGGCGTATCTGTTCTAATAAATAGCGGGCTATCTGCTAAAATTCCAAGTGTCAGCGAAGCCCGAGGTTGTAACTCTTGGCGGGCGGCGCTAGATACTTTGGGCTCGGTAGTTGCTGCTGCCGAGCTTCTTTTTATCTGGGCCTTCCGGCGTCTGCATCAATTAGATTTGCGTTTGAGGCTCATTAGCCCAATCGAAAATATAACCAAAGCGATGCCCAGCAAAGTCGGGGCGTTTAAAGCTTCGCCGAAGAAGGCCGTGCTCAGCAAGGCGGTGGCGATCATCTCGACTGACGCGAAAACGGGCACCTTGCTGGTTTCGCGCATTTTCAGCACGCCCTTGTAGTAGACCAAATAGGCGATTGACGTGGGGATAAGCGCAAGCAAGAAGCCAAACCCCAGCACTTCGGGCTTGAAGAGCGCAGCGCTTTCCCAGGGCCGAAAAGCCACGGCAACCGTGATGGCTGCGAACAGGTAGCTGTAGGTACTCATAACGTAGGCGTTGGTGCCGGGACCCGATAGCCGTGTGACGATAGCCGCCATGCCGTAGGTGAAGGCCGATGCAGTTCCGCACAGGATGCCCAGCACTGAAAGCGAAGCTAGGTCAAGCTGCCCGTGGGTAGCGGCCAGGCAGCACCCCGCAATGTTCACAAGGAGCGCAAGCACTTTGCGCGGTCCGATTCCTTCGCGGAAGATAATCACCGAGGCGATAATTGTGAACACGGGCGCGCTGTTTAAGAGTACGGCGCTCACCGTGATGCCGGCGTATTGGATAGCTAGGCTGTACACCAGGTTGTATACGCCGTTGCAAAAGACACCAAGAACGATAACGGCTATGAGCTCTCGCCGGCTGAGCTTAAACGAGGAAGGCCCGAACTTCGCCAAAGTGATAACGCCCATGATCGCGAAGGCCATCGCCATTCGGATGAAGCTTGTCGATGCGGCGTCCGACCCAGCCCATTCCATCAGCTTGACCAAAGGCCCAACAAGACCCCAAAGGCATCCGGCCAGAAGGATTTGCAGGGTGGCTGTGGCCTCTGTGCCAAGCTTGTTCATGTTCCTTCTTTCTGCGGCTGGGGTGCTGTTGGCGGATAACGGGTCGTGCTATCGGCGGACCGCGGGTCGTTCAGCCGGCGGCCAGCAGGGCGGTCTACCCGAGACCAACGCAATGCTTCCTGCGGTTGCGAAGCCCACGAAAGCGCTCGCGCCAGCGAGACCTGCGGAAGCCTTGCGCCGACCGGCCTGCGTGCGGCGTTTGCGGTGCGCCCATGATACCCCTAAGAGCGCCAAGCTTTCTCTTGCTTTCGCCTTGTGGTTCCCTTGCTAATGGGACGAAATCGACGATTCGGGTAAAAGGCTTTTCCTGGCCCGCGTCCATTCGTTAGAAAAATTTTTCCAAAACCTGCCGCTCGGGTGTTTTTTTCGGACACATAGGGATGTTTGACCGTCATTGCGTACAGGCGAATGGTAGATACTTATATAAACAAGGTTCAAAAGTGCAATCAGGCGCTCGCTTTTGCTCAGTCCGCTTGAATCGCATCGAACCCCAGAAGGATAAGCAAAAAGGAAGGGAGAAATCCGTATGACCACTACGGACAAGCTTAACGGCTTTGGTCCTCTCGCCGGCGTTAAGATCGTCGAGCTGTGCGAGTGGGTTGCTGCTCCTGCGGCAGTCCGCAACCTCTCCGAGATGGGCGCTACCGTCATCAAGACCGAGCCCCTGCACGGCGACGCTCAGCGTACCCAGGGCCCTGGCTTCGGTTGCGAGAAGAACGACATGGAAGACCCCACGTTCGACCTCAACAACACCAACAAGGACCTGGTCTCCATCAACCTCAAGAACCCTGAGGGCATGAAGTTCATGAAGAAGCTGCTCGCAGACGCCGACGTTTTCGTCGTCAACCTGCGCGACAAGGCTCTGAAGAAGCTCGGCCTCGACTGGGAAACCCTGCACGCTGAGTTCCCCCACCTGATCTGGGCTCAGATGCGTGGTTACGGCGAGTTCGGTCCCGAGAAGGACTCTCCCGGATACGACGCAGTTTGCTGGGCTGCTCGCGGCGGCGTCGCAAACGTCTTCCGTGAGGCTGGCCAGTCTCCTGCCATCGCTCCTCAGGCATTCGGCGACAACAACGCTGCTTGCATGCTCGCCGGCGGCATCTGCGCTGCTCTGTTCAATCGCACCCGCACCGGTGTGGGCGACAAGGTTGTTACCAACCTCTACGCTGCAGCTATCTTCGCTTCCGACATCGGTATCTGCGCTCAGCAGTTCGGCGCCGACTACCCCAAGTCCCGCAAGCACGTTTCCAACCCCTTCAACAACACCTACAAGACCGCTGACGACAAGTGGATCTACATCTGCATGCCTCAGTACGACTTGTACTACGAGATGATGATGGGTCTCTTCGGCCGCGAGGATCAGAAGAGCAACCCCGACACCTGCAACCTGCCTGCCCTTAAGGCATCCGGCAAGCAGCCCGAGGTCATCGGCTGGCTCGAGGAGGCCTTCGCTCAGAAGCCCTTCGCCGAGTGGATGGAGATCTTCCGCGAGAACCAGGTTCCCGCTCAGAAGCTCTTCCGCTTCACCGACATCCTTCAGGACGAGGAAGCTTACGTCAACGACTCCCTGCGCTACGTCGAGTACGACGAGTTCGGCAAGCATGCGCTGCCTATGACTCCTTTGCGCTTCGAGTCCGCTGGTGATCCTCCTGTGATCCTGGCCAAGCCCGTTGGTTATCACACCTCTGAAGTCATGAAGAAGTATGGCTACACTCAGGAAGAGATCGATGCCATCGAGGCAGACGGCGGCGTTGGCGTTTACCATGGCCCCGAGATTGAGGATCGCATCTTCAAGTCTCAGCGCCAGGAGGCCGGCGAGGCAGCTTGCACCTGGGAGTAAGCTTTAGAGCTTGCGCTTAGGCCGAGCATTTGCCCGACCAAATCTCGCATTTGCGAATTCAAGAAAGGACCCTTCGGGGTCCTTTCTTTTAAGGGATCGTTTGCCCGGCCTTTTGGCGTGGGGTTTTGGGGTGTGGAATTTTTGGCAAGCCAGAGCGCGTATGCGGCTTGCCCGCGGAAAGCTATGGTTGAATTAGTTCATTATGAATACGACTACCACTAAATCCGATCAAGCCGAGGCGCTTGATCTGCACGGCAGCCAAGCTCTTATCGATGCGCTCAATTTAGCTGGCGAGCCTAAGAAATCAATCGCGCTTGAGGCGACCGTAAAACCAAATCAGGCTGATGCCCCCGAGCTGACGAGCGCGATTGCGCTTGCCGAATCGCTTGAGGCAAACGAGCTAACCGATACCTTGCAGCAGGGAACTACTGAATCTTCGGAGGGCCCGTCTGGTGCCAGCCCCAATTTGTCGTTGCAGCGCAAACCGGACGCACCCGGCTTCACCATTGAAGGATCCTTGGAATTCGTCAGCCTGGAAACTATGAGCCCGGCCGAGCGCCTGAGTGCCTTTGAGCACAAGGTTCATCCTTTAATCCGCCGCTACGAAGCAGGCATGTATCAGATGCACACGCGCCTGAAAACTTTGGACAACGACCTTGAGATGCGCTTCAAACACAACCCCATCAACCATGTGGAAAAGCGCATCAAGTCGCCTCGCAGCATCATGGAGAAAATGCAGCGCCGCGGCTATCCGCTGACCATCGATTCCTTGAAGGAAAACGTGCTCGACATCGCGGGCATTCGCGTTGTCGCAAATTACGTCGACGACGTGTATTCGCTGGTTAAACTTTTGTTTTCACAGGACGACCTGCAGATTCTCAAGGTCAAGGACTATATCGCGCATCCTAAGGAGAATGGCTACCGCAGTTTGCACGTGGTGCTGAGGGTTCCGGTATACCTGACCGACGGCAAACATATGGTCCCGGTTGAGATTCAGTTCCGCACCATCGCTATGGACTTTTGGGCAAGCCTGGAGCACGCCCTTCGCTACAAGGGCGCCGCCGAGGTGACCGCGATTGACATGGCCAGCGAGTTGAAGAATTGCGCCGATATGATCGAGGACGTGGAGGAGCGCATGCAGATTCTTATGCGCGCGGTTCGCACCACCGAGGAGCTCGAGCTTTCCAAGCAGGACACCGATCTGGTTAAATAGCGCGTGCCTGGCGCTTGGCATGGGGCGCTGTGGACTTTTGCCAGCCGTCGCGGGTTCGAGGCAAGCCCGTTCTGCCTGATCGGCTGGGTGGTCTTGTACGCCGTTTATGCTCGCGGGCTTAAGCCCGGCCGTGTCCGCGCGCTCTCGCAGACGTGCATCTAGGCGAACAAAGCATCAAGGTCGAGTGAGTAATAGGTGTAGTGACCTTGCTTTTTGCTGGCAAGCAGGCCGGCATCCTTGAGCTTTTTGCGGCGTTTCACTGCGGTAGGGGCAGTGATGCTGCAGGCATCGCAAAGCTCGTTAGTCGTGATGCCGTTTTCGGCAAAGATGCTTGCTTGTGCCAGTGCACAGGAAAAATCATCGAGCTCTTCCAATTGCGCTGCGGGCAATGAGCTGCGGAGCTTGCTCTGTGCCACCCTGTAATTCCCCGATTTTTCTTCAAGCTGAGCCAAGGCCTCTTCTTGCGCGGACACGAAAATCTGCGCAAAGGCGATAACGAAGGGGGTTAGGTCTCCTTTGTTGAGCAGATGCTCGCAGGTGGTGAAGGCCTTGTAGTAGGCGCTCAACTTTTCATGGATCTTTAAAGACAGCTTGAAGCTGACGACGGGATGGTAGTAGCTTGCTAGCGCAGAGCTGCTGATGAAGCGATTAACGCGCCCGTTGCCATCGTAAAAAGGATGGATGTAGCCGAACATAAAGTGGAAGAGTGCAGTCCTTGGCAGGGGATGTAGTTCCTCGCTAGTAAGCAGCCTGAGCGCTTGCTTAAGGAGCTGTGTGATTTCCTCTTCCGTTTGTGCGCCGCGATGGACCTCCTTTTGAACAGCCGAAATGACGCTTACCGACCCTTTGCGGAAGAGTTTGCCGTCGGGCACGTTCGCGGGATTCTCTTCGCGCACCTCGGGCAGGACGAGCTCGTCGTAGAGCGCGCGGATGTCCGCCGGCGAGTTTAGCGGCGGGCGCTTTTCCTGGCTGAGCGCGCGATATTTCCGCGTTAGGCCGTAGAGGCGTCCCGCCTTCCCTGGGCTGTTAAGGTGCTCAAGAATCGTGCTGATTTCTTTTCTTGTTGAGCTGACGCCCTCGATCTTGTTGGTAAGGAGGACCTCGTCGATAAGGCAGGAGTCCATATATTGCTGCAGCGCGGAATTGGGGATCTGAGCTGCAAGGTTTCTGATGTCGCGGTCGAGCTCAAGAGACCGGACGATGAGCTCGTAAATCGCAGAATCCATTAGGAAAAACGCCGGATGCTCGGAAACCTCGAAATCAAAATGATGGGCTTCCTTGCTATGGAAGCGTTCTTGGTAGACGCAGGCGGCGTCGCTCTCGGAGGCATGGAACAGCGCGCGTAGGGTTTTGTAATTTTGAGCCATGCTCGCCCTCCTCCATGTTGGCCTCTGCCGTTTGTTTTATTGTAAGTCTAATAAAAAACTGCTGATAATTTAATTGGAAATTTGGGGAAGAAGGGCGGCTGTGCTGTTTCGCTTTAGAGCGATGGAGTAAACTCTTTAAAACTCTTTTCTAACTCGTATGAGGGGGCATGCATGGCGGAAATCCGTACGCAGGAAGTCAACGATTTGTTGGCCGTTTTAGCCGGCACTACCGACCCGGACAACGTGTACATGCTGCTGGAAGACCTTCTTACCGTGCGCGAAATTAAGGATGCTTCGCAGCGTCTTACCGTGGCGCGTCTTCTTGACCAGGGGAAATCGTACAGCTCCATCGAGCGCGTTACCGGGGCAAGCGCCACCACGATCGCGCGTGTTTCCAAGGCCCTGAATTACGGCAGCGGTGGTTACAGCGCCGCCCTGAAAATGCTGGAGGGCTAGCATGTCCGATCGCGATTATCACAGCTCAACGCAAGGACATTCGACTCAGGGGCGCCCGCGAAGGTCGGCCTATGCCCAAATGCGCTTCGGGGACGCCCAACCTGGGCAGGAAACCCAGGACGCTCAAGCTTACTCGCGCTCGCAGGGCGGGCGAGCTTACGCATCGCAGCACGGGCACACCGCCAGTGGCCGTGGGATAAGTGGCCGAACAGCCAGCAGCCGTGGGGCAGGCGCCCGAACCGCTAACGGCCGCGGGGCAGCCGGCCGCACGGCAAACGGCCAGGTTGTTGTTAGGCGAGCCCCCAAGAAAAGCAGGCTCCCTCTCGTTGGCCTTGCGCTCGGCGTTCTGTTGATTGCGGGCGTCGGCGCCTTCGGCATCACACAGCTCACAGGTGGCGGCACCCCTTCTTCAAGCAGCGGGCCGCTTACGGTTAGCGACACTACGCAAACGAACCAGGCCGCTTCTTCTTCCGCAAACACCAACGGCACAAGCTCGACGGACAACGCCGACAAAGGCCAGATCATCCTTACCCTGGGCGGCAGCGCCGACACCTATGTGGCGAAGGGCGAGGAATACATCGAATCCGGCTGCCATGCCTTCGACAAAACCGACGGCAACATTACCAGCCAGGTGAAAACCGAGGGTTCGGTGGACGCCTCGACGGTGGGGGACTACAAGGTCACGTACTCGGTGACGGACTCGCAGGGCGCCACAGCCAGCAAAGAGCGCACCGTGCATGTGATCGACAACATGGATAAAAACAAAGACGGCATCCCCGTGCTGATGTACCACTACGTCTACACCAAAGACGACCCGCCCAAAAAGAAGGACGCCAACTACCTGCTGGACACCAAGCTCGAGGCCCAGCTGAAATGGCTCACCAAAAACAAGCACTACTATCCTTCGTACCAGGAGCTCGCCGCCTATATCGACGGCAAGCATTCCCTGCCGCGCAAGTCGGTCATCCTCACTTTCGACGACGGCCAAGAAGGCTTTTTGAAGTACGGCATCCCGCTGCTCGAGAAGTACCAGGTGCCCGCCACCTCCTTCATCATCTGCAACCAAAAGAAGGCCGCGCAGAAAATCTCTGATTACGCGAGCGAGTACGTGAGCTTCCAATCGCATTCTTACGCGTGCCACCAGGACGGACACACCAACATCGGGCGTGGCGGCGCGATTTACGACAAAAGCGAGTCGCAGCTGATCAAAGAGGAAAAGAAGGCCACCGAGCTTTTGGGCACCAACGAGGCCTTCGCCTACCCCTACGGCGACGTGTCGGACGTGGCTCCTTCGGCCCTGAAAAAGGCGGGCTACCTGTGCGCTTTCACCATCCACAACGGTCGCGTTAAGAAGGGTGACGATCCGATGCAGCTCACGCGCGTACGCATGCTTGGCGAGTCGGCGCTCGAGGGCTTCAAGGCCCAAGTTCTGGGCGAGGACTACAAGTAAGCGCGGAAGCTCGCGGGCCAACGAGAGAGCAGTTGCGGGCTGGCAAACGCGCAGCCGCGAAGCGGGGCAGCCTTGTCCCCGGATTTTGCGAGCAAACGCAAAGTAGTTCGACTAAAGGAAACATTCCAGGCGGATATTTGAGCAAAGGCAAACCGCCAGATACCAATTTTCGGCAAAACCAACCATCAGGAACCAACCATCAGGAAGGAAACGATATGGAGCGTCCCAACGCGTGGAAGAAACTGAATGAAGAACAGCTGGCCGAGCTTGAAACCGTGAACGCCGGCTACATCGACTTTTTGAGTGAATGCAAAACCGAGCGTCGCGCTGCGGCCAAGTGCATCCAGCTGGCACAAGAGGCGGGCTACAAGCCTTTGTCCGAGCTTGTTGCGGCAGGCACCAAGTTGAAGGCTGGCGATAAGGTATGGGCCGACATCTACGGCAAGTCGGTTATCTTGCTCCAGCTGGGCACCAAGCCTTTGGAACAAGGCCTGAACATCTTGGGCGCCCACATCGATAGCCCGCGCTTGGACGTCAAGCAGAACCCGGTATACGAGGCTAATGAGCTGGCCTTCTTGGACACGCACTACTATGGCGGCATCAAGTCGTATCAGTGGGTCACTACGCCCCTGGCCCTGCATGGCGTGATTGCGAAGAAGGACGGCTCGGTTGTCGACGTCAACGTTGGCGAGGATGCGGGCGACCCCGTTTTCTGCGTGACCGACTTGCTTCCTCACCTGGGCGGCGAGCAGATGGCCAAGAAGGGCAACAACGTCGTCGAGGGCGAGGCGCTTGACCTTTTGGTGGGTAGCCGCCCGCTTGTCATCAAGAAGGACGAGGACGCTAGTGCGGACAGCTCCTCTGCCAACGCTACCAACGCCGACAAGCCCGAGGACGAGAAAACCTATGCCGAGAAGATCGAGGACATGGCCACCAAGGAAGCGGTGAAGGCCCAGCTGCTAAGTGTTCTTTCCCGGAAGTATGACATCGAGGAAGAGGACTTCCTGTCCGCTGAACTCGAGATCGTCCCCGCCGGCCCCGCCCGTGAGCTGGGCTTCGACCGCAGCATGGTTTTGGGCTATGGCCAGGACGATCGCGTGTGCGCCTACACCAGTCTGCTCGCCCAGTTGGCCGTGAACGACCCCGAGCGCACCGCGGTGTGCATCCTTGTGGACAAAGAGGAAATCGGTTCGGTGGGCGCAACGGGTATGACCAGCGCCTTCTTCGAGAACACGATTGCCGAGGTCATGGAGCTCGCGGGCGAATCGGGCGCCTTACCCCTGCGTCGCTGCCTGGCCAATTCCAACATGCTCTCGAGCGACGTCTCGGCTGCCTTTGACCCGGCCTACGCCAGCGTGTTCGAGGCGAAGAACAGTGCCTTCGCCGGCCATGGTCTGGTGTTCAACAAGTTCACGGGCGCGCGCGGCAAGTCTGGCTCCAACGACGCGAATGCGGAGTATGTTGCCAAGGTTCGTGCCTGCATGGACGATGCCGGCGTGTGCTTCCAGACCGCTGAGCTCGGTCGCGTGAATGCGGGCGGCGGCGGCACCATCGCCTACATCCCCGCGAAGTACGGTATGAACGTCATCGACTCCGGCGTTGCGGTTCTTTCGATGCATGCGCCTTGGGAGGTAACCAGCAAGGTCGACGTGTACGAGGCCTATCGCGGCTACATCGCTTTCTTGGGTATCGCCTAAGTAAGGACAAAGCGCGGGCGTTGCCTGCGATAGAAGGTGGCGGGAGCGCCTGACGCAACACCGCACGCACCGTTAACGAAAAGCGCGGCGAGTGGGTCCGAACGGCACCCTGCTCGCCGCGCGCTTTTGCGACAAGGCCTGGTTAAAGCGCAGCGCGTCGAAAAACAGTGAAAAACAAAGGAGCTTGCCTTGGTTGTGCTTAAGGAAACGAGCGCGGCGGAGTACAATAGCGGGAATATCGCTCTTCATTCAGAAGAGTCGAGGGGTTGAACAATCGGACGTCATGAAAAAGGAGTTGCATCAATGGCCTACATTTTCGAAGAACCTTCTCGTACCTTTAACGAGTATCTGCTTGTTCCCGGGTATTCCTCTTCCGAGTGCATCCCCGAAAAGGTCAGCCTGAAGACTCCTTTGGTCAAATACAAGCGTGGCGAGGAGCCCGCTTTGAGCCTGTCCATCCCCATGGTTTCCGCGGTTATGCAGGCTGTCTCCGACGATGGCATGGCCATCGCTCTGGCTCAGGAGGGCGGCCTTTCCTTTATCTTCGGTTCTCAGACCATCGAAGATCAGGCCGCGATGATCCGCCGCGTCAAGGATCACAAGGCCGGCTTCGTCGTGTCCGACTCCAACCTTACCCCCGCGGCAACCCTGGCCGACGTCCTCGCTCTTAAAGAGGCTTCCGGCCACACCACCATGCCCGTCACCGAGAACGGCCGTTCCAACGGCAAGCTCCTGGGCATCGTCACCGGCCGCGATTACCGCGTGTCCCGCATGGACCCTGAAACTCCTGTCTCCGAATTCATGACCCCTCGTGAGAACCTGATCGTCGGCGGCCCCGAGACCACCCTTAAAGAAGCCAACGACATCATCTGGGACAAGAAGCTCAACAGCCTGCCCATCGTCGATGCCGAGGGCAACCTTATGTACATGGTTTTCCGTAAGGACTACGAATCTCACAAGTCCAACCCCAACGAGCTCTTGGATTCCCATAAGCGCTACATGGTTGGCGCGGGCATCAACACTCGCGACTACGCCGAGCGCGTCCCTGCTTTGGTTGATGCTGGCGTTGACGTTCTGACCATCGACTCCTCCGAGGGTTATTCCGAGTGGCAGTCGCGCACCATCGAGTGGATTCGCGCCCACTACGGCGATTCCGTGAAGGTTGGTGCCGGCAACGTTGTCGACGCCGAGGGCTTCCGCTTCCTGGCCGAGGCCGGCGCTGACTTCGTGAAGGTCGGCATCGGCGGCGGTTCTATCTGCATCACCCGTGAGCAGAAGGGTATCGGCCGTGGCCAGGCAACCGCTCTTATCGACGTTGCTCGCGCCCGCGACGAGTACTTCGCCGAAACCGGCATCTACGTGCCCGTTTGCTCCGACGGCGGCACGGTTTACGATCATCACGTCACCTTGGCTTTGGCCATGGGCGCCGACTTCATCATGCTCGGCCGTTACTTCGCTCGCTTCGATGAGGCCCCCAACAACAAGGTTGTCGTTAATGGCCAGCACATGAAGGAGTACTGGGGCGAGGGTTCCAGCCGCGCTCGCAACTGGCAGCGCTACGACCTGGGCGGCAAGAAGAAGGGTATGACCTTCGAGGAAGGCGTCGATTCTTACGTCCCCTATGCAGGCTCGCTGCATGACAACGTGGCCATCACGCTTGCCAAAGTCAAGTCGACCATGTGCAACTGCGGTGCGCTCACCATCCCCGAGCTGCAGGACAAGGCCAAGCTCACCGTCATCAGCTCCACCTCGATTGTCGAGGGTGGCGCGCACGACGTCGTCCTGCGAGAAAAAGCTTCCCACAAATAAGCTTTACCAGGCAGGTTGCGACTTCGCAGCCTGCCTTTTCCATTTACGTTTGCGACCGTTTGATAAGCGTTCGCTTGTAACCGGCGATGCTTGAAAAAAGCGAAGGAAGAGTATGAAGGAATACAATCCGCACGAGATTGAACCGCGTTTGCAGAAGGCATGGGAAGACGCCAACGTCTACCATGTTGAGGAAAACTCCGATAAGCCCAAGAAGTACATCCTGGAGATGTTCCCGTATCCTTCCGGCGACATCCACATGGGCCACGTGCGCAACTACTCGATCGGCGACGTGACCGCTCGCTACTACAAGATGCGCGGCTACGACGTGCTTCATCCCATGGGTTGGGACGCTTTCGGCCTGCCCGCCGAGAACGCTGCCATCAAGCGCAACAGCCATCCCGCTAAATGGACCTATTCCAACATCGAAACTCAAAAGGCCAGCTTTAAGCGCATGGGCTTTTCCTACGACTGGGATCGCACGGTTGTTGCTTGCGACCCCGAGTACTACCGCTGGGGCCAGTGGATCTTCCTTCAGTTCTGGAAGAAGGGCCTGGTCGAGCGTCGCAACAGCCCTGTTAACTGGTGCCCCAAGTGCGCTACCGTTCTTGCTAATGAGCAGGTGACCGAAGGCCGCTGCTGGCGTTGCGATTCCGAGGTGGAAAAGCGCGACCTCACCCAGTGGTACTTCAAGATCACCGATTATGCGCAGGAGCTCCTGGACGATCTTGACCAGCTTAAGGGCTGGCCCGATCGCGTGAAGCAGCAGCAGGCCAACTGGATCGGCCGCTCCGAGGGCGCCGAGGTCGACTTCGTTCTGTGCGACGCCGAGGGCAATGCTCCCGCTAACCCCACCGCCGACGATATCATCACCGTCTTCACCACGCGCGCCGACACCCTGTTCGGCTGCTCCTTCTTCGTTTTGGCTCCCGAGTACAAGGGCCTAGACGCCTTGGTTGCGGGCACCGAGTACGAAGCTCCTGTTAAGGAGCTGGTCGAGGCCGCCAAGAAAGTCAGCGCTGTTGAGCGCGCCCAGGGCGATCACGAGAAGCACGGCGTATTCACCGGCCGTTACGCGGTTAATCCCATCAACGGCGAGAAGGTGCCCATCTGGGTGGCCGATTACATCGTCGCCGATTACGGCACGGGTGCTGTTATGGCGGTTCCTTGCGGCGACCAGCGCGACTTCGAGTTTGCACGCAAGTACGATCTGCCCATCATCCCCATCATCTTGGCCGACGGCGACCCTCTGATGGATCAGCTTAAGGGCGAGCAGAATCGCGTTGTCACCAGCGTCGATTGGGAAACTGCCATGGCCGCCGAGGGCACCTTGGTTCAGTCGGGCAAGTACACCGGCCTGGTGGGTGGCAAGCATTCCGAGGGCGAAGCAGCCATCGTTGCCGATCTTGAGGCTGCGGGTGTGGGCCGTCGCAAGGTGGAGTTCCGCCTGCGCGATTGGCTGATTAGCCGTCAGCGCTACTGGGGCAACCCCATCCCTGCTATCCATTGCGAAGATTGCGGCGTTGTGCCCGTCCCCGAGGAAGATTTGCCCATTCGCCTGCCCGAGGATATCGATCTTGCCGCGGGCGAGACTCTGGCAAGCCATGACGAATTCGCCAAGTGCACCTGCCCCAAGTGCGGCAAGCCTGCCCGTCGCGAAACCGACACCATGGATACCTTTACCTGCTCCAGCTGGTATTACCTACGCTATACCGACCCTCACAACACCGAGCTTCCCTTCGCCAAAGACAAGGTGAACGCCTGGATGCCGGTCGATCAGTACATCGGCGGTATCGAGCATGCCATTTTGCACCTGCTCTACAGTCGTTTCTTTACCAAGGTGCTGCGTGACCAGGGTTTGCTCGATTTCGACGAGCCTTTCACCAACCTGCTTTGCCAGGGCATGGTGCTCGACGCCAACGGCGACGTTATGTCCAAGTCGAAGGGCAACGTCATCAGCCCCGAATCGCAGATCGCCGAGTACGGCTGCGACGCCTGTCGTGCCTATATCCTGTTCATGGCTCCGCCTGAAAAGGATCTGCAGTGGGACGAGGACGGCCTGGCCGGCATTTACAAGTTCCTTAACCGCGCATGGCGCATCGTCAACGATTTGGCCGGGGCCGCCGACGAGCAGAGCTACTATCAGCCTGGCAACGAGGCCAAGGCCGAGGAGGCGGCTAAGGAGCTTTTGCGCGAGCGCCATCGCGTTGCCGCCAAGGTGTGCGAGGACTTCGAGCGCAACAGCTTCAACACGGCCATCGCCGCCATTATGGAGCTTACCAACGCTGCTATCGCCTACCTGCGCTCCACCGCTCCCGAGGCGCGTGATGCATCCTTTGCCGCCGACATCGCCGAGGCCATCGTGAAGATGCTGGCACCCATCTGCCCGCATTGGTCTGAAGAGCTTTGGAACACGGTGCTCGGCCACAGCGATTCCGTGCACGTGCAGCCTTGGCCTGAGTTCGACCTGTCTAAGGCAAAGGCAAGCGAAGTTGAGCTTGCGGTGCAGGTCAACGGTAAGGTTCGCGCTAAGATCGTCGTCGACGCCGATGCTCCCGAAGAGGACGTCCGCACCGTTGCCTTGGATGCGGTGGCTTCAGCCGTCGAGGGCAAGGATGTGAAGAAGGTCATCGTTATTCCTGGACGATTGGTGAACATCGTAGCCAAGTAAGTTCAATTCGATACTATGGTTGGCATCGCAGGATTGCCACTTGCATAGCTGGTATTCGACCTCGGTTCGCCGGGGTCGTTTCATTGCATGGCGAAGCTCGTTTTTTCTTGCGCGCTGTATGAACGATCGAACGCCCGATGGGAAAGGAGGAACACCGATGCCAACGCGTCGCGTCGTGAAAACGGGGCACCGGAGCCCCGCCCGATTCTTTCTTCGTGCGTTTGCTATTTTGCTTCTTGCGACCTTGCTGGCGCTCGGCGTACCCAACCTCGTTATGTTTCTGCAGAATACGGGCGACATTGAATCCACAGAGCAAATGACCGAGCAAAGCGAAAGCTTCAACGCTGATGCCATCATGGTATTGGGGGCCGCGGTTCACTCCGACGGCACGCCGTCGCCGCTTTTGCAGGACCGGCTTGATGTGGCCATCAAACTGTACAAGCAGGGCGTGGCGCCTAAGATCATCATGAGCGGCGACAACTCGGACAGCCACTACAACGAAGTCATGAATATGTGCAATTACGCCATTGGCCAGGGCGTAAGCAAGGATGACATTTTCTGCGACCATGCGGGCGTCAACACTTACGACAGCATGTACCGCGCGAAGAACGTCTTCGGCGCTGAGCGCTTGGTCATTGTGACCAACGAATATCACCTGTATCGCTCGATGTTTTTGTGCCGATCCTTCGGCATCGATGCTCGTGGTGTCGCCTCCGACCAGGGCAGCTACACCGACATGGACTACTATGAGCAGCGCGAGTTCTTTGCGCGTATCAAGGATTTCTACGGTGCGCTGACCAACGCCGAGCCTTCCACCTACAGCGAGCCGGTGAGCCTTGCGGGCTCGGGCACGGCTACCCAATGGTGGAAGAAGAGCTCGCAGCAATAGGCGCAGCTCTTGCGCAAGCCATCGGGCAGCGCGTGCCATTGGCTTGTAGGCGCTTGGCTTCGCGCGGGCATCTCTTCGAGGGCTTGCACGAAGCGATTAACGCGGTAGGTCCGCGCCCGAAGGCTCGCAGTCTTAAAGCTCCACGAATTTCAGATTGGTAATTTGTCCGTTTTCAGCGGTGAGCTTGATGATGCTTTTGCTGCTGCCGCCTCGCGGCTTGCGCGTGCTGCCAGGGTTGAGGTAGCGGATGCCGTTGATCATTTCGTCGCGTGGAATATGGGTGTGCCCGTGCACGACCACCTGGGTTCCCTCGGGTGGGGTGTGGATATCTTCAGGGCGATGCGTCATGAAGAATTGCACGCCGCCCAGGTTGAAGCTTTCATTGAGCTTGGGGCCGCCCAGCTCCAGGGCGTCGCAGTTGCCGCGCACCGCAATTACCGGGGCGATAGTCTCAAGCTCCATTAGTACCACGGGGCGCTCGACGTCACCGGCGCACAGGATGTAATCGCAGCCGCTGAGCGCCTGGTAGGCCTCGGTGCTAAGCAGGCCGTGGATGTCAGAGCATATTCCAATGAGCATGAGCGTTCCCTTTCGTTGGGGTGCTTTGTTGGCGAGCGAGCCGTTCTGTGAGCCCGCCCGATTCCTTAGGCGAGGGGAGGCCTGCTTGTTCTCACCGTATAGTTCGTCGATGCGGCGTGGCACGGTCTCCTTGATGTGGCGCGATGTGCCATGGTTTCACTATGGTCAGGCCATAGTTGGGCCATGGTCTCGTGATCGGGCCATGGTCGACAAAAGCTCGCACCAGACAAAACAAAAGGTGGCAGGCCGAAAACAACCTGCCACCTGTAGTTTCGTGGTGCGCTGTGAGAGACTCGAACTCTCGACCTTGGGATTAAAAGTCCCCTGCTCTACCAACTAAGCTAACAGCGCACGGTGCAGCTCATTGTAAAGTTGCGAGCCGCTTCGGTCAATCGTAAAGAGGGATTTTCATTAGGCAGGCGCACTTTGCGCGCAGCGCGCCTGGGCTCGTGTGGCCTACCACTTGTTCTTGGTTGCAAGTACGTAGGCTTGGCGTGCATAGGCCTTGCGATTGTTCATTAAAGGCTTGCCGGCGCGCTCGTAGCACTCGCAGAAAGCCTCGGTGGCCATGTCGACGTTCTTCCATGTCTTCCAGTAATCAACG
This sequence comes from Coriobacteriia bacterium, assembly GCA_030530215.1. GTDB lineage: Bacteria > Actinomycetota > Coriobacteriia > Coriobacteriales > Eggerthellaceae > Anaerotardibacter. Next base: position 34,157 of record JAUMVJ010000005.1, read on the forward strand.
GATGTTTTGCTGCCATTGATTTTGTAGTTGCTGCCAAACCATTCGCTGTAATGCTTGGTGCCGTTGAGGGTGTAGCCGCTAAGCTCCATGAACAGGAAGTCCAGCTGCACGTAGATGTTGCTCATCGGCTTGCCCTTGGATTTGGCGTAGGCCTCAAGCGCGTCGTAGCGGGTTTCGGTCATTTGGAACAGGCCGTAGCCGATAAGGCGGTTTTTCTTCTTGGTTGCCGCGGCGTCGACCTTGCCGTTTTTATCGAGCACGTCTTTGGAGGTGCAGGTGGGGTTGAGGCTCGATTCCTGCTGGGCATTGCCCACGATGGCGGCTGCAACGGCCTTGGAGCAGCCCTTCTTTATGGCGTACTGATAGATGATTTTGGCGTTGGCGGTGTTGCTGAGCGCCAGTTTGTCGCCGCCCGAGGTATCGCTGTTCACCGAGCCCGAGCTTTTAACTTTGAAGGCTTGGCTGATCAGGCGCGAGCTTGTTTCGTGCACGTACACGCGCAGGCGATAGGTGTAGGTGCCGGCTGCGAGCTTGCCGCAGGTCAGCGTGTTATCGATTTTGCTGTTGTAGATGGTATAGCTCTTTTTGTTGGGCTTTACCGTTACCGATTGCACGGTTTTGCCTGCGGAGTTAAGGATGACCGCCTTGATTTTCTTAATGGCGTAGTTGGACTTTACGGTTCCGCAGAAATCATAGGCACTGCCAAGCGTAATTTCAGCGGGGTAGGAAAGCTGGGATCCGTAGATCTTGGTTACCGCGCATTTTTTCTTAGCGCTCCATGCGCTGTACACGATTTTCTTGCCGTACTTTTTGTAGGTACGTGCTTGCACGTAGTACTTCTTGCCGGTTTTGAGCTTGGTGATCTTGACCGTCTTGCTAGTGGATTTCTTGGTCTTCGCGCCCTTCATTTTTGAGGAGGTGCTGTAGCGAACCTGATAGCCGGAAACTCCAGACTCCTTGGCAAGCGTGGCGGTGATGCCCGACATGGACTTGGAATAAAGCTTGGTGATCTTGGTTTTTGCTGGCGTGGCGGCCTGCGCTTGCTCCACTCCAAAGAGGGGCTGGATGGCCACGCTTGCGGCGAGGGCAAGGCTTATGAGAGCGGCGCCCGCAAGCAAGCGCAGAGGCTTTGCGTTTAGAGTTAAGGCCGAGCTGTGTTTGTGTTGCATTTTCGTCCTTCGTTTGTACGGTGCGGCAATTTTACCAAGCGTATGTGAAGGACGGGAGGAGGCCTTGTGGGTTACTGGTAGCGCAGCGTTTCGGAGGGGTTGAGTTTTGCAGCCTTCGCGGCAGGGTAGTAGCCAAAAACGATGCCGATAAGCGTGCAGACGGCAAATACCAGCGCCACAAGCCCAGGGCTGGTTACCGCGGTAAGGCCCTCAAAGCTGCTCTAGGCGTTCACGATTGCTTGAGCTAAGGCTTGCGCGCCGCCCCATCCGGCAAGCGTGCCCACTAATCCGCCGATAAGGCACAAAGCGATACTTTCGCTTAAGAACTGCAGTTTGATGTCGATGGGTCGCGCACCCAGACTCTTACGCAGGCCGATTTCGCGATAACGCTCCGTCACGTTGGTGAGCATCATGTTCATGATGCCGATGCCGCCGACGCTCAGGGCAATGCCCGCAACCAGCGCAGCCAACGCGTCGAAGGCCGTCGTGAAGCTTGCAAGGCTCTCCTGCGCCGACTCGGTGGTGCTTGCGCTGTAGGCGCTTTGGCTGCCGTCCTCGTCGTAGCTGATGTTATGACGCGCGACCAAGGCTCCCTCTACCTGCGCGGCCGTGTAGCTGACGTCGGCATCGTCTGTGGCCTGGGTATAAATCGAGTCAACCTGGTTTGTCCCCAGGAGGACCGAGCACATGTTTTGGTAGCTCACGTAGCCAAAGCACAGGCCGCTGATTCCTTGCAGCAGCTGGCTCGACTCGCTCACGCCAACGATGGTGTAGCTCTCGGAGCCGAGCGTGAGCGTTTGCCCTACGGGGTTGTACGAGCTGTCGCCGTAGATGCTTTCAACCGCGTTTTCATCGATAACCAGCTGATTTTCTTCGTTGTCCTGATAAGCGCTGCCTTTGATCAGGCTGATGTTCTGCATGCTGAAGTACTCGCTGCTCACGCCGGTAAGCTGCAAGGTGGTGCTGCTGGACGACGAACTGTCCGAGCTGCTGGAGCCCGAGGAACTAGCGGCCGCTGTACTGGAGCTGCTTGTCGTGCTGGTCGAGCTGGCCGACGAGCTCGTCGAGCTCGATGTCGCACTGCCGACGCTTTGGCTTGTGCTCGCTTGCGGCAGCGCGCAGCTCACGTTGTCGATGCTCTGCGCAAGGAAGTCGGCGTCGTCTTCGCTAAGCGCATGTTCGCTATCTTGACTGGTAACCGTGATAACCCGCGCGCTTCCCAGGCCCATGGAATCCTCGAGCCAGTTCTCGAAGCCGGTGATAAGGCTTGCCATCACCACAACAGAGGTAATGCCGATGGCGATTCCTAAAATCGTAAGCGCCGAGCGCCCCTTGTTGGCCAGAAGGCTCGCGCGCGTTTCATGCATTAGGTCGGGAAATCTCATCTTTGGCCTGCACTTTCATGTGCATGGCCAGGAACGATAAGGCCATCGCGGATGACAATCTGCCTATCGGCCTTGGCGGCCACCTCGGGGTCGTGCGTGACAAGAACGATCGTGCGTCCCTTATCGCGCAGCTTTTTAAAGGTGTCGATCACCTTCGCGCTCGTTTTTTGGTCGAGGTTGCCCGTAGGCTCGTCGGCAAGGATGAGCGCCGGATCGTTCACCAGCGCACGGGCCACGGCCACGCGCTGCATCTGGCCGCCCGAAATCTCGTTGCCGCGGTGCTCCAGGTATTCAAGAGGAAACTCGGCAGCGGCAAGCGCCTTGATGGCGCGTTGCTCGCGCTGGGCAACCGGGCAGCTTTTGTTGTAGATCAAAGGCAGCATCACGTTGCGCAAAACGCTCGCACGCGGAAGCAGGTTGAAGCTTTGGAAAACGAAGCCGATGCGGCTCGCGCGCAGATAGGCAAGCTCTTCTTCGCTACAGCTTGAGGTATCAACCCCTTCAAGAAGGTAATGCCCGCTGGTGGGGACGTCCAAGCATCCGAGGATGTTCATAAGAGTCGATTTGCCGCTGCCGCTGGGGCCGACGATGGCGACGAACTCGCCCTTCCCAACGGTTAGGGAAACGCCGCGCAGGGCATAGGTGGTTTGATCTTTGCTGAAGTAGGCGCGGTGCAGGTCCGTCGCTTGAAGTACGTAGGACATGGGCCGGCCTTAGTTCCCGCTGGGCGCGCCGCCGCCGCTCGGGGGAGTGCCGCCCTGGCCACCGCCCGAGCCTCCCTGCCCGCCGCCTTGGCCATCATTGCCGCCGCCGGGCGCTCCTTGCTGTCCGCCGTTATCGGAGCTGCCCATGCCGCTCATCAGGGAATTTGCGGCATCACTTTGGCTGGAATCCGAGCTATCGGTGTTCACCTGGTAGTTCACGACGATTTTGTCGCCCTCGGAAAGCTCGTCGCTTGCGACTGCAGAGGTTTCGTCGTCGCTGCCCTTCACCGTGACGGCCACCTGGGAGGTGCTGCCGTCGTCGGCCTGGACGGTCACGGTGGAGCTGTCGCCTTGGGTGGACACGGCGCTCGTGGGAACAAGAAGCGCGTTCTTGTATTCCTTGTAGGTGATGGTTGCCGTGGCGTTCATGCCCGCGAGCATCCCGCTCGAGGGTTTCTTGATCTTCAGCGTGACCGTGTAATAGGCAGTCGAGCTGTCGTTGGATTCGTTGGCGGTGGAGCTAACCTTGCTTACCGTTGCCGAGGTTTCCTTATCAAGTGCGGTGACCTTCACCTTCGCGCTTTGGCCCTTTTTGATGTTGCCGATGTCATATTCGCTGACGTTAACCGCCAAGGTCATCGTGTCGGTGTTGCTGATAGTCACGGCGGCATCGCTGCTCTCGGTGCTTAGCTGGTCGCCCGCGGCCACGTTCACGGCCGTCACGGTGCCTGCCTCGCTTGCGGTTACGGTTAGGTCGTCAAGCGCATCGATGGCGTCGGTGTAGCTGTCGCAGGCATCTTCGTAGCCGCTCTTCGCCGAGCTCAGACTCTCGGTTGCCTTGGTTACGTTTTCTTCGGCAGACTGAACGGCGCTTGTGGACTCGCTTAGTTGCGAGTTGCTGGAGGAGTCGCTGGCTGTGCTGCCGGAGGCGTTGTTGCTGGAGGCGCTGGAAGCTTTGGAAGCCTTGGCGGCCGCTTTCTTCGCCTTGGCTGCGGCCTTCTTGGCCTTCTTGAGCGCTGCCTTTGCCTTGCTCAGGTTGCTTTTTGCCTCGGAGTAGCTGCTGTAAGCGGAGCTTTTCTTCTTCTTGGCGTCCGTCACGGCATCGGAGAGGCTGTCGCTCGTGAGCGTGAATAGGGTGTCGCCCTTGGATACGCTGTCGCCCTCTTCAACGTAAACCTTCTTTACCTCGCCGCTGACCTTGGCCGTGGCGCTGGTGGTGGAAGCCGCGGCAAGCGTGCCTGAGCCTTCGATGGTGAGCGCGAGCGTGCCCTTTTCGACGGCTTGCGTGTAGCTCTGCGTCGTCGGGGCTTCTTCGGGCTGATTGTTCGCGGACGACAAGGTAAAGCTTCCGGCAGCAAGGGCCACTACGATCACGCCCACAATGGCTCCGCGCTTTATATATTTGTTACGCCGCGCGCGCTTTCGGGCTGCGATGAACTCCAGGGGGACCTGCGTATCGTCGGTGGGGGAGGCGCTTTGCTGCGCAGCCTGCAAGGCCTGGCCGCCTACGGGTTTCATACGAGTGGTTTCGTCCGAGGATGCGCTGCCTGCGCCGCCGTGTTTGAAGAAGGGCATGGAAGACCTTTCGTCCAGAGTTTGACGAGGCTAGGCTAGCGAAGCTAACTTAAAAGCAACTGAAAGCAGGAAAGCGATACGTTTTGTTCAGCGCCGCGAAGCTTTCATGCGACGCTGCCGCCTTCTTCGAATGGATTAATTGTGAAGAAATCGTGTAATCGGGTTTGAATCACATATTATCTTATGGCTTGAATTGCCGCATACACGTGCGCAAGACACTGCTCATAACGCGTTTGAGCAGGACATTTGCGCGTGCGGCACTTATAGGACGAACGAAGGAAGAGTTTTGGCAAAGCAAGACGCTATTGAGTTGGAGGGCACCGTTCTCGAGGCACTCCCCAATGCTATGTTCAAGGTTGAGCTGGAAAATGGTCACCAGATTCTCGCTCACATTTCGGGCAAGATGCGTATGCACTACATCAAGATCCTTCCCGGCGATAAGGTTCAGGTCGAGCTTTCCGTTTACGACCTCGATCGCGGTCGCATCACCTATCGCTACAAGTAAGTAGCGCATCCTTCTTAAGTGAAGGCAGGGGGCACGCCGCAAGGCGCGCCTTTTCGTGTCTCTTGAGGTCAAGCGCTCAAGCGGCATCGGGGCTAAGCCGAAAGCCCTGTTCGTAAGTAAGAAAATTACCGCCTGCGGCTGGGCGTGTATATATACCACGCATTACCGAAAGGAAATTGAATTATGAAGGTACGTCCTTCGGTCAAGAAAATGTGCGACAAGTGCAAGATTATCCGACGCCACGGCAAGGTCCTCGTCATCTGCGAGAACCCCCGTCACAAGCAGCGTCAGGGCTAAAGAAGGGAAATTACTTTTATGGCACGTCTCGTTGGTGTCGACCTCCCTCGCGACAAGCGCATTGAGATCGGCTTGACCTACATCTACGGCATCGGTCTGACCACCTCCAAGAAGATCCTGGCAGAGACCGGCGTCGATCCCGACATCCGTGTCCGCGACCTGTCCGAGGGCGACCTCGGCAAGTTGCGTGATTACATCACCAACAACCTCACCACTGAGGGCGACCTCCACCGCGAGGTTTCCCAGAACATTAAGCGCCTCATGGAGATCGGCTGCTACCGTGGCCTGCGTCATCGCAAGGGCCTGCCCGTTCGCGGTCAGCGCACCCACACGAATGCACGTACCCGCAAGGGTCCCAAGCGTCAAATCGGCGGCAAGAAGAAGTAGAGGTAGCTTAAAGTGGCAAAGAAGAACGTTCGCACCCGCATTAAGCGCTCCGAGCGCAAGAACATTGCAGTTGGTGCAGCTCACATCAAGAGCACTTTCAATAACACCATCGTGTCCATCACCGACCCCCAGGGCAATGTGATCTCCTGGCAGTCCGCTGGCACCGTCGGATTCAAGGGCTCCCGTAAGTCCACTCCGTTCGCTGCTCAGATGGCCGCCGAGGCAGCAGCTAAGACTGCTATGGAGCATGGCCTCAAGAAGGTTGCTGTTTACGTGAAGGGCCCCGGTTCCGGTCGCGAGACCGCTATCCGCTCCCTCCAGGCAGCAGGCCTCGAGGTTTCCAGCATCCAGGATTGCACTCCCATCCCGCACAACGGCTGCCGTCAGTGCAAGCGCCGTCGCGTGTAAATTGAAAGGACCGATACATTATGGCAATCAATAGGACCCCCGTCCTCAAGCGCTGCCGCCAGTTGAACCTGGACCCTTCTGTCCTTGGTTACACCGGCAAGTCCAAGAGCAGCAGCATTCGTCAGCCCAAGCGTCGCCGCAAGGAGTCCGAGTACGCTCTGCAGCTGCGCGAGAAGCAGAAGGCTAAGTTCATCTACGGCGTTCTGGAGAAGCAGTTCCGCGGCTACTTCAAGCGCGCTAAGTCCATGCCCGGCGTCACCGGCGAGAACCTGATGCAGATTCTCGAGTCCCGCCTGGACAACGTGGTTTACCGCCTTGGCTTTGCCAAGACCCGTAAGGAAGCTCGTCAGATCGTCACCCACGGCCACATCCAGGTCAACGGTGTTCGCACCGACGTTCCTTCCTTCCGCGTCCGCACCGGCGACCTCGTCTCCGTCTGCCCCAAGTCCAAGGAGCTCCTGGTTATCAAGTCTGCTCTCGTTTCCAACGAAGGCGTCCAGGTTCCTGCATGGCTCGAGGTTGACATCGAGAAGCTTCAGGGCAGCGTCATCGCCGCTCCTCAGCGTGATCAGATCGATTTCGAAATCAACGAACAGCTTATCGTCGAGCTTTACTCTAAGTAATCATTGCCATCGCGGTTTTTTAAGGAGGCTACAAACATATGACAGAGTTCATGAGGCCTACAGTAACGACGGAAGAAGTAAACGATACCGTTACCCGCTTCATCGTCGATCCGCTAGAGCGTGGCTATGGTTTCACGCTGGGCAATAGCTTGCGCCGTGTGCTGCTGGGTTCCTTGGATGGCGCCCGCGCAACCGCAATCCAGATCGAAGGTGTTCAGCATGAGTTCACGACCGCTGAAGGTGTAGTCGAGGACATCACCGACATCGTTCTGAACGTTAAGGGCCTGGTTTTCACGGCTCTGAACAGCGACATCACCGAGGCTACGGCACATATCCATGCCGAGGGCCCCTGCACTGTCACTGGCGCCGACCTGGAGGTTCCTACCGAGTTCACTCTGGTCAACCCCGAGCACGTCATCGCTACTGTTGCCGACGGCGGCACGCTTGAGATGACCGTTCGCATCGGCGTTGGCCGCGGTGTCGTCACCGCAGATCGCAATAAGCGCACGGAAGATCCCATCGGCATCATCCATGTCGATTCGAACTTCTCGCCCGTCTCCCGCGTCACCATGACCACGGAAGACACCCGTGTCGGTCAGCGTACCGACTACGACAGGCTCATTCTCGAGGTCGAGACCAACGGCTCCATCACTCCCACCGAGGCAGTGTGCAGCGCCGCCAACATCATCGACCAGTACATGAGTGCTTTCCTGACCCTCGGCGAAGTCGAGGAGGACGAAGAGGGAGAGGTTGTCTCCATTTTCGCTCCCGAGAATCAGGAAACCAACGCCGAGCTTGACAAGCAGATCGAGGATCTGGACCTTTCCGTCCGTTCCTACAACTGCTTGAAGCGCGCCGGTATCCACTCCGTCCGCCAGCTCGTCGAGTACTCTGAGAACGACCTGCTTAACATCAGGAACTTTGGTGCGAAGTCCATCGAGGAAGTGAAGGACAAGCTCATTTCCATGGACCTCAACTTGAAGCTATAGGAGAAATTTAAAATGAGGCATAAAGTCAAGGGCCGCAAGCTCGGTACCGATGCTAGCCATACCAAGGCTATGAAGAAGAGTCTCGTTGCTGCGCTGTTCACCAACGATCGCATCAAGACGATCGAGGCACGCGCCAAGGAGATCCGCCCCGATGTTGACAAGATCATCACCTGGGCAAAGAAGGGCGACCTGCATTCTCGTCGTCTGGCAATCGCTGCACTCGGCGACAAGGAGCTCGTCCGAGAGATCTTCGAGAAGGTCGAGCAGGGCATGTTTGCCGATCGTCAGGGCGGTTACACCCGCATCATGAAGCTTGGCTTCCGCAAGGGCGACAACGCTCCCATGGTCATCATGGAGCTTTGCACCGAGCCCGTGCAGAAGAAGGCTAAGGCTGCAGACGCCGAGTAAATCGGTTTAGCAACCAAACGCGTACTTAAGGAAGGTCCCGAAAGGGGCCTTCCTTTTTTGCAGTAAAGGTGGGTGTATTGAAAAGGTGGTGCGTTCTGTGGTTGCGGAACGACGGGTGATTGAGAGTTAGGGGAGGAGCGGCACATCTTAGGGGTTTCGTCGTATCGGGGGCTTGCGCAAATATAGTCAGAACGCATTAGCCGTTTTCTAACGCCACGTTCTGCGATGTAGTGCATGTTTGCCGCGCTATTTATTTGGTGCGCTTAGATTGTCTCTGAGTTTGCACAAGTGGCGCAAAGCATAAGACCGCCTTCCATTCCCCGCTAGAGGAATGGGAGGCGGTTCGTGTGGACTTAGGGCTTTTCGGTCCTTGGGCAAATACCTAATGGCTCGCCCAGGGATCCCCGGACGAGCCATTAGCATGGCCTGATGCTACTTGACTTTAACCTTGACGGTGACGGTCTTGGTGGCGGCGTTGTAGTTGCCGTTGCCGGCTGCCTTAACCACGACCTTGACCTTGTAGGTGCCTTTCTTGGTCTTCTTCTTGACGGTGATCTTGCCGTTGGAGGCGACGCTCAGCTTGGCGGAGCCGCTCTTCTTGGCGTAGGTCACCTTGCCCTGGGCGCCCGTCACCTTGATGGCACCGGAGACCTTTTGGACCTTCTTCTTCACCTTGGCCTTTTTCACGGTCTTGGTGGAAGCCTTGGCGGTGAGGCTCTGGTTGGCCTTGGCGATGGTGAATTTGCTGCTTGCAGTGTCCTTGTAGCCGCCAATGCCGGTGATGGTGATGCTTGCCGTGCCTGTGTTGGTGTTGTTGACGTAGCTTAGCGTGTAATCGGTGCCCTGGCTGAGCGTTTTGCCGTCAAGGGTAACGCTCACCTTAGGCTGTCGAGCCTTGCCATTGTAGGTGCAGGTACCGCTGATGCTGATCTTGGCATTGGAGAGCGAGGCAACCTTGCTGGCAATTGCTTTCTCAGCGTTTACCAGGGTGTCGATATTCGTAACGAAGCCCTTAACGTCGGAGCAGAGCGCATCGTAGGCGCTGCGCTGAGCGGCAACGGCGGCCTCGTCGGAGGTATCCATGCTTGCGATGCCCTCGTTCACCTCGCTGGCTTTAACCATTTGCTCAAGATCGTAGATGGTCTTGCAGCCCGAAGTATGGCCGATGGTGTAGCCGACGCTTATATGGGTGATGTTCGGGTCTTTGGTGGTTATCGTGTAATAGCCCTCGCTATCGCGATTCTTGAAGCTAACGTAGTCGGTTTCAAAGTCGGCCCAGCTGTAGCTCGTGGTGGTTTCGCCTTTTTTGTTGGTGGATGTTTGCGGGTTCAGCTGCAAAGACGTCGGATCGTATTTAACCAGCTCCGTTTTGTCAGACTTGTTCTTCACGATGTCATGATTCTCTGCGGAGGTGGTGGAACCGCCCAAGGCATAGATGCTGAAATCGGTGGGTACCGAGGCGCCGCTGCGATCCTGGAGCTTGTAGTAGTGCTTGATGGTATAGGTACCGTCGTCGTTCTTGGTCACTGACGTGCTGTCGAGCGGGTTGCTGGAGACGTCGATGGAGGAATTGCTGGTGTTGTTCTTTTCGCCATCGATGGTGATCTTCACGTTGTCGGCGATGGTTTTCACGTAGCCATCGTTGACCGAGCTCATGATGGCCTCAACGTAAGGGGTTGAAACCAGGGTGGCGCCGGTAACGGTATCAAGGTCTGATGTTGCGTCGGAGCCGCCGTTGAGCGAGCTGGCATAGGCCTGCAAAGTGCGCTGCGAAATCATGGATGCGGTTGCATATGCCCATTTGTCGCGGTTGGTGGAGGCCATGTTGCCCGTGTAGGACGCATCGTCGTCGTAGCTAGTGTCGGCAACGCAATTGTCGATGTAGTTGTTCGCGGTGTCGCTTCCGTCAACTGAGCCATCTTCGCCGATAGTGAAGTAGGTGTCGAAGTAGAGCCCGTTTTCAGTGCCAATTTGGTAACGAACGCGAACCAGGTTGATGTCTTGGTAGTCGCCGAGGGTGATGGTGCCCTTTTCGTCCCAGTTAGCGCTGTTGGAGGCAACTTCGTAGCTCATGTCTTTCCCGTCGGAATCCTGATTGACGGCATTATCGGACACGCTCATAAGGGTGACCGCATTAACGCTGTAGCCAGCGGAGTTGGCGCCGGTCAAAGAAGCGGTGTACACGCCATCGGACTTCTTCTCCGCGTTGAAGTTAACACCCTTTGGCAGATATCCGTTGATGTAGACCTTGTTATGGCCGGAGCGCATGTAGCCCCAGGTGCCAGCGAAGGTGTCGTTGGCGCTGCTCATATCGATGGCGGTCATGGTTCCAGATTTATCGTAGGTGATTTTGGTGTAAACGCTGTAGCCCAGGAAGTGCGCGCCGTTATCGGAGTTCGCGTAGCCGCGGTAGGTCACGCTGCTGGAGCCGTCCGAGTTCGTTTTCTGATCGACCTTTTCAACGGAGCCGATGTCCAGGCCGTCGGAGGTTTGGCCGTCTTTACCGAAGATGACCATGTTGTCGTTGCTGTATTCGTAATGAGCGAACGCGGCGGCAGGTGCCAGGGATAGGGCAAGGCCGCAGGTTACGAGCGCGCAGCAAGACTTTTTGCTCAAAGTTCCGAGCTTTGGGAGTGGAGTATACTTCATACGATCCTTTCTGTAGTGGCTGTGGTGAGCCCGCGGAATGGAGGGGCTTCCTGCACTACGCCAATAGATTGCAGGAAGCTTTTTTGTTGGTGTTCGCGCCGCCTAAAGCGCAAAAGTCGTTAAAAAATAAGAGAGAAAGGATGAGGCCGTTAGATTAGCCTCGGGAAAAGAAAAAGCTTTGCATGCTGGAGCAGGCAAAGCACAGTTAATGCACGGCTATATAACCACCCCCTTTACCCTGGTGAGCAAACTGAATATTGCAAAGCCTATGTTTGGTGCCCTGCAAAACAGCCGCAACCAAGGCGACTCGGGGGTCGGATTCCGCCGACACTTTTAAGACCGACGAAATGTTAGCATAGGTTAACTTTAAAGACGAAGAGGAATTTTAAGAAGTTTCTAAATTTATGCTGGTGGTTTATCGGGCTTCTTTTACGCGCCTTGTTTCTTGCTTGCTCGTGGGGCTTGCAGGGTTTTCGGCGGCTTGTGCGTTCCTGGCGTGGCTTTGCGGGCGGGTCTGGCCTTGGTTCTGGCGACATTTGGTGGCATGGCAGCGCGCAAAGAAAGAGGGCGCAGCTAAAAGCTGCGTCCTCCCTGATAGTTAGATTTACTGTCGGGCTAACTAGAGGGGCAAGTTGCCTTTCTAGCTTGTAGCAGTGCGGTTAGTAAACCTTATTTCACCTTAACCTTGACGGTGACGGTCTTGGTGGCGGCGTTGTAGTTGCCGTTGCCGGCTGCCTTAACCACGACCTTGACCTTGTAGGTGCCTTTCTTGGTCTTCTTCTTGACGGTGATCTTGCCGTTGGAGGCGACGCTCAGCTTGGCGGAGCCGCTCTTCTTGGCGTAGGTCACCTTGCCCTGGGCGCCCGTCACCTTGATGGCACCGGAGACCTTTTGGACCTTCTTCTTCACCTTGGCCTTTTTCACGGTCTTGGTGGAAGCCTTGGCGGTGAGGCTCTGGTTGGCCTTGGCGATGGTGTAGCTCTGGCTCACAGCGGAAGTGTCGCCCTCGGCATTCCATGCGTAGCCCTTAGCAGGTGCAACTTGAGCAGTATAGGTGCCTGCGTTGGTCTGCTTCCCGCTAACGGTGTAGCCTGCGCCGTCCTTGAAGGGCGACTGCTGCTTGCCGTTGTAGGTGAGCTTAGTGGAGCCCGCAGTTGGCTTTGCGATCACCTTGACAAGGTTGTTAAGAGCCTCAGTGACGTGCTTGATCTGCTGGCTGCAAGCAGCTTCGGTGGCGTCGTTTTTGGCGAGCAATTCCTCGGCTTCACCAAGCTCGATCTTAAGGTTATTCCAGGTTTTACTGGTGTAGTCTTTCTCGGTTAAAGCTGCACCCTGATCGTAAATAGCCTGAAGCTTCTGCTTCGTGTTTTCTGTGACGAGGGTTCCATCATCAATGTTGCTTTCAGAGATGGAGAACAAAGAAGTCGTATAGTCTTCGTAGCCAAGCGCATGGACGGTGAGCTTCCAGTAGCCCGTGCCATCGTAGCCTTCAGGGAATTGGCAGCGAATGGAGTCAGTTAGGCCCAGCTGAATATGCATTTTTTTATGCATCCAGTTATCAGCAGCAAACTTAGTGCCGAAGGTTTGAACAACGTTGGTACCGGTGGAGTCGTTTCCATAGTAGGTCCAGGTTACCGATTGAAGATTGGAACCAAGGTCGCCATAATCGCCATCAAGGTCAACGCGAATCATCTCGCCAAAAGCTCCAGGCTCAACGTCTCCTCCAATTTCGGCGACGATTGGATAGATTTTGCCGGCTTTATCTTGGTCCGAGGCTGCTTCGTAACCCTCTTTAGTCGTCTCGGTGACTTTCTTCAAAGAGCTTTGATCTTTAATACCGGAACCGGTTAGGGATTCGACGGCGGCCGAGAAGCTAAAGCTGCCGTCTGCATTTTCGGTTGCGGTTTTTAGGCCATGGGTGGTTGCGTCTACGTCGGCGATTGCCGTGTAGGACTTAAGAACATTTTCAGTGTAGCCGCCAGTAAGGGTGCCACCGTTTTCTACGACAGCGTAGCCCTCTTTTTCACGGTCGGTCTTGAAGGCTTCGAATTCAGAGGTCTTTACTTTGACAGGGACATACTTGAGGCCGTAAACATCGTAGGTTTGAAGGGTGTATACAACGCCGTTATAGGTGCAGTAGCCCTTAGCAACGCCGCTCACTTTCGCTGTTTTGTATTCAACGGTTTCACCACTAGTGGTGGTAAAGCTTTTTCCGTCGTCGGCCCAATGGGAGATTGCAAAGTCCTTTTTGTTGCCGTTATCGTCCTGGGCATGGATGGTGGCGTTGCACTGGAAGCTGCCGCGATGGAGTCCATGGTTGGTCGTAGCGCGAGACACTGTGTCAAAAGCGCCGCGGTCGTACTGTCCGCTGGAGTCGGTTTTGTCGGAAGTCTCGGAGCTTCCTGCTGCCAGGACGTCTTCGCCGGCCCAATACTCGGCCCAGCTGAGGCCTGCGTAGCAGTAGGTGTAGTCGTCGTCGCTTGTGGTTTCAGCGGCGTTTGCCTGGCTTGCGTTGATCAATGCCGTGGAAGACATCGACAAAGCCAGAGCGCCGGCAAAGAACAACCTTGCCGGCTTGGTTGCAGCGATCTTTATCAAGATCGCCTCCTTTCTCTCTTCTTAAAGCTCGCGCTTTTGCCAGGCTAAGCAGCCACTAGGCAATGGCTGCGCAAAAGACCTTGCTTTAAGTTTGTTAGCCAGAGCTAACTTAATATGACTATTAGATGTTAACTGTGGTTAACAGTTGGTCAAGGGGTGAAATCAGCGAAATTGAAAATCTTGGATATACGGCGCTGTAGGCGGGTTAAAGAAGTGCACAAAGAAACAAGAACGCCGCGCCGAGAGCAAGGGCTGCCATGTCATTTGGCCCAAGCTTGTAGCCGCGGAAGCAAGTTCTGTCGCTCGTGACCCCATACTCCCTATTCGCTATAGCCAAGCTAAGCGTTTCTGAGCGGTGAAAGGCGCTGGTGAATAGCGCGGTGATCGTAGGGATTTGAGCCTGAACAAGCTTTGCTGGGCTTGCATCGCGCGTTGAAAAATCGGCCCCTCTGGCTACTTGCGCTTTGCGGATCCTCTGCAATTTCTCGGAGAAACTGGGGATAAAACGCAGCGCCATGCCCAGACCGAGCGCAAGATCGTCCACTTTCACGCCGATGTGCTTAAGCGGCGAGCATAAAAGCGCGGTTGCGTCGGTAAGCTCTGTAGGCGAGGTGGTGCGCATGAGCACCGAGGTGGCAAGAAGAATGCAGACAAAGCGCACCGCCGACTCGCAGGCGAAGTGCAGACCCTCCGAACTCAGGCCGATGCTTCCCGCTTGCCACCAGATTTCCCCACCAACAACGCAAAGGCAGTCGAAGACGAAGACGAATACGATAAGCCCCGCAAAAGGCTTGAGGCTACGAAGGGTTTGCGGTGCGGAAACTCCCGAGGCGGCCAAAATGCCCAGGCTTGCCGCGCATAGAACAAGGAACCCCAGGGCGTCCTGAGCCAGGAAAGCCCCGATCATGAACAAGAGGACGCCGAGCATCTTGCTGCGCGGGTCAAGACGGTGCATAAGGCTCGATCCCGCCTGGTAAACGCCAAAGTCGCTCATTGCGCCACCTCTTTGCTTGCGAGCAGTCCGGCAAGCTGTGCGCAAAGATCTTCTTCTGAAGCCGAAGGACGAACGGGGAGCCCGGAGTTTTTGAGTTTTTGCGCAAACTCAAGCGCAAAGGGGAGTTCGAGCCCTTCGTTGGCAAAGGTGGCGCCAGCCTGGGAATTTTGCACAAGTTTGTGCGGCGCTTCCTGTAAAACGATGCGACCTTTGCTTACAAGGGCAAGGGAATCGCAGGCAAAGGCATCGTCCATGGAGTGGGTAATGAGCACAACGGCTTTGCCTTCGCTGGCAAGCCTGCGGCAGTGAGCCATGAAACGCTTGCGCGCACAAGGGCTGAGCATCGCCGCGGATTCATCGAACACCAGGGTGGCGGGGGACATGGCGATAAGCCCCGCTGTTGCCACCTGCTGCTTTTCTCCGCCGGAAAGCTCGGCGACAGGTCGATTGGCGAGTTCGGAAAGGTCCAGGCCGGAAAGCGTTTCGCCTACAATGGCACGCATCTCGCTGCGCGGGACGTCGCGGTTTTCCAAGCCGAAGGCGCAATCGTCCTCAACGATGGAAGAGACAATTTGGTTGTCGGGATTTTGGAAGGCGATGCCGGTGAAACCAGCG
Source organism: Coriobacteriia bacterium (assembly GCA_030530215.1). Taxonomy (GTDB): domain Bacteria; phylum Actinomycetota; class Coriobacteriia; order Coriobacteriales; family Eggerthellaceae; genus Anaerotardibacter. The sequence continues at coordinate 49,463 of JAUMVJ010000005.1, forward strand.
ATGCGTGAGTCGGCTGCATCGCACGGACTAGCTGCGCCGCATGGGCAAATTGCGCTGTTCGGATTAGCCGCGTTGCTTGGCTCGCCCCCTAGCGGAAGCAGCCCTGCTATCTTAAGGGCGAGGGTGGTTTTTCCCGAGCCGTTGCGCCCGACCACTGCTGTGATCTTACCTGGCTCAACGGCGAGCTCTTCCCCTTCAAAACGATAGGGCCTGGCGGTGGGCGTGGGCACGGCGGCAACAACCCCCTGGGCAACAAGCCCGGTTAGAAACCCGGTGATGCAGGCGGCAAAGGCCAGCACAGGCAGCGTTAGGAAGACCGCCGTGGTGGAAAGGAAGAAGGCCGCCACCGCAAGCTGCCCCGTGTTGTGGAGGATGGCGGCAACCATGCTGGTGGGAACAAGGTCGATCCAGGGGATCGCGCGGCAGACGAGCATTCCTGCGAAGGCCAAAAGGGTGCCGCCCGCACTGTAGGCCAGCATTAAGGGCGAGCCAAACAAAAAACCCGAGGCCAATACCTTGATGAGCATGACAAGGGTGGCGCTGCGCACATCGCAGAGGCAAAGCGCAATAAGGACGGCGATGTTAGCGAGCCCTAGCTTGATACCCGGTACCGCAAAGGGCAGTGGAATCATGGTTTCCAGGTAGCTTAAAACCAGGGCAAGGGCCGACATAAGCGCGACTTGGGCAAGCCTTCTGATGCGTACGATACGTTGCTGCTCCATGCGGGCTCCCCTGCGTTGCTGCGCGGCAATCGGCCGCCCTTAGCGGCTACTTGCGTCGAAGCTGTCGGCTTTGGAAGTGTCCATCGATCCGGATTTGCCTTCGTCGGATACGATTTCGATCCAGAGTTTATGGGGCAGGCAGATGATCTGCTTGTCGGCAGTGCTGATGGTGCCCTGGTGCACGCAGTCTTGGTTGTCGCAATCGGCGCTTTCAACGCGCACCTCGCCGTTTTTCACCACAACGGTGTTGGTGCCGTAGCTGGTGGTGAAGGTTTTGGTGGTGTCTTCGGCCAGGCTCAGCTTGGTGGTGCCGCCGTCACCGTCGTGCACGAGAGCGGAAGTTCCCGTCCCAGCGGAAGCGTTCGACAAAAGCACGAAGCCCCAGGCGAACACGACGACGGCAAAAATCACCGCTACGGCAAGGACGCTGCGGTTTTTCTTCTGCTTGTAGCCCATGGTTGCAAGCGCCGCCTTGGAGGTTGGATTGATGTTTTGTTTGAACAAAATCATGGTTACAGCACCTCGAAGGGGGAGTTGTCGGTGGTGGACACTTTGTCTTTGCTGTTGACGACCAGCCCCTGGATGTCGGGGTGGCTTTTGAGGAATTCAAGCGCTTTGTCGCGCCCGAGCAGGAACAAAGTGGTGGCGTAGGCGTCGCCGTCGATGGATTTCTCGGAGTAGATGGAAGAAGCAAGAAGGTCGGTTTTGGCAGGATAGCCCGTTTTGGGGTCGAGGATGTGGTAATACATCACGCCGTCCTTGGTGAAGTTGCGCTCGTACAAACCGCTGGTAACGATGGATTTGCTGGCCGCCTCGCAGGAGGCGATCACGTTTTCACTCCCATCGCTGTTGGGGTCGTACACGCCCACCTTCCAATTGCTCCCGTCGGGCTTGGTTCCCAACACGTACACGTTGCCGCCCAAGTTCAAGCAAGCGCTTTCGCAACCGGCTTCTTTGAAAAGCTCGGCCAGGTCGTCGGCGATGTAGCCCTTGGCAATGCCGCCTAGGTCGAGCTTTGCCTTGGGGTCGGCCAGGGTAACGGTGGTGCCATCGACCGCGATGTTTTTGTAGTCGATGTGCTTGATTGCTTCCTTCAACTTTTTATCGGAGGGCTTAATGCCTTCGTTGAAATCCCACAGGGTGCTTGCCGCGCCGATAGAGATGTCAAAGAGCCCGTCGGTTTCCTTGGAGTATTCGAGCGACTTCAAGATGATGTCGGCGGTTTCTTCGGCCACGGTAACGGGTTGGCCCTTGGCGCTGTTGATCTTGGAGATGTCGCTTCCCTCGATGGTGCGCGAGAAGATGTTCTCGAAGTAGGTGCAGCGCTCCTGCGCCTGGTCGAGCACGCTTTGCTCGCAGTAGGCGCTCAAGGTGATAACCGTGTCGAAGGCGAAGAAGGTAGTTTCGCAAGGATCGCTTGACGTGGAGCTTGAGCTAGAGCCGGTGCTTGAACAGCCTGTCAGGTAGGCCAGGGATAAGCTGGCGAGCGTGCTTGCGCCAAGCAGGGCGAAGCTGCGGCGCGTGAGGTTTGGGTTGCTGTTTAAAAGTGCGCTAGCGCTCATGCTCTTCTTTCTTCGGGTGGCGCGGGCTTGTCAGGCGATACAGGTTCGAGCGATGCCGTCGAGTTTGGCCGAAGCTCAGAAAACCCCGAAGCCAAGTAGCCCCGACGAGTTTGCGGACACCGCTTCCCGCAGTCTCCTCGTTTGCAATGAAAAAGTTAACCTAGTTTAACATCCAGGGCAAGGCAAAGGGGAGGACATCTTGCGGGGAAGGCACGAAGCGAAGCGCGCCCACCAGCCAGCAACCGATAAGAAGCAGGGCGGCCTTAACGAGTATGCTTGCCCAGAATGAGCCGCTGATTTGGAATTTCGGTTTGAGCGTTTTGGTGTCGACCCCCAAGCGCAGCACCGATATGTTGCCAAGAGGGCAGTTAACGGCGCAGTCGCCGCAGGCAATGCATTCGCCCGACTGCAGGCTTCCTTTGTCGGGCCAAATGTCCACCGGGCAGTTTTTGCGACATTGTCCGCAGCTTTTGGGGCAGCGAGCTTCGTTGCGGTCGCGGATGGCGAAGGGCAGCATGGGCAGCAGCGAGAAAATGGCGCCCATCGGGCAGAGGAACTGGCAAAACGCCCGTTTGCGTAAGGCCATAAGCGCAACGATTGCTGCCAGGAGCGCAAACGCCCCTGTGCGGATACCTTCGGTGCTTCCTGCTACGATTCCTGCAAAAGCCGTCCAGGGGCTGTAGCTTGATACCTCGGAATAGGAGGCCAGAAAGCACAGCGCGCAGATGCCCGCCAGCACCACAAACTTCAAAAGTTGGAGCACTTTCACCAGCGGTTCGGGGAAAGTGAGATCAGGGATCCCGATTTTATGGCGAAGTGCGGCGGTGGCGTCATACACTAGGTCGCCCAAGAAGCCGAAAGCGCAGGCGTAGCCGCAAAAAAAGCGACCCATGATAACCGTCGCGCCAACAACGACGATGAGCAAAAGTACGAAAGAGGTCAGCTCCACGGGGCTTAAAGCGCCGATTTGGCCGGCGATGTATTTAACGCCCGAAAACGCGGCGGAAAAAAGTCCAGGTGCTAAAACGAAGAAGAGTGCCTGCACGGCATAGCGCAGGGCACGATGCCTGAACAGGCGCGCTTTGCGCTGGGTTGCCTTGGAGATGCGTTTTTTGCCGAGTTTGGCTTGCGTGTTTGGCTGCGCCTTTTTGGTGACGCTGTCGTTCGTGCTGGCTGGGGCGCTTGGTGTTTGCACAGGCGCGCTTGCCTGGGAGGTAGTGTCTGCCTTGAGGGCGCCGCTTGTCTGCGCGGCGTTGTTTGCTTCCTGCATGCTATTCACCGGCCTCCTCTTTTTGGATGGCCTTTTTCACCGCGTTGATCATGCCCGTGCTGGTGAAAGTGGCGCTTGAAACGGTATCCACCTGGGGGCTTTGAGCTTTCTTGATGGCTGCAGGGATGCCCTGGCACATTTTGAGCCAAGCCTCGTCCTCGTGGCTCACGTCAACGATGTCCACCGATTCGATGTAGCCGTCTTTGATGGTGACGCTCATGGTTACCGTTCCGCCGTAGCCCTTGGCGGAGCCTTCCCAGGTGCCGTCGTTTGCGTAGGGGCCGCGGTTACTGGCGTGCTCGGCTGCTTCGATTTGCTCTTGCACGGCGGCATCGGCCGCATTGCGATCGGACGCCCAGGCGCTTAAGCCCGTGACCGCCGCAATGACGATCGCCAGGTTCACGAATTTGAAAAAAGTGTTGCGCAGCAGCGCCAAAGTCTTGAGCATGAGCCTTCTTTTCTGTTAAAAGTAACAAGGTAAAAAGTTAACCAACTCTAACAAAATTTCAAGAGAGGCTTTTGAAATTCATGGCGAAGAGCAGCAAGGAAAATAAAGCGGGTAACAGTGCGCCCGCCGGCGCATCAACCGACAAGGCAGCTGGGGGGTCAGCCCTTGCAGGCACTGCCCCCGCTGCGCGCAAGGCTCGCGTTTCCGGGTTTTTAGCCGGTGCGGGCCGTTCCGTTTTGTCGGTTGGCTTTTTGCTGCCCGCCGCGCTTACCTGCTTTGCCGTTGGAGTGACGGCCTCGAACTACTCGCCTTTGATCTTCGACCCCAGCCAGTATGCTCAGCAGCAAAGCTCGGTGAAGAAGATGCTCGAGGCGGGGGAGCTTGAGCTGCAAGTCGTCGATGAATCAAAGCGCACAACCGACACTCAAACTTCCGAGCAAAAGGCCAAGGCCGCCGCATCGAGCAATTACGGAATGAAGGCTCCGGCGGGTGGTTACACCGATGGCGTCTACACCGCCAAAAGCTACGGCTACCGCAGCTACATCACGGTGCAGGTAACCATCAAGGGCGGCAAGATCTCGGGCATTAAGGTGCTCTCCGAAAGTGAGGACCGCCCTTACTTCTCCAACGCGAAAGCCGTTATCAGTCGCGTGATTTCGAAGCAGGGCACCAACGTCGACACCGTTTCAGGCGCCACCTATTCTTCCAAGGGCATTCTTGCTGCGGTAAAGAAATGCCTGATCAAAGCTTCTAAATCTAAAGCTACTAAGGAAAAGGTGGAAGAGAACAAGCCCGATACATCGCAGGATACTGCTGATGACGGCAAAACAAGTTGGGGCGATAACAGCTCGGATACCAAGGGCGACACCGGCTATCAATGCAGGCTCTACGCTAACGGAACATGGACCGGTGAGGGCGAGGGCTACGAAGTGCTGGTCGATCATGGCGACACCAAGATCACCTTGCAGGTGACAACGCTCGACGACAAAATCACCGGTATCAAAATCGTCTCGCATGCGGAGGACTTCCCTTATTTCCGCTACGCGACCAGGGGCAAGGGCGCCAAACTTGGCGTGATCGAGCAGGTGCTGAACAAGCAAACATCCGATGTTGACGTGGTGTCGGGCGCAACCTACTCTTCCAAGGGCCTGATGGCAGCGATTGCCGACGCTCTTGATAAGGCGAAAGCGGCGCTTGAAGAGCAGAGCAAGAAGGACGACGCCGACAAAGATGGCGGTAAGGATGATTCCGGCAAGGACGATTCGAGCTCGGACAAGGGCGATAGCGGCAAGGACGACTCTTCCTCTAGCAAGGATGATTCTGGCTCCAGCGGTACCGACAAGGCCGAGTCTTCCAGTTCCGGGGCTTCTTCCAGTTCGAGCTCCGAGGCAAGCTCCAACAAAGGCGACGCCAGCAAGGAAGACTCCGGGGATGCCGACTCTAAGCAAAAGAGCTCCGATTCCGATAAGTCCGGCGCAGACGAAGAAAGCAAAGCTTCTTAAGCCTTATGCCGTTTAAGCAGAGGCCTTGCTTGGTCAAGCGGGCAAGTGGCTGGTCGCCTGCAGAGCCGCTCCTTGTTTCGCGCTTCATCTGCGGCGCTTCGATGCCCGCTCCTTGCATTTAACCCTGCGCGTATTTTGTGCAGATGCATTGCCGCGCGTTAGAGGATAGGGCATAGGGGTATTCTTTAAATTGCTATAATTTATAATAGTTTAGTAACTTAACTAAACTCCATGGCAAGGCCTTTGCGAAGTGGCGGCCGAGCTTGCTGCAAGATCGCGGTGAAGCCGTCGGCGAGGAATGCGCCGAAGGAGCGAGCTGGCATTTGCCAGCTCATAATCTTGGTTCATTCTGCGCAATCTGCTCTAGCAAATGCCTTGTCCTTGCCCAACGGAAAGGATTCCTCTCATGCCAAAAGGCGATTGGAAAGCCAAGATGTATCGCTTCATGCAAGGGCGCTACGGCATTGATGAGCTGGGGCAGGTGTCCATGGTTGCCTCGATGTTGTGCCTTTTGCTCGACATGATTTTTGGCTCGGGGATTTTGTACCTGCTGGGCACCCTGGGGATGATCTACACGATTTTTCGCATTTACTCGCGCAACATCACGGCGCGGCGCAGGGAGCTTAATTGGTACGCGCTGAAGGCTCGCAAGCCCAAGGCTTGGTACAAGCTGACCAAGAAGCGCTGGCAAAATCGCAAGACCACCAAGTACTTCAAATGCAAGAAGTGCGGCCAGGTGATGAGCGTGCCCAAAGGCGTGGGCACCATTAAAGTCACCTGCCCAAAATGCAAAGACGTCACTCAACATAAGGCTTAGGCCTCAATGCTGGAGGAAGCTATGACAAACGAAAACGATCAGGCGAAAGCCAATGAAGTGGTTGAAGCCTTGGATTCGGTGGACGAGCCCAATTTCGACCTAGGGTCGCTGATGGAAGATGGTATTTTAGGCGAGCTTTCCGAGGAAGACGTGCAAAGTGATCTGCACGAACCGGGGGAGGCCCTTATCGAGGCTGAGCGTGAGGACGTGGGCTATGTGCCGCAGGTCGGCATGGTGCCCATCAAACGCCAGGGCGGTAAGACAACCTACCTGGTGCCATCGCGCGACGATCTTGTTATCAACCGCGACGCTTTCAGGCTGGTACGCGATTTGAAGCTCGCTTTCGACAAGCTGGCTATGCCCATCTGTAAGGAATGGGGCGTTACGCACAGCCAATTTGAAGCTCTGCGCGAGATCAGCCTTGAGCCCGGAATGTCGGCCACGGAGCTTTCGCGGCGCTTGAATTTGCAGCGATCGAACACGGCTTCGCTTTGCAAGAAGCTCGCCGAGAAGGGCCTCATCTCGATTTCTCCTAACGTTCACGATCGTCGCGGCATCAGCCTTAACCTGACCGACGAGGGCAAGGATCTTGTTGAAGGGATTGAGCGTGAGCTTATTGCCGTGTTCGACATGAACCTTTCGGCAAGCAGGCGCGACACTTTCGAGAAAATCATCGTCGGCATGACCGCCATGCGCGAGCTTCTGGCTGAAATGCGCACCGAGCAAGTTGAATAGAACCTGGGCCCTGTTGGCATGATGCCCTGAGCAGGCTTCCGATCGCGGTTGGCGCTTGTTCGTATAAACTTGATCGAGCAAGGGAAACTAAACGGAAGAAAGGAAGCTCATGGAAATCTCAGGTCTCAAAACAGTCAGAGGGCTGGGCACTGCAATCGTCGTCCTGGCCATTTTGGGAATTGTCGTTTCAGCGATCTGCATTCTCGCAAGCGATTTCCTTGCCCAGAACATCATGCAGAGTAGCCAGTCCGATTATGAATCTGCCCTTTCGGCTGTTGGCCTTACCGTCCAAGACGTGGGTAGTCTCCCCGAAGTGGAAGATCAACTTGAAAGCAACAAGCTGAGCATCATTACCAGTTGCGTTGTTAGCATTATCTTCGGCGTGCTTCTTCTTATTGCCGGCCTTAAGGCGCGCAAGGTCACCGTAACCCCCGACTTTGCCACTGTTAAAACGGCTCGCAACTGGGGCATCGCTGCAATCGTATTCTCCGTTTTGGGAAGCGACCTTATCACGCTCATTTTGAGCATCATTTTGGTGGTGATGGCAAACAGGGCGAAAGGGCAGTTGGCCACCGTTCCTGCCCCGGTAAACCCAGCGGCATAATCCCTTCAGGGCTAAGGGTCAAATCCTGCACTAGGCCCTGTGTACAAGTAAGTAAACGAAGCGGCAGGCGTCTAATAAGCGCCTGCCGCTTCGTGCGTTTCTGGAAGTTCAGCCTATGCTTTGACTATCGCTTGCTTTTCAATGTAGGCGATTACCATTAGAAGAAGCAGGCTGAGTGAAATGCAAGCAAGAACTTCTGGCAGGACGCTGGTTTCCCATGCGATTGAAAGTGCTCCTGACACAAGACAGAAAAGCTGGAATGCGGCGGTTGCCAGCAGGCAGATCCCCCTTAGGTATTTAAAAATGCCCTGAAGCTGGCGCTTGTCTTTAAGCCAATTGATCTCATGGCGTGCAAGGCAGCATAAGGAAAGAGCGGATAAAGAAGAAACGATCAGAAGAAAATGGCTAAATCCTTGGTAGTCATTGGGGCTGAGAGCCAACCCCAGGGCGATAGCCGCGATAGCTAATGCTTGCGGAGCAAAGACCCAGCTGAGTGAATGCATACTTCTCCTTAGTAACTAACTGTGTAGCGGTAACGGTTTTAGGGTTTCTAGTTCTTAGTTGTCGTATCTTGCTGGTCATCCACGAATTCGATAATGTCGCCAGGCTGGCATTTTAGATAACGGCAGATTCCTTCTAGAGTTGAAAAGCGAATGGCTTTGATTTTGCCGCTTTTGAGGTTTGACATGTTTGCGCGTGTGATGCCGACAGCGCGCGCCAATTCAGAAACGCTAACCCCGCGATCGCCCATGACCTTATCCAAATGAATAACGATAGCCACACTTTTTCCTTTGCAACCTTGGGCTGGTTTTGCCAATCGATCAAATCTGACAAGATCAGTGTAACCGTATTGACAAACGATACAACCATCAAATATCGTGAAAGCAAGAAACCCAGCTCAAGGAGGAATTATGGAATCCAATATTTCTAGACGAGGATTTTGACGGCAGTTGCTCGGTGCGGTATTTCGGCGCTTGCGATTCCCCTGATAGGCATTGCTCTATATCTTCTCGACAGTTCGGCTCTATTCCAATACCAAAGGGGAAACATCAATGATATCGGGCTTTTTGCATGGAGAGGCTTGTTCTTAATCTTTCTTTCGGCCTGCATTATCTGGTTGAGCTCCAGGGCGCTTTCACCCAAGCCGGGAGATTTGCCAAGTATGGTTGTCGGCCTTGTGCTGTGCTCGGCTTTCATTGTCTATTTCAAACTTGCGCCTGTTATGTATGACTTCGGGTTGCTTTATGCTTTGCTATGTTGCATATATATTTGCGCGCTTGTGGTTGGGTTTGCTGGAAGGGCAGTCGCTTGATACAGCAAAGCGCCGAAGGCCAGTTGAATAAAAATATGATTTAGTGAAAACGCCGCGTATGATTCTAAGCTAGAGGATCATACGCGGCGTCTGTTGCTGGAGCGCTGGTGGTAGACGTTAGCTTTTCTTGAGGCTAAACCAGCTTCGCTTTATTCTTCGGCCGTTTCGGGCAGGAACTTGCGAGCTTCCCAGGCGCTCAGCATGACGGTGGAGCCGTTGTGAAGCGCGCTTGAGAGCTGGGGTGTGATGATTCCGCCGATGCCGAGCGCCATCAGAAGAGAGTTGAAACCGATCGCGAAGCCATAACCTTTGTTCATACGGCTCATGAGGATGGTGCTGATTTTGCGCAGCTCCACCAGAGCCTCCAAGTCGTTGGACACAAGCGTGATGTCGGCGGCCTCGCGCGCCACGGCGCTACCGCCGCTCATGGCAACGCTTACGTGCGCGGCGCTAAGCGCGGGCGAGTCGTTGACGCCGTCGCCGACCATGCAAACCCTGCGGCCCTCTGCCTGTAGCTTCTTCACGTACTCATGCTTATCTTCGGGGAGCATCTCGGCCACGAACTCTGTGATACCGGCTTCTTCGGCGATGATTTTCGCAGTGGACTCGTTGTCGCCCGTGAGCATGATGACGTGCTTGAATCCTTGCTCACGAAGCTCGGCGATAACCTGGGCTACCTTGGGCTTCATGGGATCTTCGATGAAGATTACGCCACGCAGGATGCTGTCTACCGCCAAGTACAAAGGTGAGCTTCCGTTGGCTTTAGCGTGAATGCGCTCCAGCTCGGCGGCGGGAATTTCAACGCCTTCATCTTCAAGGACGAAGTGCTCCGATCCGATAACGCAACGTTTGCCGTCAAGACTTGAGGCGATGCCGTGGGCGACGATGTACTCAACCTCGGCGTGGCGCTCGCGATGTTCGATGCCTTCTTTCATGGCCTTGTTAACCACGGCACGGGCAACAGGATGTGGGAAGTGCTCTTCCAAGCAGGCCGCCAGGCGCAGGACCTCGGTCTCATCGTAGCCGTCGTAGGTGTTCATGCAGCAAACCGCAGGGGCTGCCTGGGTAAGGGTGCCCGTTTTGTCGAAGACGATGGTGTCGGCTTCGGCCATGTGGTCAAAGTAGCGCGAACCTTTAACGGTGAAGCCGCGTTTGGCGCTTTCGCGCTGGGCAGCCATGACAGCGATGGAGCCACTGAGCTTGAGCGCGCAGGAGTAGTCGACCATGAGCGCCGCGGTGGTTTTGGTGAGGTTGCGCGTGGTGAGCGCGACGATGCCTGCGAGCAGGAAGTTCCAGGGAACCAACGAATCCGCCATCGATTCGACGCGTTTTTGATCGCTGGACTTTAACGCCTCGGACTGCTCGACCGTGGTGACGATGGAGCGAATCTTGGAGTCCTGCGGATCGCCGGTGATGCGAATCATGATCTCGCCCTCTTCAACGGCGGTGCCGGCGTAAACGCTGTCGCCCTTCTTGCGAACGATGGCGATGGGCTCGCCAGTGAGCGAGCTTTGGTTGATGGCTGCTTCGCCGCTTACGACTTCGCCATCGACGGGGACGGCGTCGCCGAAGCGCGCGACCACGACGTCGCCCGGCTTAAGCTTGGAGATGGGAACCTCAAATTCCATGTCGCCCTTAACAAGACGGGCGTTGGTGGGGATATCAAGCAAGCTTTGCACCAGGCTCGATTCGCTACGGCGCTGCGTGTAATCTTCAAGCACGCCGCCGACGTTGAGCAGGAACATCGAGCTGCCCGCTGCCCCCGAGCCGCTGATGAAGCCCATCAGGATGGCCGCGCCGTCAAGCACGGCGACGTCGAGTCTGCCTTGGCGCAACGATTTCAGCGCGGCCCTCCAGAAGGGGATGGCGCGCCACAGGCGGAAGGCGAACAGGATGGGCTTGGGCAGGAAGAAACGGCGCGCGTAATGCATGACCGTCATCGTGGCCAGCTTATGGAACAGGTGGCGCGGGCGCGGGGCAAGCGCAAGCGAATCCTTGGGTTCCCAGGTTTTCACCTCGTCAAGCGACAGCCCATCAAGGTAGGAAACGATGCTCTCGCGCGTTGCGGCAAGGCTTTCTAGGGGCGCCTCCTCGAAGGTGACGGTGAGGCAACCTGCCTTGGGGTAGGCGACCGTCTTGGTGACGCCGGGCAGGGCGATCAATAGCTCTTCAAGCGCAACGGCGTCGTGCTCGGGGATTTTGCCCTGAAAGTCGAAGCGGATGCGACCAGGAAGTTCGTTTTTGATGAGATAACGCATGATTCCTCTTTAAGGGATTGCGGGTGTTTTGCCTGGGGGGGGTGGCTGCTAGCTGATTTGCTTGGGGTCGGCCGTTAACAGATATGCTGCAGCCGAAAGAAAGCAGCTAAAGCAGCGACGCCCACCGTGTTGTGCGATGGGCGTCGGGAATACCTATGAATAAGGCGCGTGTTTAGGCTTCGATTGCCTTTTCGTCGGCTTCCTCTTCGACCTCGACCTTTTTCTCGTAGCCGGCCTCGGCCATCATGTCGTCGAACTCAGCCTTGGCCTCGTCGATGACGGTCTCGACTTCTTCTTTTGCCTTAAGGCCGCAAGCGATGGTTTTCACGTAACCCTTGCGAGCGGTTTTGGAAGTGGCGGCCTTGATGCCTGCGGTACCGAGGAGGAAACCTGCGCCAACGAGCAATCCGGGATGCATAATGAACCTCTTTCTTTTTTGAGGGATGGTCTTTTGCTGAGCATTGCAGCTTGCGGCTAAGCCTTGCGGCTGCAGCTGACGTGTGCAACGCCGTGATTCGAGTATACGTTCTTTTCCGCGGACTGCGCTAAAGAATCTTTGCGCTGATGAACGGCACATATGCGCAATTGCTCAGGTGTTGTTAGGGCGGGTTGACTCGCCTGTTCAACCTTTGAGTTAACCAGGGCTTTCCGGGGTGTTTCGCGGGGTTAACGCATGAAGAAGATATGGATGTTGCCTAAGGTTTATCGCAATGTTGCCCAAGGCTTACCGCGAATCAGGAGCGTGAGCTGCTGCTATGCTCCGTTTTTGTTAGTGCGCTGTTGAAGTTGGCGACGTTATTTGCCTTGTGGTGCTTTTCGCATTGCCATGCATCTACATGAATTCCGACACTGTTTAACAAATGTCGAATTAGCCATCGGCAAACTGACGAAATTGCCTACCAGGAATTAGATGAACGCCCGATATCGCATATTTTGAAATCTGCAATGCTTTCGTACTTTTTAGTAAGGCATTATCAAGCGTTTTCGCAGGTAGTTACTGCTTATTGTAGATGCTTGCAAGCTATTCGATTTTTGTCGGCAAAATTTCCGTTTTGGTGTTCTTTCGCTTCCCGGGTTTGCCGCGCACGTTTTCGAGGATGGTGCTTGATTGTTCCTGGAGGAAGGGCGCCCATGGCTCGCATTGCGTACGGTCGAACAGATATTCAAGCTCGGCAGCGCTTGATTGACGAGCTTTGGTGCCTGCTTGAAGTGGAGCCCTTCAGGAAGGTGACCATTTCCCAGCTGGCCGAGCGAGCACAGTGCAACCGAGCCACTTTCTATTATCACTACGAGGATTCGGGCGATCTTTTGCAAAAGGCACTCGAGCAGGAGCTGGTGTTTTCGGCTGGGGCTATCTCGGCTTTGTCTGATTTGGCCTCAGAAGGTGGGACTCTCTGTTGGAACATAGCCGACCATCCGCGTCTTGTTCTTGCTTTCAAGCAAGTTGACCGAGCGATTCTTTCGGAGAAGCTTCAGAACTTTCTTATTAGATTGTGGACGCTCGTGCTTTGCCGCGAAGGGGAGGAAATCAAGCCCGATGCCGTCGTCGTTATCTCCTTTTTGGTTGAAGGGATGTTGGGCGCTCATTCCCGTGCGCAGGCTATCGGGGCGCAGGATGGCTGTAAGCTCGTCCTTGATTTGGTGTCGCAGGGCGTTCGCGAGATAGGCGAGATGCATGGTGCCACCGGCGCGGAGCTTTCAGCTCGTTTGCGCATGGCCGAGCGCGTCTGGTCGTCGCTCGATTAGGGACTGCGCCTATACAGATCGGGCGCCGCAGGCTGATTGGGCTGGCTAAGTTCGGCTTGCCTGGCTAGCTGTTGGCATGTTCAGCCTTAATCGGATTTCACCATCGCCGGAGCCCAGGGCGCTGCAGCCGCTATACTTGAGCGCATGTCCGCCGTCCTCGACATCTTCATTCCCGGCACGGGTCCGCTATATCGCCTGGATGCCCGGGTAAAGCTCGTTTTGCTCGCCGTCTTTTCGGTGGCGGTGTTTTTTATCGAATCGTGGCGCGGCCTGGGTATAGCGTTTCTTCTGCTGCTTGCGGCCGCCATGGCGGGACGGCTGCCGTGCAGACGCTTGCTTCTTACAGCTGCGCCCGTTTGCGCGATTCTGTTATTCATCGTGGCCTGCAACAGCGTGATAAACGTGGAAAACGGTTCTGCCCTAGCAAGCTATACGGGGGTTTCCGCCGGCTTTGCCGAGGGGCTCCCTCCAATTGCGATTGCGGGCAGCATTGCTTTCAGCCCCCAGGGGTGCATGCATGGGCTGTTCTACGCGTGTCGTATCGTGCTGATCGTGTGGGCGAGCTTCGTGCTCGTTTTCTCGACCCCGGCAACTAAGATCACCGACGCTCTGCGCTCTCTTTTGTCGCCTTTGCGCTGGCTGCATTTTCCCGTGAAGGATGCGGCCATGGTTTGCGCTCTGGTTTTGCGTTTTATTCCTTTGGCTTATGCGTCGTATCTTGGTTTGCGGCGCGCCCAGCTGAGCCGCGGCGCCACTTACGACCAGGGCGGGCTGTTAAAGCGCGTGCTGGCTCACGCCTCCTTGTTCATTCCCTTGATCGTTTCGCTGTTTCGCCAGGCCAACCGTCTGGCCGACGCGATGGACGCTCGCTGTTACGGCTCAGATAGGCAGTCGCATCTGAATTCCGGCAAACTTCGTCCTGCCGATGTTGCGGTGCTGCTGCTTGGGGTGCTGGCCCTCTTCTTCCTTGCGTTCTTTCTTTAATAAAGCCGCCTCGCGGAACTACGGCGCCTTAAGGAATCGGGGGCGCGCGTAGGGCGCGAGTGGTACCATAGTGCAAGTTTTATATCTACAACCAGGAGGTTGCATTCCATGGGCATCATCATCGATGTGTACGGTCGCGAGGTTTTGGACTCTCGCGGTAATCCCACGGTCGAGGTCGAGGTCACGCTGGACGATGGTTCCGTCGGCCGCGCTATGGTTCCTTCCGGCGCTTCGACGGGCGCATTCGAGGCCGTCGAGCTTCGCGACGGCGACTCCGAGCGTTACATGGGCAAGGGCACGTTGAAGGCCGTTTCCCACGTCAACGAGGAAATTGCCGATGTGCTGGTTGGCTTTGAGGCCGACGATCAGCGCGCTGTCGACTACGAGATGATCGAGGCCGACGGCACCGACAACAAGGGCAAGTTCGGCGCCAATGCGATCTTGGGCGCCTCCTTGGCAACCGCGCGCGCTGCTGCCGAGTCCGCCGAGCTTCCTCTGTACAAGTACGTCGGTGGCGTGAACGCCTACCAGCTGCCCACCCCCATGATGAATATCCTGAACGGCGGCGCCCATGCCGACAACAATGTTGACTTCCAGGAGTTCATGATCATGCCCGTCGGTGCCCCCACCTTCGCTGAGGCCCTGCGTTGGTGCGCCGAGATTTACCACACCTTGAAGAAGGTTCTCCACGATGCCGGCCTGGGCGGCGGCGTTGGCGACGAGGGCGGCTTTGCTCCCAACTTCACCACCAACAAGGAGCCCTTGGATTACATCGTCAAGGCTTGCGAGGCTGCAGGCTATGTCCCTGGTAAGGACATCCTGTTTGCTATGGACCCTGCTTCTACCGAGTTCTACAACGCCGAGACCGGCAAGTACGTCCTGGCTGGCGAGAATCGCGAGCTCACTAGCGCCGAGATGGTTGATTACTGGGAGGCTCTGGTTAACGAGTACCCCATCGTCTCCATCGAAGACGGCATGGCCGAGGAAGACTGGGACGGCTGGAAGGCTCTTACCGATCGCATCGGCAAGAAGGTTCAGCTCGTTGGCGACGACCTCTTCGTTACCAACTCCAAGCGCCTGGCCAAGGGCATCGAGCTCGGTTGCGCTAACGCCATCCTGGTCAAGGTTAACCAGATTGGTTCTTTGACCGAGACCCTGGAGGCAATCCAGATGGCCAAGCAGGCGGGTTACGCTTGTGTTATGTCCCACCGCTCCGGTGAGACCGAGGACACCACCATCGCCGACCTTTCGGTTGCTTGCAATACCGGCCAGATCAAGACGGGCGCTCCTTGTCGCTCCGACCGCGTTGCCAAGTACAACCAGCTCCTTCGCATTGAGGAAGAGCTTGGCGATGCAGGCTCCTACGCTGGCATCAAGGCCTTCTACAACATCGAGCGCTAAGTATCTCGCTTTGGCAAACTCGGCTAAGCGGCTTTTGCTGGATTCGCTTAGGCTGGAGCTTGCGTAAAATGGCTTGCGCCACATAAGGCATCTAGTGCGCCCCGTTCGTTAACGCGAGCGGGGCGCTTTCTTACAGGGCAAGATTCAAAGTTTGTAACGAATGCCGAAGAGGCGATCGGGGCGCGCGCGAGCGCGGTATACTTTTCAGCCAGCAAAGAAAGGCGCTTGCATGTCACAGATCATCAACGGATTCACTGGTTTCAATCGCTCGGTTCAGGACGACCCCGAGGTAATGTTCTCGCGTGCCAACGAGGATGCGGAAGAGCCTCGCGAGGTTCTTCCCTTTAACGAGGAGGAGCTTGAGGCCATAGGCCCCACCGATCGTCGCTGGTCATGGCTCGAGATCGATCGATCGGCCATCCAGCACAACGTTCAGGCAACCAAGCGCTTGCTTAAGCCGCCGACGCGTTTGATGGCCATCGTCAAGGCCGACGCCTATGGCCACGGTGCGGTCGAGGTTGCCAAAACCGCCACGGCGGCGGGCGCCACCTTCTTGGGCGTTGCCACCATCGACGAGGGCATTGAGCTGCGTCGCGCGGGCCTGACCCAGCCCATCCTCATGTTGTCGCAGCCCCCCGAAGAGGCCGTGGCGCTGCTTCTGTACTACCGCATCATGCCCGCCATCTACACTCACGAGTTTGCCATGGCCTATGCCGAGTGCGCCGACCTGCATGGCATGATGGCTCCGTTCCATCTGTCCATCAATACCGGCATGAACCGCATCGGCGT
Source organism: Coriobacteriia bacterium (assembly GCA_030530215.1). GTDB lineage: Bacteria > Actinomycetota > Coriobacteriia > Coriobacteriales > Eggerthellaceae > Anaerotardibacter. Next base: position 65,613 of record JAUMVJ010000005.1, read on the forward strand.
GCGCCACGACGAAGCGGTGAGCTTCCTTCGTCAGGTGAGCTTCCATCGTGCGCTGCGTCTTGAGGGCTGCTTGACTCATTTCGCCACAGCCGACAGCACCGAGACCTTGGATTGGGAGCGCCAGATGCGCCGCTTCTGGGATTGCATGGCCTCCATCGAGGCTGCGGGCTTCGATCCGGGCATTGTCCACTGCGACAACTCGGCGTCCATCTACCGCTACCCCAAAACGCATTTCGACATGGTTCGCCTGGGCATTTCGCTTTACGGCTATCATGCCGCCCCCGACACGCGCAATTACGTTGAGCTGAAGCCTGCGATGAGCGTGCATGCGCGTATCACCAACGTGGCTTCGGTTCCGATGAGCGAGGGCGTGAGCTACGGCATGAACTACCGCAGCCCCGGCAACGTGAAAATCTGCACGGTTCCCTTGGGTTACTGCGACGGCCTGATTCGTCTTTTGTCGGGCAAGATCGATTTCGCCTACAACGATCGCGCGGTGCATCAGGTAGGCAACATTTGCATGGATCAGTGCATGTTCGAGGTGGACATGCGCTCGCACCCGGGTCGCAAAACCCCCGATCCGCGTATCGGCGACGAAGTGCTGATTGCCGGCGTGCACCCGAACGTCGACTGCTCGGTTGAAACTATGGCCAAGCTGGCCTGCACCATTGAGCACGAGGTGACCATCGGCTTCTCGCACCGCATGGCGCGCATCTACAAGTAGGCGCCCATGAGGGTTGAAAAGCTTGAGCTGGCCGAGATCCGCGCGGAGCTCGAAGGCTGCCGGAAGTGCTCTTTATGCGAGGGGCGCACCAACATCGTCTTCGGCGAGGGCGATCCTCATGCGCGCGTGATGATCATCGGCGAGGCTCCCGGCAAAAAGGAAGACGAGCTCGGGCGGCCTTTTGTGGGTGCGTCGGGCAAATTCTTGAACGAGCTTCTAGAGCATGCCGGCCTGAAGCGCGAGGAAGTGTTCATCGCCAACGTTTTGAAGTGCCGCCCTCCCTCGAACCGCAATCCTCAGGCGGCCGAGATCGAGGCCTGCTCGCCCTATCTGCGCCAGCAGACGCGCTCGATCGACCCCGACCTTATTGTGACGATGGGCAACTTCGCAACGCAGTTCATCTTGCGCACCGGGGTGGGCATCACCCGCCTGCGCGGAACTTGGCAGCGCGCGGGTAAGTTTACGGTTATGCCCATCTTCCACCCGGCGGCGGCGATTTACGACCGCTCCAAGCGAGATGTGCTGTTTTCAGACTTCGAACTCATTGGCAAGTACGTGCATGATAAAATTGCCGCCGATGAGCAAAATCAACAAGCTGACGCCGGGAGCTGCGATGCGGCACCTCGGTCAAGCAAGGAATGAGGAGACCTCATGGTTAACGAAAACGATGTTAAGGCAGTGCTCGAGCTGATTCGCCCCTCTCTTCAGGCCGATGGCGGCGACGTTAAGTTCATTTCCGTCGACGAGGAAGGCGTGGTCACCGTTGAGCTTCAGGGCGCTTGCAAGGGCTGTCCCATGTCTCAGATGACGCTTGCCAACGGCGTTGAGCGCATTCTGAAGGAGCGCGTCCCCGGCGTCACTCGCGTCGTCCCCGCTCACTAATTCTTTCCCATATTGCTTTTTGCACGCCGTCGCGTTTGCGGCGGCGTGTCATGTTTCTGCTTGTAAACGCTTGGTCGTAGCTGGAGGTGCATCATGGCCAAATGTTGGGAATTGCGTGGTTGCTTCGAAGACGTGGAGCTTATGAATCGCTGCCCTCACAACGAGGACGGCTGCAGGTGCCCTGCGGACTGCCACATGGCGAATTGCGAGCGTCCTACCCACAAGGTAACCACGAATATAGATCTGCTGTTCCGCACCGATCTTGATCGCTCCGTTTTGAAGAAGGCGGCTTGCGAGTTTTGCGAGTTCTTCTTAACTTACGGGCCGGTGCTTACGCCCGAGCAGCAGGAGGCCATTAAGGCTCAGCCTCACGAAGTGCGCAGGGCTGCACGCGAGCGCAAAGTGGGCTCGACCGACTTTTTGGGCGAGAGCTACCAGATCACCAAGCTTGAAGATTTTTAATCGGCAAAGTTCCCGTTAGCAAAGGTATTCCATGCTCAACGAGCTGTATCAAAGCATTGATCCTATCGCGTTTTCCGTCGGACCGTTTACGGCCCGTTGGTATGGCATTGCCTACGTTATCGGCTTTTTAGCGGCTATCGGCATTATCTATGCGGTGGGTAAGCGCTGGAAGCTGCGTTTTACCGCCGATCATCTGAGCATTGTACTTATCTGCGCCATGATCGGCGTGATTGTGGGCGCGCGCTTGGGCTATGTGCTGGTGTACAACTTCACCTACTATTCTGCCAATCCTCTTGAGATTTTGAATTTCAGCCACGGTGGCATGAGCTTCCATGGAGGTTTCGTCGGTGCGCTTATTGCAGGTATTTTGGCCGCTCGTTTGATAAAAATGCCCTATCTGAGCTTGCTCGATATTGCCGTTATCGGCGTGCCGGTGGGCTTGTTTTTCGGTCGTTGCGCGAATTTCGTCAACGGCGAGCTGTGGGGCGCGCCTACCGATGCTCCGTGGGGTGTTGTCTTCGGCGGCGCCGCGGGCGAAGTTGCCCGCCACCCAAGCCAGCTTTACGAGGCATGCCTTGAGGGCCTGCTTTTGGGCCTTATTTTGTTCCTGCTGTCGCGCAAGGTGCCGGCACGCGCGCGGGGCACCTTCTCGGGCGTGTTCATGCTCGGATACGGCATCTCGCGCTTTTTGGTTGAGTTCGTGCGTCAGCCCGACGTGCAGATCGGTTACCTGTGGGGCGGCTGGTTGACGATGGGCCAGGTACTCTCGACCCCTTTGATGATCGCGGGCATCTGCCTGATTGCCTACGCGCTTGTACGCAAGCAACCGCAGCTTGGCCCAGAATTTTCGGCGGCAGCCGCCGAGGACGGCATGGCTTACGCTGTTTCAGCGCCAAAGGGAAATCTTGTAGCAAAGGAGAGCCCCGCTGCAAAGCCTAGGCAGGAAGCTCGGGACGAAGGAGCGTCGGGCAAGAACGGCCTTGCGCCCGCTCCGAAGGGCGCCGAGGGCGAGCTTGCAAGTGCGAAGAAAGAGGATTCTCGTGGCTAGCGCCTTGGATGTTTGCATCCTGGGAGCAGGGGCTTCGGGCTTGGCTTGTGCGGTGGAATGCGCGCGAGGCTTACGGCGTGCGGGCGACGAAACGACCCGCGTTGTGGTGCTGGAGGCGGGTTCCAAGCCCGGCCGCTCGATACTTGCGAGCGGCAATGGTCGCTGCAACTTTTCCAATCTTGTTCTGAGTTCGTCAAAGAAGCGCGGCATGTATCGCAATGCGGAATTCGCTGAGGCGGCGGCCGAGGCCCTGGGCTCAACGTCTGCGGTTGGCGTTCTTCCGTGGTTCAGACAGCTTGGCTTGGTCTGGCGTGCGGACGATGCGGGCTTGGGAATGCTCTACCCCTACTCGAACAAGGCCTCCACGGTTTTGGACGTGCTGCTTGCTGCCTGCGAGCGTTGGGGCGTTGAAATTATGCCTGAGCTGCGCATAAGCATGGTTGAGTTTGTGCCGGGCGAGTGCGCGGGCTTTTTTCTTAAGGGCGAGCGCGCATTTGAAAAATCGCGTACCAAAACCGCCAAAGGACGCATCAAGCGTGAGCTTTCCTGGAAGCCTGTTGAGCTTCGAAGCAAGAAGCTCGTGCTCGCCGTCGGCGGTGCGCTCGGCGAAGAAGAGCTTGCGAGCATAGTTCCTGATCATGATGTTGTTGCTTTTGGGCCGGTGCTCACCGCTCTTGATGTTGTGGGTGAAGATTTACTAGGGCTCGATGGTGTCCGCGCAAAGGTTTCGGCCTGCGTTTTGGAGGCTAAGCCGTCAAGCGAATCGGGCGAGCGCCAGGGCCAGGATGGCGCCTGCGAGTTCCAAGAGTCGGGCGAAATCTTGTTCCGCGAGCATCAGCTAAGTGGGATTCTGTCGTTCAATCTTTCGCGCCAGCTGCCGTATGGCGGCTATCTTGCTTTGGATTTTGCCCCCGAATACGATGCGCGCGATTTGCTCGACCTACTTACTTTTATGGCAAAGAGCACTGGGGCGCGTACCTCAGATGAGCTTTTGCGCGGGATGTTCGCGCCTGCCTTGGCGCGTGCGCTTGCGCGGAAGGCCAACATTGCCGCGCCAGCACACGGGCACAGTGCGCCTTCGCCCAAATCGACGCTCCCCAAAGAAGATATCGCGGAGCTTGCCCGGGTTATCAAGCGTTTCGAGCTTGAAGTTTCCGGCGCAAGTTCAACGCATGCTCCTCAGGTGCATCGGGGCGGTGTTGCCGTGGAGCAGGTAAACCCGGCAAGCCTTGAATCCAAGAAGACCCCCGGGCTCTTCGTTTTGGGCGAAGCCCTGGACGTCGACGGCCCTTGCGGCGGTTACAACCTTGATTGGGCCTGGACAAGCGGCGTTCTAGCCGGACAGGCCATTTTTAAAGAAATTTTGCACTAGGCGGTTCGTGATGATCGAAGTTTCAAACCTATCCCTGTCGCTCGATGCGTTTTTGCCTGAGCGCCCCGACGGCGTTAAGCGTGCTGCCGCAAAGGCGCTGTCAGTTCCTCAGACGGATTTTGTGTCTGTTGAAGTGGTAAAACGCAGCATCGATGCTCGCAAGAAGAAAGACATCCATGCCGTGGCTACCTTGCGCTTGGAGCTAGCCGCTCAGCATGAGCAGCGCTTGCTCGAGGATGCGCCGGCGGGTTTGCATGTTAAGCAGGTTAAAAACAGCTACGCGCCGCTTGAGACCCCGCGCTGCAAGGATCCCGAGTTTGCCCCGCTTATCGTAGGTGCCGGCCCGGCCGGTTTGTTCTGCGCGCTTTACCTGGCACAATGCGGCCTTAAGCCAGTGCTGGTTGAGCAGGGCAACGATGTTGATCGCCGCGCCGAGGACGTGGAGGAATTCACCATCCTGGCTGAGCTCAACCCCTGCTCGAACATTCAGTTCGGCGAAGGCGGCGCGGGCACCTTCTCGGACGGCAAGCTGACCACCAACCTCAAAAACGAACTGACACCGCATGTGCTCCACTGGTTCGTGGACGCGGGCGCCCCCGCCGAAATTTTGTGGCAGGCGCACCCTCACCTGGGGTCGGATAACCTGCCCCGCATCGTTAAGACCATGCGCGAGGAGATTATTTCCTTGGGCGGTGAGGTTCATTTCGGAGTTCAGCTTGCCGGCTTGGTGCTAAGCGAGGGCAAGGTTTCCCAGGCCCGGCTGCGCAAGGTCGCGAGCGGCGAGGAATTCACGCGTGAGGTTCAGCAGGTGGTTTTGGCTTGCGGTCATTCGGCTAGGCATACCTTCGAAATGGTGCATGAGCAGGGCTTTGTTATGGAGCGCAAGCCCTTCAGCGTCGGCGTGCGCATTGAGCATCCCCAGCGCATGATCAATCAATCCCAATGGGGCAAGGCTACGGTGCATCCGGCTTTGGGCGCCGCCGAGTACAAGCTAGTCGAGCATCTGTCTAGTGGACGCAGTGTGTACACCTTCTGCATGTGCCCGGGCGGCCAGGTAGTTGCCGCTGCAAGCGAAGAAGGCGGCGTGGTAACCAACGGCATGAGCAACTTCGCCCGCGACGGATACAACGCCAACGCGGCTTTGCTGGTGAGCGTTGACCCGACTGACTTCCCTGGTGAAGGCGTGCTTGCCGGGGTGGAGTTCCAGCGCTCGATCGAGCGCGCGGCCTATGATGCGGCCCTTGCCGCAGGTGGCGAGCCTTATCAGGCGCCCAGCCAAACGGTGGGGGAGTTCATGCGCCACATGCGCGACCTTGCTCGAGAAAAGCGTCGCGCCGAGGGCACCGTGGAGCATGTGGATGTCGACTTGGTTCACGCTCGTCGCGAGCAGGATGAGCTGGTGCTTCATGAACAGCGCGAGCAGGAACGCCGCGAGCTCAACCGTCAGCGCGCCCCGAAGGGCGGCATCCGTGGAGGCCGCGGCAATCATGCCAAGGTTGCGAAGAGCGGCAAGGGCAAGCAGCCGCAGGCTCCGCGCGGCCCTAAGCTCATCGGCGCCAAAGAGATGCTCCCTACTTACGGTCGCGGCGTGGTGGAAGCCAACCTTGATGCCTGCCTGCCCGATTTCGTTGTTCAGGCCTTGTTCGAGGCACTGCCCCTTTTGGGCCGTAAGCTCAAGGGTTTTGACGATAAGAACGCCATCATGACCGCACCCGAGACTCGCTCATCCTCGCCAGTGCGCATCAAGCGCGACGATGCTTACCAGGCCTTCTTTGCCGATGGGGCTGATGCGGCTCCGGGCAACGAAGCTACGCCCGCTGAAGACGCATCCGCCGAAAGCGCGCTTGGCCAGGAAGCGAGCGCCGCTGCCAGGGTCGCGCTCGACCCTGCAGCTGCAGCCGACCCTGCAGCCGATGCTGCTCCGTCCGACGCTCTCTTCGAAATCCGAACTGGCCTCTATCCTTGCGGTGAAGGTCCGGGGTACGCGGGCGGAATCATGTCGGCGGCTGTGGATGGTTTGCGCATCGCAAAGGCCGTTGCTGCCCCACACCTGAAATAGCCGACCCCCTGCCGCCGCGAGCCTCGGCGGCTTGGGCTTCCTCATTACAATTGCGCACGGAGCGCGGCCTTTTTCGCTGCGCACCTTGCGGTCTTTGCACGGGCCGCGTGGAGCAAGGGGAAGCTTCACCATCGGTCCTTCAAAGGCAACAGCCTTTCGGTTCGGCGGCACAGCTTCCTGAACCGAAAGGACCAACCTATGAAAGTTGCCTTCTTCCCTCAGTGCATGATCGACATGTTCTATCCCGAAGTTGGCGAAGCGGCCGCGCGCGTTCTTGAGCGCCTGGGCTGCGAATTAATCGTTCCCGATAATCAGATATGCTGCGGGCAGCCCCTTATCAACGCGGGCTACCTGGAAGAAGCGGTGCCCGCCGTTCGTTCCATCGTCGAGGCCTACGCGCCCTACGATGTGGTGGTAACGCCAAGCGGATCGTGCGCCTATGCCATCAAGCACGATTACGAAAAATACCTGGGCGCCGACCCCGAGTACGGCGAGCGCATCAAAGAACTTGCTGGCAAGATCTATGAGTTCACCGAGTTCATCGTCGATTACCTGGGTGTAACAAACGTCGGCGCCAAGCTCGAGGGCAAGGCAACCCTTCACAAGAGCTGCCACATGACGCGCCTTCTGGGCGTTAAAGAACCGCCCTTGAAATTGCTCGAGGGCGTTGAGGGTCTTGAGTACGTCGAGATGCAGGCGGCCGACCGCTGCTGCGGTTTCGGTGGCGTGTTCTCGGTGAAGGAACCCGAGATTTCGGAGCAGATGGTGCGCGAGAAGGCCGAGCTTGCCCTTGCCACGGGCGCCGATTACCTGGTGGGCTGCGACCAGGCTTGCCTGATGAACATCAAGGGTTGCCTGGACCGCATGGAAGCAGAGGGAAACCTTCCTCGTCCCATTAAGGTGATGCATATCGCCGAGGTTTTGGACTCAGGAAAGGGGGAATAGGCTATGGCAACGTCTCCCGTTATTTATGACGACGCTCCTTTGCGCGAGCGCGTGAAGAATGCCCTTGCCGACGACTTCAAGCACAACGCCATCAAAAGCGCCCAGGAAACCATCGTGGGCAACCGCAACAAATGTGCCGACGCTAACCCGCTGTGGGAAGAGCTTCGCTGGGAAGCGGCCTATATCCGCAATCACGTTCTTGAGAACCTTGACTACTACATCCGCGAGTTTGCCAAGAACGCCGAGGCGGCAGGCGCCACGGTGCATTTTGCGCCCACGGCCGAAGACGCCGTTGAGTGCGCGCTTGACATTTTTGAGGAAGTTCACGCCACGCGCTGCGTGAAATCAAAGTCCATGGTCACCGAAGAAGTGGGCTTGAACGAGTACCTGGAAAAGCACGGCATCCACGCAGTGGAAACCGACTGCGCCGAGAACATCCTGCAGACGGCAGGCTCCAAGCCTTCGCACATCGTTGTGCCAGCGCTGCACTTCAACCGTGATTCCATCCGTGATTTGTATCGAGAGAAGAAGGGCTACACCGGTTCCAATTCGCCCGAGGAGATCACCAAGTTTTTGCGCTCCAACCTGCGCGAGGAGTTCCTAAGCGCCAAGGTGGGCGTTACGGGTTGCAACTTCGGCGTGGCCGAAACGGGCTCGTGCACGCTTGTTACCAACGAGGGTAACGCCCGCATGGCAACCACCGTCCCCGAAACGCAGATCGTGATGATGGGCGCCGAGCGCATCGTCCCCGACCTGCGCTCGCTCGACACCCTGGTTGCCCTGCTGGTGCCGAGCGCCGTAGGTTCCAAGATCACCTCGTCGTTCCAGGTGAACACCGGTGCAGCCAAGCCCGGCGAGGCGGATGGCCCTACCAAGGTGCACATCATCATGGTGGACAACGGCCGCAGCAAGATTTTGGCCAGTGAGTTTAGGGGTATGCTGCGTTGCATTCGTTGCGGTGCTTGCATGAACAACTGCCCGGTATATCGCCACATCACCGGCCACGGCTACGGCACTATCTACCCCGGCCCCATGGGCGTGGTGCTTACTCCTCTTTTGGAGGGTTACGAAAACACCGACAAGCTTCCTTATGCTTGCTCGCTGTGCGGTGCCTGCGACGACATGTGCCCGGTGCGCATTCCCTTGCATAGGCATATCCATAAACATAAGTTCAACCTTGCCGAGCACGGGCATACCTCTGCCCCCGAGCAGGCGACCTTCGATATGGCGGGCAAGGTGCTGAGCAATCGCTTATTGTACGACATTGCAACGGGCTCCGGCTCGCGCGGCATGAAGATTTTGGGCGGCGCGTACGGCGCACTGGGGCTCTCCACCTCGTGGATTCCGGTTTTGCGCGGTTGGACTTCCTCGCGTGATATGGATCTGATGGCCAAGGAGCGCTTCCGCGATCGCTTTGCCAAGCGCACGCCTGTGGCCGCTGAGCTGGACGAAAACGGCATGTCGGCCGCCGATAGGGCCGAGGCCGCTCGCGAAAAGGCCGCTGCCGGAGCGCATGCCTCCGTTGCGGCGGGCGCGGCGGATGCAGCGGAGCAAGATCTGTCCCAGGAAGGGGGTGCTCGCGCATGAGCACGGTAAGCTTGGATGAATTCTTGAAGCCTTTTTCCGCTGCCCTCGGGCGCGACGAGGCGCCCGAGCAGGTCGAGAGCATCGACGTTCAGAACTCGGTGCAGTTCATCGTCTCGCGCGCGATGGCTCCTGCGCAGATTGAGGAAAAGTTCATCGACGAGGTGAAGAAGATCGGCGTGCTGGTGAAGTGCTGCGCCCCTGGCCAGGAGGCTTCGGCGGTCGTCGAGGAGGTGCGTCGTTTGGACGCCGCCAACAGGACGGTTTTGTACGCCGCAGACGCCTGGGCCGACGAGTGCGGCTTGCCCGCCGCCCTTGAGGCAGCCGGGCTTGATTCGGTTCGCTGGGATGCCTCAAAGGGTCGCGATGCGATTCAGGAGGCGGCGCATCTGGATGTTGGCGTCACCTTCGCTTACGGTGCCATCGCCGAAACCGGCTCGGTGGTGCAATGCTCCTCCGAGGCGTCAGGCCGAAGCGTCTGCACGATCCCGCCCTGCCACATCGCGGTGGTGAAACGCTCAAAGCTCTTCGCGCGCATGGGCGAGCTTCTGGATGATTTACAGGGCACCTACGGCGCGGACATGCCCTCGAACGTGAGCGTCATCAGCGGCCCGTCTGCCACCGCCGACATCGAGCTTGTTCGCGTTGTCGGCGTCCATGGCCCGGTGCACACCGCCGTCATTATGGTCGAGGACTAGCTGCGTTAAGCGGTTTCTTTAGATCCAATTAAAAAGGCTCGAGTCGTGGGACTCGAGCCTTTTGTTTCGTTATGTGCTTGAAGCGGCTAGGTTTTAAGCCTCGCGCTCGTCGCAGACCTTGCCGGGGTTCAGGATACCCTTGGGGTCGAACACCTGCTTGATCGCTGCCATCAGGCCGAAGGCCGTCTCGCCGACAGACTGCTTGAGATATTCCTTCTTTGCGTGGCCAATGCCGTGCTCGCCGGAAACGGCACCGTTGAGCTCGGCGCACTTGTCGTAGCTTGCCTGCATGACTTCGGCCGAGATGACCTTGAACTCTTCCTCGGTTTTGTTGTTGGAAGAGCAGTAGATGTGCAGATTGCCGTCGCCGGCGTGGCCGAAGGAGCGGATGCGCATGCCCTTCTCGGTGCCTACCTGGTGCACGTACTCAAGGAACTCGGCGATGTTATCAACGGGAACGACGACGTCCATCTCGTCAAGGTACTTGGTGTCGGCCTCGATGCAGGTAAGGAAGGCGCTGCGGGCAGCCCAGATGGCGGCCTTGTCGTCGGAGTCTTTCATAACCAGAACGTCGAAGGCGCCGTGCTCGTCGGCAACCTCCATCAAAGTCTCGGCACGGGACATGATCTCGTCCTCGTCGTTGCCCTCGAGCGTGACCAGGATATAGGCGCCTGCTTCCTTGCCGTTGATGACGGTGGGAATGAACTTGGAACCGGTGAACTCGGCCGAGGAGTCGACGATGTCGCGCTCCATGAACTCGATGGAGCGGGGGTCAAGGCCGGCGTGCTTGATGGGGGGCACCGAGGTGATGGCGGCTTCGATGTTTTCAAAGGGAAGAAGGAAGCTGATGTCTTCCTTGGGGTTGGGGACAAGTTTCATGGTGAGCTCGGTGATGACGGCCAAGGTGCCCTCGGAACCGACGATCAGGTGAAGCAAGCTGTAGCCGGAGCTCGTCTTGGTGACGGCTTTGTCGATCTCGAGGATCTCGCCGTTGGGCAGGACGACCGTCATGGCCAAAACGTAGTCGCGGGTGGTGCCGTACTTCACGGCGCGCATGCCGCCTGCGTTGGTGTTGACGTTGCCGCCCACAGAGCCGGTTTTCTCGCCGGGATCGGGCGGGTACATGAGGTTGTGCTCAAGCGCGTCGGCGGCAAGCTCGCACAGGCGAACGCCGGGCTGGATGCGAACGTTGAAGTTCTTCATGTCGTAGCCCAGGATCTTGTTCATGCGCATCGTGCACAGAACGACGCCGCCGAAAAGCGGGGTCGAGCCGCCGGCAAGGCCGGTGCCGGCGCCGCGTACGGTGACCGGGATGTTGTTGTCGTTGCAGAGCCTCATGATTGCCGAGACTTCCTCGGTGCAGCCGGGGTGAACGACGACTTCCGGCATGCGGGAGCCGTAAATGGGCATCTCATCGTGCGAGTAATCCTCGCTGACCTCGGAACCGTAGACGCAATGCGCTTCGCCAACGATGCTTGCGAGCTGTTTGGCGAAATCTTCCGTGACCGTGTTGTAAGACATATTTCTCCTTGCGAAACCTCGTTTGCATAAAAGCCCACAGGCTTTTTCAGCGATGAAACACTGTATAAGAAACGCAAGTGACGAACGCTCGGGCGCAAGCTATTTTCGGAGGGCGGTTGGAATAATTATTCCAATGAAAAAGAACCCATGCGCGGGGCATGGGTTCTTTTGATGCGAGTTTTTCGCTGTGCGCTCTTTGGCGCGGTTTTGGCCTTGGGGCGCGGGCTAAGCTGCTGGCTGGATGTTGCGGCCACGCGCTTGAGCGGCTGCGCGTTTGAGCGGGCGCGTTCTAGCTTAGGCCGGAAGGATGAAGTTGAGCACCGAGCTGTAAAGGAAGATGAGCACGCACAGCGCCGCGAGCATGGTGAGCGACCAGGGGAGCAGCTTCTTGAACAGCGTGGACTCGGTTTCGCCGGTGGCCACAGCCGCAATCGCAAGCGACTGGGGCGAGATCATCTTGCCAACGACGCCGCCCATGGTGTTGGACGCCAGGAAGAGCTCGGGGTCCACGCCGGCCAGCGATGCGTTGGCCTTGGCAGCCTCGGCTTGCAAGCTCGAGAACAGGGCGTTTGCGGAGGTGTCGGAGCCGGTGACTGCGGTGCCGATCCAGCCCAGGATGGGCGAGAGCAGGGCAAACAGCGGGCCGGTGCCGGCAAGGAACTGGCCGATTGCGATGGTCTGGCCGCTGAAGTTCATGACGTAGGCCAGCGCCAAAACGCAGCCGATGGTCAGGATGGTGAACTTCATCTTCCAGCAAGTCTTGAACAGCTCGGCGATCGCGCTGCCGAAGTTCAGCTTGAACTGGCCCTTGCCGTTGAAGATGGAGTAGAGGGCAGCCACGATGATGCCGCCGATCAAGATGATGGAGCCGCAGTTGGACAACCAGTTGAAGGTGAAGGTGGTACCGGGGTTGTTGCCCAGGTAGTTAAGCACGAGCGACTGAACCGTGCCGTCGGCGGCAACGGTGGTAAGGCCCGGCCAGGGAATCTTGATGTCGGTGAGCGCCAGGGGTGCTGCTGCGACGGTCTTGGCCAGGGCGAACAGAATCACGATCACGGCGTAAGGCATCAGGCACATCCAAGTGCGAACCGGGGTGAGCTCGTGCTCGGCGGCTTCGTCGCGGGGGCCAAGGCCGAAGCGCTTACGAGCCTCGTCGACGTTCTTGGGCTTCCAGAAGCGCATGAACACGACGGTGACGCCGAAGGAAACGAGCGAGGCCACGATGTCGGTGAGCTCGTAGGCAAAGTGGTTGGAAACGAGCCACTGGACAAAGCCGAAGGAGATGCCCACCACGAGCGCGGGCAGCCAGCAGTCCTTGACACCCTTCTTGCCGTCAAGGATGGCGACGACCAGCATGGGAACGATGAAGGCGAACAGTGGGGCGATGTAGCCGACGATCTGGGCAACGTGCACGGCGGTGGCGGCAGCGCCATCGGCGCCGGGCGCCATGTTACCTGCGGTGGTGATGGGGATCGCAACAGCGCCGTAGGCTACGGGCGCGGTGTTGGCGATGAGGACGGCCATGGCGGCGCGCAGGGGAGGAACGCCGAGCGCGAGCACCATGGTTGCGGTGATGGCGATGGGTGCGCCGAAGCCGGCGAGCGATTCAAGCAGCGCGCCGAAGCAGAAGGCAATCAGGACGGCCTGGATGCGGACGTCGCCACCGCCGATAGAGTCGAAGAGTTTGCGCAGGTCGTCGGAGCGGCCGGCGTTAACGGTGACTTCGTAGAACCAAACGGCTGCGATGATGATGAAGCAGACGGGGAACACGCCGTAGGCAGCGCCTTGCGTGGCGCTGAGGAAGGTCAGGTCGACGGGCATGTTGAATCCGAAGATCGCGACGGCGATGGCAATCGCCAGCGAGATGATGGCGGATACGTGCGCCTTGAGCTTCACGCCTACCAGGCAGATGAAGAACGAGAGCAGCGGGAGGCAGGCGACGGCAGCAGATGCCGCAAGGCTTCCTCCAACGGGATCGATAGTAGCTTGGAACATGGAAACTCCTTCAATCGATGCCGGGTTTCGCGCGTTTACAAAACCCAGCAAGGTCTGCGGGGCATGATATAGAGCAAACCCGCTAGCGCATTTCCTTTTCGTCTTTATTTCAGGCAAGCGGACGATTTTGTGGGGGTGATAGAATAGAAAGTCCTACAAAAACGCAGTTCGTCTAAGGCACGTGATTTCAATGACATTTGCCGCTGGTTCGCCCGCTCATGCGCAAGAGGCGCTGGATGCCCTGAAGCAGGGCAAGCCCGTGATCTTCCCCACAGACACTATCTATGGCCTGGGGGTTTCCGTTCGTGATGCTAAGAGCCCCGAGGTTCTTTACGAGCTTAAGGCGCGCCCTAAGCGCAAGCCTGTTGCTTGGCTGGTGTCCGGCGTCGACGCCCTTAACACTTATGGCGTTAACGTGCCCGAGTTCGCTCAGGCGCTCGCACGCACCTTCTGGCCTGGGCCGCTGACCATCATCGTCGAGGCGAGCGATAAGGTCCCCGAGGCCTTCCGTTCCGACGAGGGCACCATCGGTCTGCGCTGCCCTAAGGGCGACTTCGCCCTTTCCTTAATAGGCGAACTGGGCTGCCCCATTGCAACCACTTCGGCCAATCCTTCCGGTCATAAAGCCCCCAAGTTCGCCGAGGGCCTGGACGAGGGTCTGTGCTCCAAGGTTGCCGCCGTGGTAACCGACGACGAGGAGAAGTCGGGCATCGCCTCGACCATCGTTGATTGCACAAGCGGCTGCCCGGTGCTCACGCGCGAGGGCTCCATTTCGATCGAGGAGATTCGCGCCCGTTCCTAGGCCGGCTCGTGCGCAAACGAGCCTGCTTGTTGCTGGGCTCGTCCGCTGCGTGGGCGCTTGCTCTCACGCTTGGCGCCCGCTTGCCCGTTCGCAAGCTCGCGCTCGTAAATAAGTTCGCCCGCAAAACACAAGAAAGAGGTAGGCCATGGAGATGACCGCCGTTACTTCAACCGTTGGACGTTTTGAGGGGAGCTTTCCTTCCTCCGACGGGAAATCCCAGCTCAGAGTTTTAACGTGGGTGCCCCTTGCCGGCGACATCCGCGGGATCGTGCAAATCGTCCATGGCATGGCCGAGCACATCGGCCGCTATGAAGCCTTTGCCTGCACCCTTGCCGATGCGGGCTTTTTGGTTGTCGGCGAAGATCATATCGGCCACGGGAAAAGCGTCGCGGGCCCTGGAGACCTGGGTCATCTTCCCGCAGCATCGGGCGCCGACGCTATGGCCGAGGATGTGTACCGCCTAGGCGCCTATTATCGACGCGCCTATCCAGGCCTGCCTTTCTTCCTGTTTGGACATTCGATGGGCAGCTTCATCGCTCGCCGCTGCTGCGAGGAGCATGGCGCAGAGCTTACCGGCGCCATCCTGTGCGGCACCGGTCAGGTTGCGCTTCCCGTTTCCTTGGCAGCCAATGCCCTGTGCCACATGATCGCGCGCACGAAGGGCGAGCGTCATCGTTCCAAGGCCGTCGACAAGTTGGGCGTTGGCAGTTACGCCTCTGCGATTGAGGATGCTCAAAGCGAGCTTGATTGGCTGAGCGTGAACCCTGAAAACATTGCTGCCTATAAGGCCGACCCTCTGTGCGGGGCGCGCTTCAGCGTTGGTGGCTACGCTTCTTTGACCTTGCTTACCGCTGAGGTTGCCACGCGTGCCCATGCTAGCGAAGTACCCAGCGATCTGCCTCTTTTCTTCGTTTCGGGCGCGATGGACCCGGTTGGTGATTTTGGCGAGGGTGTTCTTCGCGCTTGCGAACTGTATCGCGAGGCGGGCGTGCTCGATTGCACCATGCGCCTATATCCGGGCCTGCGCCACGAGATTTTGAACGAAGAGGAACACGAGGAAGTTGAGCAGGACATTCTGGCCTGGATCGAGTCCCATATGCCCAAGGAGGCCTGATGAGTCGTTTTGTCGTTGCGCTTGACCAGGGGACAACCTCTTCGCGAGCGGTGCTGGTTAATAGGCAGGGCAAGATCGTCGAGGTGGCGCAAAGCCCCTTCGCCCAGCATTTTCCCAAGCCCGGTTGGGTCGAGCACGACCCCAAAGAAATTCTGGCTAGCCAGCTCAAGGTTTTAACCGAGCTTCTGGTTGAGCAGGGCATCACCGTCGACGATCTGGACTCTATTGGTATCACTAATCAACGCGAGACCACGGTGGTCTGGGACAAGCACACTGGCGAACCAGTGCATAACGCCATCGTGTGGCAGTGCCGTCGCACGGCCGATTTGGTGGAGCGTGTTTGCGCGGGCGATGGGGTGGCCAAGCGCATAAGCGAGATAACGGGTTTGATTCCCGATGCCTATTATTCGGCAAGCAAGATCGAGTGGATATTGGAGAGCGTCCCGGGCGCGCGCGAGCGCGCGGAGGCGGGCGATTTGCTGTTCGGTACGGTGGACACCTGGCTTATTTGGAATCTCACCCAGGGCGAGGTTCACGCTACCGACCCAACCAACGCCAGCCGCACGATGCTCTTCGATATCGTGCGGGGCGAGTGGAGCCCTTGGCTGTGCGAGCTGTTCGGCATTCCTCAGAGCATGCTGCCGGAGGTGCGTCCCTCGTCGGGCGAGTTCGGCCAGGTTAACCACCCAGTGATCAAGGGCAATGTTCCCATCTGCGGCGTTGCCGGCGACCAGCAGTCCGCCTTGTTCGGCCAATGCTGCTTCGACGCTGGCAATGCTAAGGCCACTTTCGGTACCGGGTGCTTCCTTCTTATGAACACGGGCGCTAAACCGTGCTTTTCGAAGGCGGGCTTGGCCTGTACGGTGGCAGCCTCGGCGCCGGGGGCGGGCCATCTCGAGTACGCGCTTGAGGGAAGCGTCTTCATGGCGGGCGCGCTGATGCAATGGCTGCGCGATGGCCTGGGCGTTTTGGACGATGTGGCCGATTCCGAATCCCTGGCAACGAGCGTCGAGGATTCGGCCGGGGTGTATGTGGTGCCGGCCTTCACCGGCTTGGGCGCACCTTACTGGGACGCCAACGCGCGCGGCGCCATCTACGGCTTGACGCGCGGGGCCACCAAAGCGCACCTGGTTCGCGCCTGCCTTGAGGCGCAGGCCTACCAGGTGAACGATGTTTTATGCGCCATGCAGAAGGATTCCGGCATCACGGTGAATCCGCTCAACGTCGATGGCGGAGCTTGTCGCAACGACTTTATCTGCCAAAGCTGCGCCGACATCTTGGACACGACGATCGTGCGCCCTTCGAATGTGGAGTCCACCGCGATGGGTGCAGCCTACCTGGCGGGACTCTCTACGGGCTTCTGGAAGAACGTCGACGAAATCAAGGCGATGCGTCACATCGACCGCGTTTTTGAGCCCGATATGGACTATTTCGCACGAAAAGAGGCTATCGACGGCTGGAAACAGGCGGTAGAGCGGACGAAAGGCCGCTAAGGCCTGCGGTTTCTGGTATAATTCACCCGTTTAGCAAGGCTTCGTGACCAGCGCGAAGTGGGGAAAGGGGACCTCATGATCGTTTCTATTGCTTCCGATCATGCTGGCTTCGAGCAGAAGCAGCAACTCGTCGAGTCCTTGAAAGACGAGGGCTATCAGGTGGTCGATCAAGGCCCCCAGAGCGACGACCGCGTCGATTATCCCGATTTCGCCGTGCTCGTGGCAATGGACGTCGCGTCCGGCCGCGCCGACCGTGGCGTGCTTGTGTGCGGCACGGGGGTTGGCATGGCACTTGCGGCCGACAAGGTTGCAGGCGTGCGTGCGGCGAACATCATCAACGAGCAGTTCGCCGAGCTGTGCCGTCAGCACAACAACGCCAACGTCATCACGCTTTCAGGGCGTTTTGTTTCCTTCGAAGAGAACAAAAGGATTCTGAGCGCTTTCCTTACCACCGAGTTTGAGGGTGGGCGCCATGCCGATCGCGTGGCGAAAATCGACGCTTTGGATTCGCGAGGCGCCGGAAAATAAACAGTCGAAATCAAAGCCTCCGGTTCGTCGGAGGTTTTGTTGAATGGAGAAGCTTCAGGCAAGCTTTACAGTGAAGGGAGAAAGGATGAGCCGAAAATACGTCACGGGGGGGTAGCCTCAAAGCAAAACTGCTAAACAGCATGATGGCTGTTGTGCTTGTTTTGGGACTTGCTCCAATATCCAATTCATACGCAGCAGCTTCCGATGACGATCAATCGAGCCAGAACATCGAGCAACAGGCGGATTCGAACTCTAAATCCGCTGCCGAGGGCGACAGCTCCGGCGAGGAGGCCGCAAACGACGGCTCCACGGTTGCAGATAGCGAAAGCTCGGAGCCTTCCAGCTTGTTGAAATCGGATAGCGCCGTTGTCGGCGACGATTCAAACGACGATGCGAAGGAGAGCTCTTCCGACGGCAAGGCCGAAGATGCCGCGTCCCAATCCGGTGAATCGGAAAACTCCGTTGATTCAGAGGACAATTCCGGCACTTACAACCCTGATGCCGATTTTGTCGACATCAGCAATAACTGCACTGCTGAAGCCGAGTTCTTCAAGGATTCGGAGCATAAGACTCCTTTAGGCGACACCGCCATTACTTCATCTGAAAAGTTTTATGCTCAGTTGAAGGTGGCTTTTAAAGATAAATATCGCCCGACGCTTTCCAATCCAAACGTTATGTATAAGTTCCCGTCCAACATCAAGGTTGCCGAGATGGGCGAAACCGACCTGATGGATGGAACAACGCTTGCTGGCAAGTGGTACATCAAAGATGTCGAAGAAGGCGGCGTAACTTACAGCGTTGCCTATTTCAAGTACAACGAGTCCTACCTTAACAGCACCGTTACTCATGCCTATGTCAATCTTGATTGCGAGCTGAACGGCGTGAATAAAGGTGACGACAACAGCGAGGCCATCACTTTCCCCGGTTCGTCCACGACCGTGACCGTCAACACCAAGGATGGTAGCGTCGACGGCTCCAAGTTCGGTGGGGACATGAGCCAGCAGTGGAACGGCCCCACTTATGACCAGGCCTCCAACAGTTATACCTGGACTATCAAGGTTTCGCCTTCCGCCTATGCGACCGACCTTAAGATCACTGACACCATCGGCAGCAATCTGAGCTTCGTGGAGGATTCCTTCACCCTGGTTGATGCTAAGGGCAATCCCGTTCCCGGTACCTGCGAGGCAACCATCGACGGTCAGAACGCAAGCATCTCGCTTGGTGATCTTTCGGCCGGCACCTACTACGTTCAGTACAAGACGACGGTGAACAGCCTGCCGAGCGCGGATAACACCGAGATCTCCAATGTAAGCAACAAGGCTACGTTCACCTGGGGCTCAAAGAGCGAGAACAAAAAGGATCTTGGCGAGAAGAGCCCGCAATCCTCTAAGTACTCCATGGTTTCCAAGTCCGCTGACGGCAGCAGCACGCCTTCCGCCATCAAGTGGGTCGTGAAGCTCAACAACGGCAGCATCAAGGCCGACATGGGCGGCTACAGTTTCAGCGACGAGCTGGGTTCCGACCAAGCCTTCAACACCTCGGTCGGCGTCACGGTTACTGACTCCGACGGCAAGACCGTGACGGTGACCGACGCTTCCATGTCGAGCTCCGCTCTCAGCTTCAAGCTTCCCGCCGACGCTGGCGAGAAGGAGTACACGGTCACCTACTACACTCAGATGACCAATCAGTCTTCCCTTGAAACCGTCAAGAACACTGCGGTGGTCACTCCTCCCGATTCCGACCATGGCCCAGAGGGCGAAGGAACGGGCACGTTCACGCCGAAAGATTCGGGCTCCTATATTGCAAAGAGCTTGACTTCCGACATTGACTCTTCCAGCTATGACGGCAAGGCGTCTTGGAAGTCCGAAATCCTATTCAGCGATATGGTTTCCTCCACGGATCCAAGCTCGATTGTGTTTACCGACCAGTTCAGTAATCTTCCCAACAACGTGAAGGTGAGCTTGGACGGCGATGTGACGCTTAAGATCGACGGCGGCGATGCTCTTGTCGAGGGCACCGACTACTCCATCGATAAGGCAAGCGGCGATCAGTGGGCCAACAACAAGCTCTTCACCATCACCTTTAAGAACACCGACACCGTAAAGAACCTTATCGCCAAGAGCGGCGCTAAGGTTGTCGTGACCTACAGCACCCAAACCACCCAGGTTGATGGTGCGTACCCGGCGGGCAACTACAAGAACAAATCGAGCGTTAAGACCGACAAGAAGAGCGAGATTTCCGACGAGGCTGATTACACCATAGAGAAGGAAGTTACTCCTCCTGCGGTCATCAAAAACGGCAATAGCTCCTCGTGGGACGCCGAGTACGATTGGGGCGATGGTACCAAGGGCGCTTGGATCACCGACTGGACCGTGTATGCGAATCGCACGAGCAAGGACGATGGTTCTGCCGTGATCGACCTTGCAGCCAAGGATGTGACGGTTACCGACACCCTTCCTGCGGACAGCACGGTCGTTTCCGGCAGCGCCAAATACAAATTGATGGATAAAGGCGGCTATAACGGGTCGGATGAGTCTGCGATCGATCCTACGATCGCAGACGGCGTCACCACCTTCGTCGTGCCCACCAAGGACGCTAAGTATACGTGGGGCGCTTCCATGGGCACCCAAGTGTCGGTTATTTTGACGTATCAAACCGCCACCAAAGGCTCCCTTGATTCCGAGGGGAGCATAACTAACACCGCTCAGGCTGAGTCCGGCAGCTACGAATTCCCTTCGGGCGAAGGTACTGTTTCTTTCGAGAACAAGGCTCTTTCCAAGACCGGCAGCGCCGTTTCCGGCTCGTCGGCCCGTGAGTACACCATCACGGTGAACGAGAACGCCTACGACCTGGTTTCCGGTTCTGACACGCTTACCTTGGTTGACGACATCGATTACCGCGGCGAGCTTGCTGCATCCACCATCAGCGTGAAGTCGCCTGACGGCATCGACCTGCTAGCCAGCGGTCAGGCGAGCTACGAGCTTTCCAAGGTGGCCAAGGACGGTAACACCCACACGCGCCTCACGATTACGGTGCCCGACTCCATGAAGATCGTCGTCACCTACAGGGTCGTGCCTTCCGGTAACGCTGGCGACGAAATGAAGGATTTCTCCAATTCTTGCGAGTTAAGTGGCGTGAAGGGCTCCGCTACAGGCGTTACCCAGACCTTTAACGTGGCCACCTCAAGCGGCGGTACCGGCTCCGAGAGCTGGGGCATTTCGCTTACCAAGTACGATTCCTCGGGCAAGACGGCCCTGTCTGGTGCCACGTTCGAGCTGTGGAAGGTCGACCTCGATGCATCTACCGCCAAAGACATTGTGAAAGAAAAGGTCGACACCCAGACAAGTGACGCCTCCGGCAAGGTGAGCTTCGGCAATAAGGAAAACCCTCTTGCTTCCAACACCCTCTACTATTTCGTTGAGACCGCGGCCCCTGCTGGCTACGAGATCAGCTATACGGGCAATACCTATGTGATGCTCAAGAGCGACGCCACTAAGGATGGTTACGAGACCGCTTATAACAAGGCGGCTGCGCTCGGCTTCACGCCAAGTTCGGCCCGCAGCTACAGCGCTTTCGACGAACTTGAGAAGGGCTCGTTCAATCTTGAGATAGAGAAGAAGGTCGAGGGAGCCGAGGCTCCTGCTGATGCGACGTTCACCTTCAAGGCCGAGGCCACGGGCAAAAATGCGGCATCCGCGCCGACGCTCTCGGACGTCACTGTTACCACCGACATCAAGGGTAAAAAGACCTATACCGGCACGTTCACCGGCTCGCTCTCCGACTCCATGAAGGATCAGACCTTCTACTACAAGGTGAGCGAGACGGCAAGCGCAGCGGGCGGCTGGACCTACGATTCCGGCGAATACACCGCTACGGTGCAGGTTGTTGAGCAGGACGGTAAGCTTGTCGGCAACGTGAGCTACGCCAAGGGTGACGCCGCCGCAGACAAGATGAGCTTCACGAACACTTACAAAACCACCGGCACGCCTGTCTTGCACGTGAAGAAGACCGTCAATGGCGGTGCGGCCGACAGCAAGTTCAAAGACAAGACCTTTACCTTCTACGTTTACAACGCTGACCAAACGGGCGCAAAGACCGGCAATCCCATTCAGCATGTTAACGTTTCCGCTGGTCAAACTGCATACGTCAATGGTTTGGGAACATACTCTGCTTCAGGAACCTATCGTTATGTGATTCAGGAAGCAAGCATCTCTGATGCTGGCTGGATGCTTGCAAATGATGTGTCGGTTACCGTGACGGCCACCGACAACGGCGAGGGATCGCTTGACCTGAGCTATGAATACAGCACGCACCCTGCGGATGACGACGATGCGGCTCTGTTCGACAATACCTATACCGAGGCAATCTCTGCAAAACTTCAGGCCAAGAAGATCCTGAATGGTCGCGATATGAGCAACGATGAGTTTACCCTCCAGCTCATCGACCAGAACGAGGGCGATCATAAGGGCGAAGTCATTGATTCCAAGACCACTTCTGCCTCGCGAGACGGTGTAGCCACAACGGTCGATTTCGATGCCCTTAGCTTCGACGCTCCCGGTACCTACACCTATGGCATTCAAGAGCAGGCTGGTAGCTTGGCGCATGTCGAGTACGACACGAGCGTCTATACTGCCCAGGTTGTCGTTACTAAAGATGATGCCACTGGTAAGCTTTCCGCCAAGGTCAACTATCCCAAGGCCGGCGAGCAGCTTGATTCGGCACCTACTTTCAACAACACCTACACAGCACCTGCAACAGGCCAGTTCCAGCTGAGGGCGAAGAAGACCGTTAACAGGGCCACTCCCAAGGCCGGCGAGAACTTCACCTTCACCGTTATGTATGAAAGCGGGTACGAGGGTGGCCAGAAGGTCGCCGACATGATCAAGGACGCCACGACCGATGATTCGGGTGTGGCGTCCTTCGGCACCGTTTCCTTGGGCGAGGAATTCTATGGCCAGGAATTCGTTTTAAGGATCCACGAGACAAATCAATTGAGCAAAGAATGGACCAAGGCTTCTGATGTCCTGGCCACGGTAAGCGTCGGTCAGCCTACTGGCTCCGAGGCTCCGGTTGTTACCGTCAAATACGACAAGGTTGAGGCTCAGTACGCAAGCTTCGACAGGGGATGGTAACGAAAATCCGTACCTAGCTAGGAGGTTCGGAGGAACGCGTGTAC
>JAUMVJ010000021.1 GCA_030530215.1 Coriobacteriia bacterium
CTTGCGTCTGGATGTATTCAGCTGTCAATTTGCGAAATAAATTTTACGTTACCAACCTCCTGCCTTGTACCCGACGACCTCGCAGCCGCCGAAATCGAAACCAATGTCTGTGCCGTAAAGCAGCACGCGCGAAGGCTTCAAGTCCCTCATCGCGCGACGCATGCCCTCGCGCCATATTTCCTTTGCGCCCTCGTCGTTGATCACGCCCACCGTGGAGGTTGCCACCGTCGAATGCCTCGGGATGCCCTTGAAGGCGAATTCGAAGCTTTCAGGTTGCGCCCACGAAAGGCAAGGAACGACGTCCAAGCCCGCCGACTGCCAATAGCGACCGAGAGCCATGGAGCGGTAGCGGTTCCATCGCTGCATAGGGTCGGGCATGTCCATGTAAAGGCTGAAATCGGGCGTTATCACGCACTTGTAGGGTTTCAGCACGTCCACGTATTGGCTCGGCCTGTTCCAGACCCGCTCGAACTGGTAATCGTCGATGAAGAAATGACAGCCAAGCTCCTTCTTCGCCTTCGCCGCCGTGCTCTTCGCGTAATTGAAGGGTTGCAGCTCCTTTGGTGCGACGTCCACGCCTCGAAGCTCGGGGAACCCGTCGGGGCAATCGAAGCGGTTGCAGATGTCCAGGTTGTAACCGTTGTCAGTCCTGAGCCGCTCGGCTCCGTAGGGGAGCTTCTTGCTCTTGAACTCGACGCCGAAGCGGCTCATGTCGAAGTCTTTCAGGCTTCGAACCTCTTCGCGGAGCATGCTCTTGTTATAGGTGGCTATGTCCCCGGTCTTGTTGTCCGCTATGCGGAACGCCTTGACCTGCTCGGGCGTGAGGTCGTCGCAGTACTCGATCTTGGAATCGGGGATTTCATCCCAGCCCAAGGACTTGCAAGCCTCGACCCTGGTATGACCGAACACGATCACAGGGTTGTCCCGCGATTCGAGCCCGATGGTTCCCCTCAGCCCGAACTCCTTGATGGACTCCGCCACCTTGGGGACGGCCTTGGCGTTGTCCCTGGCGTTGCGCTCGTAGGGGATTATCCGGTCTATTCGCATGCTGCTCCTAGTAAAAAAAGACCCAGGGGGTATTTTCCGACTATGCCCCCGGGCGTCGGGGCAGTCGATGGGAGGGGGTCCCCCACCCCTTCTGAAAAGCCCTCTCGCGGCGTCTAAGGCGTTGTATACGCTTGTTGGTACATTTTCTAATTTCGCAAAGCCCGTGCTCCTCGCTATCCCGCGCTATGAGTTATCATGCGATAGTCTCGTTTCGTCATTTCGGGATAAAAAAGAAGGGAGCCATTCGCGGTGGCTCCCTTCTTCGGTTTAGTCCATCTTCTTGAACTCAGGCACTTTGTCGTTTTGGAGCAGTGTCGAATTGACTGGTAATCAAACGTTGAGGAGTTCATTGCAAAGGTGACCGAGGAGATCCGTACCCGCGTTTAGTCCTTTTCCCTGAACCGGGTTCGAAGCGAGCATGTAACTGGCCTGCTCGCTTCTTTTTTGGATGCCTTTTATTTAACGTTGCCTTGGATCTACGACGCCTACGCATTTGCCAACGCTGCTACACTTCGAGGAGACGAGGCAAAACGGGATAGGGGGCAGAGCATGGGAAACTGGGATCCCGATCAGTACCTGAAGTTCAAAGCGGAGCGAACGCAGCCTTCGCTTGATTTGGTGTCTCGTCTGGCTACCTATCGCACGCAGGCGGGCAACGCATTTTCCCCGGCAGCGGTGTTGGACCTGGGTTGCGGACCTGGAAACAGCACAAGGGTGGTTGCCCATGCGTTTCCCGATGCGCGCATCCTGGGCGTGGACAGCTCACCGGATATGATCCAAGAGGCCACCAGAGCAAGTGCCCCTTCTGGCGGAGGGCGTGTGTCGTACCGGCTCTTCGACGCCACGGATGACCCCCTTCCCTTGGCTTGCGAGCTGGGCAGCAGGAATGGCTTCGATCTGATTTTCTCCAACGCATGCATTCAGTGGGTTCCCGACAACCCTGCGCTTATACGGAGGTTGATGGGATCCCTTGCCCCAGGCGGCTTGCTTGCCGTGCAGGTTCCGGTCAACTCGGAAGAGCCTATATACCAATGTATCTACCGTGTTGTGGATAGCCCCAAATGGGCCCCGTTCTTCAAGCGGCGCCGCTTCTTCACCACTCTCAAGGCCACCGAGTACTTCGATGTGCTTGCGGGATGCGCCGGCGATTTCACCATGTGGCAAACCTCGTACCTTCACAGGCTGCCTTCGGTCGATGCGGTGGTGGAGTGGTTCCGTGGAACCGGCCTGAGGCCTTTCTTGGATCAGCTCGAACCGGATTCTAGGCCCCTGTTCCTTTCGGATGTGCGCGCAGGGATGGCCAAAGTGGCCCTTCCGCGGCCAAACGGGGAAGTGCTCTTGCCCTTCCCCCGGCTGTTCTTCATTGCCGAAAAGCAATCTTCTCATCTTGGCTGCCGATGATGGTCAGCCGCCTTTGAGTCGTTTTGCGAAATGCTGAACGGCTTCATTGCGCCAGAGGGCAGCTAGGATGCGTTTTGGAGCAATGTCGAATCGACAGGTAATCAAGCAAGTCGTTTTTAGCGCCTTTGGAGTACTTAGTTACGGATCAGTATCGAAACGATAGGCAATCATTCGTCGTGCACGCATAAAGGGCCGCCCCCATTTCGCGTGCACGGGAAATGGGGGCGGCTCAAATTTGGAGTTGCTCGCAAACGGAGCTATTCGCGAGCGTGGTCTCTACTTGTGATAATAGTGGTGATTCTCGAACTGGGGTTCGCAGCACACATTGATGCCGAGCGTGCGGTACAGGCGCTCGTCGGCTTCGGGGATGATCACGCTGAAGAAGGCGTCGCAGCCTTGCAGCTTCTTCAAGGCCTCAAGCGCGGTTGCTGCCGCCTTGTCGGTCGCCGAGCTAATGGATAGCGCGATGATGGTTTCGTTGGGGTGCAGGCGAGGGTTCTGCGAGTGAAGGTAGTCGATCTTCATATTGCAGATGGGCTCGAGCGCCTCGTCGGAGATAAGGAGCGCCTCGTCATCAATGCCTGCAACCGCCTTAAGCGCGTTCATCAGCGTGGAGCTGGCAGCGCCTAAAAGTGCGGAGGTCTTGCCGGTGATGACGCGCCCGTCCTCCAAGATGATGGCGCCGGCGGGCAAGCCCGTGGCCTCGGCCTTGATAAGGGCTTCCTTGCGTCCGGGGTAGGTGTGGTAGTCGAGCCCGGACTGCTGCATGATCAGCTCGAGGCGCGCGACCTCATCCTCGCCTGATCCCGTGCGCTTTACCTTGACTGCAGTGTTGAAGTAGCGGCGCAGGATCTCGTTGTTGGCGGCACGACGGCATACTTCGTCGTCGCAGATGGCATTGCCCGCCATGTTGACGCCCATGTCGGTGGGCGATTTGTAGGGGGATTCGCCCAGGATCTTCTCCATCATCGCCTTGAGCACCGGGAAGATCTCGACGTCGCGGTTGTAGTTAACCGTGATCTCGTTGTGGGCCTCCAGGTGGAAGGGGTCGATGATGTTGGCGTCGTCCAGGTCTACCGTGGCGGCCTCGTAGGC
>JAUMVJ010000015.1 GCA_030530215.1 Coriobacteriia bacterium
CCGTTGTAGGTGAAGCTGGCCTTGGAGAGCGTCACCTTGGCGGCGGAGAGGTCGGCGGCCTTGGCGGTCAGGGTCACCGACTTGGAGGCGTCCGCGTGGTTGCCGTCGCCGGCGGTCTTCACCGTGAGCTTCGCGGTGCCGGCGGCGTTCACCTTCACCGTGCCGTCCTCGAAGACGCTCGCCACCGTCGGGTTGTCGCTTTCGTAGGTGAACGCGGCGCCGTCGTAGGCGGAGGGGCTGAGCTTGAACTCGTCGCCGATGGTCTTCGTGTCGGGCTCGGCGAGGGTAATGGTCGTGCCGGCCTTCTGGATCTCAATGGCCTTTTCCGGCAGGGAGCGCAGCGCGTACTTGCCGGCGTCATCGCCGCTCAAGCCCGTGACCTTAGCGGTGTAGCTTCCCGCCGTAACGGGCTTGCCCTCGACCAGCCTGTCGCCCGAGTACTCCACTACGGCTTTCACGTCGTCGCCGTCGTCGATCCCGCTCAGATCGACCTGAACCTCCTTGACGTTGCCGTCGTAGACCAGGCTCTCGGGCACGCTGATGGTTGCGGTCACGCACTTCGCGAGCGTCGCGCCGGCGTGCTTTTCGACAAATGCGGCGGCCTCGGAAGCGTCCTCGAAATAGATCTTCGCGTCGGAATATTCCACTACAGCCGCGATGGCGGCAAAGTCGACGTCTGTAGCGGCTACGACCTCGAAATATCCCTTTGCCTCGGTGGAGTCGGCGCTCTTGCGAAGGACCTTGCCTT
This sequence comes from Coriobacteriia bacterium, assembly GCA_030530215.1. Classification (GTDB taxonomy): domain Bacteria; phylum Actinomycetota; class Coriobacteriia; order Coriobacteriales; family Eggerthellaceae; genus Anaerotardibacter. The sequence continues at coordinate 749 of JAUMVJ010000015.1, forward strand.
CGGCAAGCGTTCCGTTAGCGGGGAAGATGTTGAAAGAGCCGCCGTTCAGAACGGTTTTGCTCTCGTCCCCCACCTTGGTAATCAAATCCATGCCATCGGCCGCAGTGTAGGTGCCGCTGTTGACGCTGACTCCCAGCGAAGATGCGGTATAGATAAGCGAGTCAGCTACCCCATCGACGCTCATCGTCACATCGTTGAGCTCAGCGGATCCTTTGATCATCTGGAGGCATTCGGTCTTAGCGGACCTTATCTCCACTCCCTTGAGATTCAGGCGCGGGGTAGAGGCTAAAGTGTCGACACGGATGGCGCTTTCACCCTCTGCTTCCTGGATTATGGCGCCCTTGGCCCCGCTGGCGTTACCGGAGTCGGTGATGGTAAGGCTCACATCAGCCTTAGGCGAAAGCACCATGATCGCCTGATTGCCACTCTTGACGTTCTTGATGGTGTGCCCCTTGAGGTCGATGGTCACCGCGCGCGAGTACTCCGTCAGGTAGACCCTGCCTTCGATATCGCGCAAAAGCTCCACGATACCGTCGGCGGGCGCTTCGCTGACGGCCTCTTTAACGCTGGTGAACTTGCTCGTACCCACCTGCGCTACGTAAAGCGACCAATCCGCAGTCAAAGTAAGATCGGCTGTGACCTTGTTGGAGAAGTTGTAGGCGCTGTCGCCGTTTTTCCAGTGATTGAACTTGTAGTCATCCGAGCTTGGGTCATCAGGCTCGATAGCGCAAAGCCCATCGGCAATGTATTGAGCGGGAGTGTCGACGCTGGGTTTGTCAGCGTCGGTAGCGAAGCTAACCTTACGGAAGGTCTTGCCGCCAGCCTCGGACGACTCGGTGAACGATTTTGCCTCAGCCTCGGAGGTGAACCAGAGCTCTTTCGTTTCCGAGAGCTTAACCAGGCACTTGCACTTGCCGGGCTTGTCCGCAGCGTCGTCGATGGTGTAGCCCTCGTCGGTCTTCCATATGATCTTCCCGTTAGCAAAATTCTCAGAGACGGGATTCCTGTTGTACGTGCCTCCGTTCAAGGCAAGAGAAGGATAGCCCCAATCGGTGCTACCAAACTTGAATAAACCGCCTGCATCGCTAGCGACGAGGAAGGTGCCGCTGTTTAACGTGATGCCGCAGGTGCTTTTGACGGCATTTTCAGCGTAAATGAGTTCAGCCGCCGTACCATCTTCCGTTTGAAGCGTCGCTCCATCAATGGTCAGATCGCAGCCAAAGACAACGACGCACTGACAGCCGGAACTCTTGGAAACTATCTTGACATTCCCAAGGGTAACTTTATTGCGATAATACTTTGTGCCGATACTAACGGGAAAAGCTCCAGTGTTTTCACCTTGAACTATGGAGCCGCCGGTCTTCGTGTCCACGACATCCAATACAACTTCTTCGGTGACTCCAGAATAAATATAGAGCGCTGATTGTCCGCTGGTCTTGCTGCTGAGGGAACACCCGTTCAAATCGAGAGTAATTTTGGCCCCCGCCGCGTTGCCAGCAACCTTGATCTGGCCGTCCTCGATATCCTCGGCGAGCTTATAGGTGCCGCCGCTGGTGATGGTGTAAACCTTGTCCTTAAAATCGTCTGCGGAAATCATCGTCGCATCTTCGCCCGACGCATCCACGTCGTTGTCCGGGATCGAGCCAGACAGGCCTGAATCAGCGTAGGCGCTTCCGGCGAAGAACATGGCGGCGATCAGAGCCGCGAACATCAATGCGAGCGCTTTAAGCGCAAAGGACGCAGCTCCCTCGAATGCCAAGCAGGAAGACGCTGCAGCGTCCCCCGGGGTCGCCCCCCCCGAGCCGTAGGCACATGCCTTCGGCGATTTCGTTTTCGCAATCTTACCCATAACACACCCTCCATCTGCGAGTCTTGCGTGATACGAATTTTCCCTATCCACCCATTCTACCGAATGACGAACGCGATATTCAGGGCGATACACTCATAAAAGCAGCAGGGTCGGGCCCTTGTGAACATCGATGAACTTGGCGTCGGACGCGGGCGTGGCGCGATCGGAACGGGACCGGGGTTCGCAATTTGGCCCAGAACTCGAAATCGGGCTGCAATTGGTCAAAACCCTTACCCCGGGGTAGGAGTTCTGACCAATCGGCCCGTTTTCCAGGTTTCATCCTTGGAGCAAAATACAAAAGCCCAGGTCAGAAAGGTGTAGGGATTTGAGAGTTCGACGCAGGATACGCTTCAGCGCCGTTAAGGCCCGAAAATCTACCCTCGGGGAGGACTTCTGACCAAAAGAGGCCCATTTCGCGGATCCGGCTTCCCTCGGAGGCGACTTTTGACCATTTCAAGAGCAAGCTGCAGCGAAATGGGGCAACTGCGGAGTGGCGGACGGGACCCCTGGAGGGTGCCGCTCTGAAAACCAAAAAAGAGGATTCCGAAGGAATCCGCATAAAAATGCTGAAGGAGTGAGCGCATGAGAAAAGGCAGTCCGCATGGACTGCCTTTTCGAACAGCGTAACAGGCGGCGCCCGCAAGGGGCCGCGTCCGACGCATATCGGTTTGCTGGCAAAGCTACTTGGTCTTCACGGCCTTCTTCGCGGACCAAGCGGAGTAATAGGTCTTGCCGTTGACGACCTTGTAGGTACGTGCCTGCACGTAGTACTTGGTTTTCTTCTTGAGCTTCTTCACCGTCTTGGCCTTGGCTGCGGCGCCCTTGGCCTTCACGGTCTTGGCGTTCGCCATGCTCTTCTTGGTGGAGTACTTCACCTGGACGCCGGAGCGCTCGACCTTGCTCTTGGCCCACTTTGCCTTGAATGCCTTCTTTGCCTTGGACACCTTGAACTTCGTCACGCCCTTGGGGTTGACGGTGAAGCTCGCGGTGGCCTTGCCGGTGTAGGAGCCCTTGGCGGTGACGGTAACGCTGTAGGTGCCGACCTTCTTGCCGCTTGCGATGGAGGCGGTGTAGTCGGTGCCGGCCTTCAAGGTCTTGCCGTTAAGGACCACCGACTTTACGGAGGGCTTCTGGGCCTTGCCGTTGTAGGTGAAGCTAGTCTTGGAGAGCGTCACCTTGGCGGCGGAGATATCGGTGGCTGCGGGAGTGGGTGCGGCCTTGACGGTCAGTTGCAGGTCCTTGGTTGCGGACTCGTGATTGCTGTCGCCAGGAGTGCTTACCGTGATGGTGGCCGTGCCGGCAGCAAGAGCCTTCACCGTGCCGTCCTTGGAAACGGAGGCCACTTTAGGGTCGGAGCTTTCGTAAGTGAACTTAGCGCCATCAAAAGCGGAGGGATTGAGCCTGAACTCGTCACCGATCGTCATATCGCTAAGCCCTGCAACATCAATAGCAGTGCTCGCCTTCTTGATTTCAAAGGTAACCACCTGGCTTCCCTTGAAGCTGCCGGTGCCCGCGATCTTAACGATGCCCGCATCCTTGCCGGCATTAATGTTTTCGCCGTAGCTGACCGTATAGTCCTTGCCCTCTGTCAGCGTCTTGTCGTCCAGAACGACGGACTTAACGCTGGGATTGTGAGCTGTGTCATCATAGGTGAAAGAAGTTTGGGAAAGTTCTACCTCAGCGGCAAGGCTTTTGGCCTTCACGGCAATAGTCACCACCGTGGTTCCAGGCTCGTGGTTACTGTCGCCAGGGGAACTTACCGTAATAGAGGCCGTGCCAACAGAAAGAGCCTTCACCCTGCCATCAGCGGTAACCGTTGCCACTTCGGGTTTATCGCTGTCATAGGTAAAAGTAGCGCCTTCGAAGGCAGTTGCTTCAAGATCGCAGGATTCACCGACGGTCATCTTCTCAGGAGACGTTACCTGAATATCGGTTGACGCCTTCGCGATCTCGAACTCGCGGCTGGTCTCGCCGGTCAAGATATAATCGTCTTTCTTTTCGTCTACAACGCTTATCTCAAGCTTGTATTTGCCAGCGTTCTTGACTTCATCTTCGGAGACTTCCGTTTCATAGGAATCGCCATAGTAGTATTTTTCGACAACATCCGCGGCTTTTATATAACCGCATGACACTTTAATGATTTTTGCTTTTCCGTCATAAACCAAACCATCGGTCTTTTGAATGGAGATACCCGCATAGGTAACGAGTTTCCCGCCCGACTCGTCAGCATACGTTTTCGCCTCGGCGCGATCATAGAAATAAACGACTCTGCTGTCTTCAAATTTAACCTTGGCACCGGCCTTATCTTTGACGCCCGTACCCGAGGTGGGAATGGAAGATTCCTCTTTAATCGTATAGAGCGCATCCGCGCCCTCCGGCTTGTAGACGGCCAGGCCTTCACCTAATTTCGCACCGGTAAGGCTGTCGTCGACGGAGCCGTCCTTATCCTTTGCCTCATCACCAGGAACCCTGTTGTAGGTGCCGCCCTGAAGCGTTACTTCGACACCATTCTTTATCTCAAACATCCTCTTGGTGCTGCTAGCCGCCGTAAATGTTCCGCTATTCACAGTGATTTTTGGAATATTGGACTCTCCAAGTGCGCAATAAATAAGCGAATTAGCTGCGCCCTTTGTCTCCAACTCAACGTTTTCGAACGTGAACTGATTCTTTAGCATCTGGATGCATTCGGTGTTTTGCGACTCGATCCTCACGTTTTCGATGGACCCAGTCTGGACTACTAGCAAACGCGAATCGATACGAAGGGCACTGTGACCATCGCTCGACTCAGAGGCCTGGATAATCCCCCCCCTATTGCCATTCGCTGATGCGCCGTTGATGCAAAACTTATCAACATTTTTCGTATAGATCGCATAATGGCTAGAGTCGTCGTTGGTAAGAGTGTGCCCATTCAGGTTGATTGTTACGTTGCCTTGGGTCTCCACAACGATGTGACCCGTCACATCTTGAGAAAGATCATAGGTGCCGCCTTCTTTTGCGGTAATGCTGTATTCGCCACCATTGCTATCAAAATCGCTCTGGCCAATAGTGGCGGCAAAGGCCAAACCGGGCGCTAAGCAAAGCACGGTTGCCATGGCAAACACGCCTAGCATGATGGTTTTCTTTATAGACCTCATAAACCGATCCCCTCTCTCTTCAAATTGAAACCCATGAGCTTCGAACCTTAGGCTTATACAACTTACGTGCTGGCGCGCAATCGCAAATCCCGCGCCCAGCACACAATTTCCAATTGCCTTAGATTCTACCCACTTATCCTCGGAGCTGACATATAGAGCCTGTAAACATTGAAGCCTTGCGAATAGCGCACTTAGCCCGACGTGCCCGACCAAGCTGCTTGCAAGCAGCGGCGGACGGGACTTTGCGAGCGACAACCGCCGCCTCGGGGCAGCCGTCGGGGCAAGAGCCCGCCCGGAATGGGTCCGGGGTTCGTAATTTGGGCCGGGGTTCGAAACCAGACGGCGCTTGGTCAAAACCCTTACCCAGGGGTAGGAGTTCTGACCAATCGGCTCGTTTTACAGGTTTCATCTTTTGAGCAAAATACAAAAGCCCAGGTCAGAGGAGTGCAAGAATTTGAAAGCGCGACGCAGGGCGCCTTTCAGCGCCGTTAAGGCCCGAAGATCTACCCTCGGGGAGGCCTTCTGACCAAAAGAGGCCCATTTCGCGGATTTGGCTTCCCTCGGAAGCGACTTTTGACCATTTCGGGAGCAAGCTGCAGCGAAATGGGGCAGCTGCGGAGCGGCGGACGGGGCCCCTGGAGGGTGTCGCTCTGAAAACCATGAAGAGGATTCCGAAGGAATCCGCATAAAAATACTGAAGCAGTGAGCGCATGAGAAAAGGGGAGCCCTTGAGGGCTTCCCTTTTCGAACAGCGGAACGGGCGGCGCCCGCAAGGGGCCGCGGCCGCCGCAGACCTTGCGTGCCAAAAGCGGCTACTTGGTCTTCACGGCCTTCTTGGCGGACCAGCCGGAGTAGTAGGTCTTGCCGCCCACGACCTTGTAGGCACGAACCTGCACGTAGTACTTGGTCTTCTTCTTGAGCTTCTTCACCGTCTTTGCCTTGGCGGAGGCGCCCTTGGCCTTCACGGTCTTGGCGTTCGCCATGCTCTTCTTGGTGGAGTACTTCAGCTGGACGCCGGAGCGCTCGGTCTTGTTCTTGGCCCACTTAGCCTTGAAGGACTTCTTGGCCTTGGACACCTTGAACTTCGTCACGCCCTTGGGATTGACGGTGAAACTTGCGGTGGCCTTGCCGGCGTAGGTGCCCTTGGCGGTGACGGTCACCTTGTAGGTGCCGACCTTCTTGCCGCTCGCGACGTTTGCGGTGTAGTCGCTGCCGGCCTCCAGAGTCTTGCCGTTAAGGACCACGGACTTGACGGAAGGCTTCTGAGCCTTGCCATTATAGGTGAAGCTGGTCTTGGAGAGAGTCACCTTGGCGGCGGAGAGGTCGGCGGCCTTAACCTTGAGCTCAACCGAAGCTTCGCTTTGCTTGTAGTTGTCGGTAGCCTCGGCGCTTACCGTAAGAATGGTGGTGCCGGCAGCCTTAACGACAACCTGGCCGGTTTCGTCAACTTCGGCAACAGCTTTATTTGAGCTGCCGTATTCAAGGGTGGCTGCGGTGTCAGCCTTGGCATTGAGGTTAAAAGCCGCGTCACCTACGGTCTTCGTGCCAGGCGTTGCTACTTTGATGTTTGCTTCAGCCTTAGCAATCTCAAAGGAGGCCGTGGTTTCACCCTTCAGCTCGTAGCTTCCTGCATTCGTTCCTTCAAGCCACGCTGCGACAACCTTGTAATTGCCAGCGTTTACAGCTTCTTCAACCTTGCTACCACCTTGCTGATATTCAAGCTTAGGCTTAACCTCATCGCCCGAAGCTACGCCACTAAGCTCCGCTTTTGCCTCTTTAGCTGCACCGTTGTAAACAAGATTTTCCAGCCCACTGAATTTTACCGTGATCAGCTTTACAAGTTTTGCGCCAGAAACATCCTCTGCACAGGCCCCTGCTTCGGCCTCGCTAGCGAAGTAAACCGCCCTGTCGCTATCAAGAGCGACCTTATAGACCGAGCTCCCCTTTACTTCACTGAGAGATCTAACTTCATAAAGAGCATTGTCGCCTTCAGCCTTGAACATTGCGCGATCATCGCCCATTACAGGAGAAACCAGAGAGACTCCCGCGCTGTCTGTACCGCATCCATCGGGAATCCTGCTGTAAAAGCCACCATTGAGGATTACCTGGCTGCCCTTTACGATCTTAAACATACTCTTAGCTGACCCACTAGCATTAAATGAGCCGCTATTGATCGTTACCTTGTTTAAGTTGCTGGGACAATCGCAATAAATTACTGAGTCTCCCCCGTTGGATGTCATGCTCACATTGTTCAGGGTGGCATAGCCGTTGATGAGCTGCAGACATTGATTGCTTTCAGCTGTTACGTTTACGTTGTTGATGGTCAACATGCGTTCGTCATAGGTGGAATCAAAGCGAATTGCTCCCGTGGAGCCTTTCGAAACAATAGAGCCAAGCTTCGTATCTTCCGCAGACGACCCTCCATTAATAGTCAAGCTAGCAAGCATTGCTGTGTCTATCGCCTCTTCGTCGGAAGAATTACAAGTGAGGGTATGCCCATTGAGATTGAGCGTTACTTTGCTTGCCGCCGCTTTATCATCATTCACCACAATGGAGCCAGTAACATTTGCCGTGAGGTTATAGGTGCCCGATTCAGTAATCTTGTATACGCCGTTGGTGAAATCATCCTGAGTGATGCTTACCCCCCCCTTCATCTGCCAAAGCGAAGCCGGGCGCCAGGCAGAACGCGGTCATCGCGGCAAGCGCGCCTAGCATAAGAAATCTCTTTATCGACTTCATGCCGTACTCTCCTTCCTTTGTTAAACCTATCAACAGGCTCTCCCTATGAGCCTGCCTTTCAATAAGCCCTGTTTATTTTATTGATTTTACCTTTATAAACGCACGAAAAAGCTCGGACCCAAAAAGGGCCCGAGCTTTTAACCTCAACTTTGCAAACGGCGGCGAACAGGATCCCTTGAGGATGCCTTCTGTCGTCGGCATGACGGAAAGGAAGGACTCGAAGAGGCCTTTCGCTGGGACTCGGCCATTTCGCAGAGGTTGCAGATAACTTGCGTTGCCAAACGAACAAGCTGCGGCGGACGGGGTCCCTGGAGGGTGCCGCTCTGAAATCCAAAAGGAGAATTCCGAAGGAATCCGCATAAAAATACTGAAGCAGTGAGCGCATGAAGAAGCCCAGGTCATCGACCTGGGCTTCTGAACAGCGGAACGTGCGGCGCCCGCAAGGGATCGCGTCCGACGCGCATGTTGCTAAATGGGCGGCGCGGCGCGACCGGATGCGACTACTTGGTCTTAACGGTCTTGACCTTGCTCCAGCCGGAGTAGTAGGTCTTGCCGTTCACGACCTTGTAGGTACGTGCCTGGACGTAGTACTTGGTCTTCTTCTTGAGCTTCTTCACCGTCTTGGCCTTGGCGGAGGCGCCCTTGGCCTTCACGGTCTTGGCGTTCGCTATGCTCTTCTTGGTGGAGTACTTCAGCTGGACGCCGGAGCGCTCAACCTTGCTCTTGGCCCACTTGGCCTTGAAGGACTTCTTGGCCTTGGAGACCTTGAGCTTCGTCACGCCCTTAGGGTTGATGACAAAACTGGAAGTTATCTTGCCGGTGTAAGAACCTTTGCCAGCAATGGTCACGTTGTAGGTGCCGACCTTCTTGCCACTTGCAATGCTTGCGGTGTAGTCAGTGCCGGCGACCAAGCTCTTGCCGTTAAGGACGACCGACTTAACGCTGGGCTTCTGGGCCTTGCCGTTGTAGGTGAAGGCAGTGCTGGAGAGCATCACCTTAGCGGCGGAGATATTGATGGAAACCGGCGCAGGGTCGGGATCGGGCGTCGGAGTGGGCTCGGGTGTCGGGGCAGGTTCGGGTGCAGCCTTCACCGTAAGCACAACGGAAAATTCGCTTTTATCGTAGTTGTCGGTAGAATCGACGCTCACCGTGAGGGTGGTAGTGCCCGCAGTGAGGATGATAACCTGGCCGTTCTCGTCAACGGTCGCAACACTCTCGTCGGAGCTGCCATACTTAAGCGTAGCGTCGGTGTCGGCCGTTGCTTTAAGGTTGAAGGCAGGATCGCCAACAGTCTTCTCACCGAGATCCTCTACCTGGATGTTAGCCTTAGCCTTGGTGATTTCGAAATTAACGCTCGGGTTATCAACCAGCTCGTAGCCTGTCGCATCGTTACCAATGAGGCCCTTAACCTTGGCGCTGTAGCTACCTGCATCTTTAACCTCGACGCCCGAAACACGGTCCTTCGTGTATTCGACATCCGCCTTAACGTCAGCACCATCGTCCACGCCGTCGAGACTCACCTGAGCCTGCTTGGCCTTTTTGTTGTAAACGCAATTCTCGGGGGCTTTGATGTCTGCCTTTACGAATTTAACCAGCTTTGCGTCTGTAACACCAGCCGCACAGGTTTCAGCCTCTTCCGAGCTGTTGAAATAGACGGTCCTGCAATCGTCGAGAACGACCTTTGCGGCGGATTTGGCTTTAACAACGCTTTCGCTCTCGACCACATAGTTAGAAGAGTCCTTCGCCTTGAACATGGCAAAGCCTTCGCCGATCGACGGGGGAACAACTTCGCAATCGGACTTTGTGGCATATCCTTCGGGAAGCTTGTTAAAGGAACCGCCCTTAAGGGTTACTGAGCTGCCTTTTTTGATTTTGAACAATTCGGTCGAACCGCTGGCTGCGAACTTTCCGCTATTGATCGCGAGATAAGTGGCAACGTCAGGCTTATCAAGATAGATAAGCGAATCGCCCCCATTGGTGCTCATGTCCACATTGCTAAGCTCGCATTTGCCGTTAATCAATTGCAGACATTGATCAGCCTCGGCCGTCACCTTCACATCGTTAAGGGTGAGATTGGCATTGGTGAAATTCGAATCGAATCGAATTGCGCCTTTGCTGCAGTTTTGGACAATGGTGCCGACCTTTTCACCATCCTGGGATTCGCCAGCATTGATGGTCACCTTATTTACGAGCTTAAAATACATCGCATATTGATCGGCGTTATTGGTAAGAGTGTGTCCGTTAAGGTTAATCGTCACGTTTTTAGCACTAGTACCATCAACGGACACGTAACCGGTAGTATCATCGACAAGATAGTACGTGCCATCTTCGGTTATTTTACACACACCATCGGTGAAACTAAGAGGCTTCTCCCCCCCCTCATCTGCCAAAGCGAAGCCGGGCGCCAGGCAAAACGCGGTCATCGCGGCAAGCACGCCTAGCATAAGAAATCTCTTTATCGACTTCATGCCTTACTCTCCTTCCTTTTCCTTAGGTTTCTAGACCTACCAACAGGCTCTCCCTATGAGCCTGCGTTTTAATAAGCCCTGCTTATTCAATCGATTTTACCTTTGTAAGCGCGTAAAAAGCCCGGACTCCCAAAAGGACTCGAGCTTTTTAACCTTAACTTTGCAAACTGAAACGATATGGCCTCACGTTTAGCCTGCGCGATAAGCCTCGATCTGCAACCTGAACCCAACATAGAGAATTGCTCCAACGGCAATTAAAACGCTCGGCGGCGGACGGGGTCCCTGAAGGGTGCCGCCCTGAAAACCAAAAAGAGGATTCCGAAGGAATCCGCATAAAAATGCTAAAGGAGTGAGCGCATGAAGAAGCCCAGGTCGTAGACCTGGGCTTCTGAACAGCGTAACGGGCGACGCCCGCAAGGGGCCGCGGCCGACGCACATGTTGCGTGCCGAAATGCCTATAAAGGCCGGCACAGCGGTTTAAACAAGTTTGGCGAACTTGCGCTTGCCAACCTGCAGAACGGCGCCTTCGAGCTTCTCGGGCGCCACGTTGTATTCCTTTGCGGCCAGAGCCTCGCCGTTGACCTTAACGCCGCCCTGGTCGATCATGCGACGCGCCTCGCCGGCAGACTGGCACAAGCCGGCATCCGCCAAAATCTTGGCAATGTAAACCTTGCCCTCATCGTTGGGGGTAAGGTCGGCCGCGAACTCGGCGATATCCTCGGGGATCTCGTGCTGCTTGAACTGGCGATCGAATGCAGCCTCAGCCTCAACAGCCTCTTCCTCGGAATGATAGGCGGCCACGATGTTGCGAGCCAGGGCACGCTTGACCTTGTTGGGATGCAGCGTGTCGTTCTTCAAGCCGGCCTCGATGGCATCAATCTCGTCGACGGGCAAGGTGGAGGCCAGGCGGTAGTACTTGACCATCATCTCGTCGGGGATGCTCATGACCTTACCGAACATGTCGTTTGCGGCATCGGTCAGGCCAACGTAATTGCCGTAGGACTTGGACATTTTGCGCACGCCATCGGTGCCCTCGAGCAGGGGCATGGTCAGGCAAATCTGAGGCTCCTTGCCCATCTTCTCCATAAGCTCACGGCCGGCAAGAAGGTTGAACAGCTGGTCGGAGCCGCCAAGCTCAACATCGGCATCAATAACCACGGAGTCATATGCCTGCATAACGGGATACAGGAACTCGTGCAGGGCGATGGGCTGCTGAGAGTGGTAGCGATTGTTGAAGTCGTCGCGCTCAAGGATGCGAGCGACGGTGAAATTAGACAGCAAGGAGAGCAGATCATCCAGATCCATGCTAAGGATCCAGTCGCGATTGTGACGGACGGTGGTGCGCTCGGGGTCGAGGATCTTCATTGCCTGAGCCATGTAGGTCTCGGCGTTCTTGTCGACCTGCTCCTTGGTGAGCTGAGGACGCGTGGAATTGCGGCCGGAAGGGTCGCCGATAAGCGCGGTGCCGTCGCCGATGATAAGGGTGACGTTGTGGCCCAGATCCTGGAACTGGCGCAGCTTTCGCAAAGGCACTGCGTGGCCGATGTGCAGGTCGGGGCTGGTGGGGTCGACACCAAGCTTGATGGTTAAGGGCTTGCCCTTTTCGAGCTTTTTCTTCAGGCCATCGAGAGGCTTGATCTCGAAGGTTCCGGACTGGATGATATGCAATTGCTCGTCAACTGAAAGCATAGAAAGCGTTCCTTTCAAATGTGTAATGGGGCGATTCTAACATGTACGCCTAGAAGCTTGGGCGCACGCGTCGCGTAAAGCGAAGAACGTGCGCTCGCGGATTGAACTCACGCACCCTGTCAATGAAGCAAGGCGCGTACCACACAAAGCAGCCTCCGCTCACGATGCTCGGCCGAAGGCTGCACCGCGCGCGAGTGCTCGCAAGCTCTAGAGCATCGCCAGAAACACCGAAAGGCGCGAAGTATGCAAGGATTTTGCCCGATGCATTGAGGAGCGCACCTACATCACCCCACGGAACAGGTGGCCCGAGGTGGTGCCCTCCGACTTGCCCACGCGGTTATCGCCACGCTGCGACAAATCGCGCGCACGGACGGCGCGCTTGACGGCCTTGGTGGTTTCCTCGACGTTCATCATCGTCGTGTCGACCATAACCGACGTGATACCGGCGTTCACCAAATCGGGCATCGAGCGCGCGATATCCAGGGACACTGCGTTGTACACGTGGCTTCGGCCCGTGCAATCGGTGATGACGGGCATTTCGTAGCCTTTGCGATCCTTTAGGTAGTGCGGGCTCTTGCGACGCGGGCAGGTGGCGCACTCCTGGTTGCAAGGGCCTTGGCTCATGAGCAGGCAATGCTCGGTAACCATAAGCTCTTGGCTTCCCATAATGGTGATACCCAGAGGAACCGCGCTCGCCTCGCCCAGCTCCTCGATCTGAACCTGGGAAAGTTCGGGCGAAAGCCAAATGCGCGACGCTCCCCTTTCAGCCATAAGCTGCAAATCGGCCAGGTTGGTAACCGGGATATGCGGGCCCACCTCGGCCTCGGCGTCCATTTCAAGGGCGCGCTCAAGCTGACCGAGGTTCTCGCACAAAACCGGCTTTTCGGGTTTGACCTTCTTCCACATATCGTGACCGCCGCGGCGCTCCTCGTCGATCATGCGATCGACAACAGGAAGAACAGGGATCGCCTGCTTGGGATAACCCGCCTGCTCAGCCGTCGCGTTAAGCTGGCCGGCGATAACCGCCTCGCCCCTGCTGAAGTTGAGCATGGGAACGTAGATAAGGTCGGCACCGGCGCGCTTGGCAGCACGGGCGCATGCAGGGTTGGTCGCCCAAGCGGCAACCAGGCATTTCCCGCGCTGAGCACGTTGCAGGCGCGGCAGCGGCTGAGTGCGCTCAAGCTTGCGGCCATGATAGGGCTTTAGAATCTCGTCCTCCAGAAGGGCCGCGGCCTCGGAGCGAAGCTTGTGCAAGGCCGAGAAGCCCATTCCTGCGCCCTCATCAAGCTCGACGTCCATCGAAGCGATGACGAAGTTCGTGGAACCCATGCGATCCACGTGATCGCGAACGTCCTGCTCGGTTAAGGCTTTGGTGCGCGCGGGCTCGAGCAGTGCGCCCTCGACGCTCACCGAATAGCCGTCCATCGAGGTGAAGGAAATAAGCGCCGGCTGCCCGATGCGCAAACGAACGTAGGCGTTCACGGCCACCTTAGGTAAGCGCTCGTCGTCGACATAGGCGGCGTCGGCGTTGCGAACGCGGAACACGCGATCGCCCTTGCCCACGGCACGCTGAACCTGCAGGCGCACGCCTTTGCGCGTTTTCTCGAGCTGGGCGACGGTGTGGACGAAATGCCCGCGATTGGTCCAGAACTCAATGACGTCGCCCTGATGAAGCTCGGTCTCAGGCTCCAGCTCAACCCAACCATCACGCGCCGCCGTCACACGGCCGACGAAAATGCCGCGATTGTTGGGGCGACCGTAGCTCATGATTTCGTTACCGCGATCGCTGGTCATGTAAGCGGTGGTGAAGCCGCGCGAAAACGCCTCGGAAAGAACCTGCATCTCGGCTTCGCCTGCGCGGGGCGCATCGCCCAAGGGAGCCTGGGGGTTGGCCGCCAGCCATTCGAGCGTGCGGTCGATAAGCTTGCGATACACGCCCACGACGGCGCTCACGTACTCGGGGCTCTTCATGCGGCCCTCGATCTTAAGAGACGAAACGCCCGCCTCGATAAGCTCGGGCAAAATCTCGGCGGTGCACAGGTCTTTTGGACTCAAAAGATGCTCGCCGGGGGCGGGCAGAGTTTTGCTTTTCAACGCACGGTTGTGCAAGGTGTAGGGCAAGCGGCATGCCTGAGCACAGCGGCCACGGTTCGCGGAACGTCCGCCGATCATGGACGACATGAAGCATTGGCCCGAATAGCACACGCAGATTGCGCCGTGGCCGAAGGTTTCAACCTCCATACCCAACTCGGCAGCAGCCGCCGAAAGCACAGCTACCTCCTCGAGCGAAAGCTCGCGAGCAAGCGTCACTCGCTTGGCTCCCAGCTTGGCAACAGCACGCAGGCCATCGACATCATGCGTGTTCATCTGCGTGGAGATGTGCAGGCGCGCGCCCTTGATTGTGCGAACGATCTCGGAAGCAATGCCCGGGTCCTGCACGATAAAGGCATCGACTCCGGCACGGTAGGCCTGACGCGCAAGCTCCATGGCATCGGGCAACTCGGAAGGAAGCACCACCGTGTTGAGCGTTAGGTAGATCTTCACGCCACGCAAGTGGGCGTAGTCGCAAGCCTCGCGCAGCTCGTCCAGACCGAAGTTGTCGGCGCTGTTGCGGGCGTTGAACTGGCCTGCGCCAAGGTAAACCGCATCGGCACCCGCACGCACGGCGGCATGCAGGCAGGTCATGTTGCCCGCAGGGGCAAGCAGCTCGATGCCGCGTTTATCGGGGGTGTTCTCCAGAATCTCCATGTGTGCTCTCTTGCTCTTTATGTGGTTAGTTGGCTTAGGTGCGGCTAGATTACTATGCGCCGGACCTTGCAAAGTGCTGCGGGCTAAAGGTTTGGTGCCGCCGGCCACCTCGTGCACCGCCGGCCGACTCGCGCTGCAGCCGAAGGCCGGCTCCGCGCACCATCGGCCCAAACCCAAGTTCCTCAAACCCGCCTTAACAAACCGGTGGCCACCCTCGCACAGGATGGCCACCCTCAACGCTAAAATTTCGCGCTTGCTCGCGAAGTGCGGGCAGGCTGCTTAAGCGTTCGAAACCGCTTCGTCAGCCTCCTCGAGGGCCTTGATGCCCGCCTCGTAGTGCTCCTTGATCTTGCTCAGACGGCTGGAGTACTTGCTGTAATCGAAAGAACCGGACTCGGGGACCTTCACGTCCTGATACAGCTCGACATAGAGCTTCAGGGCGGACTGCAATTCCTCGGCGCCCGAAACGTACTTGGAATGAATGTCTTTCATGGCGTCAGGCGCCTCGATGGCCTTCAGCTTATCGACGCAATCGTTGACGGTCGAAAGCTGGCTGCTTAAGGAAAGCACTTCGCCGTCCTTGATGGCGTCGGAGAAGTCGGACATCGAATCGTTCATGTCGGACATGATGGAGTTCACGCTCGACATGTACTGGCGGTTCTGCGTTTTGGCATCGTTCTGCTGATCTGCAGAGCAACCAGCAAGCAAGGCCAAGCAGGCAACGGCCGACATGATCGCGAGGAAAATACGGAACTTGGTTTTCATAAAATCCTTTCGGAGTTTCAGCGCTGAAGCTCGGTGCCTGCAGCGCATCTTGGGTCTAAAGAATAACCAATTGTCGTGGCTGAACGCCTTCCCTCAAACAAAACCCAAAACTACGGGCGCATTTGCTTTGACGGGAAGGCGAAAGCCCCTAGGCCCTATTCCGGGTCGGGAGTGACATCGCCACCGGAACTGGATCCGCCGGAGTCCGACCCGCCGGACGAAGAGCCGCCGCCCGAGCTGAAACCGCCGGACGAGCCACCGGAACTAGAGCCACCCGAAGACGAGCTAGAGCTGCTTGAAGATGAGCTTGAGCTCGAGGACGAGCTGGACGAAGAACTCGAAGAGGAGGACTTGCGGCTCGAGCTACTGGAGTTGGTGGCACTGCCGGAAACGTTGTCGTACTCGTCGCCGGAGGAAGCACTCGACCTGCTGGAGGAGGAATCGCCCTCGTTGTCGACGCCCTCATCGCCAACGTAGCTGGAGCTAGTGCCATTGCCGATGTCGGTGGTCTTGTACTCGATGGGGGTATCGTCCGTGGGGAATTCCTCGACTTCCCAGCCGCAGCTGCTGAAGCAGCTGGTCATGAAGTTGTGGTACACGTCGGTAGCGCTAATGGAAGAAGACATGCTCTTCTCGTCGCGGTCGCCGATCCAGATGGCGGTGGACAGCTGAGGCGTGATGCCGCAGAACCACTTGTCGCGCCAGTTCTGAGAGGTACCGGTTTTGCCCGCTACCTTCTGACCGTTATAAAGAGCCGCGCCCTTACCGGTGCCGCCCGTGACAACGCCCTCCATCACTTCGGTGGCCGCCTGGGTGATGTTGGTGTCGAGCACCTTTTCGCCCGTGGTGTCGGCCTGGTAAATAATGTTGCCGGCGTTGTCCTGAATCTGCTCGATGCAAATGGCCTCATGCTTGGTACCGCCGTTGGCGATGGTCGCATAGGCCTGAGCCATGTCGCGCACGGTGGTTTCCTGCGCGCCTAGGGTAATGGAAGGATAGGCGTTCAGGCTCTGACTAATGCCGCAGGTGTTGGCCATGTTGACCACCTTATCGGCACCAATCTCAACACAGAGCTGAGCAAAGCCGGTGTTAGACGAAACCGCAAAAGCCGACGCAATGGAGCGTGTGCCATAGCTTGCACCGCCGTAGTTGTGCACCGTCCAATTATCAAAGGTTGCCTCGGACGAGCAGTTGACGTTGGTGCTCGGCGAGATGCCCTCCTTGATAGCCGCGAGCAAGGTAAAGGTCTTAAAGGCCGAACCGGGCTGGCGTTTTGCCTGGGTTGCCAGGTTGTACTGGTCTTTCTTGTAGCTGCGACCGCCAACCAAGGCACGGATGTAGCCGGTGTCGGGGTCAACCGCCACCATGGCGACCTCCTGTGAAGAAGAAAGCGACTGCTCCTTTTTCTCGGCTGCTTCCTCAGCGGCCTTCTGGATATCGGGGTCGAGCGTGGTGATAACCGTCAAGCCGCTGCGATAGACCTCGGCGGCCGAATACTTATCGAGCAGCTGATCGCGCACGTAGCTGCTGAAGTACTTGTACTTGTAAAGACCGTCGCTAGTGGACGAGGTCTTGGAGGTTTTGAGGTTAAGATCCTCGGCCTGGGCTGCGTCGTGCTCCTCCTGGGTGATATAGCCGTTGGAGAGCATGCGGTCCAAAACCAGGTTGCGGCGCTTCTTGCAGTTTTCGGGGTTATCGATGGGATTATTGTACGTGGGCGCCTGGGGAATACCGATAAGCGTTGCCGCCTGGGCAAGCGTCAACTCACTGGCGTCCTTGGAGTAGTACTTCTGCGATGCAGCCTGGATGCCATAAGCGCCCTTGCCGTAGTTGATGGTGTTCAGGTACATCAACAGGATTTCATCCTTGGAGTAAGTTTCTTCAAGGCGAAGAGCGATGTAGGCCTCGCGCACCTTGCGCTTGAGGCTCTGCTCCTGCATCTCGTCGGCCAAAACGGTGTTGCGGACGAACTGCTGGGGGATGGTGGAAGCGCCCTCGGAGCCGGAGCGGGTCAGGTTGACCATGATCGCGCGCGCAATACCCACGGGGTCGATACCGTTGTGATCATAAAAGCGCTCGTCCTCGGTTGCAACCGTGCCCTCAAGCACGTAATCGCTGATCTGCTCCATGGTCACCGGGTCGCGGTTTTCCATGTAGAACTCGGCGAGCAAGGTTTTACCGTCGCTGGCGTACACCTTGGTTTTGCCGGAGTAGTTGTAGTTGGAGGCGTCCTCGTAGTTGGGCAGATCCTGCAGCCACGACGAGCCGACGGCATACACCGCACCGGCGCTACCAATGAGCAGCACAAGGCAAGCAACCAGAAGAATGATGCCATTCCTAAGCGGATGCTTTTTGCGGGCCCTATAGGTGTTCTTGTTCTTACGTGCCATCTATCCTCCAAAATACAGTTCAAGACATTGTACCAATTTGCAAGATGAAGGCTTTGATTTTGCAGCGTCTCACCATAAATAAAAGCCAGCCCCAATCTCCCCTGCCGGGATCTTGGAGCTGAGCTTGTTTTAAGTGCGCTTGAATAATGCGCTGAAGAATGAACGAACAGGAAGCGCCGCAGTTAAACGTCTGGTTGGACGCGACGTTTAGGCGTGAGCCTCGTCGGCGGCGAGAGTATCTTTCGCCAGCTTAAGCTGCTCGGCGACGGCGGAGTTGCCCGTGCCGCCGTAGGTAGTGCGAGCAGCAACGATGCTCTTGAGATCGAGGCATTCGGTGATGTCGGATTCGAACAAGTCGCTTTCGGCCTTGAAGTCCTCGAGCGTGAGGTCGTCCAAGTCGCAGCCGCGCTTGTCACACAGAAGCACCAAGTGGCCCACGACCTCGTGCGCCTTACGGAAGGGCAGGCCTTTCTTTGCCAGGTAGTCGGCCACGTCGGTGGCGGCAAGGTAGCCCTTCTTGGCCTGCTCCATCATGGCGTCGGCGTTGAAGGTGGCGGTGGAGATCATGCCCTCCATGCAGATAAGGCAATCGTAGAGAGTCTTGCAAGCGTCGATGACGCCTTCCTTGTCCTCCTGAAGGTCCTTGTTGTAGGCCAGGGGCAGGGATTTGCAGGTAACCAGCAGCGCCACAAGGTCGCCCACAACGCGGCCGGATTTGCCGCGAATGAGCTCGGCGAAGTCGGGGTTCTTTTTCTGAGGCATGATGCTCGAGCCCGTACTGAAGGAGTCGGACAGGGTGACAAAGCCGAACTCCGAGGTGGACCAGAGGATGATCTCCTCGCACAGGCGGGAAAGATGAATCATGCTCACTGCGCAGGCGTAGTCCAGATCGAGCAAGAAATCGCGATCGGAAACCGCGTCGAGCGAGTTGGGGATCATGCCCGCGAAGCCCAGCTGCTCGGTAGTGAAGGCGCGATCAAGCGGATAGGTGGTGCCCGCCAGCGCGGCGCAACCCAAGGGGTTGAGGTCGGCAGCATCCTTGGCGGCAGACAGGCGCTTGAAGTCGCGAGTCAGCTGCCAGAAATAGGCCAGGAAGTGGTGGCTCAAGAGCACCGGCTGCGCATGCTGCAGGTGGGTGTAGCCGGGCAGGATGGTGTCGAAGTTGTCCTCGGCCACCTTGATGAGTGCGCGACGCAGCTTGAGGTTGGCGCTCATCAGCTCGGAGGCAAGCTCCTTCGCATACAGACGCGTGTCGGTGATGACCTGGTCGTTTCGGCTACGACCCGTGTGCAAGCGAGCGCCCGCATCGCCGATGCGCTCAGTTAAGACCTTCTCGATGGACATATGGATGTCCTCGTTATTGATGTCGAACTCGAAATTACCCGCATCGATGTCGGCCTTGATCTGGTCGAGACCAGCAACGATGGCGTCGCGGTCGGCCTCGGAGATGACGCCCTGCTTGGCAAGCATCGTGGCATGAGCCTTGGAGCCGGCGATATCCTGCTTGTACATTGCCTTGTCCACCATCAGGGAGGCGCCGAATTCCTGGGTGAATTCGCTGACGCCCGTCTCAAATCGTCCCGACCACAAAGCCATAGTGTGCTCCTTATCTTCATAGGAACGAAGCGGCTGCGCCGCCTTGGCGCTTCGCACTCTTCTTTCGCGCTCATCGCGCAGCCAACGACGCGCGATAAGCACCCCGAGCGCGACGGCATACGCTTAGCAAACGCCGAACGTTCCAATCTGCGTAAAGTCCGATGCCCATAATAGCAAGAACCGACCCCGCATGAACGAGGTCGGCCACAAGTCGGCTATATAGAGGCATCGCCACACCAAGAATGCTCGCGCGGCGATGCGATTTGAGCCTAGTTGGTTTCGAGTTCGGCCGGCTTCGAGCCTGGCGATTTTCGGATTCGATCGGCTTTGAGCCTAGTTAGCTTTGGGTCTAGTTGGCTTCGGGCCTCTTGCGCGTTTTGCAAACGATCAGGTTCTCACGCAT
>JAUMVJ010000006.1 GCA_030530215.1 Coriobacteriia bacterium
CCGCTTCGGGCGAGCACCGACGAGCAGCGCCGCATCCGGCTGACGGTTGCGGCGCAGCGACGGTAAGTATTGAGGGGGCGCAACGGAGATCGGGGCGGCGCGGCTCGGTGACGCAGCCCCTGCGCGATAGGGCCGTGCTAAAGGACGAGGGCGATGGCGGGCGGCACGCGGGTTCATCTTCGCGAATCAACTCATACAACACGCGGGTTCATCTTCGCGGGTTCGTCTCTATATATAAAGCAAGCTCTAGCACGCGTCGGGGTTCTTCAGGGTTCGATCGAAGGCGCGAACCCACCAAACGGCCTTATCGAGCGAGCCATCCTTCCCTTGCCGGTGCTCCAAAAACATCTGGGTAACACGCCCGCCCAGACGCACATCGAACACCATGGTCCTTCGTCCATCATGCTCGGGGCAAAAACTCGTGCACGAAAGAACCTCATCGATATGGAACGCGCGGCCGTCCTTCCGCATGACGACAACCGGCTCCACCGAGCCGTCGCGCCCAAAACGCGCGACAACATCGACGCGCTCGCGGTGCACGCGCTGCATCTCTCCATCTTTCGCTCGATAATCCATATGTGATATATTCGAACATATGTTCGTAAAAAGCTAGAGGAAATTATGAGGTGGCAGGTGCACGATTCAAGCAGAGGGGAGAAACAGAAACATTATTTATGTATAGACCTTAAATCTTTTTATGCGAGCGTCGAGTGCGCCGACCGTGGCCTTGACCCTTTCACTGAAAAGCTCGTGGTCGCCGACCCTGACCGAGGCCCGGGGACTATTTGCTTGGCGGCAAGCCCGGCCATCAAGGCTGCAGGCGTTCCTAACCGCTGCCGCGTCTTCCAGATACCAAGCGACATCGAATACACCATGGCAACACCGCGCATGAGCCGCTACATGGAAGTTGCCGCCAAAATCAATTCCATCTATATGAGACACGTGTGTCCCGAGGATATACACGTATATTCAATTGACGAATGCTTCCTGGACATAACACCCTATCTTGGGCTTAGCAAAATGAGCGCCCACGATTTCGCCGCCCTACTCATCGATGAGGTACTAAAGGAGACGGGCATCACTGCAACCGCGGGTATCGGCAGCAACCTCTTCCTTGCCAAAATTGCCCTTGACCTACTTGCGAAGCACGAGAAAAGCGGCATTACCGAGCTGAACGAGCACTCATTCAAACAGAAAATATGGTTCCATCAGCCCATCACCGACATATGGGGAATCGGCCCTGGTATCGCCCGGCGCTTAGGCCGCAAAGGGGTGCATGATCTGGCGGGAATCTGCGCGACCGACCCTAAATGGATCATGCGGGAGTTTGGCAAAAACGGCGAATACCTAATCGACCATGCCTGGGGCCAGGAACCTTGCACCATCAAGGAAATTCGCAACTGGCAGCCCTCCAGCAATTCCCTTTCAAGCGGGCAGGTCCTCATCAGAAATTACTCGGCCGAAGAAGCACGAACGGTTGTGCGCGAAATGGCATCATCAGCGGCGCTCGAACTCAGGAAGCTCGGGAAATCCTGCGGACAAGTGGCGCTTTGGGTGGGTTCCGGTTACATAAAAATGCCTGACGGAAGGAGGAGCGTCATGCACGCAGGCGGAAGCATGAAACTCCACGAGCGAACCTGCTCCCCCGCCCTCATCACCAAAAGAATACTAGCGATTTACGACGATAAGGTGGATAAGCGAATGCCCATCAAGCGCATTTCCCTGTCGCTCGGCGCGCTCGGCTGCGCACGTTACGACCAAAAATCCCTTTTCGACGACGAAAACCAAGAGAAAGAGGCATCCCTTGCCGATACCGCCATTGCCATACATGAGCGCTTCGGAAAGAACGCACTCCTTAAGGGCGGGAGCCTTAAGGAAGAAGCGACGATGCGCGAACGAAACCTGCAAATCGGAGGCCATCGCGCCTAGCATGCGTAAAGCCGAGACAAGGGAAACGAACGCCACCAGCTTGGCACACGAGCGCAAAGGCGCAGGCTTAGTCTTGCCAGGACCAACTAAACCAAGAGAGAAGGCACGGTGAGGGAAAGCGGACAACTTACAACAGATCGCGAACATGAGCGACACGTACCGTCAAACGACGAACACAGCGAAGATCAAATAACGGATTTCGAGCGACTACCATACTTCGATTTCTCGGAGCTTCGATTCGAGGAGGCTGCGCGTCGGCAAGCGATCCTTGCCGACATAGAGCGACGCGTGGCGAAGGATGGCGTGCACTCCGCAGCGGCGAGTCCGCATCGTGCGCGACAGTTCATGCCCTTCGCCGCCCTCGACGGCTTCACCGAGCTCATCAAGAAAACCGAAGACGAGAGTATGGCTCGGGAGGACTAGCCAATAGGATCCAGGCTGAAAAAACTAGCAAAAGAAGAACTGACTGAATAAAGAAAGACCGGCGAACAAGGACGCCGGTCTTGATATTAAATGGTGGGCCCACCCGGATTCGAACCGAGAACCAAAGGATTATGAGTCCCCTGCTCCACCATTGAGCTATAGGCCCGATATGTACACGCATAATAAACGCGAGCGCTATTCTAGCGCATCACAACGTATAAGTGCACATGGCATTTACATTTAAAACACCGGCAGCGTCCGACATCCCAGAAGAAAAAAACAAAAACAGAAGCAGGGACTGAGCAACGGGGCCTTCGCAGTTCAACTTGTACAACAAAGGTCATGTGCTCTACACTGAAGCGCATGACTGAACAAATTACTTTCTCATCCCTGGACTTAGCAACACCCGTCCAGGAGGCAATCGAAGAGCTCGGCTTCACCGAGCCCACGCCCATTCAGCAACAGGCAATCCCCGAAGGCTGCAAAGGCCGCGATATCCTTGCCGCTGCGCAAACCGGCACCGGCAAGACCGTCGCCTTCCTTTTACCTATTTTCGACCAGATGGTTAAGCACTGGGGAAGCGAGCGTCCGACCGGCAGCAAGGGGCCATACGCGCTCATCCTCACCCCCACCCGCGAGCTTGCCAATCAGATCGCCGACTGCGCCCGGACCATAGCCAAACACTGCGACTTCCGCGTGCAATGCATCATTGGCGGCGTGAAATACGAAAAGCAAATTAAAAATTTGAAGCAAGGCTGCGACATCCTTATCGCCACCCCGGGTCGTCTGCTCGACCTTATGAACCAAAAGGCTTGCAAGCTCGATAAGGTACGTTATCTGGTGCTCGATGAGGTGGATCGCATGGTTGACATGGGATTTTGGCCAAGCGTGCACACACTGTGCAAAGCGGTTACGGGCAAGCATCAAACTTTCTTGTTCAGCGCAACCTTCACTCCTGCGCTCGAAGCAAAAACGGGACTTCTGATGCAAAATCCCGTCCGTATCGAAATTTCGCACAAAGGCGAAACCGCAGAAACAGTCGAGGAATTCCTGATTCCTGTCAGCTGGAACCAGAAGCAAAATCTGCTCGTTGCTCTGTTAAAAGAACAGGGCACCAAACGCGTGCTTGTCTTCACCCCAACGAAAATCGAAGCGGACGCCTGCTCTCGCCGTCTGGAGAAAGAGGGCATCAAAGCCGACTCCATCCATTCCGATAAAAACCAAGGAAAGCGCAACAAAGCACTCCGAGATTTCCGTGAGGGCAAGATCGATGTGCTCGTGGCAACCGACGTACTCGCCCGCGGCATCGATATCAACGAAGTAAGCTACGTGATCAACTACACCGTGCCCACTTCGCCCGAGGATTACGTACATCGCATCGGACGCACAGGACGCGCCGGCGTTGCAGGAAGGGCTTACACCTTCATGTCGCCCGACCAGCTGCTGGAACTTCGCGAGATCGAATATTTCACCAAAAAGCTCCTTAGCAACTACGAAGTCGAAGGCTTTGAGTTCGACGACTCCCGTCTTGTGCCCGACCCCAAGCGACCCACCAAGAAAATCAGCCGCAGAGGAAGAAGGCCTCTAAGAATAGGACGCCGATAAAATTATCAAAATGGCTCTTGCACTTGTGCTTACATAAGCGCACAATGCGAGCTGTTGTACAGGGAAAGCTGCTAAATGTATAAGTTCAGCCCCGCCAACCGATCAAGGTTGTGCGGGGCTCTTTAAATATAAGAAGGCGAAACTAAAGGTTCAAAGGATCAGGCCGAGGTAAACCATGGCAAATAACACCCTTCTGGCAAAGACTCGCAGGCAAGGCCGGACATGCATCGTATTGCTGGTGCTGCTGGCCTTCTCGCTCGGCGTCTCGGAGTTCAACGTGATCGGCATCGAGGCCGAGCTTGCAAGCGATTTCGGTGTCACCTTGCCTGAAGTTGGGCAGTTCATCAGCCTGTTCGCTCTCACTTACGCCGTAGCAACTCCCGTACTGACGCTTGCAACCGGACGATTCAAGCGTTACTCCCTTTTAGCGGCTTATGCGCTCGTCTTCATTGCCGGAAACCTTCTTTCCGCGATTGCGAGCAATTTTGCCACCATGCTCCTCGCGCGCATTGCCTTGGGCCTTGTTTCGGGAACTTTGATTGCGGTAGGCGTCACCTACATACCCGAACTCGTAAGTTACAAAAAAGTCCCCATCGTGATTTCGGTGGTGTACGCCGCTTACTCAATGGCCATGGTCGTCTCTACCTCGGTAGGTAAAATCATGGCAGGCACCATCGGTTGGCATTACGTGATGTACTCCTCTCTAGCGCTCGCCGTGATAGTGTGCGCGGCGCTCGTCGTCATCATGCCCCGAAGCGGCAGCACCGACGAACCCGTTACCGCGAAAGATCAAGCCAAGCTTTTGATTGAGCCCTGCATTATTACCGGATCGCTCATCTTCGTTTTCGGCGTTGGTTCGGTGTATGTGTTCTACGGATATATCACGCCGTATGTGCAAACCGTCCTAGGCATGAACACCTACGAAGCAAGCACCACCTTGCTGGTATACGGCTGCATATGCCTGATTTCCAACCTTTTGGGCGGAGTCCTCGACTCGAAGGTCGGCATGAAGGCGCTGCTGGTAATCTTTCCCTTGCTCGGCCTTGCGCTCCTGGGCCTCATGCTCGCACAGTCAACACTGATGGCCGCGCTCTTCTGCATGGCTGCTATCGCCTTCCTTATGTATTCCTTCTCGGTTTCCTGCATCACGCTTTTCATGCGCGTGGCAGACGAGCTGCATCCCAAGGCCCTTACCTTGGCAAGCTCGATTGAGCCTCTTGCCTTCAACATCGGGATTTCGTTCGGCACTGCCGTAGGGGGACTGGTCGTCGGAAATTTGGGCATACAGTACGCAGGCGGAGCAGGAGCGGTGTTCACTATAGTGGCATTCGCAATGGTCGTGGTAACGCTCTTGCTTTCGAAAAAAGCACTTTTGAACAGGGAAAAGAACGAAGAATAAAGCGCCTCTAAAAATATTTGAAATTTCTTCTTGTCTCGAAGCACTTTATGCTTATAATACTGTCTTGCGTCGAAAGACACCGTATTCCTCGGTAGCTCAACGGCAGAGCATCCGGCTGTTAACCGGAGGGTTGTAGGTTCGAAACCTACCCGGGGAGCCAGAACTTTTAAGACCACCAAGTTCAGCTTGGTGGTCTTTTTTCATAAAGGCTGCTTAGGTTTTTGCTTGACGTCCATGCTTTCAGTGACGATAATACTAATTTCGTATGGCAACTAACATTTAGAAAGAGTTCGAAGTGTCGATCCCCGCAATTATTTTCACTGCATTGCTCATCATCTCGGGCATTGGTTTGATCATTTTCATTCTTCTGCATTCCGGCAAGGGCACGGGTATCTCCGATGCCATCGCTGCGAATATCTACAACAACCAGCAGGGATCCAACATCGTCGAGAAGAACCTTGACCGCATCACCATTATCCTTGCAGTCATTTTCTTCGTGTCCCTGATTGTTTTGATGGTTGTGTTCCCTCAGGGAACCATCAACGGTGGCAATTAATTTAAAAAAGTACTTGCCATCGGTTGCGGTTTTGGTATTATCTATCTCGCTGCAACGCACACGTCGGAGTGGTGGAACGGCAGACACGCTAGCTTGAGGTGCTAGTGCCCAATTACCGGGCGTGCGGGTTCAAATCCCGCCTCCGACACCAGTTAAAATTTAAGGAGTCCGAAAGGGCTCCTTTTTTTGCGTCTTTTTGTTTCATCTTTGCTTTCTTTTGCCTTAGGCCTCTGCAAACAGCAGGTGCTTGCTACAATTTTCATCCCGAAAATCCGAGTAAGCCAGCAAACGTAAAATCCTTTCGTTCGAACCAAAACGCTGGCTTTGTTCTCCCGTCCAACTCGACCAACCGAAGGAATCGATTCAATGGCAAGCATTGATCATGACACCGAACTGGAAGCCGATAAGGCCAGCTGCGAAGACACTATCTTCATCGAAGAGCAGGCGCACCTGAGCCAAACCTACGAGAAGCTGAAGGATATTGCCAACGATGCCGCCCATTCCCTGGATGAACGACTGAAATCTGCACGAGGCGACAAGGTCAATATGCTCGATGAGCTGTTCGTCGACTTTGGCAACGGCGTGAACCTTGAAACTTACGTCGAGTTCGAAGCCATGCACAAGATCATCGATGAATACAACCTGGCCAACGACATAGACGCCCAGAGGCTTGATACGGCAAACCTTCTTATGCGCAAACCCTATTTCGCCAAGGTGAGCCTGCAGCTGCGTCCCGGCGCACCCGCGCGCGACATCTATATCGGCACCGCGGGCATCACCGACGAGAAACGACGCCACTTCATTGTCGATTGGCGCTCCCCCATCGCCGAGACTTATTACAACCAAGCCAACGGCAAAACCTCCTATACCGCAAACGGGCGAACAATCGAAGCCGAGCTTCTATGCCGCCGCCAGTTCGACATCGAGCGCGACAAGCTGAAGGCCTATTTCGATACCACCGTGGCCATCGAGGACCCGCTGCTATTGGCCTCGTTGGCGCGCGGACGCAACGACAAGCTCAGCGACATCACCGCGACCATCCAACGTGAGCAAAACACGGTCGTACGCCATGACGACGTTGATGTTCTTTTGGTCAACGGAATCGCCGGATCAGGCAAGACCAGCGTTCTTTTACAGCGCATAGCCTACCTGTTCTACCAGCAGCGCGAGAACTTAAGCCCACGCGACGTCTACCTGATAACTCCCAACTCCGTCTTCCAGCGCTACATCGACAACGTGCTTCCCGACATGGGCGAGGAAAACCCGCAAACCCTTACCTGGGATGACCTTATGGCTACGCTCAAGCTCGACAATCGCGATCTTGGAAAGCAAGGAGGCGCAGAAGAGCTTCGCCTGATCGACGAGCTTCTACCCAGTCTTGTGCTAGACGGCAGGGACTTTGCCGACCTTAAGGTTGACGACGAGGTGGTGCTTAGCGCGTCCACGGCACGCAACGCCTACCGGCAGTTCAAGTCCATCCCCGCTGGCCCGCATCATGCGGCCCTGACAGCAGACGAGCTTCATGAACGCCTGGCGCAGCGCATCAAGCGTCTTTCACGCAGCGAGGACACCTTTGATGCGATGATGGACCTGGATCACGACGAAATGATGCGCATCTTCGGCATGCCCATCCAGCCAGCCAGCGAAACCGAGTTTCAGGATTACGCACTCACCTATCTAAAGGATCGCTATGCACCCATCGAAGAGGCGATCGAAAACGGTGGTTGGCTGCGCATCGACAGAATAGGTATGCGCATGCTCAAGAAGAAGGCCCTCAACAGCGCCGAATGGCTCTACCTTAAGCTCGCACTTGCAGGAGGCAGCAAACGGAGCGCACGCTATATCATGGTGGATGAGGTGCAAGACTATTCCTGCGCTCAGCTAATGGTCTTGGCGCGCTACTTCAACAATGCACATTTCCTTTTGCTCGGCGACCCAAACCAAGCCATCAAAGACGGCACTGCAAGCTTCGACGAAATTCGTCAGATCTTCAGCGCAGCGCGTGGCGAAGTTCATGAATGCCAGCTTATGACCAGCTACCGCTCAAGCCCCGAAATCACCAAACTCTTCACGGGGCTTATGCCTGCCGACGAACGCATCAAAACCTCCTCCATCCAACGCCCCGGATACGAGCCGAGCATCGAGGAATGCCTTGACACCGACGAGTATCAATCGGCCGTCCGAGCTGAAATCGAGCGCATGGACAAAGAGGTCGAGGGCCTGGCGGCTGTCATCGTTGCGGAAAAGAGCCGCGTGAAATGGATGGCAAAATGGCTCGACGACACCCCAGCGATCTTCCTCGACAAGCACGATGAGCTGCCCGAATCGGGCGTGCTGGTGATGGATGTTGCCCTGGCGAAAGGGTTGGAGTTCGAACAGGTGCTCGTAGCGGATGCGCAGCAGGAGGTCTACACAGGCGACGAGCTGTCGCGCTGCCGCCTCTACACCGCCCTAAGCCGCGCAACGCAGAAGGTAAGCGTCATCAGCCAAGGGCCGCTCACAAGCATGCTGTAGGCTCCCTTGCCCAATAGTTCACCGCCCGTCCATGCTATTAACCTCCGTTTAAACGCGGTCGCACCACACCAGCAAAACAGTTGAACGGAAAACGGCCCTGGTGTCTCACTCATCGCGAAAACACGCCACATATATACGAAATTCGATTGCTCCGAGAGGAATCGCGCATGAAATTCCTTCACCTATCTGATTTGCATATCGGCAAAATCGTCAACGGCTTCAACATGCTCGACGACCAGCGCTTTGCTCTTGAGGGAATACTGGACATCGCGAGCAACCGAAGGTTGAATGCCATCGTTGTCGCTGGCGATTTATACGACAAAGCGGCGCCAAGCGCCGAGGCGGTTCAGCTCGTCGACTGGTTCATCAGTGAGCTCGTAGCACGCAAAGTCAAGGTACTGGGCATCCCGGGCAACCACGATTCGGCCGAACGCGTGGCTTACGCTCAAAGCATTCTTGAAAAGCAGGAGGTTTACTTCCCTCCCCTTTTCAACGGTCAAGTGCACAAAGTGGAACTCGAAGATGAGTTCGGACCGGTGAGCTTTTGGCTCATGCCCTTCCTTAAACCCGCACAGGTGCGCCCCTTCTTTCCCAACGAGGACATCCAAACCGACTACACGCGCGCACTCGAATGCGTGCTTTCAAGCTGCAAACTCGACCCGACTAAACGCAATATTCTTGTTGCCCACCAATTCGTCACCGCGCAGGGGCAGCAAACCGAACGCAGCGCATCCGAGCTAAATCTGGGTGGGCTCGATAACGTAGATGCCAGCGTTTTCAAAGCATTCGACTACGTTGCCTTGGGGCATACCCATCGGCCACAGCGCATTGGCCGCAACGAATGCCGCTACGCTGGCTCGCTCCTTAAGTATTCGATTTCGGAATCTAGGCAATCGAAGTCGGCCGTGCTTGTGGAACTCGGTCCAAAAGAGGCAAAGACGCCAGCGAACGAAAATAGCAGCTGCGTGAACTTCGAGCTCATCGAATACCCGATAAAACATGACCTGCGACAAATCAAAGGATGCCTGGCCGACCTGACCGACGAGTCGAAGCTGAATAAATCCCTGGATTACATCCATGCCACGCTCACCGACGAGGTGCTGCCCCTTAATACGCAGGCGCGCTTGCGGACAATGTACCCCAATCTGATGTCGTTCAGTAAAGAGCAAGTGCCCTCCGAAAGCGCCAACAACAAGACATACGTTCAGGACGATGCGGCGACAATTAACCCCTCCGAGCTCTTCGCTAGTTTCTTTAAAGAACAAACAGGCAAGGAAATGAACGACGAACAAGCAAGCATCGCAGTAAAGTTCATGAACGAAAGCCAGCAAATAACTTCGACGGGCAAGGAGGCTTAAGACCAATGAGACCGCTCAATCTCGTCATCAGCGCCTTCGGACCTTATGCAGGAAAAGTCGAGATCCCCTTGTCCAAATTCGGAAAAGGCGGACTGTACCTGATCTGCGGCGATACTGGAGCCGGCAAAACAACCATCTTCGACGCCATCAGCTTTGCTCTATACGGCGAGGCCTCGGACGGCGGCGGCAAGGACGGACGTGCAAGCAAAACGCTCAGAAGCGATTTCGCGGAGCCAGGAACGGCAACCTATGTGGAACTTGAGTTCGAGTTCCACGGTGAGCGTTACCTGATTCGTCGCAATCCCGAATACCTACGCCCCAAGACGCGCGGCACTGGGCTCACCAAGCAGGTATCAAACGTTGAGTTCCACCGACCCAATAAGCCGGTGCTCACGAAAGATGCCCCAGTTAAGAATGCCATCATCGAGCTGCTCGGGATCGATCGCAACCAATTTTCGCAAATCGCGATGATCGCTCAGGGTGACTTCAGAAAGCTTCTGGTAGCCGACACCAAAGATCGAAGCCAAATCTTCCGAAAGCTCTTCAACACCCTGCCTTACGGGCTTTTCTCCGAAAAGCTTGACGAAGAGCGCAAGGAACTTGAAGCCAACTTCTCCGACGCTAAAAGGGAAATCGTCAGCGCAGCGAAGAGCGCCGTTTTCACCGAGGGTAGCGATCGCGACCTTGAGCGCAAAGCACGGCTGGAAGAGGGATTGCTCATAGGTCCCTGGCTGAACAATGCCCTGGAAAAGCAAAGTGAAGAAGACGAAGCCCTAACGCTTGCTCTTGAGCAAAAGAAGCAAGCAGCTCAAAGCGCGAGCGATGAAGCAAAGCAGCTGATCACCCAGGCAAACACCCTGGAAAGCGCGCGCAAGAACCTGCTTTTAGCTCAGCAGCAGGAGCAAAAGCTCAGCGAGCAACTTCCCAAGGCAAAGGCAAAAGCGGATGAAGCCCAAGGAAACAAACCCCTAGAGGAAGAGCTTTCGTCCACAATCCTGAGCTTGGAGAAAAGCCTTCCCTTATTTGAGCGCCTGAATAGCATCGCGCACCAGCTCTCGGCTAACCAAAGCAGTCTTGAAGAGCTCCTGAAAAAGTCCGAGGAAGCAAAAATCGACAAGGCAAAAGCCCAATCGTCTCTCGAGGAACTTGAATTAAAAATCGAATCCCTTAAGGACGCTGATGTCCTTTTCGAGAGGGCAAAACAAGTCCTTAATCAGCACAAGGAAGCCGAAAACGCCGCAAAGGAGTACCTGGGCAAGCTTGAACGCCTGAATTCCTTGGAACATGAGCTCGAAAAGCTCTCCCGCGCACTTGATGCAGCCGAAAAGGCCGCCCAATGCGCAAGCACGAAAGCAAACTCGGGAAAGCACGCCTGCGAGCAGATCGAAGCAAAGATAAACAAACTCCAGCCCGTCGAACGCATGCTGGAAAAAACAAAGAGCGAACTTGA
This sequence comes from Coriobacteriia bacterium, assembly GCA_030530215.1. Taxonomy (GTDB): domain Bacteria; phylum Actinomycetota; class Coriobacteriia; order Coriobacteriales; family Eggerthellaceae; genus Anaerotardibacter. The sequence goes on from JAUMVJ010000006.1 coordinate 11,235, forward strand.
GCGCCTAGATTCCGCAAAAACGCTCGTCACGATCAAGATAGAGGCTCGAGAAAATCTCGCTTCCGATATCGAACGCGCCCAAACGCGTCATGCCCAAGAAGCGAATAAGCTACTAGAAGCAACCAGGATTTATGAACAAGCCCACGCCGAGCTTGTTCACCTGCAAAATCTCCAAAGCCTCGAGCTGGCTGGCGCCCTTGCAGCCAAGCTGGAGAATGATGCACCTTGCCCCGTGTGCGGCTCGACCGACCATCCTCATCCCGCAAGCTTCTCCGAAGCGGCACCAAGCCCCCTTGAACTCGAGGAAGCACAAGAAAAGGAAGAAGAGGCGCAGCGCGCCCGCAACAAGGCCAATGACGAGGCGGTTGCAGCAAAAGCCCACGTAAACACCCTTAACGAAAGATTCCAATCGATCGAAAAGAACGATGGCTCGCTCGACAAACTTGAAGATGAGCAGCACAAACTCGATGACTCCATCCTTAACGCCGAAGAAGAACTCGGTCGCCTAAAAGTGCAGACGCAAGATTTAAAGGCCCAGCGAGAAAAACTATCCGCCAAAAAAGAGGAGCTCGCCTGCGCAGAAGAAGAAAAAACGAAAGCGGAATCCGCGCTCAACAACGCAAAACTCCGTCTTGCGCAAGCTCAGGCAAGCCACCAAGAGCAAAAGGCGGTGCTTGAAAGCTCGAAAGCAAGCTACACCGAAAACTCGCTTGCCGAACTTGAGGCTAAAACCCGCAAAGCTGAAACCGTGCAAGAAAACGCTGAGGCAGACCTGCGCAAACGCACGGACGCAATAGCTCACCAAAGGAAAGAGAAAGATGCACTCGCCAAAATCGAGACCAAGTTTAATAAGCTGCAGGAAGCAATCAACGGGGCAAGAAACAGCATCGCCCAAGATTCCGCGACAAAATCTGAAATCGAAAAGGCGCTCCCCTGCCAAAGCCTAGAAGAAGCGCAATCGCAGCTGAAGTTCGCGCGTGCCAAACGCGAAGAACTGAGGCTCGAACGCACCCAGGCGGAAGCCGAGCTTGAAAAACTTGAAAGGGAGCTTGCCCGCTGCAAGGATGCCCAAGAAAACTGCCAGGAAATCTTAAGACACGCTTGTTCGATTGACGTCGAAACGCAAACCGAGCGACAGCGTATCGCCGAAAACGAGCTTGAACAATACGCTATGCAAGCCGAAGAACTCAGCTTCCGAAGAAAGACAAACGCTCAAGCCAAGGAACGGCTAAGCCGCGCGCTCGTAGCCTCGGAAGCTCTTGAGAAACGCTATGCGCAAGTAAAAGAGCTCTCGGACGTCGCTAACGGAAAACTAACCGGACAGGCGCGCATAAGTTTCGAAACATATGTACAGGGAATCTACTTCGACCAGATCATCGCTGCCGCCAACAGGCGTCTGAGCAGCCTGACCCAAGGGCGCTACGAACTCCTGCGCGACACCAGCGGCGAAAGACACCAGGGACAAACAGGCCTAGAGCTCAACGTGCTCGACAACTTCACCGGAAGGGCACGCAGCGCAAGCTCGCTTTCCGGCGGTGAGACTTTCCAAGCTTCCCTCTGCTTGGCATTGGGGCTCTCCGACGTGGTGCAAGCCCACGCAGGCGGCATCCAGCTGGAAACTATGTTCATCGACGAAGGCTTCGGCTCCCTTGACCAAGAGGCGCTCAACGCCGCAATCGGCATGCTCTCCGGACTATCCAACGAGAACAAGCTCATCGGCATCATCAGCCATGTTGAAGAGCTGAAAGGCGCCATCGACCGCAAGATAATCGTCAAACGCACACCGCTTGGCTCCAAGCTGCAAATGGAGTTTTAGGCAAAGGCATCGGCGGGAAGATTGGTGGCGTCCTCTCCATTCACCAGGGCATCCGTCTCGCGCGCGATACGCATTTCCTCGTCGGTGGTTACCACGCAGATCTTGATGGGGCTGTCGTCAATCGAGATGATGCGATTCATGCCAATGGCGCCCGACACATCGTTGCGCTCCTTGTCCAAGATCATCCCCATATGCGCAAGACCTGCGAAAATGAGCTCACGCAACTCCGTGGAGTTCTCGCCGATTCCCGCCGTCATTACCACGGCGTCCAACCGGCGCATGGTCGCGTAATAGGAGCCGATGGTTTTCTGAATTTTATACACGTACATATCGATGGCAAGCTGCGCATTCCCGTTGCCAAGCTTCGCCATTTGCAAGACTTCGCGCATATCAGAAGTGATACCCGTGATACCCAGCACGCCAGATTCTTTGTTGAGCACCGCGTCCATCTCGTCAAAACTCAAGTTCTCGCGGCGCATCAGATAGGTGACGATCGAAGGGTCGATGGAACCCGAGCGGGTGCCCATCATAATGCCGTCAAGCGGGGTGAAGCCCATCGAGGTGTCGATCGATTTACCGTGGTTTATGGCAGCAATCGAACCGCCGCTACCCAGATGGCAGGTGATCAGGCCTAGATCCTCAAGAGGGCGGCCAAGCAGGTTGGCAGCCTGTTGAGCCGCGTAACGATGGCTCGTGCCATGGGCTCCATATTTACGGATGTGATACTGCTCGTAATAACGCATGGGCAAAGGATACATATATGCCTTGGCGGGCATGGTTTGATGAAACGCGGTGTCGAACACGGCAGCCTGAGGCACGTCGGGCAAAAGCTTCCTCATGTGATCGATGCACGCATCCGCAGGAGGGTTGTGCAGCGGGGCCAGAATCTCGCATTCTTTTATCAAACTCAAAGCTTCATCGTCGATAAGAATCGAACGATCGAAATGCTCGCCGCCGGACACCACGCGATTTCCGATGGCGTCGATCTCGCCGAGCGATGAAATGGGTGAGGCTTCATCTTCAACCAGAGCCTGCAGCAGCCATTCCAGACACTCCTCGATCGAGGCCTTTTCAAGTGCCGCCTTTCGTTTTACGCCAGCCTCAAGAAAACGAAGTGTAAGATCCGTTTGCTCGGCCCCGATACGGTCGGCCAGGAATTTCATCCGCGAAATTTTCCCATCGGTTTCGATGAGCTGGCATTTCAGGGTAGAACTCCCCGCGTTGATAACCAGAACAAGCATCTTTCCCCCTTTGTCAACACCGCACTTACGACCTTTGCGACGCTTGCCCCATGCTCGCAGCAGCATCATCGTGGAGCTTCGTACACCCGCAAAGAATCGTCCCTCATCGACTTTCTTGTGCTTATTGTCGCACTAATCACGAGACGCGCGCTAATAAGGCCAGGCTTCCCTCAAAGCAGCCGGAGATAATCGAGCGTGATAGAATTCTTCTAATTGCGAATTACCGAGGAGGCACCCATGGGTGAACAGCCTGCCAACAGCTGCACCGCAAGCGAAGCGCTCTTGAACTACATACAAAAGGGATTTCCTATCGCCCCTAAGTGGAGCATCATCGCCTGCCTTGTCTTGCTGGCGATCTTCGTTTTCATCGGTACCCAAGATGCACAAGGGGCTGCATGGGTGAACAATTTCAATTCCTTCGCAGCAAGCACCGTTCAATCGTGGCGCAACCCTGCACTCACGCAGGTGATGTGCGCACTAAGCGTTATCGGAAGCGAATTGGGATCGACGCTTATCGCCTTGGCGCTTGTCGTCTGGCTTGCCATCAGGCGCAGATGGGACGATTTCCTCTACTGCCTGGGCAACTATGCCGTGTTCCTGGCAATCTCGCAGGGTGCGAAGTTCATCTTCTGCACGCCCCGCCCCGTCGATCAGGCCATCGTCGAACTGCCCCTCACCTTTTCCTACCCCTCGGGGCATTCCGGCACCAGCCTGATGCTTGCCTTCATAATCTCGATGCTCGCCATCGTTTACTTTAGGAAGCGCGGAAAATCCGACACGGCAGGCATCGTCATCATGGTTGTTTTGGTACTGCTGGCGCTTTGCGTCGCACTGTCGCGCGTCTATCTGGGCGTCCATTGGGGCATCGACCTTATTGGCGGCTGGTGCGTGGCCCTAGCCTGGGGGCTTCCCACCTTCACCTGGTTTGTCGGTCAATATCCACCAGCGCGCTTCCAAGGAGGCAGCGACCCTTACGGTGTCAAGGCCATCCAAGAAAAGCGCGCCGGTGGCAAAACCGACGACGAAGCTGCCGTCGAGTAAGCGCCCTATCGCTTATGCACGCGTTATTTCGTAGCAGAAGTGAATCTTCTTATTTCGGCTGAAATCCTCAGGAATGCTCTCGGCCGTGATGTCCTTCGCTTTAAGGCCAAGCTGCCTTAAGCCCTCCTGATCCAGCTTGAACGAACGCAAGTTGCCGCTGAACAAAATCGTCCCTTCGGGAGCCAAAACGCAGGCCACCTTCTTCAGCATCGCGATGTGATCTCGCTGAATGTCCCAGGTACGATTGCCCATGGCCTTGGAATTGCTGAAAGTCGGCGGGTCAACAAACACCAGGTCGAACTGGGAGCCCTTCTCCCTTTCACCATCGAGCCAATCGAGCGTGTCGGCTTTGCTGAATCGATAAGCTTTATCCCTAAAGCCGTTACGCTGCATATTCCTGCGCGCCCACTCCAGATACCTCGGCGACAAATCGACCGTTGCCGTGCTTGCCGCTCCACCTGCGGCGGCATAAACCGAAGCGCTACCCGTGTAGGCAAACAGATTACAGAAACGCTTACCGGAAGCGAGTTTTTCAATCAGAGCGCGCACGGGACGATGATCCAAGAACAAACCGGTATCAAGGTAGCCGGTCAGGTTTAGCTCGAACACGTGCTCACCTTCAACGGTGAGCAAATGCATATCCTTACGCTCGGCGAGCGCATATTGGCTACCGCCCTTTTCTTGTTTCCTCACGCGCGTTGCGATGCGCTCGTCGGGAACGTCAAAAATCACCGAGGCAACCTTAATGGCGTCGTCCAGGCGGCGTGCCGCCTTAGTGGGATCGATCTCGCGCGGGGCCTGATATTCGGAAATAACCAAATAAGGCTTCATGTAAGACTTCACGGTTTCAGACGAAATGGAGCGTACATGTACGAAGCTACGCTTTTGCTTACCGTCGCCCTTGAAGCCATCCTTGGAGTCGCCTTTTGCACGATCATCACGGAACTTGCCAGAGCTGGCGTCAAATTTTCCACCGCGTCCGCGCCCGGCCGATGAACGTCGATCTTCTTTTCTTGCCGGACGGCCTTTAAAGGAAGAATTGCGGCGCGCATCGTAGGCACGCTGCTCTTCAAGCGGGTCTTGGATGCGCATGCCCATGATCAAATCGATGGCAACTGCGTAATCGGGCAGGTCTGCATCGTAGACGCGATAGGCAAACACACCCTCACGCATTGCCCATTTGCGACGCTGCTTGGCCATCTTGCGCAAACGACCCGCGAACTGCTCGGCGTGGCCCGAAGACACCGAAATCCTCTTCTCGTTTCCGGCAAGATCGATCAGACCAAGCACCTCCAAGCGCGATGAGCCAAGGTCGTACAAACGAACACTCGATTCAATGCGCCCGTTATAAACGGTGCTCTGCTCGGTAGCATCCATAGCCATGAGCACGTCGAAATTGGGATCGGGAGTGATAACAAGCATCTGCCAATCGGAAGGAAGTGTGCTTACGCCCTTGCGCAGAGATTCAATAACCTCGCGCAGGTTGTCCTTGGCTAGGCGTATGCCGTAAGGGGGGTTAACCGCGACGAAGCCGGGCTGATCGAGCGGCACGCCTGCACGCACAAGCGTTTTATCCAGCTCAAGGCAGTCGGCTACTTCAAAGCGAACGATAGATGAAAGGCCCGCCCGGTTGGCTGCAGCTTGGGCAATCTCAACACAGCGAGGATCAATATCGGCGCCAAGGAAAAGCGGCTGCTCAGCCGAAAGCCCGGCCTCAAAGCGCTCGTCCGCTTCGTCGATGAGAGCGTCGAACTCCTCGGGTTTGTAAGGCAGCCACGCCTCAAAGCCCCACTTCTCGCGAAGCAAACCGGGTGCGCGATCGGCCGCCATCATGGCGGCCTCGATCACCAAGGTGCCGCTGCCGCACATGGGGTCAACGAAGGCGCCGACGCTTTTGGCTCGCTCTGGCCAGCGACCCTTAAGAAGCAAGCCCGCCGCAAGGGCCTCCTTCAAGGGGGCAGTTACCTGGATACCGCTTTCGCGATAACCGCGACGATGCAAAGACCCGCCCGCAAAATCGATGTTGATGGTCGCGCGTGCACCATGCAGGTTGACCCAAATACCAACATCAGGGTTATCAGGATCAACGTCGGGACGCCCGCCGTGAATACTGCGCAAGCGGTCGCAAACGGCATCCTTTACCTTTTGCCCGATGAATGCTGTATTGCGCAAGGTGTCGGAGGTGCCGCGCGCAAAAACGGCCATGGTTTTCTGAGGGCTCATATGCTTTTCCCAGGGAATGGCACGTACCGAGGCATACAGCTCATCAGCATCCTTGGCATCAACGCGATCGACAACGAGCATGATGCGCGAGGCGGCACGCGACCACAAACACGCACGGTACGCATCGACCGGCTTGCCCGTAAAAGACACCCCGCCATTCAAAGGGCGCACACGACGGATGCCCATGTCCTTTAGCTCGTCAGCGACCACGCTCTCAAAACCAAAGGGGCAAGTTGCAAAAAACTCGAAAATACCTTCCGGCCTTTTGCCTTTAAAATCCCCAGAACGCTTGTAAGCCATGACATCCTCCTTGAGTGCTATATGAGCACCCGTCGATCGTTGGGCACGCACCTGTTTGCGCGCTTTTCTTTTCGCAAATTATATAAAGAAGGTGCCCGTTAAAACTTGAGGAGAAGAAATCCGTCCTCTCAGGTTTAAACGGGCACCAAGACATTATGTTGAGCGCTGCAGCCGGCCCCAACCTAACGAAAGCACCGGGCGGCCTTGAAACGCCAGGAGATCTTTAGTCTTCCAGGTAATCCTTCAGCTTCTGGGAGCGGGAAGGATGGCGCAGCTTAGCAAGCGTTTTAGACTCGATCTGACGAATACGCTCACGCGTAACGCCGAACTCGCGGCCGACCTCCTCAAGCGTGCGCGGATGACCATCGACCAGGCCGAAGCGAAGCTCGATAACCTTGCGCTCGCGCTCGGCCAAACCGTCGAGCGTCTTGCGCAGCTGCTCCTGCAGCATGCTGAAAGAAGCAGCGTCGGGAGGAACCACAGCGGCGTCGTCCTCGATGAAGTCGCCAAGCTGGGAGTCTTCCTCCTCACCGATGGGGGTTTCCAGAGAAACAGGCTCCTGAGAGATTTTCTGAATCTCACGGACGCGCTCCTCGGTAAGACCCATCTCCTCGCCGATTTCAGCGGGGGTTGGTTCGCGACCGAGCGACTGCAAAAGCTGGCGCTGAATGCGAACAAGCTTGTTGATGGTCTCGACCATGTGCACGGGAATACGAATGGTGCGCGCCTGGTCGGCGATTGCACGGGTGATAGCCTGACGAATCCACCAGGTTGCATAGGTGGAGAACTTGAAGCCCTTGGTGTAGTCGAACTTCTCGACCGCGCGGATCAAGCCCAGGTTGCCTTCCTGGATAAGATCCAAGAAAAGCATGCCACGGCCGACGTAGCGCTTGGCGATGGAGACAACCAGACGAAGGTTAGCCTCGATAAGCTGCTGCTTTGCGTCAAGACCGACCATTTCGACGCGAGAAAGGCGACGACGCTCACGACGCTCAAGCTCGATCTCGCCTGCCTCGTCCTTTTCAAGCTGCTCGGTGGCGGCAACACCGGCCTCGATCTTCATGGCGAGGTCGACCTCTTCGGCTGCGGTGAGCAAGTTGACGCGGCCGATTTCTTTCAGGTACATGCGCACCGGATCGCCGGTAAGAAGAGTAACGGAAGCGTCGTTTGCGCGCTTGCCGCGACCACGGGCGCGCGTGCGCGTGCTTTTGGACTTGTTGACCTTGGGAAGGGCAACGTCGGAAGCGGCCTTGAGCTCGGATTCGGGAATGCCCTCGAGCAGCTCCTCGTCGCTCATGTGAGCGGCTTCCTTGGCCTCATGAGCCTCGTCCTCGACAGAGGAGATATCGGGGTCGGCCCCCTCTGCGTCGTCGTCTGAGTCTGACGAATCGGCTTCCTTGTCAGCCTTTTTGCCGGAAGCCCTCTTCTTGGAAGCGGCCTTTTTCTTGCTTGCCGGTACTTCTTCGTCGGACGTGCCCTTGGCATTGGCGCCATCGCCAGATTCGAGTGCGCTTTGAATTGCCTCGACCAGGTTTGCCTTGAGCATGCCCTTGGTATCGATACCGAGCTCAGATGCCTTCTCCCTCAGTTCGGCAACCTTGAGCTTCTTGAGTTCCGTAAGAGCAGGAACGCTTGCGGATGCGGATTTTTCAGCGGATGCTTTTGTCACGCGCAATCCTTTCAAATCTCTGAATTTTTGCACAGTTCACCTAAACTAGTGCGACTAAGAACTGTACCACAAACAAGATACGCCCGTAAACACAAGCGCTCCGATAAGGCAAGGTGAAAAGCGCCAAGAGTCTTAGCGCCGAGCGACACACACAGCAAAAAGGCAGCAAAAGAAGGGCGCAGCTTGGCTACAGGAGGCTCACCGGATCGACGTCGACAGCCAAGTTAACCTCAGGTGTGGGCTTGCGGTTGCGGAAGAAGCCCAAAAGAACATCAAGCTGTGCGTTAGCCGAGACCGGAGCCTTGATAAGGATGTGGTAGCGCCAAACGCCCTTCAGACGTCCGAGCACACACGGGGTTGGAGGGAAGACCGTCCAAGCTTCCTCGCCTGCCTTGGCAAGCGCGTTGTTTAAACCCGCAAACAGCTCATGGCCCAGGGCTTGCACCTTGGATTCGTCCCTACCCCAAGCAAGCACGTTGACCAAGCGAACATAGGGCGGATACCCCAAACCCTTGCGCAGGCGCAGCTCGTGCGCAAGGAAGCGCTCGCGATCGTAAGTAGCCGCCGCGCGTATGGCAACGTCGTCGGGGCTGTAGGTTTGCACGATAACGCGGCCGGGCAAGTCCGCGCGCCCGCAGCGGCCCGCAACCTGGGAAAGAAGGTCGAAAGTACGCTCGCTGGCGCGGAAGTCCGGCAGCTTGAGCATGGTATCGGCGTTGATGACGCCGACCAGCGTGACCTCATCGAAGTCAAGGCCTTTGGCAATCATCTGGGTACCGAGCAACACCGCAGCACCAGCCTGAGCGAACTCCTCGAGCAAGCGCTGATGATCGCCCTTCTTCACGGCGGTATCGGCGTCCATGCGCACGATGGCAACCTCGCGCTCGCCCAAAAGCGCGCGCAGTTCGTCCTCCACTCTTTGCGTGCCTGCACCGAACTTCTTCAAGTAAGGGCTGCCGCACGCAGGGCAGGTTGAAGGCGCCGTCCACTCGTGGCCGCAATGGTGGCACACGATACGATTCCCGCGCTCGTGGTAGGTAAGCGACGTGGAACACAAATCGCAAATGGGCACAAAACCGCAATCGCGGCAAAGCAAGAACTGCGCAAAACCGCGCTGGTTCAAAAGCAGAACAACCTTATGCCCCGCATCGAGCTCTTCAAACAAAGCGCGCGTGAGCTTCTTCGAGAACATGGAACGGTTGCCACCGCCAAACTCGCTGCCCATGTTCACCACGCTAATGGGCGGCAAGGGCTTGCCGTTCGCGCGCTTGGGCATCTCGACCTTGCGCCAACGCTCGTCGGTTTGGCAATAATGCAGGCTTTCAATTGAAGGCGTGGCCGAGCCCAGCACCAGCGTGGCATTGGAGTGCTGCGCCATCCACCAAGCAACATCGCGCGTCACGTAGCGAGGCGCCTGGTCTTGCTTGTAGCTGCCCTCGTGCTCCTCGTCGATGACGATCAGCCCGATGTTGGGCAAAGGCGCGAACAGGGCGCTGCGGGCGCCCACTACCACGCGCGCAAGGCCGCTGCGAATAAGCTCCCACTGGTCGAAGCGCTCGCCTGGCGTCATGCGCGAATGCAGAACGGCAACCGTGTCGCCAAAGCGCCCACGGAAACGCGCAAGCGTCTGCGGGGTAAGGCTGATCTCGGGAACGAGCACGATGGCACCGCGGCCGTCGGCAAGCTCGTCGGCGATGGCCTGAAGGTACACCTCGGTTTTGCCCGAGCCGGTGACGCCATCGACCACCACGGCCTGCCCGCCTGCCACCCTGCGCGATTCCCTGATGGCAGCAAGCGCCTCGCGCTGGCCTTCGGTAAGTACCGGGGCAGGCTTCACGCGCGATGCGAAAACGGTGCTTTCCTGATCTGCGCCCCTGAAGCGACGGCGCTCCTCTATGCGAACGACGCCCTTGGCCTCAAGGGATTTGAGCGTTTGCGCAACGCTACCGTACTCGGCAACCAGGTCGGCAACCTTAAGGTCGCCCTGTTCAAGCGCCGACAATACCGCAATCTGCTTGGTAGCGCCCTTTCGAGGGGTAAAGGAATCGGCCGCGGGCAAACGAACCACCCAGCGGTCATCGACCTCATGGCTCTTGGCGCTCAAGATCTGCCACCGGCCATCGATCATCTTCATCTTGGGCACCCCGCCAGGCGGCGTGAACAGACGCACGCAGCTGGAAAAAGGCGCTATGTAGCGCTCGGCCATGAACTGTGCGCAATCGGCACCAAGTTGGTTGAAGAAAGAAGGCGACACCACCTGCTTAATGGGCTTTAGATAGCGCTCGGTTTCCACGTCTTCCAAGCAAACCACAAAGCCGATAGCATCACGGTGGCCAAAGGGCACCAGAACCGAACAGCCGACCTCGAGCTTCGCAGGCGTGCCCGCAGGGTCGGTCGGGCCATCGGGCACACGATAGCTGAAGGCCTGATCGAGTGCCTGGGTTTGAATATCGAGTATGACCTGAGCGCATTTCATGCTTGCCAGTATAGCTTGCACTCGCAAACCTACGCCCCAAGGAACGCGCGCCGAGCTAAGCCTTCTTACAAACGCCAGAAATACCAGAAGGCCCACTTCAGCTTTGCCGTGTGCCTATAGGCATTACGATAAAAAGCCCAGTAGCAGTCTTTAAAAGCTTCGAGTTCTTCGCGGGTAACCGAGCCCTGCCCGTAGGCAGCACGCTGATAGACAAGCGTCATGCCCAGGAAATCGAGCTTCGCATCTGCAAACAGATATTCCAGTTCGTCGCGCGTGGCCATGGCATATTCCATGAGCGTGAGGTTTTCCGCGCGTTTGCAGCCCAAACGCTCCATACGTCCAACTAAAAAGGCGTAAATCCACCAAACCTGATAGGCGTCCTTCTTAAGCGCGATACGCTCAAGCCTACGCTTGCGGCGGCGCTTCCACATAAGCACAACGAACACCAAAAACGCGATGATAAGCGCGATGACGACCAAGATGCCCAGCACCAACTGCTCGTAGCTGATAGCCTGAAAAGCCTGGTCCCAACTGCTCTGATCGTAGGATTTCTTTGAGCCGGCGTTTTGCTGCTGGTCTTGGTTGTTCTCCTGCTTGTTGTCGGCCGATTTACCCTGAGAACCGCCGAGCGTGTTGTTTCGGGTGGTCGACTTATTCTTACTAAGTTCACTGGATTTTTGGCTTGGGTCGTCGACGGGCTTGCGCTTGTAATTGCCCGCATACTCAACCACCGGACGCTGGAAATAATCTTTGAAAGGCTTGATCTGCGGGGTCTGCGCGCCCAAAGGCGACACGACAAGGAAGAAGAAGGCCACGCCCACAAGTACGCACAGGGCCGACAAGCCGCAAGAAAATGCCGCAGCCTGCGCGAAGCTTGCACCCCTCACGCGCTGGGCGGCGTACACGCTTGCACGGTAAGCCTGGTAGACGAAGAGCGCCATCACCGAGGCAATAGCCACAAGCGAAATCACCGCTCCCCCGTTGGACATCCAGTCGCGGTAGAGGAATTGCACGAACTCGCAGCTTACGATGCTCGCCAGAAGCAGAACGAACACACCCACGCGCCGGCGCGAAAGCAAATAGGCAAACAGGGGAACCACAACGGCCACCACGGCAAAGCTGAAAGTGCTCTCGGCCACATCGTTCACCGTGCCGCCATCGAAAATAGCAGCCGTGGATAGCGAGCTTAGGCCAGCAACAACGGCGACCATATACACAAGGGCACCAAAGCCAGCAGGCACCAGCGCGCGCTTAGACCAAGATCCTGCGAACAATATTAGAAGCAGGGGCGCAGCAATTCCTGCGCAGATGGCGGGGTTGCCGCGCAAACCAGGGGCGCTCTCGAAGCCGAAAGAGATAGTCATCGTCAAAGACGTTGCGGCCACCAGCACCAGCAGGTAATCGAAAAGGGAGGCCTTAAAGAAAAGCTTCATGCTCACTTAAGCACCACCGCCAAATCCTCGGAACGGGCGATGACCACATAAGGAATGTTGGCCGCATCGAGAGCCGCCAAAGGCTTGCAATAGGCGTCTAGCGCACGACCATCCAGCTCGGGCGGTACCACCGCCACCATCAAAGGCGCACGGCGTTGAGCTTTTGCATCAACGAGTGCGCTGATAAGCACCGGGTCCATGCCCGCGCTGCACACCACAAGGGTGCTTTGACCATGCCTGTTGGCAATCTGAGCATGAACGATACCAACCGCAGCCCCCGATACCTCGTCAGCATTGGACATGGCCGGCATGTCAGAGACAAGCTTGGGCAAGGCGTCGGCTCCCCAATCGAAAACCGTGCGCTCTTCGCCAAAACGATCCTGAAAATGAAGCTCGGTGTCGATGCCCTGCGCACGTGTGAAGGTGGCGATGGACAAGCCGGATTCCACAACCGCATCGAACATGCCCATAAGGGTGCTCGCGTCATCGCCCTGGCCATGAAAATCGAAGATAACGGCAACGCCAGGTTCGCGATATACCTCGTAAAGACGCGTTAGGTAGCCCGCCGAATGCGCGGAGAGCTTCCAGTGGATGGTCTTCAAGGGGTCACCTGGCTCGTACTCGCGAACCTGGGAATAATCCAGCGAATCCGCCAGGACGGACTTCGCTGTCTTCGAAGTCTCGGCCGTCGCCGCATCATCGAAGCTCACGCGCTCAAGGTTTTGAATCCGCGGAGTAACCTCGACGCGCTGCTTGGCTCGCGGCGCAAGCTCGCGTTCGAACAGGCCAAGGAAATCGCTCACGACAACGCGCTTCACACCCGCCTCGTAGGTGCCGATATGATCGAACTGCGCGTCTAAGGCCAGCTCGTAGCTCTCGAACGGCCCAAGCGCGAGCGTGGTCTTGGCCGCGTGCGCAACGTTTCCGAACAGGTCGGAGATAAAAAACTCCACCTCGATCTTGAAGAAGAGCAAAGGTCCTTTGTTCTTGAACTTCACCCTAAAGGGAACGCAGGCACCACGTTTGCAATCCGCGCGGTTTATCTCCTCGGAATAACTTAGATTCGCCTCGAGCACACGCACATAGGCATAGGCAAGCGCAAGGGCACAAAGCGCCGCAACGAAGGGCGCCCACCCAATAACCGTTGCATGATAGTCGCTGTCGCCAACAACGAGAGCCAAAGCTAAAAGCAAAAGCAAGGTAACGATGCTTGCCGCGGCCTTAAGAGCAACACGCCTGCGTTGCGACTTAGCCTCACGACCAAGCGCACGCTTGCGCTCACGCAGCTTACGGCGCTGAGCGCGTTTTTCCCGTATGTCCCAACCAAGTGCCAAAATTCGTCCTACTTACGGTTGATCACGCGGGAAAAGAGGCTGTCTTTGTCCTGCGTGCGTGCGACATCCGCGTTGGCGGCAGGAGCGCCCGCATCACCAGCGACACTCGTAGCGCCCAGGGAAGAATCCTCGCTAGCAGCGGAAACCGAATGCTTGGCGCCGCTGAAAAGCCCGGCGTCCTTGCCCTCATCGACAACCGTAGCGGACAGATCGGCTTCGGCCACCAAGGGAACCGCCACCGAATCAAGAATGGCATTAATGATGGCCTCGGGCGCGCGTCCGTTGGCGCGCGCCTCGTGCGTCAGGATAATGCGGTGCGACAGCGCAAACGGCGCAAGGTATTTGATGTCATCAGGCATAACGTAGGTGCGCCCACGCATAAGGGCATTAGCACGCGCAAGATCGATAAGCGCCAGGGATCCGCGAGGCGAAGAGCCACAGGCACATTCCTTGGCAGTACGCGTGGCCGAAACCACCTGCACCGCATAGCGCGCAACCGAGCGCGAAACCTCCACCTCAGAGGCCAGCTTACGAAGCGTCAGCACATCGGCGGAGCTGGCAACAGGCCCGATGGCCGCCTTGGCGGCGCGCGTGTTCAGCACGACGTCGATTTCCTCTTCCATGCCGGGGTAACCCATGGAAAGCTTCATGATGAAGCGGTCGAGCTGAGCCTCGGGCAAGGGATAAGTGCCGTACTGCTCGATGGGATTCTGCGTCGCCAAAACCATGAAGGGTTCTTCGAGCTTATAGGTGTGGGAGTCGACGGTGACCTGGCGCTCCTCCATAGCCTCAAGCAAAGAAGACTGTGTCTTAGCACTGGCGCGGTTAATCTCGTCGACAAGCACAAGGTTGCTCATCACGCCGCCAGGCCTGAACTCGAAGTCGTTGGTCTTCTGGTTGTAGATGGAAAAGCCCACAACGTCGGAAGGCATAATGTCGGGTGTGAACTGCATGCGGCTGAACTTGCATTCGACCGATTTGGCCAGCGCGCTTGCCAAAGAAGTCTTGCCCGTTCCGGGAAGATCTTCCAAAAGCACGTGCCCTTGGGCAACCAGCGCCATAAGAACAAGCTCGACAATCTCGCGCTTGCCCACGATAACCGACTCCACGTTGTCGGCGATTGCGGCAAGGAAGTCGGCCGCCTGATTTGCCTCGTCTTGCGTGATCATTTAATTCCCTTTCTCGGAATGGCCACCGAATTCCGGGGCGCACATACGCATGACCTCATCGTTGTCATGCACGAATTCAACCAATTTCACGTTCACACCGTAGGCGTCCTGGATGTTCGCACGGGTGATGACCTCATAAGCGCTGCCGAAGACCATGTTACGGTTACGCATGAACAAGGCGACGTTCGCCCCCGTCATAAAGGCATGGTCGGGGTTGTGGGTGATCATCATCACTGCATAGCCAGCCTTGGCCATCTCGCGCACCTTCTCAATCACGCGCACGGCATTGCCGTAATCCAAGGCCGCAGTGGGCTCGTCCATGATCAGGAGGTTTGGCTCTTGGGCCAAAGCGCGCGCGAACATGACCATCTGCAGCTCGCCACCCGAAATGTCAACGTAGGGCACATCGCGCAAATGCCAGATGCCCATTTCCTTCAAGGCGTTTTCCACGATGTTGTAATCGCGACGCGTGGGACGGCCACTTGCCGACTTGGTTTTAGCCAAACGGCCAAGCATGACCACATCCTTAACCTCGAAGGGGAACGGCTGCGAATGGCGCTGCGCCACGTAGGCGACATCCTGCGAGATGCGAGCGGCACTCCATTGGGTAATGTCGCTGCCATCGAGCGTAATGGAACCCGAAAGCAAAGGGTTTATGCCCAGTATGCTTTTGACCAGGGTCGTCTTACCGCAGCCGTTAGGGCCCAGGATGCAGCAAACCTCGCCACTTTGGACACTGAAATTAACGAACCTCTGAATGGGCTTGTCGGCGTTGTAGCCAACCGCGACGTCGCGGGCAATGAGTTTCACTTATTCCCATCCTCTCATCTGACGCGCCATAACAATCACGAACAAAGGCAGCATGACAACACTTGCAACGGAGCCTATGGCCAGGCCGTCCCCAATGAAGGGGATCAAATCGGTAATATCGCGGCACACGAGCAAAAGAATGGGCCCGATGCACAGGTTGCCGATGAGTTGGCGGCTACTCTCGCACCCAAAGAGGCTGCGTGCCAAGAACGGCACGATAAGCGAAACCAAGCTCACCATGCCTACATGCACCTGGGCGGCCAAGATCATCACCGAGCCGCACAGAAGCGCCACCGCGCGCAGGCCGCCGTAATTAAGGCCCAGCATGCGCGCCTCTTCAGGGGCAAGCGCCAAGGCGTTGAACTTGTAGCGCAGGAAAAACACGGGCACCAACGACACCACGCAGGCGATGCCAAGGGCCAACCAGGACACGGCCGAGGTATCAACCACGAGCATCTGCGAGAGCGTGTAGAAGGAAAGGTAGTCCTCGTCGCTCATAAGGAAGAGGGTCACGTAACTTACCACGAAGCCCAAGAGCTGCGAGACGATGGAGCCCACCAAAAGCATGGTCACCAGATCGAAAGGCTTACCCCGCCCCGAGAGTTTGCGCCCAGCCAAAAGCACGAACAAGAGAATGGCCGCGCCGAAGCCGTAGCAGAGCGCATAGCGCATTCCCAACATGTTCGCCGCGTTGGCCCCGAAAAGGTAAACCATGAGCATGAGGCCTAAGCTCACACCGCTGCCGACACCGAGCATGCCCGGCCCCGCAATGGGGTTCTTGAAGGTGTTTTGATAGAGCATGCCAGAAATGGAAAGCAACACCGCGCACAGAAGCGTGATACCCACCACGCCGGCACGCTGCTGGATAGCCCAATAACCAGGCACGTTCTCCAAAATCCAGTCGTTGGTATGAACCGACCACAGGTGCGTGAGCTGCGCCAAAGAATTGTACGCATATTCGTAAAGCGCACCGGCCACCTCGATAGGGTTATACACCTGGTAGCGATACGAATAGGTGTAGGTGTCGCCCGCGGCACCCATGAAGCCCAAGGAAACGAAAACGAGCAAAAGCAGGATGAGCACGCTTGCAAAAACGCGCATGGCAAGCGCATCGTGCTCGCTGCGATACAGCTGATTGGTCTGCGCAAGCGACAAGCTTTTACCGAAGAGTCCCAAGCCCGAGCCCACGCCCGAAGGGATGGCCGCGCCGTTGCGCAGGCGGGCGACGTCGCGTGCGGTGTACTGCACGGTGCAGTTGTGCGAAGAAGCGCGCTGCGCCTTATTCGAACTGGCCACGCGTGCCCCCTTTCCCTCGCAAGGCCGTAGCCAGGAATACGATGGCACCGCCGATGGAAATGTACATGCCGACCATCGTCTCAAACGCAGGACCCAAGGTCATCTCGACAAGAAGGTAGGATCCCAAAACGAAGCAAGCACCAACCAAAAGCGAACAGGGCAGCAAGTAACCAAGCGAAGGGCCCACCAAGCGGCGGGACAAGTGCGGCACCAGGAAGCCGACGAAGCCGACGACGCCGCAAAACGAAATGAGGATGGCCGTTAGCAGCGTGCACAGCAAAACGACCGCGGTCTGCATGCGTTGGGAGTTGACGCCCATCGTACGCGCTTCGCCCTCGGTGAAGCTTAGAAGCGTCATCTTGCGACGCAGCATCATAACGAGCATAAACACCGCAACAAGCGGGATCAGGATGGCCACCAAATCGATCCAGGTGAAACTTCGATAGAACGAGGATATCTGCAGATCGGTGAGTAAGGATGCCTTAACGCCATAGGGGTTTTCGGCCACGTAGTAGTAGCGGATGGAATTGCTGACGGCGCCCATGACCGAACCGATCACCTGGCCGCAGATGATGAGCATGATGGCAGAGCGCCCTCCCTTACCGCCCAAGCGGCGTACAAGCAACACCACGCCCACAACGAACAAGCAGGAAACGAAAGAGCAGATGGCCAAACTGTAGTTTGACCAAAGATAGGAAAGGGTGTCGGCGTCGCCCACATAAGTGTCGAGCCAAGCAACGTTAGATCCTTCGTCGTCGACAAGGAACACCACCCAAAGCATCATGCCCAAGGTAGAGCCGCTCATCACGCCCAGGGTCGAAGGCGACACCAGCGCGTTTTTGAAAGATCCCTGGTACACGGCGCCGCAAAGCGCCAAGCCCGCGCCCGTAACGGCGATAACGATGTAGCGGATGATGCGAATGCTGTAGGGGTCGGGGCCGTTGTCGTTACCGGTGAACACCGCCACCAACGAATTCACGTTGCCAAGCAAATCCTCGGTGAACCAGGCAAAGGAATAACCCGCATTGGTGCCCCCGTAGTGCATGGCCTGGTTGAAAAGATCCTTGGGCACCACAAGCCCGAAAGCGAAAATGCACAGGAGCGCTACCGCCGCGATGAACGTCTTCTGAATGCGCGGATCCACCTTATGCCCGGCATCGACGGTCTCGGCGTAGGCGTTGTCGGCCTCGTCGGCCAGATGGATGTTAGTTGCGGTGGGCGCATCGGCGAGGATGCGCGCCTGTTTGTTCTGCCTGCGAGCCATTAGAAGCGAATCAGCTCCTCTCGCTTAACCGAGGCGGGTGCGAACTCGCGGCGCTCACGTCCACGACGCGCCAAGAACCAACGAATCAGCAGCAGGATGCCCGCTATCGCGAGCGCACACACGGCGCTGAAGGCCGCGGTGCTTTGGGTGAGGTTTTGCGTCCCGGTACCCACTTCGCCATTGCCAAGCTTAGCCATCTGTTCGGCAACGGACTCCTCGTCGCTATCCTTCGCGGAGTCGGAGCTGGCGAGCTCGGAATCCTCGTCGCCGTCGGCCCCATCAAGGCTCACTTCCTCAAGCTCATCGGAGGATGCAGCGGAGTTGCCGGCCAAAGTGGCCGCGGCAGAAGAGCCCGCCAAACTGCTCTTGGCCAAGCTGCCCGAAAGCGAAAGCCCCGAGATGCTTGTCTTCTTCTTTTTCAGGTTTGCCTTGATCTGAGAAGTAGTTTTGCCAGCTGCGCCCGAAGCGCCGGATGCGCTGGAGCCAGACGAACTGCCCGAGGACGAAGAGGAGGAGCTGGTATAGCTAGCGTACACGGTGACGTCGCTCGTCACGATGGACTTGGACAGATCGAAGGTGCCGCCCTCTTTCAGCACCCTAGCCTTGAAGTTCTTGGGCAAGCCCGAAATCTTGAAGGTTGGGTTGCTCTTCATGACGGTGCTACCGTAACCCACGCCAACGGAGCCCACACGATTGCCCGAGCTGTCGCAGAAGGTGACCGTGCAGGTTTTCTTGGCCCACAGGGCATAAAGGCTCAAAGCGGTACCGTCGCCGGCAATGTCGTTGAGCGTAGTGCGAGAAGCTTCGATGATGTCAGTTGCCGTGGGGCTTGTTGCCCAGCCACGGAACTGGTAATCGGGGCCAGGCGTCGCGATCTTCGAAGTGTCGATGCCGGCCTGCTTAACCGCCGAGGAAAGAAGCGACGTTGCCCCAAGCTTGTCGGCCGAGCCGAGCTTAGCGCTGCTGCTGTAGAAGGAAACGCTTACCAACTGAGTTTCCTGCTCGTAGACGGCATAGAACACACGGTTACCACTGTCCCAGCCATCCGAGCCGTCCACGTAGAAGTCGCCTTCGTATATGGGCTCGACATCGCTCTTGCGCGGCGACCAGCCCTTAAGCGTGTAAATGACGCCCTTGCTGTTAAGGCGCTCAGGCACTTGCAGCGTATCCTTGGCATAGGCTGAAACCGATTTGGACCAATCGAAGCTGCCCACCGTGGTGGTGCTGCTAGCGGCCTCGCCATCTTTAAGTTGCTTATAGGTGAGCGAGATCGAAACAGTGCTTGCCTCTTTCGAAAACTTGGCGGTGTAAATGGCGTCTTCGCTCGCAGCAGGAAGAAGGCTGTAGAGAGCCTCGCCCGCAGCTGCTATGGGTTGGCTGCTCGAGCCCTTAGACCAACCAACGAAGGAATAGTTGTAGCCGGTTTCCTCGTCCTCGAAGCTCGGCGCAACCACCGAAGTGGAGTTGCCCGCGTTGCGATAGTTGGGTGCCTTACCATCGGCCACGGCGCAAGCGGCAAGAAGATTCTCGGTCCTAAACACCACCAGATGCTCGCCCTCGCTAACGGGTACGTACATCGCCGTTAAGCTGAGGCTACCGTCCTTCACACCGGAAAGAGCGCTGGTGATTTGCAGCTTAGATTGCAAATGGTCGGAATCGTAGGCTTTGCCCTGCGCAAGGGCGGAGCTGCGCCACCCAACGAAGCGGTACGTCACTCCATCAAGCACATAATCGGCCGGGTGAAGCTGCTCACACTTCGCTGCTGCCAGAGTGCTGCCGTAGGGCACCTGGTAGCTGACGTCGGAGATTGCTGCACCGGAGGCATCATGCAAGTTGGTGAAGGCGACGTTTACCATGCCGCTCATCGCAGTGTAGAGCAGCTCCTTCAGCTGAAGCTCGCTCATGGCCTGCTTCAAAGTAATGTCGAGGCTGCCATCGAGCGCAGCCAAAACGTCAACGGCCTTGCCCTTCGTCGAGCCGACCTCGGTTAACGAAGCGCTCTTGGGATAAACGATCACCTGGCTTGCCGCACTGCCGCTCAAAGTTGTGTAATCGTTTAGGCTGAACTTGCTTGAGGCCTTTACCAAGAAGGAATCACTTGAGCATGTTGCCTTAATTTTTGACTGGTCAAGACCCCAAGAGCTAGCAGATGCGCAGCCCGAAACGCCGCAGGCAAGGCCCTTACCCGTGGAAGCCGTAATGCTTGCAGGAGCAGAGATTTTGGCTGCGGATCCTTCCTCCATGCTGATGCCATAAGCATCCATCGAAGTAAGGTAGGTGGGAGCGCACGAAGATATGAGCAGGAACGATGCTCGATGCCTTGCCCAGGTCGGCATCCGCCACCTGGTCGGAATAAGCCCACACACGCAAACCGCTGGAAGTCTTGAAGTTGTTCAGGTAATAAACATTGGCCTTGTACACCGAAGAACTCTCGGAAGAGCTGTCGCAATTGGCTTGCGCCTTGAATATCTTGCAGATTTCCTGGTAATCGGCGCTGTTCTCGAAGAACTTCACCTCAACCAGATCGGCAATGTTGCTGGAATTTGTCCCCTGCGAGGTGCCGTCAGGGTAGTCGCTAGAGCCCTGCACGGACGAAGCGGCGTTGTTGTTCACGTCGATTGCCGTGTCAGCAGAAAGATTCACCGCGCCGGCATTTTTGGAAACCCACACGCCACGAAGCTCGCGCGCACCTTCGGAGGCGTCCTCAGCTGCGGCGCGAACGCTCAAGCTTGCGCCGTTGCTCGTGGTGAAGGCGCCACCCATAACCGAAACGCCACGCAGACTTACCGAAGGAACATCTTTGGGCGTGCCCGTATAGGTGACCTTCACCGCCAGCGCATCAAGCGTAAGCGAGGCACTGTCGCTTACCACCAAGCCCTGGTAAGTTAGGGCGCCGGATTCATTAGCCGCGCCAAGCGTGCAATTCAAGGAGCCGCCGCCCAAGCTATCCTTTAGCACCACTTTGGCTGTGCCGGAAACCACCAGTGCGCCAGCGGCAGAACCGTTAGAAGATTTAGCCGCACTCCCTGCAGAAATAGATAGCGTATGGCCGTTGACATCGATATTCAACGACTTGCTCAAGCTAAGTGCAGACTTCAAAGCAAGATCCGACTGAAGCTGAAGGGTATCACCCGCGTTAGCGGCATTAACAGCCTCGCCCATATCGTCAAAGCTCACGCCCGTAGAAAGGTTGAGCACCGTGCCGGCGCGCTTCCAAGCAAGGCTAACCATACCCGCAGATTCGCTCGCTTGGACCGTGCAATCATCAAAGGCGCTGCCCGCGGCTGCGGCGAAATGGTCAGCGTAAGAAGCATCGGACACCTGGGCAAAGGTAGCGTTGGTGCCACGAGTGTAAACATGCCATTGGTCTTCGGCGATGGAAGCGCCCTCTTCAACAAGCAGTTGCGCGCTGTTGTTCTGCAGCTCGGTTGCAGTGTCGCTAAGCAAGGAGCACGTGCCGGCAAAATGCCAAGCGGTATCGCTTGAGCTGCCGCCAAGCTCCAAGCACCAGTGGGACGTAGTGCCCGCAGCAGAAGTGCTCGATTTCGCCACCACGGAAACATCCTTCAAGCTGGCAACGGTGCCCGCAGCAGCCGCATCGTAGACAGCTGTTATCTTGGCATCGGGCGAAGAGGCAAGGGCAGAGACTGTAGATGCGCCCTCGCTACCCACCAAATCAAGGGCAGACGAGGTATGGACGCCCTGAACCGTAGCAGTAGTACCCTGAGCGGAAATGGGGCAGCCCTCGATGGAAAGCCTTGCCGTCTTAGAAGAAAAATACACACCGTACACGCTCACACCATAGGTAAGCGCCTGCACCTTGACCGACCCGCCCTTGAAGGAAAGGTCGCCAGCGCCCGAGTTGGTAGAGCGGACGCCGTAGGCGTTGTCTTTCGAAGACGAAGCGCCGATATTCACATCGTCAAAGTTCAACGAAGCCTTGGTGTTGGTATACACGCCGCACACCGCGCTCGACGACGAGGTAGCCACAATGTCGATACCCTTAACGCTTAAAGAACCCGAACCCAAATGGGCAAGAGCAGCGTTGCCCTTCGAGGAGACGCCCTTGATGGCTCCCCTACCCTCGCTTGAGCAAAGCACAAGCTTGGCGTTTGTGTTCACAATAAGGCCACCGATAGTCTTGCCCGCAAGGTCAAGCATAAAGCTTGCACTCGCATCGGCGCTTTTATCAAAGGTCAACACCGAGCAATCGCGCAAAAGCTTGATGGTCTGCCCGTCCTCAACTTTCGCCAAGGCAGCGGCGAATGAGGAATAGTAGGTGGTCGTGCTGCCCACTACAGCCGCAGCGGCATCTTCCTCAGAAGCCATACGGAAAAGAAGGCCCGACGCATCGCTGGCAATCGCGCAAACGGCATCTTGCCCTAGCGCGTTGGAAAGCGAAGTGCCGATGCTTTGCCTCGCTTCATCGGAAACATCGGAGGCAAAGGCACCGATGCGCATGCCGTTATCGTTTGACGCTGACGCTGAGCAAACAAGCACGCTTGCCGCAGACCCCGCAAAGTTTGCACCGAAAACGAAAGCGTTCTCGGATGCGGAGTACAGATCGGCCGATTCAAGCGCCGTGTAGCTGGAATGCTCAAACTTGACGGGCGCGCTAAGCACGACACCGCCCTCGGCCTTCGAACAAATGCCGTAGGCTGCCTCGTAGGCTTCCGTGGAAACCGTGCTTTCGCCGCCAACAAATTCAATGTTCTTGGCGCTCACGCCGTAAGCGACGCCCTGCGCGCTCGTGGAGGAAATCGCAGAAGAATCAACGCTCGCGCGCTTTGAGCTATAGGACAGCACACCATAGGAATGGCCAACGCTGTAGCTTGAGCGCGAAACGACCACAGGCGAGTTCTGCACCACCAAATTGCTCGACGTGATGCTGGCGGCCCCCGCGCCGGAGCCTAGGTAAAGTGCCGACGGATCGCCCGATGGGGTGCTGCTGCTGGAAGAGGTGGCATAGGCCTGCTTGCTCAGATCAATCACGACCTGCGAGTTGGAAAGCTCAAGCTCGCCCTTATCGATAGCGATGCCCTTTATGTCCAAGGAGGCAAGCTTCCTGCCCGCTTCGGTGCTGTCGGGCTCAACCAGGATGCTCAGATTCTCAAGCGAAAGTTTGCCCACTGAAGAGGTGATAGCGCTTTGCGGACGCACACCGGAAAGCTTGATGTACGACGCATCTCCCGCATCTCCACGCAAACAAACACTTGCCGCCGAGGCGAGATTTACAGCGGCACCGTTGTACTTGGAGCTCGCAAGCGTATGCCCGGCAAAATCGATGGTGACCTTTTCGCCCGGAGCATCGACGATCAGCTGTGCTGCCGTCTTGATGTCCGCGCTTAGGTAATACGTGCCGCCCTTGCTAATCGTGTATGTTGAGGAAAATCCCGCCTCGCTCCAAAGAGCGTACAAATCGCTGCCCTCGCGCGTCTTTGAAGAAGAATCCGCGCCCTCCCCCTCAACGGAAGCAAGGCTGATACCCGACTGCGCATCGGCGTCGGCCTGGCCTCCCCCCTCGGCGGAAGAGGCCTCGGCTGCCGCCTGCTCTTGAGCCGCGCTTTTAGCGGCCTCCTTGGCAGCCTTCTTCTCGGCGGCTTCCTTTTCAGCCTTTTCGCGTGCAGCCAGCAGAGGGGCAATCACATCGGTCGAGGAATCCCATGAAACGCTGAGCTTCTTGGCGTCCGCGAAACCATCAAAAATCGTTAGCTCATCTTTGACGGAAGCGTTGAACGCATAAGCGTGGCTCACCGAATCTATAAGCTTGGAAGCGGAAAGATCGAGCGAATCGGAAAGATAGGATTGCAGATTCTTGGCACTCACGCCGTAGGCGTTTATAGCGCTCAAAGCGTCGCCTGCATCAAACTCGATGTTCAACCCGGCAACAAGCAAAGCGCGGCTTGCGTCTTTGTCCAAGGCATCGTCCTTCGACACCTCGTAGCGCACAGCGGCCAAGCCGAGCTTCTCGCCTACGCTGCCACTTGGCTTGAAAATCAGATTGGCCTCGCCCTCGATTTTGGACTTAGCGCGCGCATCCCAGCAAGAGCTATCCACAATGGCGACTGTGCCCTTAGATGCGCTGGCATCGATGGCACTTGCGAGCTTGCCTGCAACGCTAAGCTTGGAGCCGTTCAGATCGATGATGATCGCCTGACCCGCAGGGGCAGCAATCTCAAGCGTCGAATCAAGCTTCAAATCTGAATCAAGTTGGTAGATCCCAGCCTCGGTAAGAGGCTTTTCAAGTTCCTTTTTAGAGAGCTTGTCCAAACGCACAACCTGAGCATCTTTGCTTGCAAGCTCTGCCTTCAGGCCCTTGATGAAGCTCTGAGCATCCTTCTTGCTTGCAAGGGACACATCCTCGGCAAAGCCAAGCGCCTCGGCTTGCTGGGCTGCCTGCGTATCCGAGTCGGACGTGGCGGCCTTGCTAGACGAGGATGCCTTGCTGGTGGATGAGGCGCTGCTCTCGGCCGCCGCGCTTGCCTTAGAGCTAGAAGACGAACCGGAACCAGAAGATACGCCAGAACCCGTGTTGGAGTTCGCACCCGAGCCCGTGCTGGAGCTCGAACCCGAAGACTCGGAGCTCACCGCACCGGTGGCCTGTGCGCTTTCCTCCCCCGCTGCCTGCGCTTCGTCGCCAGTTGCAAAGGAAAGCTGCGGCATAAGGCCGAAGCTCAAAACCACGCAAAGCAAAAGCGAAACGCCCGCTCGCGCAGTTTTGCAAATACTTGGAAGGAAATGTTTATGTTCAAGGTCGTTATGCATATGCTTGTGGCCCCTTGTTAGCTCGTCGGGCAGCTCGCAGTGTAGGAGCTTGAGTAGTTGGAAACCTTGCCGGTGCCGCTGCTTGCCGCACAGCGGTAGAACAGCTGGTAATAGCTGTTGACGGTCTTATCACAGGTGGAAGATGCGCCGCCTGCGTTCATGATGTTCTTCATCGTCCATAGGCAGGAAAGGAAGCTCTCTGCGGTGCCGGTGCTCCAACTGCCATCGATGCCGCTTGGCATAACCCACACCTTGTAGGACTGCCCCGTGTTGTAAACGCCGTTGCTCTTGTTGGCGGAAGAAACGATTTTCTTGGCAAATTCGGAAGTGCGCGCAATAACTCCAGGGAAGATCGCGTCGCCCGCGGTGATCATGCCAACACCGCCCGTATCGGAATCGGCAGAAGAGGTGCTAACGGAATACCACAGAGCCGAGGTGCTCTTGCGCGAACCAACATTGGATGCATTAAGGTAGCCCTTGTCCGAGGAGGGCGTAGTGCCCGGCATCACCACAAACCTACTCGAAGACCCGCCACTGCCCTTAGCGGGCTTTGCCGAGTCGTAGGCGTTGTTCACCACGCCGGACACCTGAAAGTAGTAATCGATGAGCGCATAATCGCCGTTGGCGACGCTTGCCGACAAACCAACGCCCGAAGCCACGTCCATCTTCTCGCCATCCAGGTACAAGGTATTGCCCGCGTAATTCCTATCGGCGGTAACGGAACTTTTGTTGGTGCTTGCCCACGAATCTACGAAGGCGACGGTCACAGCAGAGCTGGACAGGCGGCTCGTGGACTTGCCGTTGCCGTCCGTTCCATTTTGGAAAATCTCACGAGAAGAGGTGCCGCCAACCGTCTTCATGGCATAGCCGCCGTTGGCGCTTAGGCACATGTCTATCACTTCATCGTGCAATTCAAGGTACTTGGAGGCGGCATCCTGCGAGGAGTATTCCACCGCAGTCGAGTTTTTCAAAAGCTCGCCGACGATCTTCACGGCACTGGTTACCTCGGAATCGGCGGTACCGGAATCACCCAAGCTCGGCACGGTGATGATGTCGACATTCGCCTTGGTGAGCTTGCTTTGCTGCGCGGAAGTAAGCTTGATGGTTTCGCCGTCCACCAACACCGCATCGGGCTCGGCCTTAATCAAGGCATCAACGTCAAGCGTGTAACTGCCGCTGCTGATTGATTTCCAGGCGGTGGCCAAGCTCGACACGCCTTCATTGGGGAACAAGCCGCGCGAGGAAACCTGGCTTTTCCAGTAGCTGTCGCAGGCAACCAAGCCACCCTTGCCACAAAGCATTTCAACGATGGTGGCATAGGGGCCAGCTGCCGCCACCTTGTCGCACTTTTCCGGAAGTTTGGACGATTTAGCCGAGGCGTCATAGACCGTGCCGGTGCCGCCGATGCCCGCGCTGATTTTCATATTGCCCTCGGTGTCGGCGTCATCACTTTCGCCGCCCGACTTTTTACTCTCGGATTTCTTCTTGGTTTTGTTGGTTTTCTTGGAATCGCTCTTTTTCTCGCGCGTTTCCTTTTTCTCGGTTTTCTCGGACTTCTTCTTTTTCTCTTCCTGCTTTACCAGGGTGCCTTCAGTGGCGGCAAAGTTGTAGGGGCTGTTTTTGTCGTAGATACGCAATATTGCCTGGCCGTTTTTAGGCGCGTTGGGGTCGTAGACGGGGATCTTCTCTTCCTGAAGATCGGTGCGTGTTGTGTCCTTTACCTCATGACTACTTCGTTGAGGGTCTTCGGGGGCCTTGGAATTTTCCTTGTACAGCGGCTCCACCTTAGGGTCCAGAATGCCGT
Source organism: Coriobacteriia bacterium (assembly GCA_030530215.1). GTDB lineage: Bacteria > Actinomycetota > Coriobacteriia > Coriobacteriales > Eggerthellaceae > Anaerotardibacter. Next base: position 37,876 of record JAUMVJ010000006.1, read on the forward strand.
TTTCCGGATCCTCAACGTGCTCAGTGAGCACATCGGTGAATTTGCATCCTGAAAGAAGCGTCAAAGACGCAACGGCAAGGCACACCACCACAAGCAGTGCAGCCTTTCGAGCACAGGATGCCCATTCACTGATTCCCTTTGGGATATGAGGGGTTTTATTGAACAAAAGAAGCCTTAACAAGCGGAGCCTCTGCGCAAGATTCGCGCAGCCTTTCAATACACCTGATGGGATGCCGCCACTATGACGGCATCCCATCGAAATCAAAGGTAGGTAAGTTTGAGCTTAGCGCTGAACCTATTTCACCTTCACCTTAACGGTGACGGTCTTGGTTGCGGCATTGTAATTGGCATTGCCAGCAGCCTTAACGACGACCTTGATCTTGTAGGTGCCCTTCTTGGTCTTCTTCTTGACGGTGATCTTGCCGTTGGAAGCGATCTTCAGCTTGGCGGAACCGCTCTTCTTGGCATAGGTCACCTTGCCCTGGGCACCCGTAACCTTGATGGCGGCGGTAACCTTCTGGGCCTTCTTCTTGACCTTAGACTTCTTCACGGTCTTGGTTGTGGTCTTGACCTTGGGAGTCTGGGATGCCTTGGCAATGGAGAACTCTACCGTCTTGGCAGTAGTAGAACCGTCAGACCACATGTAGCCATCAACAAGCGAAACAGTGGCTTTATAGGTGCCGGCAGCGGTAGCAGAGCCATTGGAAACGGTATAGCCGGCTTCAGCCTTAACGCCAGTCTGCGCCTTGCCCGTGTACTTCAAGCCAGAAACGGCGGTAGGGACATTGATGGAATCCGCCTCAGTTGTACCATCGAGATCCTTGGATGCATCCGCGTAATTATCGGTAAGCTCCAAAAGACCGGCGTTAGAACCTAAGCTTTGAATATATTTAATACCAGCGTTGAGTTTAGAGATTACCGTAGATTCTTTATAGTCCGAAACGTCGCTTTTTTCCCAGGTGGTAGCAGTATTAGAGCTTCCCTTGGCATTGTAGTTGCGGACGCCGTCCATAGCATTGTCGATTGCCTCAGCAAGCTTATCGGACTTCAAGTGATAGAAGTTCTCGTAGTAGTAGGCGATCCAGTCGCTCTGATCGACGTACTCAGGGTACAGGCAGCCAAGAATACGGCCGATGTTCTGAGCGTTTTCAACCGAGTTCATAACAACGCCATAGCAAGAACCAGCAGAAATGCTAGCAGAGCTAACCCAATAAGCCTTATCCTGAGCATCAGAGCTCAAAGAAGTGATGATCTCCTCGGAACCCTCCATCAGTTGACGCTGACCACCGACCATAATAAGGTCACAAGCCTCAACCTCGGCACGAGTAGCAGTCACATAGGTAGCACCCTCGGCCACCGTCTTGCTATCGGCAATATTGGTAGAGACGTTCTGAACAGCCTCCAAGTAACGATTTTCAGAAGCCGTACCGTCCTTATCGCCCGTCTTAACAAGATTATAAGTATCGGTAGACTTGTCGTAGCTAGCAATGTTGCAGACCGTCTTCTTGGCTTTATTCTCGCTATTAAGCTTCTTCAGAATGTAGCCTTGAGTGCCCTTCACGTAACGCTCGAAGTCAGCAGCAATCGCCGTAGTGCTGCCATAACGCGTAGTCTTACCGGTTGCAGTTGCGGCATTGTTTGCGGCCGTTGCAAGGTTATACATGCTGCCGATCATGGTGTAGCAATTGGCGCAATCATAGGCAACACCATAATCACCAGTACCCTCGCTGTCTCCAGCACCATAGGTTTTGTAGTTGGAGTCACCAGTACCATAAGCATATTCGTTGGTGTTGTAATTAACGTTGTCAGAGTTGCCCAAAATGACATCAGGTTTCAAATCCCAAACACTCTTGGCCTCGCTGTCGCTGCTGTAACTCTTCAAAGAACTGGCAGGGGACGTCTGCGCGCTATAGACAACCATAGAGGGACTGTAGTTGGAAGTGCCGCTCTTATAGTTGAGGACGGAGTTGATCATGTAGGGGTTTGCACTGGTGTTGTAAGTGGAGTCACCAAAAATATAGAAGTAGGGGGAACTCCAGTCCTGCTTACCAAGGCTGGCAAATGCCGTATTGGTCGAAACGTTGCTCAAGCCAAGGATTTCAGGTGCGGGCTCAGCAGCACGGTTTGACCAAGCAGTGACGTACTTGCTTGTATCGGCCGATTCATCCGCATGGGCCTGCTGGGTGAAGCCGGGAGCGAGCGCGGTTAAGCTTGCAGCCAAAGCAATCGACGTTAAGCCGACGGCGATGCGCTTACCAAGACCCCCCCTGCTTTCTTGTAGGTAAATTCCATACCTATATCCTTTCTCTGAAAGAATTATTCTTTGGCGAGGATAATGCTCGCACTTCCTACTTATAACCCTTATTTCACCTGCGACGTAATGGAAAAATCCTTCAGTCTGAAATTTTTTTGAAACAATGGCGAACATATTCAAACGCCGAAAATAAAACTCTCGCCGCGACGTGATGCCGAAAACCAGCATTCGAGCGCGATCTTTAGACATTCAGAGAAAGCTAAGCCACCCTTCCTCATTGCGCATTCGACGCCTTCCGAAAAAACAAGCACCCCGAAGGATGCTTGCCAAAAATGCGAAAACTATGTATGCGGGCACGGAAACCACGCCTGGACTAGCAGCACAAAGCCCTAGCCGTAATCTGGCGTTGCCGGAGCAAGATAATGAACCCCTAGCCGTTTTACCAATTTGCAGCCAAAACCAAAAGCCGCAAGGCTACAGCCCGCAAGCGGCCTTGAGCGCATCCACCTTATCGCGGCGTTCCCAGGTAAATTCGGGAAGCTCACGGCCAAAATGGCCATAAGCGGCCGTCTTGCGATAAATGGGACGCCTGAGGCCAAGGTGTTCAATTATTGCCGCTGGGCGCAGGTCGAAGACCTTGTTCACCGCAGCCTCAATATCGGCCTGAGGCACCTTGTTGGTACCGAAAGTTTCCACCATCACCGAAACAGGATGCGCAACACCGATGGCGTAGGCAATCTGAACCTCACAGCGATCAGCCAAACCGGCAGCAACCACGTTCTTGGCAACCCAGCGCGCCGCATAAGCACCCGAGCGATCAACCTTGGTGCAATCCTTGCCGCTGAAGGCACCGCCGCCGTGACGGCCCATGCCGCCGTAAGTGTCCACGATGATCTTGCGGCCAGTAAGACCAGCGTCGCCCATGGGGCCACCCACAACAAAGCGCCCAGTGGGGTTGATATAGATTTGGGCGTCCTGGTAATCGATGCCAATGCCCTCAAGCACCGGGGCGATTACCTGAGTACGCAGGCCTTCCTCAATCTCTTGGTTGGTGGCTTCCTCGGAATGCTGCGTGGAGATGACGATCTTCTCGATGGCCACGGGCTTATCGTCGACGTAGCGCACCGAAACCTGCGTCTTGCCGTCGGGGCGCAGGTAAGGCAGGGTGCCATCCTTACGCACCTGAGCCAAGCGCTCGCTCAGGCGATGCGCGGTATAGATAGGCAGCGGCATGAGCGTCGGCGTCTCGTTGCAGGCGAAACCGAACATCATGCCCTGATCGCCCGCGCCCACCAGGTCAAAATCTTCCTGAGCGTTGCCGTGCTGGGCCTCCCAAGATTCATCGACTCCCTGAGCGATATCGGCCGATTGCTCGTGAATGGCGTTGAGCACGCCGCAGGTGCTGGAATCAAAACCGTACTTAGCGCGGTTGTAACCGATGTCGTCCAAGACCTGACGGGCAATCTCTTGCACGTCAACATAGGCCTGAGTGCGAATCTCGCCCGTGACGATGACCATACCGGTGGTGGCCATGGTCTCGCAGGCGCAACGAAGCTGCTTGGGGTCGGCAGGCTGGCCGTTAGGGGCAATGTAGCCGCGATCGGCAAGCTCGATCTCTTTGGCAAGGATGGCATCCAAAATGGCGTCGCTGATCTGGTCGCACACCTTGTCGGGGTGGCCTTCGGTCACGGATTCGCTGGTGAACAGATAGGAGCGGGTCACGTTCATTCTCCTTTGACATATATAGTCAACTTGCCAGCCGTATACATAAGAACTTGCCAGCAAGCGTTTTTCAGTTCAAACAATGTAGCACACGACACAGCCGCCAACATTGGGTAAAGTTGGCTTACGCAAAAACAAGAATCGAGGGTACATGAGCAGCAACGCACGTCTTACCGAGGAATACTTTGCCACGATGGCAAGCCTGAACGGCGACCTGCCCGGACGCAGGGCGGCCTTTGACTACATGAAAAACTCCACGGCTATCGTGCATCACCAGGTGGTGGCATGCTCGTTCGTGCCGCGTCTGTTCGACGATGAATCGTGGGGTGCTTTGCGCAACATAGCCGAGACCACGCATCGCATCCTCGTCAAAGTGATTGAGCACTACCTGGCTGACCCCGAGTATCGCAGCATCTTCCACTTCGACAAGCGCCTGGAAGAGCTAATCTTGCTCCCTCGCGGCTATGATGCGGTGCTCCCCTTCGCACGCATCGATACCTTCCTTAACGAAGACACGCTTGAGTGCGGCTTCTGCGAGTTCAATGGCGACGGATCAGCCGGCATGAACGAGAACCGCGAGATCACCCACTCCATCGAGAACTCGGCTAGCTACCAAGCCTTTGCCAAGACGCATGAACTTGAGCAGTGCGAGCTCTTCCGCTCCTGGGTGGACGAATTCATCAAGATCTACAACAGCTACGAGCGCAAGGTCGACTCTCCCCGCTTCGCCATCTGCGATTACCTGAACCGCGGCGTGGTGGACGAATTCCATATCTTTTGCAAGTACTTTGCCGAGCGCGGCTACGAATGCGTGGTGCGCGACGTGCGCGAGCTTGAGTGGGATGGCGAGCGCCTACGCGATGCGCAAGGCCTGCCGATCGATGCCATCTGGCGCCGCAGCGTGACCAACGACGTGCTTGATTACTGGGACGAGTCGCAGGGCCTCATCGACGCCGTGCGCAACCAGGGCGTGGCACTTATCGGCAGCTTCCAGGGGCATCTGGTGCATGACAAGCAGATCTTCGACGCGCTCTACCACCCCAAAACGCAGAGCTTCCTTACTAGCGAGGAAAACGCTTTCGTCGCCGCGCACGTGCCGCAAACCAAGTTCCTTGATGCCGAGCACGTAGACCTCGACGAAATTCGCGCCAGCAAGGACAAATGGATTATCAAGCCCACCGACGCATACGGCGCACAAGACGTATACGCAGGTCAATCGTGCACACAAGAAGAATGGGATGCGCTGATTGAGCGCTTTGCGAACGCGAAGGCGGGCGCGCCCTTCCTGGTGCAGCGATTCATCACGCCCTATAAAACGCACACCCTGCGCCCCGACGCGGACATCGAAGAACTTGCCGACAGCGAAATCGACACGAACGGCGCCTACTACAACAACCTCAACGGCCTGTACCTGTACAACGGCAGGTTCCAAGGGATCTTCTCGCGCCTGGGGCCGCATGCCACCATTAGCAAGCAAAACGAGGGCATGACAGCAGCGACCATCCACGTGTGCGAATAGTCGGCGGCCAAGAAGATGTCGCGCAACAACAAAAACGCAAGCATCCCCGAGCGCCTTATAGGCGGGGCCGTATGCGCGCTCACCTCGCTGTGCCTTGCCTGGGCGCTCTTCGGTGCGGGCCTTTTGGTTTGCTCCACCGAAGAAGCAACCAAAGCTGTAGGCAACAGTTTTTCCAACTGGAGCAACAGCACGCTTCCCGCCGAAGACATGGCTGCTATCGCCGAAGAAGTGCGTTTGTACTCGATGGGGCAAGCGTCGCAAGACGAGCTTTCCAGCACCGCCCTAGAACACGTGGCAAAGAACTATCCCGAAGTGGCAACCGTAATCGAAACAGGCAACCTTCTTACCGACAGTGCCCGCGTGCTCGAAGCGGTCAACGCGCAAACGAGCGCAAGCATGATCGAGGAGGCGCTGGGCACGTCGTCGAGCACCGATTCCACCAATGAATCCGTGGATGCCGACAATTCGAGCGACGCCGACGCTGCGCAGGAAGACACGGGGGCCGCGCAAGTCGACGCGGATACTACGCAGGGCGACGCCGATTCCGCGTCCGCAAGCACGACTAACAGCTCAAGCGCAAGCGGGCCGGTTGCACAGGTAGTCGAGGCTCTGGGGCTCCCTTCAAGCTACGCCAGCGAAGGGCGCATCAGCGTGAGCCAAGTGAAAACCTGGTTCTCGCTCACCGACGACGAGCTAAGCCACCTCTCCGATTGCATTCCCGTCTTCGTGACGGCGCAGGGCTCGGTGATCTTCTGCGCTATCGTGGCCTTGGCGGGCCTTATCTGGATCGGTGCTTTTCGCGGCAAGCGCTTGTTTGGATTAAGCCTTATCGTGGGCGGAGCCGTACCCGTCGCGCTTTTGCTGTGCGTCGTTGTTTGGGCGCTTGCCAACTTCGAGGGCCTATTTGCCGCCATGCACTCGCTCTTCTTCAACGCGGGAACCTGGACCTTCGATTACGATTCCCTACTCATCAAGCTTTTCCCCGAGGCCTTCTGGGCAGCGATGGCTGCGCTCTGGGCGGCAGTAAGCCTGGTTCTTTGCGCTGCATCCATCGCACTGGGCAGGTTTATTCGCAAGCACTAAGCTGCGCTGCTTGCGGCAATTTGGACGCAAAACGCAATAGAAACGTGCTCGCCAAAAATAGAGCAAGCGTTCGGGCCGCAACCCCCGCCAGCCCGGGTCCAAGCCCAACCAGCAATAAAAAAGGCACCCGTAGGTGCCCAAAAACCAAAACTCGCGAAACGCCGGAAGCGCCGCTCGCAAAACTTAGGCCAGCTTGCCGCCCAGTTCCTTGGCAGCTGCAGCCTTGTCGAAGTTGCCGCCGGTGCGCTTGGTAAGCTCGCCCATCACGCGACCCATCTCCTTCTTGGTGGATGCGCCCGTCTCGGCCAGAACAGCATCGATAAGCGAAGAAAGCTCGGCACCGGAAACCTGCTTGGGCAGGTACTCTTCAAGCACTGCCACTTGGCGGGTAAGGCGCTCGGTGCGCTCTTGGTCGTTGCCGGCCTTGATGGAGCCGTCGAGCGTTTCCTTGGTTTGCTTGATGGTGCGCTTGAGCATGTCGTCAACATCTTTGTCGGCAACCTCGCGACGCTCGTTGACCTCGATGTTCTTCAGTTCGCCATGGACCTGACGAAGAATAGCCAGACGGTCCTTGTCCTTTGCGCGCATTGCATCCTTGATGACATCTTTAAGTTCGGTGTAGTTCATGTGTCCTCGCTTCCTTGCTTGCTCGATCGTGTCTGTTTCAAATCCACCCAATCATACGCTTAGCTCTCCGTCGAACAAAACCAACGCCGCGCAAAGAGCACGAAGAGCTCATGCAGCAGCGCATGCGCGAACAACGCAAAAACCTAAGGCGCCGCGTGCTGCTAGAAAAAGCGAAGTCGAGGGATATACTGGATGGACGCATTAGAGCATCTGTAAATAATTACGCATAAAACCACGCATTTGAGTGCGTTGGAAAGAAGGTTAGGCTGCATGAGCATAGGTGAGCGCTGGTTCAAGTTTTTCGACAAACCCGTACCGAACCTCCTCCTGCGTCTGATCGTGATGTTCTTCGGGCTTTCATGTGTGGCTTTTGGTGTGGCGCAATCGCGCGCAACGGGCCTGGGCGTGAGCACCATCAGCGCCATACCCGGTGTTTTGAGCTTCGCCACGCCCATCACCATCGGCGTATTCACCTTCATCATGAACATGATTTTCATCGTGGCGCAGATCGTGCTTTTAAAGCGCGATTACAAGCCCCTGCAGCTGCTTTGCATCCCCTTCGTGATGATCTTTGCCGGGCTTATCGACTTCTTCGTGCCCATCTGCCAGATGCTTCCCATGCCCGTCTACCCCGTGAAAATACTTGTCATCCTTTGCTGCTGCTGCATCACCGCGCTGGGCGTTTGGTTGCAGGTGAAGGCCGCACTTGTGATGCTCCCCGGCGATGGCGTGGTTCAGGCCATCAGTGCCGTAACGGGGGTCGACTTCGGCAAATGCAAGCTTGCCTTCGACATGTCCAACCTCATCATCGGCGCAGTGCTCTCGCTCGTGTTGATGGCAGGCCTCTACGGTGTGCGCGAAGGCACCCTGCTTTTAGCCCTTTTGGTGGGACCCATCATCAAGCAGCTCGGCAGGCTCTTCCCCAACATGGAGCGCTTCATGCCCACAAAGGGCCACGTTACCCTTACCGCTGCAAGCAAGGAAGAAGAACCCGAGGTCAGCTTTGAAAAGGAAGCGCTACCTTTGGTTATTACCATCGGACGCGAATACGGATCGGGCGGACGCGAGCTTGCCCGAGCCATCGGCGACAGGCTTGAGATCCCGGTTTACGACCACAGCCTCATAGACATGACCGCGCGCGAGTCGGGGCTTACCCCCGCCTATGTGCGCGAGCATGAACAGGAGCTACGCCATGGCATCCTGTACAACCTCTACGCACAGCAATATGCCTATATCGGCAAAACGGCGGCCGTTGACGACGAGTTGTTCCTTGCGCAAGCGCGCACCATCACCAACCTGGCCACGCACTCAAGCTGCGTGATCGTTGGCCGCAACGCCAACGCTATTCTGGCCGAGCGCGAGCATGTGTTCAGCGTGTTCGTGAAAGCTCCTATAAAGCAACGTATCGAGCGCGTGTGCAAGCGCGACGGCCTAGGCAGCCACGAAGCCCTGACGAAAATAAAGCAGGTTGACGCGGAGCGCCGCGAGCATGCGCGCACCTTCCTTAACAGCGAGTGGGGCAAAACGGGTTACGATCTTATCGTCGATAGTTCCAAGGAGAGCATCCCGGTGCTAGCAGACAACATCGTCAAAGCCGCTCGCAACAAGTTCGCGGCCGAAGCAAACTAGATACGACACAAAAGATGGTGCAAAGGCGTGCCTGCGGACGTAAAATGGCCTGCGCTCAACCAACAAACTAAGATTTCCACGCACGCGTGGAGCCTTTGCCGCCCTAGGGCGGCTTGCTTACGCCCAAGCCTGAAAAGCCCAAGGCACAAGCCAAGTAGGCCTGCGCGACGCAAGCCAGTTCGTATATTATTAAGCGCGTACGTCTAGATCCGTACGACCTGAAAGGAACATCACAGATGACCGACCAGCAAAAGCCCGTCCGCGTACGCTTTGCCCCCTCGCCCACCGGCGAGCTGCACATCGGCGGCGCACGCACCGCAATCTTCAACTGGGCTTTCGCCCGCGCAACGGGCGGCACCTTCATCCTGCGCATCGAGGACACCGACCCCGAGCGCTCCACCGAGGAGAACAAGCAGGTTATCCTGCGCGGCATGCGCGGGCTTGGCCTTGCCTGGGACGAAGGCCCCGAAGTCGGCGGTGATTTTGGCCCCTACCTGCAAACACAGCGCTTCAACACCTACACTGCCGCACTTGAGCGCCTGAAGGAAAAGGGTGCGGTGTACCCCTGCTTCTGCACCAAAGAAGAGCTTGACGCCAAGCGCGCCGCTGCCGAAAAGAGCGAGGGCGGCTACTCCGGCTACGACCGCAGCTGCCGCGGCATCAGCGCTGAGGAAGCCCAGCGCCGCATCGATGCCGGCGAGCCCCACGTGTGGCGCCTGCGCGTACCCGAGAACCACGGTCCCATCGAGTTCGACGACGCGGTGTACGGGCACATGTCCTTCCCCGCCGACGTTATGGACGACATGATCTTGGTACGCACCGATGGCAGTCCCACTTACAACTTCGCGGTTGTATGCGACGACACGAATATGGGCATTACCCATGTCATCCGCGGCGACGACCATCTTTCCAATACCCCGCGCCAGATTCTTATCTACGAGGCGCTGGGCAAAGAGATTCCGACCTTCGCGCATCTTTCGATGATCTTGGGATCCGACGGGCGCAAGCTCTCCAAGCGCCGCAACGCCACGAGCGTAGAGCAGTACCTTAAGATGGGCTACCTGCCCGATGCGCTGGTCAACTTCCTCGCCCTTCTGGGCTGGAGCCTCGACGGCGACACCACCATCATCCCCCGCGACGTGCTGTGCGAAAACTTCAGTCTCGAGCGCATTACCAAGAAGGACGCCATCTTGGACGAGGTTAAGCTCGACTGGATGAACGGCGAGTACATCAAGAACATGGGCGCCGAGGCCTGGGTGGACGCCGTTGCCCCCTTCCTCGTTGAGGCGGGCCTTACCACGCAAGACGAAATCGACGCCAAGCATGCATGGTACGAGAAGCTCTACCCCCTGGTGGCCGAGCGCATGAAGCGCCTTACCGAGGCACCCGAGAAGCTCGCCTTCGTATTTGCCGGCACCGAAATCGAATATGACGAGAAGTCGGTTCAGAAAAACCTGCTGAAGGAAGGCTGCCGCGCCGACGAGGTGCTGCGCGAGGTGCGCGCAATCCTTGCCGATGAGAGCATCGCCTGGGAATGCGACCCCCTGCAAGACACCGTGGCTGAGCTGGCCGAGAAGCTCGACCTCAAGAAGAAACTCATCTTCCAGCCCATCCGCGTGGCCGTCACCGGCTCGCAGGTTTCGCCCCCGCTCTTCGAGGCCATCGAGCTCATGGAGCGCGATGTCGTCGTCGCGCGCATGGACGCCTGCATCCAGAAGTTCTTCGAGAACTAGGGCATGACGGCCGAGCAGCAACATACCTCTACCACTTCAAGCCCCGTGAGTGCAAATGCCGCGGGGCTTGGCCCACTTGCAGTCCAGTATGAGGGCATAAGCGGGGTCGATGGCTCCCAGCTGAACAGCTCCCCTATGGAGGATGCGGTGTACACACACGACCACGAGCCTGACGCTTGCGGGCTTCCCGACGATTACGAAGAAGACGTGCTGGTAGACCCAAGCTACGACAAGGACGACTATATCGACCTGGAGGCCAGCCCTGATGAAGGGCCCGATTTCATCGCCCCGGAGGACGAACCCGTGCTGCCCGACGACGATGACCCCCTTGCAGCCTGGGATGACATCCTTCACTACGATGCCTCAGGCGCAGAACCCGATCAGCTGGACTACCTTGAGGCCCTGGCTGCGCGCCTGGGCGCTGAAGGCGACGAAGCCGAGCTCGAGCCGCTGTATCGCGAGGATATCCAACAGGTCCGCGGCTTGTGCACCAAACCCTATACCCACAACTGCGAGCGCTGCGCTCAAGCCTGCCCACAGGGTGCCATCAGCTTCAACGAGGAAGAGTTGCCCGTCATCGCCGATGAGCTCTGCACCAACTGCGGCGTCTGCGCTGGTATCTGCGACGGCTTCTCGAGTGTGCGCATCACGCTCGAAGATCTAGTGCATAACGCGCTCGACATCGCCGATACGGGCCTGGCCATCACCTTCGCCTGCAATGACATGGTCCCCTTGGGGCAAGACCCAGCCGACAACATCGTCTTGGTGCCCTGCCTGGCCTATGTGCCGCCCGAGGCCTACACCTTCCTCTTCGCCCATGGTACGCAGGTCAACGTCTGCTGCGATTTCGAGCTGTGCGCGCAGTGCCAGGTGGCAGGGCATCTTGCGCCCGAGCTTTTCGGACATGCCATCGATACAGCCCAGGCGTGGACCAAAAAAGAAATCGGCTTCACCGATTCCGTACCCACGCAGCAATCCATCATCGCCTCGCTTATGGCCGACGCCCAAGCCGATAGCGACCGCCGCAACATGTTCGCCGGCATCGGCCAAACTGTGGCCGAAGCAGCAACGGGCGAGCATCGCCTGCGCACAAACTCCTCGGTCAACGACTTCCAAGAGCGCATGGAGCGCCTGCGTGCCGCGGGTCACATCAAACAGCACGAGGGCCAAACGCTTGAAGAAATAACCGCCGACCACCGCATTCCCAAGTATTGGCCACGGCGCAAGCTCATCCTTGAAGCTGCCCAGGAAAACGAGGAAATCGGCCAACGCGTGGCGCTCTGGGTTTCCGTCACCTCCGATTCCTGCACCAATAGCCATGCCTGCGTGGATGCCTGCCCAACAGGCGCGCGCCAAATCGAGGACGGCGCCTTGGCCTACAACAAGAGCTACTGCATTGCCTGCGGGGCATGCGCCGGCGTTTGCGTGAACGAAGCATGTGATTTCGCTGAAATAAACGCAAGCCAGCTGCTTGAAAGCGCAGACGGGCTATTCTAGGGAAAATCAAACCAGACCCCCTCGAGGAGTGCCCGATGCCCAGCCCATTTCAGCCCTATCAATACACTGCCATCCCCAACCCTGAAAAGCAGCCCAAGGGCTCCAAAGGCATCTTGGCAGCAATCATCGTTCTTGTTGTCGTTGCCTGCTTAGGGCTGTTCGCGACAGGCATCGCAGGCTGCGCGACCATCGCCGCCGTGCTCGACTCCGACAGCTCAACCGGCACAAACGCAATAAGCTCGGCAAGCTCCGACGACGAGGAAAGCGAAGGCGCCGGCAACGCCAACCTACGCACGGTCCTTGGCGAGGGAAGCTCCATCGACAATTTCACCAAATCTGAACTCAAGGAGCTTCAGGAAAAGTACTTCGCCAACGCCAAGGCCACGGGCAACAACACGCCCCAGGGAATCTACTTCGTCGGCTCCAAGGGCGGTATCGATGCAGGCACCTACTGGATGGGCGGCTCCGACACCCAGCTCAGCTATTACTTCGTGCTCACCAAGAGCGGCAACACCTACAAATGCAAGCTCAACAACAACTATTACGGGCATAATCTCATCACCGTTGAAGACTCCGAGGTCTTGATCGTCATCAACGGCACCGAGGGCTTCTGCGACATCTCCAAGATGACCGACAAATTCTCCGACCCCTACACCAACGGCGTCTTCCGCGTGGGCACCGACATCCCCGCCGGCACCTATCGTCTTAAGGCGGGTAAAGATTCCTCGACCTATTACGCCTACTATGTGATGAAGGACCTTTCCTACGGGGGCGACTACATCACCGAGCAAAAGCAGACAAGCGACGCGGGTACATTCGCCACCTACACGGTGACCCTGCACGAAGGCGAATACCTGGAACTTTTCAACGCCACGGCAACCAAGGGCAGCCAGGCCTAGGGAGCGCAACCTCTGTAGCCTCTTTAAGTAAAACTGAAACTCGTTCAATTATTTAACAGTTTTGACATAAAGATTTTCAGTGCATTCATCCCCTAGGAGCATGAAAAATAGGAAAATAGATAATCGCTGATTATCAATCCACAAGAGGAAGCGATTATCGTATGACCGAGCTTGACATCTCGATCGTCGGTGACAGCGCGCTCAACATCGTGTTTGGTAGCACGCTAGATCCCGCGAACGGAAGCCGCACGTACGACCCTGACGCGGCACGGCACGTCCGCTGCGCGCTCGAATTGCTCGAGCGGCAACCCATCCAGGGCACTATCGGCGCAACGCCCGCCTATTGTGCGCTCACCATCTACTACGACCCGCTAACCATCGGCTACGACGAGCTGGTCTTGCAACTGAACGACCGCCTTGCCAACTTGGAAAGCTACATCGCCGCGCAAAACGCCGAGCATCCAAGCCGCACGGTGGTAAAGGTTCCCGTCTGCTACGGCGGCGAGTACGGCCGCGACCTTGAGGCCGTTGCCAAGAGCGCCGGCATGACCACCGACGAGGTTATCAAGCGCCATAGCGCCCCCATCTACGAAGTAGGCATGCACGGTTTCTATCCCGGCTTCACCTACCTCACCGGCCTCGACCACAAGCTCGACATCCCCCGCTCCTTCGAACCCCATGATTCCGTTCCCGCAGGATCCGTCGGCATCGGCGGCAAGCAGACGGGCATTTATTCTCTTACCAGCCCTGGCGACTGGCATGTGATCGGGCGCACCCCCTTGCAGCTGTTCGATATCGAGCGCAAGCCCGCCCTTCTTCTTCAGATTGGGCAAGGTGTGGAAATCGAGCCCATTTCGGCCGCAGAGTTCGAAAACATCTCACAGCTTATCGCCGAGGGCACCTACGAACTTCAAAGCTACGAACAGGAGGCCTAGATGAGCATCAGCATTTTGAATCCCGGGCCTTCGACCACCGTCCAGGACCTTGGGCGCTTCGGCAACACCGTGTGGGGCCTGGCGCACTCCGGCGCAATGGATCGCCGCGCAGCCACCATCGCCAACATCTTGGTGGACAACCAGGAAAACGCCGCTCTTCTTGAATACACGAAGCTTGGACCCGCCATCCGTTTCAACCAAAACGCCGTCTTCGCCATTACGGGCGCACGCTCGCAGGCCACGCTCGACGGCGAGCCCGTCCAGGGCTACCGAGCCGTACGCGCTCGCGCCGGCCAAACTCTCTCCATCGGCTATTGCCAGCAGGGCCTCTACGGCTACATCGCCTTCGCCGGCGGCGTGGACGTGCCTTTGGTTCTGGGCAGCGCAAGCACGCATGTTGCCGCTCATATCGGCGGCTTTAACGGGCGCGCTTTGGCCGAGGGCGACGAGCTTGAGCTCAAAGGCGAGATAAGCGACATCCCCAATCTCTACGGCCACTTCATGGAGCGCGACAACTACTACAACTTCGGCACCCCGGGCGTCACCTTCATCCGCGTGGTTCCCGGCCCGCATGAACATCTTTTCGATGCAGCGGGCGTTCAGGCCTTCTACAACAAGGTCTTCGTTGCCACCGGCAAATCTGACCGCACGAGCTACTACCTTAACGGTCAGGGCATTGCGACCAAGGGCGACACCTCCGACGTGCTCAGCGACGGTGTGGCCTTCGGGTCCATCCAGGTTCCCAGCCGCGGGCGCCCCATCATCGCCATGGCCGATCGCCACACCACATCAGGCGTCACCAAAATCGGCACCTTGGCAAGTGTTGACTTGCCCCTGCTCGTCCAGCGCCAAGCCAACGACCTTATCCGCTTCAGGCGCATCAGCGTCTACGAAGCGCAAGACCTGCTTAGGCAGCAGCGTGCCTTCATGGACAAGCTTCGCCGCGGCATGAGGCGCCCTTACCTGGGCGAGGAAGCCACCCGCGAGCCCGCGCGCCGCATCGCCGAGCTTTTAACCGAGCAGCCCGTCCCCAAGGAGGGCAAATCAAAAATGCTCGCCAGCATGTTCCGCAACGTCGACTGGGCGCAAGCCACCCAGGGCGATCTTTTCCGCCATTAATCGAAACAAGGAGACCAATCCATGCTTAAGAAGATCCTCATCGCCAACCGCGGGGAAATCGCCGTCCGCGTTATCCGCGCCGCGAAGTCCATGGGCATCAAAACCGTGGCCGTGTACTCCGAGGCCGACAAGAATTCTCTGCATGTTCAGCTTGCCGACCAAGCCGTCTGCATCGGGCCTGCACCTTCGTTGCAGAGCTACCTGCGCATCGACGCCATCCTGGAAGCTGCGCGCGAAACCGGTGCCGACTCCGTGCACCCAGGCTACGGCTTCCTTTCCGAAAGCAGCACTTTTGCCCAGGCATGCAAGGACAACGGCCTTGTGTTCATCGGCCCCAGCCCCGAGCTCATCGAGTCCATGGGCAACAAGTCGCAGGCACGCAAGACCATGATCGAAGCAGGCGTCCCGGTTGTCCCTGGGTCCAAGGAACCCATGCACAACGCCCAGGACGCTCTAAAAGCTGCCCGCGAGATGGGCTGGCCCATTATGATCAAGGCCTCCGGCGGTGGCGGCGGCAAGGGCATGCGCGTTTCGCTCGACGAATCCGATTTCGAAGAGCAGTTCAACATCGCGCAGCATGAAAGCGTGTCCTTCTTCGACAACGACACCATGTACCTGGAGCGCGCGCTCTTCAACCCGCGCCACGTCGAGGTGCAGATTATGGCCGACTCCTTCGGCAACGTGGTTTCCCTGGGCGAGCGCGACTGTTCGATTCAGCGCAACCACCAGAAAATGGTCGAGGAAAGCCCGTGTCCCTTCCTGTCCGAAGAAAAGCGCGAGGCCATCGCCCGTACCGCAGTTACTGCTGCCAAGGCAGTTGGCTATGAGTCCGCGGGGACCATCGAGTTTTTGGTCGACGACGCCGAGAACTTCTACTTCATGGAAATGAACACCCGCATTCAGGTCGAGCATTCCGTAGCCGAGATGCGCTTCAACATCGATTTGGTGCGCGAGATGATCCGCGTCGCCAGCGGCCTTGAGCTTTCCTGGAAGCAGGAAGACCTGAAGCCCGTCGGACACGCCATCGAGTGCCGCATCAACGCCGAGCGCCCCGCACGCAATTTCATGCCTTCGCCCGGCCCCGTGACCGCGCTCAACTTCCCTGGCGGCAACGGCGTGCGCATCGACTCGGCGATGTACGCCGGTGGTGCGATTTCGAGCTATTACGATTCGATGGTCGCCAAGATCATCACGCATGCTCCCACCCGCGAGGAAGCCATCGAGAAGATGAAATGCGCACTTGAGGAAACGGTTATCGGCGGCGTCTACACCAACCTCGACATCCAGTACGCCATCATGTGCAACGAGGTATTCCGCAACGGCGAAGCCACCACGAGCTTCATCGAGCACTTCCTGGCCGGCGAGCTGTAAGAAACACAGGCAAACGCACAAAGCCAAAACATTTACGGTACACGCAAAGAGGGTCGAGCCACGATGGTTCGACCCTCTTTTTCCCTATATGCCGCTTTGCTTTTTACCAATCCATGCGATTGGTTTTACGACCCTTGTGCATGGAGCCGCCTTTTTTACCTGAGGAGCCGCCGGAGCGTCCGCGCCTGCTCGGCACGACACGCGTCACCTTAAGCTCACGCGCCTTGCGCTCGGCGGTGCTTTCCTCGCTCTTAGCGGGCGAAGCCGAGCCCTTCTGCGCCGAAACGCCCTTATCGCTCGCCTGGTCGCGTTTTGCCGCAAGCTTAGGGTTGTCATACATGCTCGGAACAGCAGGAGCAGCACTCCCCTTGCGAGCAGCGCGCTTGGCTGCACGCTCGGCACGACGCGCTTCCCTGTCGGCGAAACGTTCGGCGCCCTTGCCCTTATGCCCGGTAATACTTCCGCCCGTCTCGCTAATCGAGCGCATGGTCAAAGGCTTTGCATCCACCCCTTGCGCGCGAGGGGTCTTTTCCTTTTGGCGTGCACGGATTTCGTCGCGCTCGGCCACCAGCTTCTCCAAATAAGCAAGCGCCGCCACAAGCGTAGTCACATTGTCGGTTGCGCCTACCTCTGACATCGGAACGGAAACGCGCTGCTTATCGGCAAGATAGCGCCCGCCACCGCGATTGATGCCTTGCTGCTGCTCGCGCGCAAGAAGGAGGGGCTCCACCACGAGCTTGCCCGCCACAAGCGAGATATTCTTGATGCCCTGCTTGTAAGCGAAAGCCTTAAGCCTAGCCTTGGCAAACTGGTTGATTGTGGGCTCAGGGATATCGGAATATTTTTTCTCAAGCTCTCCGAAGAGCTCTTCCACCACCTCGACCGACTCGGCGCCTGCAATCTTGCGGTACAAAAGCACGCGCTCATCCGCATCGGGGATAAATTCTTCAGGAATGTAGGTGGGATCGGGCAGGTTGACAACGATGTCGGACAAAGCCGGCGGCAAGTAATCGTCGTCGGGGTTTTGTCCTTCACGCGTCAGGTTAACGGCTTGCGCAAGCATCTGCGCGAAGAGGTCAAAGCCGACTGCGCTCATGTTGCCCGACTGCTCGGCACCCAAAAGGTCGCCAGCGCCACGGATTTCCAGGTCGCGCAGGGCAACCTGCATGCCGCTTCCCAAATCGGAATGCTCGTTGATGGCGGTCAGGCGAGCCTGCGCCTCCTCGGTCAGAGGGATATCGTCCGGGAACAAGAAGTACGCATAGGCCTGCAGGTTGGAGCGCCCAACACGGCCTTTGAGCTGGTACATCTGAGCCAAGCCCAAGCGCTGCGAATCCTCGATGATGAGCGTGTTGGAATGAGGGTTGTCGATGCCCGACTCGATGATGGTCGTAGCAACCAAAACGTCGATCTCGCCCGCATTGAAATCTTCCATCACGCGCTCGAGTTCTTCTTTGTTCATCTTGCCATGCGCCACGCCCACACGCGCCTCACCCGCAGCCTCATGCACGCGCTCGGTGGCATCCTTGATCGATCGCACGCGGTTGGAGACGTAGTACACCTGGCCCTTGCGCGCCAGCTCGCGGCGGATAGCGTCGCTCACTACGTCGGGATCCCATTCGCCCACGTGCACCTCGACGGGACGACGATCACCCGGCGGCGTCAGGATAAGGCTCATGTCGCGCACGCCCGATAAGCCCATCTGCATGGTGCGCGGGATAGGCGTTGCCGACAAAGTGAGCACATCAACCGACTCACGCATGTTCTTCAGCTGTTCTTTATGCCCAACGCCGAAGCGCTGCTCCTCGTCGATGATAACGAGACCTAAATCATGCGGATTAACATCGCGGCTCAGCAGGCGATGCGTGCCCACCAAAACGGACACCCCGCCATTGGCAAAGCCCTCAAGAGCAGCCTTCTGCTGCGCCGGCGTGCGAAAACGCGACAGCACCTCAACGGCAACGCCGTAAGGCTCAAAGCGATCTTTGAAGCTGGAATAGTGCTGCTGCGCCAAGATGGTGGTGGGGCACAAAACCATCGCCTGCTTTTTGTCCTGCGTTGCCTTGAAGGCCGCGCGCAGGGCAACCTCGGTCTTGCCGAAGCCAACGTCGCCGCAGATCAGGCGATCCATAGGGCGCGCCGCTTGCATGTCGGCCTTAACGTCGGCAATGGCAGCAAGCTGATCGGGGGTTTCGTCAAAGGGGAAATCGTCTTCCATCTGCTTTTGCCAGGGAGTGTCGGGCGAATACCTATAGCCCTTTGAAACCGAGCGGCGGGTGTATACGTCCACCAGGTCGAAGGCAAGCTGCTTGGTGGCTTTGCGCGCACGCCCCACGGCGCGATTCCAGTCGCTCGTGTTCAAACGCGTGAGCCTGGGGCTTGAGCCTTCTGGGCCAACATAGCGCGACACGCGATCGAGCTGTTCAACAGGAATGTAGAGCTTGTCCTTTTCGGCGTATTCCAAAAGCAGGTAATCGCGCTCCACGCCCCCGATATCGCGGCGAACAATGGAGTTGAAGTAGGCAATACCATGGAAGGCGTGGACCACGTAGTCGCCCGGCTTGAAGGGGAAGGTGATCTCGGTCGCATCAACACGGCGCTTGTTGGTGCGCCTCATGGCACTCGAGGCGTCGTTGAAGGAAACGAGCGCGGTCTTCACCGCCGGCAAGTTCATTCCCAAAGGAATATCAACGTCAACAAGGGAAACATGCCCGCGTATGAGTTTTCGCGGAGTATCGCCCACAAGGTCAAGCACCTCATCGAAGGGAATCCCCGCATCGAGCATGGCAAGCTTGGCGTCCTCGCGCGCACTGGCGTTGGGAACGCTCAACACCACCGTGAAGCCCGCCTCGCAGAAAGAACGCAAGCGCCCGTAAATCTTGTCGATACTGCCTGCGGCATCTATGCGCTTCACCACCAGCTGCTCGTCGGCAGTAGCGCCTACGCGCATCATCGAAACGTAGGTGGC
This sequence comes from Coriobacteriia bacterium, assembly GCA_030530215.1. Taxonomy (GTDB): domain Bacteria; phylum Actinomycetota; class Coriobacteriia; order Coriobacteriales; family Eggerthellaceae; genus Anaerotardibacter. The sequence goes on from JAUMVJ010000006.1 coordinate 57,232, forward strand.
ACGTTGGTAGAAGCCAAAATCAAGCTCCTTGGGGCCCAGATACAGCATCTCGGGAGTAAGCGAGCTTCCCTGCGCCTGCTTAGTTAGAGCATCGGCGATATGGAGCGCATCGTCGAAGATGGAACGCGGCTCAAGTAAAACCATGAGCGCATCCTTGCACAGGTAGTCGCAGGCGCAAGACGTGCTGTCGTACAAGAAGCCGAGCAAGGCCTCGGGGTTGCGGCGGCTGTCGTCCTCGAGCGCCTCTAAGAGCTCGCGTAAACCAGGGTCGCTCTCGGCGGGAACCACTAGGCGCTCCCGCGCATGAGCTGCGGCCTGCGGACTCGCGTTAAAGGTGCTCACAGGGTAAATCTCCACGCGCTCAAGCGGAGCGATGGTCTGCCCGGTGGAGGGCAGGAAGCGGCGGATCTCTTCCAGCTCATCACCGAAGAAATCAAGCCTGACGGGGGCTTTCAGATTTCCCGGCCACACGTCCAAGGTTCCGCCGTGGGTGCAAAAGCTACCAGGGCCCATTAAAGAACCGGTGTTCTCGTAGCCCTTGCTCACCAACAGGTCAACGAGCTCGGAATAGTCCTCAGCGCCTGGGACCGTGCCGTCAAGCAAATCGACACCCTGCTCAAGCACGACAGGCTCGCAAAAGCGATATTGCACAGCGGGCAACTTACGCAAAAGAGCCTTGGACGAAGCCACCACCACAAGATCACGCCCGTTCTTGAGCGACCACAGGGCTTCGTTGCGATGCGCAATCTCGGACGGGTCCGCCTCTGCCTGAAGGTTGAAGAGGTTGGAGCTTGGCTCCAACAGACGCAGCACGCGATCGTCCCCTAAAAACGCTGCTAGGTTACGCGCAAAGATGTCGGCATTTTCCTCGCCTGCACAGGCCACCAAGGTGGTGCGCGGCTTGCGAGCGAACGCGGCAGCCACAAGCAAAGGCCTGGCCGAGGAAGCTACGGCAAGCGTGGCATCCTTGCCCGAATCGAGCTTTCCCCAAAAGCCATCAAGGGCATGCGTTCGCTCGAAGGTCTGTGTTAGGGCATCGATAAGCATTAAGCCTCCCAACAGGCGCGTTCCTTAAATAAGCAATCCACCAAAATGGATTATTCATCAAACACGAAAAGCCGCGCTAGGCGGCATTCCATTCATATCATCAACCAGTTTACAACGGGAAGGCGCCCAACGGTTTAAGCAGCCTTAGCCTCCTCGCGTCCTGCACGTCTTCGCTTTAAGATAGGCTCAACGAATGAAAGGAAGGCCGCCCATGCCCAGGGAGAGCAAGGCGCACAAGACCGAGCGCGCCATCACGATATGCGAACGCATGAACGAGCATTATCCGCGCGAGCGCTGTCATCTTAACTATGAAACCCCCTTTCAGCTAACCATAGCCGTCATGCTCTCGGCGCAAACCACCGATGCCGGGGTAAACAAGGTAACGCCCGCCCTCTTCGCTAAATACGGCACACCCGAGCTCATGGCGCAGGCGCCGCTCGCGGACGTCAAGGAAATCATCCATTCCTTGGGCTTCTACAAAACGAAGGCTGCCAACTGCATCAATTGCGCACGCATGGTGCTCACCGATTTCGGTGGCGAGATCCCCCAGGACATCAATCTCATGCAAAAACTCCCTGGAGTCGGACGCAAAACCGCTAACGTCGTGCTCAACGAAGCATTTGGGATTGTCGAAGGAATTGCGGTGGACACCCATGTGTACCGCATCGCGCACAAGCTCAAGCTAGCCAGCCCGTCTGCCGACACGCCCGCCAAAACCGAAACGCAGCTTTTGCGCGCCATCCCCCGCGAATACTGGGGGCCGGTAAACCACCAATGGGTCGTCTTCGGACGCGAAGTCTGCATCGCACGCAGACCCCGCTGCTCGGACTGCTTCATCAACGACCTATGCCCCAGCTATTCAAAAGAAGAAGCTTAAAAATCAGGCAACGGAGCTTCGTTTAGGAACGAGGCAAATAACCCTTGGGCATAGGGTGGTTTTTGGCATACTCCAAAAACCTCAAGGCAACGCCCGACAAGGAATCGTCGCTGCGGTAAACCAGGTACTCCTGGTGGAAATCACGCGAAATGCCCTCGATGGGAATACAGACCACATCGGTAAAAGCCGGGATCAAGAAGGAATAAGTTGCCAGGCCAAGCGCCATCTTGTCCGAAGAGACCAAAGAGCAAATGGTAATCTCGTCGCGGAAGCGCGCCTCAAGCTCTATCTCGTACTGATCGGCCAAATCCTTCACCGAATCGTACAATGGGCTGCCCTCGCGATACGAAAGAACTTTAAGGCCCTTTAGCTCATCCATCGTCACCGACTCGGCGCTTGCCAGGGGGTTGTCCTTGTTCACCACCAGCACCAACTCGTGCGTCCAGTAAGGCTCGTAAGTTAAACCTGCAGGCGCGTCGTCCATCTTCGCGGCAAAGCTCAAATCAAGGTTGCCAACCGAAAGCTCATGCAAGAGCTCCTCGGAAAATCCTTGCGTGATTTCGATGTTCGGCGACACTTCGCCCTGCTCATGGAAGTCGCGGATCATGTGCGACCAGTCGGGGTTTTGCATGGTGAAGGGAACGCCCAGACGAAGCGTACCGTTGTCGCCCTCCATCATCGCGGCGACACTGCGGCGGCCCGTCTCGATGTCCTGCAGGGCCAAACTAGCGTAGCGATAGAACTCCTGGCCATACGGAGTTAAGGTGAAAGCCGAGCCGTTCTTCGTGAACAAAGGTGCGCCCAACTCGCGTTCCAACTGCGAAATCGCCAAGCTCAAGGTGGAGCGGGCGACGAACAGGGACTTCGCGGCGTTTGAGAAATGGCCCTCTTCGGCCAAAGCCGTAAAGTAGTGCAAGTGGGATAAATTCATGTGCTCACCTTTCGTCGACCCTAGGCAAACAGGCTTGTGGACAAAGGCTTGTGCGCGATGGGCGAAATCAACGCATCCATGTGCTATACACCTTAAACAAGCAGCTCAAACTAGGCAATAAGCGTTCTTAGCAAACCATTCTAACGATAGAAAGCTCGGATTCGAGGCTATTGAATAAAATTTCCAAACATGTGTGTTCGAAAACATCGAACACGTTCGAATTCAACACCCGCCGCCCGGCCCGCAGCTCCACTAACATTGCCTTTCGGAGGAAAGCGCACTTTTGAAAAGCGCGCACAGTGGGAAGGATATTCATGAGCGTTAAGCACATTTCGCAGCCCATCCAGATCGGCCCCATGAAAGTTAAGAACCGTTTCGTGGTGCCTCCCATGGGCAATAATTTCGCAAACTCCGACGGAACCTGGTCCGACCAGTCCGTTGCCTACTACGAAGAGCGCGCCAAGGGCGGCTTCGGTCTTATCACCATCGAGGCGACCGTCGTGCACAAGGGCGCTAAGGGCGGTCCTTTGAAGCCCTGCCTCTACGACGATGCGAGCATCCCCAGCCTGAAGCGCATCACCGACGCTTGCCATTCTCATGGTGCTTGCGTGAGCATCCAGCTGCAGAACGCCGGCCCCGAGGGCAACGCCAAGAACGCCGGTGCCCCCATCCAGGCAGCAAGCCCCATCCAGGGCTCCTTCGGGCGCGACGTCCCCGAGGAAGTTCCGACCGAGCAGGTCTACGAACTCGTCAAGGGTTACGGCGACGCTGCCGAGCGCGCAATGAAAGGCGGCGTCGACGCCGTCGAGATTCACATGGCGCACGGCTACCTGGTAAGTTCCTTCATCAGCCCCCGCACCAACAAGCGCGTCGACGAGTTCGGCGGCTCCTTCGAAAACCGCATGCGCTTCCCACGCCTCATCGTCGAGGAAGTTAAGAAGCGCGTTGGCGGCAAGGTCGCCATCCTCGCGCGTATCAACTCCTCCGACGAGGTCGAGGGCGGCATGGACGTCCACGACTCCGCAGCTGTGGCCGCCTACCTCGAGGAATGCGGCGTCGAGTGCCTGCACGTTTCGCGTGCCGTCCACATCAAGGACGAGTTCATGTGGGCTCCCACCACGGTTCACGGCGGATTCAGCGCCGAGCTTGCCACCGAGATCAAACGTGCAGTCGAGATTCCCATCATCACCGTTGGCCGCTTCACCGAGCCCCAGTACGCCGACCTCCTTATCAAGGAAGGTCGCGCCGATCTGGTTGCCTTTGGCCGCCAGTCCCTGGCCGACCCCCACACCCCCAACAAAGCCATGAACGACGATCTGGGCGACCTGACTCCCTGCATCGCCTGCCTGCAAGGCTGCACCGCCAACATGTACCAGGGCAAGCCCATCCGCTGCCTGGTTAACCCCTTCCTCGGATACGAACTTGAGGGTGAGCCCGCCGCTAAAACCAAGAAGAAGATTCTGGTTGCCGGTGGCGGCCCCGCTGGTTTGTGCGCTGCCTTCATCGCCGCCGAGCGCGGGCATGAGGTAACGCTCTGCGAATCTTCCAATGTGCTGGGCGGCAACATGCGCATCGCTGCCTTCCCTCCCGGAAAGGGCGACATCACCAACCTGGTTCGCTCCTACATCGTGCGTTGCCACAAGGCCGGAGTGAATATCGTCATGAACACTGCCGTCACGCCTGAGCTCGTCCGCGAACAGAATCCCGACGAAGTGATCGTGGCAACTGGCTCCAAGACTTTGATTCGCGACATCCCTGGCGCCGACAGCCCCGAAATCCTGCATGCCGGCCGCGTACTCACCGGCCAGCAAGTGCCGGGCAAGAAGGTGCTCGTCGGCGGCGGCGGCCTCGTTGGTACCGAAACCGCAGACTTCCTGGGCGAGCTCGGCTACGACGTTACCCTGCTCGCTACGCGCAGCTACTACGGCGTAGGCATGATCGGCGAGCATAAGAAGTTCGTCGAGAAGAATTTTGCCGAGAACCACGTGAAGGTTATCTACAACGCGCGTGCAAGCGAGTTCCTTGCCGACGGCGTCGATTATAAAGACGCGATCGACGGATCGATGCATGCTATTCGCGGCTTTGACAACGTGGTCATGGCGCTCGGCTACCAAAGCTTCGACGAGCTTACCGAGCCTTTGAAAGAAGCAGGCGTGAGCGTTCATACCATTGGAGACGCCGTAAAGGCTCGCCGTTGCCTCAACGCCACCGAGGAAGCACGCCTTGTTGCCATGGAGCTATAAGCTGCAAGCAAGCACAAACCTACTAATAATGCTTAAGCTTTAATAAGCAGAGCTTTACACCCCCAAGTATTCTTGGGGGTGTTTTCTTTCTAGAAGAAAGCGCGTCCAAGGGATACACTCACGGTGTTAGCACAAGCAACTCGCACGGTAAGGAGCAAGCATGGTTACGCTCGACGAGGCTTCAAACATCATGTTCAAACTTGCCGGAGCGGTACCTGCAATCGAGCCCGCACGATGCACGAAAGTGCGGCATAAACTGTCTCGCTGCTCCGCTTGCGTAGACGCTTGCCCAACGGGGGCTCTTTCGGTCGAAGACAACGAGATTGTCGTGGACAAAACGATCTGCCTAGGCTGTGGCACCTGCTCTGTCGCCTGCCCGACCCAAGCACTCACCAGCAAAACAAGCACGCATAGCTTTAATGAGCTAATCGAAGTTTCACTTAATTCAGATTATCTTGACAGTACTGAAACCGAGCAAACCAACAAAGTCCTTTGGCTCGCCTGCTCTAAGCACCAGCTCGCTAAGCTGGGGAGCAGGCATCTAGAGGCAATCCCCTGCATCGGCGCGCTCGACGAGGCACAGCTTATCCACTTCGCAGCAAAGGGCATCGACGAGCTTCGCTTGCTCACCAACAGCTGTGAAAGCTGCCCCTTGGCAAGCGCCGGCGAGTACTTCTGCAAGACATATCGGGGCTCACAGGAGCTTGCAAGCAAATGGGGGCTCACGCTTATAGTCCAACACATTCAAGAAGAAAACGGTCAAGAGTCCGCCTTCCCCTATCTTGGCGACGGATACTCGCGACGCGGCTTCTTCGGAAGCGTGAAGCAGGAGCTACAGAAGTCAAGCCTTGCTGTTGCCGAAAGCGCCATCGAGCAGCACTTCGATGAACAAAGAGAAAAGATGCAATGGAGGACGCGTTTGCTCAACGAGGAGGGCACTGCCTTAAAAAGATTTAGCATCCCCCGCAACGATGCGATACTCGATGCGCTCTACTCCGCCGAGCGCCAGCCTGCTCAGACAGAGACGATCCAGCCGCGCTTTGCCGGAAGACTTAATATCAACCACAACCTCTGCACCGACTGCGGACTGTGCGCCTTCTTCTGTACCACAGGAACACTCAAAAAACTCGGCAAGGACATCGCTCAAAGCGTCGCACGCAATGCCGACAACAAGAACAACAGCGAAGCCCAAAACACATCTTGCGCGAACGCCACCACCCCCGCAGGAGCCGCCCCCAAACCAGCCACGCATGAATTCAGGGCCTGCGATTGCGCGCAATGCTACCTTTGCGTTGACGCCTGCCCCAACCACGCCATAAAGCTCGACCGTGAACTAAGCGTTGCGGAGCTCTTCGAGCTCGAACCGCAGGCGATTTAAGCGAGGGACGAGGGGTGAAGGCAGCCGCCCGCAAGGCAAATCGCCTGCACCAAGCAAAGGCGCAAGCCGGCATACGAAACCCTGGATAATGCCCAACACCGATCAAAACCCATTTGCAAGCTGGGCCAAAACCATAAAACTAAACAAATCGTTAAATAATGTTAATTAGCCAAGGTTAACTAATTAACCTGCATAAACGCATTTCGTGAGTAAATCCTTATTTTTTCAGCGAATAATGCAAACAAAGAATAATACTTTCCCAAATACTAGCCGTTCGCCGTCCTAGCCTTGACAAACCTGGTGAGACAATGAACGCGTTCACATACTGTGATCGTTTGTACCATTGAAGGCTAGGAGGATTCAAATGGGACTCGAATCACTTCTCATTTTCACCCTGCTGGGAGGAATGGCAGCAGGGGCTTACGGATTCGAGACAATCCTCGTCCGCAAGCGTGAAGGCGAGCGCCCGTGGCTCACGACGCTCGTCATCATCATTATGTTCGTCGTCGGATGCTTAGCGTCGGCAACCCACATCAACGACTTCGGACGAGCATTCGCCTCGGTGTTCACCAACGGCACGGTTAATCTTAACGCCGCCATGGTACACGAGGTATTCATCGCCGGCGTCTTTGCCGTTCTTGCAATCATCGATCTGTGCATCACCCTTGCAAAAAAGGAAACTCCTTATGCTTTGCGTGCTGTGACCGCAATCGTAGGCCTCATCGTCATCCTGGCGATGGGCTTTGCCTACACCGACAGCTACGCCAACCCCATCTGGTGTGAGGCCCCGGCAACCGTTATAGGCATGCTCGGCGGCTCGCTAGCCGCGGGCTTGGCAATGCTCGGGCTTTTCGGCGGCATCGATTACCGCGCCGACTCAGCGAAAAAATGGGTATTCGGATGCGCCGGCGTATTCGCCCTCGGCATCATCTTGGAAATCGCAGCCTTTGCTGCACATGGCGCAAGCGTTATCGCCCTGGTGATCGCCCTCATCATCGGCCCTATTGCTGGCAGCGCGCTATTCGCAAACTCCGCCAAGATCAAAAGCAACCAAACATTGAGCTTCATCATGTTCGCCCTGATGTTCGTCGCCTTTGCGGTATGCCGCTATGCGTTTTACGCCACCATGGGAATCTAGAAAGCAGGCACTGAAATGACTATCACCGACACAACAATTTCACGTCGCGGCTTTTTAGGTGCATCAGCCGCTGTAGCCGCAAGCGTTACCGCCCTCTCGATGACGGGCTGCTCCGCGGACACCTCGCTTGAGGCCTACGAAAAGCACGAGCTCCCCACCGACCCCGCCAAAGACGGCGAATGGGTAACGGCAGCCTGCTGGCATAACTGCGGCGGACGCTGCATGAACAAGGTCATGGTGAAGGACGGTGCTGTTGTTCGCCAGAAGACCGACGACACGCACGATGACTCCTTCGACTACCCACAGCAGCGCGGATGCGTGCGCGGTAAGACCCAGCAGCAGCAATGCTTCGGCGTTAACCGCCTTAAGTACCCCATGAAGCGCAAAAACTGGAGCCCCGACAACCCCAACGGCGATCTGCGCGGCAAGGATGAATGGGAGCGCATCAGTTGGGACGAGGCCATTAACTACGTGGCCGATCAGTTCAAGACCATCAAAAAGAAGTACGGCAGCCAGGCCTTCCTAATCGGATCCTACGGTTCGACCTATGCCTTCCCACCGCTTCTGGCCTACGGTGGCCACACCTCGATTGCGGACACCACCTCGCATGGTGCTTACAACCTCAACCCCGCCACCACCATCGGCATCCCCGCTTACGACGCGGGCAACTGCAACGACCGCTTCGACATGCTCAACGCCGACCTCATCGTGTTCCATTCGTCGAACCCTGCTTGGTCGGCTGCGGGTCTGCCCAGCTACAACTACATCCGCGCCAAAGAAGCCGGCGTGAAGTTCATCACCATCGACCCCGTCTACACCGCATCCGCCCAGTTGCTCGATGCTGACTGGATCCCCATTCGCGGCGGCACGGACACCGCCTTCCTCTTGGGCGTTGCCTACGAGATGCTGCGCCTAGACAAGGAAGAAGGCGACATCATCGACTGGGACTTCCTGGATAAGTACACCGTCGGCTTCGACTCCAAGCACAAGCCAGACGACCTTAAAGAAGACGTCAATTTCAAGGATTACGTCACCGGCAAGTACGACAAGACCCCCAAAACCGCTGAGTGGGCTTCGAACATCTGCGGCGTTTCGGCCGAGCGCATCACCGAGTACGCTCGCCAGCTTGGCAAGAAGAACAACGTATGGCTGTTGCACAACTTCGCGATGGCCCGCTGCAACGGCGCCGAGAACCTCCCTCAGATGTTCATGACCGTTGGCGCCATGGGCGGCCACATGGGCAAGAAGGGCAACTGCACCGCCAACAATTACCACGCCAACGCAGGCAACGGCGGACCCGCGCTCGTGAGCGCCGGATCTACCGGCTTCCCCTCGCTTGAGAACAAAGTCCCCGGCACCATCCCCGGACCCCAAGCTTGGGAGGCCTGCTTCACCGGCAAGTACCGCGATGTGGGCAACTGGTATATCACCGGCGCAAACGCCGGCAAGGACTACACCTGCGATATCCATTGCATCGTCCACGACGAGAACGCCTACCTGCAAACAGGACCCAACATGAAGCGCGGCATCGAGGCGCATCGCAAGATGGACTTCGTGGTCTCGAAGGCTCAGTTCCTTACCACGCAGGCCAAATACTCCGACATCGTTTTGCCCGTTACTACCCAATGGGAAGTTCCCGGCGGCCTCTTGAGTTCCAACCGCGAGTTCATCCTGTGCTACTCAAAGGTCATCGATCCCCTGTTCGAAGCTAAGACCGACCAGGAAATCAACACGCTCATCATGAAGGCGCTGGGGCTCGATCCGAAGGTCGCCTATCCCTTCGGCGAAAAGCAGGGCTTCTTCAACGCGATCGCCGGCTGCACCGTCGTCGCCGATAAGGATCCTTCAGTTACCGAGCCCTTGGTCACCATCACCAGCGCCGACATCAAGAAGTGGGGCGTCGACGGCAAGCCGCAGAAGGGCCGCGTAAGCCTTAACGAGTTCATAAAGAACGGTGGCTACCAGGTAAAGCGCAAGAAGGGCGATGCCTTCAGCAGCTATATCGGCTACGGCGACTTCGTCAAGGATCCCAAGGCGGCACCCCTTACCACCGCGAGCGGCAAGCTCGAGATTACCTGCCAAGCCAAAGCCGACCTGTTCAACAGCTTCGGCCTGTGCGACCGCAAGTACACCCCCTACCCGGCCTACATCAAGCCCGATATCGGTTACGAGACCACCTTCAAGGACGGCAAGATCGGCGGCGAAAAGGGCGACTATCCCTACATCATGTTCAACCCGCACTACTTCCGCCGCTCCCACACGGTCTTCGACAACTGCCCCTGGCTGCGTGAAGCATGGCCGAACCCTGTGTTCCTGGCCGCATCCGACGCCAAGGAGAAGGGCATCGTCGACGGCGACACCGTGCGTGTTTGGACCAAGTACGGCGAGGTGCTGCGCAAAGCCTGCGTTATGGAAAACATGATGCCGGGCGAGGTTGGCATCCCGCACGGCTCCTGGGTGCGCGTTAACGAGCAAACAGGAATCGACGAGGGCGGCGCCGACAACTTCCTTATCGGCAACGACATCTCGGGTGGCGGCGTGACCAGCTACAACAACAACAATTGCAACTTCGAAAAATACACCGGTACCCCGCTTGAAGACGACAAGGATACCGACCTGCGTATTATCGATCTCGATTAGCAGAAAGGGGTTTTAAGTCATGGCTGTTGGATTCTATTTCGATCAAACGCGCTGCATCGGCTGCCGCGCCTGCCAAATCGCCTGCAAAGACAAGAACCGCCTGGATGTCGGCACCCTCTACCGCCATGTGGACACCTACACAACGGGAAGCTTTCCGGACGTATCGATGTACAACTGCACGCTCGCCTGCAACCATTGCGATGATCCGGCGTGCCTGAAAAACTGCCCTGTCGGTGCCATCTACAAGGCGCCCGACGGAACGGTCATCCAAGACCAAAGCATGTGCGTCGGCTGCCGCATGTGCGTGATGTCATGCCCCTACCATGCCCCTCATTACATTGAGGAAAAGCATGTTTCGGGCAAATGCGACGGCTGCTACGGCCTGCGCCAGGAAGGAAATCTTCCCGCCTGCGTTGCAGGGTGCCCCAACCGCGCGCTCGACTTCGGCGACATCGAGGAACTGAAGGAAAAGTACGGCGACGATCTGGACGTAGGCACCATCACCGTTCTTCCCTCGCCAGACCTCACGCATCCTAACATCCTTATCAAGACCAAAGATTGCGCCTTCGAGAAGGATTACAAGGAGCTCAACTGGTAGCGCCCAAGCTTTGGCGCACTTGATCGCCAGCCCCAAACTGCACCCGGCCTTCAAATAGCCGGGTGCTTTGGGGCTGGCTTATTTACTTTCAGGGGTTTATCGGGATTTCTCGCAGCTCTCGGGTCGCGAGCCGCGCTTGAGGGATTATCCTCGATACCAAGGCTTACCATCGAATAAGTTAGGAGCCTGGCATGTCGAATCAAGAAAACGAATCCAAGATCGCGCTCGCACTCGCGCATCGCGCATATCGCTACACCCTTCTTCATCTCGTGTTCGGCGCCGAGCCGAATGCCAACCTGATGAGCAAGGCATTTTCCCCAGAGTCCCGCGAGGCCTTCGCTGAAACCGAGCCGCTTGCAAGCTACCTAAATGAGCATGCTGACGAGTCGGATAGCGCCGCATTCTTAGCGGATGCGGGGAAAAACTATCGCGCCCTGTTTTACGCAATGGGCGATGCCAATGTCGTTGCCTGGGAATCGCCTTATCTCGATGACAACGGGATGCTCTTCCAGGAAAGCACGCTCGATGTGCGCGAGTTCTACCATCAAGCAGGACTCAAGCTCCAAGCGGAAAAGCAATTCCCCGACGATCACATCGGCGCCATGATGGATTTCCTGGCCCATTTGTCTATAAAAACCTACGAGTTCTTCGCCAACGGAGAAGACGATAAGGCCTCCGAGCTTATCGCAACGCAGCGCAGCTTCATTGAAAAGCATCTACTCCATTGGCTCGGCAAGTTCAGTAACCAAGTTGCCGAAAAAGACAAGCAGGGCTTCTATGTCGCCTTTGCCCAGGGCATGCAGTGCGCCGTTAGCGTTGATTACGACGAGCTTACCAAATCTCTAGAGAATATTGGCTGATCAACGTGGATTTCGCAGAGTACGCACAAGCATTCAAGCAGGTTGAGCAGGACTTCGAGGCCTCGGTCGAGAGCTTCGGCGTGCCTTTTGAAGAAAATGAGTCCTCACCCAGGGCTGAGCGCGTTCTTTGCGCAGAAAAGAGTTCTTGCTCATGCGAGAACTCCCAATCCTCGCTTTGGCTCAATTGGATATCCCCTGCCTGCCTTGCTTGCCGAACCGGCGAGGCCACGAGCACCTTTTTCGTGGATCTAAGATGCTCGCGCAACTGCTACTTCTGTTTCAATCCCAATCAAGACTACTACGAGTACTTTCTCTCTCACCAACGCGACATCACAGCCGAGCTGGACCACGCCGCGAGCCTTGGCGTGCACTTCGATTGCCTGGCAGTCACAGGTGGCGAGCCTCTTCTTCATAAAGAAGAGGTGCTGCGCTTCATAAAGCACGCACGTATGCATTACCCCCAAAGCCATATCCGCCTCTACACCAGCGGCGACTTCCTTGATGAACGCACCGCACAAGCGCTCGGGTCGGCAGGCTTGTCCGAGATCCGCTTCAGCATCAAGCTCGACGACGAGGGCAAGCTGCCCGAGCTGCCCTTCAAACAGATGAAGATGTGCCGCGAGTTTATCCCCTTCGTGATGATCGAGATGCCCGTTATCCCCGGAACCCTCGATTCCATGAAGGAAATCCTACTCAGGGCCGACGCCATCGGAGTCAAGGGCATCAATCTGCTGGAGTTCTGCTTCCCTCTCCACAATGGCAACGAATTCGCCAAGCGCGGCTTCAAGCTGCGTAAGCATCCCTACGACCACCTATACAACTACTGGTATGGCGGGGGCATCCCCGTGGCCGGAAGCGAGAAGGAAGCTTTGGCGCTCCTCGAGTTCGCCAACGAACAAAAGCTTCGCCTTGGCGTCCACTATTGCAGCTCGGACAACAAGAACACCGGGCAGATCTTCCAGCAAAACAAATGTTTCACCGCCGCGGGAAGCGCGCTCAGAAAACGCTATCCCTGGCTCTCGCGCGACGATGAATCGCAATTCCTCATCTGCACAAAGGCCTTCGGCAGCGATGCAGCAAAGCTTCACAGCTGGCTTACCGCCCAGAATGCGCCCTTCGATTTTCAGCCGGAAATACTCTGCGTCAGCTTTCCTGCAAGCCTAGCTGCAGCTGCTCTAAAGGAATTTCCCGGCGCCACCCTTGCGCTTAGCCACAACGTCTTTGAGGAAGATGAAGCCAACGCTCTTAAGCTCCGCGAGGTATCGGTGCAAAAATTCTAGTTTTTGTTCGGCGCCTAAAAACGCGCAAAACCCATCACAATTGAGCCGCTATAGCCTCAGTCTATATATACGAACGCGTTCGTTATAGCTTGAGGCTATAGCAGAACATCGCGAATTGCCCTCTTCATCGATTCACAAGCAATCCGTAATATCAATCTCACCGAATTTCAGAGCAGCAAACCACGCATGACGATCAAGAAAAAGCAGGTCACATGCTTAGTTTTTTGCGCTCAAATTCAGGATAGGGCAAGAAGCAAACTGAAAGGAATCCCGTGAAAACCCTAAGCCCCCTCAAGTTCAAGCGCACTGCCGTTAGCACGGCATTGGCTCTGACCCTCATCGCCGGTAGCACCGTCGGCCTTGCCGGTTGCGCATCGAACGACAGCTCATCCTCCTCCGACTCCAACCTAGAGAAAACCGAGTTCAATCTTGGCTACCTGAACTCCACTGCACACCTCTTCGCCTTCGTAGCTGAAGAGGAGGGCTACTTCGACGAGGAGGGCCTGAACGTCAACCTGACGCAGTTCTCCTCTTCCTCCGAGCTCGAAAGCGGCCTTACCAACGGCAAGCTCGACGTGGCTTTCATCAGCACTGTGCCCACCTTCACCTTCGCCAGCTCCGGCTCCGACATCTCGATCTTCGGCGGCGCAATGACCAACGGTCATGGTTACGTCATCAAGTCCGACTACACCAAGGGTTTGAAGGATTGGGATATCTCCATCCTCAAAGATCGCAACGTGGCATCCGTCAAGAACTCCATCCAGGACGCCGAGCTGCAGCAGCTGCTTGAGGCTGCCAACATCAAGATCGGCGACGGCGAGGGCGAGGTGCACATCAAATACTTCGATTCCCAGAAAGACGCCTACGCTGCCCTGAAGAACGCCTCGATCGATGCGGCAAGCGTGTACTCCCCTTACGCCTCTTTGGCTGAAAGCGAAGGCTACTCCATTGTCTATCGCTGCTCCGAAGAAAAACTTCTGAAGGACCAGCCCTGCTGCCGGCAGATTGCTCCTACCGAAGCGCTTAGCGAGAACAAGAACTCCTATACCGCCTTCGAGCGCGCAATCATCAAGGCCTACGAGTTCACGCAGACCAACCACGATAAGACCATCGAAGACGTGAAGAAGTACATCGATATCGACGAGGACGCCATCGAGACCGAGGTATACGGCGGCTACGGCACCTCGTACCCCGACCCCGACACCAAGGCTTCAAGCGAGCTCAAGGAAGCAATCGTAAAGCTGGGCTATACCTCCGACTTCGATGAAACCGAGCACTACAACACCTCAATCTATGAGGACGCCCTGAACGACCTTGCCGAGGAAGACAGCTCCAACGACATTCTGAAGGAGCTCCAGGAGCACTTCAAGGAAGCCAATTGAACTGAAGGGGACGCCAGCGTTAGCACCGCTTCCAAAGCTTACGCAAGCACAGTGAAGCAAGAAGTCCCCGAATGCTGCGGCGGATAACGCAAGCAGCCCTACTTAGAAAGGAACCCTTCCGTGAGCAAGATTGAGGTACGCGATCTGACGGTCGAGTACGGTGAGAAGCAGGAACGAACGCTCGCTTTATCGCAGGTCTCGTTCGATGTCGCATCCGGCGAGTTCGTAACGATCATCGGATCGAGCGGCTGCGGTAAGTCCACCCTGCTATCAGTGCTCGAAGGCCTGCACGAGCCCAGCTCGGGCGAAGTGCTGATCGACGGGGTGCCCATAACGGGCCCCGGCCCCGAGCGCGCAGTCGTGTTCCAGCAATACTCGCTGTTCCCCTGGCAAACCGCACTCGAAAACGTGGCCTTCGGCATCAAGCAGTACCATCGTGAGCTTAGCAAGAAGGAATGCCGCACGCAGGCCAAGGCCATTCTTAGCAAAGTCGGCCTTTCCGGCTTCGAGAACAAGTACCCCAGCCAGCTCTCCGGTGGCATGCAACAGCGCGTCGCCATCGCGCGAGCGCTGGCCGCCGACTCCGAGATCTTGCTCATGGACGAACCTTTCGGCGCCATCGACGCTAAAAACCGCACGCTTTTGCAGGAGTTCCTCTTAGATATCTGGGAGGGCGAGCCTGCCGACGAGAAGAAGACGGTGGTGTTTGTTACCCACGACATCGACGAGGCCATCTACCTGGCCGACCGGGTCATTTTGATGAGCAGCCACCCTGGCCAGATTTACGAAGAGTACAAGGTGCCCTTTGCACGCCCACGCAACAGGCGCGAACTCAACTCCGACCCCGAATACGTGAAATTCCGAGCGAATCTCTACGATGCCCTGTACAACAAGGCAATCGATGCTCAAGACCTAACGAAGGCGGCGCTGTAAATGAGCCTGAAACAACGATTCCTCACCTCGGCCAACCTGCTGTTCCTGGTGGTTTTGGCCATCAACCTCATCCTCCCCGATACCATCGAGGACGACGCCTGCCCTTTGTTCCTAACCGGCTTTCTTGTAATAGTTGAGCTGCTGGTGCTTGTGGGTTGCGGCTTGGCCAAAACGCCTAAGACCCTGCACGTGTTCAACGACGTAGGAAGCTTCGTCTACGCGATCTGCGGTGCTTGGACCTTATGCACTGCGAAGTTCGCGCTGATGAATCAATCGCTCTTCCCTGCCCCCGGCACCGTTTTCGCACAGCTTGTTGCCGACTGGGACAAGGTCCTCGTCAACATCGGCAGCTCGTCGGGAATCATCGTCGAGGGCTTCCTTCTTGGCGCCGTTATCGCCATCCCCTTGGGGCTGCTTTTGGGCTGGAACCTGCGTGTTGGTTACGCCGCAAGCCGCGTGTCGAGCTTCTTTGCGGCAATCCCGCCCATCGTCTACATCCCATACGCAATCGCGCTTCTGCCCACCTTCCGCAGCGCCTCGGTCTTCGTGATCTTCATGGCCTCGTTCTGGCCCATCCTCGTCAATGTGATGAGCGGTGTGCTCAACGTGGATAAAGGCATCATCGATTCAGCCAAATCCATGAACGTGAGCACCCCCACGATGCTCGCGAAGGTCATCTTCCCGGCAACACTGCCCCAGCTCTTCATCGGTTGCAACCTGGCCCTGTGCTTCAGCTTCATCCTGCTCACCTCGGCCGAAATGATCGGCGCGAACGCCGGCATGGGCTACTACGTGAAGAACTACTCCGACTTGGGCGACTACACGCGCACCGTAGGCGGCATCCTGGTCATAGGCGTGGTGATTTCCATCGTGACCTACGCCTTCAACCGACTTGAGGCTTATTGCCTTAGATGGAGGAAACGCTAGAGAGCTACTCCCCTAGCCCCTAGTTTTCCCAGGCTGCGGGCTAATTGATCGAAGGCTCGCTTGACTTGCCGGCACACTGGCTTTAAACCCGCTCCGCGCTTTTGCCAAGGCATTCTACGCTTCAGACCAACGCGCAAGAACCTAAAGCAAATAGCTCCGGTTCTCATCGTTGCAAATAGCTTTGGAGTTCAAAACCAGTCATGCCCCAACAACACCGACCGGCAAAACAAGCTAGCCCATAAAGAAGCCCTCTGCTCACCGAGCAGAGGGCTTTTGCTTGTGCGCAAATCTCTAACGGCCGCGCCAATATTTCCTGAAGGAAATCGAAGCTTAGAAGCTACAGGCTCATAGCCACTTCGTAAGCCTCGGAGGTGGCGTCCAGAGCACGACGTGCACGCACGGCATCACCGATGGCATGCACGCTGAAGCCAGCCTCCTTCAAAGGCTCGCTCAAGGTGTCGTTGTTGCGATAGCCCATAGAAAGCACCACGGAGTCGAAGCCGCGAAGTTCCTTGGTCTCGTGCGTGACCATGTCCTCGTAGGCAACGCCATCGGGGAAGAACTTGCAAACGCGAGCATTGGGAACCTGCTTGACGCCGTACTCGGCGAAGTGATGCATCAGGAACTTACGATGCTCGGAGATCATGTCGATGCCCATGGCCTCGCGGAACTCGGCGATGGTTACCTCATGCTGAAGCTCGCCCAAAAGCTCGGCGGTCTCGCAACCAACCATGCCGCCACCGACGACGAGCACTTTCTTGCCCGCCTGGCGTTTGCCCGCCAACAAATCGCCGCCATGAATGATGGAAGGATCGTCGATGCCCTCGATAGGCAGAATTAGCGTGTTGGCGCCCGTAGCAACCACGACCTCATCGGGGTTCTGCTCACGAACAAAGTCAACATCGACTTCCTTGTTGAGCACAATCTTTACGCCGGCCTTCTGAGCACGGACGATGTAGGCGCGGATCATGTTGGAGATGTCGCCTTTTCCGGGAGGGAAGGCGGCCAGGCGCATGTTGCCGCCCAGGGTCTCCTTGGATTCATACAAGGTCACGCTATGACCGCGCTCGGCAGCGATGAAGGCAGCTGCCAGTCCAGCAACGCCGCCACCGACGACCATGACCTTCTTCTTAACATCAGCCTCGGGCTCGCCGTCGACCTCGTGGCCCAAGAAGGGGTTAACCAAGCAGCGCAGCGGCTTGCCTTGATACATGTTGGCGGTGCAGCCCTGCAAGCAGGCGATGCAAGGAAGAACGTCGTCCAGGCGAGCCTCCTGCGCACACTGGGGCATATGAGGATCCGCCAGGGACTGACGACCGAAAGCGATCAGGTCGGCACGACCCTCCTCAACCATAAGCTCAGCGTACTGAGGCTCGGTGAAGCGGCCGATGGCGATGGTGGGAATATGCACGGCACGCTTGATCTCGGTGAACAGATCGGAGCTGAAGCCGCCGTGAATCGTGGTGGGAGCCCACATGAACTCGTCTTTAATGTGAACAGCACGCGAGATATGCAGGCACTCGACACCGCAATCCTCAAGGTAGCGAGCGATTGCCGCGGAGTCCTGAACGGAAAGGCCGCCCAAAATCTCATCTGCGGAGTTGATGCGCGCAATGATGGCGACCTTGCCGCCGACGCGCTTCTTAACTTCCTCGACGATGAGGCGCGGGAAACGCATGCGGTTCTCGAAGGAGCCGCCGAACTCATCCAGGCGCTTATTGGTGCGGGGGCTCATGAAGGAGCTTACCAGGTAACCGTGCGCCATGTGGATCTCGACGGCGTCAACGCCGCCCTTCATGGCGCGCTCGGCTGCGTCACCGTAGCCCTTGACGAGCTCGTAGACTTCTTCGGTAGTTACTTCTTCAGGGATGTCGCGACCGCAGGCAGCCTCGATGGGGCTGGCGGCCTGAATGGGGGCACCAGCGTTCTTGGCATTGCCCTCGGGGCCGGCGTTCTGCAGCTGGACGCTCACGCAAGCGCCGTAACCGTGCGCAGCATCGGTAATGCGCTTGAGGCTGGGGATGCTTGCATCGTCGTAGAGGCAGGGCTTCAAGGGGCCGCCCTTAGCGCCCTTGTGCACGACGGTCGCCTCGATGGTGATAAGGCCGAAACCACCCTTGGCGCGCTCGGAATAATAAGCCACGGATTGATCGGACCAAGTGCCGTCCGCGTTTGCGAAGTTGTTGCCCATGGGCGGAACCACGAAGCGATTCTTGACCTTCATGGGGCCGATCTGGATAGGCTCGAACATTTTCTTGAACTTCATAGGCGTCCCTCCAAAACACAACGAAGCAAATTGCCTCGCGCTCGACGCTCCCCTCGTGCAAGGGGAATCAAGTTGCCCTGCAAAGCTCGCGCAGGCGAAACCTTGCCCAAAACTTGCGAAACCTTATCGGCCATCGTTTTACGCCGACAAGGCTCCACTTAGATGATAAACCAGTAAAGGGGCTGATAGCTTCCGCAAATCAGCCCCTTTGAAAAGCTTGCTCTTAGAGCATCTCAGGCCAGGCCTCGGCAAGAACCTTGCGAGCGCCCTCGCAGGTCTCGGCAGCAGCCTCTTTAAGACCCTTGGCAAGGATGGCATCAGAGATAACCTCAACGCCGATGACCTTGGGATCAACGCCGGCATCTTTAAGCATCTTCACGAAGCCTGCGGTGTCCTTTGCGCCTGCACCAGGTGCCAGGCGATCATGCATGGACTCGTCGCGAAGGATGGACTTGGCGTAAGGACGCTCGTAAGCGTCGTTGATCTGAACGGAAATGACCTTCTTGGCCTGCTCGGGAGTGAGCAGATCGAAGGGCTGGTTGGCGCGAACCCAGTGCCAGGCGTCCAGAATCATGTAAGCATTCTCGGCGCCGGACTGAGAAACGATGGCCCAAGCGGTAGCCAAGTCGGGGACGCCAGAGTAAGGCATGGGCTCAAGGCCGATGATGCGATTGCCTGCACGCTGGCAAAGCTCGGCGAGCTTCTTTGCGTCATGCTCGACGGAGTAAGTCTCCATCAGACCGATGTTGATATGGCCGACGCCAAAAAGATCGCACATATGGAAGCAGATCTGCTCCTTATACTTCTGCTCGTAGGAGCGCTCGTCCTCAGCCCAAAGGGTGATGTACTCAACCTCGGTGACCTTCATGCCATGCTTGTCAAGAATAGCAAGGATATCCTCGTCATGCAGGCCCTCGGCCAGAGCATCGACGTAGGTCTCGGCGCGAAGGCCGATGCCCTCGTAGCCGCCTTCTTTAGCAGCGATAACGCGATCCTCGAAAGTGCACTGATCGCCCAGAGTCCAAGAGCTAACGGTAATGGGATGTGTCTGAGACATAGGTAAACTCCCTCCATGTTTTTCCAACACGGACATTATGCGCCCTTTCACCGATGGAGGGGTTCACTTTTATAAAACAGCTTTAAAGCAATTAGAAATCAGAAAACGCAGGCCCAAAAGGCTTGCCGTCCTTGCGCGAAATCGCGGCCCCACGGCGCCACAACTCCGCCAAAACGGACTCGGCAAGAAACGGAAGTTTCTCCTCGACAGCCGGGGTAAGACCTATCGTGTATTCGGCGGGCTCTAAAATCTCGACCTGCATGCCGTAGCACAAACCTTCGCAGGTATAGCCCATAAGGCTTGCCGCATCGAAGAGATTGGCCAATTTCAAGTCGTGGATAGAGGCCGTAGGGCCGTCGTTTCTGGCAACGTCAACCGGCTTGTAGCGAAACACCGTGCCCGGAGCCTCGCCCGACTCCCCCACCGCATCGACCGTCATCATGAAGTCGTAACGGCGCACATAGTCGAGCATATCCATGCTCATGCAGCCGACGTCGAACATATCCACATTGTCGGAAAGCTCGAAGTTCTGAAGGATGTAATCGTAGGCTGCAGGACCCACGCCATCGTCCATCATCAGACGATTGCCGACGAACAAAACGCAGATGCGCTCAGAGCTGGCTTGACGGGTTCCGTTGTCAGCGGAAACGAAGGCTTCAGACTTTTCCGATAGACGATCGCTGTCAGACATCACTGCATCTCCAGACCAGCACGCATGGTGAGATTGAACCAGGTGGCAATAGCAATCAGGACAATGGCGAAGATGACGCAGAACACCGCCCATGCCTTCTGACGCTTTAAGTACCACTCTTTATCGTGGCCCTGCTCAAAGGCGCGGACAAGGCCATGCCATTGACAGGTATGGGCAAACATCAAGGTAGCGGCAACACCCAGGGCAAACACGCCTACGGCAGCAGCGACGGACAAAGGAGTCGGGTCGGTATAGGCCGCCCAGAGGGAGCTATCAGCTACGATCCACAGAGGATAGAACACGATGGTGAGCCAGATGCCATGGGCGGGCCCCCAGATGGGAGGCATAAACATCGCACCGATGTTGAAGAAAGGCACGCCTTCCATCGGCTCTTCGCGCGAAATACCCTTTTCGATCTTCTTGTTGGGCTTTTGGCTCATAACATTCCTTCCCTATCGTTAGACGCCATTCTAAAACAGCTCTGAGCGCCGAGCGCGACGGCCTCGGCGAACGGTACCGTCAAGAATCTTTCGCAAATTTAGGCTGACCCCTATGTGCTCACCGGC
>JAUMVJ010000016.1 GCA_030530215.1 Coriobacteriia bacterium
AGGCGAAGAAGCCCGCCCAGCACGCCCAGACCACCTGCTTGCGCTGCTTCTGGGGATAGCGGCTCGCGACCATCCAGGCGAAGAGCAGGCCAATGAAGCCTCCAATAAGCCCGATAAAGAACCAGCCTACGCGCGTTCCCATGGGAACATCGGGGCGATCTTCGCCGCTTTCTTTACTTAGGTCGCGCATGCCGCCGAATGGCAGCGGGTTTGCTCCTGCGGCATTTTGGGCTTGTCCCGCTTGAGGCGTCCCCGGCTGAGCAGGAATGAAGACCGGCTTACCTTCTTGGTATGCATTGGGAAGCACCTCAGCGTTCCACGCCCAAGGGCTTGCGGGGTTGCCCGAAGGAACCCATGCTCCAGCAGGCACCTTGCAAGGCTTACCATCGATAGCTTGGTTGGGAATCGCCTCCGCATCCCAATTCCAGGGGTTGGAAAAATCACCCGTGGGGACCCAAGCTCCAACCTGGCCCGGGAAGGGATTGGAAGCTTGTGTGTTGGCCGAAGGCTGGCCACTCTGCGCCGAACCAGCACTTTGCGATGCGGCAAAGCGATCGGCGGCGCGCTTTTCGTCATTAGAAGGGCTGTTGCCCACGGGCTCACCGGCGTTTGACCCAGTTTGCGCGCTCGGGCTGGCAGCTGCGTCTTGCTGAGTACCCGATGCGGCGCCTGTCTGCACTCCCTGCTGGGCGGAACTCTGCCCCTGAACCTCTTGGCCGTTTTGCGCAGAAGAGTTCTGGCTCGCATTTTGGTCTGAGGTGCCATCGCCCCAATTGGGCTCACGCCACTTTCCTTTATCTACATAGGTATAGGGGTTGGCCCACCAAGGCGCATCGGGATTGGGCTTATCGGACCAATGCGAAGGCTTGTAGAAAGGACCGATATGATCGGACGCCTGAGCATCGGGATTTTCCTGCTTGGGGCGCTGCCATTCGGCATCGCCACTGGAAGCGCCTGGAACCTGCTGGGAAGAGCTGGGGTCTTGCGAATCGGCAACACCATTGCCGCTGGCACCTGCGTCCGTTGCTGCGCCTGCACCTGCGGCATCGTCTTGAGCCGCGCCCGGTGAAGCAGGGTCGGCAGGCACGTTCCCGTGCGCCGTGACCGGATGGCCCTGCGTCGCCGCATCGAGATTCTGCTGATACTTCAAATAAGCTTCGTAATTAGGGTCGTCGGGGGAAGGAACCCAATCGGCCCCGTATTTCGCGTTGGAAGACGTATTGGAAGAATTTTGATTTTGAGTGCTCTGGTCGCTCATCGTTTCCCCTCAATATAGTTTCGTTTCTAAACGATTTTACTGTGCGGGGAAACGAGAGCCTGGGTTGACGGGGCTAAATACATGAACAGCCCACGAGTTTGCAGTGAGAGCTGAAGGTTAACGAAATTGTGCGGAGTGCCCACCAGCTGCAAGCAGCCGTTGCTCTAAGCCATAGGCCGCAGCGCGAGGGTCCCCAATACCCCAGAACGACGGCGTCAACGATGCGCGACGGCGCGTTGGCTGCTTTTATTTAAGGGCGAAAAGAACGAGCGGGCTAACGTCCATCAGGTACACCAGACCGATGCAGCAACCGATGGCTATAACAACGCAGAACAACAAGATGATGCCGATCACGCGCAAAATGCCATGGGCAAGCGTTTGCGGGACCTTGCTTTTGCTGCGCAGATCGTCGGGAAGAATGGATTCCTGCCCTTCGTGGGAAACATCGCTCACGCCATAGGAATACGAGCCAGCAGTTTCCTCGGCGGGAGCGCCATAGGCGTATTCGTCAAGGCCGCCGAAGTCAAGGTTGGAAGGCGCGCTGGCTTGCTCGGACTGAGCGGGAGCCGCATGGCGGGAGCGCACCGCGATATCCTGCGTGTTGAAAACGGAATCGTTCGCATCACGAGACGAGGGGATGCTGGAGGCATGGCGGCCATGACGAGGCGTGCCACTGGCATGTTTGTCATATGTGCTGCCCTGCTGAGCCATCGTTCTCCCTTTCAACGGTTTCAGAACATATTACGACAAATATCAAAGAAAGCCGCAAAGAGGCTTTTGGCGAAGGAGCCGGCTAGCCGGCATTGCGCCGATCAAGCACAAACTGCAGCGCAGCATCGATTTCGATGTCTAGGAACACCTGACCAACTTCGTGGTACTTATCCCAACAATCGATATAGGGCTTCAAAATCTTTTCAAGAGCATCGACGTCCCTTTTTGCATGAAGCTTTGCGATCTTATCTCGCTGGGGGAGCAAATCCAAGCTGATCGTTTTCAGCTCAACCGCCAAACGCAATTGCTCGTAGTTCTCGCTGAACTCCGCGGGGTCTTCTTCAACCTCGATGCGAATCTGCTCGTAGCGACGGCGATGCTCGTACCAATCGGCATCAAGCGCACCCGAAGCGATCAGCTCTTCGTAGGACAGGTAGGGCGTCATCAGCTTTTTGCCCTCGTTAAGCAAATATCGGGCAAAACGAGCATCGCAGTTTTTGATATACGCTTTTAAATCTTTGGGCACCGCAAGCTCAACGCCGGCAAAGCTCTTGAACTCGTATTCGCACACGTTGCTTGCGGCAATCTTGCGGTCTACGCCACTGAGCTCGGTTGCGTAGACGTCGGCAGGCTCAGGCAAGGCCGCAATCATGTCGAAGATCTTTTTGCCCGTCTTGGCCGTGCGCCCATGCAAGCCCTGTAGAAAAGCTTTTGCTTTCAGGCTTAAGCCGTGCGGAGCAAAGGCGCCCTTCGAAGCCCCGGCCTTCCAGGCGCGCAAATAGGCGCTGGCGGGCGCGGGCACCTGCGCGTTCGTGAGGGCGAAAATCCTGATGCTTAGTTCTTTATCCTGCTCGGCTGGGTTTTCGTTGAGCTTTAAAACGCAGCTTTTTGTGCTGGAGTACCTTACGAACAAGCCCGCGCACGAGGGATCGCTGCCCATGTAAGAGACGCGGCGATTCTGATAGCTACCAGGAAGAAGCTCCACGAGCCTTTGGAGATCAGCAGCGGGCATAAGCAAACATTGATCGTCCAGGCGCTCGGGGAAGAGCTTTTTGACGAAAAGGCCCTTGGCCACAGCGGGCGAGCAGATGCAGCGCAGATTGTTCTTGCGGCAAAGCTCGGTGACCTCGCCCATAAGAAGCAGAAGACAGCGCTGGTTTTCGTTCAGCACATCCTCGGGAGCATCGAGCTTTTTGGCGGGCTTCTTGACGCGCGGCCACTCGCCCTCCCATTGGGGAACCCCGTTGGCCTTAGCCCAGGGCTTCTTGCGCAACCACGAAGGGGCGTAGCCGAAACGCTGCTGGATATCGGTCAGGATCAGACCATTCATGGTGCTTTCGGCGGCGACGAGGTAGGCATTGCCCACGTCGATGCCGCGCTCTGTTTTGCAATCTGCCTGATACTTGAGGAAGAAACCATTGCCCTCGAAGCGCCCAAGAGCATCCTCGATTGCGGCCTCAACTTCCTCAAGAGCAAGCTCGCCGGCCTGGTGAAGGCGCCATAGACACTCGACCTCAAGGTAGTAGAAGGTTACGGCGTTCGCATAGGCTGCCTTAAGGCTGCGCGCCTTTTGCAGAGCATCAGCCACGCGACCGAAGCAAACATCATCGGTTGCGGAGCGGAAAAGCTCCAGATCTTCAAAGGCTTGTGCGGCGATGGGGGTAAGAGGGCGGCCAATCTGCTTGCTCACACGAAGAATCTGATGCGCACGGCCGATGCGCTCGGTGCAAATAAGCGCAATAAGAAGGGCGTCGTAAACGTCATCGGAAACATCGGCGAGCACGGGATGATGCGTGCGCCAGAACAGCTTCGTGGTTCGGCGGCCAACCGCCGAGCCGCCGATCTGCCATTCGACGAAGCGGCCCATGATGCGATCGAGCGTCTTGCCGTCTCGGGCGGCCAAGGCCCGCTCGAACTCCTGAGCGTGCCGGGAAATACGCTGTTCCACCTCGATCTTGGCGAAATGAGCCTTCGCCCTAATGCGCGAATCCTCGAGATAGCGGCCCTCGAAGCCGGCCTTAAGAACGACGGGACGACGAGCGACCATCTTGCGACGCAGCTCATCGCGATCGTGGGTGGGGCGGTAATAGGTAAGCGCATCACGATAGGAAAACGCATGGGACTCCGGCGCGGAATGCTTGGCCGCGTTGGCGTTGCGGGGCATCTCGGGCCATTCATCGTTGAAGGACGCGCGCAGCACGCCATTGAAACCACGCGGGATCATGAATTCGTAGGGCCCAACCTTAGTAAGAAGGGATTCCTCGAAATCCGAGCGGCGGTACTGCGTGCCACTCCCCTGCCAGCGGTGGATATAAAGCTCGCCATCGGGATCGAAGTGCGAAGCGAGCCTTCGCTCGAATTCCTTGGAGGCCTCGATCTTACCGAGCTTTTCTTTAAGCGCCATCGCTTGCTCGTACTCTTCGGGAGTCGCCGCCACGCGTACGCTCGACGTGGTGGAGTAAGAAATCATGTCGTAGTACAGGAGCAGGTCCTTGTGATAACAGGCGATTTCCTCGGGGTCGTTTTTGACGGGGTCAAGAACGAAGATGTCGATAACGTAGCCTGCGTAATCGTCGTGCAGGGACTGCTGCTTGTGGATGCAAGTGGTATCGAGCGCAATATAGCGCGGCATCACGTGAAGGTAGCACTCCTGCACATCGGGGGCACACAGCATGCGCTCGGGCGGCAGGTTGGCGGGATCTTGGCACACCTCTTTGAACTTCAGCCAATCCTCATAGGGCATCAGGATGTCGAAATCGTCGTCCCAAGGAATGATTCCGCCGTGGCGAACAGCGCCGATAAGCGTGCCGCATCCAAGAAAATAGCGAATGCCGTGCTTCATGCAGATGTCATGAATCTCGGCGCCCAAGCCCAAAAGATACGCCTGCTGTTTGTTCATTGAGTCCCCTTCTACTGCCGCCGATATACCTGGCGGCATTTTGCCGGGTCAATTTTACCATCTTCGACCCCTTGCCCCCTTCACGCCAAGGGGAAGGCCGAACGCTCAGGGATTTTCCTTGTGTTCACAATATTAGATTGCTAGACTGTTCGTGAACATTAATGATTCCAGAAATCATGAACGCATGAAATGGCTGCGGCGAGCAGCGGCGCAAAACTCGCGCGAGCCCGCAATGTTAAAGATAAGGAGTTCTGTGAAACTCGATCGTTATCAATTCGAGGTGCTTTTGGCCCACCTTGCCGACGAGGCGCCAACCCAGCGCGATATCGCGGACGGCTCCGGCATTTCGCTCGGCTCGGTGAACAAAGCGAGCAAAGCCTGCAAGGAAGCCGGCCTGCTCGCGGACGACGGCGCAATCACCGAAGCCGGCCGCACCGCGCTGGCGCCCTACAAGGTCGACAGCGCCGTCATCCTGGCTGCCGGTGCAGCTTCACGCATGGCACCCCTTTCCTTCGAAAAGCCCAAGGCACTCTTCGAGGTGCAGGGCGAGATTCTTATCGAGCGCCTGATCGGCCAGATCAAGGCCGCGGGAATCGAAGACATATCCGTTGTGGTGGGCCACATGAAGGAAAGCTTCTTCTACCTGGGCGACAAGTTCAATGTGAACATCATCTCGAGTCGCGATTACGCCAACCGCAATAACCACTCCTCGCTCTTCCTGGCGCGCGAGCACCTGAACAACAGCTACATCTGCGCGTCCGACCAGTACATTGTCGAAAATCCCTTCAGGCCCTACGTGTTCGAGGCCTACATGCCCATGTTCAAGAGCAAGCCTGAATCGCGCGTCCGCGCCATCACCTGGGATAAGAAGAACATCATCACGGGGATGGAGCGCCGCGCCGGCTGGTATCCGCGCGGCCCGGTGTACCTGGACGCCGCCAGCTCGCACAAGCTCATGAGCATCATCGAAGAAGAGTATGACTACCACGAAACGAAGCGCAAGCTTTGGGACACCATCTTCCTTGAGCACGCTGGCGAGTTTGCCGTGCGCGCAAAGAAATACCAGCCGGGCGAGATTTACGAGTTCGACCAGCTACAAGACCTGCTGGCCTTTGACCGCGACTTCCTCATCAACGTCGACTCGGCCATTTTGGACAACATTTGCAAGACGCTCGACTGCAAGCGCGCCGACATTACCCAGGTTGTGCCCCTAAAAGCAGGCCTTACCAACCTGTCGGTGCTGTTCAGCTGCAAGGGCGAGCGCTATGTGTACCGCCACCCCGGCGCCGGCACCGATGAGATCATCAACCGCCAAGCCGAGACCTTCGCGTTAAATGCCGCCAAGCGCCTGGGGCTAGACGACACCTTCCTATACGAGAACGCCGAGGAAGGCTGGAAGATTTCGCGCTTCATCGAGGGCTGCACCGACTTCGACTACCGCAACACCAAGCAGGTCAAGCAAGCGCTGCAGCTGATCAAGCGCCTTCACGGTTGTGACGAGGTGTCACCTTGGTCCTTCGACTTCTACGAAGCGACGCTCGATATCCTTCGTTTGCTGGCGGAGATTTCGTACCCCCTACCGCGCGACTTCGCCGAGCTCAAGGCCGACGCAGGCGCGATTGCCGAGGCCATGAAGCAAGACCAGGGACAGCCGTGCCTGTGCCACAACGATTTCTATGGCCCCAACCTGCTGGTTCACGGCGATGACATGTGGGTCATCGATTGGGAGTACGCCGCCATGGGCGACTGGGCCTGCGACCTGGGCAATTTCGTGGCGCAGGGCTCGGGCTACTCGGTTGAGGAGGCCATTGCCATGCTCGACCTTTACTTCGACCGAAAGCCAAGCGAAACCGAGGTGCGACATTGCGTGGCCGCCGTCGGCATCGTCGGCTTTTGCTGGTACGTATGGGCAATGTACAAGGAAGCGATGGGCAACCCCGTTGGCGAGTGGCTCTACACCTGGTACAAAGCCGCAAAATCGTTCATTGCCGCTGCAAAGGAGCTGTACTAATGAGCGCAAAGAAATCTCAAACCGCCGATCAGGAAAGCAACGAATACTTCGCCAAACGCTCGCTTAAAGGCGGCGCGGTTGGCTGGGTGCTGCTTATCAGCCTGGGAGTTTCCTACACCATCTCGGGCGACTTCAGCGGCTGGAACTACGGCATGGAGCAGGGCGGCTGGCTTGGCCTTGCCATTGCCTGGGCCATTATGGGCCTGATGTACGCCTGCACCGTGTTCGGCCTGGCCGAACTTTCAAGCGCCATCCCTACTGCAGGCGCCGGATACGCCTTCGCCCGTAGCGCCATGGGGCGTACCGGCGGCTTTGCCACCGGCCTGGCGCTCATCATCGAATATGTTTGCGCGCCGGCGGCCATCGCTACCTTCATCGCCAACTACGTGATCGCGCTCGGCATCGTGGACGTGGATGTGCTCGTCATCGTTGCCATCGCTTACGTGATATTCATCGGCATCCACATCTTCGGCGTGGGCGAGGCTTTGAAGCTCATGCTCGTAGTGAGCGCCATCGCCATCGTCGCGCTGGTCGCCTTTGCGGTGGGCATGGTCCCCAGCTTCGATGCGGGCAACTTGTTCAACATGCCCGCCGTCGATTCCGCAGGTTCAAGCGAGCTTTTGCCCTTCGGCCTGCTGGGCGTGCTTGGTGCACTCCCCTACGGCATCTGGTTCTTCCTGGGCGTTGAGGGCGTGCCCCTGGCGGCCGAGGAAGCCGCCAACCCCAAGCGCGACATGCCGCGCGGGCTTATCGGGGCGCTTGTAATCCTTGGCCTGACCGGCTTTCTTTCACTACTCCTTGCCGCAGGCGGCGCGGGCGCGGCGCTCATCGCCCCGAGCGATGCTCCCCTGGTCGATGCGCTGAACGCCGTTGGGCAAAGCGACCTGGCCGTCTTCGTCAACTGGGCGGGCTTAGCTGGCCTGATCGCTAGCTTCTTCAGCTTGATGTACGCGGGCTCGCGCCAGGTGTTCGCACTTTCCCGTGCGGGCTATCTGCCTAACTTCCTTGCCCTTACCGGCAAACGCAAGACCCCTTACGTCGCACTCATCGCTTCGGGCATCGTGGGCTTCATCCTGGTCGTCGTGATGCGCGACGGCAGCTTGATCCTCAACATCGCGGTATTCGGCGCCTGCGTTTCGTACGCGCTCATGAACCTTTCGCACATCATCCTGCGCCTGCGCAACCCTAGCATGCATCGCGGCTACCGTACGCCCGGCGGCACCGTAACCACGCTTATCGGCTTCGTGCTTTCCTGCATTGCCATCGTATCCACCTTCTTCGTGGACGTGGTGGCCGCCAGCTGCGTGCTTATCATCTACATCTTCGGCATGGCATACTTCAGCTTCTATTCAAAGAAGCATCTGGTAAGCAACGCACCTGAAGAAGAATTTGCCAAACTGAACCAGGCAGAAAGCGAGCTGCGCTAAAGCATAGGCTCGGCTTGCGCAAGAAGCCTCAAGCAAGCCCTGGAGGCCAAGCCTGAGCCCGACTAAGGCAAATCGGCGAGCGAACTGCAAAGTCTCGCCTAAGAAAAGATGCCTGCGCTAAAATCAACGCAAACGATTTCACATCCCCCGGCAATCGTTGGGGGATGCTTTTGTTTGCAAACTGCACCCTTTAAGAAAGGAAGCCATGTCCAGTTTGTCGCATGATGAGTTCCTTGAACTCGAAGCGCGCTACCAGGCGGGCACCGCAACGCCAGCCGATCTGGATGCGCTTGAGCCCTACCGCGCAAAACGTGCCGTGCTGGTGGCATCGGGCTTCGGCAGCCGCATGTTGCCGCTCACCATCAACAGCCCCAAGCCCCTTATCCGCGTCAAGGGCCGCCGCATCATCGAAACCATCCTTGATGCGCTCATTGCCATCGACGTGACCGAGATTTACATCGTAGTGGGCTACTTGGCCGAGGAATTCGAGCTCCTGAAAAAGGACTACCCCAGCATCACGCTTATCTACAACGAGCAGTTCGCTAGCACCAACAACATCTCGTCGGCGGTATGCGCACGCGAACACTTCGAAAATGCCTACGTGTTCGAAAGCGACCTTTTCCTTAAGAACCCTGCGCTGCTGAAGAAATACTCAGATGAGTCATTTTACCTGGGAGTACCCGTAGAAAGCACGCCCGACTGGTGCTTCGATACCAACGAGGAAGGCGTGATCTGCGACCTTCATAAGGGCGGCAAGAACTGCCATCACATGTACGGCGTCTCGTATTGGACCGCTGAAGACGGCGCTAAGCTGCGCGAAGACCTGCCCGCCGCCTTTGCCTGCGAAGAAAACAAGCAGCGCTTCTGGGACGACGTCCCCTGCGTGGTGAAGCGCGAGAATTACCAAGTGCGCGTGCGCGAGTGCAACTTCGACGACATCGACGAGATCGACTCGCTGGCCGAGCTGCAGGAAATCGACCCCGCCTACGTAATCAAGTAAATTCAGCCGATCCCTTTTAAGAATAGGAACATCATGGACCAGGAAATCCTTGCAAAAATCGACGAGATCGTCGATGCGCCCACCCTGTACCCGGAAGTTGAGCGCAAACCACGAGAGCGCCGTGTTCAGGACATGATCGAGTGGTACGAGGCCAACAATGAGGTCAACCATTGGTACAACCTCTACGGACTCGACCGCGTGGACGCCCCCGATCAGGCCAACTACCTCGACAACGGCAACCTGCGCCGCGAGCGCTGGAAGGCCAATTCCACCTTCTATCCCGCCGGCAACGCCTTCCCCTTCGACTACACGCTTGTCATGCGCGACAAACTCCTGTTCGAAAACTGGATTTCGCAAACCGCGCAGAGCAAAAGCGAATACGTGCCCTCGATCTGCGTCATCCGCAACGGCGAACTGCGTCCGCGCAAGGCCGGCGGCCTGCTGGGCGAAGTGCAGAGCTTGAGCGAATTCCTTGCGCCCTGGATTGGCCAGAGCTTGGTGTTCAAGCAGACCTACGGATCGCATGGCTTCACCGTCGAAGTCGTCGACATCGAGGACGACAAGGTCACGCATAAAGACACTAGCTACAGCTTTGCCGAGTACGCCGAGCACCTGTCCGGCGAGCGCACCTGCTGGATTGTCCAGGAGTTCATGAAGCAGCATCCAGCGCTCGACAAGCTCAACGCCTCGTCCATCAACTGCATTCGCATGATCACCTACAGCACGGGCAGCCGCGTCGTTATCGACGCCGACCATAGCATCCTGCGCATCGGCCGTCCTGGCATGCGCACCAATGACATGCCCGAGGGCGCTATCCCCATCCTCATCGATAAGGATGGCAAGATCAGCGACATCGCCTACTCCATCAACCCAATGGAGCGCATCGAAACCGGCTTGGGCGGCTACGAGATTCCTTACTTCCAGGAAGCTCTGGATTTGTGCGTCCGCCTGCATAAGGCCATCCCCGAGCTGTTCACGATCGGCTGGGACGTTGCCATCGGCCCCGACGGCCCAGTGATCATCGAGGGCAACGACGGCTGGCATCCGCGTTTGGTGCAGTGCTACTTCGGCGAGGGCTTGCGCCCCATGTGGAACGAGCTTATGGCCGAGCGCCAGGCCAACGTCCATCCCGACGTCGACGAGCACCCTGAGGTGTAAGGGGTTTCGGCAGCGCCGATTACTCTGCGCTACTTGGTCGGCGCCGTTTGATCAGCATTCGGATTGCCCCACTTGAGCAACGCAGCTAACACGAGCGGCTAAATACGCAGATTGAAAGAACGCGCCCCTGGCTCTCCAATGAGCCAGGGGGCGCGTTTGCTTTAGTGGTGCGATTAGCGCTAGCGCAAGCGGAATAAGCAGGAAAGCGAGCTACTTGGAAAAAAGCTCGATCACTTGCTCGCGCGTGGTGATGCCATGGTTTTGCGGGATGCCCGTTTTCGCCAGGTCTTTGCCGCAAAACTTGCCATCGACGTAATACTCCAGGCCCATGTAGCTGGCGTACCAACCAAGCACCTTGTCGATGGTGGGCGCCGGCGTACCGAAAATCTCGCAGTACGCACGGATGATGGCCAAGCCCCAGGGGAAATCCTCGGTGAACAAGCGCGAGCTCGTGTCGGCTACGAACTTGCCCTCGCTTGCGTTAGCTGCCGAAGCGGGGGCGGACGTGGCGGCGGGTGCAGGCTTCATCGGGGCCATGACGGTTTGGAAAGTCTGGATCGAATTGATCTTGGCGGTCATGGCCTCAATGGTGGGAGATTCGTAGTGCTCGCCCAGGGGCTTAACGGAGCTCATGTCCAGCTCGGGCATGGCATCAAAAAGCGCGTGAAGCTCACCATCAACGGCGAACAGCGTCTCCGAGGCCTTGTTGCCCCAACCAACATAGAAGTGCAGGTGCTCGCTGAATTCGTAATCACGGGGCTTATCGCCGAAAATCTCATAAGTGCGCGAGGTATGCAGAACAGGATTACTCGGCGTAAGCGAAACGGCCAGGAAGTTGTCGGCCCGCTTCGTCTTCAGGCCGCAGGCCTCGATACGGGCGCAGGCCTCGTCAAGATCAGCTGCATGCAGAGTTCCGACCACGCTGCAAGGCTTCCAGCTTTTAAGGTTAACCTCCTTGCCGTACTCGGCAAGCTTGGCAGTAAAGGGCACGCGCTGAAAGCCAAACAGCTTCGCCTTGCCCTTGAAGTACTTATCAAAGAAGAATTCAAATCCGCCGCTGCCGGGCAAAACGCCCACGAAAGAGCCCTCCGCCACAAACGGCGCGATATCGGCAAAGGCCTTTTCCACGGCAAAATGAGGCAGGGCAATGAACACGATGTCGGCATCTTTTGCCGCCAAGGATGCATCGTTTGACACGCAGTTGAGTTCAACCTGATAGGAGCACTCGCCCTCCCAGTCGTTGCAGGTAATAAGGCTCGCAAAGCGCTCGGGGCGGCGCGTGAACATGCGAACCTCGTACTCAGGGTACGTATGCTTGATATAGCAGCAAAGCGCCGTGCCAATATGGCCGCCACCGACAATCGTGACCTTCATCGGGTCAAGTTTTGCCACTGCCTTGGATGATGCTTCATTTGTAATTTCAGGCATCGCTTAGTCCTTTGTTCGGTTCATTGTTTCGCCTATCGGCCCGCTTGGGTCGTCGCGCTTGCGGCTTTAAGCCCGACCAGCTCGACGCCGCTTGCAGCCTTGGGCCCGCCCATTAACAGTCTGCTGCTTTATGAAAAAGAAAAGGGCAGAAAAACTCGTTTTCTGCCCTTTGGTAACTTGCTTGAACCCGTTAAACCTTTGCTTGCCCTCAATGGCCGCCTTGCTTAGACCAGGCCCTTGATGCGAATCGCAGTGCCGTTAGGCATGTTATAGACGTACTTCGCATTCGCAGGGAGCAAACGCACGCAGCCATGGGAAATATTGTTGCCCAGCTGCTTGCTCAAGGGCTTGCTGAACTTAGTGCGGCTACCGCGCTTGGTAAGCGCACTGTGGAAGCCCAGAGATCCACCGTAACCGTGGAAGTTCCAATAAGAGATCTTGCCGGAGTCGATACGGGCGCGCTTATAGCTCTTCAGCTTGAAATCGCCCTTAGTGGTAGGACGAGACTTAATACCAGTACCGCACTTCCAATACTTCTTGAGCTTCCATTTGCCCTTGGAGCCAGTGTAGATAGCCACGCGATTGAAGGTAGTATCGACGGTGATGCAGTACGAGGTGGAGCTAGACATGTTCTTGATGCGCGAGTAAAGGATGTCCTTGGCGAAGGAATCCCAGTTCGACTCGTAAGAAGTGTAGAGGTCGCCGTTGGCAGGTTTGGTGCCGCCGCTCTTTTCGACAAGCTTAATCTGGTAGCCACACATCTTCATGCGTGCGTTGAAGTTCTTAACGCCTGCTTTGGCGCCGTTCTTGGCCCATGCCATCCAGCCCGCGCCAGAAATGTAGGTGCGATAGTAGACATCAAAGTGCTTTGACAGCTCACCGGATAGGCTAACAGACATGTACTGGGCTGCCTGACCGGCGATACCGGCAGCAGAGTACTTGCCCTTCTTGGCGTTGCTGCCCGAAGTAGCCTTTTTATCGTTGTACATGGTGTAAGACACGGTGCCAGAAAGCGCGCTGTTGATGCGATCGATTTCCATACGGCCGACCTTCTTGGTGCCGGAACCCTTGCCGGAAGTGCTGCCATGGTTGACCCAGCCCTTCCAGCTGCCCTGGCCATAGGAGTTGTACTTAAGGCCTACGATGTGGAACTTATGCTTGCTGGTGGAGCCGTCGTAATCGGAACCGGCAATCCCTTCAGCATAAACATAGGCAGTTTCGCCAGAAACATTGTTCTCGTAAACCAGCTTGTAGTCGGTTCCCTCTTTCAGAACGTAGTCTTTACCGTTTACTTTCTTTGTAGTGTCAGTGATCTTAAGCTTTGCCTTGATAGCGCTACCGGTATAAGCGTAATAGCCACCATTGATGAAATCTGTTTCGATCTTGCAGGACGAAATCGGCTTGCTGTTAATCTTGTAAGACAGCGTGACTGAGCCCGTGTAAGCCCCGGAGGTGCACGTAACCGTCACAGAATGCTCGCCCACGGCTTTATCGAACGCGGTATGTTCGAAATTCTTGCTTACGTTCGTTTTGCGGTCAGAACCCTGATAAATCACAAGTTTGAGCTCTTTTTGAGCATCGTCGTAATCAACGTTGCCGAAGCTGCCGTTTGACCAAAGCCCATTTTTCTCCGAGCCGTTAACCTTAAGAACGAACTCGAGGCTGCCATCGCCCAGGGTGCCCTGGGAGCCGTCCTCGTTCCAGGTATTCTTGGTATCGATGTTCTTTTCGCTGCTGGAGTCGGACTGCGCAGAAGCAAGTGCTGCCTCGTCATCAGAGGACTGAGCGTCAGTCTCGGACGAAGTTGCCTGCTCGCTCTGCTGAGTAGATGCCGACTCAGAGCTATTGCTTGCCTTAGAATTTGTAGCGGCCAGAGCCTCTGTGATGGGGCACAAGCTCACGGCCAAAACCGCAGACATTGCAACAGCCAGAAAGCGCTGATATAGAGGCATTTTATGGGTGTTTTCAAGCTTTGACATTAAGCCTCAATCCTTCGTGCAACCTAAGGTCGCGCAAATCATCATCTTGCAAATTTCGTAACCTTTATTTTGCCACAAAATCGAAGTCATGTTGCGAACTGGCTCCAAGTAGCAGCAAATACGTTTTCTGCCAACCATCGCTACCAAGGCATAAGCTGGGCACATCCCGCCGTCCGCCTTAGATCTACGGCCCTTCCTTAACGGGAGGATAGGCGGTAACCTTACGCCGACCGATAGTTTGCATAGCAAAACCTTGAAAGCACCGACATTCAGCCAGACGATGTTCCTAATTAGCCTGATTGGAGATATAGCATGTCAAAAAAAGCAGTGATTGTTTATCAGTCGAAGAAAACTGGAAACACCAAGCAGCTCGTTGATGAGGCGATTAAGCGCAACCCCGATATTCAAGCCTTCCACATCTCCGAAGCGCCGCAGAACCTGGAGATCATTGCGCAAGCTGATCTTGTTATTTTGGCAAGCGGAATCTATTTCGGTTACCCTGATAGAAAGATCACGAAGTTCGCGCTATCGAACATAAAGCCTGGCCAGGAAGTATTTGTCATGCTCACCCATGGCTCCAACAGCGACCACTACCGCCTTAAGTACGAAGCGCACCTCAACTCCGCCGGCGTAAATCTGGTAGACATCGATTCATGCCAGGGCCGTTACGACTTTGGCCTTTTCAAGCTTCTTGGCGGCATGCACAACGAGACGCCCGCATCAGAGGGGATCGACCGCGTTGTAAGCAAGCTCGAAGAAGCCTTGCGCTAACGCACGAAAGAAGGGCGGCGGTCAGGATCCTTTGCGGGCGCTGCGCGTTCCGCTGTTCAGAAGCCTAGGTCTATAACCTAACTTCTCTTTACGTACCCATAAGATGGTAGCGGGCAAGATCCCTTGCGGAAGCCGCCCGTTCCGCTGTTCGAGAAGGGCAGCCCATATGGGCTGCCCTTCTCTCATGCGCTCACTCCTTCAGCATTTTTATACGGATTCCTTCGGAATCCTCTTTTTGGTTTTCAGAGCGGGACCCGCAAGGGATCTTGCCCGCCACCGGCCCTAGGCAAAAGGAAAGAGCCCTGAAGGGCTCTTTCGCTGGGGTTTAACTGTCGCAATGGCCGCGCTCGCTCGCGTTGTCGGACGGGCGACATTCTGCGGCGCCCGCAAGGGGCCGCATTCGCCGCAGACCTCGCGCGCCGAAAGCGGCTACTTGGTCTTCACGGCCTTCTTGGCGGACCAGGCGGAGTAGTAGGTCTTGCCGTTCACGACCTTGTAGGCGCGGGCCTGCACGTAGTACTTGGTCTTCTTCTTGAGCTTCTTCACCGTCTTGGCCTTGGCGGAGGCGCCCTTGGCCTTCACGGTCTTGGCGTTCGCCATGCTCTTCTTGGTGGAGTACTTCAGCTGGACGCCGGAGCGCTCGGTCTTGCTCTTGGCCCACTTGGCCTTGAAGGACTTCTTGGCCTTGGAGACCTTGAACTTCGTCACGCCCTTGGGGTTGATAACGAAGCTTGCGGTGGCCTTACCGGTGTAGGAGCCCTTGGCGTTGATGGTAACGGCATAGGTACCGACCTTCTTGCCAGAGGCCACGGAGGCAGTGTAGTCGGTGCCGGCCTTCAGAGTTTTGCCGTTCAAAACCACGGACTTGACACTCGGCTTCTGGGCCTTGCCGTTGTAGGTAAAGCTGGCCTTGGAGAGGGTCACCTTGGCGGCGGAGATGTTGGTCGTAACGGGAGCCGGGCTGGGTGCGGCCTTTACGGTCAGGCTGACCTGCTTGGTCTCCGCCGTGTAGTTTCCGTTCTCTGCAGCGCTCACGGTGATGGTCGCCGATCCGGCAGCATGCGCGCTTACCTGGCCGCCATCGTTGACGGTCGCGACTTTGTCGTCGGAACTCTTATATGCCAGCTTGACGGCGGAGCCGCCCTCTACTTCCGTGCTAGCTTTTGCCCCAAGCTCGAAGTCGGTATCGCCAACTGTCTTTTCGATAGGCTCGGCAGGGACCGTGATAGTTGCGGCGGCCTTCTGAATATCGAATTTAACCGTCTTGCTTCCCTTATAGTCGCCAGCGCTAGTAAGCGTTACGGATCCCGCTTCTGTGCCAGCGTTGACGTTTTCACCATAAGTGACGGTAAAGTCCGTTCCTTCATTGAGCTTAGTGCCGTTTAACGTTACCGATCTAATCGCAGGCTTCTGCTGGGTTCCGTTATAAGTCCAAGAATCCTGGCTGAATTCAACCTCCGCGTGAACGATGCTGGATGGATCGTCGCTAACCGTTAGCTCTACCTCTTTTTTTGCAGCTTTGAAATTCGCTGCCTCTGCAGCGCTAACAGTGATGGTGGTTTCGCCTACGGCCTTGATGGTGACATTACCGGTGCCATCAACGGTTGCCACATCTTCATTAGAGCTCGAGTAGGCAAGACTCTCGGTTGTCTTAGCTGACGCACCAAGATTGAACGCTTCTTCCCCGAAAAGCTTTTCGATGGATTCGGCGACAGTGATCTCCGCATCAGCCTTAGCTATGGCGAAAGTTGCGCTGGAGGAGTTCTTGCTTAGTTCGTATTTGTACGATTCTTTTTCAGCACCAGAAAGGCCTGTCACCTTAGCGACATAAGAACCAGCGTTAACGGGCGCACTATCAAGCTTTTCTTTACTGTCAGCGTTTGAGTATTCAATCACCGCGGTTACGCCATCATCCGACGCCCCCTCGTAATCGAAAGAGGCGGTAGCTTTCTTGGCGGTACCGTCGTAAACGGCATCGGTGGGTACATCGAGCGTCGCTGTTAAGTAGATGGTTGCAACAGCGCCCTCGTCCTTGTGGGCGATTGCGTAGGTCTTAGCTTCTGCGGCAGATTCGTAATAGATAGTTTTTCCAGAAATCTCCACCTTTGCCGATGCGTTTTTGACCAGATCAGAATCGGCGCTTACAACCGAATAGGGTGAAGTCTCCCCTTTAAGATCATCAGGAATGTCGGGGTCTGCAGGCTTATAAAGAACGTAGCCATTAGCCAGATAATCGAGACTTGGCATGACGTAATACTGGCCGCCCTGCAAGCTGTATGGATTTTCATTTAATTCTTGCTTCAAATCCGAAGTAAAGGAACCACCATAAATAGTCACAGTGCCGGAATGATAGGTGCCGATCGACGACGAGCCTCCCGATGTGCTAAAAGTGCCGCCGTTAATAACAACATCACCAAAATCCATAGTCAAAACGCTGGAGTCGTCAATCTTGGCGCTGCAACTCAATGTATGGGTTCCGCCATTAATTTGAAGAGAGCCATTTTGTGCGTATACAGCCGAATAACCGCTTGACCACACATCCACATCAATGGTCGCGCTTGGCTTATTCGAGCTGCTGCTGCTTCCATCAACGTCGATGGCAACCAGCCCTGTCCCTTCATCCTCCTGGGCCAAGTACTTCACCAGACCATTCTGCAAAGTTACATGGCCGGCCTTGACGGTAAATGTTGAAGCAGAATTATCCTCATTAATCAGAACGTTGCCATCAAGATCAACCGTTATATCTTTCGAGGAATCATCCAGCGCAACGTTTTCTTGAGTGCTTCGAATCAGCTTTACCATCTGGCCGCTCGTAGCTGCATTGATTGCCTCCTGCAAAGTAGCGTAGGTCTCTCCATTAACAGAGGCGACGTTTCCTGAATATTTTGCTGCAAGCGTGAGGCCCGAACTTACTTTTGAGCTGAAATCGTAATCGACGCCATCAAGCTGCCACGAGCTGAAACTAAGCCCATCGTATTTAGGGTCGGACGGATCGAGCGGTTTAGCCACCGAGCAACCATCGGCAACATACTGATCGGGAACTGCGGTCTTATTGCTAGAGACGAAAGCAACCGTATGGAACGTCTTTTTCTTAAAGGTGTTTTTGTAGGCAAGAGCAGAATCGGAATCCTTAAACCAGACCCCCCCCAAAGCCGAAGGGACAATGGCGTAATCGTAGCCATCATGGTTATCGCTCACCGTATATTCGGCAGTGCTCGACTGGTAAATGAACTTACCCTCACCAAGAGTAGCTTGCTCCGGCACCTTGTTGTAGGTTCCGCCGTTCAGGACGATAGAGGGAGTCTCCGTCTTACCGGTGACTTTGTTCACATTGATAATGTCCTCAGCATATTCCTTGGTGCTGCCTTTAAAAATGCCGCTATTCACCGTGACCTTATTGCTACTAACGGGGTCAACACAAATAGCAGCCTTCAAAGACTCAGGGTCGATCTGAAGCATGGAGTTGTCGATCGTTGCTTCGCCGCCCTTCACCGCAAGACACTCTAAGCTTTCATCGGGCATCTTGCTATAAGAAGTAGAAACGCTAATGCCATTAAGGGTAAGCGTTGGAGCTTGAGCATCGCTTCCCCTCTCAAGGTAGATAGCATTCCCATAAGAGTTCTGGATAATTCCGCCAGAATCAGGCTTGCTGTTAATAATTTTCACATTCACTTTGTATCCAGTAGAAGCCTTGAGGTAGATAGTACCCTTAAGAGCGTCTGTGGAGCTCCCAGCGCGATAAACCTTCTCCGTTTGCTTGAGCCAATGACCGTTCAAATCGATAGTGGTTAAAGTGCCGGCAGTGTCTCCGGTGATCAGAATGGCGCCATTGTCAACGTCCTCTTTCAAGTAATAGCTGCCTCCACTTGGGTGGCAATATCCATCCGTGAAAGAAAGAGCCGTGCCTTCTGGATCGTCCGCAAACGCGAATCCTGGCGTCAGGCAAAATGCCGCCAAAACAGCAAAAATACCAAGCAGTAAAAATTTCTTTAGCTTCATGGCTACCTCTTTTATCCGTCCCTAATACTTCAAGTTTATAGCAGCATTCAATGAAGCTGCTAACGTTCTTGGCCGAATAACAAGAGGTAGAGTTTGCTTAAGACAAAGCAGCGGCCATACAGAAAAGGAGAAAGGGGTGCCAAGCTCCCTTTCCTTCTTGAATAACAGAGCATTCAGGGCAATGGGTCTTGAAGTAGCGGCGGACGCGGCCCCTTGAGGGTGTCGCTCTGAAAACCATGAAGAGGATTCCGAAGGAATCCGCATAAAAATACTGAAGCAGTGAGCGCATGAGAAAAGGGAAGCCCTTGAGGGCTTCCCTTGGTAACGTAAAATTTATTTCGCAAATTGACAGCTGAATACATCCAGACGCAAG
>JAUMVJ010000002.1 GCA_030530215.1 Coriobacteriia bacterium
TCGTGGGCGGCAAGACCTACTACTCCGGCTGGTCCGCCAAGAAGGCCGTGAAGACTAAGTAGCCGCTTTCGGCGCGCAACATATGCGGCGGCCGCGGCCCCTTGCGGGCGTCGCCCGTTACGCTGTTCAGAAGCCCAGGTCAGCAACCTGGGCTTCTTCATGCGCTCACTCCTTCAGCATTTTTATGCGGGCTTCTGGCGAAGCCCTCTTTGTGGTTTTCAGAGCGACGCCCTCCAGGAGCCCCGTCTGCTGCTCCGTGGCTGTCCCATTTCGCTGCAGCTTGCTCTTGAAATGGTCAAAAGTCGCTTCCGAGGGAAGCCGGATCCGCGAAATGGGCCTCTTTTGGTCAGAAGTCCTCTCCGGGGGTAGATTTTCGGGCCTCAACAGCGCTGAAAGGCGCCCTGCCCCGCGCTTCCAAATTCTTGCACACCTCTGACCTGGGCTTTTATATTTTGCTCTAAGGATGAAATCTGTAAAACGAGCCGATTGGTCAGAACTCCTACCCCGGGGTAGGAGTTTTGACCAATTGCAGCCCGATTTCGAACTCTGGCTCAAATTACGAACCCCAGTCCTATTCCGGGTGAGGCCTTGCCCGGACGGCTGCCCCGACGCGGCGGCCCGTCCTCGCAAAGCCCCGATCACAGCGCCTGCAAGGGATCTTGACCGCCGCCCAAGGCGACGCTCAAGCGCAACTCTCCGCGTTGACCCTAATCCTTCAACTCAAGACGGCAGATGTTTTCGATGTGCCCTGTATGCGGGAACATGTCGACAGGTTGGATGTCGGTGAGCTTGTAGCCGTTCTTCACCAGGTGGTCTACGTCGCGTGCCTGCGTGTTGGGCCCGCAGCTGATGTAGACGATGCGCTGAGGCTTGAGCGCGCAGGTGACATGCAGGAATTCCAGGCTCGAGCCTGCGCGCGGTGGATCCATGAACAAGACGTCGATTTGCCCGCCTTCGCGTGCTAGGCGCTGCATGAAGTCGCCGGCGTCTTGGGCGAAGAACTCGGCGTTTTCTATTTTGTTGTGGTGCGCGTTGTTGCGGGCGTCTTTGATGGCTTCGGGCACTTTGTCCACGCCGATGACTTTGCCTGCACCAGGTGCTTCGCCAAGGCCCTTCGCGGCAACCAGCCCGATGGTGCCGGTGCCGCAGTAGGCGTCCATCACCACTTCGTTGCCGGTAAGCCCGGCAAGCTCGATGGCGCGTCGGTACAGAACCTCGGTTTGCGTGGCGTTAACCTGGTAAAAGCTGTGTGAGCTTATGCGAAAGCGCAGGCCGCACAAATCGTCCAGGATGAATCCCGGGCCGTACAGGCGCTGCTCGCCTTCGTTGCCTAGGATCACGTTGGTTTGGCGCGTGTTCACGTTTTGCACGATGGTGGTGATGCTGGGCACGCGCTTGCAAAGCTCGCGGCAGAAGGCCTTCGACGCAGGGAACTGCGCGCCGTTGGTCACCAGCGTTACCAAGATCTCGCCGGTGCTATGCCCAACGCGCACGATTGCGTGGCGCATGAAGCCTGAGCCCGTGTCTTCGTTGTAGGGCTCGATGCCGAACTTTGGCATCAGCTGCTTGATCGCCTGGATGATGCGCTTGGCTTCTTCGTTTTCCAGCAGGCAGCAGGAGCTGTCGATAATGCGGTGCGTGCCTTTGGCATACATGCCGCACAGGATCTCGCGTCGTGTCCCAGGCTTTGCCCCGCGTTTGCCACGAGCGCCCTTGCCCGCGGACTGGCCTTTGCCCTTACCGCTCGGGGCCGGGCGCTTGCCGGGCGCGAAGGGCGAGGCAACTTTGTTGCGATAGTGGTAAGGCTCGCTCATCCCGCAGATGGGGTGCAGCACGCAATCCTCGTCGGCAAGATCGTCGAACAGCTCCACAATGCGCGCTTGCTTTTCTTCAAGCTGCTTTTCGTAGGGGACGTCGATGGCATCGCAGGCGCCGCATAGCTGCGCCACTGCGCATTTACTCGCATTCTGTTTCGCCATCGCTCCTCCTGAGACCCTTTGAAGCTCGATCTTCCTTCTTGGTTTCATCGTATTGTGTCACATGAAACCGTTCGCCGCCCGGCGAGTGGCGGGCTTTTTACCGCCTAACCCCCGGCATACCCTCCTTTAAAGAAATAAACGCGATTGAAACATCGTTGCGTTATTTTCGTTGCTGATAATGCAAAGCCAAGCATCCGGCAATCGGTTTGCTTGGAACGATACGTCCAACATAAAGGAGCATGTTGCATGAAGAACCTCGGTTACTACAAGGGTCAGGATGGCGTCGAGCACATCGGCGAGCTTGATGAGCTTGTTGTTCCCTTTAACGATCGCGTCCACTTCTTCGGCGACGGCGTATACGACGCTGGCCCGTCCCGCAACTACAAGATTTTCGCAATCGACGAGCATATCGACCGCTTCTTCAACAGCGCCGCACTGCTCGAGATCGAGATGCCCGTTACCAAGCAGGAGCTTAAAGATCTGCTTTGCGACCTGGTGAAGAAGGTAGACACGGGCGATCTGTTCGTGTACTACCAGGTCACGCGCGGTACCGGCATCCGCGATCACGCCTTCACCGAGGGTCCCGGCAACCTGTGGGTCATGCTCAAGCCTGCAAGCATCTCCGACGGTATCGAGCCCATCAAGCTCATCACCGCCGAGGACACCCGTTTCTTCCACTGCAACATCAAGACCCTGAACCTCATTCCTTCCGTCATGGCAACCGAGAAGGCCAAGCGCGCAGGTGCCAAGGAAACGGTTCTTTATCGCCCCAACGGCGAGGTCACCGAGTGTGCACATAGCAACGTTCACATCATCAAGGACGGCAAGCTCTACACGCATCCCTGCGACGAGCTCATCCTTCCCGGCATCGCTCGCGCTCACATCATCTCTGCTTGCAAGCGCCTGGGCATCGCCGTTTCCGAGACCGCATTTAGCCTGGACGACCTGTTCGACGCCGAAGAGGTTTTGGTTTCCAGCTCGAGCAACCTGTGCCTGCATGCCAACGAGATTGACGGCATCCCCGTGGGCGGCAAGCAGCCCGAGCTCATTGAGAGCATTCGCAAGGCCGTCATGGACGAGTTCCTGGCCGCAACCGAGGCATAAAGGAATACGATGGCAACGGTTGAAGACGTTATCCTGAGCTACTCGCGCCGCGGCATGACGCTGCTGCGCCCTTACTTGCCCAAGGATTATTGCGGCGAGGCTGCCGACGAGATTTTGTCCTGGGAAAAGGGCGGCACGGTTCTGCTTACCACGGGCTTTTTCGTGGCTGGCCAGCCCGAGACCGATGGCCCCGCGGGCACGGTCGCCCTGGCGCATGCGCTGCGTCGCTTGGGCTTTGTGCCGGTGTTCGTCTGCGAGGATTTCGGCCTGGATTATTTCGCCGACTTCGACGTCGAGGTGGTTACTCCTGAGGACGGCGAGGAGCGCTATCAGGAGATTTTGGACAAGCGCAACCCGGTGGGCATCATCGCCATCGAGCGCTGCGGCCTGAACGAGGACAACGACTACGCCAACATGCGCGGCGTTTCGGTTGCCCCGCTCACTTCAAAGGTCGACTACCTGTTCGAGCTTTCGCGTGGCAAGGTTCCCTCCATTGGCGTGGGCGACGGCGGCAACGAGATTGGCATGGGTTCGCTTTTGGACGAAATCCATGACGAATTGCCCATTCGTCCCTGTAAAACCCCTGTTGACAAGCTGGTTATCGCCACCGTTTCCAACTGGGGCGCCTACGGCATCGTCGCGCGCTTGCAGGAAAAGACCCGTAAATCGCTTCTTCCGAGCTTCGTTGACGTGCGCTCGTATCTGCGCCACACCGTTAAGCTCGGCAGCGTCGATGGCGTGACGAAGGAAAACATCGTCGGCGTCGATGGTTTCTCGCTCGACGAGGAGGCTCGGGTTCTGAACGCGCTTGAGAAAGTAGCAAGCATTTAGCAGATACCTAGTAGGTACTTAGGGAAACTGATTAGCTGATCAACCAAGATTCCCTAACTCGTGCGTCCTGCTACTGGTTTTTCATGATTGAGGGATCGTCGCTTAGCGGCGGTCCCTCTTGCTGTTTGGGCTTACGGTACTGTGGGAAAACGGCAGCAACCTGATTGCCGATAGCGGGATGTGGTTTTTCGTTTTATGCTTCTAGTGTTTGTTGGTTAACGAAGACCGAGAGGGGGCTTGCATGGGATTAGACCAGATATGGCTTAGCAACCTGGCGCCTATCTTTGACATCTGCTTTTTGTTCCTGCTGAACATGCGCAACAGGGTGCTCGATAAGCGTTCGCGTTGGATTTTCTATGCCATCCTGGCATCTGAGGCATTTGAGCTCTGTATTGCCAACGTCGAGATCTGGCTTGGCAGTCTTGAGTACCACACCGTCTGGCGCGACCTATGCAGCGCAACGGGTTACATCGTCCGCCCCCTTATCCTTATGTTGTTCGTGCTTATGCTTGCCCCGAAGAAGCGCACGAAACTGCAAAACTGCCTGCTCTATCTCCCAATGGCGCTTGATGTGCTCGCAGCTGTTTCGGTCTTCTTCACCGGCATCGTCTACTCTTACGACGCAAGCAACACCTTCGTCCGCGGCCCGCTGGGGCTCTTTCCTATCTTCATCGTCGTCGTGTACATGATCATGCTGGTTGCCGTGGTGGGGCGAAGGGAAATGCATCCCCACTTCGACTTTGGCCTCACGGTGCTCGCCGTGCTCTACATGGCAATTTCGATGGGGGCCGAAACGCTGTTTAACGTGACCAACGTCGGCCGCACCGCCATGGTCTACAGTACGATGTTCTATTTCTACCTCTATCAGACGAGTGTCCTGCGGCGCACTCTGCATGCTGAGCAGGAGAATGCTTCGCTTAAGAAGGCGCTCTTCGAGGTGGATAAGGCTCGGCGTGAGTTGCTTCAAAGCAAATCGGTGACGCAGGCTTTGGGCGAGGATTATCTCAGCATTCTGCTCATCAACCTTAAAACAGGCTCCGTTTCGCCTGTAAAGCTTGAGGAAAGCTACCTTGGCGCAGACATTGCCCAGGCGCTAGAACAGAAACTTCCTCTTAGCCAGATCA
The DNA here is from genome assembly GCA_030530215.1 of Coriobacteriia bacterium. Classification (GTDB taxonomy): domain Bacteria; phylum Actinomycetota; class Coriobacteriia; order Coriobacteriales; family Eggerthellaceae; genus Anaerotardibacter. The sequence goes on from JAUMVJ010000002.1 coordinate 5,039, forward strand.
TGGAGCTTTACGTGGAGAGCTTCATCGTAGACGACGAGCGCGAGGATTTCCTGCGTGAGTTCGATCCCGCAAAGGTTCTTGAGCAGCTTCAGAACGCCCAGAGCTTCACGAAGCGATTCCACTTCAACTCCGGGGAAGCCACGTCGGCGGTTGAGATTCACGTCATGAGCTTGGAGGAGAACGGCGAAGGCGGCGTCGTTGTTGGCCTGCGCAATGTTGATGAGCTTGAGCGCGAGGAGCGCAGGCGCATGGAGACGCTGCTGGCCGCCAAGCGCGAGGCCGACCGCGCCAATGCTGCTAAGTCTAACTTCCTAAGTCGCATGAGCCACGACATCCGCACGCCCCTCAACGGCATCATCGGCCTACTCGAGATTAATAAGGCGCATGCCGACGACACCGAGCTCGTTGCCGAGAATCAGGGCAAGATGCGCGTGGCGGCAGAACACCTGCTTTCGCTCATCAACGACGTGCTTGAAATGAGCAAGCTCGAGGACGATAAGATAGAGCTTACTTGCGAGCCGTGCGACCTCAACGATATCTCGCTTACCATTAGCACCATCATGAAGACCAAAGTCTCGCAGGAAGGGCAGACCCTCAAGCGCGGCAAGCTCGAGATCCCCGTGCGCTACGTGTACACGAGCCCGCTGCACCTGCGCCAGATCTTCCTGAACATCTATAGCAACTGCGTGAAGTACAACAAGCCGGGCGGATCGATTACCACCTCTACCGAGTGCCTTTATCACGACGCTAAGCGAGTAAGCTATCGCTGGACCATCAGCGACACGGGCATCGGTATGAGCCCGGAGTACCTTGAGCGCATCTTTGAGCCGTTCACCCAGGAGGGTGACACGGTGAGCGTCCGTACGGGATACCAGGGCACCGGCCTTGGCATGTCCATTGTGAAGAAGATCGTAGACCGCATGGGCGGCACTATCGAGGTCAGCAGTGTGAAGGGCGAGGGTAGTACTTTTGTTGTCGCCATTCCGTTTGAGGTGGCACCGGCTCCCGAGCCGTGTGAACTCGCAAGCAGTGAAGCCGCAAGCATCGAGGGCTTGAGTATCCTGCTGGTGGACGATAACGAGCTCAATATCGAGATCGCCAAAACCCTTATGGAATACGCGGGTGCCATGGTTGCCACAGCCAAGGACGGTTTGGCTGCCGTGCAGCTGTTCGAGGAAAGCAAGCCCGGGCAATTCGACGCCGTTCTTATGGACGTGATGATGCCAGAGATGAACGGCTTTGACGCCACGCGTGCAATTCGTTCTTTGGATCGCGAGGATGCTGCAAGCGTGCCTATTATCGTCACGACGGCTAATGCCTTCACCGAGGACGCGCAGAAGTGTTTCGATGCCGGCATGGATGCCCATTTGGCAAAGCCTCTCGATATAGCCAAACTTATCGAGACCGTTAGCACTTGCGTAACCGAGAGGCGCGCAAGCAAATAGGATAGGCCACGAACGGGGCGCACGTGGGGGCAGGCGCACGCGTGCGCTGGGAGACGCCGATGCGACCACCTGTTGTTTTCCTAAGCTGGGTTTTAGCCGAGTATAGACGTGGGTTTGATTTTTTGCCCGGCTTTTTGTCGGGCTTTTTGTACAAATGAGCCCATTTTTTAATTAAAACCTAGCGATCTGATAGGTTTTAATCTGAAATCCCTCAATTTGGTGGTATAGTCGCGCAAGAGAAGAGGAAGGCGCTCGCGCGGTGTTTGTGCTGGCATCCGCGCCGACCGTCTAACAAAGGCTTTAAGCTCTGCGTTGAGCAGCTGAAACGAAGTGAGGAACTATGCTCAAAGACAACCTCGATCGCAACGTGGCAGCGATTTCCGCAAATTATGATTCGTCCGATGAGATCTTTTTCGGTAAGCCTGACAGGCATTTTCCTCGCCGCGGCGAGATTATCCGCATGATCAAGGACATCAGGGTTCTCTTGTTCCCTGGCTATTTCGGCGATGAGTCCATCAGCAACAGCGACCCGACCTATTTCATCGGTGAGACGCTGATTCGCGTTAACCACATCCTGCGCACCCAGCTGCGCGAGGCCTTCATGTTCCGCGACGGCGACAAGCTCAGTGCCGAGGAAATTGCAGCAAAGGTCGACGAAGTTGCCCAGGCCTTTATCAATCGCCTGCCCGAGCTGCAGCTTTTGCTCTTGAAGGACGTTCAGGCGGCCTTCGACGGCGACCCCGCCGCTCAGAGCAAGGAAGAGATCATCCTTACCTATCCGGGCACCTTCGCCATCTTTGTTTACCGCTTGGCGCATGAGCTTTACGTACAGAAGGTGCCCCTGATCCCTCGCTTGATGACGGAATACGCTCACTCCAAGACGGGCGTCGACATCAATGCCGGTGCACAGATTGGCGAGTACTTCTTCATCGACCATGCAACGGGCGTCGTCATCGGTGAAACCACCATCATCGGCGATCATGTGAAGGTGTATCAGGGTGTGACGCTTGGCGCGCTTTCCACGCGCAAGGGTCAGCTGCTTGCGGGCATTAAGCGTCACCCAACTATCGAGGACAACGTGACCATCTACTCCAACGCGAGCGTCCTTGGCGGCGAGACCGTGGTGGGCGAGGGTTCGACCATTGCCGGCGGCGCTTTCGTCACCGAGTCGGTGGGCCCCAATTCGCGTGTTGCGAATAAAGTGGAGGTTACCGTTCGCGAGCCCAAGAAGAATTAAACTGCGCATAGCGCAAAATCGAATGCCACGTGTGAGCTTCGCGCCGCGTGGCATTTTGCTTTTAAGGGCAAGCGGCTATATCGAGCTAGGCTGGGCTCCGCTCTTCGTCTTTTGCTGCAGGCGAACGGCTTTTTGCTTGGGCGGGGTGCGCGTATGTGGTGCGTGGCAGTTTACTCTTGCGTCGCACGCTTGCTTGACGGTATTTGATAGTGGGTAAGGATTGGTTATGGATCGCGATTCGATGTTCGGCTTGACCGAGGAAGACTACGGCTACGACGACGATGACGAGGCCTTTGAGCAATACGGTCTGTTCACCAGCTCAGCGATGTTTTCCGGCGCGGGCTACAAAGGATACTCCGGCGCCGACGTGGTAACCAAGCCTTCGATGGCCGCGGCTTATCAGCAGGATGCCGGCGGCTCTTCTGCGGGTGGCTACATGACGCCGGAAATGGCGCTTGAGCAGGCGGCCATGGCGCATGAGGAAGCCGAGTGGGCGGCCTCGGAACTTGCCGGTGCGCGCCTGGTTAACGCAGGTGGGGGAAGCGAAGGCGCAACGAGCGGCCTTTCGTCTTTTTTCGGTGCCGCTGCATCGCGCGATGCTTCCGGTATGTCCGAGGAAGATTACTGGGCCGACGAGGATGAGCAGGCGCTCCTGTTCGGTTTCGGGGAGTTTTAGCTAATTTGTTCTGGGCGATGTTGGCGGCAGGGCCGCTGCGTCCCTGGGGCTCAAAGCGCGAAAATACTGGATTTTATGCGGGGCTGCAGCTGTGCGGCCTCGTTTCGTTTAGCAGCAAATCAGCTCGTAGATCGTCTTGATCATGAATATTGCAAGCACCACCAGCATGATGGGCTTGGCGATGCTTGCGCCTTTGCTCGTGAAGGTTTTCGCGCCCAGCCAGGCGCCGATCATGTTGCATGCGCCCGCAACCAAGCCGAGCACCAAAAGCACTTGTCCGTTAAGCAGGAAAACGAACAGCGCTGCAAGGTTGGTGCTCAGGTTGACCACTTTGGTAGTGCCTGCGGCATCGTTTAAGGTCAGGTGAGCTGCGCCGGTGAAGGCGAGCATCAGGAAGGTGCCCGTCCCGGGGCCGTATGCGCCGTCGTATGCGCCGATCGCCAACGAAATAAGTGCGCAGAGCGCTAAGGTGCGCAGGTCGGTGGGCGATTCGGCCGCTGCGTTCATGGAATGGCTGCGCATCAAATAGGCTGCCGTTGCAGGGATGATAAACAGCATGGCGATGCGAAAGGCCCCGTCCGGAATCATCATGGCAAGTGCCGCGCCTGCCGCTGATCCGGCAAGCGCTAGCGCAGCGCAAGGCAGCGATCGCTTGAACGAGATGAAGCCTTCTTTGTAGTAGCGCAAGGTGGCCACAGCGGTGCCCATGCAGGAGCTGAGCTTGTTGGTGCCCAGGCACTGGTGCACGGGCAGGCCGGCAATCAGGTAGGCGGGCAGCGAAACAAGCCCGCCGCCGCCTGCGATGGCGTCGACGAAGCCGGCAAGGCCAACCAAGGGGCACACGATCAGAAAGGTGAGAAGGCTGTCTTCAAATCCCATCGAGACGTGGTTTCTTTAAATCTGGGCGGCAACCACGGTGGGGTGCAGGCCTTCGGTCTCGAGCGCCTTCACGATCTGGTTCTTGTGCGTGGTGCCGAAGGCTTCGATGGTCACCTTAAGCTCAACGGCGTCGTTGCGGTTGGTGGAAACGAACTGGTTGTGATCAAGGCGAATTACGTTACCGCGCACGTTGGCGATGGTCTGGGCAACGTGCACCAGCTCGCCGGGCCTATCGGGCAGGAGCACCGAAACGGTGAAGATGCGGTCGCGTGTAATCAGGCCGTGCATCACAACCGAGCTCATGGTGATGACGTCCATGTTGCCGCCGGAAAGAACGCTGACCACCTTCTTGCCCTTGACGTCCAGGTGGTTCAGGGCAGCAACGGTTAGAAGGCCGGAGTTCTCGACCACCATCTTGTGCGACTCGATCATGTCAAGGAAGGCGACCACCAGTTCGTCGTCGGGGACGGTGATGATGCCATCGAGATTCTTTTGCAGGTAGGGGAAGATCTTATGGCCGGGCTCGAGCACGGCGGTGCCGTCGGCGATGGTGCAGGCGCTGTCAAGCTTCACGACCTCGCCCGCCTCGAAGGATGCCTTAAGGCAGGCGGCTCCCTCGGGCTCAACGCCGATGACATTGATGTTGGGGTTCAAAAGCTTCGCCAGGGTGGAGATGCCGGTGGCAAGCCCGCCGCCGCCAACGGGAACCAGGATGTAGTCCACCAAGGGCAGCTCCTGGAAAATTTCCATTGCGATGGTTCCCTGGCCGGTGGCCACCGTCAAATCATCGAAAGGATGCACGAAGGTGTAGCCATTTTCCTCGGCCAGCTTGCAGGCGTACTCGTAGGATTCGTCGTAAACGTCGCCGTAAAGGATTACCTCGGCGCCGTAGTGCCTGGTGCGCTCAACCTTGATGAGGGGAGTGGCGGTGGGCATAACGATGGTGGCCTTCACGCCGTAGCGCTGTGCAGCGTAGGCAACGCCCTGCGCATGGTTGCCAGCGCTTGCGGTGATGAGGCCGCGCTCACGCTCCTCGTCGGTGAGGGTCGAGATTTTGTAGTAGGAGCCGCGGACCTTGTAAGCGCCCGTGCGCTGCATGTTCTCGGGCTTGAACCACACGCGATTGCCCGTCAGATTGCTGAAATGAGGGCTCTCGATGAGCTTGGTTTTCTGGGTGACTTCATGCACCTTTTTCAGGGCTTCTTCAAATGATTCAAGGGTGAGCATCTCGGGCATAGCAACCTTCTTCAACGACTGTAACGCGCCTTATCCTACCGCCTGGGTAAATGCTGACAAGACCCCACACGAAACAAATTCAAGAATATGTCCAATTTTATGGCGCTCCTCGATGAGGATTGCCCACGGTCGCGTAGGCGTTTGTGCTTTGCTTTGGCTCTGCGCGTTCACCCTGTGCGATGCAACAGTAGGGGCAAGCGCCATGGCGGGAAACCGCGCATCGAACCTTGATAAAACCTATAATGAAGGACGTCATTCATTTGGCGTTTTTGTGGTGGTAATAGCAAATCAAACTTTTGGCAGTAGCGGAATTAAGCCCTAAGGCATATCTGCAGTTCGAAGATTTGCTAATTCATTGCTGGCTTGTCCCAGCAGAAAGAGGGAAACATGCAAGTAATCAGTACTCCAGATGCTCCTGCAGCCATTGGCCCCTACGTTCAGGGCAATGTATATAACGGCATTTTGTTTGCCTCGGGTCAGATTGCACTTGACCCCAAGACCGGCGAGCTCGTGGGTGAAAGCATCCAGGAGCAAACCGCTCAGGTTATGAAGAACATCGCCGCCATCTTGGAGGCCGCAGGCACCGACTTCGATCACGTTATCAAGACAACCTGCTTCTTGAACGACATGGACGACTTCGTGCCCTTCAACGATGAGTACGCTAAGTCCTTCCCGGGGCATCGCCCCAGCCGCTCGGCTGTTGCCGTTGAAAAACTTCCTAAGGGAGCCCTTGTTGAAGTTGAGGTCATTGCATCTGTTGAATAGCGTGTTCGCTCGATTTTGAGGGAGGGAAGCCTTGAAGCTTATCGGAATTAGAAGAAGCTTGCTGCTGGCGACGATTTGTTTCGCTGCCGCATGCGCAGCTTGCCTAACTGCACCTGTTTACGCCCAGGCAGACGATAACCTTGCCTTTTCATTGGAAAATGGCGAAAGGACTTATTATTCCAGCGTTGCTGATGCTCGAACTGCCGGCTACGCAGGTAAAACCATTTATATGGCAAGGGATTGGACGAGCTCCGATTTTGGCGAAACGCTTGAAATCGCCGACAGCAAAAAGCTCACGATCGATATGCAAGGCCACACGATTAAAGGTGATGGCGAACATACCGCAATTCATCTTGCAGAAAACTCGAAGCTCGAGCTTACGTCTACTAGGACAAGCAACATAACTTATACGGGCTATACCTCAGCTGCCGCAGACGAAGGCGAAATAAAAACTACGGGCGGCGGTTTGGTAACGGCTGGCTCTTGCACGGGTTCCGGTGGCGCTTTCTTGATGGACGCAAACAGCTCCTTGGAGCTGGATTCGATTATCGTCGGTGGCAACTGTTCGAATAAGGGAGTTTTTGCCTATGACGGCGCGGCAATTTATGCCAATAAAAATTGCTCCATCGAAATGACCGACGGTGCATCTATTGAATACAACTCCAGTTCATGCGGAGCTGTTTATGTTAGCGATGCCAACGTGACAATAAAAATGAATGCTTCTTCGATGCATCATAACTACGGAACGACCACGGGCTGTCTTGCTTCCCGCGGAGAGAAGACCAAGGTCTACCTTGAGAACAATTCTTCAATTGCCGACAACTCTGGTCAGGTAGCTGGCGGCGTTCAGTTCTACAACAGCTTCTATACGCTTTGCTCAGAGGACGGGACAGGTTCTTTAACGGGCAATGTATCTCGAGGTCCCAGCTCAATCAGCGATAGCACGAGCGAAAGCGGAATCGATAAAAAAGCTGGTGCAGCTGTTCATGTAGAGATAAAGTCCTACGGCGAAAACGAAGGCACCATCAAAGGCATCGCTTTCAAAAAGAATAAGGCAGCATTCCACGGTGGCGCTATTTATGCAGGTCAGGAATGGCTTACTGTCAAAAATTGCAGCTTTGAAGAAAATGAAGCGGGCAGTGACGGTGGAGCAGTCTACATCGATAACGACAACATTAGATTCGAAGACTGCACCTTCTCAAACAACAAATGCGACACCCGCAATAAAGATTATGAAGGCGGAGCAATATATGTTCCCTCCGGCTTTGACGTTACGCTTGTTGGCAAGACGATAGTCAAGGACAACTATCGTAGTAACGGAGATAGGGACGATGTCTTTCTGGGTGACAACTCTTTGCAGGCTGCATACATAGAAGGCAACTTGAGCAAGGGGTCGAGTGTTGGTGTGCGTACCTCTATTACTGGCGACCGCCGAATCGCCGAGGGTTTCACTCACGAGGCTGAGGATTGTCTTTACATTGATTCTGATGGTTACTACGTAAGTTACGGAACCGATAACGATGGCGACGCTTGGCAGCGTCAAGGGGAGCGCCAATTTGTTGTTTCCGTCAACGGCACGGGTGTGGGCAACTATAAATACGATGCCAAAGCTACGGTTAATGGTGCCAGCAGCGATTCTTCCAAGGTGTTTAAGTGCTGGAACGCTGCTAAAACAACAGGCCTTAACCCGGTAAGCAATTACATCAACGATGGCAACAAGTACAACCAAGCTATTAGCTTCAAGATGCCGCAAAATAGCGTAGATCTTGCGGCTGAGTACCTAACGCGTACAAAGAATGTCGATGTTGTTCTTCAAAAACCCGAGGTTGGTAAAGAGCTATCTACCGCAGGAAGCTTGAAGTGGGAAACCTCTGAAAGCGAAGGCTCCATTTCTGTTATGGATGTCACGGTTGCTTGGTATGAAAAGAAAGACGGCGCATTAACCCCTGCATCTGGCACCGCAAAAGAGGCCACCGTTTACGTAGCGCGTTTGTCGGCCAAGCAGGACGTTAAAGAGGATCGCGCTTTTGCCTTCGATATAGCGGCAAGTGATGTTTCGGTTACGCTTACCGGTAGCGAGCAGAAAGACCTTGGTGCAGCCGAGGTTAAGGTCGACGACGCCGGCACCTTAAGCGTAGTGAGCAATGAGTACACAACCGAAGGTGCAGCTATTACGAGTGTCTTGCCTTACTCGATGTCTGTTCCTGAAGGAACCTCCTGGGACGATTTCGAAAAGCAGCTTCCAACCAAGGCTGTGGCCACTACAAATGTGGGCTCCACAATTACCCTTGACTTTAAGGGTGGGCAAGATTATTCGTTGCTTTTTGACGACGACAATAAGCTTAAAAAGCCGAAATCAAATCCAATAAAGCTAGATGTTGAAGTGGTGGCTCCTAAGGGGATGAGCCTTCCCGACAGCTGCAAGACGGTGGTTATCAATCTCACGGTAACCGATAAGCCTGCCGAAGATGTCGCAAGCCCAGTGGTCACCGTTGCCGAAGGCGCTTATTCGACCGAAACTGATGCTGAAAAGTTCGAAGGTGACAAGCTGTTACTTCAGGCTGAATGCGCTACTTCTGAAGCCGTTATCAGGTACAACCTGAGTCGTCTTGAAAGTGGCAAGTGGACCGAAGAGGCCGAGGGCGAAGCTTATAGCGACAATATCAGTCTAGCCTCGCCCAGCGCAAGCAAGCAGTACACCTATAAGCTTGAAACCTGGGCAGAAAAAGATGGCATTAAATCGGCATCGCGCAGTGCGTTCTACATTATTAGCAACGATCAAGCTGTTCAGAAGCATAAGCTAGTTGTTTCTTATGCCGATACGGCTGCAGAGGGGCATCATGGCTCCAAGGATTCCGAGTCGAACCCCGTAGAGGACGGAGGATCCTTTGTTCTTGATGCCGCTGAATGGCCTGGTTATTCGTTTGAAAAGTGGATTGATAAGGATGGATCGGTAATAAGCACGAATCCAACCTATAAGCTTGCAAACATTACCGAAGATACAAACGTTACCGCTGTTTACAACCCGGTAGTAACCGAGCTTGATTTTGGTATTACGCTTCCTCAGGCCGATGAGACCTTGGCTACAGATGCAAGCGTTAAGGCCAAGATAGCAGGGTCTTCAGAGTACGAAGATGTGACCAATTACTTTATTGGCAAAGCTACGATTACTTGGTCTCCCGCTGATGCCACCGCTGCTCACGCAACAAGCTATCTTGCTTCTTTGGGTCTCAATACCGCCGAACTGAGTGGTGTTAAGTACGTCTTGTCGGAAGAGAATTTGACAACACGCATTAACGGAAGCACTAGCGATAAAGAAGCCTACGTAATGCAAGAAGACGGCAAGGCTACGCTCTATGTAGCTTGCCCGTCTACTGAAAAATACAAGCTGAAATCGTTGGCTAACCTTAGCGATGCAAACATTTCGTTTGCTGCTGCGTGGAAGTCTCAAACCAAGCAAGATGAAGGAGACACGAACTCCTGGGGTCTGCCTCAGCAGGTGGCAGTGACCTACGAATGTGGCGAAACCGGAATGCTTGATATCGACTGGAATACGGTAACTGGTTTTGATAAGACCAAGCTTGAGGCTCAATCTTTTGAGGTTGAAGGCACGGTTAAATATCCAAGCAACGTAGACAGCACAGGTGCTCCTGAAAAAGTAAAGCTCAAAGTAAACGTTGCTGCTTCCGAGACTGTTGCTGTGCCTACGGCCAGTATCCAGCCTGGCTCTTATTTGGGCACTCAGGCTCTTGAGCTGAGCTGCGATACGGAAGGCGCGGTTGTTCGCTACACAACCGATGGAAGCGAGCCCACCGAGAATAGCGCTGTATATACGGACGTTATTAAGCTTGCGCATAGCACAACGGTTAAGGTTAAAGCCTTTTGCGACGGAATGAATGCAAGTGATACTGCCGAGTTCGCTTATGTCATTAAGCATACGGTGACCTTTGACAGCGCTGGCGGCTCGGGCGTTGATGCTCAGGAAGTCGAAGACGGCAAATGCGCTCAGCAACCCGCTAACCCCGTAAAGGACGGCTACACCTTTGCTGGTTGGTATGCTGATGAAGCGCTTACTGCCGAGTACGATTTTGCTGCACCTGTTACGGCAGACGCGACCATCTATGCTAAGTGGAAGCAAGATTCTCAAGATGGCGACAAGGGCGGCTCCGATGGCGATGCGGTAAACCCTGATAGCGATGGCGACGGTTCTTCCGGCACGTCTGATTCCGAAGACGCTGAGAGTGAATCGGATTCCAATTCGAGCAACGAAACTCCGCACACCGGTGATGCTTCAGGCCTAGTTTTAAGCTTCGCCTTCTTGGGTGCGCTCATCTGCGGTGCAATCTTGATCCGTCGAGGTTTTGCTCGTAGGTCGGGTTTTGCTCGTGGCAGCCACGAGCTTCGGTAAGCATAGGATGCTGAAATAGCAAGAACCAAAGAGGAAAGGGCCAAACCCCTTTCCTCTTTTCAATTTCAAACAGGTAAGACTTTGATTAGACGGTTGTGGGACTGAACCTGTAGAGAAGCTCTTTTTCAGATTCTTCGCTGTGCACAGTGGGTTTTCTTTAGTGCCCTTGCGTGTCCAGGAAATCGTCCGTAGACCCGCTTTTTCGTGTTTGGTTTTTCCTGCCTTGTGTTCATGTTGTGGTGTTGGGGTGCTCGCCTCGCAATCCGTGTTAAGTTAAATGTACCTGCTAATAGGCAGGCGAATTTTATCCAGAGTCGGGGTAGAGAGTTGGCTCGATGATCCCGGCGCCAACCAGCCAATAGGCAATGGTGGCAATGCCAACATCGATGAAAGGAGCCTATCATGGGCAATACTTCTCTGCGTTCCAGCAACTCCACCAGCAAGAACTTCCTCAACTTGAGCGTCGCTCCCAAGCGCTTGCATTTGCTCGATGTCCCTCATGGGTTTGTGTCGGGCATGGCCAAGGACAACCTGGGCCATCAGATGCGCTATTCGGTTTGCCTGCTCGAAGCTGAGCTTGCCGAAGCCGGCACCGCGCACGTTCTGCAGCTTGCGCTTGAGGGCGACGACGATCGCAATCCTGATAGGTGGACTCTTTACGCCGATGGAAAAACGGCTGCACTTGGCACGGGTGAGTACGCGCGCGGGTGTTTCCTTGAAAGCGCAACTGCGTTTTTGGACCTTTGCCGCGAGGCCGTGCATGCCTGCGACCTTCAATCTTGGAGCGATCACGACTACCAGCTGCTAAGCACAGCCCGCAAGGTCGCCTCTCTCTAAGAGTTTGCAAATTTGCCAGGGAAATGGTTAGGGCCGGCAAGCGCCGGCCCTTTCTGTTGCATTGGTATGAAACGCGGAGACTAACAGCGCTGCCATATAGAATCGGATGCGCCAGTTTGGATGCTGCGGCCGGTTTTGGGCGCAAGCCCACCAGCGCGCCTTTAGGCGTAGCGGGCGTTGAGGCTGGAGTAGCTGGTGGATGCCTTGATCCAACCCCACTTTTTGCCGTTGCTGATCTTGAAGTAGACCTTGCTGCCCGAAACGACGATCTTGCTTGCCTTGAAGGCGCTCTTTGCGGAAACGGTGAAGGCCTTTTTCTTGAATTTGGTGTTGGTGTAGGCGGTTAGCTTCACACCATGGCGCAGCCAAACGGTGTTGCCGCTGTAATTGGTGTAGCTGCTGTACGCCTTGTAGGAAATACTGGCCGTGCTGCTTGCGCGCTTCAGTTTACCCTTGGTGTATTTGTAGCTGAACTTGAAGCTCGTGATGCCCGTGGTAGCGGTGTCGTACTTGTGCTTCATCGTGATGGTATTGCCGCTGACCTTGACGAACGAGGTTCCGCGGTCAACGCCGTAGGTACTGGAAAGCATAAGGTTGTAGGCTTTGAACTTCTTGCCGGAAAGGCGCAGCAGGTAGTTGGAGAAGCAGACCCCGTCTTGGTCGGCTGCCTTCACCCAAACGTAGCGCTTGCCGTTTTTAAGCGTGATCAGGCGCGCCGAAACGGAGGAGAAAAATTGCGTCGATTTTGACTTTGACCAGGTGAGCTTGCCGTTTACGTAAATGCCAAGCTTCGAATAGCCCGAGTCGCCCTTGGAGTAGTTGAGGCTTTTGATTACGAGCGATTCTTTCTTTTTGTCGCCGTTGAGGTCGTACTTGTAGGTTTTGCCAACGCTCAGAGCCTTGCTGGATGCTTTGGCCTCAGCGGTATTTGCGCTGGCCGTTACGCTGGGGGCGCTGTTCGAGGAGTTTCCCTGGCTGCTGCCCGCGTTCAAGCAGAAGGGCAGGGAGGCAAGCGCGGCGACAAGCACCAGCGCAATGCCTGCGATGGCAAGGGATCGTTTGTGGGATGCAAGGAAATTCATGGTGATCCTTAAGGCTTGGGTGTAGTTGAGTTTCGGTTTGCCTTGGCGGGGCGCTTGCGATGTTTGACGCCCTGATTTTTTGTGTTCCGTAAAAGACATACTAGCAGATGGGTTTCGTGCGACGTCGATGGCGGTTTTCAGCGGCAACGCTGGTGAAACGTTGGCCCCGGCAGCTTATCGCGGGACGCGGTGACGCTTGGGCGTGGGCTGGTGGAGCCTTGATGAAATTTGGGCAGGGGCCTCGCGCACAAACAGAGTTGCAGGCGTATCCTCTTGATTATGAATAAGATCAAAACTGCTGCTCCAGGCAGCGTATCCAAGTTAAAGAAACTAGTTCGTGCGAGCTTGCACGCCGGCAACGTCGTTCGCGTGAAGACGGCGCCTCTGAACTCGCGTGTCTCGGGCAGCTGGAAGAAGAAAGCGGCGCCAGCTGCGGGGCCCGCCGCTAAGCGAGGGACATCCGCACCAGCGGTCCCTGCGCAAGATCGGGAGGAGCGGTCTGCCGCCGTGGCGGGATCGGCCGTCACCGTGCGGAACCTGGGGTCGCAAGCCTCCGTTGCGCAGCAGCCCGCCAAGCTCGCTTTTGGCACAGATGCGGCTCCTTCCGCCCAGGCAGCCCCTCCTCAAGCATCTGCCCTGAAAAGCAACGTGTTCAACACTGCGCTCTTGTTCGAGGGCGGCTCGATGCGCGGTGCCTACACCAGCGCCGTTGCTACCTACTTGCTTGAGCAAGGCGTCTTCTTCAATCAGGTGTACGGCGTTTCGGCGGGTTCAAGCAACTTGGTTAACTACCTGTCGCGCGACGCCTGGCGCACCTCGGTTTCCTTCACGGAGTTTATGGACGACCCGCGCACGGGAAGCCTGGGCACTTTCCTGCGCGGCAAAGGCGCTTTCAACGCCGAGTACATCTATCAGCAGGCGGGTAAGCCCGACGGTGTGATTCCTTTCGATTTTGCCACCTTTAGGCAAAATCCGGCGCAGTGCTGCGTGCCCGCCATCGACCGCGACACCGGCGAAGACCTGTACTTCACCAAGGAAGATATGAGCTCGCTCGATCGCCTGACGGTGATGGTGCGCGCTTCTTCAACCTTGCCGATGTTCATGCCCGCCCCCGTGATCGACGGGCACGTATGCTACGACGGCGGATTTGCCACGGGTGGCGGCTTGCCCTTGGCCAAGATCGAGGCGGACGGCTTCGAACATGTGGTGGTTGTGCGCACGCGCAAGCGCGGCTATCGCAAGGACGATCACAACGAATGGGCGCGCGCCTTCTTCCGCGATTACCCTGCGATGCGCCAGGCGGCCCTTAGCCGCTCGGAGCGCTACAACGCATCCTGCGATCTGCTCGACGAGTGGGAGAAGGATGGTCGTGCCTACGTTTTCTACTGCGACGACCTGACTCTTTCGGGTACGGAGCGCGATGTGCATCTGCTGAAGGAGAACTTCCAGGCAGGTTACGACCAGATTCGCCGCGATTGGGATGCCTTGATGGAGTACGTGCAGAAGTGGGGTTAAGGCGCACTTGGCCCTTTTCGCGCCGTGCCCGCTGAACGCAAACAAGCAACCTTTTTCCCTATGTGAAACAAAAGGAATGCATCGTTTCTTAGAATAAGGATGGCTTGCAACCGTGTTTTAGTTATAGGGCATGCAGGCCATGAAACGAATCTCAATTCGGTATGAAAGGGGCTCTTGCGTGGCCTTCAAGATCACGACCTCGGGCGATTCGGCCATCAACGTGGTGTTGTCGGATTCCATTTCCGACGAGGCGAGCAAGCTCGTACGTGCGGCGGTTGATGCCATCGACAAGGCAAACATTCCCGGCGTCAAAGAGCTGGTCCCCACGTTTTGCTCGGTGATGGTGTGCTACGACCCGGTGCAAATTGGCCATGCCTTGCTTGTTTCCCAAATTTCAAAGCAGCTTGAATCGCTCAGCTTGGGCGAGGAGGGCACACGTCGTATCTTCGAGATTCCCGTGTGCTACGGCGACGAATTTGGCGAGGATATCGGTACCGTTATGGCGCATTCGGGCCTAAGCGAGCAAGAAGTCATCGAGCTCCATTCCGGTCACGATTACTTAATCAATATGCTGGGCTTCCTGCCTGGTTTCGCCTATTTGGGCGGCTTGGACGAGCGCTTGCATACGCCACGTCTGGACGTTCCACGAACAAGCATTCCCGCAGGCAGCGTTGGCATCGGCGGCGCCCAGACGGGCATCTACCCGCTGGCGAGCCCTGGCGGTTGGCAGCTTATCGGGCGCACGCCCTTGCGCCCCTACGATGCCGATCGCGATGAGCCCATTTTGTATGCAGCGGGTGATTATCTTCGCTTCGTCTCCATCACGCGCAGCGAGTACGATCGCATCGCCGCTGAAATCGAGGCCGGCACGTATCGCTGCACCGTTATCGAAGAAGGGCCGGTGAGCTAAATGGCCCTGTACGTTTCCAAGCCGGGCATTATGGCAACCATCCAGGACGAGGGTCGCTGGGGTTACTTGGGCAGCGGTTTTTCGCCTTCGGGCGCCATGGACCAGCGCGCCCGTCGGCGCGCAAACGCTCTTTTGGGCAACCCCGAGGACGCTGCGGTTCTCGAGTTTTGCATGATGGGTCCCACCCTTCTTTTCACGCGCGACAGCTTCTTTGCGCTTACGGGCGGCGACTTTGGGGCCACGCTTGATGGCGCACCTATCGCCATGAACCGCACTATCCCGGTGCGCTCCGGCCAGACGCTTGCCCTTGGGCAAGCAAGGAAGGGTATGTACGGATACCTTGCGGTCATGGGCGGCTTCAATGTCCCTGTGGTCATGGGTAGCCGTTCCACCAACATGAAAGTTGGCATCGGCGGTCATGAGGGTCGCGCCCTGAAAAAGGACGACCTTCTGTGGGCCTTCGACCAAATTCCCGGATACAAGCCTGGCATTGCGGCTCGCGACTTCGGATCCGACGACGAGTTCTACCAGTTCGGCAAGCCCGTGGTCGAGGTCCGTGTGATTATGGGCCCGCAAACCGAGCTTTTCACGCAGGCGGGCATCGATGCCTTCCTTGGCGGGGAGTTCGAGATGACGGCGCAATCCGATCGCATGGGCGCGCGCCTGGAGGGGCCCGAGGTGGGCACCGTCAACGGCTCCGACATCATTTCCGATGGTATTGCTCTTGGCGCGGTGCAGATTCCCAACCACGGCAAACCCATCATCATGTTGGCCGACCGCCAGACGACGGGCGGTTACGCGAAGATCGCCACCGTGGCCAGTGTCGACATCCCCAAGTTGGTGCAATGCAAGCCCGGCACGAAGATTCGCTTCAAGGAAATTTCGGTTGAGCAGGCTCAAGATCTTGTTCGCGCCGAGACGCTTGAAAGGCACGTTCCCGCCGACGTGAAGCAGCAGTTGGCTTCTTTGTAAAAGCAACACGATCGCGGCAAAAGCGCGGTTTTAACTAGGAGGAAAGAAATGAACCAGGTTCCCGCAAAGCCCCAGGGCGTCGACGACGCCGTATGGCAGCAGATGCTCACTGCGAGCCCCTTGGAGGCGCGCAAGCTCATCCGCGAAGGCAAGTACAGCGCTCCCACGAGCGGCTTGTGCCCCGGTTATGCCCAGGCGAACCTTATCGTCCTGCCGCGCGAGCAGGCCTATGACTTCCTTCTGTTCGCTCAGCGCAACCCCAAGCCCTGCCCTTTGCTCGAGGTAACTGAAGTCGGTTCGCGCGAGGCCAACATCTGCGCCACTGACTGCGACATTGCCACCGACTTCCCTCGTTACCGCATCTATCGCAATGGCGTCATGACTGAGGAAGTAACCGACATTTCCGACTACTGGCGCGACGACCTGGTTTCCTTCGTCATCGGCTGCAGCTTTAGTTTCGAGTCCGACTTGATCGAGGCCGGCATCGAGATGCGCCACAACACCATGGGACGCAACGTGCCCATGTACCTGACCAACATCGCTTGTAAACCTGCGGGCATGATGAGCGGCAACATGGTGGTTTCCATGCGCCCCTTGCCCCCTGAGCAGATCGTCCCTGCAGTGCAGCTTTCGGGTGCTATTCCTTCGGTGCACGGTGCTCCGGTGCACATCGGCGACCCTTCACTGATCGGCATCGACGACATCATGAAGCCCGATTTCGGCGATCCGGTGGACATTTATCCCGGTGAGACGCCGGTGTTTTGGGCTTGCGGCGTGACCCCGCAGTCCATCGTGATGAACGTCAAGCCTGAGTTCGCGATCACCCATGCGCCGGGCCACATGCTCATCACCGATACCAAGAACGTCAATCTGCGCGGTTAGGAAGCCCTTATGGCCAAGATCGATCTTAACTGCGACCTGGGCGAGAGCTTCGGTCGCTATACTCTGGGCCTGGATGACCAGGTAATCCCTCTAATCACCAGCGCAAACGTCGCTTGCGGCATGCACGCAGGCGACCCCGTGGTCATGGCGCGCACGGTTTTTTTGGCAGCAGCCTCGGGCGTGGCCATCGGCGCGCACCCGGGTTACCCCGACCTGCAGGGTTTCGGGCGCCGCAACATGGCGCTTTCCCCTGATGAGGCCTACGCTTTCGTTCTGTACCAGGTGGCTGCTCTGTCGGGCTTTTGCAAGGCGCAGGGCGTGGCGCTTCATCACGTGAAGCCTCATGGCCAGCTCTACAACAGCGCCGCTAAAGACGAAGAGCTAGCTGCGGCTATCGCGCGTGCCGTTTATGATGCCGACCCCAATTTGGTGCTTGTGGGCCTGGCGGGAAGCAAACTCATCGACGCCGGTCGGGCGCAGGGCCTACGTTGCGCAGGCGAGTTCTTTGCCGATCGCAACTACACGAGTGAGGGCGCCCTTGTCCCTCGTAGCCAGGAGAATGCAGTGATCACCGACGAAGACCAGGCGGTAAGCCGCACGGTTGCCGCAGTGAAGTCGGGCAAGGTTGTGGCTGTCGACGGCACCGAGGTCGCGGTCGACTTCGACACCATCTGCGTGCACGGCGATGGCCCCAAGGCCTTGGCCTTCGTGAAGAAGATCCGTGCAGCGCTGGCCGACGCCGGAGTTGAGATAAAAGCGCTCTAGGGAAGGTGCCTGTTGCCTTCTTTGCTCGAGACCCAGGTCGATGGAATCCCGGTGCGGGTGGTTCATCGTTCTGGAATGAAAACGATTCGCATCAAGGTGGACGACGCCGGTGTTTGCGTGGTTTCCGCAGCGCCGCATATTTCCAATGAGGAAATGCTTTCCTACGTGCACGAGAAGCGTGATTGGATTGCTCGGCATCGCGCGGAGCGCATAGGGTCGCCTTCGTATATTGCCGCCCATGCGAGCAAGAAAGAGATTGAATCCTGGCGCTCCGTTGTTAAGGCGTGCGTCCCGCCTTTGGTTGCGGAATGGGAGCAGATTCTTGGGGTGAAGGCGGGCACGCTTGCGTACCGCAATATGACGAGCAAGTGGGGGAGTTGCCAGCCTTCTACGGGGCGCGTGTGCATCAACATCCGCTTGGCTCTTTACCCGCCGGAGTGTCTTGAATATGTGGTGGTGCATGAGCTGTGCCATCTTCTGCAGGCCAATCATGGGCCGAAGTTCTGGGGACTCATGGACAAGGTCATGCCCGACTGGCGTGAGCGCCAGGCCAAGTTGCGCGGCTAGGCTCTTAGGCGGCCGTCTTGGCTTTTGCTCTTTCAGCGGGTTTGCATGGATAATGGTTCGCATTGACCGACCAAAGGATTGCTATGCAGTCGTTCCTTGACTCACATATTCACTTGGACTTCATGGAGGGCGCTCCCGAAATTGCCCTGCGCGCGGCTGAACTTGAGCGCAAACTGCTCGCAAATTCCATCAGCCCCTATGGCTTCATGAAGCTAAGGATGCGCTTTCCCGGCAATCCTTGGATAAAACCTGCCTTAGGCTTTCATCCCTGGTGGGTGGCCGCCGGTGTGTTGCAGCCGGCCGACTTGCTTTTGTTCGAGCGGCTTGCCCCCGAGGCCCCGTTCATCGGCGAGGTAGGTCTGGATTTCATGGGCCCGCGCAAGGAAAGTGCCCAAGACCAGCTGGATGCTTTCGATCGCATTATTGAAGCCTGCGTGCAGCCTCTGGCGTGCCCACCGGCAACCGAGCGTTATCAGCGCGTTGTCAGCATTCATGCCGTGAAATCGGCGGCCGCAGTGCTCGATGTTCTTGAGCGCTGGGACGCCACCGGCAGCAATGTTTGCGTTTTCCATTGGTTCACCGGCACAAGCGATGAACTTCAGCGGGCGATCTCGCTCGGCTGTTTCTTCAGCGTGGGCGAGCGCATGCTTCGCTCTAAGAAGGGACGCGCTTACGTCAACGCAATACCCCCCGAGCGCATTCTTCTAGAGACTGACGCGCCGGGAAGCATCGATACGGCGCCCTGGGATTCTGCGCTCTTTGCCGGTGAAGCTCCTATTCCCGACGCGCGCATTGCCGCCAAGAGCTGCGACGAGTGGGAGGCGAGCCTTCTGCGCACGGCAAATTTGTACGAAGAGGCAACAGGCCGTGCCCTGCCAGCCGCCCTGCAATGGATGGAGCGCTAATGGCGCGCAAGAAACCAAGCAAAGAAACCTCTGAGTTTTCGCCGGCGACTTGTGAGGGCCATGTTTTAGTTTGCGGCGGTTCGGCGGCGTCGAAGGACGCCGACCCCGCAAACTCGCGCAAGGAATCGGCGAAGCTTGAGGCCGCAGCAGCGCTGCAGAGGGATCTTGCGATGGCGCGCACCATCGCGCGTTTGGTTGACGAACGGGGAGGTCGCACCTTTTTCGTGGGTGGCTGCGTGCGCGACAAGCTTATGGGCATTCAAGCCAAGGACCTTGACCTGGAGGTTCACGGGATCGAGCCCGCCTGTTTACGTGAGCTGCTTGAAGGGCTTGGCCATTGCTCCGAGCGCGGTGCGAGCTTCGGCATTTTGGCGCTCGACGGCTATGGCCTGGACATCGCGCAGCCTCGGCGCGAGCGTGCAATAGGCGTGCATCATACGGATTTCGAGGTTGACGTCGATCCTTTCATCGGTACTTACGAGGCGGCCATCAGGCGCGATTTCACCATTAACGCCCTGATGGAGGACGTGCTAACCGGCGAGGTGATCGACCACTTCAACGGTGTAGCCGATCTTCAGGCGGGTATTTTGCGTCATGTGAGCGAAGCTAGCTTTGCCGAAGACCCCTTGCGCGTTTTGCGCGCGGCCCAGTTCGCGGCACGTTTTGAGTTTAAGCTTGCGCCCGAGACCATTTCTTTGTGCAGCACGATGGATTTGACCGCGCTTTCGAAGGAGCGCGTGATGGGGGAGCTCGAAAAAGCCCTGCTTAAAGCAGAGCGCCCGTCCCTGTTTTTCGAGACCTTGCGTGAAATGGAACAGCTTGACACATGGTTTCCCGAGGTCGCGGCTTTGGTCGGCGTTCAGCAACCGCCGCAATATCATCCCGAGGGTGACGTGTGGGCACATACCATGTGCGTGATCGACCAGGCTGTCAAGTCGCGCGACCAGGCTACCTGGCCTTTGGCCTTCATGCTCGCCGCGCTTGCCCACGATTTCGGCAAGCCTGCCACAACCGAGCTGATCGATGGACGCTGGCGTGCCTTCGGCCACGAAAACGAAGGAGTCGCAGTGGCCCACGTTTTCATTCGCCGCCTAACTGCCGAGCGGAAGCTTGCCACCTACGTTGAGAGCATGGTCAAGCTGCATATGCGCCCCAATGCTATCGTCGGATGCGCCAAGAAAGCGAAGTCCTTCAACCGTCTGTTTGATTCCTCGGTTTCGCCCGAGGACCTTCTTCTTATTGCGAAGTCGGATTATCTGGGCTGTGGGGGAACCTCCGCGGAAGCTTACTCAAAAACGGAGGAAGCCCTGCGCGGGCGTCTGGCGGACTATCGCGAGCTGATGGCGCGCCCCCATGTGACCGGCGAGGATTTGATTAAAGCCGGTCTGAAGCCCGGGCCTCAGTTTTCCGAGGCGCTTGCCTATGCCCATAAGATGCGTTTGGCGGGTATTGCGAAAGAGCGCGTTCTTCAAAGCACGCTCGGCTACGTGCGCACCCTGAAATAGCTTGGGGCGGCTGTCCCACGATACCTTTGACGCCGGGGCGTTCTTGGTTTGCGGTCCGTCGCTTCATTTTATGGCGCGTCCCTGTTTGTTTCAGCGCGTCTAGTTTTTTAGCGCCTTCCGCCGTTCGCCCGCCGTGAGCGGCGCTGTTGGCCGGGCGCTTACATCCTCTTCAGGCGCATAGCGTGTCAGAGGCGCCGCCTGCCCTGGGCTAGCTTAGTTCCTGCATGCTCGGATGCTAGGCTCGATGTGCGATTTTCGCGCCGGGCACTCCAAACGGATAGCCTCGGGCGACAGCCTTGATGGCACGGCATCTGTTAGTGGGCCCAAGCGCGAAGCCATCTTCAAACCCTTTTGCTTTTATATGAAGGAGCGAGCATGAAAATCTCCGTTGTCGAACCCTTGGGAATCCCGAATGCCGACCTTGAGGCCTTGCTGGTCCGCGCCTGTGCCAACTTCAAGGCGACAGGCGAGGACGTGGAGATTGTTACCCACGAGGATCGCAAGGAAGACGAAGCTAGCCTTATCGAGCGCAGCGCCGATGCTGATATCGTGGTCGTCTCCAACATCAAATACCCCGCATCCGTCATGCAGGCCAACCCCAATCTCAAATACATCTGCGTCGCCTTCACCGGTTACGATCACATCGATATGGACTATTGCCGCGCCCAGGGCATCAAGGTTGCCAATTGCGCGGGCTATTCCACCACTGCTGTTGCCGAGCTGGTGTTTGCCTTGGCCATCGATTTGATGCGCAACGTCCTGCCGTGCGACCAGGCCGTCCGCGCAGGTGGCACCAAGGCCGGTTTGGTGGGCCCCGAGCTTGAGGGCAAGCGCTTCGGCATCATTGGCCTGGGCGCTATTGGCTCGCGCGTGGCGAAGATTGCGCAGGCCTTCGACTGCGAGGTCGTAGCTTGCAATCGCAGCCCCAAGGAGCTTCCGGGTGTGCAGATGCTCAGCCTCGAGGAGCTCTTGAGCACCTCCGACATCATCAGCGTGCATGTCCCTCAAAACGCCCAGACCATCGGCATGATCGGCGCGGAGCAGCTGAAGCTCTGCAAGCCGAGTGCCTATTTCATCAACTGCGCACGTGGTCCCATCGTCGACTCCCAGGCCTTGGCCGATGCCCTGAACGAAGGTCGCCTGGCCGGTGCCGGCATCGACGTTTTCGAGACCGAGCCGCCCATCGCCGCCGAGCATCCACTTCTCTCTGCGAAGAACGTGGTGGCAACCCCGCATATCGCCTTCGCAAGCTATCAGGCTTTCGAAAAGCGCGCCGTCATTATCGCGAACAACGTCGAATCCTATTTGGCGGGCGCTCCCGAAAACCTGGTTTCGTAGTTTCCTGTGCTTGCATCGCGGGCCTTTGTTCGCGGTGGTATAGTGTGGGTTCGTATATTTCTTACTCTGCCGGAAGGAGCGCGCAGCGATGAAGATTATCCATAAGGATGGCGAAGTAACCGAATGCCCTGAAGAACAGGAACTCGAGGTCATTCGCCATACAGCTGCGCACATCCTGGCTCAGGCCGTCAAGCGCCTGTACCCTGAGGCGATGTTTGGCTATGGCCCCGCCACCGAGAAGGGCTTCCACTATGACATCGACCTGGGCGATCGCACGATTGCCGAGGAAGAGCTTGAAGCCATCGAAGCCGAGATGAAGAAGATCGTGAAGGAAAATCTTCCTATTCGTCCTTCCATTCTTCCTCGTGAAGAGGCCATCGCCTTCATGAAGGAGCGCGGCGAGAAGTACAAGGTCGAGCATATCGACGACCTTCCCGCCGACGCCGAGATCAGCTTCTTCACGCAGGGCGAGTACGTTGACATGTGCACCGGCCCGCATCTGCGCTACACCAAGGCGCTGAAGGCCTTCAAGCTCACCAGCGTTTCGGGCGCTTACTGGAAAAACGACGCCAACAACAAGATGCTTGTGCGCATCAACGGCACCGCATTCCACAACCAGGCCGAGCTTGACGAGTATCTGGTTATGCTCGAGGAGGCCAAGAAGCGCGATCACCGCAAGATCGGCCGCGAGATGGACCTTTTCATGCTGCGCGACGAGGCTCCCGGCTTCCCCTTCTTCCTGCCTCGCGGCATGGAGGTTTACAACGCGCTGCTCGATTACTGGCACGAGATTCATCGCAAGGCCGGCTACGTCGAGGTCAAAACGCCTTTGATCATGAACCGTCACCTGTGGGAGACCAGCGGTCACTGGGATCACTACAAGGACAACATGTACTCCACGAAGATCGACGACGAGGACTTCTGCATCAAGCCCATGAACTGCCCCGGCGGCGTTCTGGTTTACGCTTCCAAGCCCCACAGCTATCGTGAGTTGCCGATGCGCGTCGGTGAGCTGGGCCTTGTCCATAGGCACGAGATGCGTGGCGCGCTGAACGGCTTGTTCCGCGTTCGTTGCTTCACGCAGGACGATGCTCATATCTTCATGACGCCCGATCAGATCGCCGACGAGATCACGGGTGTTGTCAACCTGATTGATTCGGTGTACTCCAAGTTCGGCTTCGAGTACTTCATCGAGCTTTCCACGCGCCCCGAGGACTCCATGGGTTCCGACGAGGATTGGGAAGCTGCAACCAACGGCTTGGTGGCAGCCCTTACCAATATGGGCCTCGATTACATCGTCAACGAAGGCGACGGCGCTTTCTATGGCCCCAAGATCGACTTCCACCTGCGTGATTGCCTTGGCCGAACCTGGCAGTGCGGCACCATCCAGCTTGACTTCCAGATGCCCATCAACTTCGACCTGGGTTACATCGATGCCGACGGCGAGCGCAAGCGCCCCATCATGATTCACCGCGTGTGCTTTGGCTCCATCGAGCGCTTCATCGGCATTCTGACCGAGCATTTCGCCGGCAAGTACCCCACTTGGCTTGCCCCTGTTCAGGTTAAGGTTCTTCCCGTTTCCGAGAAGGCTAAGGACTACGCCGAGGGCGTTTACGAGAAGCTCTTCGACATGGGTGTTCGTGTGGAGATTGACCATCGCGACGAGACCATCGGCTACAAGATTCGTGAGGCTCGCCAGATCGACCGCGTGCCCTACATGCTTGTCTTGGGCGAGAAGGAAGCCGAGGCCGGTACGATTTCGGTCCGCTACCGTTCCACCGACAAGACCAGCTACGGCATGGATTTCGACGAGTTCGCCCGCGACCTGCTTGAGGAAATCAACACCCGCGCATAGGGGAGGGCGCTTCGGCCAGGGCGTTCATGGCCGCCCCATCGCTGCGATAAAGCGGCAACTCGGTAGCGGTTGAGTAGCTCGGTTTCATATACGGCTTTCACAAAGGCCGGCACGCTTCACATGATGCGCGCCGGCCTTCTTTGCTGCTTCGGGCGCTTTGCCGTTGGCCCTCTTCTTCGGTTTGTGTAGCGAACTTGAAATAAAGCGCGTGCTATAATCGCACAATCGCTTTAGCGCAATGGAGTGCTGGAGTGGCAAGAGATAATCCCAATCAAAGGGGCATTGATGAAGAAGAAGATTTTCGCCGTTGCGGCAGCTTGCTTGATGCTGGCGTTTTCGGCAGTCATGCTGGCCGGCTGCGGCTCTAGCAGCTCTAGTTCCAAGGAAAAGCTCGTTGTTGGTTTTGATGCGGCATATCCTCCCTACGGTTACCTGGTAACCGACGACGGCGATGGCTATCAGGCCTCCGACGGCAACAAGTACACCGGCTTCGACCTTGATCTCGCAAGCGCCGTTTGCGAGAAGAATGGCTGGGAACTCGAGGTTTCCCCGATCGACTGGGACTCCAAGGATGCTCTGCTTGGCTCCGGCGACATTACCTGCATCTGGAACGGCTTCACTTACGAGGGTCGCGAGGACAATTACGCATTCTCCGGCCTTTACATGCAGAACAAGCAGGTAGTGGTTGTTCGCGCCGATTCCGACATCAAGAAGCTTTCCGACCTCAAGGGCAAGAACGTCATCACCCAGAAGGATTCTGCTGCGCTCGACGTTCTTGAGGGCGACCAGAAGAGCCTGGCCGACAAGTTCAAGAAGCTTGAGACCATCAGCGATTACAACAACGCTTTCATGCAGCTTGAGTCTGGCGCTGTTGATGCCGTTGCCTGCGACCTCTCCATCGCTGCTTATCAGATTGCCGCCAACCCCGACAAGTACGCTCAGCTTGACGAGAGCCTGAGCTCCGAGCATTACGCCGTCGGCTTCGCCAAGGACAATCAGGAAATGGCCGACAAGGTCACCGATGCCCTGAAGGAGCTCGATAAGGAGGGCAAGGTCAAGGAGCTTTGCGAGAAGTACGCCGACCAGGGCATGGATTATGCCAACTGGTGTCTTGAGCAGGACTAAATCTGCTCTTGATGCGTACGCTTCGTGCTTTGCCGGGTGAGTCCCGGTAGCGAGTTTCGCTTGTAACCGGTGGGCAAGGGTTTCCTTGCCCACCCTTTTGCGTGTTTAAGGCTTTGCTTTTCGGAGCTTGGTTTCGGCCTGCTTTGAGCCTGATAAAGAGTTGTGAGCGCCGCCAACCGTTGGCCTTCAGGCAAGGTCTTCGGGCGCAAGTGGAGCGGGTGCGCAGGATGTGCGCCTTCTGGCGCGACCGTGAAGAAGAATGAACAAGGAGTCGTTATGGAATTAACCGCGATGTTCACCGCATTGCTTTCGGGCTTTGGGATGACCCTGCAGATCTTCGTGATCACGCTGGTGGGCGCCTTGCCTTTGGGCGTTCTTGTTGCCCTTGCGCGCATGTGCAGCTTCAAGCCCTTGGCGCTTCTTGCTCGCTTCTACATTTCCATCTTGCGCGGCACGCCTTTGATGCTTCAGCTGATGGCCTGGATGTTCGCCCCGTATTACCTGTTTGGGCTTTCGCTTGGCTCCGACTGGAAATTCGTCGCTTGCGCGATCGGCTTCATCCTCAACTACAGCGCTTATTTCGGTGAGATCTACCGTTCGGGTATTCAGTCGATTCCGCGCGGCCAGTACGAGGCCGCCGAGATTTTGGGCTACACCAAGGCTCAGTGCTTCCTGAAGATCATCTTGCCTCAGGTTATCAAGCGCATCGCTCCTGCCATCGGTAACGAAATCATCGCTCTTGTCAAAGATACTTCGCTCGCCTTCGTCCTGGGTATCATGGAGATGTTCACGCAGGCAAAGGCCTTGGCGGCAGCACTCGCCAACATGACGCCTTACTTCATGGCGGCGCTTATTTACTGGTTCTTCACGCTTTTCGTCGAGTTCGTTTTGAACAAGATTGAAAAGAAGCTTTCCTACTACCACGACTAGGGCAAGGGGTTACACATGTCGAACAAAAACGAAGTGCTTGTCCATATCGCTGACCTGCATAAAAGCTTCGGGGCAACCGAGGTGCTCAAAGGTATTTCGCTCGACGTCCACAAGGGCGAGGTGGTGGCTATCATCGGTTCGTCCGGCGGCGGCAAGTCCACGCTTTTGCGCTGCGCAACGCTGCTTGAAACTATGGACAAGGGTACGCTTGCTTATAGCGACGTGGTGGTTGCCCAGGATAACGAAAAGGGCCAAGCCGCTTACGACAAAGCGGCCATGCTCAAGGCGCGCACCAAGTTCAGCTTAGTGTTCCAGGATTTTAACCTGTTCCCGCATTGGACGGTGTTGCGCAATGTTGCCGATGCCCCGCATAACGTTTTGGGTAAATCCAAGGCCGAGGCGGAAGAGACCGCGCGTGCACTGATTAAGAAGATGGGCCTTGAGGGCAAGGAAGGCATGGTTCCTTGCGACCTTTCGGGTGGCCAGAAGCAGCGCGTTGCGATTGCCCGCGCATTGGCCATGAACCCCGAGGTGCTTTTCTTTGATGAGCCCACCTCTGCGCTCGACCCTGAGCTTACGCGCGAGGTTTTGAAGGTTATTCGCGATTTGGCTGCCGAAGAGATGACCATGGTAATCGTCACGCATGAGATGCGCTTTGCCGCCGAGGTTGCCGACCGTATCGTATTTATGGACCGCGGCGTTATCGTTGAGGAAGGCCCTGCTGAACAGGTGTACAACAATCCTCAACATCAGCGCACGCGCGATTTTCTTTCGCAGGCAAGCGAGTAGCCTAATCGTTTGGCGGGAAAAATCGAGGTAATTCAAGTTAACGAGGCGAAGGGTACGAACATGCCGAAAATCTATTTGGTGAATATGGACTTCACCCAATTCGATATCGAGGAGAAGATGGCAGCCGAGGCCGGCATCGAGTTGGGCTTCAGCCAGGAGCGCGATGCGAAAAGCACCATCGCCAACTGCCAGGATGCCGACGGTATCGTCACCTCGTACGGCGATTTTGACCGCGAACTCTTCGAATCGCTGCCCAAGCTCAAGGTGGTTTCGCGCACTGGTGTGGGCTACGACTCCATCGATGTTCCCGCTGCCACCGACAACGGCGTGTTCGTGTGCACGGCTCCCGGCTACGCTAACGAGGTTGTTTCCGATCATGCTATTTCCATGGCACTCGGCGTGCTGCGTCGTACCAACGAGCTTGATGCCGACATCCGCGCTGGCGTTTGGGATTTTGCGCGCCGTCGCCCCTTGGGGCAGTGCTACGGCCGTACTTTCGGTGTTGTGGGCATGGGTGCTATTGGTCGTGCTTGCGCGCGCAAGGCGGAAGGTCTGGGCTTCAAGGTGGTTTGCTGGAGCCGCTCTTTGATTCCCGGGCGCCGTACGCCCGAAGGCTATGAGTGCCTGACTTTCGATGAACTACTCGAAACTGCCGACGTCATTAGCATCCATACGGCGCTCACGCCCGATACGCATCATCTATTCGATGCCCAAGCTTTCGCCAAGATGAAGGACACTGCGGTGTTGGTGAACACGTCGCGTGGCTCCGTCGTCGATACCGATGCCCTGGCCGAGGTCTTGTGCCGTGGCGAGCTGTGGGGTGCGGGCTTGGATGTTTTCGAAGGCGAGCCTGCCGATATCACGCGTCCTATCTTCGCCGCGCCTCATACTCTCTTCAGCGCGCATGCCGCATATTGGTCCGAGGAGTCGGGCGTCGAGCTGCGCACGCGTACCATGCAAAGTGCGATAGACGCCGTCCTTGGCCGCAAACCCATCGATTGCTTAAATCCCACCGCTTGGGATTAGGCCTTGTTTGCATAACCTTTTGTTTCAAATTTTTATGTAGGCGGTGGTTCGTCCGCCGCCTACTTTTTTAATTTCGCCTTCGTCGAGTAGACGTTTAAGTTCGCGTTCGATGCTGGAATCGCTAATGTCGGGGCAGCGTTTGCGAATGTCGTCTTTGCTGATTTTGCCGAGGGCATATTCGAAAGTTTCGGCGATGCGCCGTGCTTTGCTTGTTGCGCGCATGCTTGCTTCTACGCAGTCGAATAGATCGCGATAAGCGCAGCAAAGAATCCCTAACATGAAGTTGATGAAGGGCGCTTCGTTGTTGTTTCCTGTTTCCCAACCCGTTGAGCTTTCCGCCAGTGTCTCGTAGTACAGGTTAAGGTGCTTTCCGATGATTTCTTCGATGCTGATGTAGCGTGGTACCAGGTAGCCGCATTTTTCTAGCAGAAGTACGGTTAGCAGCCTGCTCATGCGCCCATTGCCGTCGTTGAAAGGGTGGATGCTTACGAAGTCAAAGACAAAGCGCATTGCAAGCAAAAGAGGGTCCGAGTTTTCTTTTGCTGTTGCTAAACGGTAGGTCTCGCAAAGCTCTGCAACGGCATCGGGTGTGGCGATGGCGGGCGTTGGCTTAAAGCGCACGTAGGCTGTTCCGTCGGCGCGCTGTGCAACAATCTGATTGTCGGTATCTTTCCATGAGCCGCCGTAGGAGTAGCTGGTGTATTTCAACAGGTCGCGATGAAGCTGCAAGATAACAGCGGGTGTGGTCTGAATATATTCATATTGGCTATGGATAAGGGCAAGAACGTCACGATATCCGGCAATTTCTTTTTCGCTTCGCGTGCTGGGGGCGGCCTTTTCTTTAAGAATCTGTTTAAAGCGAGCCTTGGTGGTTACGATGCCCTCGATGCGATTAGATGCTTCGGTGCTAGCAAAGTGAGCCTGCTCGTGGAGCGAAGTTAGAATGGCGGGCTTTGCTGCGTTTAAGAGGACTTGCTTTCCTTTGAATTCGCGCAAGCAAAGAAGAAAACGCAGGGTTTCCTCGTTGTGCAGCAGTTTGGATGTTGTGCTGTAGTCGAATCGTCGCACCCCTGGCTCCTTTCTAATCTGCATCAAATATAGAATAAATGAGGTAGATTGTATTCACAAAAGATTCAGCAAAAGCGCAAGGTCCATTGGTGCGGATGTAGCAATCGCGGGCCGTAATCTGATACGAAAAAGCCGCCCATCAAGGTGTTTGATTGCATTGATTTTCATTCTTGGATACAGGGGGACGTGGTGTTAGCCATGCAAAAAACGAGCCTTAACAGCGCTCGAGCAGGGGGTGGAACGCGTTGCTAAAGCGCTTTCGATTGGTATAGGCCGTTGTCGACGAACCCGAGTTTTCGGTAGTATTCGCGCGTGCCCACGGCGCTGATTACGAAGATGCGTGTGCGTTCGTGCTCGCGTGCAATCTCGCAAGCACGTGCGACAAGCTTGCGCCCCAAGCCTAGGTGCTGGGTGCCTTCCTGCGCTTCGTGGAGGCGCTCCACTTTGCCGTAAACATGCACTTCGCGGATCATTACATCGTCCGCGGTGGTGGGCAAGTTCGCTGCCGAGCGGGAGTGGCGCTCGAGCGCTTCTTTTTTTGGAAGCGAAAGGCGCAGGAAGCCGGCAATTCTGTTTTCCGGGGTAACCCACTGCAAGAAGAACTCCGTGGTGGCCGTGGTGTCGTATTCGACGACGTCGAGCGTAAGTTCTTCCGGGCTAAAGCTGCTGCCTCCGACTTCGCGATGACGAATTTCTTGGATGCTGCCATTTTCGCGCGCCACTTGAGCCTCGATGATCTGACGCAGATTGGCGGTGCGGTTGCCTTGGATGATGTCTTGCGCGCTGAAGTCGCGGATCATGCGGCTTACGCGGGTGTAGGGCTGGGTCGCCATCAGGTTTTGCGTCATGAGCCATTGCAGCTGTCGGGATGAATAAGCGCTCCATTTTCCCTGATTTTGCAGCTCTTCAAGTTTGGTGCCGCCCAAAAGCACGCAGGGGTAGAGCTTCACTTCGTCGGGTTTGAAGCGCGGGTCGTTTGAGAAAATCTGGTAATCCGCTGCGTCGTCTTCGGGCGTGGCGCCTACCAAGTTCGCCATGAAGTGCGTATGCGTTTTAAAGCCGAACAGGCGCAAAAGCTCAAAGGCTTGGGTGAGCTGAGCGGCGGACATGCTGCGTCCGTTACGCGCAAGCGTTTCTTCGCAGGTGCTTTGCACGCCGATTTGGATTTTGGTGCAGCCGAGGCGTCGGGCGTTGCTTAGCGCTTGGGCGCTGATGGCGTCGGGCCTTGTTTCAACGACGAGCCCCACGCAGCGATGCGCCGCGAATTCGTTGATGCGCTGCTGTTTTTCCACGTCCTCCCAACTAGCACTTTGCCCTTGGGCAAGTGCTTGCCAACGAGAATCGGCATCGTAGAGCGCATGGAAGGCCTGGTTGTACGTGGAGTCACCATGCAAGATCTTCTGCTGATCTTCTCGGACGAAGGAATCGAGCTCTTTATCGTCGGTGGTAAAGCCGGCGTCCGCATAACATTTGCGCAGGGTGGCGGCTTTTTTCTCGGCAAGGTTCGCATCTGAACCGCCCTTTGCTGCGCCCCGGCTTGGCTGTCCGGCTTCGTTGAGCGCCTCGAACAGACGGCTTATGTACCAGCGCTGGTAGGCATCGGGGTAAGTGGTCCAGCTTCCGCCCAAAACGATGAGTTCCACTTTATCGGTGATATGCCCCATTTGAGTGAGCGCCCGCAAGCGTGAGGTAACTTGCAAATACGGGTCGAAGAAGTTGCGCTCGGCGCGTTGACAAGCGGGTTCGTTATGAACGTAGCTTTTGGGCATACGCAGGTCGTTGGGGCAGAAGACGCAATTGCCTTCGCAGGGCCAGGGCTTGGTGATGACGGTGATGGTTGCCACGCCCGAGGCGGTTCGGCGCGGTTTTGCGCGCAGGCATCGAAGGAATTTTGCCTCAAGCGCGTCGTCAACATTCCAGCTGCGCCAAAGCTCGGGGCGCGAGTTCTTAGTTTCAAAATAGTGGCGCAAAAGCTTCTTCTTGCTTGCGCGTTTTGCGTTGTCGTGGATACCGGCATTATGCGAGCGGATGATCTTTGCAACTTCGTCAGGCGAGAGCTTGTTTGCGCCGCGAAGTTGGTCGAGTATGTCCACGAGAGCTTTGTCCATGGCTGCCATTATACGGGTGTTGCTTTAGAATCTGGCTCATGGAACGTAGGGTCGCCGACATACTCAACGCCGCCACCAGCCGCTTCTACGTGCAGCAGGCGCGCTCGTTTTCGCAGACGCGTCAATCCGCCTGGCCGGGCTGGGAAAGGTGCCTGCCTTATTTGGACGAGCTTGCTGCGGCAGCGGGGGCTAGCACGTGCACCGCTGCGTCTAGCGATGCCGAGCTGTGCGGCGTCACAAGGGGAGAGGTCGCTGCGGCGCTTGGCGATGCCGAGACGCATGCCGCCGCTGCAAGGCGCGGTGCGGCGAGACCTCTTTCCTTAGTGGATTTAGGCTGCGGGAACTTAAGATTTGAGGCGTTTCTTAAGGCTGCCCGACCTAACTTTCCGGTTGAGCTTACAGCGATTGATTTGGGGGCGGCTCTTTTCGAGCAGGCGCGACCGGGCATTTTCGACGATGCGCAAAACAGCAGCTCGTTTGACGATACCCTCTGTGGCGATGCGGTCTGCCCGGCTGGGCAGCTTGATGCGCATTCTTTCAAAATGCAGCTTGCCTCATTTCAAGATATCGACGTGATTACGCAAGCTCTTGAGCGGAAACCACTTTTAGGTATTCATCTAGGGAGATCGGCGGACACCGTGCTCTGCTTCGGCTTCATGCATCATGTGCCGGGGCGCAAAACGCGGGAATTTGCCTTGCGCGAAATGCTTAAGCTTCTTCGGCCGGGAGGCATTCTTGCTGTTTCGTTTTGGCAGTTCATGAAAAGCCCTAAGTTGGCAGAGCAGACAGGGCAGCTGCGCGAACAGGCGCTATTCGATTTGGAGCTTGTTAGCGACGATCTTGAGGAGGGCGACCATCTTCTTGGCTGGCAAAAAGCCTCGGGCGTGTATCGTTACTGCCACTCCTTCGGTGAAGCCGAGCTTGATTCTTTGGCAGGGGCGCTGTCCGACTTAGCTAAGCTCGAGGCTCGTTTCGAGGCCGATGGACGCACGGGGAATCTGAACTCCTATTTGATCTTGCGTCGCAAATAAAGCGAAGCAGCAGATATGCTATGCGTGATGCGCCGTGCACGATTTAGCGCCGTTCGCGGCGAAAACCTATCAACTTGGTAGGCATTAACTTCGTTTAGGGTATGATTCGCCCATTGAAACTATGGCGTGGCGGCATAAGTCGGCTAAGCCGCGGGCTCGCAAGCACGAGCGGGCACCGCAACTCTGAAGCGAAGGAGCACACCATGAACGTTGCATGCTTGGATCTTGAAGGCGTATTGCTGCCTGAGGTCTGGATTGCTTTTGCCGATGCCGCGGGCATTCCTGAGCTGCGTAAAACCACGCGCGACGAGCCCGATTACGACAAACTCATGCGTTATCGCCTGGAGGTTCTGGCGGAACATGGCATGACCTTGCCAGACATTCAAGCGGTTGCCGCAAAGGTGGATCCGCTGCCTGGCGCCAAGGAATTCTTGGATGCCCTGGAAAAGGAAATTTCGGTCATCATCGTGTCCGATACTTTCGAGCAGTTTGCGGCGCCTTTGATGGCCAAACTCGGCAACCCGACTATCTTCTGCAATAGCCTGGTAACCGACGAGACGGGCAAGATCATCGACTACAAAATGCGTTGCGAGCAAAGCAAGCTGACCACTATCAAAGCACTGCAGAGCTGTGGCATGGAGCCAATTTGCGTGGGCGATAGCCATAATGATCTGGGCATGATCTTGAATGGCAAGACCGGTTTCTTGTTCAACACCACCGAGGCCATCAAGCAGGAATACCCGCAAGTCCCCGCCTTCGATAACTACGACGATCTGCTAGAGGCCATCAAAGCCGCACGCTAGAACGCTCTCTTGGCAAAAGTCGGCCTGGCTGACATGTAAAACGCGACACTTGATTAAAAGTGCCGCGTTTTCTTTTGCGGTAAAACTCCCGCTCGAGGATAATTTTTGTCGAAATTACTTTTAGCCCATCGGTGTTTTTTCTTCGGCTGTAAAGTGGCAAGGAAATCGTTTGACCGACAAAGAACATGGGAAAGGAGAACGCTCATGGTTAAGGCGTTTACCAAGGGTATTGCGGCATTCTTCGTCGCTTGCGCCCTTCTGCTGGCACTGCCAACGCTGTCTTTTGCCAACGACAACACTTCAGGGGGGGGGTAAAGCTCTAAGCGATTTCACAGATGTCGATTGGAGCACCGCTACACTTAGCCTCGATAAAAGCGAATACACCTTTGATGGGGCGTACGAATCCAACGGAATCCAGATAGATTCTCTTAAGGATTATTACGGTAATTTAAATCTGTATGTGGGCGAGGGAGGCTCGAAAGAGCTTCTTTCGACGTCTTCATATGATTTCGATTACCAGTTTTACACTGAGTCAGAAGGCGGAGAAGCGAAGGACTCAGTCAGTGAATCAGGCATTTATTATGTGAAAATCACTTTGAAAGGCCTGACTGACGGGGATGGGCAGCCGTGCATCTATTACCTTCCCGTAAAAATCACCATTGAAACGGCCGACCCTTATGATTTGAGCGATTACGTAGTTCGTCAGCCAGCGAACGAACTTAGGCTTTATGTGGGCGATTCGATTCTGTCCAGTACCTCTCAGGTCTTTGAATCTGAGGACTATTCTGAGGCCATTAGGTATTGCGGAGAGGGCGACCAGCTCCCCAGCAGCGCTTATGCCGTGGACGCCTCTTGGTACAAGGTCGTAGAGGATGAAGATACGGGCGAATATTCTTATACGAAAATCGATGGCGTTCCTAGCGAAGCAGGCGATTTCGGGATAAGGCTTTCGGGCGCGTCTCCTTATTACGGTGAAATTTATCTGCATTTTAGCGTTAAGGCTAAGAGGCATACGCATACTCCCGTGGTAAGCAAGGCTGCGGTTGCTCCTACTTACAAGACTGCCGGCTCAACTGAGGAAATCAAGTGCTCCACTTGCGGCATCGTTCTTCAGGCTCAGAGCGCGGTTGCTAAGCTTTCCGCAAAGGCTCAGTCCGTCAAGGTTAGCACCGCCATTAAGAGTGTGAAGAAGGCTAAGGTTAAGAAGAAGGCCCAGACCGTTTCAGGCGCTATCAAGGTTTCTGGTGGCAAGGGCAAGGTGACTTACTCTAAGGTCTCGGGTTCGGGCAAACTCAATGTCAACACTTCCAACGGCAAGGTCACCGTCAAGAAGAAGACCAAGAAGGGCACCTACTCCATCAAGGTCAGGATGAACGTTGCGGCTTCGGCCGATGGCCAGTTCAAGGCTTTTAGTAAGACGGTTACCGTGAAGGTGAAAGTCAAGTAACGCTGACGCTAATGAGGGGTCAGGCGGTCCCGACTAGCGAAGGAATGGTCAAGGCCTGCTTTGCTGGTAAATAAGCTTCAAATTAAAGCTGCTCCTATTTACGTGGGGCAGCTTTTCTTTTATAAGGCAAGGCTGTTGTTCTCGACGGCAGGTGGGCTCATGTATTGGCTGCAACCCTCACTCTTTCTAAGCATGTGTTTGCCTTCGTTATTCCTCCTGGAGCAGCAAGAAGAGTGTGAAGATCAGGTAGCCTCGCGTGTACAGGTTATTCGGTGATCTTTACAGATCGAAGCCGAAGGTTCCTTTATCCAGTGGTTCCACCAGGGTGACGTGAAGCGTCGGCTCGTCCACGGTGAAGCGGATGTTGTAGCCCGCAAAAGCCATGGCATAGCTTTTCTCCGGGTTGTTTTGCAGGGGCGGACGCGGGTCTTGCGCGAGCGCCTCGATAAGCCCGGCCTGTTTTTCTTCTTGAACTTTTGCTAGCTCGCTTGCGGGGAAATCGACCTTAAGCGGTTGCCAGGGCTCGTCGTCGGTCCAGCCACCGTTGGCTTCGGGGTGGCAGTCGGCGAAAGGCAAATAGGGTTTGATGTCAAGAATCGGCGTGTTGTCGCGTAGATCGGCGCCCAGAACATGGACGAAAGGCACGCCGTCGACCACTTCCACCTTGTCAAGGCGCACACAGGAAAGGCCTAGGGGGTTGGGGCGGAAGGGCGAGCGCGTGGCGAAGACGCCCATGCGGCGCGAGCCTCCCAGGCGAGGAGGGCGAACGGTTGGTCGCCAGTGGTCGCGATCGGTGTTTTCGAATTGCCAGATTAGCCACAGGTGGCTGAATTCTTGCAAGCCTCGGACGGCTTCGGGGTTGGCAAACCCCGGCTCAAAGATGATGACGCCCTGGGTGTCGGCGGCAAGCCCGGCATTGCGGGGTATTCCGAACTTTTGGTGATAGTCGGTATGGATGTGCGCAATCGGTTTCATACTTGCAGCTTTCTTTTTATGCCCGTTGCCTTGTCTGGCTTTGATTCTGCTTCGTTTTAGGGCAATGCTTTTTGATGTTGGGTTTGGCTAAACAAGCCAGAACCCGATTATGCCGCAAGCGACAGCGATCAGGATGCCTGCGCAAACGTCGCTTGGGTAATGAACGCCGCCCATCACGCGGACAAGCGCCATCGCCAGGCTCAGCACCAAAAGCGCAATTCCTACGGGAGGGCACCAATAAAGCCAGGTCATTGCTATTATCGCCATGCTGAAGGCGTGCCTGCTGGGAAAGGATTTCCCGTGCGTGTCTTTATAGATCACGGGGTCGATGTTAAGCGCCTCGTAGGGGCGCGCGCGATTGACGACTTTGCGTAAAACGCTTACACCGACGAAACAGCATGCAGGAACGAGGAGCGCCCGCCAAAAGAAGGAGTCGCCTTGCGCGGCCAGGACAGCAAGCAAGAGGGGATAGATGGCATAGCCCAGATAGGTGAGGGCTTTGTTGGCGGCAAGAATGCCGGCTTTTGCGCGAGGATGATTGCGCAGAGGCGCCGACCAGCGCTCGTATTGTTCAGCGTCCATGTTCCCTGTCCATCTTGGCTTTCAGCCAGCTTATCCTCTTGGTTTTTCGCTGGAGTATAGCAAAGCCGCGCGTAAGCGACGTTGCGCACGGCGCTCGATGTAGTGTCTGGCTTTGCGTGTTTTCGTTTGCACAAGTCGGCGCTAATTTCTTAGCGATACAGAATACTGTTTAAAGTAAACTCAAAGAAAGTTCATTGTTGTTTTAATCTGCGATTTTGCAGGCCGCGGTCGTGGGCATGAGCGCTTTTGTGCACGAGCGAAGGCTTCACGCTTAAAGCTTGTGAAAACGCTGCCGCACAGGTAATGAAGGGGGTGGCCGATGGCAGGAAAAGAGGGCGCAGCCAAAGAGAATGCGCCTGTTTAGCGCAATACCAAGCAACGAAGTTTGGTTTTGGAGGTTGTGCGCGAGCATCGCGATCATCCCACGGCGGAGCAAATCTATCACGATGTGCATGAGCGCAATGCCAAGGTCAGCCGCGCAACGGTGTATCGCAACCTCAACTTGCTCGACGATAATGGCGAGATTCAGCAGGTGGCGGCGCCGATTGCCAATCGTTTCGACCTGCGTTGCGATCCGCATTATCACATGATGTGCGTTCGGTGCGGTTCGGTGGTCGATGCGCCGCTGGAATACCAAAAAGCCTACGATGAGCTTGTTGCGAAGACCTCGGGCTTCCAGGTGGTAAGCCATCAAACCCTGTTCAAAGGTTTGTGCCCTGACTGCCAAAAGGAAAACGGCGAATCGCAAAGCGAGTGAAGAGAAGTTAAATGCGCTGATGAAGCGTGGAGGTAGATCAAGAAGGAGGCCATCTTATGGCAAACAAGTACGCTGGCACTCAGACCGAGAAGAACCTGCAGGAAGCCTTTGCGGGGGAATCTCAGGCACGTAACAAGTACACCTATTTC
Source organism: Coriobacteriia bacterium (assembly GCA_030530215.1). Classification (GTDB taxonomy): domain Bacteria; phylum Actinomycetota; class Coriobacteriia; order Coriobacteriales; family Eggerthellaceae; genus Anaerotardibacter. The sequence continues at coordinate 41,608 of JAUMVJ010000002.1, forward strand.
GCATCCGTGGCAAAGAAGGAAGGCCTGGAGCAGATCTCTGCGCTCTTCCTGAAGACTGCCGACAACGAGAAGGCTCATGCCAAGATGTGGTTCAAGGAGCTTGATGGCATCGGCACCACCGCCGAGAACCTGGCCGCCGCTGCCGAGGGCGAGAACTTCGAGTGGACCGACATGTACGACGAGTTCGCCAAGACCGCCGAGGAGGAGGGCTTCCCCGAGCTTGCTGCCAAGTTCCGTGGCGTTGCCGCTATCGAGAAGATGCACGAGGAGCGCTATCGCGCGCTTCTGCACAACGTCGAGGCACAGGAGGTCTTCAAGAAGTCCGAGGTCAAGGTGTGGGAGTGCCGCAACTGCGGTCATATCGTCGTGGGTACCGAGGCTCCCGAGATTTGTCCCGTCTGCGCTCATCCTCAGTCTTTCTTCGAGGTTCATGTCGAGAACTACTAGGTTCGCACGCAAGCTCCCAGCTGTGAGCCTGCTCTTCTTTCGATACAAGTAGCATGATGAAAGGCCCGCGTCACGATGAAACGTGACGCGGGCCTTTTTCGTTAATTTAAGCGATAGTGCTAGTTGCGGGTGAGCTTGCGATGGATGCGGTGCGGTTTTGCCGCCTCGGCACCCAGGCGCTCGATGCGGTTCTTCTGGTAATCGTCGAAGTTACCCTCGAACCAGAACCAGTTACCGGGGTTTTCGTCGGTGCCTTCCCAGGCCAGGATGTGCGTGGCAATGCGGTCGAGGAACCAGCGGTCGTGGCTAACCACCACCGAGCAACCGGGGAACTCGAGCAGCGCTTCCTCAAGGGCGGCCAAGGTCTCGGTGTCCAGGTCGTTGGTGGGCTCGTCGAGCAGAAGCAGGTTGCCGCCCTGTTTCAAGGTGAGCGCCAGGTTTAGGCGGTTGCGCTCGCCGCCGGAAAGAACGCCTGCGGGCTTTTGCTGGTCGGAGCCCTTAAAGCCGAAGGAAGCCACGTAGGCGCGGCTGGGAACCTCGGTTTCGCCTACCATCATGAAGTCGGTGCCGCCCGAAACGACCTCCCACAGCTTGGTGTCGGGGTCGATGCCCTCGCGATTCTGGTCGACGTAGCTGATCTTCACCGTTTCGCCCACCTCAAGCGTGCCTGAGGTCAAAGGCTCCAAGCCGACGATGGTTTTGAACAACGTGGTTTTACCGACGCCGTTGGGGCCAATAACGCCGACGATGCCGTTGCGGGGCAGCTGGAACGAAAGGTCGTCGATCAGCACGCGCCCATCGAATTCCTTATGCAGATGCTCGGCCACCAGCACCTTGTTGCCCAGGCGCGGGCCTACGGGAATGTGGATCTCGGAGTAGTCGACGTCCTTTGCAGCGCGAGCCTCGGCCTCCATTTGCTCATAGGCAGCCAGGCGCGCTTTGCTTTTGGCCTGACGGGCCTTGGGGCTCGAGCGTACCCATTCAAGCTCGCGCTTCATCTTCTTGGCAAGTTTTGCCTGCTGCTGGCCCTGCGCCTCGATGCGCGCGGCTTTGGTTTCCAGATAGGTGGAGTAATTGCCCTTGTAAGGGAACAACTGCCCGCGGTCGACCTCGCAGATCCACTCGGCCACGTGGTCGAGGAAGTAGCGATCGTGCGTGACGGCCAACACGGCGCCAGGGTAGTTTTGCAGGAATTGCTCCAGCCACAGCACGGATTCGGCGTCCAGGTGGTTGGTGGGCTCGTCCAAAAGAAGCAGGTCGGGCGCCTCAAGCAGAAGGCGGCACAGGGCCACGCGCCTGCGCTCGCCGCCGGAAAGTACGCTCACGGGCATGTCGGGGTCGGGGCACTGCAGCGCGTCCATTGCCTGAGAAAGCTGGCTGTCTAAGTCCCAGCCGTTGGCGGCGTCGATGGCGTCCTGGAGCTTGCCCATTTCTTCCATCAGGGCGTCGAAGTCGGCGTCGGGCTCGGCCATCTCGGCGCCGATGGCGTTGAAGCGATCGATCTTCGCCAGGATGTCGCCAAAGGCCATCTGCACGTTTTCGAGGACGGTTTTATCTTCTTCCAGCGGCGGCTCCTGCATCAGGATGCCGACGGAATAGCCAGGGGTGAGCTTGGCGTCGCCGTTGCTCACTTCCTCAAGGCCGGCCATGATTTTGAGCAGGGTCGATTTGCCCATGCCGTTGGGGCCCACGACGCCGATCTTCGCGCCAGGGTAGAAGCTCAGCGTCACGTCGTCCAAGATCACCTTGTCGCCGTGGGCCTTGCGAGCCTTGTACATTTGATAGATGAATTCTGCCATTAAGGGCGCTCCTGTCCTCGGTGGATCTGCCGCCGCGCCGTTGGCCCGCCGCCGAGCTTTAGCGTTGCGTTGCCAGCTTATCCTGCCAGCTTTTTCGTTTGTGGATAAATAGATGGCTTGCATTGTCTCATGTATCGCCCGCACACGCTAATTGCTATACTCGCTTGATGAATCTGCACCTTTTGTCTGGCGAAAGAAGATGAGTGCCCATATGAAGGCGGTACTGGCAAAGCACTACGAACGGGTAGTTTGCGCCTGTTGTTTCCTGTTCATCTTCGTCAACATCGGCTTGCCCAGCACCTCGTTCAATGTGTACCAAAGCTACATCGTTGCGACGCCGGGAGTGGGCGATACAGGTGGTTCTTTGGTGCTTGCGTGCCGTACCCTGGTGTCGCTTATTTGCATGTTTTTGGTGGTTAAGTGGTATCAATTTTTCGACTGCCGCTTGGGCGTGGCCATTGCCTGCATGCTCACCTGCGCGGGCTTTGTGATTTACGGCTTTGCGGGAAATCTGTGGCAGTTCATGATAGGTGCGGTGGTCGCTGGCGCGGGCTACGGCTTGGGCGGCATGGTTTGCATGACCTTCCTGGTTGGGCGCTGGTTTGAAAGCAATGTGGGCACCGCGGTGGGCATCGCCTCCTGCGGCAGTGGCGTGGCTTCGATGCTCATGCCCGTCGTTGCGCATGCGCTTATCGAGAATTTCTCTTTGTCGGTTTCATTCTGGGTTGAGGCGGGCATAGCCCTTGTGGTTGGCCTGCTGGTGGTGTTGCTTTTGCGCAACCGCCCCGAGGAAATGGGGCTGGAAAAATACGTTAACCCGCATGAGCTTGAGGACGACAAGCCTCATGTTCACATGGGCGCCACGCGGCCCTTGAAGCCCATTGCGCATCATGCGATGTTTGTCGGCATGGTGTGCATCGGCTCTATTAGCATCGCGGGCTTCGGCTATCTGGGTATTTTGATGACCTCTTCAGGCTTCCCGGCTTTCTATTCCGCGATCATGCTTTCGGTTGCGGGCCTGGCGCTTACCATGGGCAAGTTCCTAACCGGCATCGTATTCGATGCGGTGGGCACGCGTATGGGCTCGGCCATCTTCTTCGTCATGATGATCGCTGGATTGCTGATCTGCTGTTTTGCCGGTTTGCAGAACCAGACGCTTACTGCCGTGGGCATGGTGTTGTTGGGTTTGGGCGCTGCTTTGGGTACGGTGGGCATCAGCGTGTGGTCGCTTGACCTGTCCACCTCCATGGAGCGCGGTCGCTTGGTCAAGGACTTGCAGATTGCCTACAACTCGGGCGGCTTTTTGTTCAACCTGTTGCCAGGCGTTTTGATGGAGCTTACGGGCACTTACACGATTTCGTACGGCATTTTGACGGCGCTCGGCACTTTGGCTTTCGTCATCGTGATGATCATCTACCTGCAAAAGGGTCCTTCCGTGGTGGGCAATATTCGTCGTCGCTAGGCGCTGCTGCGAACGGTCCGGGAGTCTTTGCTGTAGGGCGTGCCGGGTGGATGCCTGGTTTTTCGGCTGGTTGAAATCTTCGAGTAGCTTGTGCTTGCTGTTAGTTGAGTCGGGCAGGTCAAGCAGGTCGGGCAAAGGAAGGCTTTAGCGCAGATGGCTGCTTCGCAGACGAACAATCAAAAGATAAAGCTCCTGGAACTTTTGAAGATCCTCTTCGAGCAAACTGACGAGGAGCGCGGCCTCACCATGCCTCAAATCATCGAGGCTCTGGCCGAGCGGGGGATCGACGCCGAGCGCAAGGCGATTTATCGTGATCTGGCTGCGCTGGAGGCTTGCGGTTTTGAGGTGGAGCATTTGCGCACGTCGCCGGTGCAATATGCGCTGGTATCTCGGCCATTCACGGAGGGCGAGCTGCGCTTGCTTGTTGACTCGGTTCAAAGCTCGCGCTTTTTGACGGAGGGGAAATCGGCCAGCTTGGTGCGCGCCATCAAGTCTCTTGCATCCAAGCGCCAGCGCGAGGATCTAAGCCATCGTTTGCATGTTGAGGGGCGCATCAAGATGCAAAACGAATCGGTGTTCTACAACCTGGATGCTATTCAGCGGGCTTTGGCCAATCATCGGAAAATCAGCTTTCTGTACTTTCGTTACAACGTGAACAAAGAGCGCGTGCTGCGCCGCGAGGGCCGACGCTACGAGGCAAGCCCCGTGCAGCTGACTTACGTCAACGACTGCTATTACCTCATTACCTACTCGGATAAATACGAGGATTTCGCCAACTATCGCCTGGACCGTATGCTGGACATCGAGGTGTTGGACGAAAAGGCTGCGCGCAATTCTCAGATTGCGAATTTCGATTTGGAGGAATACTCCAACCGTTCGTTCGGTATGTATACAGGTGAGTCGGTGTCGGCTTCCTTCATCGTGGACGAGCTTGCCATGGGTGCCGTGATCGATCGCTTCGGCTTCGACGTTGCGGTGTCGCCGGTAGACGCCGAACATGCGCGCGTGCATGCGGTGGTGATGGAATCGCCCACCTTTTTCGGTTGGCTTGCCGAACGCGGCACGCATATGACCATCGAGCACCCTGCTTCCCTGAAAAGGTCCTATCAAGACTACCTGCAGGGTATCTTGCGGGCGTACGAATGATTCCTCGCTGAATGACGAAAGGGAACCCCTCATCTTGAGGGGTTCCTTGTATTTTTATTGAATAGTGTTTTCGGAGTACTTTTAGCTATTCGTCCTACTGAGGTTTTGCTTTTCTTTCGCAACGAAACAAAGTCTTCGATGTGAGCTGCTAGGTCAAATGGCTCGGCTTTTGAGCCTGACTGTGGTTTAAATCAGGCGACGCTTGGGGCTCGAATTTGAGCCGTAAGTTACTGTGAAATCTCTCATCTACCTGGCATTATGATTGCAAGGCGTCGTCTATTAGGCTTGAGCGTTTTGGGTAATTGATTATCAGCTGGGCGGCGCCTTCTCTTCTTTTCTTTGGCGACGCGACTTGTGCCTTTAGACTGCTAACCCCGTTGCGCTGCTAGAGCGCGGGTCCCCGATTAAAAGCAGCTTTATCAAAGGCGCACGCTTGCTCGAAGGCGTGGCAGCTTTGGTTGGACGTCAAAAGCGTAAACCTCGGCTAACTAAAAAATCTTTCAACAAACCTTTTCAAATTGATTGCTCTTTTGCATAATGGCGGTAGTGAGCTTAATAGGAATCATTACTGAAAAGAAGATCGCTATGTTGTTTATTTGTCCCGTTTGCGGTTACGTCGAAGAGTTCGATGGCGACGAGCTGCCCGCTGATTTCGTTTGCCCTGTTTGCAAGGTGCCTGGTTCCAAGTTTGTGAAGCAGACTCCTGCAGAAGATGGCGGCGAGGATTTGGTGTGGGTTTCTGAGCATCGCATCGGTGTTGGCATGCTTGACGAGGTTCCCGCTGAGCTGCAGAGCTTCCTGCGCGCCGAGTACAACGGCGAGTGCTCCGAGGCTGGCATGTACCTGGCAATGGCACGCGTTGCTTATCGCGAAGGTTACCCCGAAGTTGGCGCCTACTACGAAACCGCCGCTTGGGAGGAGGCTGGCCATGCAGCCCGTTACGCCGAGTTCATCGGCGGCGAGATCGTGAGCGATTCCACTGAGGAGAACCTGAAGCGCCGCGTTGCCGCCGAAAACGGTGCCTGCAAAGCCAAGACCGATATGGCCAAGCTTGCCAAGCAACATAACCTCGACGCCCTGCACGATAGCATTCACGAGATGGCTCGCGACGAGGCTCGTCATGGCCAGGCTTTCCAGGGCTTGCTGAAGAGGTATTTCGGCTAGTTTTCGTCTAAGCAATATCTGGCTGTGCGAACTTGCAGCCAAGCTGAGAGGTCCGGCCCCGCGCCGGGCCTCGTTTTGTGTTTCTTAACTTTTACGTCGATTCGAGCGTGGGGGATGATTCGGGGTATTAGCTGAGGCAGCGTTCTTTTTTTGCGAGTGGAAATGGGGCAAAAATAGAGCAAAAACCCAAACGGGGCATGGAGTTTTTGAACCGCAGGCAAAATGTCACTCGTTTACTATCTTTTTTCGACCCTTGGGGATTTTTTGACTAGCAAAACAATCTCTTGTTCCCAAAATGTCACACACGAACGAGTAATGCGTCGGACCTGTCTTTGGCCGTCGGCGGGATTTGAATGAAGCGCGCCCTGCCTGCGATGCCGCAAGGTTCACCTCGCACCGAATCCGTTTAAAAAAGAAAAACTCTGGAGGTGATTGCTGTGGCTCTAGACGCCGCGGAGGTCAAAGTTCTGAAACCGGATGTCCTTGCGCCTGCTGAGATCGAGGCTAAGGCCGAGGTTTTGGCTGTTGGTAAGGCTGGCATGAATGCGCTCACCATGTTTGTTTTGGCAATAGCGGCGGGCCTGTTCATCGGCTGCGGCGCAACCTTGTTTACTTTGGTTCAGGGCGACACTGATCTTCCCTTCGCCGTCAAGCGTGTGATGGGCGGCTCTTGCTTCTCGGTTGGCCTGATGCTAGTTGTCGTTTGTGGCTCCGAGCTGTTCACAGGCAATTGCTTGATGGTATGCGGCTTGGGTAGCAAGAAAATCAGGCTTTCCGGCATGCTTCGCAACTGGGTGGTGGTTTGGATCGGGAACTTCGTCGGCTCGCTGTTTTTGGCCGTCGTCGTTTGCGGGTCGGCAATGGCGGCCATGAACAACGGTGCCGTGGGCGACGCCATGGTTGCCACCGCGGTTTCCAAGGTAACGCCTGATGCGCTTACCTTGTTCTGCAAGGCCATCATGTGCAACTTCCTTGTGTGCCTTGCTGTGTGGATGACTTTCGGCGCGCGCACCTTGGTCGACAAGATCGTGGCCTGCGTTATGCCCATCACCGCTTTCGTCGCCTGCGGCTTCGAACATAGCGTTGCCAACATGTTCTTCCTGTTCGAGGGCTGGCTTGCCAAGCTCATGGGCTACGGCGCCGGTGTTGCAAACGTCGGCTCGCTCGACTTAGGGCCCATTTTCTACAACCTGGGAATCGTCACCCTAGGCAATATCGTCGGCGGGTCGATCCTGGTCGGCTTGCTCTACTGGATCGCCTTCGCACGCGGCAAGAAGGACGATTAGCAAGAAGAACGACCGGCAAGAAGGACTGTTGGAAAGAAGCATCAAAAAGAACGGTCGAAGAAAGCAAGCTCAAGGAATTCAGCGCCGAGGTAGGATTTGCGCAGCATCAATGCGCTCTGCCGATGGCTTTTCCAAATGAGCGGCATTTGATTAAACGACGTTTGAAAAGATTACCCGTGTTTATGCACCTGAGCATGCATAATACACACAGAGAAATAGCCTTTTCAGGAATGTCCCGGCTCGTGTCGGGCATTCTTGATTGAAAGTGCATTATTCGCGCACGAGGATAATGCCAGGGTATCAAGGATGAAGAGGTTCAAGGAGGATCGGCCTTATGGCTAAGCTATCTATCGCACCAAGCTCTCATGCTGATAAACAGATAACCGACTACCTGGAGCGCTACGAAAAGCGCGTCTCTGCAACGCCCCCAGGCATGTGCCCCATCGCGGTGCAACTGAATCTGTTGGAAACGGGCGGCTCGCAGACCTGTGGAAAGTGTGTTCCCTGCCGTGACGGCATCCCTCAGCTTGCTAACATGCTGCGTCAGGTGCGCGATTGCAAGGCTGGCCCCGAGACGCTCGACAAAATCCGCAGCTTGGCTACTGTTATCCGTGATTCCTCCGACTGTGCTGTTGGCTACGAGGCCGGCAACGTGGTTCTTGAGGGCTTGGATTCTTTCGCCGACGAATATGCAAGCCACATTCAGGAAGGCTCTTGCCTCTCCGACGTTTCGCAGAAGCTTCCTTGCGAGGCTCTTTGCCCTGCGCACGTTGACGTTCCTGGCTATATCGCCCTGGTTTCCGAGGGCCGCTACGCCGAGGCCGTGCAGCTCATTCGCAAGGATAACCCCTTCCCAACCATGTGCGCGCTCGTTTGCGAGCACCCTTGCGAGGTGCGTTGCCGTCGCCAGCTTATTGATGCCCCGGTGAACATTCGTGGCATCAAACGCTTCGCGGTAGACATGGCACCTGCCGATACCGTCCCTGTGCCCAAGCGTCTGCCTGACACCGGCCGCCATATCGCCGTCGTTGGCGCTGGCCCTTCGGGCTTGACCTGCGCTTACTATCTTGCGCTGATGGGTCATAAGGTAACTGTCTATGAAGGTCGCTCCAAGATGGGCGGTATGACTCGCTACGGCATTCCTGCCTACCGTTTCCCGCGCGAGCTTCTTGACCGTGATATTCGCGCAGTCCTTTCGGTCGGCAACATCGACGTTAAGATGAATACCCAGCTCGCCAAGGAAGACGAGGCGCGCATCATTGCCGAGCACGACGCCGTTTACGTGGCCGTTGGCGCGCAAATCGGCAAGACCTTGAAGCTCGACGGCGTTGAGGCCGAGGGCGTTATGTCTGCTGTTGACCTTCTGGGTAAGATCGGCGACGACCAGTACCCCGACTTCACGGGCAAGAAGGTCGCTGTTATCGGTGGCGGCAACGTTGCCATGGACTGCTGTCGCACTTCGGTTCGCCTAGGTGCATCTGAGGTTACTTGCGTGTACCGCCGTCGCATCGAGGACATGACCGCGCTTTATTCCGAGATCGAGTCGGCCATGCAGGAAGGCGTCGAAATGATGACGCTTGCTGCCCCCGAGCGCATCGAGGTCGATGAGAACGGCCATTGCGCAGCGCTTATCGCTCAGCCCCAGTACATCAGCGCGGTTAAGCGTGGTCGTCCTGCGCCGGCTAAGGCCGACAAGCCCGAGGTGCGCATCGAGGCCGATATTGTCCTTATCGCGGTCGGCCAGGACATCATGTCTACCCATTACGGCATGCCCGTTTCCTCCCGCAAACCCTACAAGGCTGACGAGTTCCTTAAGGCCGAGGGCTTTGAGAACGTCTTCGTTGGCGGCGACTGCCAGACCGGCCCCGCCACCGTTATCAAAGCTATCGGCGCTGGCAAGGTTGCGGCGCGCAATATCGACGAGTTCCTGGGTTACCACCACAAGCTCGATTGCGGCGTGAGCGCCCCCGCGCCTCGCGCAAACGATCGTCAGGCTTACGGTCGCGTCAACATCGCCGAGCGCCCTGCCCGTGAGCGCAAGCGCGATTTCGAGGGTGTTGAAATTGAGATGAGCCTTGAAGAGGCAATGCAGGAATCCAGGCGCTGCCTGCGTTGCGACCATTACGGTTGCGGCGTCTTGCAGGATGGCAGGCATCAGTATGTCTAATCTTTCCTTCTGCACGCTTTCCATCGACGGCAAGGAGGTCAAGGCCCCTGTCGGCATGACCATCCTTGCTGCCGCTCGCATGGCCGGCGTGAAGATTCCCACGCTGTGCTACCTGGCCGGCATAAACGAGATCGGCAGTTGTCGCATCTGCGTGGTTGAGGCCGAAGGGCGCGCCGAGCTGCTTGCGGCTTGCAACACCCCGGTCGAGGACGGCATGGTCATCAGCACCAATTCCCAGCGCGTCATCGAGTCGCGCCGTGCGGCCTTGTCGCTCATCCTCACCGAGCACAATCTTGACAGCACGCATTACTGCTTTAGCTGCAAGAAGAATGGCGCTTGTGAGCTCCAGGCTCTTTGCCGCGAATACGGCGTCACCGAATCTTTTGGCGGGGTCAAGCAAGACGTGCAGCCTATGCTCGACGGCAATCCTTTCATCTCATACGACCCCAACCTGTGCATCCATTGCCAGCGTTGCGTTGCCGTTTGCAATAACTGCGCCGGAAACCATACGCTCGTTGCGGGCAAGAAGGGTACACGCACTTCAATCGAGGCTCCTTTCGGCGACGATTGGAAGGCAACCTCCTGCGAGTCGTGTGGTAACTGCACCCAGGCCTGCCCGACGGGCGCGCTGACAGAAAAGCGCCGCGAGGAATATCGCGAGTGGGAAGTTAAGAAGGTGCTCACCACCTGCCCGCACTGCGCAACCGGTTGCCAGTACTATCTGGTGATTAAGGACAATAAAATCGTCGACGTCGAGGCGGCCGATGGCCCCTCGAACCGTGGCCTTCTGTGCGTCAAGGGCCGCAGCGCCAGCTTCGACTTTGTTCATTCGCCCCGTCGTCTTACCTCGCCTTTGATCCGCAATAAGGAAACCGGCGAGTTTGAAAAGGCCACTTGGGACGAAGCGCTCGACCTCGTTGCCAAGAAGATGGGCGCTCTGCGTGATGAATTCGGCGGTCAGTCCTTGGCTGCTTTCGCCTGCGCTCGCTCCGCCAACGAAGACATTTACATGCTCCAGAAGATGGCGCGCACGGCCTTCAAGACCAACAACGTCGACAACTGCGCTCGTGTGTGCCATGGCCCCTCTGTTGCAGGCTTGGCGCGTACGCTCGGCTCGGGTGCGATGACCAACCCCATCGTTGATATTGCCGAAAACGCCAAGGTCATCATGCTTGTCGGCTCCAACCCTGAAGAGGCCCACCCGGTGTTTGGCATGCATATCCGCAAGGCCGTTGAGCGCGGGACCAAGCTCATCGTGGTTGACCCGCGCGATATCGGGCTGTCCAAAATGGCCGATATCCATATCAAGCTCACCCCCGGCACAAACGTTGCCTTCTCCAACGGTATCGCCAACGTTCTTATTAACGAGGGTCTTATCGATTGGGACTTCATCAACTCGCGAACCGAGGTCGACGTTTACCGCGAGTACGCCGACATGGTTTCCAGCTACACGCCTGAGCGCGTGGCCGAAATCTGCGGCATTTCCGCTGCCGACCTGGTGGCCGCAGCGCGCCTGTACGCATCTGTCGATGCGGCGGCGATTGTCTACTGCCTGGGCGTTACCGAGCATTCCGGTGGCACCGAGGGCGTTATGTCCTTATCCAACCTTGCCATGCTTACCGGCAACTTCGGCAAGCCGGGATGCGGCGTTAATCCGGTTCGTGGTCAGAACAACGTTCAGGGCGCGTGCGACATGGGCGCAACTCCTGCCGAGTTCCCTGGTTACCAGAAGCTCGCCAACGAAGAGGTTATGGCACGCTACGAGAAGCATTGGGGAGTCGAGATTCCCAAGTGGCAGGGCACCTATGCCACCGAGTGCTTCCCCAAGATGATCTCGGGCGAGATCAAGGGCCTGTTTATCTTCGGCGAGGACCCAGTGCGCACCGACCCCAACACCAACCATGTTATTAAGGCTTTGGAGTCGCTTGACTTCCTGGTGGTCGACGAGCTCTTCTTAACCGAGACGGCCAAGTACGCGGACGTCATTTTGCCCGGCCGCAGCTACGCCGAAAAGGAAGGCACCTTCTCCAATACTGAGCGCCGCGTTCAGCGCATTCGCACAGCGGTTACCATCCCTGGCGAGACCCGCCTTGATACCGATATCTTCATCGACTTGATGAACCGCATGGGTTATCCGCAGCCGCAGCTTACCAGTGCTCAGATCATGGACGAGATCGCTGAGCTTACTCCGAGCTTCCATGGCATCAGCCATGAGCGCTTGGACAGCCCTGAAATCGGCGGCCGCGGCCTTTGCTGGCCTTGCTTGGACAAAGATCATCCCGGTACGCCCATCATGCACGTGGGCAAGTTCAGCCGCGGACTGGGAACCTATTCGGTTGCCGAGTACATCCCCTCTACCGAGCTGCCCGACGAGGAGTATCCGCTGATCCTCACCACCGGCCGCATCCTGTACCACTACAACGCTTCCGCCATGACCGACAAGACCGAAGGCATCAACCAGATTGCCGGCAAATCCTTCATCGAGGTCAATTCCGAGGACGCCGAGAGGCTTCACATCATCGACGGCGGTCGCGTGAAGGTGAGCAGCCGCAGAAGCGCCATCCTTACCTGGGCTCGCGTGAGCGGCAAAACCAACCCCGGTCAAACCTGGATGCCCTTCCATTTCCAGGACGGTAACGCCAACTGGTTGACCAAGGATGCGCTCGATCGCATTTGCCGTACCCCTGAGTACAAGGTGTGTGCCGTTGCCCTTGAGGCGGTTCCCGACGATTACGTTCTTTCCGACGAGGAGAAGCATCCCGTACACGGGCACTCCGTGTAGCCGCTCCCGTTCGGGTTTTTGCGAAGTGCGCTTCTGGCGCGCTTTTGCAAATAACGAACTTTAGGGCGTGCAAACAAAGGCTCTTAAGCCGGGCTCAAAGCGCACATGCGCATTTTGAGCCCGGCTTCGTTTTTGAACCGGCAGTGCAACTGCAATGTCTTCAGGGAATTTTTACCTAAGCGTCATGCAATAAGAGGCAAAGGTTCGCTACCCTAGGGCTAATACCCAATGCCTTCGGCTGTGCGCGGGTCGCTGTGAGCTTGTGCGCGATGAAGCTGCGTATAGGGCCAGCGTGCCATGCATCGTGCAGCTTTGTTGTGCGAAGTTGTGCGTCGCCCACCCGCTTGAAGGCACTTTGCGTGTCTACGACTTATATAAAGGAGATTCTTTTGGCTAAGGTCAACGAAAACTATCAATTGCTTCCCGGAAGCTACCTGTTCTCCGAGATTGCTCGTCGCACGGCGGCCTACTCCGAGGCTCACCCTGAGGCCGACCTGATCAAGATGGGCATCGGCGACGTCACCCGCCCTCTGGCCCCCGTCGTCATCGAGGCCATGCACGGCGCGGTCGACGATCTTGCTCATGCGGAGAGCTTCTATGGCTATGGCCCTGAGCAGGGCTACGACTTCCTGCGCGATGCGATCCAGAAGGCCGACTTCGCGGCTCGCGGGGTCGACATTTCCGCTGACGAGATTTTCGTTTCCGACGGCGCCAAGTCCGACTGCGGTAACATCGGCGACATCCTTTCCGTCGACAACAAGATTGCCGTGTGCGACCCGGTGTATCCCGTTTACGTGGACACCAACGCCATGGCTGGCCGTGCGGGCACCTACGATGAGAAAGCTCAAGGCTGGACTAATATTTATTACATGCCCACCACGACCGAAAACGGCTTCTCGCCCGAGCTGCCCAAGGTGAAGGTCGACGTCATCTACCTGTGCAGCCCCAACAACCCCACGGGCACCGTTCTTAACGCCGAACAGCTTAAGGCTTGGGTCGATTACGCCAATGAGAACGGCTCGATCATCATGTTCGACGCCGCTTATGAGCGCTTCATCACCGAGCCAGGCGTGCCCCATTCCATCTTCGAGGTGGAGGGCGCCAAGACTTGCGCCATTGAGTTCCGCTCCTTCTCCAAGACAGCGGGCTTCACGGGCGCACGCTGCGGTTACACCGTCGTTCCCAAGGATCTTGTCCGCGACGGCCAGAGTCTGAACGCCATGTGGAATCGCCGTCAGACCACCAAGTTCAACGGCGCCTCTTACGTTATCCAACGCGGTGCCGCTGCGGTCTACACCGAGGAAGGCGCTGCTCAGATCGAGGAAACCCTTGACTACTACCGCAACAATGCCAAGGTGATTAAAGAGGGCCTGGAGTCTGCGGGCTTCACCGTGTTCGGCGCGGTTAACAGCCCCTACATTTGGTGCCAGACCCCCGAGGGCATGGGCTCCTGGGAGTTCTTCGACAAGCTGCTGACCGAGGCCAACATCATCACTACCCCCGGTGCCGGCTTCGGCCCTTCGGGCGAGGGCTACATTCGCCTTACCGCATTCGGCGATGCCAATCGTACGGTTGAGGCCATGGAGCGTATCAAGAAGCTTATGGCTTAAGGCTTGTAGCGTAGATTGTTTTGTGCGGCGTTGCCCGAGCCGGCTCGGTAACGCTAAGGGCGCTTAAGCCCGGAGCATTTAGAAGGCATGGGTGGCAGCTTGAAAGCGTTTTGCCACCCATGCCTTTGTTGTTGATGGGTTTGTTGGGGCTAAGGGCGTAAACTTTTGCCCTGGTGAGCAAGTTATATAGGCAAGCCAAGGCGGGAAGCAAAAAACGAAAGGAAAGCCATGGAAGCAAAGCGCGAGTGGGTTCTCGTTTTCGATTCGACGCATGCGGCCATGGCTGCTCAAAATATCTTGTCCTCCCTCGACCCTTTTGTTATCCCGACGCCTCGCACGATTACCGCAAGCTGCGGTATTTCCTTGCGCATGGACGAGGTGCGAGCGATCAAGGCCAAGAAGCTTCTTCTTGAGCATTCGGACATCTGCGAGCTTTCCAAGTGGTATGTCAAAGTGGATGTTGCCTGGGTTCCTGCCATCCCTGGTGAGCTTGAGGAAGGCGATGCCCTTCGTGGGGTAGGCGAGTGCTCGTCTGCCCCGTTGCTTTTGTGCTCGGCCGCCAAGGACGCGCGCCTTCGTTTGGGAGGCGATGAGGATCCGGCCTACCCTATTGCCACGGTGCAGGTACACACGGTTTCCTCCGACGGGGTAAGCGAGCTTGTGCCCATGACGGTGCAAGCCGAGCATTCCCTTGACGTCTATGTGAACGAAGAGCTCACCATGCGTGTGGTTTGCACGCCGACGCATCTGTTCGACCTGATAATCGGCAGGCTACGCACCGAGGGTCTGATCTTTAGCATCGATGAAATTGAATCAATCGACTTGCTCGCAGAAGGCAGGCGCGCCAACGTTTACCTGCGCAATCGAGAGGCTGATCTGTCGCGTGCGCATGTGAACGTAGTTCCTACTTGTTGCACAGGAAACCAACTCTTTAACAGCTACTTCGTCAACGATGACAGCATGCGGAAGCTCGAAAGCTTCGACTGGGAGCCTGAGTGGGTGTTTTCCTTGGCACGCATGCTTGCAAGCGACACGCCACTGCATCGGCAGACCTTCGGCGCACATAGCTGTTACCTTTCGCATAAAGGTACTTTGATTTGCTGCCGCGAAGATCTTGGTCGTCATAATGCCTTGGATAAGGTGGTGGGCAAGGCCATGCGGGAAGGCGTCAAGCTGGAAGAATGCGTGTTGTATAGCTCGGGGCGCGTCCCGGTTGACATGGTGCAAAAAGTTATTCGCGCGCGAATTCCTGTTCTTGCCTCTAAGGCGGTTCCCACCGACATGACCATTCGCCTGGCCAAGGAGTTCAACCTTACCCTCATTTGCTCGGCGCGCCCCGATTCCATGAAGGTCTTAAACAGCCCGAATTTTGCATGATTGGACGCAGGGCTCGTTCGATATCTTGGCTGTTTGAAGGCACGGCAAATTGGGATGCAAAACGAATAGACTCGTGCAGCATGCTTGCCGCACGAGCCTATTTAAATTGAGCGTTTGGGCGTCTGATTCTAATTTGGGCGTTTTAAAACGCGATTAGTATTTGCGTAAGAGCACGCCGACGCCGATGCAGACGATAGTGAGCACGGCGAAGATGATGCCGTATGTGTTCTCCTCGGCCATGAACATAAGCGCGGTGCTGATGAGCATCAGGGCGCTGCATCCGAAGATGACGCTAGAGCCAATGGATTTGAAGGATTTCAGGCTCTTGTTCTGCTGTTGCTTCTTCTTGCTGCTGCGTTTGCTCATAGTGTGGCCCCTCAACCTTGCGAACGTGGGTGATTACTTGCGGTGAGGGATATTTTACCCGCTAGTTTTCCGCAATCAAATGCCCGAATTCATCATGTTTGACTTTGGGGACGTTGTGCTTCACGCGATCGTGTTCCTCGGCGCGCTTGGCGTCATTGAAGCGGTCGAGCGTGCCAACCAAATATCCGGTGATGCGGCGAATGCGCTCGAAGGGGACGGCGTCGTAGTGGTAGGTGATGCCCACCTCCTCGCCTTCGATGTCGAGCTCGGCCCATTTAAGGTGTTTGCCCGGGTTCATTTCTTTATCGCGAGCGATATAGGCGCCAAGTTCCTGCTCGGAGACGTGCTGGTCGTTTTCGTCGAGGTAATTGATGACGAATTCAACGCCTTGATGGGTTTTGTGTTGTGTTGCAGGCATTCGCTTCTCCTTTTCGTTATGGGCTAGAGCTTCGGCATTCCGGCTTCCGCGTGCGGCGGCTGGAATCAATGCTGTTTTTTCGAAGCTAAGTGGTTGAGTGCATTCGATATTAATTCTTAAAAATCATCCTGTAAACACTATCTTGTATAAATGCATAGTTGTAAAACACGAGATATAGAGGAAAATGCCAGAAGCCTACTTGTCTGTTTAGAGGTTTGGCGTTTGGACGGGCTTTGTTCGTGCGGTGACGAAAGCCTGCGGGGCAAAGTGGAGTTCAAATTTCTTTCGAGCTTCTATCGGACATGCGTCAATATGCTGCAATCCCGTGGCAAAATATATGAGTTACACGTCATGCGAAAGCGGTACTTCAAGCGCCAATAACGATGCGGACGCACGGGTGCCAAGGAGCATCGCAGGTCGCAAACCTCAGCTATTTAAGGAGGGCACATGGCATTTGCACATTTGCATTGTCACACCGAGTATTCCCTGCTCGATGGTGCCACGCACATCGAAGATATGGTTCGCCGCGCCGCTGAATTGGACATGCCCGCTATTGCCATTACCGATCATGGCGTGATGTCGGGCGTGCCTGAGCTTTCCGACGCCTGCGACAAGATCAAGAAAGAAACGGGCAAGTGGGTCAAACCTATTTTCGGTTGCGAGATCTACTTCACCACCGACAGCACCCTAAGCCGCGAGCACAAGCCAAAGCTTCACCATATGATCTTGCTGGCAAAGAACTCGACGGGTTATCACAATCTGCTCAAGCTGGTAAGCGAATCCCACGTCGACAACTTCTACTACAAGCCGCGCACCACCTTCGAGATGCTCGAGAAATACTCCGAGGGCATCATTGCAACGAGCGCTTGCATTGCGGGCATTATTCCACGCTGCATCGATGCCGGTCAGTGGGACGAGGCCGTCGAATGGGCGCGTAAACTCTCTGCGCTTTACGCTCCCGGCGATTTCTACATCGAGTTGCAAGATCAGGGCATTACCACCAATGCCGGCATGAGCCAGTACGAGCTCAATTGCAAGCTCACCGAGATCGCCAACATGCTTGGCCTGCAGACCATCGCCACCAACGACTTCCACTATCTCACCAAGGAAGACGCGCGTGCTCAGGATGTGATGCTGTGCATCGGCACCAACTCCAACCTCAACCAGGAAAAGCGCTTCAAGTTCCCTAACAACGAGTTCTACATGAAGACCGAGGAAGAGATGCGCGCCGCGCTGAAGGACTTCCCCGAGGCCTGCGACAACACGGTTGCCCTGGCGGAAAAGTGCGACGTCGTTCTTGAGCGCGACTCCATTCTGCCGCGCTTCCCTTTGCCCGAGGGCTACACCGAGGAGATGCTGTTCCGCGAGGAATGCGAGAAGGGCCTTGAGCATCGCTACGGCAAGGATTGGCGCAGCGTTGTTCTGAAGGACAACACAGGGAAAGAGAAATCGGTTCTCGAGCAGTACGAGTACGAGGCCGACATCATCATCCAGCAGGGCTTCCCCGCGTACTTCCTTATCGTGCAGGAATACATTCGCTGGGCGCGCGAGCACGGTATCGGCGTTGGCCCTGGCCGTGGTTCGGCGGCAGGTTCTTTGTGCACCTATGCGATGGGCATCACCGACCTCGACCCGATCCAAAACGGCTTGATGTTCGAGCGCTTCCTTAACCCTGAGCGCGTTGAGATGCCCGATATCGACGTCGACTTCGACGATCAGCATCGCCAGGATGTTATCGAGCACATCCGCGAGTTCTATGGTGAAGACCACGTGGCGGGCGTTATCACCTTCGGCAAGCTGCAGGCAAAAAACGCCGTGCGCGACGCTGCCCGCGTGTTGGATTACCCTTACGCGGTAGGCGACCGCATCTGCAAGATGATCGGTGGCGAGCTTGGCATCACCATTGACAAGGCGCTCGAGGAAAACCCCGATCTTAAAGCTGCCTACGACAACGAGCAGGACATCAAAGAGGTTATCAACGCTGCCAAGTCCATCGAGGGCCATGTCCGCGGCGAGGGCGTGCATGCGTGCGCGACCATCATCTGCCGTGACCCCATGAGCGACCATGTGCCGCTGAAGCGCGACACCAAGGGTGGCGGCATCATCACCCAATACGATGGCCACTACACGCCCGATCTGGGCCTTTTAAAGATGGACTTCTTGGGCTTGCGCACCTTGGGCGTGCTTTCCCGCGCCTGCAAGAACGTCGAGGAAACCCTGGGCGAGAGCATCGCCCCCGAGGAGATTCCCATCGAGGACGACAAAGCCTTTGCCTTGATGCGCGGCGAGCTGCGCAAGAACGGCATGCCTTTGAACATGGATGGTTTGTTCCAGGTCGAGGGCGCCCTGTACGTGAGCCTGTTTGCGCAGATTCCGCCTGAGCGCTTCTCCGACGTTGTCGCATCGATCGCGCTCAACCGTCCGGGCCCCTTGGAGTCCGGCATGGTGGAAGACTACGTCAAGGTCGTTCAGGGCAAAACCCCTGTTCATTACTACGATGATCGTCTGCGCCCCATTCTTGAGGAAACCTACGGCACCATGGTCTACCAGGAGCAGATCATGCAGGTGTCCATGGTTATGAGTGGCTTTTCGGCCGGCAAAGCAGACAAGCTGCGCAAGGCAATGGGCAAGAAGAAGCTTGACGTTATGCGCGAGCTTCAGGACGACTGGAACACCGGCGCCGTCGAAAACGGCTATTCGCTTGAGATTGCCCAGAAGATCTGGAGTGACGCCGAGAAGTTCGCTAAGTACGCCTTTAACAAGTCGCACTCGGCAGCTTATGCCTTGCTGGTTATGCGCACGGCGTACCTGAAGGCGCATTATCCCAACGAGTATATGGCGGCCGTTTTGTCCAGCTACATGGGCAACAACGATCGTCTGATCAAATACATTGCAAGCTGCAACCATTCGGGCATTCCCGTTTTGCCGCCGGACATCAATTCGTCTCGCCTGGAGTTTACCCCCTTGGAGGAGGGCATCCGCTTCGGCTTGGCGGGTGTTCGCGGCGTGGGCGAGCATGTGGCCGAGGTCATCATCGCCGAGCGCGAGGAGAACGGCCCCTTCACCAGCTTGCACGATTTCGTTAACCGTGTTCCGGCTAACGCTTACAACCGCAAAACCCTGGAGGCCCTTGTTAAGTCGGGCGCCTTCGATTCGACGGGCTACACCCGCAAGCAATGCATGCATTTCATCGACGAAACCTCTTTGCTCGAGGGTGCGTCCAAGCGCCAGAAGGACAAGGCGGCCGGCCAGACCGACCTCTTCAGCATGTTCAGCGAGGTGGACGATAGCTTTAAGGAAGAGGTGCCCGAGCCCGATGGCATCGAATGGGACAAGCGCACCCTGCTTGCCTTCGAGAAGGACATCTTGAAGATGTTCGTATCGGACCATCCGGTGCGCCCGTACGAGAACTACATCTCGCGCCTGACCAAGCACACCATGGGCAGCTTGAGCGATCAGCAGAAATCGATCAAGAACATCACGGTTGCGGGCATGGTGTCCGACACCAACATTCGCCGTACCAAAACCGGCAAACTCATGGCGACTTTCAGCCTCGAGGACACCACGGGCCACTGCGAGTGCATTTGCTTTGACTACGAGAAGAACCAGGACGGCATCCAGGAAGACAACATCGTCACCATCAAGGGTAAGTACGAGGTTGCCGACCGCGGAAACCAGCTGGTGTGCTACGAGGTGCAGACCCTCGATGTGCCCCAGGAAGATTTGAACGTTGCTCCTTCGCAGCTGGTTCTTAACTTGCAGGGGGCAAGCCTGAGCGGCTCGAGCCTGAATAAGCTCACGAGGCTTTTGGAGGCCAACCCTGGCAACGACCCGGTTATCGTCAACGTGACCTTCAGCGACGGCCGCGTTAAAACGGCAAAGCTTCCTTGCACTGCCGACTCGCGCAACGGCTTGCTGAAAACTCGTATCGCCGACCTGTTCGGCTCAAGCGTATGGAGGGCATCGTAGAGCCATGGATGAATCTTCGCTCCCCCCGATTATCAAACCCGAAACGGAAACGTCGTCGGCGCCTCTGGCGGGCGCCGTGCGCGTCGATTCCACTTGCGATCTGTCGAGCGTTTTAGGCGCGGACGACACTTTAGGCGTCTGGAATCCTTTGTCGCCCACGCCCGCCGAGCGCGAGGTAACCGACGATCTGCAGGCGGTTATCGCAATGCGTGTGACCTATCGTGGCGAGCCGTTTTGCGGTTTTGCCAAGCAGCCTGGCCAGCTGACGGTTCAGGGGAGCCTTGAAGAGGCCCTGGCGAAGGTGTTCCGTCATCCCGTTGAGACGGTATGCGCCGGGCGCACCGATTCGGGCGTCCATGCCCGTGGCCAGTGGGTGAGCTTCAGCCTTTCGGCCAAAGAGTGGAACGAACGCAGCGACTATAAGGTCTTGAAGTCGCTCAACGCGCTTACGCACGAGGACATCAGCATCTGCGAGATCATGCGCAAGGACCTTGATTTCAACGCTCGCTTCAGCGCGCGCTCACGCGAGTACCGTTATTTTATCTGCACCGATAAGCCGGCGCCTTTGCTCATGCGTGATTTCAGCTGGCATCTGGGCAAAGAGCTCGACCTTGAAGCGATGCGCAAGGCTGCTTCCTATTTAATCGGCGAGCACGATTTCCGTAGCTTCTGCATGGCCGCGTCGGCCGAGGGCAAGACCACCAACCGCAACGTGGTGAGCATCGATATCGACGAGATTGAGATGTGGGGCGAGAACCTGGTGGTTATTACCGTTGTGGGCAACGCTTTTTTGCACTCGATGGTGCGCACCATCGTGGGAACCCTGGTTCTTGTTGGCCGCGGAAAACGCGAGCCGGAGTGGGTGGCCGAGGTCTTGGCCGCCTGCGATCGCTGCGCGGCAGGCGAAAACGCCCCTGCTCAAGGCTTGGTTTTCTGGCAGGTCAACTACGACGGTGAGCTGATTTACGACCCCGATGCCAAGCGCAAGGAAGCGCGTGCTAAAGAGCTTGCCGAGGCGGAAGCCAAGGCAAAGGCCGAAAAGAAATTTCACCTGTTTGGAGGCACGCGCTTCGGCGGCGGTGCCGAGTTTGCCATTCCTCGTGGCGTGCCGAGGGAAGAGGGGCAGCTGCCCTTCAGCGGCGCGAGCATGTCCGACGTTAAAACCAAGAAGGGCGACACCGATAGCTTCAATCCGCTCGAAGTGGATGCATTGCGCAATCCCACCAATAAGGCTACCGAGGCTGGTTCTGCAGGCGACGGGCTTGCTTCGGCCGCTGTGGTGCAGGAAGCCCCTGAGCCCAGCGTTAGCGCAGCTCCGGTTTCACGCAGCTCTAGTGTGGCGCCAGCTTCGACGAAGTTCGCCTCTTTATCAGACGGCGCTACGCCCGCGTCGGTTGGCAAGGCTGCTCAGGTTCGCGCGAGTGTTTCGAGTATTCAGACCCCTGCTGCGGCCTACACCGAAAC
This sequence comes from Coriobacteriia bacterium, assembly GCA_030530215.1. Lineage (GTDB taxonomy): Bacteria > Actinomycetota > Coriobacteriia > Coriobacteriales > Eggerthellaceae > Anaerotardibacter. Next base: position 63,065 of record JAUMVJ010000002.1, read on the forward strand.
GGGAGCTTACGGTGATCTTGAGTGGGATATCGACCTTGAAGAGGCTAAACAATCCTCGAAAGAGGAAGCTCCCAAGAAGGTGGCGATTCCTGAAATCGACACTACGGACGTCGCCGGCGAGCGCGAATCGAATGCTCCTAAGCACAGCACGCCTTCGCATGATTTGACTGCCCCTATGGATCCCGTTTCGGCCAAGGAGGACTCCGAGCCGTTTGAGCTTGCCCCCGCTTCTGCCAAGCACGGCAAGCGTGCACCTGAGGAAGGCGCTCTCAACGCCAAGCACGGTAAGCCCCGCGAGCAAGATGATCCTGGCAAAACCGCAGCCATGCCTGCGCTCGACGGCCGCTACCCCTTCGAAACGCGCCCTCTTCCTTACCAGCTTAAGGACTAACAGCGGTACGGGCTTGGCTATCGAGTCGAACCACCATCCTTCTTGCAGCCTGCTTGGGGATGGTATGATTCTTGAACGCTAAACAATTTTTTACCGCATCTAATCCAAGGAGAATTCCGTGGCTCTTTCCATTGGCATCGTCGGCCTTCCCAACGTCGGCAAGTCGTCTTTGTTCACCGCGCTCACCAAGAAGACAGGCTTCGCGGCAAACTACCCCTTTGCGACCATCGAGCCCAACGTCGGCCTGGTTCCCGTGCCCGACAAGCGCCTTGAGGCCCTGGCAAAGCTCGACCACGCCAAGAAGATCGTTCCTGCAACGGTTGAGTTCGTGGACATCGCTGGCCTGGTGGAAGGTGCGAGCCACGGTGAGGGCTTGGGCAACAAGTTCTTGGCTAACATTCGCGATACGGATGCGATTTGCGAGGTCGTGCGCTTTTTCAGCGACCCGAACGTCGAGCACGTGTCCAAGAAGGTCGACCCCGAAGCTGATGTTGACACCATCAAAACCGAGCTGATCTTGGCCGACATCGCGACAATCGAGAAGGCGCTTCCTCGCCTGGAGAAGGATGCCAAGCGCTACGGTAAAGACCGCGCCCTTCTTTTTGAAACGGCGAAGAAGGTGCACGAGGGTCTGCTTGAGGAGCATCGCGCTCTAAGCTTGGATCTGAGCGATGAGGAAAAGGACGTCATCCGTGAGCTTTGCTTGCTTACGATGAAGCCCATCCTCTACATCGCCAATGTCGATGAAGATCGCCTGAACGACGAGCTGCCCGAAATCGACGGTCAAAAGCCTGTGCCCATCTGCTCGAAGACCGAAGCCGAGCTTGCCGAGCTTGATCCCGAGGACGCCGAGATGTTCCTTGAGGAAATGGGCATGACCGAGTCCGGCTTGGTTCGTCTGATTCAGGCAGCCTACCGCTTGCTTGGCCTGCAGAGCTACTTCACTTCGGGCGAAGTCGAGGCGCGCGCCTGGACCATCCCGGTTGGCGCCAAGGCTCCTCAGGCTGCGGGCGTTATCCATTCCGATTTTGAGCGTGGCTTCATCAAGGCTGAAACCGCGAGCTTCGAAGATTACATTGCGCTCGGCGGCGAGAAGGGCTGCCGCGAGGCTGGCAAGCTTCGCCAGGAGGGCAAGGATTACGTCGTTCAAGACGGCGACGTGATGCACTTTAAGTTCAACGTGTAAAAATGAAGGCGCAGGATAGAAGAGGTCTTGCGCCTTTTTCAATTGAATAGCTAGAGGCTTGGCAGGGCCTCTAAAGGGGAAAGCGAGTACGGTATGGAATTGCGCACACTGGGGAAAACGGGCGTGAAGGTTTCGCCTTTGGGCTTTGGCATTATGCGCCTGCCGATGAAGAACGGCGGCCGCGCCACCAACGACACCACCATCGAAGACGTGGATATGGAGCAATCGATTGCCATGGTTAGAGAGGCAATCGACAACGGTGTCAACTATCTGGATACCGCTTACAACTACCTTAACGGCAAGTCGGAGGAGATAACGGCGCGCATCCTTGAAGATGGTTATCGCGATAAGGTCCATCTGGCTACCAAGAGCCCCTCGTGGCTGTGGCGCGAGGCGGGTGATTTCGATCGTATTCTGGCCGAGCAGCTTGAGCGTCTGAAAACCGATCGCATTGAGTTCTACCTGCTGCATTCCATCAACGGCGGTACCTGGAAGCGCGCCAAGCGCTTGGGAATCTTAGACGATATCCAGCACGCCAAAGCCGATGGGCGCATCAAGTACATGGGTTTCAGCTTCCACGACGACTACGAGCTTTTCGAGGAAATTCTGGACGCCGCGCCGTGGGATTTCGTGCAGATTCAGTTGAACTACCTCGACACCGATTATCAAGCGGGCTTGAAGGGCCTGCGTGAGGCGGCCAAGCGGGGTCTGGGCGTCATCGTTATGGAGCCCTTGCGCGGTGGCTATTTGGTTAACGCGCCCACAAGCGCGCAGGAGGTTTTCGATGCCGCGCCCATCAAGCGCTCGAACGTTGAGTGGGGCTTGGACTGGCTTTGGAATCTGCCGGAGGTTTCGGTTGTTCTTTCCGGCATGTCGAATTTAGAGCAAACGCGTCAAAACGTTGCGCTTGCTAACAAGGCTCACGCCGGCATGCTCGGCGATGAGGATTTGGCGGTGATAGCCCGCGCCAAGCAGGCTTTCGATGAGTGCGCGGCGATTCCCTGCACGGGTTGCAACTATTGTGTGGAATATTGTCCAAATCACATCGTTATCCCCAACAACTTCACCGCCTACAACCTAAACTTCATTTACAACGATTTGCAGATGGCGCGCGACAACTATGCCAACGAGGTGGGGAATTTCGGCCGTCGCGCCGAGGACTGCATCTCGTGCGGGTTGTGCGAAGAGCACTGCCCTCAGCACATCAAGATCAGCGAGTGGATGCCTAAGGTGCATGAGCTCTTAGGCTAAGAGCGCAAGGGAGCCTTATGTCTGAAGTCGATATCGAAACTACGTTACGTATGCTTGCCGCCGGCGAGCTTTCAGTCGAGGATGCTCTGCTGCGCTTCAAGCAGCAACCCTTCGAGGATCTGGGCTTTGCGAAGCTCGATCATCATCGCGCGATCCGTCAAGGTGCAGCCGAGGTCGTCTACGGCGAGGGTAAAACCACCGAGCAGCTGCATGCCATTTGCTCGGCGCTTGTGAAGGCTCAGGATTGCATTTTAATCACGCGTCTTTCCGCCGATGCCGCCGCCGATTTGCAAGGGGTTTTCAACCTTGATTACCACAAGGAATCGCGCGTCGGTATTATCGGCACCCTGCCAAAGCCTAGCGGCAACGGATCTATCGTGGTTGCTGCTGCGGGCACCAGCGATCTTCCCGTGGCCGAGGAGGCCGCGCTCACGGCAGAGGCCTTGGGCAATAAGGTCGTGCGCCTGTATGACGTGGGCGTTGCGGGCTTACACCGCCTTCTTTCGCAGATGGACGTTCTTGCTAACGCGCAAACTATCATCGCCGTTGCCGGTATGGAAGGCGCACTGCCCAGTGTGGTTTCCGGCTTGGTTTCGTGCCCGGTCATCGCGGTGCCCACCAGCGTGGGCTACGGTGCCTCCTTCGGTGGCTTGGCCGCGCTTCTTTCCATGCTCAATTCGTGCGCGAGCGGCGTTTCGGTGGTGAACATCGACAACGGATTCGGCGCTGGCTTCCAGGCACATCAGATCAATCATTTGCGCATTCCGGTTGGCGCCGAGGGTGCGCCTGACGCTAGCGCTTCTGCGAGCGACAAGAGCGCAGCGGGGGAGACTCTCCAGCGCGCTCATGGCGCCGCTCGTACCTATAGCGTCGACAATTGTCGGGCTGCTGGCCCTGCCGATGGCGCATCTGAACACGATGGATTCCTGTCCGCTTTGGGCAGCATTCTTCGTCCTGTTGTGGGACATGCCAACGTGCATGCCGGCGAAGGCGGTAATCTCGAGATTGGCTCGGGCCCCAAAGCCGAGGCGCGCGCAGATGCTGACACGGAGGAAATTCACGTTCCGGGGCTTCAGCACACCGCTCCCTTGCCCTTCCTGCAGAAGACTGTCGCTTTCTCGGCAGAAGAGGTAAGCGCTGCTTTGGCCGCGCAAAAGAAAGAGGAAAGTCACCTTGCTCAGGCTGCGTCTGCGCAAGGTGAGTCCAACCAAGAAGGGGAAGCAGTCGAGCCTGAGCGTGTACAGGGCGAAGGTATGGCTGAGCGTGGCACCGGCGATCAGGCCAAGGCCACCGCAGATGCCGATAAGCCCAAGGGCCAAGATGTCACGGAAGGCCAGGCTGCCGAAACCGCTGAAGAGCAGGATAGCGCCGCTGAACCGCGCGAGATCATGCTCGACCTAAGCCAGGCAGCAACGCGTAAATCGATTCTTGACCAGTTGGAATCCTTGCTTGATGCCGACCAGCGCAAGCGTCGTGCGCTTATCTTGCGCGAAGCCCGCGTTCCCGCCAAGCAGCACCATAACATTGTCGAAGTAAACGAAAGCGTTGATGGCCTTAACGCGCCCGACGAGTTGAAAGATCATCTGCGTGCCGTGTATGACATCCTTGCCCATGCCGAGGCGAAGGCTCACGGTGTTTCCGTCGAGGAAACGCATTTCCACGAGGTTGGCAAGGGCTTGAGCATTCTTAACGCGCTTACCATTGCGGCGACCTTCTATGTTTTGGAGCCTTCGTTCGTGCGTGCGACCGCTGTTCAAGCCGGTCGGGGAACCGTTGAATGTGCTCATGGCACCATGGGTATTCCCGCACCTGCAACGGCGGCGATTATCGATGAGGGTTTGCCTGTTGTGAGCAAGGACGAGCTGCTAGAGGGCGAGCTGTGCACGCCGACCTCTGCGGCTATCATCAAGCACTTTGTGCAGGAATTTGTGACCGAGGGCTAGCCCGTGGCCGAGCTTATCCTGGGCAGATTCGCGCCGATCGACGAGGCGGGCTCCGGCGGTTTCGCCAAGGTTGTCCATGCCTATGACACCGATCTTGCCCGCGAAGTCGCCATCAAGATCATTCCTCTCGAGGCCGATGCCCAGGCTGACGCTGCCGCCCAAGTGGAAGTACCGGTTAAGCCGGGCAGATTTTCGCGCGGCCGCTCTCGGGTGCTGCGCAGTACCACGGGCTTTCTGGCTGCCGAGGAAAAGTTTGCAAGCCTGCTGGGCGGCCCTTCGCATCGCGGGGAGACCGAGGTGCTCCCGCCGTCGGTAAGCCTTATTGGCGCCGATGCCAAGGGTCGCGGCGGTGCCGGCCTTGGCGGTTCCGCGCAGGGTGCAGCCGGCCGTGGAACCGAGTCGATGCCTTCTGGTGACTCAGCGGCTTCCGTTACAACGGATCCTCAAGGCGCAGTTTCCGGTGCCGCAGGCTCGTCAAGGAATGTCCCTGGCTTGGAGGAAGCGCGGGCGGCTTCTACCTTGGACGACCCCACCATCGTGAAGATCCACGATTTCCGCCAACAGGGAAACCTGGGCTATTTGATCATGGAGTACGTTGATGGCGTTTCCCTGGCCGATTTGATCACGCACTACCCCGATTCTCTGGACGCCGACGTAATTGCCTGCATCTTCAAGGCGGTTGCCAAGGCTTTGCAGGTGGCGCATTCCAAGGGTGTGCTGCACCTGGATATCAAGCCTGCTAACGTGTTGGTAACGCCGAAAGGCCAGGTTAAAGTTGTGGACTTCGGCCTGGCACGCCTGATGGACGAATCGGGCTTCGGCTCAGCGGCCTCGGGCGGCACTATCGGCTACATGCCGCCTGAGCAAATGCGCCAAGAGGAGCTTGATCAACGTTGCGACGAATGGGCTCTCGCCTCGCTCACCTACCAGATGATTACCGGCAGCAACCCCTTCATCGTTGATAGCCTAGACGATGCCGAGGATGCCATTTACGGGGCTGAAATCTTTGTCCCTTCCGCCTTCAAACAGGGGATAGACGAGTCCATCGACGACATCATGTTCTGCGCGCTCGACCCTGAGCGTGATAACCGCTACGACACGGTGAAGGCCTTTGCCAAGGAAATGCAGCCGTGTCTGGGTGACGTCAAGGCGGGCAAGGCAAAGCTCAAGAGCTTGGTTTCTGCTATCAAGGGCGAGGCCACGCCCGATGAGACCGACGACATGGAGCCGGTTGCGGCGCCTGTGCCGGTTGAGCCTGCACAGCCAAGCATCCCTTTGGTCGATCTGATTGCCGAGAGGGGCGACGCGGTTTTCCAACGTGTCTGCGCGGTTATCGGCGTGCTGGTTGCCGGTTTCGTGGCGGTGGGGAACTTTACTCCGGCAAACGATTGGTCAAGCCCTGTTACTTGGGCGATATACGGCGCTTTGGTACTCGCCGCAGGCGTGCTACCTCATGTGGGCGTAGCGGTGGTGCTTGTTTTCTTCGGGGTGACGCTTGCCCTCAACGGCGGGGTGGCCTGCGGCGTTGCGCTTATCCTCGCTACGCTTTTGTGGTGGTTCTTCGTGGGGCGCTTCAGCAATGCGTCAGCGAACATCGCCTTGTCCACGGTGGTTTTCGGCGCGCTGGGTGGCGCCGCTTTGGCTCCTTTGCTCGCAGGCTGGGCCCTTCGTCCCAAAAATGCGCTTATAACTGCGTTTGAATCTGCGGTGATCGCCTTTTCTTTCGGTGGGCTTGGCTCGTGCTCGCTGTTTGGTTGGGAGCCTCTTTCAAATTGGCAAATCCGCATGTGGACCGACCTTAACGCCAATTACCTGAGCATGGTTTGCGACCCGCAGATGTGGGCTATGGCTGCGGCTTTCGTGCTGGCGGCGTTGGTAATGAGTCTGCTCTGCTATTTCAACCGTGCTTGGTTAAATTATCTGGGGGCCATTTTGGCAAGCGTGGTTTTGGTAGCGGGCCTGCTTGTGGGACGCCTTGCCTTGACGGGCGGTCTTTCCTTCTCATCAAGCACCTTCTCGATTTTGCAGGTGATCACGGTAGGCATAGTGATGCTCATAGTGTGCCTGGCGGGTTGCCCTCAGAAATACGACAAAGATCTGACCTTTCAACTAGGCCACACCCCAAGCCAAGAAGACGAAGTTCCCTGGTAATTTCCTATTCCCACTCGTTGTAGGTGCCGGATTTTTCCTTCTGCTTGCCGCGCTTGATGCGGGCGCGTACGCGCTTGAATTCGTAGTTGGGGTGCTTGTGCACGAAAACTGCACGACAAATCCTAGTAATTAGCAAAGCGATAGCGGCAACCGCCAAGAACATCCCGAAGAATTCGAACATGCCTTGGTTGCCCTCGGCCAGGCAGTAGAGGCATATCAGACCCAGCGCAATGCTTAAAGCCCCGTTCAGGGCTGTGAACACCTTAATCAGAACCTCTTTTGCGCGGTTGGGCGACTGCGTGTAGGCCACCACCAGATATATTAGACAGGCCAAAACGACCAAAGCCACCACCAAGGGCAGGCATTGCATTAAACGAAGAATTGCTCCCATGTTTGCCCTTTCGTCGTCTGTGGCCGTGGCATAATTCTAGCGTCAGAAATCAAGAATCACTCAAATGCAAACTCGGAAGGCGCGGAATCGATGTCATTTCAGCAAAATAATCCCCAGAATACGCTTACTCGCGTCCTGGTGATTCTTATCGCTGCGGTGCTGCTCCTTATCGTTTTGCGCCTGGCGGGTTGCATCGGCGGCGAGTCCGATTCGGCCGACGAGGTCGCAAGCGCCGAGACGAGCACCGAAGCCCAGGAGGCTTCAGCCGACGTTCAGGCAAGCACCGGCCAATCGGGCGAGAACGGCCAATCTGATGCTTCCTCAAGCCCTACTTCCCTTAGTTCGTCAGACGGCACCGAGGCTTCCGGCAGCCAAGCAAGTGCCACGCCCGCCGATTACGCCAACATCGACGAATCCGCCTTGCAAAACCTGCTGGGCAAGAAAGTCACCAAGGCCCTGATGAAGAAAGCTCAAACCAACGAAGACGCCGCTTGGATCGCTGCCAACTATCAAAACTACGAGCAGTATGGTCAAGATCAGCAGGTGAAATTGCTCACCTTGGCCTCGAGGGAGACCCAGGCGCTCGCATTCGTGCGCAACTATACCGAAATCGAGACCGAGGCCTCAGCGGGCTGCGACACGCTTCGTTCCGGTGCTATGCCCGAGCTTTATCAGTGGGACACGCGCTGGGCATGGGTGAAGTACAGCGAGCATTGCATCGGCACTTCGGGCTGCGGCGTTACTGCGCTCGCCATGGTGTATCAGGGCTTGACGGGCGACACTTCTAAGTCTCCTTATGATTTGTCGGTTGATTCCGTCGAAAACGATTACGTCCACAGCGGCACCGACCCTGATTTCTACGCCTTCGAGGCGGAAAAGCTAGGCCTTACGTGCGAAGAGGTGTCGGTAAGCTCGTCGAATCTGAAGAGTGCCTTGAAGAAAGGTAGCATCGTCATCATCAATGTGGGCCCCGGCGACTTCACGACGGGTGGTCACTACATCGTTGCCTACGCGGTCGATGGTTTGGGCAAGCTGCATGTCCGCGATCCGTATTCAGCGGTTAACACAGCCAAAACCTGGGATCTTGATTCCGTTGTGGGTCAGGCCAAGCGCCTTTTCGTTTTCAGCAAATAGGGGAGGCCCCAGCTTCTGCGTTCGGGGCTTTTGGCTCCCTTGCTTGAATGGATCCTAAAGCAAAGAAAAGCTAGCAAAAGCGGTGCTTAAAAATCATGGATTCCTTGCTGCCGCTAGGGCTTAATTAGTACCAAATAGACCTTTACCATTCTTGAATTTTGTAAAGACGAAGTTAAAATGGACGCTAACTTGGCAAAACACACCAAAAACGATCATCGCCGGGTTCGCTTCAGCGGATAGCTAAAGATAATTCGCTGAGTTTGATTTCCGACATAGCCGTGTCGGTTGCGGGCGGTGCGCCTGCTCAGCACGCGATCGACCAGTCTTTTGCTAGGCGAAACGATATTGTTTTGCATCGGAAGGGGGGGGGTACCCAAGGTACCCGCTTGTCATGGCAAGGAAGGCTACGCAGCATTCGGGCTCACGTCCGCTCGCGGGCGTCATCGCCGTCGTTGTCGTACTGTGTCTGCTTTTCCTTGTCGGAGGCTTTTCCCTGGCAAGCTACGCCAGTCCTTCTGCGTCCTCGGATCTTATCGCTGCTGCCTCCCTGAACGACGCCCAGTCGGGCGCGGGCTCGAGCGGCTCGGCGAGCTTGGGCACCGCGAAATCCTCCAACGCATCCAGCGACACATCGTCTGAGGGCTCTTCTGGCTCGGATAGCGCTGCCAACAGTCAAAGCTCGTCTGGCTCAAGTGCCTCGAATGCTTCGGCAGATGCGGACTCCGATCAATCCGCTGCTCAGTCGGGCCAGGCGCAATCAAGTGCTTCGCAGGCGGATTCCGCCCAAGCAGAATCTCAGGCAAGCGCCTCTGACTCCGAAGAAAGTTCCTCCTCCGGCAACGATTCCACTGACGAATCAAGCGCTCAGTCGGACGACGATGCCCTTGCCGCAGCAGACAGCACGAGTTCAAGCAGCGTTTCCGACGATTACGGTACCGACACAGACCCGGTTTCCCTTAATCTGCGCGTGGCCATTGGCGGCGAGTGGAAGTATGTGGGCAAGGACGGCAAGGTCTATGACTCCACGAGCGACGAAGGCTTCGAGCCCATTGTCGTTACCAAGGAAGCTGACCGCGCAGGCGGCACGCGCGAGATCGTCCCCGCGTCTGCTTTGGTGGAGCCGCTTGCCCAATTTGGCTTCTCTGCCGATGAGCTCTACCGTGCCGACAAAGACTACACCAGCGGCAGCGTCGACTGGGGCAACTTCATTTTCGGCTACTGCGATTCCGGCACCGATCAGATTTATGCCGATGTTTCGCCCCAACTCGTAACCAACAACGATGAAGGCGTTTGGTATATCTTCACCAAGGGCCGCCAGTGGATTCACGAGGACACAGGCGAAAAGAGCCTTGATCTGTATTACTTGCCTGCCAACCGCAATGATGGAGCTTTCACCACCCCAAGCTCCTTTTTCTGTGAGACTTCGCGCTACACCACGAACAAGCAGCTCATCGCCGACAACAGCTTCTTTTCGGTATCGGTGAGCGATGACGGCAACCGTATTTACAATGAAGGCGAAACGCGCCCTACTGGCTACCTTGTAGCTTCGGCTGGCACCGCCAAGGCGAGCTTCACCGTTAAGAAGCCTGCTAAGGATACTGTTAAGTGGAGCGTAGTTGACGAAAATGGCGACGCAGTGGAGGTGAGCGACGTCGCTGAGAACGACGACGGCTCGCTTACCTATACGCTTGTAGGCGTTTCAAGCCCCATCATCTTTAAAGCCATCGACTACAACCCCAACAAGTTTGACCTTGTCTACACAGCTTCCCTGGTCAACGCCGATAGGGTCACTCTTGGCAACATCGAGGCTTCCGACCAGGTGATCATCGATTCCGAGAACGCGACCATCGACGACGGTAAGGCGAGCCTGACGGTGAACCTTGATGCTACGGACGGCGGCAACTACAGCTTCCTTGCTCCCGACACGGACATTGCGACGGTGTATTGGACGCAGAAAACCACCCGTAAGTTCATTTACTCGTTCATGGGTTGGCAGATCGCCGGGCAAGACAAGGTGTACTCGGCAGGCGACAGCATCTCGATGGCCGGCCTTAAGGCCCTGGCGGCAAAAACGGGCAGTGTGAGCGTCAAGTCGGTTTGGTCGGCAAACGACACCAACACCTCAAGCCCCCATATTCGCAGCGCCAATTTCTACCTCAACCTCAATTGCGAGATTTTGGATGTTGACGGCAGCTCCACCTCCCAGGGCTCCGATAACTACACCGAATCGATCTATTCCACGCGCGTGTCGGGTACCGACACCTTTGGTTCCGGTGGGTTCACCCTGCTTGCTCCTGCGGATGCAAGTTCGGCCTATGACGTGGATGCCCAAATTCGCGCTGCAACAACTAACGGCGGCACGGGCATCAAGCCACCTTCCAGCTGGACCAACTATACGCAAGATGGCGTGACTTTCGAGCGCATTCCCACCGACGAGGAAATCTTGGCGAAGGCGCGCGAGTCTTCGAGTACCATCAAAATCGACGACGAGGTCATCGATAAGACGGATCTCACCACGGCAAACTTTACCGTGCGTTGGAGCGCGGTCAAGTACGACGAGACCGACGGCTGGCATGTTGATGGCGTGCTGGTGGCCAAGAAGGCACGCCTGGTGGTAACCAAGACCTTCGAGGGCGAGACGGACGCGCTGGAGCAGTTCAAAACCGAGCATGGTTATAGCTCGCTTGATGAGTACGATTCGAGCAAGGGCTTCAGCGTCGATGTGACCCACGAGGCGACTGTGGATGGCACCACGACCGATGTCGTCGATTACGAGCTGCTTCTTCTTCCTGAATCCGATGTGGCGCAGGCGCGCACCGGCACGAGCGATCGCCGCTACGGCTATACCTCCTACGACGCGGCCACCAATACCTATACCTGGGAAATTGATGCGCGCCAGAGCCGCCTATATACCGTTAAGGAAGAAAACTACTACCTTAGTCAGGACGATTGGAACAACCTGACCTGGTACGAGGTGCACAACTCCAACTCCTCTTACAGCACCAACGGCTGGACGGAATACAACATCACCACCGGTGCCAACGTGAAGGTGCTTGCGGCTGCCTATCCCACCGATGTGCCTTCGTCAGCATGGCAGACGGTCGGCTTCCGCAACGCTTACGTGCATAAGGGCACGCTTGCCGTGTTCAAGAACGACTACACCACCGGCGCTGCCATGGCGGACGTGGGCTTTGGCGTCAAGCAAACGGACACGGACGCTGAAAGCGTGCTTTATCAGAAGTCGGGCACGAACGAATACACCACCGACACGGCGATCGTGAACGAGCATCCGGATGCCTATACCAAGGTTAGTCAGGCAAAAACCGATGCCAACGGCGTCTTCTACCTATCTCTTGCCGCGCCTGAGGCCTCGGCTGATACAAGTGCCAGCTATGTTCTTACGGAAAACAAGGAAGACGTGGTGGGCTATGACGGTCCGGATACCATCACGTTCACGATGACTTACAACGAGGGCATTGCCGACGGAAAGGTTGAAACCGTGGGTGGATCGTCCGAGGTTACCTGGGCTAAGGTGGGCGACAATCAGTTCATCCTCAATATCTACAATCGTTCGACGGCATACACCTCCGTTACCGCCAAGAAGGAATGGGCCGAGGGCACCGTGGACAAGAAGCCGGTGACGGTGCAGCTGTGGCGCAGCTACGGCAGCGTGGAGGAGATAGTGCCCGAGACGGGAGCCAGCGGCAAGAGCTCCTTAGTGGACGTCGATGGTAACGAGGCCTCCAGCGAGGTGCAGCTTTCCAGCGACAATAAATGGGCCTTCAGCTGGGGAGAGCTTCCCTTGTTTATCAACAACAAGCCGGTCACCTACTTCTTGCGTGAGGCGTGGATCGGCAACCCCACCAGCAGCGATTCGGTTGCTTACGACGCTTCGGCCGATTCGAACGACGGCTACCTTGATTACGCGGTAACCACCGAGGACGCGCGCTACACCGCGGCCACCGATATGCCCGATGCCACGGTGGATGACCCACGCTCCGCCTACACTCACGACAGCTCTTCGTGGGAAGCCGACGACGGCAGCACCACCTACGCTAAACACGTGCTTCTGATGATCAACAATGCCGAGGTCAAAGGCATTACCTCGTTCACGAAAAAGGACCGCGAGGGCCTGGCGGGCAAGCCTTTGGCAGGTGCCGCCTTCACCTTGTATTCAGATGCGGCTTGCACCAAAGAAATCGAGAGCGTGACAACCGGCACCAACGGCGTCGTGAGCTTCACCAAGCAGCCGGCAGGCACCTATTACATCAAAGAGGTTCAGGCGCCGGCAGGCTATTCTTTCGAGGCTTCGACGGTCTACAAGGCCGTCGTTTCCAACGGCAGCCCGACCATCACCAAGGAAGGCGATGCCAGCCAAACGGCGGTAACGTCTGTTACCAACAAGTTCGGTGCGGGCTTGAACGTGAAGAAGATCGGCGAAGGCTCGCTGGATGAGGCCTCGGGCGTTTCAGGGGCCGAGTTCACGCTTGCCAAGGTGGACGGCACGGGCGACTGGGCGCAGGCGCACAAGCTCACCACGGATGCTACGGGCGGTTTGAGCTTCACCGGCCTTGACCAAGGCACCTACACGCTTACCGAGACGAAGGCCCCCGCCGGCTTTGAAGCGGTGGAAAACCTAAGCCTGACCTTCGTCGTTGAAACTGGCGAGGATGGTAAAACCACCTTTGTTCTTGAGGACGAATCGGAGATCGACGAAGATGCCGAGTCCGGTTTCGTCAAATGGGATGACAACTCAAGCGCCACTAACGTGGCCTACACGCTTACCGTGCGCGATGTTCCGCTTGCGAGCTTGCCCTCGGCAGGAGGGGCGGGCATCGGGCCCTTCGTTGCTGGCGGCTTTGCCCTGATGGGTATGGCGGCTCTTGCCTGGTATCTGCGTGAGCGGCACTTCATCCGCCAAGCAAGGGAGCGTGGTCGCCATGCCTAGATTCTGGTCGGCTGGCTACCCGCATGGATGCCATGGCAAAAGTGACGCAGAGGATGGAGCCGGCCACGGAGCTGGCTTACGCAATCAGCTTTCCGCTTGCGTGACTGCGAGCAGGCTTCGAACTTAAAAGAAGCAAATGACCAAAAGGCAATGAAATAAGAGAAAGGCAAAACGATGAGCACCATTATGAAGCGTATGAGCGCATTGCTCATTGCGTTGGTGATAGCGCTTGTGGGCCTTGGTGCAACGGCTGCCTATGCCGACACCAGCAAGTACGCTAAGAGCCTGGAGCTAACCGGGCTTTCCAGCGGCGAGACCGTGCAGGTGTATAAGCTTATGAGCTACGGCTCCGACTACAACACCTACACGTACGACAACACGACGACGGATGGTAAGACCAGCTTCAAGGCTTACCTGGAAGCCGCCGCCACCGCCGACAGCAAAAGCTCTGACGATTACCTTGCAGGCCTGACCGGGGACGAACTTTCCGCATTCCTGGGTACCTACCTGTACGGAACCGACACCTATGCCAAGCCCACTCCTACCGAGACCGCCGTTATCGGCACTACCGCCAGCTTGACGCTTGAGCCTGGCTACTACCTTATCTCGGTGAAGACCACGGGCACGGAGTCCAATGTTTACAAGCCCTTCTCGGCTTTCGTGAAGATGAACGGCGAGAGCTCTGCCATCAAGGCTGGTGCTGGCGATTGGGGAACCGCGACGGTTGCCATGAAGAGCACCAACGGCCCCACCATCGAGAAGACGGTCAAGCGCGACAACGGCACCGACATGACCTCTGCCTGGAAAAGCACCAAGACGGTTGCCGTGGGCGAGACGGCCACCTATCGCGTGAAGCTTACCGTCCCCGATTGGCAGGCAGGCACGACTCCTCGTTTGGAGCTTGAGGACGCACTGGTGAACCAGCAGTACAACGGCGATATTGCTCTGTACTCCGCACAAGGCGATGCAGGCTCGGATTGGATGCCTTCTACCAGGATTGAATCCGCCATCTCCGAGAAGGCCATCGGCGCCTACGCCAATGGCAAGCAGGAAGTTTCCTTCAGCATCGACTATTCCAAGTTAACCGGCGGGCAGACCTACTACATCACCTACTCCGCCAAGGTTATGAGCGACATCACGGGCACTTCCAGCACCGGGGATATGAAGGCGACGAACACCGCTAAGGTCGTTTACAGCACCAGCGATGCAACTACTTCCTCCACCACCGAGAGCAAGACGACCCTCTACACCTACTCCGCCAAGCTCACCAAGAAGGATATGGACAACCAGCTTCTTCCCGGCTCCGGTTTCACTGTGTATTCCGACGAGGCCTGCACTCAGGCCATTAAGTTCGAGAAAGTCACGAACGTCGACGGTTCCTGGTATTACCGCGCAAAGGACACGGGCGATGTGACCGAGATCCAGGCCGATGGTGACGAGGCGTCCCTCCTTATCAAGGGCCTTGATCCCTACAAGGATTATTACTTCAAGGAAACCACCACACCAAAGGGTTACTACGCTCCCTCCAATGCTTTCAAGCTCGACCTTGATTCTCAGATGAAGGATGGCGACGCCACCGAGCATTCCGGCACGCTTTCGGGTGCTTCCTCGGTGACTGCGCTTGATACGGCCTCTGATGGAAAGCTGGTTTCCGGCAACGTCGACAACGATGCGGCTAACCAGTTTGACATCGTCATCAAGAACTCCAGCACGCCTTCGCTGCCCACCACCGGCGGCATGGGCACCCTGCTCTTCACCGTTGCGGGCCTTGCTTTGATGGTCATCGCAGCAGCGGTGTACTTTGCTCGTCGCAGGAAGAGCAACTAGCACGCGTAGCTCGGGGTGACGCTTGACTGAAGCTTTGGACAAAACGAAAGGGAGGAAGGCACCGGGCTTTTTGGTGCCTGCCCTCATCTTCATCCTGGGTTTGTGCATTTTGCTGTACCCGACGGTCAGCGACCTGTGGAACCAGTTTCGTCAGAACCAGCTGATTGACAGCTACCAGGAATCGGTGCAGCAGCTCTCCTCCGAGGATTATTCGAAGGCCAAGGTTGCCGCCCGGAAGTATAACGAGTCCTTGGAATTGAGTTTCGCCGACGCCTTTAGCAGCACCAAGCCCGAAGCTTCGGCCGACGATGAGTATTGGCAGCTGCTTAACGTGGCGGGCGACGGCGTTATGGGATACGTCGAGATTCCCAAGATCAGCGTCAGGCTGGCTATCTACCATGGGCTTTCCGACGAGGTTCTGCAAACCGGCCTTGGTCATGTGCTAGGGACCTCGCTTCCCATTGGCGGTGCGGGCACACACTGTGTGGTGGCAGGGCATCGCGGGCTTCCATCGGCCTTGCTGCTTACTGATCTCGACCAGATGGAACTGGGCGACACCTTCGCGGTGTACGTGCTGGACGAGAAGAAAAGCTATGAGGTCGATCAGATTTCGGTGGTCGACCCGGACGATATCTCGAGCCTTGAGGTGGACGAAGGCGAGGATTACTTCACCTTCGTCACCTGCACGCCTTACGGGGTGAATACGCAGCGCCTGCTTGTTCGCGGGCATGCAGTGGATAATGTCGAGGTGGCCTCAGTTGATCCGCTGCAACAGATTTTGGCTAGCTTGGGTTGGCAAGGAAAGCTCGCCCTGGCGCTCGTTGCTCTGCTGGTGCTTGCTCTGGTGGTACGTGTGCTTCGGCGGCGCTCCCAAAATGTGCAAGCAAGGGGCGCGCATGCTCGTTAAGGAAGGAGGAGCGAAAGTGACGAAACAAAGGAACTTGCCTGTCGGGTTTACCCAGCCCAGCGTGAAAGCCGCAACGCCGAGTGCGTGCTTTGCGGGGCAGCTATTGCGACCTGCGGAATCGCTCGCGCGGTTTGCGCTGTCGATGGCGCAGTTTGCAATAGGGGCTATCGTTTTGCTTGCTGCGCTTTTGCTCCTTCTTCAGTGGGCGCCTTCGTCGGCGTACGCTGCGAGCAAGCCCGACCTTGACCAGCGAGGAAGCCTGACGCTTGTCTGTGCATACGATTCGGCTCCGATGAGCGACGTGGAGTGCAAGGTTTATGAGCTGGCGCGTTTTGAGTCCGATGGCTCCTTCGTTTTGACCGAGAATTTCGCTCAATCCGGCTTGGAAGTGAACGACGTAAGCTCCGCTAGCGCATGGCGCAAGGTGGCCGAGCAGGCTCTTGAGTACGCTCAAAGCAGCAAGGCCAAGGCCACCGAACTTGGCGCCAACAAGATTGGCATCGCTTACGTGGGCAATTTGGAGCCAGGTTTGTACCTGGTTGATATTGCGCAAAAGAAGCTCAACGGTTACCGCTATACGAGCTTGCCCGTTGTTCTTTCGGTACCCAACCTAAGCACCAATGAGGCCGAGGCAGGTGAAGGCGCACTTGATGAGGGCTCTTGGACCTACAGCGTGGTTGCTCAACCGAAGTTCGAGCGTACGAAGTTGAAAGGCTCTGATGCCCCCACGGACGGGCACAGCGCGGACGGCCAGGGTTCAGGCGCTAAGAACAAGGGCGATGAAGATGAATCGCACGGGCTCTTGCAAACGAGCGATGCAGATCGCCTGTTCTTCGTCTTGGGCATACTCGTGATGCTCGCGGGCGCCTTGGGCATCGCCCGCGCTGCTCGGTATCGCCTGAAAGAAAACGAATAAACCAACGAGCCTCGGAGCATTTGCTTCGAGGCTCGTTCTTTAAGCGATGTTTTTTGTCTTATTTGACCCCTGCTAGGTCGCGGATCACCTGGCCGGCGATGATGAGTCCCACGACCGAGGGAACGAACGAGATGCTGCCTGGGGATTGCTTAATACGCTTTTCGGCAGCAGCCTCGGCGGCTAGTTCTTCTTCTGATTTGATGGGTGCCCGAGGCGGCTCGGTCGAGTAGACTACCTTGACCCCGCGTATGCCTCGGCGGCGAAGCTCTTTGCGCATGACCTTTGCCAGCGGGCATACGCTTGTGTTCTCGATGTCGGCCACCTTGAAGAGGGTGGGGTCGAGCTTGTTGCCCGCGCCCATGGCGCAGATAACAGGCGTGCCTGCCTTTTTTGCCTGTTCGACCAAGGAAATCTTTGCGGTCACCGTGTCCATGGTGTCAACCACGTAGTCGTACTGGGAAAAGTCGAACTCATCCATCGTTTCGGGCAGGTAGAAGCACTCATGCGTGTGAACTGCGGCGGCAGGGTTTATATCTTGCACGCGCTCTTTGGCAACCTGGACCTTCGCCTGGCCCACGGTGCTATGCAAGGCCACGATTTGGCGATTGATGTTGGTCACGTCGACGCAATCTTTGTCGACGAGCGTCAGCTCCCCGACGCCCGCGCGCGCCAAGCCCTCGACCACGAAACCGCCGACGCCGCCGACGCCGAAAACGGCAACATGGCAGGTGGCGAGTTTGTCCACGGCGTCGCCTATGCAGCGGCGCGTGCGTTGGTGCTGGTCGAGTTCTTCCATCAAAGGTCCTTATCTTAAAAAACGGCTATCTGTTGAAGAGTTAACAGATAGCCGTTTTACGTTCGTTTCGTCAAGTGCATCGCCGGGAGCACGGTTTGGTGTTGGCCCCGCCTTAGCGCCTAAAGAAGCTTGGTGATGTCGCCCAGGATGGATTCGAAGGAAACGCCGCGTGCCTCGAAATCGGGCTGCTTGGCGCTCACGAGCATCGCGTCGTGGGTGAAGGTGCCCGCGAAGGCCACCGCTTCCTCAAGGGTTTTGCCGGCCATGATGGCGGCGAGCAGGGAGGAAGCGTATACGTCGCCCGTGCCATGGAGCATGTAGGGCAGGTATTCGTTGCTTACCTCGGTGAAGGGAACCAGCTCGCCGGCAACGAAGTTGCGGATGACGTTTTCGCCCTCGCGCTGGATGCCCTTCAAAACGACGTTCTTCGCGCCCTTTGCCAGCAATGCGTTGATGATGCGCTTGGCCTCCTCGTCGGAGATGTCGGTGCCCGCCCAGTCGTCGCCGATGGGCTCGCCCAGGATGATGGCGGCCTCGGTGAGGTTGGGGGTGAGGATGTCGGCATCGGCTGCAAGATCGGCCATAGCCTGGCAAAGCTCAGGCGTGTAGGTGGGGTAGACCTTGCCGTGATCGGCCATGACGGGGTCGACGAGTTTGAGAGCCTTGGGGTAGGTTTCGTACAGGTCGCGGATGCGGGTTACCTGCTCGGCGGCACCCAGGAAGCCCGAGTATATGGCGTCGATTTCAACGCCGATGCCCTTCCAGGCATTGGTGTAGTCGGCCATGATGTCGGTGGTGTCATGCATGTACCAGCCGGGGAATGCGGTATGGCTGCTGAACAGGCCGGTGGGCACGGGGCACACGTCGCAGCCGGCGGCGGAGAGCACGGGAATTGCAACGCCCAGCGAGCATTTGCCGTAGCCGCACAGGTCGTGCACGGCGGCGATGCGGGGGATGTAGTCGGGGTTGGCGGAGCGGTCGTACAAAACGGTCGAGCTCATAGCGATTCCTTTCCGGGGTTCCATTGCTAAGAAGCCGATCGGACAAAGGTCGATCGGGCGTTCAGTAGGTTAAATTTTGCGTTTAGCGCCTGTTCGGCAGCGAGTTTACTCGAAGTATTCGGCGTCGCGTTCCTTGTCGGCATGGTCGACGAAGCGCTTGCGCGTGCGATATTCCATGATGGCGGCGGCGATGATGCTGATGATCAGGCTTGCTCCGATAAGTATGCCCAAGCCGGCATAGCTTTCAAATAGAAAAGAATAGATAGCCTGAAAATCCATGAGCTCCCTTTCGCCAAAGCCCTCGAATATGTGGTCGAGCTTAAAGTATACTAATTCGAATCCCACAAAGGGACGATATTCGTTTTAGTCGAAAGGTAAGCCATGTTGGACATTCGGTTCGTTCGTGATCATGAAGCAGAAGTAGCTCAAGCTATGAAGAACCGCAACCACTCATGGGACCATGAGCGTTTCGCCTCGCTTGACGCCGAGCGCCGCGCCGCCATCGCCTCCGAGGAAGAGCTGCTTGCACGCCGCAACGCCGCCTCCAAGGAAATTGGCACTCTTATGCGCGACGGCAAGAAGGACGAAGCCGAGGCCCTGAAAGCCGAGGTTTCCGAGCTCAAGGATAAAATCGCCGAGTTAGCCGAGAAGCGCGAGGCCGCTGAATCCGCTCTTAACGACATCATGATGTCGACTCCTAACATCTGTCATCCCACTACTCCCGTTGGTGCTTCCGAGGACGACAACCCTGAGGTTCGTCGCTGGGGTACGCCTACCGAGTTCGATTTCGAGCCCAAGCCCCACTGGGATCTGGGCCCCGAGCTGGGCATCATCGACTTCGATCGCGGCGTTAAGCTCGCGCATAGCCGCTTCTACTGCCTGGCCGGCCTGGGTGCGCGCCTGGAGCGTAGCCTCATCAACTTCATGGCCAACACCCATACTTCTCGTGGTTACAAGGAATGGTGGGTTCCTGCAATCGCCAACGCCGAAACCCTGACGGGCACCGCCCAGCTTCCCAAGTTCGAGGAAGATCTGTTCAAGACCACCGACGGTATGTATCTCATCCCCACGGCCGAGGTTCAGCTGACCAATCTGCATCGCGACGAGGTTATGGAGGCCAAGGACCTTACCACCAAGTATTGCGCCTTCACCCCCTGCTTCCGCTCCGAGGCGGGCTCTGCTGGTCGCGATACCCGTGGCATCATCCGCGTGCATCAGTTCAGCAAGGTCGAGATGGTCAAGTTCACCAAGCCCGAGGATTCTCAGGAAGAACTTGAGCTCATGGTCAAGGACGCCGAGAACATCCTGCAGCTTCTGGGCTTGCCCTATCGCGTAATCAGTCTGTGCACCGGCGACATCGGATTCTCCAGCTGCAAGACCTACGACCTGGAGGTTTGGCTTCCTTCCTACAACGCCTACAAGGAGATTTCCAGCTGTTCCGACTGCTGGGACTTCCAGGCCCGTCGCGCCAACATCAAGTACCGCGACCCCGATAACTTCAAGGGCACGCGCTATGTGCACACCCTCAACGGCTCCGGCTTGGCGGTTGGTCGCACCATGGCTGCAATCATCGAGAACTATCAGCAGGCCGACGGCTCCATCAAGGTCCCCGACGTGCTTGTTCCCTACATGGGCTGCGAGTACATCCGCCCCGAGGAACTCTAGGGTTTTCGCGCCTGCCGCATGACGCGCGATACGTTTAAAGAACAAGGTTCCGCAAGGAGCGAAGACCAGGGGAGGCTTATCCAAAGGGGAGCCTCCCTTCGTCGTGCAGGCGACAAGCGCACGGCGGGAGCGGCTGCGTCTATTTCCGGGCGGGCTCGCACGAATGCGTCGGCGGCTGCGTCCGTTGCGTCGCGTAAAGGCGGCTCTGCATCTGGGCGGGCACGCGTCCGGACGGATGTGTCTGGACGCCCGCGTGCTGCCGCGCCCGAAGCCAGTAGGTCAAGGACGGCTCGTTCGGGTAGCCGCGCTGCTGCGCAAGCCGAGGCAAGCGAGAAGTCTCGCTATTCCCGCGATTCGTATCGCGAGGCCAGCAAAAGCCGCGCCGAAAAGCGCGAGCGCAAGCGCCTGTGGATTTTCCTCGGTGCCTTCGTTGCCGTTTTGGTGGCTGTGGCGGTGGCGCTGTCGTGGAATTTATGGTGGCGCTACGACGACGCTGCCGACATTCAGGGTACCTGGGCACAAAGCGGAACCGACAACGAGGTCGTTATCACCGATTCTTCCATCTACCTAACGTCAACCTTGTTCTACAGCTACAGCCTTGACACCGACAGCAAGCACATCACCTTCACTTTCGAGGGCAAAGAGGGAAGCGGTGTTTACTCCTTCAGCGACGATCGCAACACGCTGACGATCGCAGAGGTTGACGTTGAGGCCTCAAGCGACGAGAGTCCCAACATCTATACCACGCTCACTCGCGTGCAGGACTCTTCTTCCAGCTCGAGTTCGAGCGACTCCAGCACGGATGCGGCCTCCTCGAACACAGGCGACGCTTCCGATTCGTCGAGCTCTTCTGACTCTTCGAACAGCGCCTCCTAGCATGCAAGCCCTGCTTAAGCTGAAGAAAATCACGGTGCTGCCCGACAGGATCGAGCTCATCGTGTGCGTGCGCGATTCTGAATCGCGCCTGGTTACCGCCCGGATGGCCGATGAGTGTCTGAAGGCCTACCCGGAGCTTTCCTATCATCCTTGCAAGAACGCCAAAGGCCCCTTGTTCGGTGACGTGCTGCGTAGCACCAACGTGCCGCACCTTCTGGAGCATCTGGTTATCACCCTTCAGGTGCGCCACGATGCCAAAAAAGGCTTGCCCGCGTTCACCTATCTGGGCTCCACGCAATGGGTTGAAGACGAGCTTGCTCCTGCCTTGCCCACCGCGGCCAAGGTGAGTCTCCGTTTTCGCAATGATGCGGTGGCTCTTTCCTGTGTGAAGGAAGCGGTTTCGTTCCTTAACGAGAATTGCTAATAGGCTTGGGGCCTGGGGTGTGAGCCTTCGCGCCCAGCTTGCCTTCATCGTTTGCGCACATATACAAGCCCTGGTAATCCCTTGAATTCTTGGCGTAGCGTGCTCTTTCGTGTTGTCCGCATGAATTGCGCCGTTTCTGCCTGGCAACCTGGTCTCGGACGTATAATGTGTTCAATAAGCTTTTGAGCTTGACAAACAGGTGATCCAAGTTGGTATCGTGCCACTTATCGCAGCTTGTGGCTGCAAGAAGGGAGTCCCCATGGGTAGGTTCGCAAGTCTTTTGGTTGGCGGTGCTGTCGGTGCTGTTGCAGCTTTCCTCTTCAGCCCTCGCAATGGTGCTGAAAATCGTGCCGTTCTGTCCGAGAAAATCTCCGAGCAGGCTGCCAAGCTCCCCGCTGGCGTGAAGGATCAGGCAAACAGCGCTCTTTCCGCTCTAGCTTCCGGCTCCACCGTCGCCATCAACACCGTGGTCGACAACGGCTCCGATGCCCTTAAGGTCGTTAAGGGCAAGGTCAAGCCCGTTCCCGCCGCTGTTGAGCAGGCTGCCGCTCCCGTTCTTTCCGAAGCCGACGATCTGCGCGAGAAGATCGACGCCGCTCGTGAGCGTATCGCCACTCAGGTGGCCAAGAACGCCGAGGCCGTGCAGGACGCTGCGGTTGATAAAGTTCCTGGCCTGGTTGACGCAGCTCTTGAGGCCAAGGCACAGGCCGGCGCCCACGCCTCCACCGCGCAGGAGGCTATCTCTGACACGGCTGCTGCTCTGAAGGAGCGCATCATCGGTTCCGCCAAGGAGTCCACCGATGCCGCAGCTGAGGCCGCCGAGGAAGCATCCGACAAGGAATAAGCTTCCCGGATATTCTTTCCCCCGCCAACGGCATAGCGGTCGTTGGCGGGGTTCTTTGTACTTGAACCCGTGCTTTGCGAGGCTAGATGAGCGATAAGACCTATTCGGTTAACGAGTTGTGCGGCAAGGCAGTGTACGATTGCGCTTGCGACGGCAAGCGCATCGGCAAGCTCCATACCTGCATCTTCCATCCCACGCGCCGTTTGGTGGTGGGTTTTACCGTCAAGCGCCCCGACGTGGCCTGGATGTTTCGTCGCTCCGAGCTTTTCGTCGCTTTCGACGCTTTCCAGGTGGAGGGCAAGAAGGTGTTCGTGCAGGATAACGAGGCGGCAACCGGTAAGGCTGCGTGCAAGCGCTTAGGGGTCTCCTGGGACGATTGCATCATTTGGCAAGGCCTGCCCCTGGTAACCGAGGATGAGGCCTCGCTCGGCTATGTGGGCGACGTGGTCTTTGATTCGGAAACGGGTGCTGTTGTAAGCCTTACCGTCGATCAAGGCGTTTCCCGCAATGCGCTTTTGGGCATGTCCCACCTCAAGGCAAGCCAAATCAAGGGCTTCAAGTTTGGTGTTGGTGAAAATCTGAGCCGAGCCGAAGAGGGTGACTTTGTGCAGGGCGCGCTCATCGTTTCGGATGATGCACTTGATGCCCTGAAAGTGGGAGGCTTGGCCGAAAAGGCCGGTGAAGCTTCCGCCGTTGCTGCCTTCAAGGCAGGCCAAGCGGCCACCGTCGCTAAGCCCAAGATCGACGAGGCCGCGCATAAGGCCAAACAAGCTGCCGCGTCGGCCAAGGAAAGCGCGGCAAGCGCCGCCGAACAAGCGGCCGGCGCCTGGCGCGAGCGCCCTGATGGCGAGGAAATGACCAAGCGCGCCAGTAGCGCTCTGGAGGGCGGAGCACTTAAGCTTGGCAAGCAGATGGGCAAGGCACGCGGCATGTTTTCGGGTTTCAAAGAAAATTACAAGCAGGCCCTCAACGAAGGCAAGGACGAGTAGATGAACGGCAACAAGCAAGCGAACGAGCTTGAGCAGAGCACCGAAGGCCAGGCGGCCACCAGCCAGACGGCGGAAGGCAAAATCGTCGCCGACTCCGAGCAGAGCGGCAACACGGTTTCGATTTTCGGGCGCAAGGTCAAGCAGGCCGATCTGTTCAAGCTTTTGGGCTTGGTACTCTTTTTCGTCGTGGTCGGCGTTATTGCTGCGGTTTTGTACCCTAGCTTTAGCGGTCTTTTCGAGGAAGGCGGCGTTGAGCGCACCATCGAGCGCATTCAGAGCCGTGGCGCTTTCGGCGTGCTCACCCTTTTGCTCATGCAATTTCTGCAGATTGTAGTGGCCTTCATCCCGGGCGAGATTGTCCAGATCGCTGCGGGCATGCTCTACGGCCCCATCTGGGGCTGCGTACTCATCTTCATCGGCTGCGTTATTTCGAGCGCCTTCATTTACACGCTCGTCCATAAACTCGGCGCGCCCTTCGTGCAGGACATGATCGGCGAGAAGAACCTTGCCAAGGCACGCGCTTTCGAGGAATCGGGCAAGCTCAACGTGCTGGTGTTCATCCTGTTTTTGATCCCGGGCATGCCCAAAGACACTTTTACTTATCTGGTGCCTTTGACCAACATGAAGTTGACTCCCTTTTTGATCATCTCCAACTGCGCGCGCATTCCGGGCATTCTTATCACCACCTTCGCTGCCGGCGGCTTGGCGGACGGGGACTACACCCAGAGCGTCATCATCTTTGCGGTGGCTGCGGTAATTGCCATTGCGGGCATGCTTGGTTATCGCTGGTACAGCAAAAAGAAGGGTCTGTAGCCTTAAATGGCCCTGCGGCCTGAACGGGGCTGGCGATTTGTCGTATTATCTACAAACTGAATGTAATTTATTGGCGAGCGCAGGTTTGCCGTGGGCGATTGGGCGCAAACGTCGCCTTGCTCGCAGAGCCTTCAAGCTCGCATAATCGTGCGGATTGCCTTTTTGGAGCCTTCCGCCCTATGGACAAAAAAGGGGAAAACACATGTCTAACGTGGGAAGTTTCGAAGCTAGCCTTAAGCGCTCCGAGGCGCTGGTCGCCGATCTTAACGAGCATCCGTCCAAGTACACCATGCTCACGGGCGATCGCCCCACGGGCCGTTTGCATTTGGGTCATTATTTCGGAACCATCACCGAGCGTGTGCGCATGCAGAGCTTGGGCGTTAACACCCGCATCGTCATCGCCGACTATCAGGTGATCACCGACCGCGACACCACCGCAAACATTCAGGACAACGTGTACAACATGGTCATGGATTATCTCGCTTGTGGCATCGACCCCGAAAAGACCCCTATTTTCACGCACTCTCAGGTGCCCGCGCTCAACCAGCTGATGCTCCCGTTCCTTTCCTTGGTTTCCGAGGCCGAGCTGCAGCGCAACCCCACCGTCAAGTCCGAGATGGAGGCATCGGGTCACGCGCTTACCGGCCTTCTTCTTACCTATCCGGTGCATCAGGCCTGCGACATCCTTTTCTGCAAGGGCAACGTTGTTCCTGTTGGAAAAGACCAGCTCCCTCACATCGAGCAGACCCGTCTTATCGCGCGCAAGTTCAACGAGCGCTACGGCAAGGTGTTCCCCGAGCCCGAGGCCATTTTGCAGGAAACCGTTGAGATCCCCGGTCTTGATGGTCGCAAGATGTCCAAGTCTTACGGCAATGCCATCAGCTTGTGCCTGACCGAGAAGGAAACCGAGAAGCTCATTAAGAAGTCTCAAACCGACTCCGAGCGCTTCATCACCTTCGACAAGGAAAACCGCCCCGGCGTGTCGGCCCTGCTTACCACGGCGGCTCTGTGCACCGGCCGCTCCGAGGTCGAAATCGCAGCCGAAATTGGCAACGACGGCGCCGGCGCTCTCAAGCGCTACGTTACCGAGTCGGTGAACAACTACCTGGCGCCCATCCGTGAGCGCCGCCGCGCCTACGAGCAGGATCTTGATTACGTCAAGGACGTTTTGCACGAAGGCAACCGCAAGGCCAACGAGATGGCCAACCAGACCTTGGAAGAGGTTCGTGCGGCGATGGGCATGGTCTACTAGCAGCCGGCCAGGCGCCTCTTCGCTCTCTTCGTCTGCCGCGCAACTTGCCTCATAGCTTGTAAATGCGTCAAAAATGCCGCTTTGGGGGGGCGGTGCGCAAGACGTGCAATAATCGAACAATCAGCATCAATGCGAAGCAAGGGGGCATGCTATGGGGCGAATCGACGACAAGACCCCCTTCGACTTCAATAAAGATATCTTTCTGGTCAACGATCACTACGATCTGCCCCCGGCTACCTTCTCAACGGTGCAAGACCTGTTCGAGGAGAATTTCGCCGTCGGCATCGTGGCCGGGCGATACGATAAGAAGCTAACTATCACTTACGCCAGCCGAATCTTTTGCAGGAGCCTGGGCTATACCGACGATGTTCTCTCCCGTATAAAAGGTTCCCCTTTGGCCGAATTGGTTTACGGCGATGATGTGAGGCTCCTTCCTTGCGGCGGAAAGCCCTCGGATCTTTGGCCAAGGCGCTTGCGCTTGCCCGACGTCGGTGGTGCGCCCACTTTCGTAACCCTGGCTCAACGCAATGTGACGGATGCGGAGGGCGAGCCTATCTGGATGCTCTCCGTGCGCCTTTCGCCTGATGCCGAGATCATCACGCTCTTAAACGAGATAAACCAGACGGGCTCCTGGTCGCTTAGCTGCAACGATCGTCAGGATATGGTTTCGATTGATTTCGGGTCGCGCTTGCGCTCGATGTTCGGCTACGCCGACGAACGCGATTTCCCCAATTCGCCCGATTCTTTTTTCAAGGTCATTCATCCTGAAGACAAGGAACGCTTTATTTTGGAGTTCCATCAAGCCTTGGAAAGCACCGACCCCGATTATCGCTTCGATATAGCGTACCGTGCCTACAGCAAGGAGGGCGAGCTTGGGTGGTATCGCAGCATAGGTAAGGCAAGCCGTCGCCGTGATGGGTCGGTTAGCCGCATGAGCGGTATCGTGGTAGGCATTTCCGAGCGGCGTAGGCTGCAGGAGCGCACTGAGCGTTTGCTGAGCCAATCCTTGGAAAAAGAGCAGGTCATCAACGGAATGGTAAGGTTGTTGGCTTACTACGCCGTTGTCGATTTGACGCTGGCAACGTATGAGTTTCACGGTCTTGAGACGAAGTTCGACTGCGCTCCTCGGGGCGCTTATGCCGATTGGGTTGCCCGCATTTCATCGTCCGCGATGATGCTCGATGTCGGCGAGAGCATAGAAGAGGCTTTTTCCGTTCGGGCCGTGCGCGATCATCTTGCCAACGATAGCAGCGTCTATCGCTTCTCCTACCGAATGAAGGAAGAGGAGCAGTTCTACAACATGTCGATCGTGCCCCTTGAGTTTGAGGGAGACGTTCTGGTTCGTGCTCTTTTCTTGGCGCAAGACGTCACTCAAGCCATGAGGGAGAATCAGCGCACACGCACCGCTCTGCAGGAAGCTTACGAGTATGCCAACAGGGCTAACGAGGCGAAGACGCAGTTCCTCTCGCAGATGAGCCACGAGATCCGCACTCCAATGAATGGAATCGTCGGAATGACGGCTTTGGCCGCCGCTCATGCCGACGAGCCCGAACGCGTGCGCGACAGCCTGCGCAAGATCACTTCATCGAGCAAGCATCTGCTCTCGCTTATCAATGAGGTGCTGGACATGTCGCGCATTGAGAGCGGACGCGCAAACCTGAATGAAGAGCCCTTCTCTCTTCCGGCGCTCATCTCAGATCTGATTTCCATGGTGCAGCCCCAGATGCGGGAAAAGCATCACGATTTTCTGGTCAACGTCTACGACGTGGAGCACGAGAACGTGGTGGGCGACGCTTTGCGTATTCGTCAGATGTTCATGAACCTCATGGGCAATGCCATCAAGTTCACGCCCGAAGGCGGACACATCAGCCTCTCGATAGCCGAGCGCCCTTCTTCCCAGGAAAAGGTTGGATGCTACAAGTTCGTGTTCGAGGACAACGGCATCGGTATGAGCGAGGAAACTCTTGAGATGATATTCGAGCCGTTTGTCCGCGCCCAAGATGAACGCGTCGAGAAGACGCGCGGCGCGGGCCTAGGCATGACCATAAGCCGCAACATCGTGCGCATGATGGGCGGGGATATCAACGTTGAGAGCGAGCTTGACCTTGGTACGCGCTACGAAGTAACGCTCTATCTTAAGCTTCAGGCCGAAGCTGGGGAGGATTATGCCCAGTTCGCGGGTTTGGATGTGTTGGTGGTGGATGACGATGCCGCTGCCCTTGAATCGATCTGCTGCATGTTGAAGAGCTTTGGCATGAATCCGACGCCCGTCAACGACGCTGCCCTCGCGCTTAAGGACTCTGCTACCTGCTTCGACCGGAAGAAGGATTATTTCGCCTGCATCCTTGACCTTAAGACGCCGGGCGCAGATGTCGTCGAGCTAACGCGCGAGCTGCACAGTTTTGCGGGCGATGAGACGTCGATCATTCTTGTATCGGCGGACGATTGGGGCGACTGCGTTCCCGAGGCACGCTCTGCGGGGGTTGACGCGTTCATTCCCAGGCCTCTGTTCCGCTCGCATTTGGTAAGTGCCTTCAACGAGCTGCTTGGCAAGGGCTCCGCCGAAAACATGGATGAGCCTTTTGATTTTTTGGACAAGGTGCGTTTCGAGGGTCGGCGTGCTTTGGTCGTTGAGGACAACGAGATTAACTCGGAGGTCATTTTCGGGATTCTTGACTTGATGGGCGTGAAATCCGATGTGGTGCCCGATGGTAAGAAAGCGCTTCGGCGTATGGAGGGCTGCGATCCCGGTTTCTACGACATCGTGTTCATGGATGTGATGATGCCCGTCATGGGCGGATATGAGGCAACCCGTGCGATTAGGGCCAAGGGCGGCTGGTGCGCTACGGTTCCCATAATCGCCATGACGGCCAACGCTTTCGCCGAAGACGAACACGCAAGCAGGGAAGCGGGGATGGACGCCCATATCTCAAAGCCTGTCGATGTCGAGCGTCTGATAGCGCTTCTGAAATCTTACTGGGGATAGTAAAAAGGAATGGGGTCGCAGTGTGCGGCCCCATTCCTTTGGTCGGGCAGCTGAGTCCTGCCCTGGGAGGGTTTGATCAACTGAAGCTTGAAGGGAAGCCCCAGCGAAATCCTAGAAGTTCTCGAGCGTCTTGCTCTTGTCCTTAGCGATAAGGAAGTAGACGGTCGCTGCAATCGACCAAGCCCAGACAATGTGGCCGAAGATCTCGGAGAAGTGCTCGGTCCAGGGCTGATCCCAGGGAGCGGGAACGGTGCCCAGTGCGGGCATCAGGATTACATGCCAAGCAACCCACAAAACAAGACCGTAGACAGCGCCTTATGCCAAGCCGACCTTCTTCCACTTCTGGATAAGCGCCACAAACAGAATCGCGAAGACGATTGCGAAGGAGAAGTGAAGAATGAGCGTGAACCAGGCAACGGGCTGGTCGGCGAAGTAGACGTTGCTGAAGATGATGTCATCGGGGATGCCGATTTGCTGGGCTAGGTGCTGGGGTGGGTTAATCTCGTTTCGGGCGATGGTGCGCGGCGGGAAGATGTTCTCCCAACCGATTTTCACCATGCCTGAGATCATGCCGGCGATAAAGCCGTACCAGAGGATCTTCCAGGCTTTCATGCCCTTGCTTTTCTCTGCCATGGGTGTTCCTTTCTGTTGCTTTTACACTGCTTGGACTTCAAGGCCCCCAAGTTCTCAAGATGCAGGCAAGCTCCTTTTCGCTTGTTCGGTGCACGATAGAGCTTGTTTGTACCTTGCTTATCGGTTCTGAAGAGGCTTTTAATCCGCTCGCCGATAAAATGAACTCGTTTACCCTTATGCCGCAGCTCATAATACGCTAATTAATCAAATAGAAAACAACAAATTAATAAGTTTTGCCTATTAATGCTTTACAGTCTGAATAATCTGTAAAGTTTTTCGAGTTCATTGTGAATGATTTTGTTCAAGAAGAAAGAAATTGCCCGTCTTCCGGATCTGGAAAGACGGGCAATTAATTAAACAATCTATGGAACTTGTTTAATTATTGGCGAAAACAGCTGGTAATCGAGGGGACGCGAAAGCCTCTAGTAGCGCTCCAGCTTCTTGCGAAGCAAAAGGAAAAGGGGCCGCAGGGCGCATGGCGCACCCTACAGCCCCCCGAAAACTTAGGCTTTCACCATTTCAGCAGTGGGCACCTCGCCAGCCGCAAGGGCCTCGATGGAGGAGAGGTTTGCCATGGTGGAGCGGATGATGTCGGAGCGGGAAATCGAACCGATCAGGATGCCGTCCTTGTCCACGACGGGCACCTTCTTAATACGCTTCTCGGAAAGAAGGCTGCAAGCCTTGTCGAGTTCGGTGCCGGATTCCACGCTGATGACGTTCTGCGTGGCGATGCGCATGACGTTCATGTCGATAAGCTCGGCGATGCGCTCCATGAAGTTCTCGCTGTCGGGAACGCGGTAGAGCATCATCGTGCCGTCCAAGATGGCGGCATCGCTGCGACCGATGTACTTCATGATGTCGCCGTCGGAAATGAAGCCGACCACGCGCTTCTTCTCGTCAACCACGGGCACGCCGGAGGTCTTGTTAGCGGCCAGGATCTGGGCCACCTCGCGGATGCTGTCGGTATCGTGCACGAAATAGGGGTTCTGGTTCATGGCCAGATCAACCGACACATGGTCGTCGGCCTTGGTGGGAAGGCGCATGGCGTCGAGCTCCTGCGCGGCGCTCTTGGCGGATTTGTCGTCCTTCTCACGCACGACGATGGTAACTAGGATCAGGATGATCACCATGATCGCTGCAGTGAACAGGAACGCGATGCGGTCGCCGGCCATGGTTTGCTCGAGTACGGGCATCTCGGGGAACAAGAAGGTCGAGGTTGCCGAAAGCGAAACCAGGATCGCTGTGCCCAGGGATGCGCCCACCTGGTTGGTGGTGTTTTGCAGGGCGTTGGCGTGCTGAATAACGCTGTTATCGAGTGAGTTTAAGCCCCAGGTGTTAAGCGGCGTGATAAGAGCCTGCATGCCCACGCCCAGGCATCCGTAAATAAGGATGATAAAGATAACGGGGGTGTCGAGGCTGAAGCCTACCAGGCCGCAACCGCCGACAGCCGCGATGGCGGCGCCAGGAATGATAACGCGCCTTGGTCCGACCTTGTCGAACATGCGGCCGGCGAAAAAGCCCATAGCGGCGCCCAGCACGGCGCCGGGGAGCATGATCAGGCCGGTGCCCAAAGCGGAGATGCCCAGCAGGTTTTGCAGGTAGATGGGAAGCAGAACGCCCGTGCCCACCAAAGCGGCCTGTAGCATTGCCACGACGCCGACGGCGATGGCATAGCGCTTGCTTTTCAAAACGGTGACTTTAAGCAGGGGGACCTCAAGCTTGAGCTGCCTTCTAATAAAGAAGGTGAGCAGTATTACGCCGACGACGATAAGCGCGACGGACGCAAGCACGTTGTCCGTGGAGCTGATGGTTGCCAGGCCGTAGAGCAGCGCGAGCAGGCCCAGCGAGCACAGGGCAACCGAGGGCTTGTCGAACGAGGTGGGTTCGAACATGCCGTAGGACTCGAGCTTCCAGATAGCCGCAGCAACGATGATCACCGCAAGGATGAACACCAGTGCGAACAGCGCACGCCAACCGATGAAATCGACCAGCAGACCGGAGATGGAGGGGCCAACCGCCGGCGCAAAACCGATGACGAGCGAAACGATGCCCATCGCGCTGCCGCGCTTCTCGCGCGGGAACACCAGAAGAATGACGGTGAACACCATGGGCATGACGATGCCCGTCGCGCCTGCCTGAAGGATGCGTCCCAAAAGGATTACGCCGAACACAGGTGCAAGAGCCGCGCAAAGTGAGCCGATTGCAAACAGCGACATGCCGAAGATGAAGAGCCTGCGGGTGGGGAAGCGGCCCAAAAGGAATGCCGACAAGGGGATGACGATGGCTTCAACTAACGAGTACGCCGAGGTGAGCCACTGGACTGTGGTCGCATCGACGTGCACGGCGGCCATGATGGAGGGGAAGGCCGGCGAAAGCAGCGTTTGGTTGAGCACCACAAGCGTTGCGCCGGCAAGGAGGACGGCGACGATGATTATTTGATCGCGGGTTGGTCCCGTAGAGTTCCGATCACGGGTTGGTCCCATAGAGTTCCTTTCTGGCGGATGGGAACAGATCCGCCTGCATATGTCCCAGACAAATAAAGCTCCCTGGGGAAAGAGAGCTTAAGTAACTATGTGTTACGTATGGTAATGAAATTCAGGTAAAAACAACCCGCCTCCTAACTCCTTCACAATTCTTTGACAAACGAGTTTTGCTGGCGTGCTTCGTTCGCCCTGCTTTCAAGGCTTTCCTCATGGTTTGGTTTGTTTTCGGCTAAGTCCTCTGTGCTGTACACGCAAGGCCTGGTATATGCCGTAAAATATGATGTCAGACCGATTTTTACCGATGGGAGCCCTATGTTCTGGAAACGCAAAAACGCCAAGAGCAACGACGGGGAATCCACCGACGCCAAAAGCCGGGAGTCCGACTCCTTGTCCTTGTTCGCAAAGCTCAAAGAACGAAAAAGACAAAAAAGGGAACAAGCGGAGAAGGAAAAGAGGGAAAGAGAAGAGAGGGCTAAGAAGGCAAAAGAGGAAAAGGCCTATGCCATCACCCACAGCGAAAACTATCTCAAGTTTCAGGATAATTGTCGCAGGTGGCAGGAATGGAATAAGGACTACGAAGATGCCGATCGTCAGTTTCTTTTCGACGACTTTGCACCTTTTTACGAGGAGGACGAACGTCATGAAATCAGGAAGCAGCGGGATCGGCTTCGCCTGAATTTGAAAATTGGTTTCGATCGTTTATCGGACGAGGAGAAAAAGGCCGCTCGCAAAGAGCTGGCCGAGGAGATGCCGAAGCAAAGGCTTAAGCACGGCAAGCCTCGGGGTTCGGTATCCGTCATTGGTGCTCCCTTTGTTTTTTGGTACGAGCTAACCGACGGGGCTAACGGATGGATTAAGTTGCTTTGGTTCATGGCCTTTACCTTCGTCGTGTTCGTCCTTATCGCGTTCACCGCTCCTGTCTGGTCCGCCCTTTATTCATGCAGCGATTCGACCGCAAGCTCAAGCTCTTACAAAAGCAGCTCCAGTTACGTCTCCGAGAGCAGTTTGGACGACGATGATGACGATGCAAGCGATACCGCCGAGAGCGCGGACGCGGAGGACGACGAAGACGAGGATCTGACCGAGGAGGAAAAGGCCGCAAAAGAGAAAGAGGAAAAGAAGCTCAAGAAGAAGCTCAAGAACTTGGATAAGAAGCTTCCGTTCGTCGGTATGCCCGTTGAATACATCAGCAAAACCTATCTGGGGACATATACCGACTACAAGGATACTCATGTTAAGTTCAGCGAAGAGGACGGCAAGAGACTGGGTAGGCAGGGGCAATACTACAAAGCGCGTATCTATTATTGGTGCGTTGGTTCGAATAAGAACTGGGATCTTTTCAGAGCCACGGTGAGCTACGATGATTACTTCGCTGACCCAAATAGCAAATTTGTTTACGAGTACGGGAAAGTAACAGAAGTTGAGAAATTGCTTACCTTCACAAACTATTGGCCTACGGGTTCCGAGTTGCCTGATCTCGAGAATGGCAACTTTGGGATGAATGAGGCGGGCAAAAAATGGGAAGAAGAATTTCATTCCGCCGGCGAGACGGATAGCGAGAAAAGCAAGTCTTCCAGTAAATCGTCCTCTAAATCTTCCAGCAAGTCTGTCTCCACCGACACCGTCCCCGATCCTTCCGATTACGGCTCGGCTACCGCTTATGCCGATTCCGAGCAATATTGGTTCCGCGATCATGGCTATGCGAACCCCTATGATGCAGCATATGATTACTTCAAATCGTATGGCGACGATCGCGATTTCGAGGAGCTATAGCTATGAAGCCTCTGAGCATCCGTGACATCATCGGGCCCGTGATGGTTGGGCCTTCCTCTTCGCACACCGCAGGCGCTCTGCGCATAGCGAGCATGGTGCGCAATCTTTTGCAGGCCGAACCTGCCAAGGCCACCTTCACGCTTTTCGGCTCGTTTGCGCATACCTACCGTGGACATGGCACCGATCGTGCCCTGGTGGCGGGCTTGCTGGGTTTGCACACCGATGACCTGCGCATTCGCGAGTCCTTCGACTTGGCTACCGAGCGTGGCCTTGAGTTCGAGTTCGTGCCCGATACCATTACCAAAACGCCTCATCCCAACACGGTCGAGGTGGCGGTTACCGATGTCTTGGGCAACCAGGTTCTGGCGCGCGGCATTTCCATCGGCGGCGGCGCGGCCGAGCTTTCCCGTATCGATGGCGTGGACGTGCGCATCACGGGCGAGTTTAGCAGCATGATCGTGCGTCAAAAAGACCTTCCCGGCACGCTTGCCCATATTGCGAGCACTCTTGGCCAAGCGGGCATCAACATCGGCACTTCCACCCTGCACCGCACGCGCGTCGGTGGCGATGCCTTCACGGTTATGGACGTAGACGACCCGGTACCCTCCGAGGTTATCGATAAAATCTTGGAGTTCCCCGCGGTTCGCTCGGTGCGCTTCATCCCGGCCGACGGCCTCAATCGCAAGATCGGTGAGGATTCCGATGAGTTCGACCCCGAGGAAGCCCTGGCAGCCTTCCGCAGGCTCGATTTCCCCAGCGCACGCAAACTTCTTGATTTTTGCGAGCGCAAGAACATGAGCTTAAGCGCCGCCGCCGAGTTGCGCGAGCGCGCGCTTTTGGCAACCAAGGGCACATCGGATTCCGCGATCGAGGGCTATCTGTCGCGCGTTATCGAGGTCATGCGCGCTTCGGCAAGCGCCCCCGTTCAGCAGCCTGCACCCTCGATGGGCGGCTTGATCGGCGGCGAAGCGGCTAAGCTTGCAGCGCTTGAAGCGGCAGGTACAGGGATTGGCGGCACCCTCGTGGCCAATGCCACGCGCAACGCCGTCGCCGTGCTCGAGACCAATGCCGCGATGGGCTTGATCGTCGCGGCACCCACGGCAGGTTCCGCCGGCGTGATTCCTTCGGTTCTTCTTTCGCTGCAAACAGAGCATGGCTTCAGCGATGAGCAGCTTATCTGTGCGCTTGAGAACGCGGCGATCGTCGGCTCCATCATCGCACGCAACGCTACCGTTGCCGGTGCCGAGGGCGGCTGTCAAGCGGAAATCGGCTCGGCTGCCGCGATGGCGGCAAGCGCGGCTTGCGAGCTTTTGGGCGGCACGCCCCGCATGTGCCTTACGGCTGCGGGCTTTGCCTTGGCCAATATGCTTGGCTTGGTGTGCGATCCCATCGGCGGCTTAGTTGAGGCGCCTTGCCAAAAGCGCAACGCGGCTGGTGCGGTCAATGCGCTTTCCGCGGCGCAGCTGGCCTTAGCGGGTATTGAGGGCAAAATTCCCTTCGATGAAGTGGTAGATGCCATGTACAAGGTTGGGCGAAGCCTTCCTTATGAGCTTCGTGAGACGGCCTTGGGCGGCATGGCCGCCTGCCCCTCGTGCGCAAACTATTGCCATTAGGGCAATCAGGCAGCAATCCCGAAACCTTTGCGTCACAGCCCTGAAACCTCGCAAACCTAGGCTTAGATGAACATCCAAGCCAGGTAGGAGGTCGGGCATGTACTCAAAACTCGTTCAGCAAACTCCGAAGATCAATGCGCAGCTTGCCCGTTACGGCGTTAAATTCGGCCTGTACAAACAAGGCGAGTTCCACGAGCGCTTGTTTCCCTTCGATGCCATCCCGCGCATCATCACGGCTTCGCAGTGGAGCTATCTTGAGCGCGGTCTGGTGCAGCGCGTCGATGCGCTGAACGCCTACCTGCGCGACCTTTACGGCGAGAAGCGCATCATCAGAGATGGCGTTATTCCCGAGACCTTCGCCTTCGCCTCCTCGGGCTATCTTCCGCAATGCGAGCAGATCATGCCTCCGAAGGGCATCTATTCGCATATTTCGGGCATCGATTTGGTTGAGGGCGACGACGGAGTTTGGTATGTGCTCGAGGACAATCTGCGCATTCCTTCCGGAGCGTCCTACCCTTTGGTGGCGCGCAACCTGTGCCGCCGTTGCGACGCCGAGACCTTCCGCACCCTCTCTATTCAGGACAATCGCAACTACGGCGAGCTCCTGCGCGAGACTTTGGACTACGTAAACTGCGGCGGTATCAACGTGGTCCTTACTCCGGGGCGCTATAACGCGGCTTATTTCGAGCATTCCTACCTTGCCGAGAAGGCGGGCGCGGTTTTGGCTGAGCCAAGCGAGCTTTTCGTCAAGGATTTGAAGCTCTATTACCGCGATGCGAACGAGGACAAGCTGGTGGGTGCAGTGTATCGGCGCACCTCGGATGAGTACCTGGACCCCTTGTGCTTTGTGCCGGACAGCCTTATTGGCATCCCCAACCTGATGAGCGCCTATCGCGCCGGCAACGTGGCCATCGTGAACGCGCCGGGCAACGGCGCCGCCGACGACAAAGGTATTTACTACTTCGTCCCCAAGATGATCGAGTATTACCTGGGCGAAGAGCCCATCCTGCACAACGCGCCTACCTATTTGCCTTATTACCCCGACGACCTGAGCTATGTGCTCGAGAACGCCCGAACGCTCGTGATCAAAGATGTTGCCGAGGCAGGCGGCTACGGTGTGGTCTTCGGCAGCGATCTGAGTGACGAGGATTTGGCCGAGCTTCTTGCCAAGGTAAAGGCCGAGCCGCGCCGCTTCATTGCCCAGGAGGTCATCGACTTTTTATGCCTACCCACCTATGTTGACGGCGAGGAGGTCATGCGAAAAGCCGACCTGCGCGCCTTTGTTTTGTCGGGGGCGAGCACCAAGGTGTGGCCGAGTGGGCTTACGCGTTACTCGCGCGAGGAGGGCTCCGCCGTGGTTAATTCGTCTCAGGGCGGCGGCTTCAAAGACACCTGGGTCTTAGGCGCCGATTTGGCGGGCTCCAAGGAAGAGGCCGACGCGGTGCGCGCCGCGAGCGAAGTTGCCGAAAACGATTGCCAGGAGGACTAATGGGTTCCCTTTCGCTTGATAAGATCGATCATCTTCTGTGGCTGGGACGCTATGTGGAGCGTTCTCAAACCACCTTGCACTTCATTATGGGCACCTACGATGCCGCCATCGACTCGCCCGACGAGCTTTGGCGCGGGCAGCTCCAGGCGCTTGGTTTCGACTCCACTAAGGATTCTGCCTCCCTGTTTGAGGAGTGCCTCTTCGGCGAGGCTTGCCCTTCGAGTATCAAGAATTCGCTTGAGGCCGCCTACGACAACGCGGTGGTGCTGCGCGACGTTATTGGAACCGAGACCATCGCCTACGTTCAGATGGCTGTCAACAGCCTTGAACATGCGCAGGAAAGCAGCGCCCCCATGCTCGATTGCGCTTTGATCATCGATGACATCATGGCCTTCAAGGGCTGCTCGGACGACTACGTGGCCGATGACGTTGCCCGCAACATCATCAAATGCGGCTTCAGCATCGAGCGCATGGACCTCTACCTTCGCCTAGGCTACAAGCTCGAACTCTTGGAGAAGGAAACCCACAAGCTTGCTAGCAGGATCGACCGCATAGGCATTCCTTACGACCGTGCAGCCTTCAAGGAGTTCATTGTGCGCGTGTACGCGCCGGGCTTCCCCGAAAATGCCACACCTGAGCAATTGGCTCAGATGCTAAGGTTCATGGAACAGATTTTCTAGGGTGTTGCAATGCGTATCTTGAGTTATTCCTTCGAAACGCAATTGAACTTTTCGGGGTCGGTGACCAATCATGATTTCATCTTGCGCTGCGCACCTAAATCGACTCCGTTCCAAAAGGTGCTCGACTCTCAAATGATCATGATCCCGGGCACCCATTTGATGGAGCAGGTGGACGGCTTCGGCAACCGCCTGCATGTGGGCAGTATCCCCGAGGCGCACGATTCCTTTTCGTTTACGAGCTACGGCCTGGTGATGGTTGATCAAGAAGCCGAATGCGCCGAGGCCCCGCACCCGATGTATCTGCGCCCTTCGAGCTTCACGCAGCCGAGCCATGAGGCGGTGGTTTTTGCGGGGCGCGCCCTGCAAACTATTCCCAACGCTCACGTGTGGAAGCGCGCGGTCGAGCTGATGCATGCGGTGTATCGTCATTTCACCTACGATCCTTTGGCAACCACCACGGCAACCACCGCAGCCCAAGCTTTCAGTATGGCAGCTGGGGTCTGCCAAGATTACGCGCATTCGCTCATCATGATGTGCCGCGCGAAGGGCATTCCCGCTCGCTATTGCGCTGGCCTGATGGAGGGAGAGGGCGCAACCCATGCTTGGGTCGAGGTGCACGACGGTCGCAATTGGCGCGGGCTCGACCCTACCAATAACCGCGTGGTTGACGAGGCCTACATCGTGTTCTCGCACGGCCGCGATTTCGAGGACTGCTCGATTGAGCGCGGCGTTTTCTCCGGTGCGGTCGATCAGTCTCAGCGCGTCAAGGCGAGCGTTAGCAAAGATGGCGGTGCCACCCGTTTCGCGGAATTCGCCGAGGCTGCCCAGCAGTAAGGCTTTGCACGAGGCTTCATGCTTCGCGGTAGAATTTCGTGCGCTGAAGCTGGGTTGTAGGGCGCTATGATTGCCTCAAAGTAGTTACGGGCCGTTTTGGCGAAGACGATTTAGCGAATGGGGGCAGCTGCATGATTTTGGCCATCGGGGTCGATTTGGCCAGCGCTACGCGCTTTGAAGGCGCTCTTGACCGCGCGGAAGACGGCGGTTTCGAAAGTCCCTTAGCGCGTCGTTGTTTTTCGGAGGAAGAGCTGCGCTACGCAGAGGCTAAGGCCGACCCCGCGCAGCGCTTGGCCGCCGCCTATGCCGCCAAAGAAGCCCTGGCCAAGGCCGTGCTTTCAGCATCGGGGAAGGCAAGCCTTGATTTCAGGCGCTTTCATCTTTCTCATACCCCGGCAGGCTCGCCCTTTTTTGTCGACAACGAGGCGCTGCAAATAATCAAAGACGAGCTGGGCGTTTCTCGCGTGCATGTGAGCGTGAGCCACGAGGGCAATCGGGCCTTGGCATTTGTCGTGCTCGAGGCTTAAGCCTTTGTTTGCTTTTATAGGCGGGCTGTCATTTTCGTTTTGAGCGCGAAGATCCTTGTCGAACACCGAAAACTGCGCACTGTGCGGGAACAGGCGGTCAACGACATTTTGCCTGCCATCAGCACCACGCATGGGAACCCTGCGTGGTGCGGGAGTGCGCGGCCGTATTGCAAAACCCGCTGATTCGCATAAGCTTTTGGTAGCAATAAGTCGTTACTGAAGCTAGGGGCAGGCATGAGTTCAATCACGGTCAAAGGTACGGTTTTGGGCGAGGCTTCGCCGAAGACAATCATTTCGATCATGGGGGTCGACGTGTCGGAGTGCCTGCTTACCGTGCGGGAAGGAAAAGAAGCCGGCGTCGACTGTTTTGAATGGCGAGCCGACTTCAATGATTGCCGTCACGATCCGACAGCAATGGTCGAGTTGGGGCGCGCCTTGGCCGCCGAGCTCTCCGGCAATCCTCTGCTCTTCACCTTCCGTAGCACGAGCCAAGGCGGCAACGACGAGTTCTCGGCTCAGGAATACTTCGAGCTCACGCGTGCCGTCATCGAGGCCGAGGTCACCGATATGGTGGACATTGAGACCTGGATCGGCGACGAAATGGTGAAGGAACTCTGCCGCTGCGCCCACGAACATGGCCTGGTTGTCCTGGTTTCCTACCACGATTTCTCGGGCACGCCTGCCACTGAGTGGATGGTCGATCTAATGAACCACATGCTCGAGCTTGGCGCCGACATTCCGAAGTGCGCGGTAATGGCGCACGATGCCGCCGATGCCCTGCGTCTTTTGGCTGCAACCGAGGAAGTGCATCGTACGCGCGAAGTGCCTCTGCTTACCATGGCCATGGGTCGCGAGGGGAGCATCACCAGGCTTGCAGGTGAGTACTTCGGCAGTGCTCTGACTTTCTGTTCCTTGGCTAAAAGCTCCGCTCCTGGCCAGGTTGACGCACGCCTTGCGCGCACCATCATGGACGAGCTCCACTCGGTTTTGGCTTAGTTTTTCCTTACGCCCGCTTGCGTGCGCATCTGTGGATGTCTTGTTGCGCCTTGCGGGTTTTAAGCTTTCTTTGAGCGCACGAGCGTAGTATGGTCACTCGATTCAGGGCGGCTTAGCCCTGAAACATGTGCTGATTATTGCTCGATACTGTTCAAGGGGATGAAGGTTTTTGTCCGGTAAAAAGCGTATGCTCTGGCTCGATATAGCCAAGGGTTTCGCAATTGCCACTGTGGTGTTGGGCCATTGCCTGAGCGATACCACGGCTCTGCACGACTGGGTTTATTCCTTCCACATGCCGCTATTCTTCATGCTCGCAGGTTTCACCATGCGCGCCAAACCGCGGCTTGAGGTGCTTGAAAGCTCGTTTAGGCGCTTGCTGATTCCGTATTTCATCGTGTGCGGCATCTTGCTGTTCTTCGCTTTTGTTCCGCCCGATTCCCTTAGCGCCAACCTGGATTCTCAGCGCTCGGTGCACGATGTCATCATCGAGATCCTGTTCGCGTCGGGGCAGGAGGGCGTTTTCCTAGGCCATAGCTACCAGGCAATCGGCGCCATTTGGTTTTTGCCGTGCTTGTTCTGGGGGCGCTTGTTTTTGAACGAGGTGCTGCTGCGCACTAAGGGTGCGTGTGGTGCACGCCGTGTGATGGAGCCTGCGCTCGTGGCGATTATCGTCGCTTTCGGTTTCTTTGTGGGTAAGGAAATGCGCCTGCCCTTTGATCTGGACACCGCCTGCATCGCCGTGCTGTTCATGTACGTTGGTGTGCTTGCCAAGCGCTTCGATTTGTCGCGTGTTGCCTGGTGGCAGTGGTGCGTGCTTGTTGGGGTGTGGCTGCTCTACACCTATGCGGGCAGCAACGAGATGGCAGTGCGTGCCTATCTGGAGCATCCGTGGTCGTTGCTTACTGCGGCGGCGGGCAGCCTGGTGATCATGAAGGCGTGCATGCTGGCTGAGCGTGCGCCCTTAGGCAAGGTGCACGACGCCTTCGCTTGGATGGGCGTTTCGTCCCTAACGATTCTGTGCGTTCATCGCGTGGAGAGCGCAATCTTCAACTGGCAGAAGATCATGGAGTTCTTCCGTCCTGATGTGTGGGGCTGGGATGCCCTTTATCAGGGCCTGTACTGGTTCGTGCTGCGTTATGCGCTCGTTATCGTGTGCGCCATCGTCGTCGTGAAGCTGAATAAAACCGTCCGTGCCCGAATTGCCGCCACCCGCGCCGCGAGGAAAGAAGCTTTGGGGTAGTATGGGTCGGCGTTGACCGATTCCTCGGTGCTCGCCGATTGGCTTTAGGCGGCCGCACCTTGCATGCGTGCGCTCATTGCCGCAGGTTCAGAGCTCGACGTTAATGGTTTTATTGCACGCTTAAGGACTGATGATGAAGATAAAAGGCCCCTTGCTCCTGTTGTTCACGGCACTGCTGTGGGGCATGGCCTTTGTCGCGCAGACTCAGGCGGCCGATGCGGTTGAGCCCTTTACCTTTAACGCCTCGCGCAATTTCATCGGTGCTGCGTTTTTGGTGGGGGTCATTTTCGTGCGTATTCGCTTGGGGCATGATGCGGCGCCTTCGAAGCGCGCGGTGCCGGTTGCCAAGGGTTCGACGTGCGCGGATTCGGCGGATACGCCGGGCGGCTCTTCGGCAAAGGCGTCTGGCCAGCTGAGCGGCTATTCGTTTCGGGCGCTCCTTGTTGGCGGTTTCCTGTGCGGCTTGGTGCTGTGCTTTTCCTCGTTTTTGCAGCAGGCGGGCATATCTTCGTACCCCGATGATGCGGCCGCCTCTGGGCGTTCCGGCTTCATCACGGCTATCTATATGATTCTGGTTGCCCTGTTCTCTATCTTCGCGGGCAAGAAGGCTCATCCTATCGTTTTCGCAGCGGTCGCCGTTGCTATGCTCGGAATGTATTTGCTGTGTGTGCCAAATGGCCTTGATCAGGTGTATTGGGGCGACGTGTTGGTTCTCGTTTGTGCTTTTGGCTATGCCTTGCACATCGTGGTCATCGACCGTTTTACCTACATCGACGGGGTTCGTTTGTCTTTGGTGCAGCTTTTGACCGCGGGTGCCATTTCCTTGGTGTACGCCCTGGTGTTCGAGCATCCGGATATGGCCCAGATCGTTGCGGCGGCCCTGCCTATTCTGTATGCAGGTATCTGCTCGGATGGCATAGCCTTTACCTGCCAAATTGTCGCGCAGAAAACCACCGATCCCACGGTTGCTTCCATTCTCATGAGCTTGGAGGCGGTGTTCGCTGCTTTGGGTGGATGGATCATCCTTGGCGAGGTTCTGGGGCCAGTTGAGCTAGCGGGTTGCGTGCTCGTTTTCGCGGCGGTGCTTATGGCGCAGGTTCCCGATTTCATCGAAAACGCACGCCGTAAAAAGCAAGTTTGACGTTAGGATTAAAAGGATTTGGTGGTTTGGCGTTTGCTCGGCCGCCGCGCTGATTTCAACCCTGAAAGGAGGGGCCCGTGATAGGAACGATCGTGAATACCTGCTGCATCCTTGTCGGGGTGACGATTGGCGGTCTTATTAAGCGTGGCCTAAAACCTTCTTATCAGGAAGCTATTTTCACCGCATTGGGTTTGGCGGTCGTGGGCATGGGCCTTAATGCCGTGGTCCAAAACACGCCCAACAGCCAGTACCCGGTTCTTTTCGTTGCGGCCATGGCCATAGGCTGCGTCATTGGCACGGCCTTGGATTTGGAAGGGCGCTTCAATCGTGCGGTGTCCAAGCGCTCGAAGGGTGGCTCCGATTTCGCCAAGGGGCTCTCAACGGCCATCATGCTTTTTTGCATCGGCACGCTTTCCATTTTGGGGCCTATCAACAGCGCTTTGTATGGGGATGAAACCTATCTGTTCACCAACGCTATGCTCGATCTTGTTTCCTCGATGGTGCTTGGCGCATCCTTCGGCTTCGGCATAGCTGCCGCTGCGGTGGTCCTGTTCTGCTGGCAGGGTGCTATTTATCTTTTGGCAAGCGTACTTGCGCCCCTGATGAGCGGCGGCCTGATGTGCGAGGTCGCAATCGTTGGTGGCCTGCTGATCATGGCAAGTGGAATCAATCTGCTTAAAATCAAGGAAATCTCGACGATGAACTTGCTGCCTGCCCTGTTTGTTCCGCCCGTGTGGTTCGCAATCGTTTATGCGACGGGTGGTTTGTGGGGCCTTCTTTAGCGGCTTTCGACCTTAGTGGGTTTTGTTTGGCGGTTTCCGGGTTAGCGAACTTTTGCGGGCCTTTTTGCTCGGCAGGTTTTTGCCCAGGGCGGACCCCTGTTCAGTGGTTTTTGGTTTAGCGAGTTTTTGCTTGGTGGCCTTTTGCCTTGCAAGCTCTGCTTGATTTAAGTTTTGTTGTCCTTGTTTTACTTCAGGCTCTCAAGCTGGGTTTTGATGCCCGAAGAGCAGATACCCGGGGTCCTATCCAGATGAACGACCTCGCGTCCATGGTCGAGGCACCATTGCTCAGCACGCTTGAAGCCCGCATGATTCTGGTCACCGCCGACGGCGAAAACGTCGAAGTCGACCTCGGGCATCAGGGCATCCACGTCGCG
This sequence comes from Coriobacteriia bacterium, assembly GCA_030530215.1. GTDB lineage: Bacteria > Actinomycetota > Coriobacteriia > Coriobacteriales > Eggerthellaceae > Anaerotardibacter. Next base: position 106,321 of record JAUMVJ010000002.1, read on the forward strand.
GTAGGTGATTACTTCGTCCACCACCTTGAGCGATCCGACGATGTGCTTGCGTTGCTCGGTGGTGTAGAGGACGTTGGCGTCAGGCTTGGTCTTAAGGATGCAGTCGCCATCCTGCACGGCAACGATTAGGTAATCGCCGAACTGCTTGGCATGCTCGAACAGGTTTAGATGACCTAGATGAAAGTAGTCGAATACCCCGACGGTTAAAACTTTTTTCAAAACATGCCTCGCTTTTGGCGCGTGTAAATATTTCGTTTCAGTGTAGCAACAAAAGCACGTTCGACAAAATGGGCGGGGAGCGATCTCTGATTAAGGACGATGGGACAAGGTTTGCGCTCGAACTATTTGCATCGCGGCTTGTGCTCCCTTACTTTCTGTCTGGACTTGCCCCGCCTGATCGAGTTTATAAATGCCTATAGAAGGCCCTCTCTTTGCTTATGATGCAATAAAGATGAGGGAGATTTCACCAGTTGGATACTATCTTTTGTAAAATTAAAGGTCCACCTGAGCTTTAATCTAGTTGGCTTCCCGTTTTGTGCGGCTTGCCTTGAAGCGGAGCCGTTTTCACGAAGGAGGCGAGCATGAAACTGATCCTAAAAAAGGCAGCAGTGTTGTTGCTCGTTTTAGCCTTCATTATTGCTGGTATCTTCGTTTACTTGGATTATGCGGCTCAGAAGATCTTCGAGGACAGTTCGAGCCACCTGCAAACCACCTATCAGCAGGTGAGCAACAACTTTACCTCTTTTTGCACTATCAACTGGTCTTTTCTTGACAACTTCGAGGACAACCTTCTGGAGGATGGTAAAAATCCCACGTCTAAGAAAGTGGAGTCCGAATTTTCTCAGTTCAAAGATCTTCAGAGCGAATACGGCTATAGCGAGTTGTATTTGTTCAACGAGGATTCCGACTACGCAACGGTTGCAGGACGTCACGGTGCCGCCCAAAGCATAGAGGGTGCGTTCAATGAGATGTTCAAATCGGGCGAGCCGATGATAACCAGCTACATCTCTAGCAGCAACGTGCGAAAGGCCGTGTTTGCGCGTCCTTTGCAGACGCCGATTAAGATCGGCGGCAAAAAGTACACAGCCATTGCTGTCTGCTACGAGAACGAATACATCGAAAACCGTGTTGTCGGCGAAGTCTGCAACGACAACAGCGACTGCTACCTGGTAAAACCTGATGGGCAAGTGGTGCTTTCTCTGCAGCCGAAGACAGTCCTGACGGACTTCATCGCTGACTTCCTTGATTATGCGCAATCCGATGCTGACTCTTTCGAGTACGGAAGTTTTGATGGTTTGAAGGAGAACCTGTCAGCGGGCAAAAGAGGCTCTCTTCTTTGCGCGTATGACGGTGAGTCTTTGTACGTGGTAAACCAGCCGGTCGGCATAAACGGGTGGAGCATCGTGGCTGTGGTTAAAGCCGACGTTGCCGACGCTTCCTTGAAAGAGCTTCAGATCGTTACCAGCATAATCGCTGCATTTGTTGCAGTGGTTCTTTTCGTTTTTTTGCTAACCATCTCGTATCTCAGGTCGAGGCAGCGCTTGAATGCCGAGAGGTTGCAGCGCACAACGGCTGAGCATGAGAGCAAGTTGATGAGCCAGCTCTTTGATGGCATTACCTGTGTTGTCGATCGTTTTGCCACTGTCAGTCTGAAAACGGGAACCTACGAATATCATGAGCGCGTGAAGAGCAAGGTCGACTATCCGCGCAAAGGACGTTACGAGGATTTACTCCGTTTGATTTCGGATACTTACGCGATCTTATCTAATACCGAGAACGTCAAGTTCGCACAGGTTCTGTCGCTCGAAAACGTAAGGAAGGCCTTGCAAAAGCCCGGCGACATTATGCGTATCGAGTATGGTTACCGTACTGGCTCCGAGTACAAGCTTATGAGCGTGGTTCCGGTTGCATGGGATGCCGAGGGCGATCTAGCTGAGTTCATGATGATCGCCCAGGATATCGGCAAGAAGGTTGAGCTCGAGAAAGCGGCGAACACCGATGGCCTTACTGGCTTGTTCAACGAGCGCTGCTTCAGCACTGTCCTGCATCGCAAAGAGGAACTTGGCGAGCCTTTCACGCTGTGCTATCTCGACCTTGATCGCTTCAAGCCCGTCAATGATATTTACGGTCACGACATGGGTGACAAGCTCTTAAGGCAGGTTGCGCAACGCATCCTTGAGTGCATACGCGACAAGGATTATGCCTTCCGCATCGGTGGCGATGAGTTTTGTCTGGTAATCAGTGCGGCTTTTTCCGAGGAGGAGTCGTCGTCCTTCGTTGGGCGCCTAAGGGATGCCCTTTCCAAACCTTACGTGATCGATGGTGTTGAGCTGGATGTAGGGGCAAGCTGCGCCTACGCGCGATACCCCGAGGAGGGCTCCGACCCCGGCGCCGTTCGCAAGCTTGCCGATGCGCGCATGTACGAGGACAAGAGGCGCCGAGCGGCCAGCAGGTAGGGCATCTTTGCGCTTACGAATGGCTGGCGTGCTGAATACGTACGACTCCAACCCTCCTGGGCTTCCGCTTTTGATCACAGCATAGAGGGCCGACGGCGAGTGCTGGCTTCTCTGCGTTTAAGCTTGCGGATGTTCTTTTTTGCGATCCTGCTTCGCTACAGCACGAACAGGATGATGGACAGGAACTGGCAAATGGAACCTGCCAGCACCCACAGATGGAACACCGAATGCATATAGCGGATGCTCTTCGTGCGCAAGTAGAAGAGCGCGCCTACGGTGTAGCACACGCCGCCCGCCAATAGCAGCCAGAAGCCGGCGGGAGCCAGAAGCTCGAAGAGCTGCGGAATGAACATGAGGATCGACCAGCCCAAAAGCACGTAGGCCAAGGCTGAGACCCAGCGTGGCTTATTGCGCCAGAAAACCTCCATGAACAGGCCGGCGATGGCAACCACCCAGACGAAGATCGCCAGATAGTGGCCGCCTTGGCTGGCCAGGGTGATAAGGCAGTAGGGCAAATAGCACGCTGCGATGTAGATGAAGATGAACGAGTGGTCGAATACGCGCATCACTCGCTTGCCCTTCGAGGGCGGCACGATGTGGTACACCGTGGAAAAGGTGTACTCAAGGAGCATGCAGATGCTGTACACCAGCGCAGCAAGCAGGTGGAAGCCTGCTCCGTGGGACACGGCGGTGACCACGCACAGGGGAATGGCGGCTATCGAGAGCAGGATGCCCACGCCGTGGCTGATGGAGTTGAAAATCTCCTCGCCGGTGGTGTAGTCGCGCGGTTGCTGAGGTTTTTTCTTTTGCTTGCGCGGCCTTTTCGGGCCCATCGGGCTTGTGGCTTTTTCGTTTGCGTTCTCTTCGCTCGTGCTACAGGCGTTTATGTTGTCTGCCGTTGCCTTGTTTGCGTTTGCTGCCATGGGCCCCTCCTATGCAGCTTCCAGGTTTTTCTGGCGTGGTTTTGCCCGAGCTCACCTTCGTGCGTCTCTGGTTTGCTTCGATGCGCTTTGGCGAGATGCTGGTAATTCCGTGACGGTTGTTAACGGTGCTGTTGGCGGTGCAGCTTTGAGGCTGCTTGTTTCTTTTTTATTTAGCTTGCCCTAGTTTAGCGCGTCTTGCGCGTGCGGCCTCTATCTCGTGCCTTATCGACAGATAGCATATAAACCCAGCTTCGAGTGTCCCGTAAAGATCTCACCTAAAAGCTTCTCCCCTTCTATAATCGCTTTTATGAAATACGAACATTTGTACGTGTTAGGAGCAAAATATGAGTAGCGAACGCGAATACATAGCCACCTTGCAAAAGCTTGATTTCGAGCAGCTAATCTTGGAGAAAGAAGATCTTGTGGGTAGCTTGTTTGATCTTGAGTGGAGTATCAGGGAACATGCTTGTCCGGATTCAGCAACTCAGCAGTCGTGCTATCTGCTTGAGTACGCGCGCAGCTTAAGGAGGCTCTCCGTCTTAAGCCAGCACATGTCCGGGCGCACCATCGAGCTTGCCGAAGAATGGAGGATGCACGCTTAACTGCTCAAGCTTTGCTGCTGCGGTGCATAGGCTTTGAGCGCAGGTCGTTTGCCCTGGTTTTTGCCAATTTTCATATGACATAAGGGCTTTAGGCTGGCGATATCTTGCGGTGGGGTGCGCCCAACGCGGCTCTGCAGAATGCTTGGTTTCGTTGTGGCATATAGCGCTTTGAGGTACCTTTCTATAGGTGCGCCCAAATATGAGGCGCGCATGAAGCAAGGAGATTTTAATGTCAGCCCAAACCATGACGCCCACTCAAGAGCACCTGTTCAAGCTTTTGCTTGAGATCGATGACATCTGCAAGCGTCATGGCATTGAGTATTTTTTGGATTCGGGCACGGTCCTTGGCGCAGTGCGTCATGGAGGCTTTCTTCCCTGGGACGACGACTTAGATATCGTTATGACCGAGCCCAATTACGACAAGTTCGTTGAAGCTTGCCAGGCCGAGCTAGATCCCAAGACTCGCTTTTATTGCGATAATCGTCTTAATCGCGAATATCCTACGGTTTTCGGTCATTACATTGATACTACTTGTTGCCGTTTGACCGACCGCACTCCGTTCTGGGATTACCACTGCGGCCAGACCATTGATGTTTTCTGTCTGGTGGAGCTTCCCGGCGACCTGGAGGAAAACCGCCGAATCTCGAATTTGTATTTTGCCTACGACGAGTACGTTAACCAGAGCTTTAACCACTACAAGCGCAAGACCGAGGAAATCAACAAGATTTACCACGAGCTTTACGAGCGTGAGAAGCAAATCGGCCGCGAAGCGGTGCTTAAAGAGTGCGAGAGTCAGATTTTCGGGCATCATTACGAGGATTGCACCATGCTTATGCTCACCAGCGCGCACATGCACTGGAACAGCTTCTTGCCCAAGAGCATTTACGATACTTCGCGTATGGTTGAGTGGAATGGCTACGAGTTCCGCATCCCGGGCGATTGGTACACCCTTATGGCCATCGACTACGGCGACAACTTTTGGCAGATACCGCGCGACGTCCGTGTTCACTCCCAGATGTCGCACACGGGCTATCCGGTGCAGGCCTACATCGATGATTTCATGGCCGCCACTAACAAGGAAGATCTTCTAGCTGAGCGCTTGAAGATGAAGGACCTTGGTTTCGAAAGCGGTCTTAGGACCACGCGTCTTAACAAGCCTACTTTTGAGGCTCTTGGTGTGCAAATGTGCGCGGAATTAGATGAGCGTCTTGAGGAATCCGACAAGGGCTTGATGGATCTAGTCCACGAAAATACCCTCGAGGCGGCAGATGAGCTGGAAAAATTGTTGGGTGATTATTTTGCCAAGCAGACTCATTCCACCATCTATTACTGGCGCAGTCATTTCGGTCATTCCGATGCCGCTGATTGCGCTATTTTGCAGGTGCTCCTTCTTAAATACGGCAATGTCCAGAAGATGATTCTTCTGATGCAGGTGCGCTTGCAAAATGGCCTTGCCATCACCGACGACATGCAGCGGATCCTGGATGCCGGCATGCACTTCCGCCGTATGAAAAAGCGTTGGTATTACAAGGAGCTTGCTCAAGGTTGCGCCGAGGAGCAATGGGTTTGGGATAATCTCCCTCACTCTGAGGAAGTGCGCGTGTGGCATGCGCTCTACGACTTCTACGGGCGCTGCCTGGGTGGGGTGGAACCTGGCAGCCTTGTTCGAGGCGCGTCAAATGATGCCGATCAAGACAGTCATGTTGCCCAAGGCGCGCTTGATACTGTGGGTCAAAACAAGTTTGCCGCCCAAGGCGAGCAGCGCGGCGTTGCTCTTGAGGCGTGCTTTGCCGAGGCCGAGGCTCTTCATCAGGAGTTCCCTGAAAACGACTTTGTTACCAAGCTGCTCGCGGACGTTCTTGCCAAGCAGGGACAGCTCGAAGAGTCGCTTCGCTTGATGCTCGAGTTGGAGCCGGCAACCAAAAACGGTTTCATCTTGAAGGATGTACGTGCGGCCCTCGAGGCCGCCCCTCAGGTGGAGCTTGCTTCAGCCAAGAAGGCGTTGGAGGAGGCCAAGGCTGCCGAGGCTGCCCCGAAAAAGAAAAAGAAAAGGAAGAAGGCTCCGCGCTTCAGGCAGATTCAAGATCACCTTATTGCTATGGCCAAAGAGCTTGATCAAACGTGCAAGGAGCTTAAGATTCCTTATGCTCTTTGCACGCACGAAGTGGCCTGGGCAAAGAAGCGTAAAGGCTTTTACGGTACGCAGTATGGCATCCACGCGATGATGCGCGCCCCCCATGCCTTAAAACTTAAGGCGGCACTGCAGGCGAAGGCTATCCCTAATCGAGCTTTCGAGGATCTGTCCACCAACCCGGAGCTGCCCTTTAACCATATTCGATACGTCGATACTTCCACCACGATTATGGACATGAGCGAGGACTCCAATAATCAGGTCCCCTACCAGGCGCTCGGGGCGGCCATTACCATTCACCCGCTCTATACCTGCCGCCCCGATGTGGTTCATCGCCGCATTGAGTGGGGCCATCAGCTCATTAAGGCCGGTCGCCGTTACGGCGATAAGCCTATGAGCGTGAAAAAGGAGCGAGCTCTTGCGCAAACCAAACGTTTTGAAAAATCGTTTGGATCTAAAGCTGTTGCCAAGTTCCTTTTCAATCGTATGAAAAAAGACAAATTGGGAAGCGTGCTTTATGCCTACGATGCGCCAACTGGGCTCATCGCCATCGATGCAAACACCATCGACAAGGCAAGCTATGCCAAGTTCGACAAGATGGAACTGCCTTATCCGTACAAACTGGATGCTTACGTGGAAGCATGGTGCGGCGCGCCCTGGGACAAGCTGGACAAAGATAATTGGCAGCCTGGCCGCGCTAACAGGATCAAGTGTATCTCTTCGCCTGAGGTCGGCTACGAGCATATGCTCGCTCTCTTCAAAAAGAATGGAGTCGACTACCGGGAAACCCAAGCTATGGCCAACGAGTTCTTCCATTGGCAATGTAAGGAATTAACGCCGCAGGAGCGCATCGTCAACCGCGATTACGCCCGTGCTCGCCTGAGCCGCGATCGTATCGATATGTACGTTTATTTAAGCGAGCGCGACGACGAGTTAAGAAAAGCCTACGACGCGAATGACGTTGAGCGCTTGCAGGGGATTCTTGAGGAATACGGCTATCTTGATCGGACCGAGCGCTTCCACAAGAATCATGGCTTAGGTTTATTCGTCACGCCTAAGATTTTCCAGTATGCTACAAAGGTTTGGGAATCCGAGGGACGCCCGGAATTTGCTCAAATGGTGCTCGATAGCGTGCCGGAACGCCATAAGAATGTGGATATCGCTGAATATCTAGCTCAGTACCCACGCTATTAAGCGCCCTAAGTGCCACGAAGCCTTGAAGGAGCGCCTTCGCGATTGCGCGAAGGCAAACGTCCAGCTCCTAAAAGCCCCTAGGTAGATGCTTGTTTTGCAAGTGGAAGCCTAGGGAGGCAGGGCTGTGGCAAAAACAACAACGAAAGAGATTTTCATTACATGACTGACTTTGAAAGCCTTGGCCTAAGTGCGCAAACGCTTAAGGCTGTTGATCTTTTGGGCTACGAGAGCCCTACGCCCATTCAGGAAAAGGCCATCCCTTGCGCTCTTGCTGGGCAAGACCTTATCGCGGGTGCGCAAACCGGCACCGGCAAAACGACGGCCTTCTGCCTGCCCTGCCTGGACCAGCTCCCGCATGCGCGGAAAAATTGCGGCCCTTTGATGCTCGTCATCACCCCAACGCGCGAGCTGGCTGACCAGATCACCGAAGTGTGCTCGACCATCTCGCAGGCAACGAAGCACAAGATCACTACCGTCGTTGGCGGCGTGAGCTACAACCCTCAGCGCGAGGCCTTGAAGCGCGGCACCGACGTGCTCATTGCCACCCCTGGTCGTTTGGAGGACCTTATCGGTCAGGGCGCTGCGAACCTCGATCAGGTGCAGGTGCTCGTTTTGGACGAGGCCGACCGCATGCTCGACATGGGCTTTTTGCCTGCCATCAAGCGCATCGTGGGGGAGTGCACCGGCGAGCACCAGACCTTGCTCTTCAGCGCCACCATCGACAAGCAGGTCGAAAAGGTTGCGCAGAGCATGCTCAAGGATCCCCAAAAGGTGGAGGTTGCCCGTCGCGGCGAAACCGCCAAGACCGTAGAGCAGTTCATCGTGCGCATTTCGCATGCCGCAAAGCCCTCTGCTCTTAAGGCCGTGCTCGACGAGCACGGGGCCAAGCGCGTAATCGTCTTCGCTCGTACGCGTCATCGTGCGGATGCCTGCTCGCGTCGCCTGCGCCGCGCAGGCTACAAGACGGGCGTCATCCATTCCGATCGCTCCCAGAACCAAAGGCGCCGCGCGCTTGATGCCTTCGATAAAGGCCAAATCAACGTCCTGGTTGCAACTGATGTGCTTGCGCGTGGCATCGATATCGATCAGGTCGATTACGTGGTTAACTACGATTTGCCCACCCAGCCCGAGGATTACGTGCATCGCATCGGCCGCACCGGTCGTGCGGGTGCCAAAGGCTTTGCGGTTTCCCTGGTGAACCCCGAGGTGGAAGGCGACCTTAAGGCAATCCAAAAGCTCATCAAGCGCGACATTCCCGAAATGGAGCTTAAAACCCTGAACAGGGATCAGGTAGAGGCGGACGCCGAAGCGCGTAGCGCTCAGCTGCAAGCGCGCCGTAGTAAGGACCCCGAGGTCCAGGCTGCGGTTAAGGAACTTGCCAAGGAAAAATCCAAACAGCGCAAAAAGGCAGCCAAGCAGGCTCAGGAATCTAAGCCTGAGCGGAGCCAGAAGCAGGGCGGCGGCAAGCGCAAAGCGGGTGCTCAGCCCAAGCCCAAGGGCAAATCTGGTAACGGAGGCCAGGGCAAAAATGCCAAAGGCAGGAAGGGCCAGGCTCAAGGCGCAAGACCGGCAGAGCCTTCCGGTTTCAATGATGCGCAAAGCTTCAAGAAGGACCGCAAGTCTAAGGCTGGTTCCAAAGCGAAGAATCGCGGCGGTGCAAAGTCGAAGTCCGCTCAGCCGAAATCGCAGATCAAGACCTATACGCACCAGAAGGACGCATCGCGTCCTCGCCCCGGTAGGTTCTCCTCCGGCTTGCGCTAGGATGCGGCGAGATTAGCCACTGTTCGCACTCCGTACTTTGCGCTGGTGTTGTTTCTTCGTGAGGCAAACAGGCGCAAGGCAAACATACTATGTAGAAAATCGCAGAAACCAAGAGCGACCCCGTTTGTGCGGGGTCGCTTCGTTGGGTGGGCGTTTGGTTGGGCCTTGGCGTGGGCTTTGCTTGCGCTTGCACGAGCGCGAATCGCGAGCGCTTGCTGCGGCAGCCTGCCTCGTAAACGATCGCGGTTTTATAGGTAGCTCACCGTTTCGGAAAGATCCTTTCGGCTGCTGTGGTTGGACAGAGGCCCGGTGCCTTCGGCGGCGTAGCCCAGATCAAGAAGCATCAGCACTTCTTCGTTTCCGGGAAGCCCCAGCTTCTCGCTTACTTCGGCGGGCTTGAAGAAATTGAGCCAGCAACTATCGACACCCACGCTGGCCGCTGCGAGCATCATATGCGTTGCGACGATGGCCGCGTCCTCGGCGCCCGAAGTATGCACGCCATCGGGGAAGGTGAACATATTTTCCTTGTTGAAGGTCACGACAAGCACGGTGGGTGCGTTGTAGCGGCAGGGCGTGACCTCGTCGATGAGCGCGATTTTCTCGGGGCTTTGCACCACGTAAACATGCTGCTCTTGCAGGTTCTTCGCAGTTGGGGCGGCCTGCCCTGCCGCCAAGATGGCCTCAAGCTGAGCGGGCTTTATCTGTTTGCCGTCGTATTTTTTGCAGGAATAGCGTTTGCGGGCGAGTTCCAAAAAATCCATAGCCAATCCTTTGCTCCGTGGGCTGCTTTTACTAAAGGGATTATCTCACGCCCGTGCGCGATCAGCAGCTTCGTAGCTTCATCGGGCTGTTTTTGCCGAGCAACTTGCCCTATGCTAGCTTCGTTCGAGTTCCTTGTATAAGAAGAGAAGAAAGGTCTGGTTGTTTTGAAAACCCTGGAAAAAATCAGTGATTTTGCCGGAAAGTACATGGCGTTCATCGCATTGGCTGTTGCGATTATCGCCATGGTCTTTTCGGAGCCTGTTCATGCCGCTATTCCTACCAGCTGGGTGAACATTTTGCTTGGCATTGTTATGTTCGGCATGGGCATGACCTTGAAACTCGAGGATTTCAAGGTCGTCTTCACCAAGCCTAAAGCGGTAATCAGCGGCATTTGCGCTCAGTTCATCATCATGCCTTTGCTTGCTTGGATTCTGTGCATGGTCTTCCAGCTTCCCACTGAGCTTGCAGTGGGCGTTATCCTGGTTGGTTGCTGCCCCGGCGGCACGAGCTCTAACGTTATGACCTATCTTGCCAAGGGCGACGTTGCCCTGTCCGTTGGCATGACTGCTTGCACTACCATCATGGCGCCCGTTGTCACGCCGGCCTTGGTTTTGCTTTTGGTTGGTCAGGCGATTGACGTGAGCTATGCAAGCATGTTCCTCTCTATCGTGCAGGTGGTGTTGGTTCCTATCATCTTGGGCTTCATCATCAACCACTTCTTATCCAAAGTGGCAGAGACCTGCGCAAAGGTGTTGCCCCTGGTGTCGGTTATCGCGATCTCTCTGATCATCATGGCGGTTGTTTCCGCCAACGCCGCAAGCCTTATGACGGTGGGCTTCCTTATTGTCGTGGTGGTGGCTGCTCATAATCTGTGCGGATATGCCTTGGGCTATGCGGCCGGCAAACTGCTTGGCCTTACTAGCGATCAGATGCGCACCATTTCCATCGAGGTGGGCATGCAGAATTCCGGTTTGGCCACCTCGCTTGCGACGGTTCATTTCGCAGCGATGCCGATGGCCGCTGTTCCGGGCACGGTATTTAGCGTGTGGCACAACATCTCGGGCGCGGTTTACGCGAATATCCTGGCTCGCAGCGCTAAGGAAGAGTAGTTGTTGCTTGCCGAAGTTTGGCTGTTCCTTGCCCGGTCCTTGCCGGGCAAGTTTGGTCAGGCAAGCGATGTCATGCTTCATTAAGGCGTTGTCTGCGGCGGGTGCGCATACCTCGAGCTGCGTATTGCGTGCTGAACGCTGCAGGCGTGCCAGTTCGCTCCTTTCGCCTGGCTGGTATGACGAATCTTGAATTTGTAACACCAAAGCGCCGAGGGCTCGTGTATCCTTAACACGAATTTTCAAATCGTGTTACTCGCACCGCGTTGCAGGAGGTTGCAGGCTATGCGCACTTACAGTCGTCGTACGTTCGTCAAGGGTATGGGTATCCTTACCCTCGGGGGCGTTTTGGGCATGGGCATCACGGGATGCTCGAGTACTTCTTCGGGTACCGGCGCATCCTCGAGCACGGCGGCGGCCTCTAAGGACTCGGTGATCATCGCGATGAACACCGGTTCGGAGCCCGCTGCGGGCTTTGATCCCTGCATCGCCTGGGGTTGCGGCGAGCATGTGCACGAGCCCCTTATTCAGTCGACGCTTATTACCACCGACGAGAACCTTGAGTTCGTGAACGACTTGGCCACGAGCTATAAGTGCTCTGACGATGGCATGACCTGGACCTTCAAGCTTCGTGATGACGTGGTGTTCAGCGACGGCTCCAAGCTCACTGCCGAAGACGTGGTGTTCACCATCAACACCATCAACGAATCCTCCAAGGCCGAGGCTGATCTTTCCTCCATTGAAAAGGCTGTTGTCGTGGATAAAACTACGGTCAAGCTTCAGATGGCCAAGCCCAACAATGCGCTGCTCTACACCCTGGCGGTGCTGGGCATTGTCCCCAAGAAGTCTTATGGCAAAAAATATGGTCAGAATCCTATCGGGTCTGGCCGTTACCTTCTTGAGCAGTGGGACAAGGGACAGCAGGTTATCTTCAAAGCCAACCCCAAGTATTACGGGGACGCGCCGCAGATGCAGACGGTGACCGTGGTTTTCATGGAAGAGGACGCCGCTCTGGCTGCCGTTCAGTCGGGTCAGGTTGACATTGCCTTCACCAGCGCGACGCTCAGCCAAACCCAAGTGAACGACTACGAGCTCTTCGTGTGCGAGACCGTGGACTCTCGCGGCATCAGCTTTCCGGTTTTGCCCGCAGGCTCGCCCGAGCGTGAGGGCATGGACGGTGAGAAACACAAGGTTGGCAACGATGTGACCTGCGATATTGCCGTGCGCCGTGCTATCAATTACGCGGTTGACCGCGAAACTTTGATCTCCAACGTTTTGAACGGTTATGGTTCGGCTGCCTACAGCGTGGGCGACGGCATGCCCTGGTCGAGCGACGACATGAAGGTCGAAACCAATCAGGAGACAGCAAAAAAGCTCTTGGCGGACGCCGGTTGGGCAGCGGGCAGCGACGGCATCCTTGAAAAGAAGGGAACCCGTGCCGCCTTCGACCTGTATTACGCAAGCAACGATTCGGTTAGGCAGGCCATCGCTTACGAATTCGCCAATCAGATGAAGGAAATCGGCATCGAGGTCACGCCTAAGGGCGGCGATTGGGATACCGAGTTGTATCCTCATCAGTTCGACACGCCCATTCTGTGGGGCTGGGGCAGCAATTCCCCCGTCGAGATGTACGAGCTCACCTATTCGAAGGGCTGGGGCAATGTCGCGGCCTTCGACAGCGACGTGGTTGATGCTCATTTGGATGCAGCCTTGGCGGCGCCGAGCATCGAGGATTCCTATGGGGAATATAAGCTTGCCCAGTGGGACGAAGACAAGCAGGTGGGCATTGCGCCTAAGGGCGAGGCCACTTGGTGCTGGCTGGCGAACGTCGACCATCTGTATTTCAAGCGTCCGAGCTTGCAGGTGGCCAAGCAAAAGCCGCACCCGCATGGGCATGGTTGGTCTTTGGCCAACAACGTGGACAGGTGGAGCTGGAGCTAGGCCTGCGCGTCTAGGTAAGTGAACGAATGCTGAAGCTCGTCGTCCAAAATATCCTCAAGTTCGTTTTGCTCATGCTTGCGGTGAGCTTTGTGACCTTTGCGCTTGTTGCGGCATCACCCATCGATCCAGTGCAGGCGAACGTCGGGCAAAACGCGCTTTTGGGCATGAGCGCCGAGCATCGTGCGCAACTGAGCGCCTACTGGGGTTCCGACCTGCCTTTATGGGAGCGTTATATCTCGTGGCTTGGTGGGGTCGTGCAGGGCGATTGGGGCACCTCGCTTCGTTTTGATGCCCCTGTTGCGCAGGTGGTTGCCGCCAAAGCCCAGAACTCGCTGTTGCTTTTGGCGCTGGCATGGCTGTTCAGCGGTATCTTCGGCTTCGTCTTGGGAATCGTGGCGGGCGTTAAGCGCGGCGCTTTGGTCGACAGGGCCATTAAGGGCTACTGCTATGTGCTGGCATCCACCCCGACTTTTTGGCTGGGCTTGCTGGTGCTTATGGTGTTTGCCGTTTGGCTCAGGTGGTTCCCTATGGGCTTTTCGGTGCCCATAGGCGTCGCCGCTTCCGAGGTTACTATCTTTCAGTCGCTCCAGTGCATGGTTTTGCCTGCGCTGACGCTTTCCTTGGTGGGCGTGGCCAACATCGCCCTGCATACGCGCGAGAAAACGATTGACGTGTTGGAATCGGACTATGTTCGTTTTGCCCGCGCGCGCGGCGAATCCGAGCTGAGCGTGGTTTTGCATCATGGCTTGCGCAATCTGGCCTTGCCCGCGCTTACTCTGCAGTTTGCCTCCATTTCCGAGATTTTCGGTGGATCGGTGCTTGTTGAACAGGTGTTCAGCTATCCAGGCTTGGGGCAGGCCGCCGTGACGGCGGGCCTGGGCGGCGACGCTCCCTTGCTCGTGTGCATCGCCATCGCGAGCGCCGCTTTGGTGTTTGCCGGCAACCTTGTAGCCAACATTCTTTACGGCGTCGTCGATCCGCGCATAGGCGGTGGTCGTCGTGCTTAAGTTGTTCGGCGCCGCCCAGGCAGCAAGACCTGCAGGTACGCAGGGAAGCGTGTCTTTGGCGCGCCTGATAATCTATCAACCCCGCTACACCAGTCGCGGCAATCGCAAGACTGCTTTAGTCGCCTGCATCGTTGCCACCTTGGCTTTGCTCGTCATCGTGGTGGCGGGCCTTTTTTGCCAGGAGGCGGCGCAGGTGGCCGACTTCTCGCGCTCCAACCTGGCACCGTGCCTTGAGTATCCTTTTGGCACCGATCGCATGGGGCGCGACATGTTCCTGCGTACGATCGCGGGCTTGTCGACGAGCATCTTGGTGGGCCTTCTTGCGGCGAGTGTTTCCTCGGTGATAGCGCTGGTGCTGGGCACGGCGGCTGCTCTGGGCGGCCGTAAGGTGGACGCGGCTATTTCGTGGCTTGTTGATTTGTGTATGGGCATCCCGCACATCGTTTTGCTTCTTTTGATCAGCTATGCCTTGGGCAAGGGTTTCTGGGGCGTGGCCATCGGCGTCGCCCTTACGCATTGGCCCAGTCTTACGCGCGTTATCAGGGCGGAGGTCTTGCAATGCAAACAAGCGCCCTATGTTGCGGTGGCCGAGCGCCTGGGGCAAAGCCGCCTGCGCATAGCCGCGCGTCACATCGTGCCTTATGTGTTCCCGCAATACTTGGTGGGTCTGATACTGCTGTTCCCTCATGCGATTTTGCATGAGGCCGCCATCACCTTTTTGGGCTTTGGCCTGTCGCCCGAGCAGCCCGCAATCGGCGTGATCCTAAGCGAGAGCATGAGCTACCTTTCCGCGGGCATGTGGTGGCTTGCGGTGTTCCCGGGCTTGGCCTTGGTTGTCGTGGTTTTGCTTTTCGACCTTGCCGGCTCGAAGCTGCGTAGCCTGATCGACCCGCATCAGGCGCAGAGCTAGGGGGTGCCATCGTGCAAGATGAAGAAAAAAACGCGCGCGTGAGCGAGCATCGCAAAGGTGCCAACTGCGCCCTTGAAGAAGGGGCGCGCGCCAAAGCTGCCTCTTTGGAAGCCATCGACGCGTTGCCGCAGCCTGATGCACATGGCCCGCACGAGGATGCGCAGGAGCACCATCATCACACCCATGCCACGAATTCCGTGCACCCGGGGCATCATCATCTTCTTTCGGTCGAGCATTTGAGCGTTTCCTTCAACATGTACGACGATCAAGCATCGTTTTTCCAGGCCGAAAAGCGCGATTCGTGCGTTATCGACGATTTGACTTTGAGCGTGCATGAGGGCGAGATTTTGGCGCTTGTGGGCGCAAGTGGCAGCGGCAAGTCGCTTCTGGCCGACAGCATCATGGGCTTGTTCGAGCCAAACGCAACAGTCAAAGGGACCATCTGGTTCGATGGCTTTGAGCAGGATGCTCAAAGCCTGGCTAAGCTGCGCGGCAGGGGAATCTCGCTCGTGCCGCAAAGCGTTGCGCACTTGGACCCCCTGATGCGTGTGGGCAAGCAGGTTGAAGGCTTTGCGCAGGGTGCAGGAGCTAAAACCAAAGGCCGTTTTGGGTTTCGCGCCAAAGCCGACGAAGACCGTGGCCAGGTTGAAGTCAATGCCGCTCGTAGCGCGCGTGTTGCGAACATCGTGCGCGATGCCCGCGATTCCCGTCACGCGTGCGCCGCGCAAGTCGTCCGTCCCACCCGAGCTGCTCGCGTCATGCAAGCCGACCGCGCAGCACGCCGCAAGGAGCTCTTTGCCCGCTACAGGCTCGACGAATCGGTGGCTCGCATGTATCCGCACGAGCTTTCGGGCGGTATGGCCCGGCGCGTGCTCTTGTGTTGCGCGCTCATGGACGATCCGCGCCTTATTGTGGCCGACGAGCCGACGCCCGGCCTCGATTTGCCCCTGGCGGTTGCCGCCATGCAGGATTTCCGCAGCTTTGCCGACAGGGGAGGCTCGGTGCTTCTGATCACGCACGATATCGAGCTTGCCTTGCAGGTGGCCGATCGCGTGGCGGTATTCAAGGATGGCAGCGTTGTGGAGGAAACCTCGGTGGAGAGCTTCAAGGATCCCTCGCTTTTGCGCCATCCCTTCACACGCGCTTTGTGGCACGCTCTGCCCGAGCACGGTTTCACGGCGTGTCCCAATGAATCGCTTGAGGAGCCGCCATGCTAGAACTTCGCGATATCGCTTTCGGCTACGATGCCCAAAAGCCCCTGTATGCGGGACTTTCTCTTTCCGTTGCTCCGGGCGAGCGCGTTGCCTTGGTAGCGCCCTCGGGCTTTGGCAAGACGACGCTTTGCTCCATTGCAGCAGGATATCTTCGCCCGAGCGCGGGCGAAGTATTGGTTGACGGATGCCCTCTTCCTGGCAAAGGGAAAAGCTCGGTGCAGATGATTTGGCAGCACCCCGAGCGTGTGCTCGATCCGCGGATGCGCATGAAGGATTCGCTTGCCGAGGCGGGGCGAATCGACGAGGGCTTGCTTTCCGACCTGGGCGTCCGCCAAGAATGGCTGGCCCGTTTTCCCCATGAACTTTCGGGCGGCGAGTTGCAGCGTTTCTGCATTGCTCGCGCGCTCATGGCCGAGCCGCGCTATTTGGTGGCCGACGAGATCTCGACCATGCTCGACGCGCTTACTCAAGCGCAGCTGTGGCACTTCCTTTTGGATCAGGCGCGCGCACGTAACCTGGGCATGCTCTTGGTTTCGCATTCGGATGCGCTTTTGGGCCACGTTGCCACGCGCGTCGTTGATTTGCGTGCTTTGTCGCAGGCCTCCAATTAGCTAAATCCTGCGGCAGCAATAAGGCCGGCGCCCAGGGTGATAACTGCGCCGTTTCGCTTCTTTCCGATTTAACTTATTCTTTTCTTCAAGGGGCGCTCGCTGTGCGAAAATGAATGGGTTAAACCATTCTGAATCAGCAAAGCGAGCGAGGTGGCAAAATTGCGTGGTTTTGCCCAGCAATACAAGAGGATTCAGAAGATGGCAGCAACGCCCATACGTAAAGTCAACAAGATCAATCTAGGCATCGCCATTGCGCTGAGCCTTCTATGCGTCTGCATGTATTTGTGGGGCATTTTCCAGTACTCGGATTTGCAGGAAGCCAACAAGAAGTACGTCGCCTGCGAACAGGCTGCCGACCAGATGCAGGAGGCCTCCGATTACCTTACCGCCCAGTCGCGCACGGCCGCTGCTACGGGCAAGGTCGAGTACGTGCAGGCCTATTACGAAGAAGTCAACACTGCCAAGCGCCGCGATGCGGCGGTGCAAACCTTCAAAGAATACTTCGACAATTCCGCCACCCTTTCCCTCCTGGAAAGCTCGCTTAAGGAATCTAACGAGCTCATGGTCACCGAGGCTTATGCCATGCGCCTGAGGTTTGAGGCCTCGGACGTTAAGAAATCGGAGTGGCCTGCCGAGATTAGGGATGTCAAGCTCTCTACTGCTGACAAAGCGCTTTCGAAATCGGCTAAGTCTGCTCGCGCAGTGAAACTTTTGTACAGCGATTCTTATGAAAATGCCCGCTCGCTCATCGCAAGCCATGTTACTCGCGCAACCAGCACGCTTGTTTCCCAGAGCCAATCTGCGCAAGAATCCGCCGAGGCTGTCTTCAAAGGGGTTTACCTGGCTCTTATCGTTGCCATTGTGGGCTTTGTAATCCTGACTTTTGCCACTGCCCTTATGATGCGCGATCTGATTGTGCGGCCCCTGGCAAGCCACAGCGAAGCGGTTGAGAAGGGCGAGCCTTTCGAGATTTGCGGCGCGAGCGAGCTCCGCCACCTGGCAAGCGTTTACAACAGGATTTTTCAGGAAAACGAGGAGCGTCAAATGCTAATTCGCCATCAGGCCGAGCACGATGCTCTGACTGATCTTCTTAACCACGGCTCATACGATCGTTTGCTTGGTTTGTACGAGAAGAAGGGCGCCCATTTTGCTCTCATCCTGTGCGACGTCGATACCTTTAAGCAGGTTAACGATACGTATGGCCATGAGGTGGGCGACCAGATTTTGAAGCGCGTGGCCAGCATGCTCAAGGCTACTTTCCGCACCATCGACCATGTATGCCGCATCGGCGGCGATGAGTTCGCGGTCATCATGGTCGAGATGACGAGCGATTTGAGCTACACCATCGAGGAAAAGATCGCTGCGTTGAACAACCAGTTGCTTCAGCCTACCGAAAGCCTTCCAGGGGTTTCTTTGAGCGTCGGCGTGGCCTTTTCCGATAGGGAGAATCCGGGGGCTGGCATATACCAGGACGCCGACAAGGCCCTGTATCGCACCAAGGAAAACGGGCGTTGCGGCGTGAACTTCTACGGTGACGGCGAGCAGTCGGCCCAGTAAGCAATGAATTGGCGCTAAATGTTGCCGATACAGGTTTTATGAGCTGCGACAAAAGGCGACAGGTTGTAAAATTTCCGAAAAAGACCAAAGGTTGAATCGAAACATAACGTGTGTGTTCGAAAGGGCGTAAAGGCATGATTTCTCAGCGTAAAATCGGCATTATCGGTCTTGGGCACGTGGGTGCCCATGTGGCAAACAGCCTTCTTCTGCAGGGCATTGCGGACGAGTTGTACCTGTGCGCGCTCAACGACCAGAAAGTGATCTCTGAGGCTCAGGACCTGCACGATTCTTTGAGTTTTTGCCCTTACAACACTCAGATCATCAACGTGGGCGATCGCTACGAGGATCTTGCCCAGTGCAACATCATCATCAATGCCGCCGGCAACGTTGCCGCGGTTGCCGAAAGCCGCGATGGCGAGCTTACCGCCTCTACCGATTCGGCCCGCACCTTCGTTGACCGCATTTTGGACGCTGGCTTCGATGGCATCATCATCAATGTTTCCAATCCTAACGACGTTGTTTGCACGGCCATCTGGCACCTTACTGGCTACGACCCCAAAAAGATCATCGGCACCGGCTGCGGCCTTGATACCGCTCGCCTGCGCTCCGAGATTTCCAAGGTCACTGGCGTCAGCCCTAAGTCGATCGGCGCCTACATGATCGGCGAGCATGGCTTCACCCAGGTCGCCGCGTGGGGTATCGCCGCCATTGCCGGTAAGCCCATCCATGATCTTGCCAAAGAAGACCCTGAGCGCTACGACTTCGATACCGCCGAGGTGGAGGATCGCGCTCGCAAGGGCGGCTACGTCACCTATGCCGGCAAGGGCTGCACCGAGTACGCTATTGCCAACTGCACCGCCCGCCTGTGCGCCGCCATCCTTCACAACGAGCATGCGGTTATCTCTGTTTCCACGCTTATGTGCGGTCAATATGGCGAGGAGGGTGTCTACGCCTCTTTGCCCTGCGTTATCGGCGCCGATGGCGTCGAGCAAGTTTTGGCCCCCAAGCTCACTCTTGCTGAAGAGCACGGCTTCCATCGCAGCTGTGATCACATCCGCGACAACATCTCCAAGCTTCCCTGGTGGTAGTAAGCGAAGGCGCTAGAAGAAGTAGGACGACCAATGGCTGATTTCCGCGAAAAACATCCCGTTCCTTGTCCGGAGGAT
The DNA here is from genome assembly GCA_030530215.1 of Coriobacteriia bacterium. Taxonomy (GTDB): domain Bacteria; phylum Actinomycetota; class Coriobacteriia; order Coriobacteriales; family Eggerthellaceae; genus Anaerotardibacter. The sequence continues at coordinate 125,662 of JAUMVJ010000002.1, forward strand.
TCAGGCGCTGGCACCTTTGTGGGCGCGGCGCAAAACGAATTCGCTGATATGTCCGAGATAATCGCCGCTGTCGAAATGGGAATCTGGCATATCGAGCTCGTGGAAGGGGAGGCCCCGAAGCTTCTGTCGAACGCCACCATGCTCAAGCTTTTGGGCTTGGCCGATAAGGCGGATAGCGTGTCGCCTGCGGGAGCCTATGAATTTTGGTACTCCCGTATTAAGCCCGAAGCGGTTGAGTCGGTTGCGGCAAGCGTCGCAAAGATGTGCACCGGCGAGCGCGACGAGAACACCTATCTTTGGATCCATCCCGAATTGGGTGAGCGCTACGTTCGCTGCGGCGGCACTGCCTACGAGGTGCCCGGCGGCTACGTGCTGCGCGGTTATCATTACGACGTCGATGACATCGTCCGCGACCAGCAAAAGCAGGAAAAGCGTCTTCAGAAGAGCCTTCTTGTGGAAAAAGCCCACTCCGAGGTCATTTCGGCGCTCTCCACCATATACACCACCATCTTCAACGCCAACCTCATCACACACGAATACGAGATCATCAACAGCGTCAGGCTTATGAAGGAAACGATCCCGCGCAAGGGTGATTTCGAGGAGGTCAAAGAGCAAATCCTCGCCGCTTTCATGGCCCCTGACATGATTGACGACATGCGTGAATTTCTTGATATAGGAACGCTCTCCGATCGCCTGCGCGAGTCCAACACCATCGTGTGCGAGTACCGCAACCCGGAGAATCGCTGGTTCCAGGCGCGTTTCATCGTGAAGAGCCGCCTTGACACCGGTGAGGTGCGCGATGTTCTCTACGTTGCGTGCGACTTCACCGAAGAAAAACTTCACGATCTCGAGCAGCAAGCGCAGCTCAGGGAAACCTTGGCCGCAAAGGAAGACAAGATTCAGGTTATCGGCGCGTTCTCTTCTATCTACAAGGAGTTCTGCGTTCTTAATCTTGAAACGAAACAGTTCCATATCGAGGCCGGCGAGTACTGGGAGCGTCAGCGTAAGAAGATCGAGGGCTCCTTCGACGACCTTATTGGCATGATGTTCGCGCATAATCTCTCGCCGGAGTACGCTGACGATCCGGATGCGCATGCTTATTTCGATTTGAACAGCTTAGGGGAGCGCCTGAAAGATCGCGACGTCATCTCCCGCGAATTCAAGGACATCTACGGAGCTTGGTTTGCGATCGTCTTCATCGTGAAGGAGCGTGCTGAGGACGGCAGGGTTGTCGAAGTTCTGTTTGCCGCGCAAGACGTCGACGACCAAAAGCGCAAGGAGCTTGAGCAGGAAGCCGCGCTTAAGGACGCTCTTATGGTGGCGCGCCATGCGAGCCGCGCAAAGTCGTCGTTCTTAAGCAATATGAGCCACGATATCCGCACTCCCTTGAATGCCATCATCGGCTTTACCGCCCTGGCGCAAACCCATATCGACGAAACCGAGCAGGTGCAGGATTACCTAGGCAAAATCCACACTTCAAGCGAGCATTTGCTTTCCCTCATCAATGAGATTTTGGATATGAGCCGCATCGAAAGCGGCGCGGTTAAGCTTGAAGAGGGCGTGGTGCACATGCCCGAGGTGCTGCATGACCTGCGCATTCTTATCCAGGGCCAGATTGCCGCTAAGCGCCAGCACCTCTACATCGACACCCAGGATGTTATGGATGAAGACGTGGTAACCGACAAACTGCGTCTGAACCAGATTTTGATAAACATCGTGAGCAACGCGATTAAGTACACCCCCAACGATGGTGACATCATCATCCGTATTGCCGAAAAGCCGAGCTCCCTTAAGGGATATGTTACCTACGTGTTCGATGTCAAGGACAACGGCATTGGCATGTCGTCTGAGTTCGTCGACCATATTTTCGATGACTTCGCCCGCGAGAACACCTCCACGGTAAGCGGAATCCAGGGTACGGGCCTGGGCATGTCCATCACTAAGAACATCATTGATTTGATGAATGGATCGATCGAGGTTAAAAGCGAGCTGGGCAAAGGCTCTGAGTTCGTGGTGACCCTTGATTTCAAGGTGGCCAGCCAGCCAGTGGTCTACCGTCCGCGCGTTGAGCTTTTGGGTGCTAAGGTTTTGGTGGTCGACGACGACATCAACACCTGCCAGAGTGTGAGCAAGATGCTGCGCGAGATTCAGATGCGTCCGCAATGGACAACCTCCGGCAAAGAGGCGATTGTTCGCGCTCAGGAGGCGGCCGACATCAAGGATGAGTACAAGGCTTACATTATTGATTATCTGATGCCCGACATGAACGGCATCGAAACCGTCAGGCGCATTCGCCGGGTCATCGGCGACGAGGCGCCCATCATCGTTTTAACGGCATATGATTGGACGAGCTTCGAGGATGAAGCGCGCGAGGCCGGCGTTACGGCCTTCGTGGAAAAACCTTTGTTCATGTCGGAACTTAAGGCGGTTTTGTCTGAGCCTGTTGAGCTTGCGCCGGGCAGCGAGCAAGACGCCTTACTGTCCTGCGACTTCAGCGGCAAGCGCATCCTTCTTGCAGAGGACAACGATCTTAACCGTGAGATTGCCGCGGCCATCCTGGAGGATTTTGGCTTCGAGGTCGATGCCGCCCGCGATGGCGTTGAAGCGATTGAACTGTTGGCCGACAGCGCTCCTGACCGCTACGACTTGATTTTGATGGACATTCAGATGCCCCGGATGGACGGTTATGCCGCCGCCCGCGAGATTCGCTCTTGGCAAGGCTCCCCTAAGGCCAGCATTCCCATTGTGGCCATGACGGCAAACGCCTTCGAGGAGGATAGGCAGCTCGCGCTGGCGGCAGGCATGAACGACCACATCGCCAAGCCAATCGATCCAAAGGTCGTCGCTGAAACCCTGAGCAGGGTTTTCGTTGGATAGCTTTTCAGGCTTTCTGCCAAAAACGTAATTCCTTGAAGCGGAGCCCGAGGGCGATTTTGTGCATTGATCGCGCTTGGGCAGCCGCTTTGCCATTTTTAGCTTTCGCCGCTCGTTTCAGATACTAAAACCCTCTTTTGCGCAAGGTGGGCTACCATATGCATATTCACATTTCTCTGTGCTGTCAGATTGCGTGCCTGCGTATGCACGATTTTTTGTAGGTTTCACGCAACCGAAGAGGAAGGGTCTGCCATGCCTAGCGTAAGCATCGACGGTATCGTCGTGGAGGCACCGGAGGGTGCCACGATTCTTGATGCCGCAAAACTTGCCGGCGTTGATATTCCGACGCTGTGCTTTATGCCCAAGATCAACGAAATCGGCGGCTGCCGTGTTTGCGTGGTCGAGGTTGAGGGTCAGGACAACCTGGCCGCTGCCTGCAATTCGTCCGTGTTCGAGGGCATGAAGGTGCGCACCTCGACCCCGCGCGTCATCGAGACGCGCCGCATCAACGTTGAGTCCATTCTTTCCAGCCATCGCAGCGAGTGCACCACCTGCAAGCGTAGCGGCACCTGCGCGCTTCAGTCTTTGGCGGCCGACGTGTGCGCTGAGGAAAGCTTCCAGCCTGCAAACTTCGATTTCGAGGAATGGGATAAGGATTTCCCTTTGCAGCGTGACGAAAGCAAATGCATTCGCTGCATGCGTTGCGTGGCCGAATGCGCAAGCGTTCAACATTGCTCCGTTTGGGAGGCCGACCCTCTGTATGCCTATCGCGGTATCCGCGTTGCGGGCAACACGAGCATCGACAAGGCTGGCTGCGCTTTGTGCGGCCAGTGCATCACCCATTGCCCGACCGGCGCTTTGACTGAGCGCGACGATACGCGCAAAGTTCTGAGCGCTCTGGCCGACCCCAATCTGGTGACGGTTGTCCAGGTGGCGCCCGCCATTCGTTCTGCTTGGGGCGAGGGCGTGGGCCTAACGCGCGAGGAAGCCACGCAGGGCCGCATGGTTTCTGCTTTGCGTGCGCTTGGCTTCGATCATGTTTACGACACCGATTTTGCTGCCGACCTTACCATCATGGAGGAAGGCAACGAGTTCATCGAATGGGTGAAGGAAGGCAAGCCTCGCCCCATGTTCACCAGCTGCTGTCCAGGTTGGGTGCGCTTCGCTAAGTTGCATTATCCCCAGTTCGTGGGTCAGCTTTCTTCCAGCAAGGCACCTCATCAGATGCTCGGCGCCACCGCCAAGGCTTTGCTTTCCGATAAGGCTGCCGAAGAGGGCAAGCGCGTGTTCGTCGTGTCGGTGATGCCTTGCGTTGCCAAGAAGTACGAGGCCGCAGTGCCTCAGCTTTCAACCGAGGCAGGCCAGGACGTCGATGCTGTTTTGACCACGCGTGAGTTCGATCGTATGCTGCGCATGTTCAACGTCGACTGCGCTTCCTTGCCCGAAACCAAGTTCGACGATCCTCTGGGAACCTCCACCGGTGCCGGCACCATTTTCGGTCGTACGGGTGGCGTTATGGAAGCTGCTCTTCGCTCCGCCGCCTTCCTTCTTACCGGAGAGAACCCCGACTTCTCCACCTGCAACACCACGGCGGCCACGTCCGAGAAGCCTTGGGTCGAAAAGCAACTCGATATTGCCGATTTGCATCTGAGTATCGCGATTGCGAGCGGCCTGGAGAACACGGCGACCTTGCTCGACGCCTTGGATTCCGGCGAGGCGAGCTACGACTTCGTCGAGATTATGGCATGCCCTGGTGGGTGCGTCGGCGGCGGCGGTCAGCCCATTTCCTTCAACGAGGAGCTTGCGGCCGAGCGTGCTGGTGTCCTGAATTCGCTTGATGGCGCTGATGTTCTGCGCTACTCGCATGAGAATCCCGACATTGCGGCAATTTATGAGCGTCTGTACGACCACCCCTTGTCCGAGAAGGCCGAGGAGCTCCTGCATACCGATCAGGAAGCCTGGGAAATCTAGGTGCCCGAAGAGCAAGATACCGGCGACTTCATGCGTCTGCTTGACAAGCTTGCGGGCACGCATGCCCTTGAGCTTGAGGAATACGAGCTGCTGCTCGATTGCCTGTCGCCGGAATCTGCCCGGGCTCTCGCGCAGCGCGCCGTTGCGCAGCGCAAGCAGGTTTATGGCAACGCGGTGTTCACGCGCGGTCTTATCGAGGTCTCTAGCTACTGCAAGAACGATTGCCTGTACTGCGGCATTCGGAAGTCCAATTCCGGTGCGCGCAGGTACCGTTTAACGGCGGAAGAGATTGTGTCCTGTGCGGATGCGGGCTACGAGCTGGGTTTTCGCACCTTTGTGCTGCAGGGCGGGGAAGACCCATTCTTCACCGACAAGGTGCTCTCTGAGCTTGTATCCCGCATCCGCGAGGCGCATCCCGATTGCGCTATCACCTTGTCGTTCGGAGAGCGGAGCCGCAAAAGCTATGAGCTGCTGTACCGGGCTGGAGCCGAGCGCTACTTGCTCAGGCACGAGACGGCCTCCCCTGATTTGTATCGTCGTTGGCATCCCGAGTCTATGAGTTTCGACAATCGCATGCGCTGCCTGGGCGACTTGCGCGAAATCGGCTATGCCGTTGGGGTGGGCTTCATCGTTGGGGCGCCTTTTCAGGCGAACGCCGATTTGGCCCGCGATCTGAAGTTCATCGAGCGCTTTGGACCCGACATGTGCGGCATCGGGCCGTTTGTTCCACACCATGCCACGCCCTTTGCGGGCTTTGCCGCGGGCACCGTGGAACTTACTTGTTATCTGCTATCGGCCATCCGCCTTATCGCGCCGAATGTTCTTTTGCCTGCGACCACCGCCCTTGGCACTATTGCGCCGGACGGTAGGGAACAGGGAATCTTGGCTGGCGCCAACGTGGTTATGCCCAACCTCTCGCCTGTTGTGCATCGCAGGGATTACGACCTCTACGACGGCAAGATCTGCACCGGCGAGGAAGCTGCCGAGTGCCGCGGGTGCCTAGGCGCCCGGATGCTCTCGGTGGGTTATGAGCTTGCAATCGACCGAGGAGATAAGGCGCCCCTGCCTGCTGATTTCAAGTCCGTATGAAATTAAAGCGTTTAGTAAAGCTTAAGTAAGTATTAGTTAGGAAGCGTATTCTTATGGGTATTGTTTATGATCCGAAATCCTTATGTGCTGATGAATTCATCAATGACCAGGAGATTTTGGAGACCTTGGCCTATGCCGACGCCCATAAGGACGATATCGAGCTGTGCTATCGCATCTTGGATAAGTGCAAGCCGCATCTGTTTCCCGTAACCGAGCACGGAGCCATGATCACTCATCGCGAGGCGAGCGTCTTGCTTGCTTGCGAGGACGCGGGTGTGAACGCCGAGATAAGGCGTTTGGCGCACGACATCAAGCAGGCTTACTACGGCAACCGCATTGTTTTGTTTGCGCCCTTGTACCTGTCCAACTACTGCGTTAACGGCTGCCTATACTGCCCCTACCACGCTAAGAATCGTGAGATTCCTCGTCATAAGCTCACGCAAGAGGAAATCAAGGCCGAGGTAATCGCGTTGCAGGACATGGGGCATAAGCGCTTGGCCATCGAGGCGGGCGAGGACCCCAAGCGCAACCCTATCGAGTACATTCTGGAATCGATGCATACCATCTATTCCATCAAGCACAAGAACGGTGCGATCAGGCGCGTCAACGTGAACATCGCCGCCACCACGGTGGACGAATATCGCATGCTCAAAGAAGCTGAGATTGGCACCTACATTTTGTTCCAGGAAACCTACAACAAGGAAAGCTATAAAAAGCTTCATCCCACCGGCCCCAAGAGCGACTACAACTGGCATACCGAGGCGATGGATCGCGCGATGGAAGGCGGCATCGACGATGTTGGCCTGGGTGTGCTTTTCGGCTTAGAGAGCTATCGGTACGAGTTTGCAGGTCTTATCATGCATGCCGAGCATCTGGAGGCAGCGCATGGGGTTGGCCCCCACACCATCAGCGTGCCGCGCGTGAAGCCCGCGATGGACATCGACCCGGATGTCTTCGACAACGGTATCCCCGACGAGATGTTCGAGAAGATCATCGCGCTTATCCGAATCACCGTCCCTTACACGGGCATGATCATCTCGACGCGTGAGAATCAGGCGGTGCGCGAGAGCGCCCTGAAGTATGGCATCAGTCAGATTTCGGGCGGCAGCCGCACGAGCGTGGGCGGCTACACTGAGCCTTTGCGCCCACACGATACCGAACAGTTCGATGTGAGCGATCAGCGAAGTTTGGACGAGGTTATTTCATGGCTGATCGACCAAAAGCACATCCCCAGCTTCTGCACCGCTTGTTACCGTGCAGGGCGTACGGGCGATAGGTTCATGAGCTTCTGTAAGAGCGGGCAGATTTTGAATTACTGCCACCCCAACGCCTTGGTCACCTTGGCGGAGTACCTGAGTGATTATGCCAGCCCTGCTACCGCGCAAAAGGGTTTTGCCCTAATGGAAGGGGAGCTGGCCAAGATCAAGGACGACAAGCGTCGTGCCCAGTGCGCGTCGGCCATTCAGGCAATCAGGCATGAGGGCTTGCGCGACTACCGTTTCTAGGGTGCAGGTTGCATCTTTAAAGTGGGCTGGGGCTTTACGAATGAGACCTCAGCCGCTGTAACGAGGTTTGCGCGTATGCGCAGTATGTCGTGCAAAGAGCTAGGGAAAGGCTTTGAGTTATGAGTTTGAACGAGACGCCATCGGGCGAACGAGTGCGGATAGGTTTCTTTGGTTTGCGCAATGCGGGCAAGTCGAGCCTGGTCAATGCGGTATGCAACCAGGAGGTCGCCCTGGTGAGCGACGTTGCCGGCACCACCACCGACCCGGTTATGAAGGCCATGGAAATCTTGCCTCTGGGCCCTGTTTCCATCGTGGACACGCCGGGCATCGACGACACGGGCGAGCTGGGAGAGCAGCGTGTGCGCCGCACCCGCGACGCCCTGCGTAACTGCGACATGGCCGTGCTTGTAAGCGATGCTTCGCGTGGCCTTGCAAAGGCCGAGCGCGAGCTCGTGGACATTTTCGCCAAGCAGGAGGTGCCCTGCATCCTTGCCTTGAACAAGGCCGATTTGCTTGAAGAGGGTGCCGCTTGCGAGCTTTCATGCGACGACGAAGAAGCTGAGGCCAAGGCCGAAGATGGCGACCTTGCACGCATCCTCGTGAGCGCCAAGACCGGGCAGGGGATTGCCGAGCTTAAGGAGCTAATGGCGAAAATCGGATTAACCGTGGAGCCCGAGAAGCTTTTGATCCGCGATTTGCTTGAGCCTGGCGATGTGGTGGTGCTAGTGACTCCCATCGATTCATCGGCACCTAAGGGCCGCATGATCTTGCCCCAGCAGATGGTGCTGCGCGATGTGCTTGATGCTCATGCCACCGCTTTGGTGTGTCAGCCTGAGGAGCTGGCACAAACGCTTGATGCGCTTCCGCGCGTTCGCTTGGTGGTCACCGACTCTCAGGCGTTCGAGTTCGTTTCGAAGGTGACGCCCGAAAACATCGAGCTCACGTCCTTTTCCATCTTGATGGCGCGCTACAAGGGCGAGCTTGACCTGCTGGTTCGCGGGGCGGCGGCAATCGGCGCGCTTACCGATGAGAGCCGCGTGCTCATCAGCGAAGGTTGCACCCATCATCGTCAATGCGAGGATATCGGCACGGTTAAATTGCCGGCTTGGATTCGCGAGCGCACGGGGGCAAACCCCAGTTTCGACTTCACCTCAGGGCGCGCGTTTCCCGATGATGTTTCGTCTTATGATCTGGTTATCCACTGCGGCGCTTGCATGCTCAACGCCAAGGAAATGCACTGGCGCATGGGCGTAGCTCAATCGTGCGGCGTGCCCATGGTCAACTACGGCGTCGCCATCGCCTTCATGAAGGGCATCCTGTCGCGCAGCCTTAGGCCGCTGGGGCTGTGAAAGTGAGAGCTTGTGAGCTCTCGAAGGAAGCCTAGGCGAACCATGCTCAAGAGAGCCTAAAGGCCTGCGAGCGCCCGCGGGTTGAAAATCACAGATTCGGACCCTAGCCAGCGTTCGCGGCGCTGCAAGGCATTCGCGCGTTATCTGCGGGTGCGCCTGCTTTCTGCATGATGGACTCGCTTTGCCCCTTTGCGCAACGCGCGGCTGAGCCCCGTGCTGAGCGCTGCCGATTAGCGGTAGGGCGGGCTCCAGCGATAGAAATCTGCCAGGTTGTTCTTTTCAAGACCGCTTGGGTTGCGCTCTATTGAGGCGCGTATACCCTCGAAGGTTGAATTCCAGTAGGCGTATTTTTCCGGCTCTTCCAGGACCTCGCGGAACTCCGGCTGCAGGCAGGTCATGGTTTGGACGATGATCTGGCTGGCGTAGGAGCGAGCCAGGTACTCGCGCACCGTTTCGTTCATCGGACGTCCGCTTAGAATGAAATCGATGTCCTTTTTGGCGGCGGCCGACCAAAGCCCGCATAGCCAATCGGTGAACTCTGTTTCGCCGGGGGTGAAAACCTTGCGATAGAAGGGTATGTCGCGGGACAAGCAATGCATGAGGGCGTTGAAGAACTTGGTCTTATCGAGGGTGCGCGCACCGGTTTCCTCGTGCGTCCAATAAGCCAGGCGTTCAATGCTGCCGTCTTTGAGCTCGCAGTCCGAGTACACGAGCAGGCCCGAGGGGAGCTCGTGTTCGAGGGCGCGGTTAAGCTCCCATCTGAATATCCAATAGGCAACGTCGAGTTTCGAACCGTAGTAGTAATAGAAAGTGTTGCGGTTGATGCCGAGCTTATCGATAAGCTCGGCGATGCGGACTTTGGAGAGCGATTTTTCGATTGTCATCCGCTTAAACTCGTCGGCTATTTGCCTGCGCATGTTTCCCTTCACGGCAAATCCCCTCGCCATATTCTTCTAATCCCCGCTTTTTGCAATAATAAGTTTTCCCTGCATAAAAGCGCAATTGTCTGTATTTTCGTGAATTCGAATCTACAACAATCTTTTCAATGAACGTAAATGAACGCGTTCAAAATCCGAAACCGTCTAGTAATTTCTAGACAAAATTAGATTATGTCTGGTTTTTTATGAACAAGTTCAGGTTTTGACCGTTTGTGATCTTCTCCAGGGGCGGCAAACTTCAGATGTGGCCAAGTTATGAACTTGTTCACGAATTGGTAAGGGCAGCTCAGGCAAACCGATGAGCTGTTAAGGGCCCTTAGGCGCAAGGGGAACGACAAGCGCCCAGGGCAAGACTTTAGGAGGAACAATGGCAAACGAGCAGAGGCCTCTCGAGGGCGTCAAGGTCGTCGAGATGGCAACCTTCATCGCTGTTCCCGCAGTCGGTCGTATCCTGGCCGACATGGGTGCAGAGGTAGTGAAGATCGAGTCCGCCAAGGGCGACAACCTTCGCTTCACCGCTCCCAACGAGGGTCGTCCTTCCGACCCCCACGAGGACACCAACTTCGACCTGGAGAACGCAAACAAGAAGGGCATCGTTCTGGACCTTCGCAGCCCCAAGGGCAAGGAAGTCCTGTTCAAGCTGCTTGACGATGCAGATGTCTTCCTGACCAACTGGCGCCCCGGCGCTCTTGCACGCCAGAATCTCACCTACGATGACCTGAAGGAAAAGTATCCCAAGCTGGTTTACGGCAGCCTCACCGGCTACGGCGAGAAGGGTCCCGATAAGGATCTTCCCGGCTTCGACTACACTTCCTTCTTCGCACGCTCCGGCTGGTCCGGCTCCCTGTATCAGAAGGGCACCGTGCCTTCCAACCTGATCCCCGCTCTGGGCGATCATCAGGGCGCACTTGCTCTGACTGCTGGTGTTCTGGGTGCTCTTTATCGTGCTTCCAAGACCGGCCGCGGCGAGTACGTTACCACCAACCTGCTGCACACCGGCATCTGGGTTCAGTCCTTCCAGATTCAGGGCGCTCAGTACGGCACCGAGTTCAACGGCGTCATGTATCCCTTCGATCGTCGCGAGAATCCGCTGCCTTATCAGCCTGCTGTTAAGACCAAGGACGATCGCTTCCTGCAGGTCATGGGCCCCAACTTCAACATCTACTGGCCGCTCATCATGCGCGCCATCGGCCGTGAGGACGTGCTTGAGGATCCCATCATGTCCGACCAGAAGAAGATTCAGGACTCCGGTCGCCTGGGCGAGGCCTACGACATCGTTCAGGAAGGCTTCCAGCAGAAGACCGCAGAAGAGTGGATCCCCATTTTGAAGGAGCTCGACATTCCTTACGCTCTGTGCGCTACCTATCAGGAAGTTTCCAAGGACGAGCAGGCCTGGGCAAACGACGTCTTCTACGAGATGGATTACCCCCGCGGCCCCAAGGCATTGGTCCGCACCCCCATCACCATGGCAACCACCCCGCTGCCCGACTACAACAAGGCACCTTTGCTGGGTGAGAACACCGTCGAGGTTCTTTCCGGCTTGGGCTACTCCGAGTCTGAGATCCAGGCATTGGTCGACGAGAAGATCGCCGGCGTCTGGAGCGAGTAACTCCTTCAAAACTGGGCGAACGAGGCGCTCCCGCTGCACGCATAGCCCCTTGCGGGGGCGCCCCCGTTGCCCGATTCACACTCTCAAAGAAAGAAGGGAAACTTATGACTACTGAACAGACAGCCGAGAAGCTCCCTGCCGGCAAGGTTTTGGCCCACATCGTCGACGACGTGTATCGTGAGGCCGCCGAGGCCAAAGAGCGCGGCGAGATGATTGGTTGGTGCGCATCCAACTTCCCCCAGGAGATTCCTACCACCTTGGGCCTGCACACGGTTTACCCCGAGAGCCAGGCAGCGGCAATTTCTGCAAAGGGCGGCTCCCTGCCTCTGCTGGAGCATGCCGAAGGCGAACTCGGTTTCTCAAACGACCTGTGCGCTTATGCACGTATTTCCATGGCCTACGCCGACACGGGCAAGTGCCCCAACGGCGAGATGGACATGCCCCTGCCCGACTTCGTTCTGTGCTGCAACAACATCTGCACCTGCATGATGAGCTGGTACGAGAATCTGGGCCGCAAGCTCAACATCCCCGTCATCATGATCGATGTCCCTTACTGCGACAGCTACGACGTCGACCAGAAGCGCATCGACTACGTTAAGGGCCAGTTCATCGACGCCATCCATCAGCTGGAAGAGATCACCGGCAAGAAGTGGGACGACAAGAAGTTCGAGGAAGTTTGCGCTTACTCCAACCGCACCGGCGAAGCATGGCTCGAGGCTACCACCTACATGGGCTACAAGCCTTCCCCTCTGAATGGCTTCGAGCTGTTCAACCACATGGCGGTTGCAACCATGGCACGTGGCCACGAGGGCGCCGCCGAGGCAATGGAGCAGCTCTGCGAGGAGTATCGCCAGAACGTTGCCGAGGGCAAGTCCAACTTCCGCGCCGAAGAGCAGCACCGCATCATGTTCGAGGGCATCGCATGCTGGCCTTACCTGCGCGCTACCTCGAAGCCGCTGAAGGATTCCGGCACCAACGTGACCGCTTGTGTTTACGGCCCCTCCTTCGCCTTCACCTATCGCAACCTCGACGAGCTCGCTGAAGCCTACTGCGGTGTTCCCAACGCGATCAACCTTGAGCGCGCAACCGAGCTTCGCAAGCAGCTTTGCGTCGACGGTAAGGTCGATGGCGGCATCGTTCACATCAACCGTTCCTGCAAGATGTGGTCCGGCATCGCCCCTGAGATGGGCCGCCGCATCTCCGCCGACCTCAACATCCCCATCGTCACCTTCGATGGCGACCAGTCCGACCCTCGCAATTTCTCCGAGGAGCAGTACAAGACCCGTATCGAGGGCCTGGTCGAGATCATGGACAGCAAGAAGGAAGGGAAGTAAGCCATGTCTGCACTCGAAACCCAACTCGCCGCATTCGCCGAGGCGGCAAACAATCCCAGCGCAGTGCTTGACGAGCATATCGCCGCAGGCAAGCGCGTGATCGGCGTCGGACCTTACTACATCCCCGAAGAGCTCGTTCATGCAGCAGGCGCCGTTCCCTTCGGCGTATGGGGCCGCGTTGGAACTGCCAAGGAAGCCAAGAAGTACTTCCCTCCGTTCTACTGCTCCATCTGTCAGATGACGCTTGAGATGGGCATGGAGGGCACCCTGTCGAAGCTTTCCGCCCTGATGACCACTGGCTTGTGCGACACCCTGCGCGCCGCTTCTCAGAACTTCAAGGTAGGCATACAGATTCCTCAGATCTACGTCTCGCAGCCTCAGAACCGCACCTGCGCTAGCGGCCGTCAGTATGCCGTGACCTCTTACATCGAGACCAAGCGTAAGGTCGAGGAGGCAGCCGGTCAGGTTATCACCGACGAGGCGCTGTCCGCATCCATCAAGCTCTTCAACGAGTGGCGTCATGCAATACGCGAGTTCGTGAAGCTTGCTGGCACCCACGCTGGTGAGGTCTCCGTTGCCAACCGTCTGGCCGTCATCAATGCCGGTTACTACCTGGAAAAGGAAAAGCACCTGGCAATGGTCAAGGAGCTCAACGCAGCCCTGGCTGCCCTGCCCGAGTCGACCGACGGCAAGAAGAAGGTCGTTCTTTCCGGTATCTACGAGGACATCCCCGCAATCACCGAGATCCTTGAGTCCAACGGCTACGCAGTCGTCGCTGACGACCTCGCTAAGGAATCCCGTGCCTTCGCTATGGAAGTTTCCGAGTCGGGCGATCCTCTGGAGGCCCTGGCTGATGGCTATTGCAGCCTTTCCGGCGACTCCGTCCTCTACGACCCCAAGAAACTCCATGTTTCCAAGGTCGTCGATCTGGTGAAGGAATCCGGTGCAGCTGGCGTGATCCTGCTTCTGGCTAAGTTCTGCGATCCCGAGGAGTTTGAGGCACCTGTCCTCGTCAAAGCTCTTAAGGCCGAAGGCGTTCCTGTGGTCACCGTCGAGGTTGATCAGCAGACCGAGTCCTACGAGCAGGCCCGCACTCAGCTCGAGACCTTCGCCGAGCTTCTCGGCTAATCAAGTGGGGGAGGGCTCAACACCACGGGCCCTCCGCCCCGACCCTCGGGGCGGCGTAACCCCTGAAAGAAAAGTCGCATTCAAGTGCGACATTGGAAACCCAGCACTTGAATGCGACTCTTAAGAGGGCTGATAAAATCAGCCTTGAGAAAGGACATTATCATGTCTTCCGCAAACACACAGAAAAAAGGTGGATTCCACTACGCCTTCATGATCGTGGCGGCATGCATCGTATTCACCTGCATCCCCTGCGCCCTCACCTTGAGCTGCGCTGGCATCTACTTCACCCCTGTTAGCACCTATTTCGGAGTTCCCAAAGCCTCTTTCACCCTGTACTTCACCATCCTGAACCTGGCCATGATGATCACCTTGCCCATTGCCGGTAAGTTGATGAGCAAGATGGACATGCGCGTTATCTTGACGGTCTGCGCCATCATTGACGGCTTGGCCATGGTTGCCATGTCCTTCTTCACCGAGGTTTGGATGTTCTACGTATCCGGCGTGTTCCTGGGCATCGGCACCGCACCTTTGCTCTACCTGGCAACTCCTAGCCTCATCAACGCTTGGTGCTACAAGAAGGTCGGCTTCTTCATCGGCTTGGCCATGGCCTTCACCGGCATCGGCGGCGTTATCTTCAACCCCATCGGAACCGCGCTCATCAACATGGGCCCCGAGGGTTGGCGCACCGGCTACCTGGTGTTCGGCATCCTGATCCTGGTTCTGACCACTCCCTTCACTGCGTTTGTCATTCGCTCCAATCCCGCCGATAAGGGTCTTAAGCCCTACGGCATCGAGGAAGCACTTGAGAACGCCGATGGCGACACCGACGCTGTTATGACCGGCGTTTCCGCCAACAAGGCCATGAAGACCGGCGCTTTCGTCTGCATCGCAGCCTTCGCCTTCTTCATCACCTTGAACCAGACGGTTTACCAGTTCATGCCTTCCTACTGCACCTCCTTCGCTGAGTCCGCACCTGCTGTTGCTGCTCTGTCCGGCGTAGTGGCCTCCGCTTGTATGGCTGGCCAGGCTATTGGCAAGGTTGTCCTGGGCGTCGTCAACGACAAGAACGCTCACGCTGGCTTGTTCTTGGGCCTTGGTTGCGGCTTCGTGGCGGTTGCCCTGATGTGGTTCTTGCCCACGATCGGCTTCGTGATGCTTATTGCAGCGTTCATCTTTGGTTTCGTGTATGCCTGCACCAACGTCGAGGCTCCTCTGCTCACCCGCTCGGTCTTCGGCTCTCGTGACTACACCAACATCTGGTCCCGCGTTTCCATGGCCGGCACCCTGGGCGGCGTTATCGCACCTACCCTGTTCGGCATCCTGGTCGACCTCCCCGGCGGCTTCAACATCATGTTCGCGGTTTCCGTCTGCTGTATGATCGCCTGCCTCCTCTGCGGCCTGTATGCACTTGGTCGTCGCGGCAAGCTCGACATGACCACGGGCGACAGCGAGCAGTAAGCACTTCGATTACCCATCGCCGCTGCACGGGCACCCTCCCTCCTTTTCGTTTGCTCGCGCAGATTGGCTAGCCCCTTAGTGGATTCCCATAAACATATTCGGGTAAGGCAGGACCCCTCCCTCATTGCCTGCCTTACCCGATGGGATCCCATTCAAAGGCTTTTCGGCGGCCTTCTTTGAAACGCCGGGCTTGGACCGGATGGCAAATCTTCTTCCAATTCACGGATCTGCTTTTAGCGACTGATCAGCTGCTTTAAACCCTCCTAGCTGATCAATCGCTGAAAACAGCACCCAGAGCAATTCATCTAGGAAAGGAACGAAAATGGATTTCTCTCTTACCGACGAGCAAGAGCTCCTTATCGATAGCATTAAAGAGTTCTGCGCGCGTAATCTTGACGAGGACAAGATTCGCGACATGTATGCGAACTTCGGCATGAGCGATGAGCTTATCAAGGCTTACCTTGAGGCTGGTTTCGGCCTGATGGGCATCCCCGAGGAGCTCGGCGGCATCCCTTGCGATCGTGTCACCTTGGGCGTTTTGACCGAGGAGTTCGCACATTACGCAGGTTGCGTGACCCCCTTCCTCAACAACACGCTTGCCATGTGCGACATGATCGACTTCGGTAGCCCTGAGCAGGTCACTTTCTGCATGGACCACTACCTTGAAACCGGCAAGCCCATCTTCTCGCTTGGCTTCTCCGAGCCCGGCGCTGGCTCCGATAACTCCTCGATGTCCGCCACTGCTCGCAAGCAGGCTGACGGCACCTACAAGCTGAACGGCCAGAAGACCTGGGTCACCCAGGGCGATGTTTTCCCTTACATCCTGGTAGTTGCCAAGGACGAGGATCCCGCTCCCGAGAACAGCAAGATGTCTATGTGGCTGGTCCCCTTGGAGTCCGAGGGTCTTTCCACCGCTCCCTTGCATAAAATCGGCCAGCAGATCATGCCCTTCTGCGAGGTCTACTTCGACGACGTGACCCTGACCGAGGACATGCGCGTCGGCAACCCCGGCGAGGGCTTTGTCAACCTGATGAAGAACTTCGAGATGGAGCGCTCGCTCATCGTTGCTCAGTGCCTCGGTTGCGCACAGGCTGCAATGGACGATGCCGCAGCATATGTCAACGAGCGCATTACTTTTGGCAAGCCCTTGAAGAGCTATCAGCTCATCCAGGAGAAGCTCACCGAGATGGAGATCTCGCTGCAGAACACCCGCAATATGCTCTACCACACTCTGTGGAAGATGGATCAGGGCGAAAGTGTTCGTATTGATTCTGCTCTTCTTAAGCGCTACGGAACCCGCGCCTGCACCCAGGTAGCTTCCGAGTCCATGCAGATTTTCGGTGGTCTTGGCTACACCGAGGACATGCGCCAGGGCCGCATCTGGTCCGACCTGCGCGGCATGGAGATTGCCGGCGGCACCAGCGAGATCATGGTTCACATCGCCGGTCGTCAGCTCGCCAAGAAGTACGCAAAGAAGTAGGCCTTGATTGTCTGAGCCGATCAGGCAAGTACGGCGGATTCGGGTGAGAAGCCCTTAGGGCACCTTAGAGGGAGTGAAAGCAAAATGGTAGGCAATCGTTACTTGGGGATCGATGTCGGTTCAACGGCTTCGAAGGTTGTCATCATCGATGAGAACGCCGAGATCGTGGGCAAAGGACTTTCTGCATCCGGGGCTGGCACGCCTGGCCCCAAACTTGCCCTCGAGGCGGCGCTGGCCGAGGCTGGCGTTGCGCTTGAGGACATCTCCTCCTCATGCTCCACGGGATACGGACGTAACCTTCTTGAGTGGACCGACTACCAAATGTCTGAGCTCTCTTGCCACGCGAAGGGCGCAGCCAAGCTTTTCCCGGGCGTACGCACCGTTATCGATATCGGCGGGCAGGACGCAAAGGTCCTGTCCGTCGGTGACGACGGCGTGCTCGAGAACTTCGTCATGAACGACAAATGCGCCGCAGGAACGGGCCGCTTCCTGGACGTTATGGCGGGGGTCTTCGGTTGCGATGTTTCCGACCTTGAGCGCTACGACGCAGAATCTACCGAGATTGCCGAGATCTCCAGCACCTGCACGGTTTTTGCCGAGTCCGAGGTCATTTCCAAGCTCGCCGGTGGCGTGCCCATCGCCAACATCGTAGCTGGTATCCATGCCTCCGTTGCCAGCCGTACCGCCGGTTTGGCTCGTCGCCTTGGCGTAAAGCCCAAGGTAGCAATGACGGGTGGCGTGGC
This sequence comes from Coriobacteriia bacterium, assembly GCA_030530215.1. Lineage (GTDB taxonomy): Bacteria > Actinomycetota > Coriobacteriia > Coriobacteriales > Eggerthellaceae > Anaerotardibacter. The sequence goes on from JAUMVJ010000002.1 coordinate 143,140, forward strand.
TCTTAACTCCGGTTTGCGCAAACGCCTTGAGGAAAAGGTGGGATTCCCTATTAGTACGTCCGAGTTGTCCCAGTTCAACGGTGCTTTGGGAGCCGCGCTTTTCGCAAAAGACAAAAGCTCCCGCGCTTAGGCGTGGGCGGTTGCTCGGAATTTGAGGTAAATCAAATGGATCATTATTCGCAACAGGTGGCAAAGCTGGCCGCGGCCGAGATCCCCAGCGCTTCTCTGATGAGCTACATCCGCGAGGTTTACTTTTCGGCTCCGTACAGGCAGCTCATCGTCGGCTCGAGCGAATCCCTTTCGTACGCCGACGCCTTTCATCGTGCCCGCGCCTATGCGTGGCACTTAACTCACGATTGCGGAATCGGCCCCGCAAGCTCGGTTTTGTTTTCTTCCCTTAATTACGTCGATTACCTGGTAGTGGTTGCGGCTATAGCGCAAACGGGCGCACGCATGATACTTGCCACGGGTTCGGCCACCGATCTTGAGATAGCGGCATCGGTGGAGGCGACACAGCCCGATTTATCGATTGTGAACAAGCCCGAGCATGTGGATGCGCTTCGTGAGGCCTTCCCGGATATGCCGGTTGAAACGATTCGCTGCACTCATCCGGGTGTGAGGTCCATCGAAAAGGTGATCAGCTACGGCTTGCGCCACGGCCTTGATGAGATAGAGGATCGTGCGGGCGACTCGCAGATCGTGCTTTTCTCTTCCGGATCGACGGGCAAGCCCAAGGCTATCGTCAACAGACTTTCCTCGTTCGCCCACAATGGCAGGGTGCTGTCGCGGACCTTCTCGATCTCGGAGGATGAAACCTGCTATCTGCCGATGCCTTTTTCGCACACCTATGGCCTGGTAGCCATTTATGCGACCGTGATGACGGGCGCCACCGTTTCCACGCTTGTGAAGTATCGGCCCGAAAGTTCGCTTTCCAGCATCGTTTCTACTCATGCGGCAGTGTACTTTGGGGTTCCCACCATGTTTCAGCGCGAGCTGCGCGTGAATTCCCATAACGAATGGGATCTTTCCTGCTTGCGCGCTGGTATGGTTGCCGGTGCGAGTATCCCCGAGGCTTCTCAGCGAGATTTTGAGGAGCGCTTCGGTTGTAAGCTCATCCAGTCTTACGGTATGACCGAAACCGCGGCAACCCTTACGATGAGCCGGTTCTCTTACCCGCTTGAAAGGCGCTGCAGAACCATCGGCAAACCGATCGAGGGAGCTGAGCTTTCGCTCGACCCCGACACTAACGAGATTCTGGTTAAGGCGTCCACTATGATGGACGGCATCCTTATGCCCGACGGATCGCTTAAGCTTGATCTCGATGAAAACGGCTGGTTCCATTCCGGCGATGTGGGCGCGCTCGACGCGGAAGGCGACTATTACGTTACCGGCCGCATAAAGGACATGATCATTCGCGGCGGAATAAACATTTTCCCCGCCGAGATAGAGAACGTCTATCAGGACAATCCCGAGATATCGGAAAGCTGTTTGGTCGGATATCCCGACCCTGAGCTGGGGGAGCGTACTTGCTTGTGCGTTATTATGAACGACGGAGCAAGCTCGAGCGCATCTGAGCTTCGTCTGTACGCTCGGGGCTTGGTCGAGAAATGCAAAATTCCCGATACCGTTATGAAGCTGGGCGATCTTCCGCGCTTGGCTAACGGTAAAATCGATAAAAAAGCTTTGCGCAAGATCGTGGTCGATGCGTTCGAGGCATCGCATCGGCTTGATGGATAGGGGATGATCCACATGCAACTTACCGAGGGGCAAAGGAAGGCCATAGAGGCCGTCAACGAATTCGCCGACAAATATTTCGACGAGGAGAGCATTCGCCAGTGGTGCCATTCGATGGGCATTCCCTCCTACGTCTACGATGCGTTCTACGAGTCGCCTTTGGGCGGTTACGTCCTTTCCAAGAATGCGGGCGGCTACGACTGCCCGTTTCTTGATCGCGTCACCATGCTCATCGAGGTCACGCGTCGTGCGGGGGCTACGCTTCCTTTTTCCAGTGACATGAATTCCTTGGCGATGTTTTCCACCTTGCGCAAGCTTTCGCAGGAAGAAATTGTTCAAGAGTACGCCTACACCGATGGCCGAATTCGCTTTTCGCAGGCCTTCACCGAGCCCAATGCGGGCACCGATGCCCAGGCAGTGCGTGCACAGATTTCCACCGATCCTGACGGTATCTACCTCGACGGCGTTAAGACCTTCGTGAGCTGCGGGCAGTTTTCGCCCCAGACGCTCGTTCTTGCACGCGACCCGATTTACGGTCAGCGCGATGGCGGCATGTCTATGTGGCTTGTTCCCATCAATATCGAAGGAGTTTCCACCTTCCCCATCAACACGGTGGGTCAGGAGATGCTTTGCCCTGCCGCAATCAGCTTCAAGCACGTGAAGCTTAAGCCCAGTTGGCAGATTCAGACCGAGGGTAAGCTCAATTCCATGCTCAAGCGCCAATACGGTTTAGGGCGCATCCTTGTGTGCGCTTCAAGCGTCGGCTTGGCTCTTGCTGCCATGGATGACGCGGTGGCCTATGCTGCCGAGCACGAGGTCAAAGGTCGCAGGCTTAACTCCTTGCCGCAGATTCAGGAAAAGCTCACCGACATGGAGATCAAGATCCGTGCGATGCGCATGTTCGTGCGCGATGCGGCCGTTGCCGCCGACGAGCGCGGCTCCGACTTCATGCTTGAAACGGCTTTGATGAAGCGTTTCGTGCCGGGAGCAGCAACCGAAGTTGCCTCCGAGGCCTTGCAGATCTTCGGCGGAGTTGGCTACACCGATGCCACGCGCGTGAGCCGCATTTGGCAGGATTGCCGTGGCAACCAGATTGCCCAGGGTACCGATGAGGTTATGGCGGGTATTGCTGCCAAGGGGATCACGCAACGTGCCCAAAGCCGGGAGTTCTAAAAGTTTCTTTTGTTGGTTTAGGAAAGCGAATAGCGCAAAACGCCCTCTGAGTCTTGCTCGCGTTTAAGTTTGTGAGTATCTGCAAGGTACTCCAGCAGCGACAAGCTCATGGCGTAGCGTCGTATGCGCATGCCGAAATCCAAGGAAGCAAAGCTGCCATGGGAGCGCTGGGCTCCTGCGGTTGTTTCGGCAACGGTGGCCGAGCCAAGGGCTTCGACTATTTGCAGGCGCTTTTCAAGGGGCTTCTTGAATTTCGCAAGCTGGTAGTCGTAGAAAGCGCAGATGCTCTCAGTTCCGTGCAGGGGCTCATGGTGAGACATGTAAACCGTTTCGAAATTCAGTTTTTTCAGTCGCTCGAAGCTCTCGAAGAAAAGCCTGAGCGAATGGTCGTTGCGGTTGAACTGCATGATCGATGGTGCCGCATCGATAACGTGGTCGCCAGCGAAAAGGACCTTGCGTTCGATATCGGCAAAGCAGATGTGTTCAAGCGAATGCCCCGGGGTTTCAAGCACCTGTAGGTGCCAGTTGCCGCAATCAAGCCCATCGCCATCCACTAAGGCTTGAGCTTTGTCTTTGCCTTCTGCTGGAATCTCGTTGGCATATTCGAGGGTCTTTTTGATCGCTTCAGGCTGAGAGTCCCACAGCTCGGGAAGGCCAACTGCGCAAGCGAAGTCGGAGCAGAGCTCATCGGTGACCGGGCGGCTTGGCCCATGATAGATGGCGCGGCCGCCGTGCTCGCAGAAATAGCCAAGGCCTCCAACGTGATCGACGTGGAAGTGGGTGAGCGCGGCATCGGTGCTAGCCCAAGAAGCGCCTGCTTTGTTAAGCATGGCTTGCAGGTGCTCGGTGCCGGTAAGCTTAGGGTGCCCCAGGTCGATGAAAAGCCCCGACTTATTGCGGTCAAAAAGAAGGTACCGGTCGATGCGATCGGTGAAGTAGTAATCGTTCACCTTGAAGACGGCGTGAATGAGCCCTTCTTCGGGCTCTGCAAAGGAAATGAGCTCGTAGCTGGCATCTTCAAGCAAATCGTCGAAGCCGCCGATTTCCGCAGTTGAACTGCTGAAGGTGTCGGCAGTTTTGCTCGGTATGATTTCTTGATTGCCCATGGATTTCGTTTCTTCAAGGATGCTCGGTTTGCTTTATTCAAGTGTATTACTTGAGGCGCTAATTCCCGCCCTATTGCTCTAAATATCCATGTGCGAGCTTGGTTTTGCGAACCGAGCGGCCAGGGCGGCTTTATGTACCTAGATGGCCTTGTAATGGATGATCCCTTCGGAATCGGTTTCTCGTGCGATGACCTTTTGGTCGGCCAGGTGCTCCAACAACGAGAAGGTCATGGCGAATCGCCTTATCTTCATGCCTTCCTCCAGCTCGTTGAAGGAGCCGTGCGATTGCTGGGCGGCCTGCGCCACTTCCATTACGGTCGCACTGCCGAGTTGATCGATGATCTTCTTACGCTTGGCCAGGGGTTTATCGAATTTCGCGATCATGAAGTCGTAAAAATCGTTGATGTTTTCCTTGCCTCGCAAGGGCGCATGATGCGACATGTACACCGTTTCGTATTCGGCCTTTCGCAGAACCGGGAAAGTGTCGAAGAATTTGCTTAGCAGATGGTCGTTTCGGCCGAATTGCATGATAGAGGGCGCGGCGTCGATGATGTGGTCGCCGCCGAACAGGACTTTGCGCTGCTTGTCGGCCACGCATATGTGCTCAAGGGCATGGCCGGGGGTCTCAAGCGCAGCCAAGTCCCAGCCGCCGACCGAGAAGCTGTCGCCGGTGTGCAACTCGTGGGCGTTTGTTCCTTCGGGGAAGCCGCATTTAGTGATGTATTGCAAGGTGAAATGCAGCGGATCCCATAATTCAGGCGCCTCGGTTGCCTCGGGCCAGCCAATGGCGAAGGCGAAGTCCGCGCACGCTTCATCGTCAAGAACGTGAAGCGGGCCGTGGTACACCGCGTTGCCCCCACGATTAAGGAAATACTGCATGTTTCCTACGTGGTCGGGGTGAAAATGCGTCACCGCCAAATCGGCGCTCGACCAGTCCATCTCGGCGCGCTCAAGCATAAGATCAAGGTGCTCGCTGCCGCAAAGCAAGGGGTGTCCCAGGTCGATGAACAAGGAGCGCCCGCCCGGGCCGAACAGCAGGTAGCGATCAAGCCGATCGGTGAAGTAATAGTTTTCCACGGCGAAGACGGCATGGATAAGCCCGGGAAGTGGCTTTTCGAACTCGGTCATCTTGTAGCTAACCGAGCCCATCAGGCTGTCGAGCTCGTTCGGGTCGGCCGACGAACTGCTGAAGGTATCGGTTGTGCTTGCTGGTTCAATAGGCTCGCGTTTCGGCGCCCTTTGGTCGTAATCGTACATAGCTCCCTTTCCTTTTCGCCCCTATGATAATGCTCGGCCTAATCTGCGGATAAACTGAAAAGGCTAATTGCTTTTGCGGCAGGGGAAAGGTTTCGTATAGTGGCTTGCAAGAGGGCTCTTGCCGCAGGGTTTATTGGTCTTGCTCAGGTGCTGCGTAAGCGCAGGGCCTATCGCGGTTAGGCCCCGCTTGCAGCGTTTAGACAGATCGCCTCAACGCGCGCTTAGCGCCATTCAGCCATAATGACATCGCCAGCCTTGGGCTCTTCGATTCCTGGGCCGTTTGGCCTCATGTAGTACATGTTTGCCGTATAGCTTTCGGGCGTTCCGGGGCGCCCGGTGATGGGGTAAGCCACAAGCCTTCCGTCGTCTGCATATTCGGCGCGCAACAGGCTGATGTTGAAGAATTCGGGTTCGCCTTCTTTGTGGGGATGATGCTCTTTAGGGCGCACCTCGCCTCCGTGCTTTGTCCCGCTTGCGTGGCGGTGCGCTTTGGGAAATTCTTTCGCTAAGACAACCGGTGTTCGCTCGACTTCGGGTTCAAGCCCCAAGAAGGCGCGCATTAGCGGGCGAAGATAGAAATTAAGCGTAAAAGAAGCGCCAGCCGAAGGACCCGAGATCCCGACAATGGGAACCTCGCTAACAATCGCGAAGCTGGAATGGTGCCCCGGACCGTGGTTGGTTTGATGACAGATCATCTGCCCCATTTCTTCCATGACTTCGCACGACCAGTCGTCAGATCCTTTTGAAGAGCCCGCGTTAAGTACCACGATATCGGCCATGCTTACTGCTTGGCTGATGGCTTCACGAATGTCTTCTTTTGTGTCGGCCGTGATGTCGAAGGGGATGAATTGGCCGCCCCATGCCTCGCATTTTGCCTGAACAAGGATGCTATTGGTTTCGAAGTTTTTGCCTTTTCCGGTAAAGAGCTTGGGGCGATCGGGATCAAAGGGAACGCCGGGGGCAATAAGCTCGTTGCCGGTAGGGATAAAGGCAACCCGTGGCTTTCGAATAACGGCTACATGGGCAATGTTGCCGCTGCCAATGCGTGCGGCAAGGTCGGGTGTGATCACGGTGCCCGCAGCAACCAAAACATCTCCGCGACGCATGCTTGAGCCTGGCGGCCGGGTGCCTGCTCCCTTTTTGGAGGGTGCGGCATCTATGGTGACGTGCTGCTCATCTTCTGATACTTGCGCGTGCTCGATCACGATGGCGGTATCAAAGCCTTCAGGCATGGCGACGCCCGTGTTTGCAAATTCCCAATCGCGTCCACGTACCCAAGCTGAAGTGTCTGGAAGTTCTCCTTCGGCTAAATCCGCAAAGTCTTCCCAGTGAAGAGCGATGGAATCCATGGCGCAAGTGAGGCTCGAGGGCATGTCGTTGCGAGCGCAAACGTCAAAAGCGGCAACACGACCGACCGATTCAATTAGCGGCACCTGTTCGATTAGCTTGTTGCTTGCGCTATTGGTGGCACCTTTGTGGCTATTGTTCCAGCCGAAGCCGCCTGCTCGCGAGTTGAGCGCCGCAAGCGTTTGCTCCACGGCTTCTTCGCGTGTTAATTGAATATGATTGGAATGGTCTCTCATCTGCGCATTCTCCTAAATTTAGTTCTTGCATTTGTTGCGAACGCAATTTTCCTGAAGCGCCAACGGCTTCTTTTTTTTGACCACGGCTCTACTTGTTTATTGATGCTGTTTTCTTATGTTAGAACGAAGTTCGACAATAGGTTCACCTGTTTTCGGGAAAGAGCTTTTGGCCTTGTTTGGCCATTTAACGGATGAACCCAGGCAATGCTCTGCCTGTGTTTAACCTAGAATTTAGCTTGAAAGAAATTTGATAGTAAGCAGGGGGAGCATGAGTTTTTGGGGAATAAAGAAGCCTGCCGCAAGCAAGCAGCCTAAACAGAAAAAGGCGCCTGGGCAAAAACAGGGCAAGAAGGCCCAGCTTCTAAAAGATGCCCTTGTGGGTATCTGCATGTGTTGCCTGCTTGCCACGGCCATCTCGGTGACCATGGGCTGTGCCGAGGTCGATTCTTCGGATGACTCGTCGGACGAGGCTCAAACAGAGGTCGTCGATACGTCAGGCGACGCGTCTTCGGAGCAGGCCGATGCTCAGGATGACGCCAAGGAAGCCAGCGAATCTAAGGCTAAGGCGACCACTAGCTCGTCACAGAGCAAGCAGGCAAAGTCGGAAAAACTGCTTGTTAAGTTTGTTGATGTTGGCCAAGGCGACGCGAGCCTTATCGAATTCCCCGACGGCAAAACCATGCTGATAGATACCGCAGATGGGGGGTCATCTGAGGTCGTCTCAACCTTGAGGGCCGACAAGCGCACGAAAATCGACTACCTGGTGGCAACGCATCCCGATGCCGACCATATCGGGGGTTTGGCTTCGGTTATTACCTCGGTCAAGGTGGCCTCGGTTTGGATGCCTAAGGCAACCAGCTCAACCAAGACATATCAGAATCTTCTTGAGACGATAGATTCGCAGGGTTTAAGCATCAATACCTGCTATGCAGGCCGCAAAATCGCATCTGGCAAAAACTATACGGCCGAGCTTTTGTGGCCGGAGAAATCCGCCAAGTATTTCAACAGCAACGACTATTCAGCCGTTGTCAAACTTACCTATGGCAAGAACACGTTTTTGTTCACGGGCGACGCGCCGGTGGAAGCCGAGAGCCAATGCGTTAGCGCTTCGGTGGACGTTTTAAAGGTGTCCCACCATGGTAGTGCATCGGGCACCAACGCCAGCCTTGCAAAGAAGCTCAGCCCCAAAATCGCGGTGCTTTCGTACGGCAAGAATTCCTACGGCCATCCAACTCAAGTGGTTTTGGATGCGTTAAATTCTGTTGATGCGCAGGTGTTCGGTACTTACGTCAACGGAACCGTCACGGTTACTTCCGATGGAACGAAGGTGAAGGCCTCGGCCGAGAAAAAGGGCAAGATTGTCGCGGCTAGTAAAAATGCGGGCGCATCTTCTCAGCAGTTGAATTCCTCTGGCGCGGGTGGCGGATCGAGCGGGAAAACCTCTTCCAAGGGTTCTAGCGATTCTTCGGGCTCCAATAAGGCGAGCAGCAAATCGAGCGCAAGCTCAGCCAAAAGCAGCAGCTCAAGCTCAAGTAAATCGAGCAATTCGGATGAAACGGTCGTGATAACGCCGACGGGCTCCAAATATCACCTTGAAGGCTGTCGCACGACGAAGCGCAGTTCGCACTTAACTAAGATGAAGAAATCGAAGGCGGAAGCTCAAGGCTACACGGCTTGTGCGGTTTGCAATCCTTAAAGCTAGACCGGCGCCACCCGACCAAACGTGGTCGGCTACATAGTTTATGAGGTCTGCAACCCTAAATCCTTCAAAGGAGGCTTATATGCAAGCGATCGTTGATCGAATCGAAGGCGATATGGCGGTGCTCGAGATAGATGGCGAGCGCTTCATCGACGTGCCTTTGAACGAGATGCCCGAAGGCTGTGCTCAAGGAGACGTGTTTGAGGGGGAGCCCGGATGCTGGAGAAAGGACGACGATGCAAAGGCGGAGCGCCTGCGCATCAACTCGAGCTTGATGGCGAAGCTGTTTAAAGATTAGCCCTGCCCGCCTGCATCGATACCTGTGTTTCTTTCGACTAAAGCAAGCAGGCGTGCCGGCTCCCTGGCTTCCTGGCCGAACGCTGTCTTTGGGCGCTAGCAGCCTGAAGGCGCAAATGCGCATCGCGTATCTTTTGGCGTTTCGCGCTGGCAACGCACGCGGATGCCGAAGCCGAAGGGGCATTGCAAAGAAGATCTTGTGGTAGAGTTTTAACTTCGGAAGAAGGCCTTCAAACCTCGTTTTCAAGAGCCCTCGATCGTTCTTCCTCATCGAGCTGGAGGGGCTTGAAGCGCCTGATCGCACGATAGCTTCGCACTGCAAGCAACATAGGCAAAACACGGCATCGAAAGAATGAGCATGGCAAAAAGCACGGCCTCGTATGGCAACGACAGTATTCGTCAGCTGAAGGACGAAGAGCGCGTCAGGTTACGACCCGCGGTCATCTTCGGATCCGACGGTCTTGACGGTTGCTCCCATGCTGCGTTCGAGATCTTGTCCAACGCTGTTGACGAGGCGCGCCAGGGCTTTGGCAACCTTATTACCCTGACGGCATTTGCCGATGGCTCTATCCAGGTTGAAGATCACGGCCGCGGCTGCCCGCTCGACTGGAACCCTAAGGAAAAGCGATTCAACTGGGAGCTGGTTTTCTGCGAGCTTTATGCCGGCGGCAAATATAACAACAACCAGGGCGGCGACTACGACTTTTCGCTGGGTACCAACGGCCTGGGATCCTGCGCTACCCAGTACGCCTCCGAATACATGGATGTCACCGTTTGGCGCGACAACACCAAATATCAGCTGCACTTCAAAAAGGGCAAGGTTGTCGGTGCTAAGAAGAAGGCCCTGCAAAGCGAGCCCTCTGGCGAGCCCGGCCGCACCGGCACCACCATTAAGTGGCGCCCCGACCTGGAGGTGTTTACCTCCATCGACATTCCTGACGAGTGGTACCGCGAGACCATGCGCCGCCAGGCGGTCGTCAATGCCAACGTCACCTTCCGTTTGCGCATTGAGGGCGTCGACGGCTTTACCGAAGAGGACTTCTGCTACCCCAAGGGCATCGAGGACTACGTTCTTGAAAAGGTGGGTACCGAGTACTTAACCGAGCCCATTTTCATTCAGGCCGACCGTCGTGGCCGCGACCGCGATGACCTGCCTGATTACAACGTGAAAATCACCGCATGCTTGTGCTTCTCGCGTAGCTTCCAGATGCAGGAGTACTACCACAACTCTTCATGGCTCGAAAACGGCGGATCACCCGAAAAGGCCGCCCGTAGCGCGCTCACCAGCGCTATCGATGCCTATATCAAGGCTCAGGGCAAGTACAACAAAAACGAATCTGCCATCAAATGGCAAGACGTTCAGGATTGCCTGGTTTTGGTTACCAACTGCTTTTCAACGCAGACCTCGTATGAGAACCAAACCAAGAAGGCCATCAACAACAAGTTCATCCAGCAGGCGATGACGGCCTTCTTCAAAGAGCGCCTGGAAACCTACCTGATTGAGAACAAGCCTGCTGCCGACAAGATCTTGGAGCAGGTGCTCATCAACAAGCGCTCGCGCGAGAACGCCGAGAAAACGCGCCAGAGCATTAAGACGAATCTGCAGCAGAAGACCGACATGGCCAACCGCGTGCAGAAGTTCATCGATTGCCGCTCTAAAGATAAGGAACGCCGCGAAATTTACATCGTCGAGGGCGACTCCGCGGCGGGCGCTATTCGCACCTCGCGCGATGCGGAGTTCCAGGGCGTCATGCCGGTTCGCGGTAAGATCCTCAACTGCCTGAAAGAAGACTATCCACGCATCTTCAAGTCCGACATCATCATGGACTTGTTGCGTGTGCTCGGCTGCGGTGTTGAGGTCAACGACAAACGTATGAAGAACCTGGGCACCTTCGATTTGGCCAACCTCAATTGGAGCAAGGTTATCATCTGCACCGACGCCGACGTGGACGGCTACCACATTCGCACGCTTATCCTCACCATGCTCTATCGCCTGGTGCCTACGCTCATCAACGAGGGCTTCGTTTACATCGCCGAATCGCCCTTGTACGAGATCAACTGCAAGGAAAAGACCTACTTCGCCTACACCGAGCTTGAGAAGAACGGCATCTTGAAGGAAATTGGCGACCAGAAGTGCAGCATTAATCGCTCCAAAGGTCTTGGCGAGAACGATCCGGACATGATGTGGCTTACCACTATGAACCCGGAGACGCGCCGCCTTATCAAAGTTGAGCCCGAGAGCGTCGAGAAGATGCAGGCGATGTTCGACCTGCTTTTGGGCAACGACGACGAGGGTCGCAAGAAGCACATCGCCGAGCATGGTGGGGAATACCTCGACCAGCTCGATCTGCAGTAAAGGCATAGCGGCAAGGCGCCGGCCGCCAGCGCGCGGCGCAGGCAAGCGAAAGCTCGAAGAAACGCACCAGCACACCAAGGGGAAACCGTGGCTAAGAAGAAAAAAGAAGTCAAAAAGAAGCGCGTGGACAATCCGAACGTCATCGGTCTGCATTCCGAGGTGACCGAGCAACCGATCACGCAGACGCTCGAGTCCAACTACATGCCTTATGCCATGAGCACCAACGTCTCGCGCGCCTTCCCCGAGATCGATGGTTTCAAGCCTTCGCATCGCAAGCTGCTCTACACCATGTACAAGATGGGTTTGCTCAACGGTGCGCGCCAGAAGAGCGCCAACATCGTTGGCCAGACCATGAAGCTCAACCCCCACGGCGACAGCGCCATTTACGAGACCATGGTGCGCCTGGCTACCGGAAATGAAGCTCTGCTTACTCCCTTCGTCGAGTCCAAGGGCAACTTCGGCAAATACTATTCCGGCGACCTCTCTTACGCCGCCAGCCGCTACACCGAGGCGAAGCTTTCGCCTATCTGCGCCGAGATCTTTAAAGACATCGACAAAGATCCGGTGGACTTCATGGACAGCTACGATGGCGCCATGAAAGAACCGCGCCTTTTGCCCACGACTTTCCCTAACATTCTGGTTTCGGCCAACAAGGGCATCGGCGTTGCCATGGCATCCGACATCTGCGGCTTCAACCTCAACGAGGTTTGCACGGCCACGATGCATTTCCTGGACGACCCCGACTGCGACCTGCATGAGCATTTGCCCGCGCCCGACTTTTCCACCGGCGGCGAGATCATCTATCGCCGTGAGGAAATGGAGCGCATCTACAACACGGGCACGGGTAGCTTCCAGATTCGTTCGCGTTGGCGCTACATCCCCGAAGAGCGCATCATCGAGGTCTACGAGATTCCCTACACCACTAAGACCGACATCGTCATTGAGCGCATCATCAAACTTTCCAAGGAAGGCAAGCTGCGCGAGATCGCCGACATCCGTGACGAAACCGACCTTTCCGGTTTGCGCATTGCCATCGATCTGAAGAGGGGAGTCGACCCCGAGCAGCTGATGGCGAAGCTCTTCAAATCCACCACCTTGCAAGATTCCTTCTCTTGCAACTTCAACGTGCTGGTGGATGGCTACCCGCGCGTTATGGGCGTGCGCCAGATCTTGAGCGAATGGGTTGCCTGGCGTGTTGAGTCCACGCGTCGTCGCATTTCCTTCGACCTCAAGAAGAAGAGCGATCGCTTGCACTTGTTGCATGGTCTTGAGGCCATTCTGTTGGACATCGACAAAGCTATTGCGATTATTCGCAATACCAAGCTCGAGGTGGACGTTGTGCCCAACCTTATGTCCGGCTTCGGCATCGACGAGGTCCAAGCAGAGTTCGTGGCCGAGATCAAACTGCGCAACATCAACGAGGAGTACATCCTTAACCGTACGAAGGACATCGCCAAGCTCGAGGGAGACATCGCCGAGCTGCGTGACACCCTTTCAAGCGAGAAGAAGATCAAGAAGGTCATCCGCGACGAGCTTGCTGCCGTGAATAAAAAGCATGTCACTCCACGCAAGACCGGTCTGGTTTCGCCCGAGGACATCGTCGAGGTGAGCCTTGAACCCGAGGTCGAGGAGTACCCGGTTACCGTCATGCTTTCGCGTCAGGGCTACCTGAAGAAACTAACCGATCGCGTGCTGCGCAAGGCGACGTCGCTCAAATACAAGGATGGCGACGAGGCCTTTATCGAGTTCCCTTCGTTCAACACCCATGAGCTTCTGGTGTTTACCGACCAGTGCCAGGTGTACAAGTGCAAGCTGGCTCAGTTCGAGGACACCAAATCTGCGCAGCTGGGTTCGTTCTTGGCGACCGATTTGGGCATGGCCGCCGACGAGAGCGTGATTTGGGTTATCGACCCCGAAGATTACAAGGCCGACGTTCTCTTCGTGTTCGAGGATGGGCGCGTTGCACGTGTGGCCTTGGCTGGTTACGCCACCAAGACCAACCGCAAGAAGTTGAAGAATGCCATTTACGGTGGCAGCAAACTCTTGTTCGCCACGGTACTCAAGGAAGAGCGCGATATTGCCCTGGTTTCGAGCGACCGTCGCCTGGTCAACTTCAACACCGCGCTCTTGAAGACGAAGGCAAGCACGAGCACACAGGGCGTTCGCGCCCTTGCGCCTAAGGGGAGCCGTATCGTGACCATGGTCGGCACGGCGGAAGAGTTCCTTGGCAGCGATGCCTCGGTCGAGAAGTTCCGCGCGGAGAGTCTACCTTCATCGGGCATGCCCATGAAGGACTCCGACATGAAGACCTTGTTCGATCTGGCTGATTAAGCGCTCGTCTATGGGCTTGGCGGCGCCCCTGTGCGTGCCCATGGCCTTTCGCCAAAGCCCGTAAGCTCTGAGCCGCCCTTGAGCTTGGTTTAGCTTGGTTTAGCTTGAGGGCGGGTTTTTGAGGGCTAGCTTGTTTTCGGCTTGATTGCGCGATAGGCGCTCGCGCATTTGCTGATCGTTTGAATGACGAGCCTGGATTCCAAGGGCTTAGCAAGATGGTCGTTCATGCCCGCTTCTTTGGCTGCAATCCTGTCTTCGGCAAAGGCGCTGGCAGTCATGGCGATGATGGGCACCTTGGCGGCATCGGGTCGCTTTGCACGGCGAATCTCACGTGTGGCATCCAGGCCGCTCATCTTCGGCATCATGATGTCCATTAATATCGCGTCTATTTCGAACGGCTCGCTTTCAAGGAAGACCTTAACGGCTTCTTGCCCGTTGCTTGCCTTAACAACCTGCGCCCCTTCCTCGCCAAGAAGAAACTCATTGATTTCCATGTTGAGCCCATTGTCCTCGGCAACGAGGATCTTGAGTCCTTTGATAGAGGCTTCTTCCTTGGTTTCGGGCGTGGGATTATCCGCAGGCTCGGACTTGTCGATTTCGAAGGGCACGGCAACCTCGAAGGTGGTGCCGATCCCTTTTTCGCTTTCAACGCTCAGCGTGCCGCCCATGGCGTCGACGATGTTCTTGACGATGGACATGCCAAGGCCCGTGCCGCCGTATTCCGAGCGTGGCGCTTCGTTTTCCTGCGAGAAAGGATCAAACAGGTGCTGCAAAAACTCTTCCGACATGCCAATTCCGGTATCGCGGCAGATGAACTGGATGGTAACGGTATCGCCGTTACACGAGAGTTCTCGGCAGGTGATGTAAATCTTGCCGTTTTCTTTGTTGTATTTAATGGCATTGGAAAGGACATTCGTCACAATGCGTTTGTAATGAACGGGGCTTCCGATGAGCTTGCGGTGGGGCGTGCTGCAGTTAAGCTGAACAATCTCGATGCCGTGCTTTTCTGCTTGTTTGGCGATGACGTTGTAGGTGGTTCGCGAGACTTCGACCATGTCGAAGGGAACGTGCTCGAGCGTCACCTTTCCCGACTCGAGCTTGTTCATGTCGAGTACTTCGTTAATGATTTCAAGAAGCACCTGTGCCGATTCTTTGATCTTCATGCGGCAGTCGTCGCGTTTTAGGATGTCGTCGCCGCAGCGCTCGGCGATATCGAGCATGTCCATTATGCCGTTCAAGGGCGTGCGGATGTCGTGGCTCATGCGCAAAAGGAAGTCGGTTTTAGCGCGGTTCGCACGCTCGGCGTCCTGCTTGGCCGCGATGAGCTTTCGCTGATAGGCTTCTTCCTTTTCGCGCTGCTCGCGCTCCTGCTCCAAGTGTTCTTCAATGATGTCGTCGATGATGCGGAAGCCTGCGATTACCGTCCCTTCGTCGTCCATCTTGGCCACGAAGAATTGGTAGTTGCGCATGGTGCCATTGTCGAGGCTACGGTAGGTACCGGTGTATTCGTCCTGCGAGGAGAGAACCTTGCGGAGGTTTTCCGCGCTCAGCTGCTTTTTGACGCGTTCTTTATCTTCGGGGTGTACGCGGTTGGTGATCCAGAAATCCAAGACGCTTTCGTAGGGAAAGACCCTATTTTTGAGTTCGAAGAGCTTTTCGAGATCGTAATCGTCCGAGAGCTTGAGGATCTCGGACGAGCCGTCGTTGATGTTGGCCTTGTAGACGTTGCGGTAGTTTCGCGAAAGGACATCGAAGATGGCAAGCTGTTCTTCCAACTCGCGTTGATGAGCTTCTTCAAGCTCGTGGCGCTTCCGTTCCTGCTCCAAGTGCCTGGCAACGATGTCGTCGGTGTTTTGGAATCCTGCAACGATGTAGTCGATATTTTCAGGGCGCACATACTTGAACTGGTAGTAGTGGACTTCGCCGTTTTCGAGCACGCGATAGTTGCCGCTGTATTCAGCTTCGGTTTTGAGCTCGCTTTTTACGCGTGTAAGCTCAATGGCCTCGTTCATTGCGTCTCGGTCGTCCGGATGCACGCGCTCGGAGACGTATTGCTTTTGTAGCGTACTGTAATCGTAGAGGATGTCGCTGTTCTTCTGGACGCCTGTGGTGACGTAGCCATTGAGCTTGAGGACCTTGACCTTTTCGCTTTTGGCATGGATGAGGTAGACGTTGCTGTAAGCGTTTGAGAGCGCGCCGAAGATGGCAAGCAGCTCTTTGAGCTCTTCGTCTTGCCCGGCGTCCTGCGCGATGTTTTGTGCAGCAGAGGTGTTTTGCTTGGGGTCGTTCATGGTCGAGCACCTCTGCTTTCATATTGACATGGTCTGCGTAAATGGCAGGGCCCGTGAGCTCGGCCCCTATTCGAAGCTTGCCTGATTTGCGGCTTTTTCGCTTGGGTCATTTCGAGCTTTCAATTATAGCCCAGTTGCGTGAAGCTCAATTCCGGTATAGCGGCGCTGCAGTTGGCGGCTGTGGTCCTCCTGCCTGCTCCAAGGAGGGCTTAGAGCCCCATGAGGCTCGTGGTGGCGGCAAAACCGATGGCTGCAGCGCCGAGCGTGCCTAGATAGGTGGTGGCGAGGTAGGCGATGCCAGTTTTGGCACGTCCCTGCGTAAGGTGATCCACCGCTTCGCAGTTCATCGTCGAGAGGGTGGAGAAGCCCCCAAGGAAGCCCATGCTCAAAACCGCGAAGGCAAGCGCTCCCATCGCACTGGACGCGGCAAGTGCGCAGCCTGCGATAGTGCAGGCGCAGAGGTTGATAGCGAGCGTGGGCCAGGGGAACTCGCTCGCGGATTTGCGCTTCATGAAAGAAGACGCCTTATGCCTGCAAAGGGCGCCAAGGGCTCCTCCTACGCCCACAAGGACGAGGGTCAGAAGGTTCATCTCTGCACCTTCTTGCGCTCGGCACGCCGCCCCAGCATGTCTGCCACCAACTTGCCCGCCCATGCGGCGGCAAGGGTTGTTACGGCGGTAGCTCCCAGGTAAAGAGCGAATGTTGGGTAGAGGCCTTGCTGCAGGAACGAAAGGCTCTCGACGGAGAACGCGGACACCGTGGTGAAGGCGCCGATTAGGCCGATGCCCATGGACTTCACGAGCGGCGTGGGAAGCATGCTTCGTTGCGCGATGTGGAGGTTGATGATCCCGAGCGTGAAGCAGCCGAAAATATTGACGGCAAGCGTTGCCGTGGGGAAGCCGCCGCCTGCGGGCAAGAGCATTTCCAGGATGTAGCGCAGGCTTGCACCGATAAAGCCCATGAGCAGCACAAGGGGTGTGAGCGAGTGGGGATTGCGCAGCGCATCCTTTAGGGCATCGGTTGTATTTCTTGGCATACGTGTCTCCTTGGTCCTTGCTGCATTAGCTTAGCTTGGGGATCGTTGCTGTTTGCTCTCTTTTCGCTAAACGCCCTATGTTGGCTAAGCTTCCGCTAAGGGCTTGTCCAATTCTTCTGCAAGTTGAGGGAAGAGTTCGGCCAGGGTGGTGTCCAGTTTGTTCTTTTTCAGCTGGCACTCCCATATCACGTGGACACGCCAACCCATGGCCTCAAGCGTCGCCAGGTTTTCTGCGTCGCGCTCGATGTTGCGGGCGAATTTGGCCTCCCAGTAGTCGACGTTCTTTTTCGGCACGCTGGGCTTGCAGTGCGGGCAGCGGTGCCAGTAGCAACCGCGTACCTCGATGGCGACCTTCTTTGATGGCCAGGCGATGTCGGGATGCCCCGGTACCTTCCACTGCAGGCGGTAGCCCCCAAGCCCCGCTTCGCGCAGTTTTTGGCGTACCAGAAGCTCGGGCTTGGTGTCTTTTCGGTTGTTGCCCTGCATGCTTTTGTGCACGGCGTAGCTTGATGCCGGTGGGGCAGGGATGCGCACGCTTGCGTACTCGACGGTGCCGGCGGGCTTTGCTGCGCGGGCGGGCGCTGCCTTTTCAAGCATGCCTTCGCTTGCTGCTTTGAGGAGCGGGGTTATTTCTTCACGCCAGCGCTTGCTTAGGCGATCAAGCTGCCAGGCGGCGTTTGCGGGGCTGGTGGACGGCAGCACGCAGGCATCAAGGCCGACTTGCCACTGCAAGTACTTTTGGTAGAGCCTCCCCGCCGTGCTTCCGTTGCAGACAACGGCGCCGATGGGCGCAGTTTCAAGGATGCGCTCGATTTGCGCAGGCACCACATTTTTAATGCTTGCGTCGCTTGATCCTTTGATGTCGCAGGATTCGATGACATCCCATAGGGCAATGCCGTGGGCAAGCAGAAGCTCCTCTTTGGCAGTGATTGATTGTTCCAAGCTTGCAGCTTTGCCTTCGAGAGGGTCGCCTTCGTTGGGCGGCACGGGAGCGTCCAGGCAGCCTGCCAGAACCTGCCAGAAGCGGTTATGCGGGTTGCCATAGTAAAAGGCGTTTTTGCGCGACTGCACTGAAGGGAACGAGCCCAAAATCAAGATGCGAGAATTCTCGTCGAACACGGGATCGAAGCCGTGTGATATGTGCCGGTACTTTGCCATATAAACAGTATTGTTAAATAAACTATAACTTAAATAAGCAAAACTGCTTATTTACTGTATTTCCAGTGCTTATGCTCGTGCCTTTGCTGCCGTTATTTTTCTTGGATTTGCTTGCCGGTAAGGTGCTCGATGTCCATCACGTAGAGGAACATGCCTTTGGCGGACTGGGTGATCACCTTATCGATCTCTTCGTCGTTTGGATAGTGCTTGCGTGCCATGTGTCGCACACCTTCGCTTGCTTGCTCTAAATCGTCGACAAGGGAGCAGCGCCCGAAGGCGACGGCGCTTTGAACATAGGGCGCCCACGCCTGCGCGGCATCGATGTGCTCATTTCCGTATACCGCGAAGCACACTTTGTCCGAGTGTTTCAGCACATCGACCTTATGACCCGCCTTGGACCCATGGAAATAGATTTTGTTCGCCTGCGCATCGTAGAGGTAGTTGATGGGGAAGGCATACGGGTAGCCGTCGTCGCCGTTAACGGCCAGCACGCCACGGCGTTCTTTGCGAAGAAGCTCCTTGGCGGCTTCCTCGGATATGGTGCGGTCTTTTCTTCTTATGGGTCTGAACATGGCCATCCTTTCGTGCTTTGCGAGGGTTCATCGAGTCCACTCCGTCACGGCGGGCGGGGTTTTGCTGGCTTTTGCTTAGGACAAGAGCGGGTGCAGATTTTATTTGGAGCAGCTTGCTTTCGCGTTTGCCTCGTCGATGAGGCCGTAAATGCCCCGGGTTGCCACTTTGTCCATGTAGGCCATCTTCTCGGGTGGCAGGGGCATGCCGTCTTCGGCCCATTTGATGATCATGTTTCCCACGGCTTGAGAGGTGTAGCGCTCGATGAAGTCGAGTGCGTCGGGGTCGAAGGTCAGGTTGTCGCCCATGTACTTGGCGATAAGCATTTTCCAGCTGTCGAGATTGCGCTTGCGCATGTAATCGCGTAGCGAGTTTTGCCCGCGCCGCTGCACGGCTTGCGTGTAGAAGCTCCTGTCGGCATACATCTTTTCGAGGCATTGCTGCGTGATGCCCGACCAAGTTTCGTCGTGGGTGGCAATGTAGCGTTGAAGTGGCTCAATGACGTCGGTCTCGAAAGTCCAGTTTATAAGGTCGTATATATCGAGGAAATGGTTGTAGAAGGTCCCGCGGCTCATGCCGCACGCGTCGACAAGCTGCGTGACCGAGATGGTCTTGAGGTCGTGCGTGGTGGCGAGTTCCTTCAAAGCGCGTGACATTTCGCGTTTCATAAGGTCGTTTCGGCGCATCCTCGATCCTTTTCTCGCAGGTCATTCTTAAAGGAGATTGTAAAGCTAAACAAGCGATAGGGCACTGTTCGTGTGGTGAACAATCGGTATGAACATGTTCAAGTTCTGCACTTCGCGGCGTGATTGAAAATCGTATTTTCCCTAATGAACAGGTAGGTTCTTACTTGTGAAAGCGTTGCGGCGCATAGATGCCGCTTTTCGCATTGGTTTTTGTTAAGGAGGAAAACCATGGAAGACTACAAGGGGAAAGTCGTCGTTATCACCGGTGGAACCACAGGCTTGGGCCATGCCCTTGCCGATATTTTGGGCGAGCGCGGCGCGCGCGTGGTGATCACGGCCCGCACCGCCTCGAAAGGTGAAGCGGTTGAAGCCGAGCTCAAGGACAAGGGCTACGACGTCAAGTTCATTCAGCAGGACATCACCTCCGAGGAGGGATGGAAGAAGCTTGCTTTCGCCGTTAAAGGCGAATACGGCCAGGTTGATTACCTGTTCAACAACGCGGGCGTCATGCTGCAGCCCAACGCTCTTATGAAAACCACCATCGAAGATTGGAAATGGATCGTCGATACGAACTTCTGGGGTTCGCTGTACGGCTTGCGCACATTCAGCGGGCTTATGTTCACGCAGGAGACGGGCGGCCGCATCGTGACAACGGCCTCGACCGCCGGCGTGTCGGCCTTCAGCGGATGGTCGCCCTATTCGGTGACCAAGACCGCGCTTGTGCGCTTGTGCGAGAGCTATCAGGCTGAAGCCCTTAAGTTCAACCTGGATAAGGTGAAGTACAACGTCTCGCTGCCAGGCGTTTTCGAAAGCGAGATCGCCAATTCCACGCTTCGTCGTGGTGACAAGTATCACAACATCGCGGGCGATGGTAAGGAAATGCCCGTGTCTCAGGCCCACACCGAATCGGGCGACCGCTTGGGCATGCTCACCGCGAAGGAAGTTGCGACCATCGTGCTCGACCAAATCGACGAGGGCCGTTTCTACCTGCTTCCTCATGCCGACCTGACCGAGCGCGTGGTAACCACCGAGGCCGAGGCACTGAACAACAACGGCCAGCCTTGCGACCAGGCGGTTGTCGATTTCGCCTTCTATGCCGAAAAGCTTGCTGAACAGGGGATCACGGGCGGCGGCGACAACGTTGATCGCTTGACTATGAAGGCTTAACGCTGAATTCAGGGCAGGCGCCGTCGTTCCCGACGAGGGCTGGCGCCTGGATGCAACAAGGAGGATTGAAAATGTCGATATTCCTAAATGATGAAATGGAATTGCTGCAGGAAAGCGCGCGCGAGTTCGCCGAGCGCTACGTGGCTCCGGCCGTTGAAGGCATGGAATCCGAGAACGAGTTTCCGCGCGAGCTGTATTTGAAGGCGGGCGAGCTGGGCTTCTTGGGCCTTATCGTACCCGAGAAAATCGGCGGTGCGGGCTTGGGCCTGACTGCCGTGGGCATCGTGACCGAGGAGATAGCCAAGGTTTCACCTGCATTCGCCATCAGCTATTACGTTGATTCCTGCATGTCGAGCTATTTGATGGAGTCGCCAAATCGTGTTGAGCTTCTGAAGAAGTACCTGCCAGGCGTCATGACAGGCTAGACCATCATGGGTGCGGGCATTACGCCGCCTCAGGGCTCGACGAACCTCTCCGAGTGGCCTGTGATGGCCAAGAAGGAGGGCGATGAGTGGGTGCTCAACGGCAGCAAGCTCTACGTCACTAACACTTCCAAGTCCGACCTAGTGGCGTTTTTGGGCATGACCGAAGAGCGCGAGATGCGCTGCTTCTTCGTCGAAACCAAGGACCCGGGGGTCGACGATAGGCACGTTGAGAAGAAGATCGGCCTTAACGGAAATTGCTCGGGTTCGTACTTCCTCACCGACGTGCGCGTCCCCGATTCTTATAGCTTCCCCAAGAATCCCCTCGATGGCATGGGGCCAGGCAACGCGCTCTGCGCTGCGGTTGCCCTTGGTTGCGCTGAAGCTGCGCTTGCTAAGACCATGGAGTTCGTGAAGCAGCGTACTCACGACAGTGCCCCCATCGCCGAGTGCCAGGTGGTTCGTCATCGCATTGCACGCATGTGGGGCGAGGTCGAGAAGAGCCGCGCGCTTGTTTTCGAGGCCCTGGCGATGGCCGACAAGGTGCTTGCAACTGGCGATAAGGCGCTTGGTGCTAAGGCAAAGGCGCTTATCTGCACGGCGAAATACAGCACCTGCGAAATGGCAGTTGATGTGACGAAGCAGTGCATCTGGTTGCATGGCGGTCTGGGAATCGTCGAGGAGACGGGCGTGGCTCGCTACCTGCGCGACGCCGAGACCTTGTGCATCGCCGACGGCACTCCCGACCTGCACGTTGAGAGCGTGTCTGCGATCCTTGGCATGCCGGGGGCAAGCATCATCATTTAGCGCCCTATCAAAGAGGCTTAGCTGGCGAAGCGGACGGTCCCTACCCGGGGTCGCCCGCTTCTTTGTAGCTTTGCCGCAGAGGGGATAGGCTCTGTGCTTTCCTCGTTTGGGTGCTCTTGGGGGGAGGTTCGTTTCATGCCTCAAGGGTGCCCAAACGAAATGTTAAAGCTTTGTGACGATGCTTTGCGCCGGTTGAATTAGTCGGATAAAGGACGATTATGAGCAGGTTGGAATATTGAAGATGCTGTGCTTGGAGGGAGTGCAGCGGGGGACTGTGAAATGGAAAGGAAAGGCAAAGCATATGTCGAACGATTCGACGGAGGCTATCCAGGGAACAGGCAGCGCGATTTCGACCTCGCTCACCGCTGCAGCAGGCGCCCCAAAGGAAGGCAAGGCGCAAACGCCCATCAAGCGCGATTCGGCGGCAGAGGTCATGGTTGCATCCATGATAGGCACTGCGATCGAGTTCTACGATAACTACTGTTACTCCATTGCGGCGGCAAGCTATTTTGGCCTTATCTTCTTCACCGACGTTGCCAAGTCCGACCCGTTTTTGGCGACCTTGCTCGCCTTTGTCACCTTCTCGGTCAGTTTCTTGGCACGTCCTTTCGGCAGCCTTTTGTTCGGCCACTTCGGCGATCGCTTGGGTCGCAAGAAGACCTTGGTCGCCGCTTTGCTGATGATGGGCATCGCAACCTTCTGCGTTGGTCTGCTTCCCGGTTACGACGTGCTTGGTCCTGTGTCAGTTTTGCTTTTGTGCGTGTGCCGCGCCTGCCAGGGCTTGGGACTTGCGGGTGAGTGGTCGGGCGCTGCTCTTGTGGCAACCGAGAACGCTCCTGCTAACAAGCGCGCGCTGTACGGCAGTTTCCCCAACCTGGGCGCACCCATCGGCTTCTTCTGCGCGTACGGTGTGAACCTTTTGCTCGGTTTGACGCTCAGCCAGGAAGCGATGATTTCCTGGGGATGGCGCATCCCCTTCCTTCTTTCCTGCCTTTTGATCATCGTCGGCCTGGTGGTGCGTGCTCGCATGAGCGAGACGCCCGTTTACCAAAAGGCCGCTGCCGAAAACCGCACCACGAAGACGCCCTTGCGCGATCTGTGCCATCACTGGCGCCGCGTGATCTTGGGCACGGCGATTATGTCCATCACCTACACCTTGTTCTACGTGCTGGGCACCTGGTCGCTTTCCTACGGTGTGAGCACCCTGGGCTTCTCGCAGCAGGAGTACCTGGGCATGCAGCTGGTGTCGGTATTCTTCTTCGCGGCCTTTGTTTTGGTGGGCTGCCTTTCGGCCGATAAGTTCGGTCGTAAGCCCCTGCTTTTGGTTGGCAATGCCTGCACTTTGATCTTCTCGCTGGTGGCGCCGACGCTTCTGGGCGGCAACGACATGGTGCTCGTCATGGTGTTTTTGTGCGTGGGCTTCTGCTGCATGGGCACGATCTTCGGCCCCTGCGGTAGTTACTTGCCCGAGTTGTTCCCCGCCAAGGTGCGCTACTCCGGCGCTGGCCTGAGCTACAACCTGGCAGCCATTGCCGGCGGCGCCTTCGCGCCTACCATCGCATCGGCCCTGGTTATGAATTTCGGCATCCAGGCACTTGGTTGGTACATGGGCGGCATGGCCTTGATCGCCCTGATCGCACTGCTCTTCTTCCGTGAGAGCAAGGATGTCGACTTCGAGCAATAGACGCGCATTCTACGAGCAAAACCAAACCCGGCGACTAGGTACTGCCTTGTCGCCGGGTTTTTGCTTGCTGGGTATTTGTTTGGATGTTGGTAGCTGCGGGGGCTCGGATCGGTTGTCTGGCTCAGGCGGCTTGGCTCAGGTGCCCTGGTCGCGTTGCTTGGCTTTATGAGACTGCGGCACGTTCGGTGAGCGCATGGATGACCCATTTGCCTCAAGACTTTAGTAGGTGTAGAAGCCCTCGCCCGAGCTCATGCCAAGCTTGCCTTCGTCGATCATTTCCTTTAGGAGCTTGGCCATGGCCTTGTAGTTGTACGGGAGCATCATCTTCTTGAAGAGTGGGTTCAAAAGGCCGGGCACGCTTTGAAACTGCAAAACGATGTTGTAGGCGGTGTTGAGTCCGACCGTGTCGATAACGCGGAAAGGCCCCTTAGGCGCGCCGGTGCCGTGCTCCCAGGCGATGTCGATGCTCTTGGGGTCGCTTACGCCGCTGGCCCATAGGTCCAGGCTACTTAAAAGCCAGGGAACGAGCATCGAGTTGAGCAGGTAGCCGTTTTTCTCTTTGCGTACGGGAAGCGCGATCATGCGAATCTGCTGGGCGAACTCCATCATCTCGTCGAAGCACGCCGGGTCGGTGCCGTCGTGACCCATGACTTCGGCGGTGTTGTTCTTCCAGATGGAATTGGCGAAGTGCAGGGCCAGATATTTGTTGGGGCGTCCCGTGTATTTTGCGAATTGGCTGGGCAGCAGGGTAGAGGAGTTGCTGGCGATAACGGTCTTTGCGGGCAAAAGCGGGGCGAGCTTTTGGTAGAAGTCGATCTTCGCTTTGGCATCCTCGGCCATTGCCTCGATAACGAGGTCGGCGTCCTCCACGGCTTTGCCTAGGTCGAGCTCGAGCTTAAGGCTATCGTAGGCTTTTTGGGTGCGCTCAAGGCAGGCTTGCGCGTCAAGTGCCTTGTCGCTGTCGGCGATGCCGGCGCACCAAGCGCTTGCGTCGTTCGACATATCCTCAATGGCCTCACGGTAGGTGTCGAGCAGTTTGTCGATCTTGGGTTGGGTGCGTCCAATGCTGCCTTGGCTCCTGAGCCATATGGTGACATCGAAGCCGCAGTAAGCTGCTTGAAATGCGATTTGGCTGCCGAGTACGCCGCCGCCGGCAATGACGATTTTCTTGAAGCTCATGGTTCCTCCTGTGGTTTTGCCCGATGGTCTTCGTCGTGTTTTTGTTGGTAAGCGCGATGTTTCGCCAGTTGATTGCAGGTTTTACCCAAGTAAAGAATACGGCGGTAGCTTTATGCTGGAGCTTGCGGCTCGGCTAACGGGCGTTTTCGTTTTGCCTTGCTGGGTCTCTGGTCGCCTCGAGTTTGGCCCTTACGGGAACATTCCCAATATCCTTCGACCTAGACTTTCCCTGATTCCGGAAAGCGTTCTTGCTGCTTTTTGCAGATCGTCGAAGGTGTTGTAGAGCCCAAGGCTTATCCGGCAGCTTTGCTCTACGCCGAGCCGGCGATGGAGGGGTTGCGCGCAGTGCGTGCCCGTTCGTATACAGACGCCCGCTTCGTCTAAGGCCAGCGCCACATCCGTCGGGTGCACGCCTTTTACGCTGAAGGATACGATTCCCGTGCGGTCGTTTGCGTTGCCTGGGATGCCGTGCACCTTGCAATCGGGGATTTCAGAGAAGCATCCAAGGAGGTAGCCTGTGAGCTCCTTTTCGTGGTTATGAATTGAGTTGAGCCCAATTCCGTCAAGATAATCGGCGGCGGCAGCCATGCTGATGGCGCCAACCACGTTGGGGGTTCCTGCTTCGAGCTTGCGAATGTTGTCCAGGTAGCTCGATTGGCTCTCCCATACCTCGTCTACCATGCCGCCGCCAAGCATGAACGCGCTTGTGTCGGCAATGAGATCCTGTTTTATGTACATTGCTCCGATGCCTGATAGGGCATACATTTTGTGGCCGGAAAAAGCGGCGAAGTCTACTCCTAGCGCGTGCAGGTTGAGGGGAAGGTGACCGATGCTTTGTGCGCAGTCGAGCACGACCTTGGCGCCATATTCATGGGAAAGCTCGACGACATCTTCGATGGGGAATACCGTTCCGAGCACATTGGATACGTGAGCAAGCGCGACGATCTTCGTTTTCGCGCTTACCGATGCTTTGAAAGCGTCCCAGTCAAGGCGCCCATTGGCATCAAAGGGGCTTATGATCAGTCGAGCGCCTGCCTGCTTGCAGGCGTGCTGCCAGATAAGGAAGTTGCTATGATGCTCGGCCGCGGTAACGAGAACCTCGTCGCCAGGGCCAAGCATCTTTGCCGCATAGGCTTGCGCTATCGTGTTCAGGCCCTCGGTTGTTCCAGCGGTGAAGGCGATTTCCTCGGCATTTGCCCCGACGAAGGCCGCGATCCTTTCGCGTGCCTGCTCGTAGAGCTGCGTCACTTGGAGGTTTAATCCGTACTCCCCGCGCCCAGGGTTCGCCGCGCCGTTGCGATAATAGGCCTCCACGGCGCTCAGCACCGTGGAGGGGATTTGGGTTGTTGCGGCGTTGTCTAGGTAGGCAATTTTGCTTTGGGCGAGAAAAGGGAAGTCCTCGCGGCAGATTATGCGATCCTGCAGCGTTTCCATCGTTATTCCTCGGCGATAAGGGCTAATTGCATGCAACGCAAATCGATGAGCCTCGATACGATCAGAAGTACATCGTGGTACGAGCTCGCTTTCTCGAAGCGTGCCCGAAGAGCTTTCGCAAGCGAGACATCGCCTATCTTCGTTTCGATCCAGGCGACAAGACGGTCTTGGTCGGCGAAGCTCACCGATCCGCTGCCGCCCGTTTTGAAGCCAAGACCTGCCGTGCCGTAACGGAAGAACTTTGCGGCCTCGTTCAAGGCATACAGATGAAGCCAGCTTTCGCCTGCGGCGGCGTTCAGGTCCATGACGTCAAGATGGTCGCCCCAGTCAAGCTCGCGCATAAGATGACGCGCCTCGTCAGCGCTGGGAACGTCGAAACCGCCTAGGTTCGCAAGCTCCTCGGGGGAGGCCAGGGAACTTGCGCCGCCGGAGCTGCCCTTTTCCGCGGCGGTCACGATGGGCGCGGGCTTTTCAGCTTCGTTCGATTGGCATTGGCTTTTGCTTGTAACTGCGCAGGTGACCTCGTGGATCATTGCGCTCACTCTCCTTTATAGATTCCTGCTTCTTCAAGGGCGTTGGCGTAGTCTGCAAGGTCGAAGGATTCAAGGGATTTACGGGTAGGCCAGCCGCCCTCTTCGTCCCAGCCTTCAAGCTTGTAGAAGCGCGTTTTCACGTCTTCGAATTTCTTGCGATCGAGTGTGCGGCCCTTGCAGCCGTCGAACTTCCATTCTCCGTCCTCGTAAACGGTCAGCCAGTAGTCGGTGGATGTTGGGACCTCGAAGACGTAGTCGGCGAATGTCTCCATCTCGCGGGTACGGCCCTGGAGATACCAAATGGTGCGATCCATCATGAAGATCTTTCGGCCGATCTCGAGGCTTTCTTCGAAGCTCAGATCAAGTCCGGTGACAGCCTTGTACATGCGCGGCTCGAAGTCGGGCGTGGCGCCGGTGGTGTCCCAGTCGGGGTCGTTGTAGTTCAAAAGCGTCGGCCAAACGGAGTCGCACAAACCCATGGAGGAAAGCCAAAATCGTCCGTAGTGGCGCATCCAGGCCACGGTCTCGAGCTTTTCGTCACTGTAGATGCCTTCGTTGCTGTAGTTGAAGCCCATGACATCAAGGCCGGTTGATTTCGCCAGCCGTTCAACGACATCCTTAGCGGGCAGCAGGTAGTCTATCTTGGAGAGGTTGCAGATGGTGGGCAGCCAGTGGACGTGAGCGTTAATGCCGTGCTCGTTGATGTCGCGGTCGGTGAACACCGAGCCGTAGCTCCATTCAACCTCGAGGCGCGGGTCGTAGTGCTGGTAGTAGTTCCATTGCGGATAGGGGAACAGTCCCGATTTCGTGTCTTCGTCCCAGCGGCCCCAGGTTTTGACTGCGCGCGCCGGGCCTTCGGCCATGGTGTCTCCGAGGCCTTTTCGGTAGGCGATCGAGTACAGGAACTCTTCGATGAACTCACGGCTGCCGTACTTGTCGAAGGGCAGATCGGTGTCGATTTCCTTGCCTTTACCAAGGATGCCCATCTTGTAGAGCGCGCGCAGGTAATCGAGGAAGCCGCGGTCGAAGCCGTTGATGCCAAGCTTGTTGAGCAGGCCGGCCGCATAGAGCATGTCCTCCTTCTTGTCAGCTGTGAGGTAGTACATGGAGGCTGCGCACATGGTGCCGTTGGCAAAGCCGTCGTCGAAGTTATGACGGCAATTGCGGGTACAGCCGGGGCAGCCGTAGGGACGCGCCAGCAGATCGCGTGAGGTCCAGTGCGCGCCGCCCGAGCCGGGTTGGCGGGTGAGCGTGCCGAAGATTCGCGCGTCGTAGGTGGTTGCACCTGGGTCGGGCTGCTCGTAGGAGGGGTTGTCTACTTTGTAGACGAAGCGCTTTTGGTACTCCATGCGAAGTTCAAGCAGGGCTGCCGGATCGGCAACGGGGATGCTCTTGGTGCCGAAGAAGCTGATAGCCTTGAGTTTCTTGGAACCCCAGACCGCGCCGAGTCCGCTTTGGCCCGCCTGATGGGCGCCGTCGGTGGTGATGGTGCCGCTGCGCGCAAGGTTCTCGGATGCGGGACCGATGCAGATGACGGCAGGCTTTTGAGTTGATCGGCCTGAATCGCGTGTTGAGCCCATGTCATGCCAGGAACCATCCTCAGCGTTATCGAGGATCAAGTTCCAGATAGTTTCTTGGGTGTCGTCGGTCCATTTGCCCCATATATCGCTGGCGTCGTGGAAGACTACTTCCTCGTTTTGCACTTCAACCCAAACGGGGTCGCTTGACGCTCCGGTGATCACGGTTGCGTCGAAGCCGGCCGTTTTCATGGATTCCGCAATGCGCCCGCCTATGTTGGAGCGGGTGAACCATTCGGGGTCCGCGAACGAGCCGATGCCCTGGATCTCGACGCGCGCAGCGCCGGCGGGGACGGGGGTGCCCGACAGGGGGCTCGAGGAAATGGTTACGACATTGCCCGGATCGAAGGGGCCTATCGTCTTATCTTTGCAGTAGTCCCAGAAAAGGGCGGTTCCCATTCCGTGTCCGCCGCCGTATTTTTGGTAGGGCTCCGAATCGATGATCTCGTAGCTTTTGTCGGTAAGATTCAGGATCAAGATCTTACCCATATATCCGCCCATAGCTTTTGCCATGGTGCACCTCTTTCTCTAAGCAGCTTTCAAGCGACTACCAGGCCTCTTCGCCTTCTTTTGCGATGTTTGAGGGGTCGACCGGCACGGAAACATCCGAGGGGACCGCTCCTTCGTCATCGACGGGGAAGCCGATGATCGCCCAGTGCTCGTTGCGCAGGTTAACCTCGTAGCCGGAGTCGTCTTGCTCGGGCAGCTCGGTAGTGAATTTGATGGCGCTTACCGGGCACACCGAAACGCATGCTTGGCATCCGCCCGGGCCGCCCTCTTCTGTCATGTAGGGGGTGTTGGTGCAGAGATCGCACTTCTGGACATGCCGCTCCTCGAAGTTCCATTGCACACGTGAAGGGGTGAACAGGCACCC
Organism: Coriobacteriia bacterium; assembly: GCA_030530215.1. Classification (GTDB taxonomy): domain Bacteria; phylum Actinomycetota; class Coriobacteriia; order Coriobacteriales; family Eggerthellaceae; genus Anaerotardibacter. The sequence continues at coordinate 172,094 of JAUMVJ010000002.1, forward strand.
GGCGACGCAGCTTTCGCAGCCGATACACATGCGTTCATCGACCATGCGGACGCCGGTGTCGGGATCGACGTGCATCGCTCCCGTGGGGCAGGCCTTCACGCAGCCCGGATCGGCGCATTGCCGGCATTGCATCTGGCCGATCTCGTTGGGAAAGCACCCCAGCGGGTTCTTCTTGATCTGGATGCGCGAAAGACTGCGGTTGACGTGACCATGATGGGCGAGTGAGCAAGCCATCATGCAGGTTTCGCAGCCTGCGCATTTTTTGGTGTCAACAAGCAGGTAGCCGCCCGAGGTCTCCACGGCGTAAACGCCGTTGCCCATGAACCAAGCAGCCGTGCCGCTGCCTGCAAGGAGCGCTCCGATGCCAACACCGCCGAGCATTGCCAGGAAATGGCGGCGCGAAACGGCGCCTTTGGCTTTCTCGCCGCTGCCCTTATCCGGGGTTTGCTGGTGGTTATTTTGGAGCTATGTCTGATCGTTGACTTCAGTTGTTGTTTCCATGTTTACGCCCCCTTCTGGGTGCCTGCTTGGTCGCCGGCGCTCTTGGCGTTTGCCTGCTTCTTCTCTAACTCTTCAACCCAGGCGGCATGTTCTTCCTTGGCGTGATCGAAAGGAACGGTGCCATGCAGCATCGAGGGGAAGGTCTTCCAAGAGGAAGGGATGACAACGGCGAAAAAGACATGGGCCAAAAGGAACAGGAGCATGAGCACTGCGCATAGGTCGTGCGCCCAGTTGGCCACGAGCATGACCTCGCCGGGGATCGAAACCCAGCGGGCGAGGGTTTTTATGATGCCCGTTATCGCCATGGCGGCGGCGATGCCGACGGCTGCAAGGAAGGCCATGCGCTCGCTCTCAAAGTACTTTTCCTCGCGAGGATAAGTGAAGCGCTTGAAGCCCATGAGCGAGCCGTAGTGGTTGATGGTGTAGACGAACGCGCGCTTTGTCGGAAGATGCTCGTGCAGGCGATACGCGGAAATGATCGTGTTGCCTACCCAATAGAAGGTGCCGAACAGGAAGAGGCAGGCAAACACATAGTGCACGTTGAACCAGGGCACTGATCCTTCGCCGCCACCCACGAACGAGGGCGTGATGCGTGTTCCTAAAAGGAAGCCCGAAATCAGCAACAACACGGTTCCGATGGCGTGGCTCCAGTGCGCAACGCGTGCGGGGATGTCGTGCCTTAATATGCGATCGCCCCTGATTTCAGGGTCTTGCCGTCGGCTGAGCCCTGACATCAGGAATCCAAGGAACGGCATGATGAATATCAACAACGCTCCATGGTTGAACAAGATGGTTTCTGTCATTTGTTCCTCCTCATCATCGATGAGGAAAAACTAGCATTTATCATCTGAACAGGTAAAACTGCTCAGAATGAAGAGATTAAGGCGTGATTTGCGTAGATTTGCTTGCGCCAACTGTTCATTATGAACAGTTGAAGGCGTAGTGCATCAGATGCCTGGCTGCGATGGGCGTTTAAGTGTTCATCGCAGGGAGGAAAAGAACATTTACCGGCAAAGAAAAAAGCGTTTTCTGCTTTTCGTGAAATTGAAAATAGGCTAAATAAATCGAAATCGGTGAAAATTCAGGCCGGAAAACGCACTGTGAACCCGTTCAAACCTTTCAGCTGTCTTTTTCATTTCGAGTTTTCACGCGTGATAAGTTGAGCGGAACTTCAAAAAAGATTTTGAGGCAACGTAGGCATGTGCTTTGCCTTGATGTTTGAAATCCAAAAAGCCCGATTCCTGCAAGCCGATAAGGTCGCGGCGTGACGTTGCATACGAGATTCCGTGCACAAGCCGATGGCTTTCGACGGTGAAGGTATGCCCTGGTTCAGCGAAGGCCTTGGCCAATATGGTCCGTTGTCGAGCGTTGATGCGCCCGTCCTCCCGGCAGACCTCTTCAAGGGCGCATTGGGCTTGCGCGAGCTTTTCGGCTAGAGCTGCTGCATCGTTCGCCGTTCGTTCCAGGCACAGCAGGCCTACGGTGGAAAGAAGGGATCGGTCTCCTACGATATGGCGCATGGTATGTCGGCACTCGTCGAACGAGTAGGGGGAATCGTTCAAGAATTGGCCACGTTTCCAGGCGCAATAAGTTTCCGAGAAGGGCAAAACCGCCAAGGCGTCAAAACCGTCTTTTAAAAATATGAGACGGCGCAAAAGCGAAGAGAGAGGCGCGTACGCCACTCCGCCTGCGCGAACCAGGCGCAGGGTTTCGCTCACGATGAGCGCCCGAAGGACGGGGAGGTCTTCGCTGTGGGGCTCTCCCTCTTGAGCATATTCAAGCGCACGAAGGGCTGTGGCTTCAGCCGAGTCGGTTTGATATTTGCTTCCGCAATCGACGCCCAGTTTTTTCGCATATTCATCTAACGAGGCGCTCGAGACCCCTTCGGTTAGGAGCTCGCGAAGGTCAGCAAGCAAGCTGCGTTCGAGCGGGCGATCGGTGAATTCGTCGAGTTTGCCCTCGAGCGCGATGGTGTTGGCTGCGATTCGCTCCAGGCCGTCGAGCGTTGTATTTTCCGAGGCGCTTTTGGGCGCAAGGATTTCTTCCGGGGTGATGCCAGATCGGTCGAAGGAAGCGCGAAGCTCGCGCAGCCATAGGTCGTGCGCAAGCCCATCGGACACTGATTCCTTGATTGCCCGATCGAGGGTTGATCCAGGTCTGCCCAGCTGGTCGAGTTCCAGCGAAAGTCTCTCGAGTTCGTAGGTGCGCCTATACCAGACCAGGTCGCCATCGAATCCTTCGAACAGGTGAACGCCCTGACAACGCCCCAACGACTCCATGACACGCCAGCAATCGTAGGCGCTCAAGCCCGTAGGTAGGGGATGTGCCAGGAACTGCTCCCAGGTTAGCGCACGACGTTGTGCGGAGCGCAAAAGGTCGCGGAAGTTCTTGTCTTTGAAAAGAACAGGTATTTCCACAGCTTCTTTTTTCATCGTTAACGCACCGTGATCGATCAAACTCGCTTCGCTTAACGTTATAAGGCCCCGGCCTGTCCGACGAGTACTGGTTTCGATAAGCGGGTTCCGCTTTTCCGGGCGGCGACCTGCGCTCGCTTGCAAATATGGCAAAAGGGCCCGACTCCGGGGGTTCCGGAGTCGGGCCCTTGCGGCTTAGTTGCTGTTTAGCTCGTTCAAGCCTTGGTCGTGCTTCGATTGCGGCTAGAAGTATGGCTACTTGGTTTTCACTACCTTCTTTTTGCTCCAGTTGGAATAGTAGGTTTTGCCATCGACCACCTTGTAGGCGCGAACTTGCACATAGTAGTTCTTCTTGCCCTTAAGCTTGCTCACCTTTTTGGATTCGACGCTGGAGCCCTTGGCTTTCACCGTCTTCGCGTCCTTCATGGATTTATTGGTGGAGTAGCGTACCTGAACGCCGCTACGCTCGGTTTTGCCCTTCTTCCATTTGGCTTTGAATGCCTTCTTTGCCTCGGAAACCTTGAGCTTGCTTACCTTTTGAGGCTTGATGGTGTAGGTCAGGGTGACCTTGCCCGTGTACGCTGCACCATTGGCTGTGACGACTACCTGGTAGGTGCCCACCTTTTTGCCGGCTTGGACTTGCACGGTGTAGTCTAAGCCGTCTGTGAGGGTTTTTCCGCCCAAGACGACGGACTTCACGTACGGTTTGCAGGTTTTGCCGGTGTAGGTGAAGCTCTTCTTTGAAAGTGTGACTTCGGCATCGGCGATGAAGGCGGATTCCTTGTTCCATTTTGCCACGAGCTTGATATCTCGTTTTATGCAGGTCGAGAAGTCGAAGAATTTGCCGTTGAGCTGCCAGCCGACGAAGACGTAGCCTTCACGTTTCGGGTTGGCGGGCTTTGTTACGTTTGCCGTTACTTTTACCGTTTGGGATTCAACGGCGCTGCCGCCAGCCGAATCAAAGCTTACGGTGTATTCGACGTCTCTGTAAGTAGCCTCAAGCTCAACGTCGGTATCTCCCATGATGAAGCTCGTTTTTGCTGCGCTTGCATCCTTCAGCTCGATATCGCCCGATGCGATCTTCCAGCCGTCGAACTGCTTGCCGTCAAGGGCTTCTGCGGCTACCACGGTAACCAGGTCGCCGTTTTTAGCGGTCTCGGATTTCTTCCCGTTTACGAGGAAAGTGTTCTTGTTTATCCCTTCCTCGTCTTCCCCTCCGGTGAGGGTGATGCTGTGCTCCCCGCCAAGACTGTAGCTATATTTGGCCACTTCGGTTTTACGGTTGTCTACCAAAGCATAGGCGTACAGAGAGCAGCTTTCCGTGATTTTGATGGGCTGCGGCTCCGAGCTGGATTCCGAGTTGGAGTACTCGAGGTAGTCGCTGTCTGCGGGATCGGCAGCTCCCGGTTTTGCGAGGGCATAGAAAATCTGTACCTTAGCGGCGTTACCCCAGCTTGAGTTTGCCAAAAGTTCTACAAGCTGCATCTGCTCGGACGAGCTGTTGAGCTTGGTTTTAGGGGCGCCGATCTTGGGGAGCTTGAACGTGCGGCTGATCTTGTGCTCCGCATCGTATTTATCCTTGAACGTGCCGGTGACGGTAAAGGAATTGGATGCAATGATTCCGTCTAGGACTGAGGTGCCCCAGGTGGCTTCGGCCGTGCAAGATTCGTCGTCTTTAAGCTTGTAGTTGATGCTGCTGGGCAGATAGCTTCTGCAATCGCTTGCTTGATCGATGGAGACGTCTGCAAGGTCGGTGGTTACGCTGTCGTAGCGTTTGTCGGGGCCGGTTTTTGCCAGCCACGAGACGGTGATGGTCTTATCGGTTTTGTCGACTTCCACCGAGTTGGCGGCAACGCCGTTGATAGTTGCAACCACTGAGCTATCCCAGGTGAACTGCCAGCCGCTTCCGGGGAGCTTCATGCAGATGCTTCCCTTGTAAGTGGTGTCGCCCTCTACTACATCGCCGGCATCTGATTTATCGGCCTTTTGCCAGGTAAAGGAAACCTCGTTGTTGGCATCGTTGATCACGCTCTGGTTTTTGTCGGTGCGGCTACCGTCGGCAGCAATCGTTGCGCCGGCGACGATGCTTGCGCTGGCAAGCTCAGAGGGGAATTTGCCGCCGATGGTAGGAGCGGCAACCTCCAGCTTCAGCTTGGAGACGACGGGCTGGTAATTCGCTTCAAGCTCAAGGCTCTCGGCTACCTCGGAGAGCGTGACGGCGTGGGTCGACTCGTCTTCGCTTGCGTCTTTAGGAAGGTTTTCCCATCCGACGAATTCCCAGCCGCTGACGCTGGGCGCCTTAACCGTTAGGGACTGCCCGGCCTCGACGCTGTGACCAACTGAGGTCACCTGGGTCTTGGAATCGTTGATGTCGCGTCCGTTTACCTTTACGGTGTACGATCCGTCGTCCGGGCAGTCGTAGCTTGCCGTGAAGCCAATGATCAGATCCACATCGGAACTCGAGTTTCTGCTTGTTTCGAAGGAAGTGGTCACATTGTCGACGGTGGGGGTTCCAAGTGAAGAGGAGGCCACCTCGATGGCGGCTTGGATGCTGGAGGCATCTCCCGTGAGCTTGATGCCGTAGTAATACGTTAGGAAGTTCTCGATCCTGACAACGTAGCTGACCTTCTTTTGGATAACGTTTCCGGAATCATCCTTCACCTCGGTGACTTCTTGTTTTGTTGTGCCTGCGTCGTACTCGATCCATTCAGCACTAGGCTCGATGGTGCTGCCTTCAACGTCTTCCATCTTGAGCTTGGTGACGGGAGCGTTGGCAAGGTATTCGCCGTACTTGCCACTGGTTTCGGCGGTCGAGAGAGCATCCCACGAGCTATCTTCGCCAATCGTCATGTTCAAGGAGGAAAGAGCCGCGGGGTAGTGGGCGCTAAGCGTTGCATCTTCCGTGGGCATGGTGAGGACGGTGTTGTTGCTGGTATAGATCTTGGTGGTGCCGTCCGAGGTCTTGAGCTCCCACCAGGTGGGGTTTTCTCCCTCTTCGTTGGCATAATCGCTCGTTACGAATTTAACCTCGGAGCCGGCAACGTACTTCAAGGTCTTTGTCTCGTTGTTCCCGTATTCGAGGGTGAGCGTTTTGGAGTCTGGGTAATGCGCGCGTACTGTGGCGCTGCTCTCGGGCATGGTGAAGCTAGCGGTACCGTTTTCGGGATAGAGCCTGGTGCTGCCATCGCCGCTGCTAAGGGTCCACCAGTCGGGATCCAATCCGCTGTCCTGGTAGTCCTGGGTTTTCAGTTCTACTTCGGTGCCGTAAGCCACGTTTTCGGAGCGAATGGGCTCATCGGATGCGCCGTAGCAAGTCAGCAGAGGCTCTACGGGCGTGCCAACAAGGTAGAGCTTGCTGTCTTTGACGGAGATGGAGTATTCGGGCTTGTCGGAGCTGAATACGCTTGTGGCTTGTTCGCCGAGATTCGTGACTATGTTGCCGTTGCTGCTTAGAAGATGCTCGCCCGTGGAGAAGCCTTCAACGCTTATGCCTATTTTGCTGCTTGTTGCCAAGGCTTCATCGTTTACGCCGCCAACTATATGCTTGTCTCCCTTAAGGTATAGATTGCTGTTTGCGCCGTCGTCGCCGGCGGTGTTGCCGGAGATTTTAATGCTGCCGCACAGCTTGAAGGAATTGGAGCTGGTGGTTTCGTTGCAATAGACGCCGCCGCCGTTACCGCTGGCTTCGTTCTGGGAGACGGTTATGCCGTTTAGAGTGAGGTTCTTCTCAAACCAGATGCCTGCACCGTTTGTGGCGGAGTTCCACCTAAGGCCGCTCTGGCTTGAGGAATTGAGATTCAGCTGGTTTAACGAATAGAGGGCACCGCCATTTCCTTTGGCCGTGTTGCTGTTGATGCCCGACGTTTCGCTGAGTTCGATTTTAGTGGAACTGTCGTTGTTGTAGATGCCGCCGCCGTTACCAGATACGCTGTTGCCTTTGATCTGGGAGTCGGCAAGCTCGATAGTGCAGCCATCGTCGTCCACGTAGATGCCGCCACCGTTACTCGCCTTGTTGTTCTGAATCGCAGAATTCGATTCGGCATGGATCGTTGCCACGTCGTTGAGGTAAAGGCCGCCGCCGTCTTCGCTTGCGGTGTTTCCTTCGATGGTGGATTCGCTAAGCGTATAACTTGTGCCGTTGTAGCAGTTGTAGACGCCGCCACCATCTTCGCTGGCGGTGTTTTCGGAGATAGAGGAATGATTCTTCAGTTCCACGACGCCGTTTTTGGCATTGTGGTAGATTCCGCCTCCGCTGCCGTACTGAACGCTGTTTTTGGAGATGCTTGAATTGTTGAGCGTGATCGTGGTGTCGTCGTCGTTCACGTAGATGCCGCCGCCATCGCAAGACGGGGTGGTGTAGCCGGAAGGATACTCTATCTGCGCTTCGTTGCCTTCGATCTTGGAACCGTTGGTAAGGTGGACCTCGGCGCAATCGTTGAGGTAGAGGCCGCCGCCGTCGCCTTCTGAGGTGTTGCCCGAGATGGAGCCGTTGTTCAGATTGATTTCGGTTCCGTTGTAATAGCTATAGATGCCGCCGCCGTTGCCGTCTTCGGCGCTGTTTCCGGAGATGGCTCCGCCGTTTTTCAGGTATACGTAGCCACCCGAGGCGTTGTGATAGATGCCGCCGCCTTCATCGGCATAGTTGCCGTCGATCTTGCCTTTGTCGATGGTGATTTCGGTTGAGCTTGCGTCTACAAAGATGCCACCGCCGTTGTCCTTTGCGTGGTTGGAGCTGATTTGGCTGTCGGCGCCGTCGATCGAGACTTCAGCGTCAGATTTATTGATGTAGATGCCGCCGCCGTCGTCTTCGGCGGTGTTGTTGAAGATTAGGCAACGATTTGCGCGGCTGTCGCTTTCAAGGGTGATCTTGGCCCATCTTTCTGACAAAGCAACGCCGCCGCCATCGCCGGCCGCTCTGTTTGAGTCGATGAGGCTCCCGTTTTTGAGCGAGATGCTGCAGCTCTTACCGGTGACGGCAACGCCGGCACCGTCTCGTTCGCTGTGGTTTTCCGAGATCTCGCTGTGGTTCATTATGAGTTTGGATTCGGCACCCTGCAGGGTGACGCCACCGCCATCGCCCGTTATGTTGTAACCGGTGGCGAAGAAGCTTGTGTCCGATGTATTGCCGACAACGGTGACATCGTTGAGCTCAAGCGTGGAATAATTTCCGTCAAGAAGGATTCCGCCTGCGCCTACACCTGCGCCCCCTGTGATTAGGGCGCCCCATTCGTACTGGGATCCATGGTCGGGATCGAACTTCCAGAACAGGGAACTAACCCATTCGCCCATGTGGGCGGTCTTTTGCTCTTTTTCATTGCCGCCGTTAACGGTTAGCTTTGCGTTCTTCCTAAGGCAGATAACATCTCCCTTGGATTTTCCGTTATAGAGGTCGTCACTATCGGTTGCCGCCAAATGGCGATCAAGGACATGCCCGTGCATGTTGAGCGTGTAGTTTCTTCCCGAAGGGACAACTATGCGCATGTCTTCAGTGTTCCAGTCACCATGCATGTCGATGGTGACGTCGACGTCAAGGTCGTCCGCGTCGTCGAAAAGATCCTCAAGATCGGTGTATTCGTCGGTATGGGAGCTCCCGTTTTTCGTGTAAGTGAGCGAGCCGGAGTTGGAGTAGCTGTGTGCCGCCCAGGCAGGGGTGCTGTTCATAGAGAAGGCTGCGATGGCTGCAAGGACGACGAGCCCGAAAAAGAGCGCTCGGGCGGACGGTTTTGCGAATGCTGAATCCATAGTGGTCTCCAGTGGTTATTGTCTTGTCTTTAGAAAAATTATTCCAAAATAATTTTAGCTTATGACATGTTGCCATTCGGTGACCACGGCCGCTTTGTCGGGGGGTTTGAGCTTCGCTTTCGGCTTGCCGGGCGAAGGCGCCGTTGCTCGAGCTCGCGGGCTCAAGTGAGATGTTTTTGATTTTCGTTATTACCGCCGGCGCTCAGCATGCCGTTTGGCCGCCGGTGCTGGTAGCTCGGTTATTGCTGCGAATAGTCGCACATCTGGCATTGCTTGGGGGCGTCGCCGCTTACTTTGCGATAGAACATGCCCGACCAATGACAAATCTCTTGCAGCACCGGTACCACGCTGGTGCCCTTCTCGGTGAGCGAGTACTCCACGCGCGGCGGGATCTCGTCGTAGCTTCGCCGCGCCACGATGCCGTCGGCGATGAGTTCTTTCAGGGAAGAGGAAAGGACTGCGTCGGATATGTTGGTCATTTCGTCTCGGATGCCGCTGTAGCGCAGCGTGCCCTTATTGCCCAACACGCAGATTATGCGCGACTTCCAACGGCCGCCGAATACGTCAAGCCCGTACTCAAGCGGGCAACGGATGTCTTTTTCGAGTTTGCGTTTATGCGGCATAGCGACCCCTACTTTCCTTCTTCTACACCCTACGGCAGAAGCATGCTGCACGCTAGTTACTATGGGGAATATTAGTGACTCATCTTTTGCCCCATATCTGGGAACTTCCGAGCCGCCCGCGTATCTTGAGCATCAGTAAGCGGGGCAGATGCCCCGAGGGCTCCGAAAAAAGGAGAGAACGATGCAGGTTAAGGCATATCTTCAGGTAATCATGACCATCAATCCCGAGAACCGCCCGGCAGCAGCCAAGGTGTACAACGACTATCGCCAGCCCTTCCTGGATGAAATCGAAGGCGCACTGACCAAGGAGTGCCTCATTCGCGATGAGGACGTGCAGGTTATCCACGGCTTCGATTCTATGGAGCACGCAAAGGCATACCTTGAAACCGCGCTGTTCACCGAAAAGGTAGCTCCCGGCCTCCAGCCCACCTGGGCCGCCGATCCGGACATCCGCTTCTACGAGGTGCTCTAAGCGAGTATTATCTCTCAAGCAAGCGAAAGGAACCTCGCTGGGGCTTCGGCTTCAACGAGGTTCCTTGTGTCATGAAAGGCTCATTCAACCATGCTGAAAACGATTGTCTCCAAACCGTTTGCCGTAGCTTGTGCGCTCACCCTTGCATGCTCGGTTTTGGGGAGCCTGCTGGCGGGGCTTCCTTATTTTGCGGTTTTGGGGGCGCTGGTAATCTCGCTTATTCTTGGTATCGCATGCCAGGTGGCACGACCTGCTGTTGCATACGCCGCTCCGGGCATCGCGCTTATTTCGAACAAGTTCCTGCGTGCGGGCATTATTCTGCTTGGTTTCAAACTGAACCTTATAGCCTTGGCTCAGGCCGGGGTGAAAACCATTGCATTGGCCTGCGTGGTGGTAACGGGAACCATCATTTTGACCTATGCTCTGGGGCGTCGCTTTGGCGCAAGTAAGCACTTGGCTATTCTTGCCGCTTCGGGTACGGGCATATGCGGTGCGGCGGCGGTTATGGGCATTGCCTCGCAGCTTCCCTCCAGCAAGGAAGAAACCGCGCAGCATGCCGAGAATAAAGTGGTTGCCGTGGCCATCGTGGCAATTCTGGGAACCCTGTTCACCCTGGTGGACATTGCGGTAGGGCCTCTGCTAGGTATGACCGCGACGCAGTTCGGCGTGCTGGCAGGCGGTTCGTTGCACGAGATAGCCCATGCTGTAGCGGCAGGTGGCACCGGCGGGGGCGAGAGCCTGGACATCGCCATCATCACTAAGCTTTCGCGCGTGTTATTGCTGGCTCCGGCGGCCATAATCATTGGGCTGTGGTACCGCAGGTCGGAAAAGGCGAAAGAGGGTAGCCAGGGCAAGGTGCCCATTCCTTGGTTCATGGTTGGCTTCATCGCCGCCAGCGTTATAGGAACCTTCGCCCCGCTGCCGCATGAGGCGTTGAGTGGCCTGGTGAGCGCAAGCTACCTGCTGCTCGGTATGGCTATGGCTGCCCTGGGCATGACGGTGAACTTCCGCGCGCTGCTTACCGGCGGCCGCAGTGCCTTTGCCGCGGCTCTCATTGCGTCCGTGGTTTTGCTTGTCTTCGTTTCCGCTGTTGCGCTCTTGTTCTTCTAGGCAAGCCTAGAAGAACTTAGACGCCACTCTTGTTGGCTCCGTCGTGCCTCTGGTATATGGCCAGATAGCTGACAGAGGTATCTCATTTCGCTTCCTCGTCGTTGCCAATGGTCTTGGCGGCCTGTTCCTGCTGCTCTTTGAAACGGTCGGCCTGACGAAGCTCGGCAAGGTTTTCAGCGCTGCGCATCTCGGAGGTTTGCCCGTGGGTGAACTCGAGCCGGTAGGGCGCAATGTCGTTGCGCGAAAGCACAAGCTTCATCTCGCGCTTCAAAGTGCGCTCAAGCTGGCCGCGGTCTTGCTCGTCGCAAGTTGCAACGATGCGAATGGTCATCGAGGAGTCGGTGAGATCGATAACGCCCTTGTAGAAAGGACCATCGGTGATCATGGGAACCCTCTTGCGAATCTCGGGCAGCTCTTCGGCAAGCACGTTTTCAAGATGGGGCAGCGATTCGCCGAGCGGCAAGATGATGTCGACGTTGGCGTAGGAGTCGAGCTTGGTCTTGTTCAAGACGTTCGAAATTCCGCTGTTGCGCAAAACCAGCACGTCGCCGCTGCCGTTCTTGATCTTTGTTGTGCGCACGCCGATTTCCATTACTGTGCCGGTTTGGCCGCCGACGGCGATGATGTCGCCCACGCGGAATTCGCCCTCGAAGATGATGAACAGTCCGTTCAGGATATCGGTGACAAGATCCTTTGCGCCAAAGCTCAAGGCAAGGGTAATGATGCCGGCGCTTGCGAGTAGGGTTGTCGTGTCGACGCCCAGAACTCCAAGGCACCAATACAGCATGAAGATGACCGTACCGTATTTAACGATGCTCGACAGCAGGCGACATATGGTCTCGCCATGCGCTCCCAAAACATCGGAAAGCAAGCGCAAAAGCCAGCGCAAGATGGCAGCTACGGTAAGCGCGACGCAGGCGTACATGACGGAGGCAGTGGCGGCAAATACGTTGAGCCCGCGCTCCCAGCTGCCCGCAAGGATGTAGCTGATCACCGAGTTCTCGGGGAAGATGCTGTCTTTGAACACCACGGCGAAGCACACGATAAACGCGGCTGCGCCCATGAACCAGCGGATGGTCGTCCCTAGCTTTTGCTCAGGTGACTTTTCGTGCCAGTTAAGCGACTGGGTAAGCCAGCGGCTCACGGCGCTTTCGCTCTTCTTTCGGCGGCCATCGGCCATGGTCACATCTATGACACGTGCGTCCTCGTTGCGCTCGCTTGCCGGCGACGGCGCGGTTTCGACGGAGCTTTCACGCTTGCGCTCGAACGCGAGCACCAGGAATATGAAAGCGAAGCAGATCGCAGCAAGTGCGGCGGTTGCCTCGGTGAGCGGGCCTCGCTCGCTCATGAGTTCGCCTTCGTTGCCGGCGACGAAGAGGTAGTAGCCGTCAACCTCGGTGCAAGATGCAAAATACGTTTGGCCGGAAATGGTGATGTAGTCGGAATAACCGTTTGCAAGCTGGGATTCTTTGATTCCAACTTCTGTTGCCTGCTTGCCCTGAACGTTGCTGTCGGGATAATAGGCTACTTCGCCACTGCTTTTGTCGACGGCGAACGCGAAGCCCTCAGAGCCAACCTTGACGCCGTCGAGCACGCGGTCGATCTTCACGCTTGCGAGCAGGTTCTCAAGGCGCATGGGACGCACGGCAATTTGCACAAGGCCGTTGGCGTAACCGTCGGAGTCGTGCGTTGCCACGCCGATGAACTGTTGTGCTTCGCCGGTTGTATCGTTGGTGGTTACCGGCTGCACGAGTTCTTCTTTTCCGCCAAGCAAAGCCCTGAAGGCGTAGGAGCTGTCGTTGGGGTCGGTTGAGAGGCTATAGCTCTTCTGGGGCGTGCTTGCCGAAATAAGGTCGCCGTTTCCGTCAAGCACGTAGATGGCGGCAATCTGGAGTACATCGGCAAGTTCGCTCAACTTTTTCTTTGTAGCTAGCGAGGAATTCTTGTCGATGATGTAGGCGGCGGCGCGGCACTTGGAAAGGTAGCGCTCGCTGTATTGATCGCGCAGCGCGTCCGCTCGATCGTCCGCGCGTTGCAGCGTTTCGCTGATCTGGCTTGCTCTTTCGCTGTTCGTTACCGATTGGCTCGAGAGGGCGAAGAGTGTTTGCATGTAGAAGCTCACGCCGATGACCACAAGGAAGCCGATGAGCGATAGGGCGAAAGCTTTTTTCCCGATGGAGCGGTTGTATCGGTAGGCGCCAAGCGTTCTGCCTTGCTGCTGCGTGGGGTCCTTTTCGTCGTCCCTGATGACATAGACGCCGTAAAGGGCTACGGCCACCATGACCGCAAGGAAAGCGAAGAGGATGACGCCAACGGTGATGGTCCTGCTGGTGGCAAGATCGCTTTCAGGAACGGCAAACACGTAATAGGCGTCATCGATTTGCGAAACGCCGCAATATAGCTTCTCGCCGCCGATGGTTGCCCAGAAGTGGTTTCCATCGGAAAGGTCGCCCGCGTCGATGCCGGAGTCGATCGCGTCGCAGCCGATGAGATCTGAGTTCGGGTGATAGTTTATGAGATAGTCCTGCGCCGAGATTTCCATGACAAAGCCGTGGCCAAGAACCGACACGTTCTTCAGAACGCTCTCGCTCGAGCCCGTTTCCTCGATGAGTTCCCTTAGCTCGGTGGGGGATTGCTCGATGATGACCATGGTGTTGTCATCGATCTTTGCGGCGTAGTATCGATCAAGCCAGTTTTGATCGGTAAGCTCGATTTCCACGGCATCCGAGGCGCCGCCCTTTTTAAGGCATTTTTTCAGACTGTTGAAGCGCTGGTGGGTGAAGTCGGCTTTCGTGTCTTTCGCCTGCGCGATGATCTTGCCCTCGCGCGAGACGATCATGACGTTGTCGACTTCGAGGAGCTTTTGGTATTTCTTCATCTTCGAATTCGTCGACTTGAAGCCGGCGTTGTTGTTCGCCATGAAGGCCACGGTTTCGGCCTTGCTCTGGTAGATGGCGTCGAAGGTCTGCGTGTTCTGCTCGGTTTCATCGCTTGCATCTTTTAGGAGCTGCGGCAAGTTTTCCGCCTGCTGCGCGATTTCTTCGTCGCAGCGATCGAGGGTGAGCTGCTCCTGCATGCTGGAGAGTAGGAATCCCATTGCCAGCATGCAGACGATGACGGCGGCAACAAGCAGAAGAGTCTTCTTTTTTCAATCTGGTGGACATATTTTCCTAGCTCCATTTTTCAATGAGATTGGCAATGGTTTTGTCGTCGAGCATGTTCGAGATTGCATCTTTCACGGGTTGGGAAAGATCCGAATCTTTGTTGGTTGCTACGGCGTAGTGCTGCGGGTCTATCGAGAAATCCTTTACGAGCATACGATCGTCGTTGGTATACGCTTTCGCAATCGCGCCATCGCAGGCCATCGCGTCGACTTTCCCGGATTCCAGGGCATCTGAGAGTTCTTTATAGCTTTCGAATTGAAGGAGGGTCCAGGTGTCGAACACGACGTGCGTGTTGTCCTTGTTCGCCTTTACCTTTTTGCCTTCGGAAAAGCCTTTATCAATGAGGTATTGCGCAAGCTGGGGGGCGGTGTTTGCGCCCGATACCGTGCCGAAGGTTGCACCGAAAAGCTTTTTCGTGCTGCTTATGAGCGAGCTTTTCTCGACCATGAGAATGATGGAATCGTCGTAATACGCATCGGAGAAGTCGAAGTTCTCCTTTCGCGAATCGGAAACCGAATAGCAAGCGATAAGGCAGTCAACCTCGCCGTTTAGCAGGGTTTCCTTGCGCGTTTCGGGGGTGACTTGGGTATAGACGACATCTTTGTAGCCGAGGCGTTTTGCAAGCTCTTCGGCGATGTCTATCTCGAGCCCGTAGTATTTGTTGTTCTTTTCGTTGTACGAACCGAAGCCTGCCACGTCGCCGCGTACGCCAATGCGCAGGGTGCCCGTGCTTTGCTGCTGGCTGCTGGAACAGCCCGTAAGCGAAGTGAGGACAATCGCCGCTGCGGCAGTCGCCCCAAGGGAAATGGCCTCGCGACGAGAAAAATACATTGGTGCAGGCATGGCTTTGTCCTTATCCATTTAAAGGTAATGCTGGAAAATTATAGTATAGCCAGATTTCTTCGTGCGAGTCCTGCTTTTGCAGGAGCAAGTCTACGCTTAAGGGCGCGATGTGGGCGGCTTGCACGTTCTCCACTGCACACGTTGCTTATCGAGCTTTTGCGCGTGGAAAAGCAGTGCTTCTGCTTGCATGCCGTCGTCAGCTGATTGCTAGGTCGTATCATTCTCATGTGTACGCTGGGTTCGCTGAAAGGGCTTGAGGCTGTGGTTAAGACGGATGTCGATCTTCAAGATGAAAGTGCACGCTACGAGTCCATGCACGCGCCCAATCCCAAGGTGGAAGACCCGTTTCCCGTTCTTGTTCTGGATGTGCACGACGGCGTGAGCACTCCGCCGCGTCTTGGCTTTAAGAGAGTCCATTGGCACGATGACTTGCAGTTTTTGGTTGTTACCCAAGGTTGTGTCACTGTTGACTGCGCTGGCGAGCATTTTCTTTGCCGCGAGGGGCACGGGGCGTTCTTCAACTCTGGCGTTCCGCATCGCGTTGTGAACATGAGGGGCTCTGCATACATGAGCTTCGTCTTCCCGGATAAACTGCTCAGGTTTTTCCCGGGGAGTGACATGGCTGTTTTTGGTGTGGGCCCGTTCGTTGGCGCCCAAGCCCAGGCGACCATGCATTTCGATTTGTCTGCTCCCTGGCATGGGGAGCTTGTTGAGCAGCTCATGCTCGCTCGGGACATTCTTGCATGCGACGGCACCTCTGGAATTGAGCGCTACAAGGCTTGTGTCCATCTGCTTATGGCTTGGTCGGTCTACATCTCGAATGTGAAGCAGAGCCTGCCTTCGCGTGCTGAGCGTGCAAGCGATGAGCGTATGAAAGCCTTCATGGCTTTTATCGAGGAAAACTACGGGCGTGACATCAGCTTGGAGGACATCGCCTGCGCGGGTAATGTGAGCAAGGCCGAATGCGCGCGTTGTTTTAAGAGGCTTGTTCAAACAACGCCGTATGCGTATCTGCTTAACTACAGAATCTATAAAGCGATGGAGCTGATACGGACGACCAAGCTCGGCGCGGGCGCCATAGCAACGGCAGTTGGGTTTGGCAGCCCCAGTCATTTTTCCACTGCGTTCAAAAAAGTCAGCGGCGTGACCCCGAAGGAGTATATGATGCTGGCGCGTGCCCAAGTAGAAGGCGCCGAGGCGTGAGCTCTAGAGAGACCTTGCACGCAATTTGACGATATTTTGAAAACATCTGAATATATATGTGAAGATTGAATCGCCTTTACGGAATATCATGCGCAATATCTAAACGATTGTGAAAGGGCGTATTGCGCAGATGAAAGACGAAGAATCGCTTGATGCCGGCGGGGACAAGCTCGCGAATTGCCTTACCAGCTTGGGACACATATGCTCCGATATCAATCAGGGCGCGATTTCCGCGATTCTGCCTTTTTTGGTGGTTGCGTACGGGTACGACTATGCATCCGTCGCGATGGTGGTGTTCGCCTCGAACGTGGTGTCAGCGGTTATCCAGCCGCTCTTCGGCATCATCGGCGACAAGCGCCCGTGCCCGTGGTTCATGGCCCTGGGCGTTTTCTTGGCGGGCTTGGGCATGACGCTTATCGGCTTCGTTGGGAATTACTGGCTCATCTTGGCGAGCGCGGTGCTCTCCGGCGTCGGCGTCGCCATGTTCCACCCGGAAGGAGGTCGGCTTTCCAACTTGGCCGCGGGAGCGCGCAAGGCCAACGGGATGAGCATCTTTGCCGTGGGCGGTAATGTGGGCTTCTTCGTGGGTCCGCTGCTCACCGCTGTGTTTCTTTCGGCCTTTGGCATGAAGGGGACGCTCGTGTTCGTGTTTCCAGCCACCGCTTGCGCTTTGGTGCTGTTAACGTTCAACCGGCGCTTCAAGGCTTTGGGCGTCGCCAGCGCAGCTCGCAGGGATGCGCCTGGCGGCAAAGAGCATTGGGGGAGGTTCGTAGGCGTCATGGGTATTCTTGGCGGGCGCTCCATCATCGAGTACGGCATGCTCGCCTTCATTCCATTGTTCATCATGGGCGTTATGGAGCAAAGCCAGGCTGTGAGCTCCGCCACGCTCTCGTTCTTTGCTATCTGCTGCGCAGCGGCCACGTTTTTATCGGGCCGCGTGTCGGAGCGCGTAGGGACTCACAAGCTTATGATCGCATGCTTGGCGCTCACCGCGCTCATGCTCTGCATGTTCGCTTTCAACCGCTCCTTCATCGCGGCCGTCCTGCTCGTCGGCCTGCTTGCTGTGGCGACCGCCCTTTTCTACCCCAGCACCGTTGCCTTGGGCATGAGCTACGTGCCGCGCCATATAGGTACAGCAAGCGGCTTGTCTTATGGCGTGGTTGTGGCCGTCGGCGGCATCGCGGAGCCGTTTTTGGGCATGGCTGGTGACGCCGTGGGGCTTATCCCGGCTATGTTGATCTTGGCGGCAATCTCCCTGCTGAGCATGTTGGGTGGCGTGGCATTGCTCGCGATCGACCGGCGGGATTAGGCTAACGAACCGCTGCAGGGCGAACATATTCGCCCTGCGCAACGCATACGACGATCCTTATCGCCTGGCCCACTTGAGCAAGAATGCCGAGTTCACGATGACGAACACGCTGCCGCAGTTGTGCACGAGCGCGCCGGAAACCGGGTCGAGCACGGCGATGAAGGCCAAGATGATGGCCGTGAAGTTGAGCAGCATGGAAAAGGTGAGATTCGCCTTGATCACGCGCATCATGTGCTGGGCGAGCATGAGCAGGTGGGGAAGCTCAGAGATTCCCCCGTTCACGATGGCGATGTCGGCGGTCTCGATGGCAATATCGCTGCCCACACCGCCTACGGCCACGCCTACGTAGGCGCGTTTGAGCGCGGGTGCGTCGTTGATGCCGTCGCCCACCATGGCGCATTTCGTGCCATTTTTCTCGCAACTCTCGATAAAGCGCATCTTGTTCTCGGGCTTGCACGAGGAAACGACTTCCTCGATTCCCACCATGCCAGCGACGGTTTTTGCGGCAGCTTGGTTGTCTCCTGTGAGCAGGACGGGGGAGGCCCCAGCTTCCTGCAGGGAACGAACCGTGTGGCGCGATTCTTGCCGCACGGTGTCTGCGAGTGCCACCACGCCGGCTGCCTTGCTGTCAACGGCGACAAAGGTGAGCGTTTTGCCGGAGCCGCGTAGGGCATCGAGCCCGCAGCTAGCCCAGCTTTCTGGATTGAGGTCGAGCTGCGTCATGAGTGCCTCGTTGCCTACGGCTACGTGCGAGCCGTTCACCTGAGCGATAACGCCCAGGCCGGGCTTCATTTCGAAGGCACTGGGTTCCGTTGCCGCGACGCCTGCGGTCTTGGCGTCGCGGACGATGGCTTTGCCCAATGGGTGCTCGCTGCGCAGCTCTGCGGACGCCACCAAGGCGAAGAGTTCATCACGGGAAAGCTCGCATGCAGCGCAGGGCGCCACAGCCGCCACGCGCGGTTCGCCCTTTGTGATGGTGCCCGTTTTGTCGAATGCGATGCGTTTGACCTTGGCCAGGCGCTCAAGGGCGTCGCCCTCCTTTACCAGGAAGCCGTGCTTGGTGGCGTTGCCTATGGCGGCGACGATGGCCGTGGGCGTGGCCAGTACCAGCGAGCACGGGCAGAAAACCACGAGCACGGTCACCGCGCGAAGAATCTCGCCTGTTACCAGGAATACGCCGGCGGCGGAGGCGAGCGCGCCTACCACGATCCATGTGGCCCAACGGTCGGCTAGGCGCACGATCTTGGCCTTGCCGGCGTCGGCGCTTTGCACCAGGCGCGCCATGCGCTGGATGGAGCTGTCGGCGCCTACGCGCGTTGCGCGCACGTCGATGGTGCCGAATTGGTTGGTGGTACCGGATGAGACCTCGCAACCAGCTTGTTTGTCCACGGGCATGGGTTCGCCGGTGACAGCGGATTCGTCGATGCTTGTGGAACCGGAGACCACTACGCCGTCGACGGGCACCGTCTCGCCGGGCAGCACGCGCACCACTTGGTTAAGCGCTACGTCGTCCGCGGCGATCTCTTTCTCGCTGCCGTCGTCCAACAGCACACGTGCCGTGCGGGGCGTGAGTTCCACCAGCTTTTGGATGCCGCGCTGGGCGCGGGCAACAGTGAGCTCTTCCAGCAAGCCGCCCAGCTGCATGATCACGGCAACCTCGCCGGCAGCGAAGAACTGGCCTATTGCCAGCGATGCGATGAGCGCGATGCTCACTAAGAGGTCGGCCTTGATGTCGAATTCCGTTACTAGGGCGATAAAAGCCTCGATCACGATGGGCACGCCGCACAGCAGTATGGCAATCCAGGCTGGGTCTACCGGCAGATTGGGCACGAGGAAGCTCAAAACCAGGGCAATCGCGCTGACAGCGATGAACGTGATGTTTTTCTTTGCGCCGCCCCACTCAAGCAGCTTTTCCAATGGTTCGAATAGCGGCTTTAAGCTTTCCACTTATATCCTCTTTCATTACATATGTTTCAATACCGAACACTGTGTTAGGTATAATGCTCAGTGTTCGGTAGAGACAACAGGCAAGCTGTGCTTCGTGGAAGTTACCGAACATATTTGCTCGATTGTGCGAAAGGGGACAGATCGTGGACCGCCGTCAGAGAAAAACGCGCAAGGCCATTTACGATGCGTTTGAGGCGCTTATGGCGAGCGAGCATTACAGCGCGGTCACGGTGGCGCAGATCATCGATCGGGCGGACATTGGCCGCTCGACTTTCTATGCGCATTTCGAGACCAAGGACGATCTTCTGCGTGAGATGTGTCGCGAGATGTTTGATCACATCTTCGAGGGCGTGAACGAGTATTGCGTCACACATCCAGGATTGGCGACGGAAAGTCTTGAAGGCAAGTTGGCGCACCTGCTCTATCACATGCGTGATACGCACAGCGGCGTGTGCGGCAAGCTTGTGCGCGAGGGCGAGCCGTTCTTTACCCGGTACTTTGAGAGCCAGCTCAACGTGCTGTTTGAGAAAAGCGGCCCCAAGCCGCCCAAGGGCATGCCCGCGAGCCTGATGCGTGTGTTGTGCGTAAGCTCGTTTTCGCACACGGTATCTTGGTGGTTCGACTGTGGTGCGAACGACGCCCCGGAGCAAGTAGCGGCCTGGTACGCGCAGGGTATGGGACTACATGCGTAAGGGGGTGCGCTGCTTTTCGATCCTCTTCTGACGCCAGGCGCTGACGACATCTCTTCCCAAATGCCACAGTGGCACCAGAAAAAGGAAGAATGCGAAGGCGATGCTTTGGGTAGGTGCCTCGCCGCAAACCTGCAGTACCACCAGCGATGCGATGGACCAGGGGATTGCTGCGGCGATGAGCACAGCGGTGTCCTCAAGCTCGATGGCGAACGCCTGCTTGTCCTTTTGGAGCGGGCCGCAGAGCTGGTTGGTGAGCATGATTGCCAGCGTTTGATTGCAGGCGATGCAGGAGGTCGCGACTGCGCTCGCCAGGCAGGCGCCGAATTTCGTTATGTGCTGGCTTAATCCGTCAAGCTGGTTTTGAATGCCGCGTAGCAGGCCCGTCCCATGGAAGATGCCCGCATAAGCAGAAGACATGCACACCACGGCACCGGGGTACACCATGCTTGCGACACCACCTCCTTGGAGTAAAGCGCTCTTGCCGGCGGCGTCAAAGCCCATTAAAAGCGCCTGCGCCGTTGCCAGAGGGCTTTCGTTCTGCACGAACACGCACAGGCCAAAGGCGATGGCGCTGCTCACGAACAGCGTGAGGCGGGCGTTTCGGCATACGAGCGGCAGGGCGAGCACGATGAATGCTGGAAGGTATACGGCGGGGTGTAGGTTGAAGCCCAGCGCGATCGCTGCAGCGTCGGAGTTCAGCTCTGTCCCATCGGCAGCCTCAGTAGCGCCTAGAATCAGGTACAAGGCAACGCAAGCAAGCGTCGGCACAAGTGCACTCTTCAGCATGCGGGGGATGTTTTGGCGCACTGTGGTGCCCGTGAGCTCGGCCACCAGAAAGGCACTGCTGGATACAGGCGAGCAGCGGTCTCCGAAATAGCAGCCGGAAAGCACGGCGCCACCCATCAGCGCCGGGTCAACGCCGGCGCTCTGGCCGATGGTGGCGCACACAACGCCCATGGTTGCGGCTGTGCCGAAGGAGGTGCCGATGAGGAATGACACCGCGCTACAGCTGACGAAGGTTAAGAGCGCCAGCGTTGCGGGAGTGAAGAAGCCGGTTGCAAGCATGACCAGCGCGGAGATGGTGCCACTGGCTCTCCACAGACCGGTGAGTATTCCGATGAACATGAAGATGATGAGCACGCCTTTGGCTGTTTTCACGCCGTCGAGCATCATTTTCAGCACTTCAAGCGGCTTGCGCACCTTCCACAGCGCGTAGGCGCAGAAAATCATCAGGCCTGCTGCAAGGCCAAGCAGTAT
This sequence comes from Coriobacteriia bacterium, assembly GCA_030530215.1. Classification (GTDB taxonomy): domain Bacteria; phylum Actinomycetota; class Coriobacteriia; order Coriobacteriales; family Eggerthellaceae; genus Anaerotardibacter. The sequence continues at coordinate 193,371 of JAUMVJ010000002.1, forward strand.
GGGTTTGCCCAGGATAACGCAGACGATGAGGGCTGCGGCGAAGAGCAGGAGCGTTGCGGTTTCGTGCATGAGGCGCCTTTCTTTTGTGAGTACGAAAAGGTTATACAGCCTCTCAGCACAGAGAAGAAACTGTTATATATAGTAGATAACACAGGAAAAATACTGTATTAAGGGAGCGCATGAACTTTCTTTCCATGGAGTATTTCGCTGCAGTGGCCAAGCATCGCAACATTACCAAGGCCGCAGGTGAGCTGCATATAACACAGCAGACGCTCAGCGCGCATATCGCCTCGCTTGAAAAAGAGTTGGACTGCAAATTGCTGGTACGTAAAAACCCGCTCGAGCTCACTTACGCCGGCGAGTCCTTCCTGCGCTATGCGGAAAGCTTTAATGAGCAGCTTCGCGCGCTCAAGAACGAGTTCTGCGATATCACGGACGATCAACGTGGGAAAATCCGTGTGGGGGTCGCGCATACCCGCGGCTCGCTTATCATTCCTCGCATCGTCGAGGCCTTCAGCGTGGAATACCCGGGCATCGACATCGAGCTTATGGAGAGAACGAACGAGCAGCTCATCGCCTTGTTGCGCGACGGCGGCATCGATCTCTTCGTGGGACGTGCTTCTGAAGATCTGCGCGAGTTCAACGTGCAGCCCTTCTATGCGGAAGAAATCGTGATGCTGGTGCCCAAGACGTTGGGTGTGGACGCGCAGCTCTCCGGCGAGGAGGCCCTAGGGCAGCTTGCCGATGCTCCGTTCGTTCTGTGCAAACCGCAAGATATCGCCGGCAGGATTGCACGGCTGCTCATTAAGCAGGCGGGCTTTCAGCCGCGCGAGGCGGTGCTTACCGACAGCACGCGTACGATGCTTTCGCTGTGCACGCGTGGCGTGGGTGCGTGTTTTTGCCCGGCGGTTCAGGCCAAGGCGACGCTCTCGCGCGCCGATTTGCGTAAGGTCGACAGCTTCAGCTTCTCCAGAGACTCCAGGTACCAGATCAGCTTCGCGTACCCTAAGATCCCGTACCTGCGCCAAGCCCTCAAGCGCTTCATGGACATCGGCCTCGAAGTTATGGGGTAGGTTGCTCTACTTCGGCGCTGCGCTCCCTGCGGGCTCTTGCGGTTTTGGTTATGATCTTTGCCAGCAAACAGGCAGGTTCTTTGTTGGGAGTGGAACGTGGCGGGTAGGTTCGAATACAGCGCAATCGATTTCGAGGAGAGCCTGCAGGCGAGCTTTATTGGCGGCGATAAAGAGCCGGACGACCGTTACGCGCCGCGTATCCTGAGCAACGACGAGCAGAGCTCGAGCAATGTGCTTTCCGTCATTGAGAGCGAGCTGTTGGATTGCGTGAGCTTTAGCTTCTCCATCGCGTTTATCACGGCCAGCGGAATCCAAATCTTAGCGGAGATTCTTCACAAGCTGCAGCAACGCGGTATCCCGGGACGCGTTCTTACGTCGACTTACCTCAATTTCAACGACCCCGCCGCCTTGCGCAAACTGCTGGAATATCCCAACATTGAGTCACGCGTGTATCAAGGGGACTTGCACGCCAAGGGGTATTTCTTCGACAAAGAGGGCATATCCACCATCATTATTGGCAGTTCGAACCTTACGCAGTACGCGCTTACCTGCAATAAAGAATGGAACGTGCTGTTCCGCAGCTTCCCCAAAGGCGACATCCTCCAAAAGACCAAGAGTGAATTCGAGAAGCTTTGGGAGGATGAAAACTCTGTTCGCGTTACGGAGCGATGGATCCAAAACTATGAGGCGTTTCTGGCGGCTCACAAAAGCGAGGCCACGCGCAAACGCCCGCCTGCATTCTCGGCAGGGCTGGCGGCAGAGAGCGCCGCTTCTGCTTTGGGCGAGGCGCGCATCAGGCCCAACAAGATGCAAGAATCCGCCCTGGAGGCGCTGGATGTTCTGCACAGACGCAACGAGTCTAGGGCGCTGTTGGTATCTGCCACTGGAACCGGCAAGACTTATCTTTCGGCGCTTGATGTGCTCCGGACCAAACCCAAGCGTGTGTTGTTCATTGCCCATAGGCAAAGGATTTTAGACGCGTCGCAGCGAAGCTACCAGCGCGTTTTGGGCGATGCATATAGCTTCGGGCAGTTCAACAGTGCAGCGCAAAGGGACGCGAGCTGCCTATTCACCATGGTGATTCAGCTGTCGAGCAATTTGGAACAGTTCGCACCCGATTAGTTCGACTACATCATCATCGACGAAGCGCACAGGACGGGTGCCAACAGCTATCAAAAGATACTCAACTACTTTACGCCCAAGTTTGTGTTGGGCATGACCGCAACGCCCACGCGCACCGATGGTTACGATGTGTATTCCCTGTTCAACCATGTGATTGCCTATCGCATTACGCTGCAAGACGCGCTTGAGAACGACATGCTGGTGCCGTTCCATTATTTTGGCATTGCCGATTTGGCGATTGATGACAAGACGGTTGATGACGTCGCGTTGTTCGGCAAACTGACTTCGGACGACCGTGCGGACCATATCATCCAAAAAATCGAGGAGTACTCGGTTCGCAAGAGCGATAGGCGCGGCCTTGTTTTCTGCTCGCGTAATGAAGAGGCCCGCGAGCTGTCGCGCTTGTTCAACGAGCGCGGCTACAAAACCGTAGCTATAAGTGGCGAAACAACCGATGACCAGCGCAACCAGGCAATCGCCCGTCTTGAGTCGGGCGGCCTGCAGTACATCTTCTCCGTCGATATTCTTAACGAGGGCGTGGATATTCCTTCGTTGAATGAAATTATCATGCTGCGTCGTACGGAGTCCGCCATTGTGTTCGTTCAGCAGCTGGGTCGCGGTTTGCGCAAGGATCCGTCCAAGGATTACACGCTGGTGCTTGATTTCATCGGCAATTATCAGCAGAACTACCTCATCCCCATAGCGCTTGCGGGCGATAGAAGCTACAACAAGGACAACCTGCGCAGGGTGGTAAAGGAAGGCAGCGCGGCGATTCCCGGTTGCTCGACTATCTCCTTCGATAAGGTTTCCGAGCAGCGTATTTTCAAAGCGCTTGAAGAGGGCAAGTTCGGCTCGATAAAGCTTATTCGCAGCGAATACGATGATTTGCGCCGTCTGCTGGGCCGCATTCCTAGCTTGCTTGATTTTGATAAAAACGAATCGATCGACCCGTTGATCATCATCGACAAATTCGGCTCATATCCCGCCTTTTTGCAGCGGTATGAGAGCGAGTGCCCGTTTGCGTTCAACGAGAAAAAACTGGCATACCTCAAGTTTGCCTCGGGGAAACTCGCCGCTGGTAAGCGCTTGGCGGATTTGCTTGCGCTGGATAGCATGATTGATGCGTATACGACAGGGAAAACGACGGGTGCTGTCCTGCCAGAAGACGCAAGCGACGCGCGCTCTGTGGTGCGAACGCTTACGGGCGAGTATTCAAGCAAGGGCGAGCAACTGGTTGAGCTTGTTGGCGAAGGCAAAGTAAGGCTTGCGGATGGGTTCGCTGCGGCGCTTGAGGATGGCGACTTCCTCAAGTGCATGGTTGACTTGGTCAAATTCGGCATGCGTAGGAATGCTATGAGGTTCGGCGCACTCTACAAGGATACGAATTTCGTCCTCAATCAAAAATATACGCGTGAGGAAGTTTGCCGCTTGCTGCGCTGGGAGAAGGAGCCCAACTACCAAAATGTGGGCGGGTATTTCCATGACAAGGAGACGAACACCTTCCCGGTGTTCGTGAACTACGAGAAAGATCCGGACATAAGCATCACCACGCAGTATCGCGACCGTTTTGTGTCCGATAGAGCAATTATCTGCATCTCCAAGAGTAAGCGCACGCTTGAGTCTCCGGAAATCAAGCGTTTGAAGCGCGCTGATGAACTAGGCATGCGTTGTTTTCTTTACCTGCGCAAGAACAAAAAAGATAAGGACGACGGCACGGAGTTCTATTTTTTGGGCGAGATGCACCCTAATGGGGACTTTGAGCAGATAGTGATGGCCGACGGCAAGACCAATGCCGTTGAGATTCGCTACGAGCTTGAAGAGCCCGTGCGCCCGGACTTGTACGACTACTTCTTGAGTAGCTTCGATGAGTGATTCGCGGTAGCGGCCGAGCACGCCAAATGCAAGCAACGAAGAGAAAGGCCAGCCATGGTTGCCGACGAAGAGGCAATCCGCCAGCGCCATTCTGTACGCCAGTACACCGACGAGCCCATCAGCAAGGCCGATCGACCGCCTTACTCCACAACCCCCCCGATCTTTCCTGTCAGAGCAAACTCCCGTCTGCCGGCCCCTGCGCGCCCCAGGGATAGTAGAATTAAAGGATAGGCAAGTTGTAACAAGAAAATTTGGGGGTCCTCTATGGGAGCTTCTGTAGTGAACCGCATTCGTCCGGCCTTGGTCGCGCTCGCGCTGCTGCTTGCGGCCGGCGCTTTTTCCGCCGCTGTCGTGTTGCCCGCGTACGCTTACGCGGACGATGTGAAGGCGCAGGTCGAGCGTATCAGCAAGAGCGGCGAGTCCTACGGTCTGCAAAAGTACGCGAGCATTTCCGATGCCTTCGACGAGGTCAAGGCCTGGGGCAAGAACAGCAACACCGCAAAGGTCACGATAGACCTCTACGACGACTTCAATTCGAACGACTACGGCATCCTTCAGTTTGTGGAGGGCAAGGAGTACGTCCTTAACCTTCACGGTCACATGATCAACCGCGACGAATCGGACTCTTCCTATTACGGCGGCGGCGATGGGCAGGTCATCTACGTCAAGGGCGGTTCCAGCCTCACCATCAACGGCGGCAGCACCGAGCAAGAGAAGCTCATCTCGCACGGCGGCTACCTGGTTAAAGACGAGAACGAGGGCGAGCTGTGGCAGGACGAGGCGGGCAACGACAGCTGCCCCATCGCCGGCGGCCTTATCACGGGCGGCGCCTGCGACAGCTCGGCCACGGCCGGCGGCATAGCCGTCTCCGGCGACGGCGGCAAGCTCTACCTCAACGACGTTACCATCGCTGGCAACGTCGCGGACACCAACGGCTGGAAGTCCAGCAGCGGCTACGCCGGCGGCGTGGCCATATGGGGCGCTAATTCGGTGCTGGAGATGAGTAACTCCAAGATCGTTTATAACCACTCCGAGCTCGACGGCGGCGGCCTGTACGTGTGCCGTAAGTCCAAGATCACGCTTGATAACGGCAGCGAGATCAGCCACAACAGCGCCATAAGGAACGGCGGTGGCGTGTTCATAGAGGGCAACGAGGCCGAGCTCTATGTCAAAGGCCGCGGCCATTCGTCTAAGACCCCCGTCATCTCCAAGATTGATTGCAACCGCAGCAAGGAAAACGGCGCCGGCGTGACAATGCATGGTGAAAACGCCGTGTTGGAGCTAGATGGCGGCGAGATCAACGACAACAACACGCCGGCTAAGGGCGGCGGTGTGTACGCGTCGTACAAGGACACCACTGTACGTATGAAGAGCAACGCCCAGATCTCGCGCAACCGCTGCGGGGCCTCCTCCGGCGGCGCCGGCATCTACGCCGACGAGAAGAATTTCAAGCTTTCAATGGACGGATCGCAGATGACCGACAACAGTGAATGTGCTGTTCGGGTTGAGAAGGGCGATGCGACGCTCGAGGTTTTGAACAACTCGGAGCTCTCCGGCAATAGCCATAGCGCCATTCGATCCGCCGGTACCAACACTCACCTTACGTTCAAGGACTCCACGGTCAAAAAAAACAGCGTCATAGCCGCTATCTACATAACGGGAGATAACACGACCATAGACGTCGATAACAGCACCTTCTGCAATAACGACGACACTTGGTATCACGGCGGCGCCTTTGGCTTGGAAGGCAAGACTACGCTCAACCTTAAGAACTCGAAGATCCACGACAACAGCGCTACCTCAGGTGGCGGTATCTACTGCACGAAGTCGTCCACGATCAATCTGGACAACAGCTATATCTACAACAACACGGCAAAGAGAAACAGCAACGGGAAGTATCCCGTTGGGGGAGGCATCTCCTTTTACAAGGACTCGTCGGGCACCATGGCCGTCAATATGACCAATGGCTCGAGCATCTATAACAACACCGGCGGTGGTATCTTCAGCTACGGCTACGACCTGCGCGTCGTCTCTGACGACCACACGGGAACCATACGCGACAACACATCGCAGATGCAATTCTGGTCGCTTACGTATGCGCACAACGGCGGCGGCATCTGCTCTTATGACGGTACTCTCTACGTCGAGGGCATAAGCATCACCGGCAACAAGATCGGCGGTGACGGTTGGTACTATGGCGTAGGCGGCGGCATCTACTCCCAAGATAATTCGTTCACGCTCAAAGACGTGACGATCACAGGCAACGTCGCCAGGTCGGGTGGCGGCCTGTACTTTGAGAGCTCGAAGTACCGCGATTTCACCCTACAGGGCAAGGTGATCATCGACGATAACGAGACCTTGTATCGTTGGAGAGCCTGGTGGGCTGAGACGATCACGGAGACCGGCGTGAGCAACGTGTACCTGTCCTGCCCTGATCAGCAGATGTGCGGCGGAGACGGCGAGGGCAACTATCTCGACCCCTCAAGCCATATCGGCATCAGCGGTGAGACCAGCTCGCTCCCGCGCAGGGTAAGTGGCAACCAGGCTTTCATGACAAAGCTGGGCGATGATTACAGCAAGGTCTTATTCTCTGACGCGGACAACCGCGCTATAGAGCTCGACGGCAACTACCTCTACCTCAAGAGCGGCCAGTCCAGGTTCGATCTCACGCTTAAGGCGGATGGTGGCACGAGCGTGAAGGAGAACATCGGCCGCTCCAACAAGGTGCAGCTCAAGAGCGCCGACTACCCCAAGTACATAGATCCCGACGACCCGTCCAAGGGCACCTACCTGCTCGACTACTGGACGCTTGAGTCCCCCAGCGCCGTGACCAAGACGGTCAAGGCGTCCGCCGGCACCACGGAGTTCTTCATGCCCTACGGCGACACGGTGGCCACCGCCCACTACACCACCGACGCGACCGGGGTGCAGTTGGGACTTACCGATTCCAACGAGTGGGACAAGCTGGGCACCAAAGAGAACGTGAGCGTCTCGGCGCTCACCCTCACCAGCTGCATGGGCAAACAGGTAACGGTGCCGGAGTCCCTGCTTAAGAACGTAGCTGTGGAGGGCTGCAGCTCCGCAGACGGCAAGGACAGCGAGACCGGCCTCAAGAAGGTCACCTACACGATCAAGGTCCCTGCGAGCGTCTTCGACGAGCTCGGCCTGCCCGTGAGCAGCGAGCGCGTCTCGTCTGCGGTGGCGGCCGTGGCCTCGGAACTGGGCGACAAGGAGGATTCCTCCTGCAAGGTGCAGGCCGCGGACGGCGGCATTAAGATCACGGCCACCGTCACCATGGGCGAGCAGCGCACCGTCACCGTCACGGGAGTTGACGTGAACAAGGTGTCCTCTGGGCAGGCCGCGCAGATCGAGGGCGCCACCACCAGCGCGCTCGTCGCCGATGGCGGCACGGTCACGCTCGCGACCCCGGTCCCCACGGGCTGGAACTTCACTGCATGGTCCACGTCGCAGCTGCCCGACGGCGTTACGATCGAGGAGCAGACCGAGAGCTCCATCACACTGGGTAACGTCACCTCCGACGTGAATCTGGGTGTGCTCTACGAGCCCTACGTGAGCGCCATCGACGTCGGCGTCGCCGTGCCCTCCGCCGGTAAGGCGCTGCCCACTACCTTTACTTCCTGCAGGGTCACGGGCACGAGCTTCTCCGGCCTGGACGTGACCAAATCCGTCAACAAGTACGGTTTGAGCGTGGTGTGGAAGAAGTACGGTTCGGACGAGGCGCTGCCCGACGACTACACGGCCGTGGAAGGCGAGGCCTACGTTGCCACCGCTACCGTGACGCTGGGGGAGTCGGGCGGTGAGTCCGACGAGGTGGCCTACAGTTACGCCTTCACGAACAACGTGTCGGTGGCCGTCAACGGCATAGCGGCTATAACGCAGCGCGACACGGGTGCAAAGAAGGCTGTGGTGACCTTCACGCTTACCACGGGTAAGGCTAAGGCCTTCGACCACGTTGTCACCGACCTCTCCGACGTTGAGGTCGCGCAGGTGGCCGACAGCTCGGCCTATCTGCCCTCGTCGATCGAAATTGCGCTCGACGCCTCTGCCGACAAGACGGCCAACTGTGATGTGACATGGGACGCTGCGGGTAACGTGAGCAGCGGCGAGTTCACCGTGACGGGCAAGTTCTCCTATGGAGGCAGTGAATATGATGTGAGCCGCAACTTCCGCCTGACGCGCATCGGCGCACCGACCGCGAGCGTCGAGAGCGGCGCCTGCGAGAAGGGGCAGGAGGTCAAACTAAGCGCCGGATCAGGCTGGAAGGCCGGCACGGGTAATGCTATCAAGTACTGCCTGGTGCAGGGTGACGACGCCGAGCCCGCCGCCGACGCGTCCTATAGCGACTACTCCGACGAAGCTCCCGTCACGCTTGATTCGAGCGGCACTTGGACGCTGTTCGTCTACGGGCAAGTGGGCGACCGCACCACAAGCGTCTCCCGCTATATTTATGAGGTCGGGACCAGCAGTCTTGTCGTCGTCGATGGCGGCGAGGCCTACGTGAACGGCGAGCGCGTCTCGCGCGCCTCCGCCGGCGACGTTGTCACCATTAAGGCCGATAAGCCCGCGGAGCGTCAGAGCTTCAAGAGCTGGGAGGTAAAGGGGAACTGCGGCGTGGAGCTTGACGACGCGAGCGCCTCCACCACCACCTTCACCATGCCTGACGAGCGCGTGTGGGTGGAGGCTACTTACGAGGCTTCCGCATACCTGGTCAGCTTCGACACGGGCGTTTGGGGCGCCGACGTGGATGCTCAAGAGGTGAAGGTCGGCGGCAAGGCGACCAAACCGGCCGACCCGACGTGTGCCGGCCGCACCTTCAAGGGCTGGTACGTGGACACGGCCTGCACACAGGCTTACGATTTTAGTTCCGAGGTCACCTCCAACATCACCCTCCATGCTAAGTGGGAGGCTATCGAGCACTCGGTCACCTTCGATTCTGCCGGCGGCAGCGCCGTGGAAGATCAGACGGTCGCCGACGGCGAGTGCGCAAAGCGGCCCAAGGACCCTGTCCGCAGCGGCTATTCCTTCGAGGGCTGGCGGCTTGACGGCGAGCCCTACACCTTCACCGAGCCGGTCGCGGGCGACCTTGCCCTTACCGCCTCATGGCGTGCGGACGAAGGCACCTCCACGAGTATCGCCGGAGCGCAGGTGAAGCTGTCCAAGACGGAGTTTACCTACGTCAAAGGGGGCTGTAAGCCCACGGTCACGGTGACCCTGGGCGGCAAGACCCTCAAGGCTGGCACCGACTACGACTTGAGCTATCAGAACAGCAATCAGGTGGGTACCGCAACCGCTGTTATCGTCGGTCGCGGCAGCTACTCCGGCACGCTTGGGGCTGCCTATCAAATAGTCCCCGCCAAGGTGAAGAGCGTGTCCGTTAAGAAGGCCGGAAAGGGCAAAGCCAAGGTTAAGTGGGCCAAGCACAAGGACCAGACCAGTGGATTCGAGCTGCGCTACGCCACCAGCAAGGCCAAGCTCAAGGCCGGCAAGGTTAAGACGGTCAGAGTTAAAGGCGCTTCCAAAAAGACCGCGAAGCTCAAGAAGCTTAAGAGGGGCAAGAAGGTCTATGTGCAGGTGCGCGCCTACAAGGTCGTTAACGGCAAGATCTACCGTTCCTCCTGGAGCAATATCGCCAAGGTCAAGGTGAAGTAAAGGGCGGGCCCGCCGCGTTTGTCGGCGGGCCTTCGTGTCTGAAGATCTTTCTGCCAAATATGCGGCAAGAGTATAGTCTGGGTAACAAACCCGTCCGCGCGCAGGAGACCAACATGGCCACGAAAACGACACTGTTCGGCGTGCCGGAAACGATGCTGCAGACGCTTGGCCGCGGCGCCATCCACAACGAGAAGGCCGCCGATCTTGTGCGCTCCCTAGACTATGACTTCTCGGCCGCCAAGAAGTATGCTGCCGCGCCGCAAGCAGAACTAGTGCTGCTTGCAATTTACTAACTTCAGCTGAAAAGCTGACGTCTAGCCTGAAGGCAACCCGCTTCATGCGGGTTGCCTTTTTAAGTGCCTAGAACTGCTCTTTGAGTTGTCGCAGAGATTGTCGTTTTCATGCGCGAGCAGTGTGGCATGAAGTGTCCGAGCGGCTGAGCCCCAACGGGTACCGCTTAGGTGGCTCAAGGAAACGTCGGCATCCTCTGTGCTGTAGTTGTATCACCTGGCGTATAAAATAGCTGGCTAGACGAAAAAACGTAAGCTCTGCAGATAGAGGCACGCTATGGCAAAAGAATCAGCTGTGGTGAAAGTTGATTTCAAGAAGCTCACCGAGCATATCTTGGATTCCTATCTGAACTCCGACCCTGAAGCAAATGCGGACGTCCTGAATTTGCTGGACGAAAGCATTAGCGTGATAGGAACCGGCAAGCAGGAATTCTTCAGAAATCTGCAGGAGTTTTCGCAGGCCTTCGTGTTTGATGTTGGGCAGCGCGAAAAGATCAGATTTACGTGGTCGGACTTTGCCCTAGAAGAGCAAAAGCTAGATGAAGAGCATATGTTGGTCTACGGATCGGTGCTGATTCTTGGGACTTTTCCGGATGGCAATACCAGCATCAAGATGGACAGTAGGTTCACGATTCTTTATGGGGTTGTGGATGGAGTCTGGAAAGTCCTCCATATCCACCATTCCGTTCCGGACAAAGACCAGCTGCAAGGTGAAGAGTTTCCTAAAACATTAGGACGTCAGGTCGATGCGATGTATGAGATCATCGCGGCATCGAATATGGGGACATGGAACATCTACCTACTCGATGGAAAAGCTCCAAGAATGGAAGCTGACGATCTTATGCTGGGGCTTCTTGGGGTCGCAGACAAGAATCTGACACCTGAAGAAGTCTACGACGCGTGGTTTGCAAACATCGTTCCAGACTCGCTGCCGTCGGTTTTGCGTAGCGTTGAGAAAATGAAAGAAGAAGGGCGCGACGAGAACACCTATCTCTGGAGGCACCCCGTTCTGGGTGAGAGGTACGTGCGCTGCGGAGGCACGGGGAAACCAGTGGAAGGCGGTTTTTGCTTCGTGGGTATCATTACGACGTTGATGAGATGGTGCGCGAGCAAAAGCAGAAGGACAAGGCACTGGCGGAGCAGATCTCGATAATCGACACGCTGGCCAGGAATTTCAAAAACGTATTTGTCGCAAATTTGAACAGCGGGACCGCAAGGGTGGTGCGCCTTGCCGAAGACTACGACGTCCAAGCCGTCACCGATGTCATGGAAGGCGAATTTCCTTATGACCCCGTCATCAAGCAATGGATACAGGAAAACGTGCATCCAGATGACAGGGAGAAGATAGCAGAAGCGCTCTCCTTCGAGAACCTTCACAGGGTGTTTTCCAAGCAAAGCGAATACAGCGGCACCTATCGCAGCACAGAAGGCGGGGAGCTGCACCATTACCAGTTCGATTTCAGGAAAGCGGACGACAACGGAAACATCGTGGCGGGCTTTCAGATCGTCGACGCGATAGTCGAGGGGCAGGAAGCGCTTGCCCGCGCTCTGGCATCGGCTCAACAGGCGAACAAAGCCAAGACGACCTTCCTGAACAGCATGTCGCACGACATCCGCACGCCGATGAACGCTATCGTCGGCTTCACGGCGCTGGCGCAGGCTCGCAGCGACGATCAGGCGCAGGTGCAGGACTACCTGGCTAAGATCAGCACCTCGAGCATGCATCTTTTGAGCCTGATCAACGACATCCTCGATATGAGCCGCATAGAGAGTGGCACGGTGAAGCTTCAAGAAGCGGACGTCCACATCCCCGATTTGCTGCATGATCTTCGCACGATGATCCAGGGGCTCGTCAAGGCAAAGAACCAGAACCTCTTTATCGATGCGCAGGACGTGGTGCACGAAGATGTGGTCACGGACAAACTCCGCCTTAATCAGGTTCTGCTTAATATCGTTGGAAACGCAATCAAATTCACGCAGCCCGGCGGCGATATCATCATTCGGCTTATCGAAAAGCCCTGCAGCATAAAGGGCTATACAACATACGAGTTCTCCGTAAAGGACAACGGCATCGGAATGTCGAAGGAATACCTCGAGCACATCTTCGAGACCTTCACCAGGGAGCGCAGCGCAACCGTCAGCGGCATCCAGGGCACCGGGCTCGGCATGGCGATTACCAAGAACATCGTGGATATGATGAATGGCGATATCCGGGCCGAGAGTGAGGAGGGGAGGGGCTCCTTGTTCACGGTCGCCTTGAACCTGCGAATCGCAGACAGGTTCGTGGAGCCGGAGCCTATTCCCGAGATGCTGGGCGCTCGGGCCCTGATTGTGGACGACGACATGGACGCCTGCAGGAGCATCAGCAAGATGCTGAGGGACATACAGATGCGCCCGGACTGGACTACATCCGGCAAAGAGGCCGTCGTCCGTGCGCAGGACGCGGCAGAGGTGCTGGACGAGTACAAGGCCTATATCATCGATTACCTGATGCCGGACATGAACGGCATCGAGACTGTCCGCAGAATCAGGAGGGTCGTAAGTGCGGAAACCCCGATCATCGTGCTGACGGCATATGATTGGACGGATTTTGAAGACGAAGCCAGGCAGGCGGGGGTTACCGCGTTCGTGTCGAAGCCGATCTTTATGTCGGAGCTGAGATCCGTGCTAACGCAGCCAACGGCCAAGGACGGCGTGAAAGGCCCGAAGTTGGAGGCGGGGAGGAGAAGAACTCTTGACTACAGCGGCAAGAGAATTCTTCTGGTCGAAGACAACGAGCTGAACCGCGAGATCGCTACCGCGATTTTGGAAGAGGCAGGCATGACGGTGAACACCGCGACGGACGGCGACGTTGCTGTTGCAGCCATCGATAAAGCTCCGTCGGATCAATACGATCTGATTTTCATGGACATTCAGATGCCAAGGATGGACGGATACACGGCCACCAGGGAGATCAGAACGCTGCCGGACAACCGGAAAGCAAACATCCCGATTGTCGCCATGACGGCCAATGCTTTTGAGGAGGATAGGCAAAAGGCCTATAAAGCCGGGATGAACGGGCACATCATCAAGCCCATCAGCATCGAGGCAATCGCCAAGGTCCTTGACGAGGTTTTTGCAGCAAAGCGTAGCTGAGACATATGCTCCTTGCGGATTCGGTCCACGCTCTTGAGCCTTGCCTGTTCGTGATGGTTCGTCGGATATGTTGACCTTTATTTAGTCTAATGACTCCTTGACGGCCGCGATCCAGGCATCGACGTCTGCCTGTGGGGTCTTCTGCTCGGTGCCGCCAGAGGAATCGAAGGTGACTTCTAGACTGGGCATCGTCGTTGCGGCGCCTATGGCGGCATTCTGGATGTCCCTATTGGTGCTGCCGGGCCATCCGGCGCTCGTCGAGAAGGCTACGACGGTCTTGCCTTCCCAGTTGGCGTTGCTGATGAAGGTTTTTACCGCCGGCGCCATGGTGTACCACCAGGTGGGTGTGCCGATTGCGACGACGTCGTAGTTTGCGAGGTCGTGCTCAAGAGCCTTGATTTCGGGTTTAAATCCGGCGTTGACCTCGTCCTGCGCTTGGCTGACGGTTGCGTCGTAGTCGTCGGGGTAAGGCACGACGGTGTCGATGCGCTCAAGATCGGCGCCGCAGGCTGCGGCCAGCTGTTCAGCGATCTTCCTGGTGTTGCCATTGGTCCAGCTATAGTACACAACAAGCATGTTCTTGGTCATGATGATCCTTTCGTTAACGTAAGTATTTTTGCTTTTAGCCCTCAAGGGCATCGTAGGCTGCATCGTCAACCGGTTCGCACCATTCGTTGCTGGCGTCTTCGCCGGGGTATTCGAAGGCGAGGTGGCTGAACCAGCTGTCCGCTTTGGCACCATGCCAGTGCTTGACGTTGGCCGGGATTTCCACGATGTCGCCGGACTTCAGGGCCTGAGCAGGCTTGCCTTCCTCCTGGTACCAGCCAAACCCGTCAATGCAGATAAGAACCTGGCCGCCGCCGTTGCTTGCATGGTGGATATGCCAGTTGTTGCGGCAGCCTGGCTCGAAGGTGACGTTGAAGATGGGCAGGTAGTCGCCCGGCCGGCTGAGCTGGTTGAGATAGCTCTGGCCGATAAAGTACTGCGCGTAGGCGTCGTTAGGCTCGCCGAGGCCGAAGAAGCCACCGTGAGAGCCGGCCGTATCCGCCGTGCCGCCGGCTGCGGGGACGGCATCGTCCGCATAGACTTCTTTCGCCAAATTGAAGGTTGCCCACGCCTTGGGCCAGCCCGCGTAGAAAGCCACATGGGTAATAGCAGCCGCAAGCTCCTCGCGGGCCACTCCGTGGGCCTTGGCGTTTTGAATGTGATACGCGAGAGAGGTGTCGGTGATGCCCTGCGCCATGAGGGTCGTCACGGTCAGCAGGCAGCGGGTCTTGAGGTCGATGCCGCTGCTGTTCCAGTTCTCGCCGAAAAGCACGTCATCGTTGTAGTGCGCAAAGTTGGGTGCGAAGTCACCGAGTTGGTCGCGACCTGCAGTTTGTTTGATGGTCATGATGTTCTCCTTTGGGTTTAGGGTGTTGAGCGCTTCGGTTCCTTGATGTATTTGCCACTGCTTAGATTTGACACGGCTCATATGTTTGCATGGTTGCTGCTCTTAGTGGCTACAGCAGCTGTGCTCGACGTCGCGGCGCAGCTGGTAGATGAGGTAGTCGAGGCATTCGAGCTTTTTCTGCTCGGTGTGGATGCCGTCAAGTAGGTCTCGGCGGTAGGCCTTGAGGCGGCAGAGCTTGGCGCAGGGGCTCGGCAGGGCGTCCATCTCGGCGATAAATGCCTCGTCGCAGCCGGCGTCGCGCAGGTTCTCGCGGGTCTTGTCGTCCATGCGGTGTGACCTCTAGCGCGTGAGCTTGACTTTGGTGGTGCCGGCGAGGGGCTTGTCCCCGGGGCGGCCCTTGGGACCCACGAGGTTGTGCGGCTGGTATAGCTCCTCGAGAAAATCGACTTCGGTGGGCGAGAAGTCAAGGCTCAACGCCGCCACTGCGTCGTTCACGCGTTCGGGCTTGCTGCAGCCCACGATGGGCGACTCGATGCCGCGAGCCCAGTGCCAGGCAAGCGCAACCTGAGCGATGGGGACGCCGTGGTCGGCCGCGACCTTGGCCACGCGCTCGATAACAGGCATATCGATGGTGCGATCGTGGTCGTACTTATTGACCATAGTGGTGTCGGTCGTGCCGCGTACGCTGGCGCTTTCCCATGTCGGACGGGTGAGGTGCCCCGACGCCAAGGGGCTGTACGGCGTGATGGCCATGTCGTACTGACGGCAGACGGGGATCATCTCGCGCTCGTCCTCGCGGTAGAGCAGGTTGTAGTGGCACTGCATGCTGGTGAACTTGGTCCAACCGTTTTTCTCGGCCGCGACCTGCATGTTGTGCAGCTGGTAGGCGTACATGGCGCTTGCGCCGAGGACGCGGACCTTGCCGGCGCGCACGAGCTTGTCGAGCGCCTCCATCGTTTCCTCGATGGGAGTGTCGTAGTCAAAGCGGTGAATGATGTAGAGGTCCAGGTAGTCGGTGCCGAGGCGCTTGAGGGTGCCCTCGATTTCGCGCTCGATGGCAGCGGCGGAAAGCCCACCCTCGTTGAAGTGCACCTTGCTGGCTAGGACTACGTCCTCGCGCGCGACGCCGAGGTCGCGCAGAGCCTGCCCGATATACTCCTCGTTTGTGCCGAAGCTGTAGCAGTTGGCCGTGTCGATAAAGTTAATGCCCGCCTCGAGCGCGCGCCTGATGACGGCGCGGGTGTCGTCGGGGCCGATGGTCCACTGGTGGAAGTCGGGGCTGGCCTCGCCAAAACTCATGCCGCCCAGGCAAAGTTTCGAGATCTTGATGCCAGAGTGCCCAAGGGTCGTGTACTTCATGTTTGCCGCCTTTCGTCTTATCAGCTTCCCTTCGATATCAAGATTACGGGCGTGGCGCGGTAATGTTAAATGCTTATACTAACTAGTTGGATATACGAATTACGAATAGCAATGTGCAGGCATTGAGATGAAGGGGGCATCGCGATGGAGCTGCGAACCCTGCGCTACTTTCTTGCCGTCGCGCGCGAGGAAAACATGACCGAGGCGGCCAACGTGCTGCACGTGACGCAACCGACGCTCTCGCGCCAGATCGCCGACCTTGAGCGCGAGCTGGGCGTCACGCTCTTCGACCGCACGAATCGGGCGTGCGTGCTTACGGGCGAGGGCATGCGCCTGCGCCAGCGTGCCGAGGAGATTCTCTCGCTCGTGGAGCAGACCGAGGCTGAGCTTGCCGATGACGAGCACGAACTCGGCGGCGTCATCCGCATCGGCGCGGGCGAGACGCAGGCCATGCGTTTTGTGCTGCAGGTTTTCGCAGACCTGCATCGAGACTATCCGGGCGTGACAGTGGAACTCTACACCGGAAATGCCGATGCTGTGGAGGAGCGTTTGGAGCGCGGCTTGCTCGACTTCGCCTTGCTTATAGAGCCTGTTAACCTGGAGAAATACGAATGGCTACGCATGCCCGGTGCCGACAGGGTAGGCGTAGCCGTTTCGGCCGAAAGCGAATGGGCTGAGCTTAGGGGCGCCACGCCGGCCGACGTGGCGCGCATGCCCCTGTTGTTAAGCTCGCGCACATCGAACAAGGCCGTTGACCTTGAGTCCTGGTCGGGCGGGGCATTCGCGATCGAGGACCTTACCGTCGTGGGTCGCTTCGATTTGCTTGGCAATGCCGCTCACCTGGTGCGCACGGGCGAGGCCTGCGCCATGGGCATCGATCGCCTGCTTGAGCTTGAGGGAAGCGACTTGCTCTTTATTCCGCTGGAGCCCGCAATGACAATCGGCTCGTTTTTGGTATGGAAGAAGTACCGTCTTCGCAGTCGGGCTTGCGAGGAGTTCATCCGCCGGCTTCAGCGCTGATCGAGCAGCTCGCCTTGCTCGGCCATGAAATCGACCATGTTCAGATGGTGCACGTCGTCGCGCTCCTGCAGCTCAATCCGAATTGAGGGCATCATTCCAGATAACAGGGGTTAACAATGTATTTATCGTCAATTTGCCGCAGATACATCGTTAACGGCGATTTTTGCTACTCACACTCAAAAGTCAAAAAGTCTCCCCCAGTTTGTCCTATTAGGTCGGTTTCGCGGGGCACGGTGGCTCACGGCGCCATTTGCCTCGTCGTTACCCATGAGAACAGGCAGCGCAGGCCGTTATAGACATACTCGTAAGTGTAGGGGTAGTCGTGCCGGTTGCCCTCGACGGTGTAGTACATCAGGTTGCCCTCAGCGAAGCTGACTTCCGTGAAATCGAAGGCATCATCGAGCGGTTTCATCCGCTCAATCTGCGCCGACAGGCCCTGATAAGCGACATCTTGCGTGCCCGTTGCCGCGAACACGTAGTAGTCGCGCTTGCCGTGGCTGGAGGCAAGCGCGGCAGCGGCAAGCGCGGAAGCGTCCTCGTCGTCGGTGGATCCGTCACCGCCCAAGGTCAGACCGCCGCTCATGGGCAAGAAGTATTCGAAGCGGTCCAGCCCTTCCAGGAAAACGCGCCACGTCGTTGTGCCGCCGGCTGAAAATCCTCCGAAGGCGCGGTGGGAGCGAGATGCCGCAAAGCCGGAGTCGCTGACGTCTTCCGCATACGTGCGGTAATGCGCTTCCACGGCGGGCATGAGATCGTTTTTCACTTCGTCCGAATAGAAGATGGGCGTCGTGTCGTGATACCACTGGCTTCCGGGAGCCAGGTAGGGCATGACGATGATCAGCGGCGGGATGGTGCCGTCCTCGATCATGTGGTCGATCATGTTCTTGAATCTATCGCCGTACTCGTACATCCAGGTGCGTTCGTCTCCGTAAGCACCGTGCTGCAGATAGAGGATGTTGTAGCGCGTCTTGGTATCGTTTTGCTCGTAACCGTATGGCAGGTAGACCGTGGCCTCGCGTTCGACGGCGTTACCGCTGCCAGCATAATCACGCGTGTCATACGCGAAAGATTCGAGCGAGCCCTGTTGCTCAGCCTCGTCGTAGTAACCCTCGGGCACAGCGCCCAGCGGCACGTCCTTCATGGCCATCTCGTCGTTCGACGACCCTGACTCTTCCAAGGGCGAAACCCGCTGCGGCGTATTCTCGTCAGCTTCCGAGCCTACCTCTTGAGATGCTTCAACTGGCATAATTACGGGCTCCTCATCTTCCTGAGCAGCAGTCGAACAGGCGGCTAAGGGCAGGCAGAGGCTAAAAGCAGCGCACAGAATCGCAGTTTTCGACAGGGTTTTCGGCATGGTCGGACCTTAGCGATAAGACTTCTGGTAGATGGATACCACGTCCTCGTCGGATAGCTCGAAGCGATCGCAGGCGAACAGCGCCCCCATGGTTGCCTTGGCGTCGGCCGCCATCCTCGGGAACTCCTCCGGCGCAATGCCGTAATCGCTCATGCGCAGATCGGCGACGCCGCAATCATCCATCAGCCCGCCGAGCGCAATCAGAAAATCTTCCGGCTCTGCCGCGTCGGGTCGGCCCAGGGCGCGGGCAAGCTCGACGAAGCGCTCGTCGCAAACGTGCTCTTCGATCCAGCGACCGAAATAGGCCTGCGAGATCATGATGAGCCCGGCACCGTGCGGCAGCTCCTGGTGGTGGCCGGAAAGCGCATGCTCCATGGCATGTTGGCTCACGCAGGAGCAGACCTCCATGGAGTAGCCGCTCATGGTGTTCGCAAATGCGACTTTGGTGCGTGCCTCAAGATCGCTGCCTTTACGAACAGCGCGCGGCAGGTAGCGCGCGATGTTGCGTACGGCGGCCAGCTCGACCATCTCGGCCGCCTCGTTGCATAACGCGGAGAGATAGCCCTCGATACTGTGGAACAGGGCGTCGAAGCCCTGGTAGGCCGTGAAGGCGGGCGGGACGGTGAGCATGAGCTCGGGGTCGACTATGGCGAGCTCGGGGTAGCCGCCCTGGAAGCCGATCTTCTCGTGCGTGGCGGGGTTGGTGACGACGCCCCAGCAGTCGACCTCGCTGCCGGTTCCCGCGCTGGTGGTGATCGCGATGTAAGGAAGCGGCTTTTCCTCAAGCGGCCTTGCGCCGCCGGTGCCGCCTTGCACGTAGTCCCAAACGCGGCCCTCTTTCTGCGCAGCGATGGCAGAGATGATGGTGGCGGAGTCCAAAACGCTTCCACCGCCCAGGCCCACCACGAAGTCGCAGCCGTTCTCGCGGGCGCGCTCCACGCCCTCCATGATGGTGGGTTCCAGCGGGTTGGGCTGAATCTTGTCGAAGATGACGTAAGCGGCTCCGGCCGCGGTCAGTCCTTGCTCGACGGCGGCCAGCGCGCCGTTCTCGCGCACCGACTTGCCGCAAGAGATCACTAGCAACGCTTTCTTTCCGGGCATTTTCTCGTTGGCAAGCTCCTTTACCTTGCCGGGACCGAACTGCACCTTCGTGGGCAGGTTCCATATGTAGCTCATATGCGGTTCTCCTTAGCTGCTCGTGTTGACGTTTCCATGGCAGCACTGTAACTTTTACCTTAAGGTTAAGGTCAATAGCCGGTTTTCGATTTGCTTCGCAGGAGAGGATTCGCCATGCCCTACACGATCAAGCAGGCGGCAGAGCTCGTTGGGTTGACACCCGTCACGCTGAGGTACTACGACAAGCAGGGACTGCTTCCGTTCCTAGAGCGCAGGGAGTCAGGCTACCGGCTGTTTTCTGATGATGACATCGCCATGCTTCGCGTTATTGAATGCCTGAAGAGATCAGGAATGTCCATCAAGGAAATCCGGCGGTTCACGGAATGGGTTCAGATGGGGGACGACTCCCTGCAAGAGCGCTACGGGATGTTCCTTGAGCGGAAAAAGACGGTGGAGGCGCAGGTGGTCGAGTTGCAGGAGACGTTGGACTTCATCAACCACAAGTGCTGGTATTACGAGACCGCCATCGAAGCCGGCACCGAGAAGATCCACTTCGGCGACCCATCCAAAGCTGGAGAGCTACCCTGCGAATAGGGCGAGCAAGCGTCGATGCCGCCAAGGCTGCGGCCATTCTCGATGAGTTCCTGCGCCGCAACAACACCGAGACCAGCTTTATCAACATGGCCGTTAACAGCGAGCCGCACGAGAACGACCTTCTTCTGCCTAAGCCTCCGGGTGCGTGTACTGCCCGTGGCATTTGGTGTTCTTGCCGTACTGGATCGCGAACTTGGGGCAGTGGTGTAGGCAGGAGAGGCACATGGCGCAGCGGTCGCTGGTCCAGACGGGACGACGACCGCGGATTTCGATGGCGCCGACGGGACAGTTGCGCGCGCAGAGGCCGCAACCCACGCAGGAGTTCTCGACGGAGAAATGGCTCGTCTTGCGCATCCATTCGTATGCCGGGGCGTGAAACGCTCGGGTGAGAAGCACGGGCGTTTCACGCTGCATGAAGTTGCCGCGTGCGTGGGCCTTGATTTTCTCGATTGCCGCGTCTGTCTGCGCATCTGCTGCGGCGTTGCAGCGCCGCACCTTCTCGGCATCGCTTAGGTCAAAGATGGGCGTCCAAGTGTCCGGCATCCTCACACTGAATTTTGCGGAGATTTGCATTCCCTCGCTACCGAGGATTTCCTCCGCAAAACCGCCGGTTTGCCCGGGCGTTGTGCCGTAGGTGGCGAGAAACCAAAGGTAGTCGGGCTGGCGGCTCAGCTTGAACCCTTCCAGGAACTCCCGCACAACAACCGGCAGACCCCAAGCGTATGTGGGGGTCACGATTCCAATCGTCTTATCCGGACTCTCAAAGGGAAAGGTTTCGCCGTCTCGGCACTCGATGATGGATATGGCATCGCTGCCCGTCTGGGCGGCAATCCGCTCGGCCACATAACGGCTGTTTCCCGTAGCGGAGAAATAGAAAATCATGGTGTGCGCCTAACCCAAGCCCGCGAACTTGACGAGCAACGTGTGCGGCGCGAGCTTCGCGAGCAGACGGTAGCCCTTATAGAACGCATCGGTGGTGTGGACGGCGCGGCCTGCCCGGGCGGCAGCAAGCGATTTGGCCGCGGCTCGCGCAACGTTTACGCGGGGCAGCCACGCCTGGCGCACGGTGGGGTTGGTTGTCATCTCGGTCTCCATCATTCCGGGGCAGACGGCGCATACATTGATGTCGCGCGGCCGCAGCTCCTCGCGCAGACCGAGCGCGAGCGCCTGGACGTAGGACTTCGTGGCGCTGTACGCCACAAGCCCCGTGTTGGGCACAAATGCCGAGGTGGATGCCACCTCGATGATGGTTGAACCCTGCGCCAGGTAGGGCAGGCATATGTGCGTGACGGCGGTGAGCCCCTTGCAGTTGAGGTCGATCATGGCGAGAAGGTCGTCGAGCCTGGATCCCTCGAAGCTGCCGCCCCGGCATAGGCCCGCGTCGTTGATGAGCAGCCATACACCGGGCCGCTTCTCGACAAGCTTTGCCTCCAGCGCCTGCCAGCCTTCTTTACGCGCAAGGTCGGCGGGGATGATTTCGAAGCGCTTATCGGGGTGACGCCTGGCCACCTCGCGCAGCCGCTCCTCGCGCCGGGCAACAAGCCAGATCTCCTCGATTTCTGGGAAACCGTCGAGGACGGCATCGACGTAGGCGGAGCCGAGCCCCGACGAGGCTCCGGTAATGATCGCGACTCCCAAGGATGTGCGCCTCCTGTATTTAGACACTTGCAAAATATTAAGCGTAAGTCTAGCCTGCAGGGAAGGAGTTCCGATAGCGTCATGTTCTCACAGGCGCAAAAAGCTGGACAGAAGCGCCAAAAGTGCAAAAACCGAGGAAGCAGGACATGAAATACGACCTAACGAAGAAGCCCACAAAGGGCGCTGCCCGCGCGCTCGATGCCTTTCGCGGGGCGCTTCTTGGCCTCGTGGCGCGCAAGTCGTTCGAGTCCGTCTCGACCAGCGAGGTGTGTGAGGAGGCAGGCTACCCCCGCGCCACGTTCTACAACTACTTCGACGACAAATATGACCTGCTCAATTACTGTTGGGTGTGGCTTGCGGGCCAGATGGGACTCGGCCGCACCGAGCATGAGCCCCGCAACCAGGCGCTTTATGACATCTACGACCGCATGGCCGGCTTCACCGAGAAGCACGCCGGGGCCATTCGTGCCATCCGGGTTCACAACGACGAAGCTGGTTACCTTTGCGCGAGTTTTCATACGTTCATGGCGGCTCAGGCGCGCGAGATCTTTCGCGACTGCCCGTATGCCGCGGAGTCGCCGGTCCCGGCTGATCTTCTCGCCGATCACTACACCCAGACCATCATGCTGGTGTGGCAGCACTGCTGTCTTGACGGGGCTGCCTCGCGCGCCAAAGCGCTCTCTTACCTGGAGGTTCTTCTCGGTGACTTGTGATTTTTGGCTGGCCACATAGCTGGGTTTTAGAAATCGACACGGCGGGCCGTGCGTGTTGTTCCGCCGGTCCGCCTTCGTTGGCACCATGGAATCACCCCAAAGAGGGGCAACAACCGGGTTCCAGCAAAGGAGACAAACATGGACACCGATAAGATTTACGCCGAGCATCTTGCCAACGAGTACGCGCCCAAGGACACCTCCAAGGTGATGGCTCTGCGTAAGCTCGACCGCAAGGCAAAGCTACCCGCCAACATCTTTGCCTACACCTTTGGCATCATTGCGGCGCTGGTCACGGGCTTAGGGATGTGCCTTTCCATGGACGTCATCGGCGGCGGCTCGACGTTCATGTTCGTGCTGGGTGTGGTCGTGGGCATCATTGGCCTGGTGGGCATGGGCGTGAACTACCCCGTCTACATACGGCTTCTTGCCCGCGGCAAGCAGAAATACGCCTTTGAGATCATGGAGCTTGCCAAACAGGTCAGCGAGTGAGCTGTCCGAAGGGATATGCTGTGCGTATTTCCAAGATGATAGGGGGGTGAGCGCGTGAACAGATCCGAGAGCAAGTACTTCAACACCGCCAAGAAGATGGATGAGGCGTTTCTCACCCTGCTAGAGAAAAAGGACCTCGCCTACATCACGGTCAAGGAGATCTACGCGGCGGCGGGCGTCAATCGTTCGACGTTTTATCTGCATTACGAGACGCTGGGAGACCTTCTCGCCGAGATGGTCACGGGCATCAACGAGCAGTTCCTTGCCCATATGAAAAAGGACGCGGCGGCATTCATCGAGCGCCTGCGTACTTGCCCCCGCGAGGAACTCTACCTCGTCACGCCGGAGTACCTCGTGCCCTACCTGGGGTTTATTGAGCAGAACCAGCGGCTATTCCTCACGGTGCTGGACAACGCCGCGACGCTGCGGCTGGATCAGAGCTACGAGGCCATGTTCGCGAACGTCATCTCTCCGATCCTCGACCGCTATGGCGTCACCGAGAAGGATCGTCCGTACCTCATGGCGTTCTACCTGCAGGGATTGATGACAATCGTCTCGGTGTGGCTCAAGGGCGGCTGCGCCGAGCCCGTCGATTACGTTGTGAAGATGATCCAGCGTTGTGTGAAGCGTTCCGAGGAGGGCCGATGAAGACGGCGCTTGCCTGAATTGCTCGAGCTTTTCCTTGTGGGAGCCGGCGTTCATGTAGGTCTTAGGTATTTCGGGCACGGCATGGGAGAAGACGGGGTCTTCTTGTCCCATGCTCGAGCCGCGTATGCCCTGCGTGCCCGATAGACGCCCGCGCACCTCGCCTCCTTCTCGCCGGCTTCGGCAAGTTCAAGACGCGCGGCTTGCGACTGATGCAGCCGTTAAGGCAAAGGCGATAGATTATAGTCTTTCAAACAGAACGTGGAAAACACCTATCTGAAATTTTTGCGGCATGGCGCATTTTCATCAGGCAGGGATTTGCTCTCGAATACATACCAAACCGATATTTACGGACGAACATAAAACACCCCTTGGGCTGCATGTTCTCAAGGGGTGCCTTGGGTCACGGCGACTGGCCCACGAGCGACCAGGCGGCTCGGACCCTCGCCTTCTATCCCAAATGCTTCTTGAAGTTCAGACCCCACTCCTTAAGGGCATCGATGACAGGAGCCAAGCTTTGGCCAAGCTCAGTAAGCGAGTACTCCACGCGCGGCGGTACTTCTGCATAGACCTCGCGATGCACAAGGCCATCGGCCTCCATGGAGCGCAGCTGGCTCGTCAGCACCTTTTGCGAAACATGCCCTATGGAGCGCTGAAGCTCGCCAAAGCGCAACGGACCTGCGGCCAGATCGCGCAGGATGAGCACCTTCCATTTGCTCCCAATGAGCGAAAGCGTGGTCTCTACAGGGCAGGCCGGCCATTCGCGCGCAGCCAACTCCTTCATAAATTCGCCCTTGCTCATAATCAGCTCGCAATCTTTATCGCAGGTAGTTACCAAAAGTTACCAAAAGGTACTTACCGCACTTTATTGTGCCTACTTCCCATTATGGCGGTATAGGTCAATATTAATAGACGTCAACCGGGCACGTCAACCAGAAAGGAAGCCCACCATGTCGAACAAGAAGATTGCGATCATCGCCGCCAACGGCAACGCCGGGAAGCTCATAGCCCAAGAGGCCGTGAGCCGTGGCATGGACGTCACTGCCGTCGTGCGCAGCGAGAACCGCTCCGCCGCCCAGCACGCTATCGTCAAGGACGCCTTCGACGTGACCGCCAAGGACTTCGCTGGGTTCGATGCCGTGGTCTGCGCCTTTGGCGCCTGGACGCCCGAGGCCATCGACGGCATCGGCCAGGCCATCATCCACATCGGCAAATGCCTCGAAGGCACGGGCGTGCACTATGCGGTGGTCGGCGGCGCGGGCAGCCTTTACGTGGATGCCGAGCATACCGCAACCGTTGATCAAGGGCCTGATTTCCCTGACGATTGGAAGCCCCTCTCGGCAAGCCATGGCGTAGGTCTCGCTTGGCTGCGCCGCACGACCGATCTGGATTGGACCTATGTCTCTCCCGCTTGCGAGTTCCAAGCGGACGGCAAACGTACTGGTGAGTACACCCTCGCCGGCGAGGAGCTCGCACTCAACGGCGTAGGCGAGTCCACCGTCAGCTACGCCGACTACGCCATCGCCATGGTCGACCTCGTCGAGGCCGGCGCCCACCGCCGTGAACGCATCTCGGTCGTGAGCAAGTAGACGCCGTCAGCGAAGACCGCGGGCCAACGACGCCTGGTTGTGTATGTGTCGAGACGCACGCAACCAGGCGTTTTTCTTGTCGTGCGGGATTTTGGAGCAGTTGCGTACATCTTGGTATGCATGCGACTTACCGGACGGCTTACGCGTTGCCAGCCGGTGTCAGGTTGCTGAAGTATTCCGTGCGGCCAGCGAGGACATCATCGTAGAAGCCCTGCTTCCAGTCGATGTAGTCGATGCTGCCTTGGATTTCGGTCAGCTGCTCGACCAGGCGCCCTCGCTTCTCTGCGAGCATGGCCTTGCGCTCGGGGATGCTCGCCTCGCCCTCAAGGCAAAGCTCAAGGTACTCGCGCATCTCGGCGATGCTCATGCCGCACTTTTTGAGGCAAGTGAGGCTCTTCACCCACTCCACGTCGCGCTCGTCGAACACGCGGCGGTTGTTCTTGTCGCGCTTGACGTTGGGAATAAGTCCCTGATTACAGTAGAACTTCAACGTTTGATAGGTCATGTCGGCATCGCGGCATACCTCCATCATGCTGAACAACCTGCCGCTTGCGCGTACCCGCTTGGGCGCGTTCGCCGCCGCGCTCGAGGCGGCTTTGGCCGCCGAAACCGCATCCGTCATGGCTCCTCCGAAAATTTTCGAAATTTGTTCTTGACCGATAGTAACTATCGGTTGTTATAACCGCATTGTCAAGCAAAACCGACAACGCGAAGGAGCAACCATGGCTTTCGGCCCCAGCAACATGACGTACGTGGAACTTTCCAACGGCATAAGGATGCCGCAGCTGGGCTACGGCGTATATCAGGTGACCGTCGACGAATGCGAGCGTTGCGTGCGCGATGCGCTCGAGGTGGGGTACCGCCATATCGACACGGCCCAGAGCTACTTCAACGAGGAGCGGGTGGGAGCGGCCGTCGCCGCGTCGGGCGTCGACCGCGGCGATATCTGGCTCACCACCAAGGTCTGGCTAGAGCATTACGGCGAGGGCGCCACGCGCGCCTCGGTCGAGGAATCGCTGCGCAAGCTCAGGACCGACTACCTGGACCTCGTGCTCCTGCACCAGCCCTTCGGCGACGCGTACGGCGCTTGGCGCGACCTGGTGAAGCTCTACGAGGAGGGCAAGGTCCGCGCCATCGGCATCTCCAACTTCTACGTGGACCGCATGGTCGAGTTCTGCGAGTTCAACGACATCAAGCCCATGGTCAACCAGATGGAGACCCATCCTTTGAACCAGCAGGTGGAACTCCTGGAATGGGAAGCCAAGTACAGCGTCGTCCCCGAGGCCTGGGCGCCCTTCGGCGAGGGCCGCGGCGGGCTCTTCGAGAACCCGGTGCTGGCGGAAATCGGCGCGGCGCACGGCAAGACGACCGCGCAGGTCATGCTGCGCTGGAACCTGCAGCGCGGCGTCGTCGTTATCCCCAAGTCCGTCCACCGCGAGCGCATGGAGGAGAACCTCGACGTGTTCGACTTCGAGCTCACGGGCGACGAGATGCAGAAGATCGCGGCGCTCGACACCAAGACCTCGAGCTTCTTCAGCCACAGCGACCCCGCCATGGTCCAGTGGTTCGCCAACATCGTCGAGGAGCGCAAGTCAAACCACGACTGCCGCCAAGACAAGAAGAACTGGTAAGCCTGGCCGTGCGACCACTTTTGCCGCGGACAACGACTTCACTGGCAAGAAGGCCATCACCTTCTGCACCTCCGCGTCGTCGGATCTTGGACAGAGCGGCGAGCTTTTGGCTAGCGCAGCCGGCACCGGCGATTGGCAAGACGGCCAGCGCTTCTCGTCCGGTGCTTCCGACGACGAGGTGCGCAGCTGGGCCCGCGGGATTTGATGCAACCGCGCATTCTACGCCCTTTTGCGTATTCCATCGACGCGATTCGCTACGCAATGGTGGACGATGTGCTGAGGGGCTGAGCCCGCCGATGCGGCGGGCCCGATGCCTTCCGTTACTCCTCGGCCATCGCGTACTGGACGATCATGGGGTCGTCGTACTCGGCCCACATGGAGCGGTCCTCGTCGAGGGACCTCAGCCGCTCCATCTCGTCCTCGGTGAGCT
>JAUMVJ010000017.1 GCA_030530215.1 Coriobacteriia bacterium
CAGCTTGGGCCTTGTGGCGTAAGGATTTGGTACGGAAAAACGTTACCATCCCCACAACACCTATCCCACTTCCACAAATGCAACGCTGAGCGTTCATAAGGAAGTAACGGGTGCAACCAGCGCTGACGCTGTGAAGAACAAGGAATTCACCTTTGCGCTATACGAGCAGGGCAGCAACGAGGTTCTTCAAACGAAGACGGCCAAGGCTGGTGAAACCGTTTCCTTTGATAGCCTGGAGTTCAACGAGGCTGGCGAGTATAAGTACGACATCAAGGAACTCGCTGAAGATGGCCAGGGCTGGACTTACGCCGAGCCCACTACGGCTACAGTGACTGTAGAGGAGAACGCTGATCGCAGCCTGAGCTCCACGGTCAGCTACGATCGCGCCACCGACGATAAGGCTGCAGCTCTGTTCACGAACGCCTATGCAACGAGCGGCACCGCCACCATTCAGGTATACAAGACCGTCAACGGCGGTACCGAGGCCAAGCCTGGCGAAAAGTTCACCTTCGATCTGTATAAGGCCGACCCCGAGGGCAAGGCCACGGGCGATGTGATCGGCACGGTTGAAACCGAGATGGGCAAGGTCGCAAGCCTTGATTCGGTTACCTTCGATGCCGAGGGTACCTACACTTACGTGATTAAGGAAACCGGTCATAACGACAAGGGCTGGACGGCCGCCTCCGACGTGACCGTTACCGTGACCGCCACCGACAACGGCGACGGCACCTTGAAGACCGAGGTCTCCTACTCCAACGCCAAGGAGGGCGCGGCTGGCTTCGACGACACCTACACCGCCGCTGGTGAGCTGGTGCTTGATGTCGCGAAGACCGTCAACCACGGAGCGCTGAGCCCCGACGATGAGTTCGAGTTCGGTCTTTTTGAAACCGACGAGTCTGGCGCGAAGACGGGCGACCCCATTGCCACGGTTAAGCTGAAGGCAGGGGAGACCAAGTCCCTAGACGGCGTGTTCTACGACTTCGACAACGATGGTGGCACCTACACCTACATCATTTCCGAGCTCGGCGATTTGGGTGAGAACTGGACTAAGGCCGCCGATCAGAAGGTCGTTGTAAAAGTGAGCGATGCAGGCGACGGCGTTATGAATACCGAGATCGCTTACGAGGGCGATGGCAACGTTGCGCTCTTCGATAACACTTACACCGAGCCCGAGCAGCCCGAGACGCCCGAGGCCCCGTCTGACGACGAGAAGGTAGAGAAGTCCAGCTCCAAGGATTCCAAGAGCAGCGACTCCGAGAAGAATTCCACTGCCAAGACCGGTGACGATACCCTGTTCGCTGCCGGAGCTGCATCGGCCCTTGCCATCGCAGCAGCTGCTGCTTCGGTTCTTGCACGTCGCCGCAGGAGCAACTAAAAGCTCAACGGCAAGCTCGCACTTGAGCGGGTTTTGAGCGCCTAACGGCTCACGATTTCTTCACAATGAAGCGCCAAAAGGCGGACGAGTTCAAGCTTGTCCGCCTTTTGCGTTTCAATCGTGCAACGCCTGCGGAATGTTGGGGTGGACAAGCTTCTATTAGGTGTAGAGTTTCGTACATTCCATGACTTGGAACCGCTTTGCGCGGCTCTGCAAAACGCCTGAAAGGGCACCGGCTTTGCCGGAATTTCTGAAAGGAGAGCTTGAATGGCTCTGACTTACGTTTCCAAGACCGACCCCGAGGTCGCAGCGGCAATCGACGGCGAGCTCAATCGTCAGCGCAATCAGATCGAGCTGATCGCATCCGAGAACATCGTCAGCCCTTCCGTCATGGAGGCCATGGGCTCCGTTCTTACCAACAAGTACGCCGAGGGTTACCCCGCAAAGCGCTACTACGGCGGCTGCCAGCAGGTTGACATCGTCGAGAACCTCGCCATCGAGCGCGCGAAGAAGATCTTCAACGCCGGCTTTGCCAACGTTCAGCCCCATTCCGGCGCCAACGCCAACCTGGCTGCTTACCAGGCACTCATCAAGCCTGGCGACAAGGTTCTGGGCATGAGCCTCGATCACGGCGGACACCTTACCCACGGTTCCCCCGTTAACTTCTCCGGCAAGCTTTACCACTTCGTCGCATATGGCGTTGACCCCGAGACCGAGGTCATCAACTACGACGAGATGGAGCGCATCGCTCTTGAAGAAAAGCCCCAGCTGATCGTCGGCGGTGCTTCCGCTTATCCTCGCGTGATCGACTTCAAGCGCATGCGCGAGATCGCCGACAAGGTTGGCGCTTACCTGATGGTCGACATGGCTCACATCGCCGGCCTGGTTGCAACGGGCGCTCATCCTTCCCCCGTTCCTTACGCTCACGTGGTCACCACCACCACCCACAAGACCCTGCGCGGTCCTCGCGGCGGCTTGATCCTCACCAACGACGAGGCAATCGCCAAGAAGATCAACTCCGCTGTGTTCCCTGGCACCCAGGGCGGCCCCTTGGAGCACGTCATCGCTGGTAAGGCTGTTGCCTTCGGCGAGGCTCTGAAGCCCGAATTCAAGACCTACATCGACAACGTGGTTAAGAACTGCGCTGCAATGGGCGAAGGCATGATCGAGGGCGGCCTGCGCCTTGTCTCCGGCGGCACCGACAATCATCTGGTGCTCGTCGACCTTACTCCCGCCGACGTCACCGGCAAGGATGCCGAGCGCGTTCTTGACGAGGTTGGCCTGACCGTTAACAAGAACACCATCCCCAACGAGACCCGCTCTCCCTTCGTCACCTCTGGTATCCGCGTTGGTACCGCTGCAGGCACCACTCGTGGATTCGACGAGACCGACTTCAAGAAGATCGGTCAGCTTATCGCCAAGACCGTCTTCAACATCGAGGATGAGGCTGTTCTTGCCGAGGTTCGCTCCGAGGTCGATGCGCTTATCGCCGCCCATCCTCTGTACCCCGAGCTGTAGGGTTCGCCGGTAGCTTGTAGCTTGCGGCCCGTGGCTTGCGTCCACGGTTCGCGTTAGGCGAAGTCCGTAAGCCACTCGGCTATTACCTGCTTAGCTGTTCAGAAGGCCTAGGTCATGCGACCTGGGCCTTCTTTCGTGTCGGCCGTTATTCGACCAGCCTGCGCTAAACGGTTAGACTTTTAACAGGCTATTGCCCAGCGTCTTTAGGCGCTGCACCGATGATGGCCGACGCCTTGGGTGTCGCGCCTGTTGAGCATGGAGAGCATCATGACCACCGAAAGTCAAAACACCGAAAGCCGGGCTGCGTCCAAGGCGGGCGCCGGCAAGGTAAGGGATCACCGCCCAAGCTGGGATCAGTATTTTATGGATTTGGCCGAGCAGGTGGAAACGCGCACCACGTGTCTTCGTCGTCCTGTGGGTTCGGTGATCGTGAAGGATCGCCGCATCTTGGCAACGGGCTACAACGGTGTTCCCAGTGGTCTGCGCCATTGCTCCGAGACGGGCTGCTTGCGCCAGAAACTCGGTGTCCCCAGTGGGCAGAGGCACGAAATCTGCCGCGGTTTGCATGCCGAGCAAAACGCCATTATTCAGGCAGCCAAGCACGGCATCAACATTCAGGGTGCTTCGATTTACGTGACCACGCAGCCTTGCGCGGTGTGCGCCAAGATGCTTATCAATGCTGGCATCGTCGAGATCGTCTATAAAGACCCGTATCCCGACGAGCTCTCGATGGAGCTTTTGGGGGAGTCGGGCATTAAGCTGCGCGTGTTCGAGCCCGACGAGGACCGCGCCGAGTAGTGCGCCAACGAGCGTGGCGAAGAGTAAGCCAAGCAATGCTCTGAGGCCCGCGCTTGCGCTTTCAATCCAAGAGCTATTTCTAAGGCATCCTGCACAGGATGCCTTCTTTTTTTTGCGAAAAATGCTGCCTTTCGCCGTGCGGCAGCTCCTTGCGGCGTGGCCGAAATCGACCGTTTGCCGGCGGTAGGCGGTATTAAGTAATCCTTAAATTTCAAAAAAGAATCCGTTCACACCTACTATTTCGCTCATTTCATATCGCTGCCCCCGTTGTGAAACAAATTCGCAACGCGTCAAAGCGCATAATGCCTAAATCGTTCCCCAACGAGACGGTGTAAGTGGGTGGGATTTGGTTTTGCCCAAGGATGCATTGGTTAAGGAGCCAGCCATCCTCCTGTCAAAGCAGGGCTTACTTGCGCCGTAAGGCAACTACTGGAAAGGAAACCACCATGGAAGCGTTCATTGAATCCTTCTCCGCGGGCGTCGACGCAGTCGACAGCTTCGTGTGGGGCTGGGCTCTTATCTGGCTGCTGCTTGGTACGCACTTGTTCATGACAATTCGTACCGGCTTCATCCAGAGGAAGATCCCCACAGCCATCAAGCTCTCCGTCAGCAAGACGGACCCTTACGCTGAGGGCGACATCTCCCAGTTCGGCGCTCTTACCACCGCTCTTGCGGCAACCATCGGTACCGGCAACATCGTCGGTGTTGCAACCGGCTTCCTCTGCGGCGGCCCTGGCGCAATCTTCTGGATGTGGATCACCGGTGTTTTCGGTATCGCAACCAAGTACTCCGAGACCTACATCTCCATGAAGTACCGCGTTAAGGACGCAAACGGCCGCATGCTCGGCGGCGCTATGTACGCCCTTGAGCGAGGCTTCAAGTGCAAGCCCCTTGGCAAGCTCCTCGCTGTTCTGTTCGCCCTGTTCACCGCTATCGCATCCTTCGGTATCGGCGCATCCGTTCAGTCCAACTCCCTGGCTGGCGCTCTTACCAGCACTTCGTTGATCCCCGGCGCAGCTGACATCCCAACCTGGGCGATCGGCCTGGTTGTCACCGTCCTCGTCGCTATCGTCATCATCGGTGGTCTGAAGTCCGTCTCCCGCGTTTGCGAGAAGCTCGTTCCCTTCATGGCAATCGCTTACGTTGCATGCTGCTTGATCATCATCGGCATCAACAGTCAGTACTTCGTTGAGGCTGTTGTCACCATCGTCACTTGCGCATTCACCGGCCAGGCTGCTTTCGGTGGCGCGGTTGGCGCAGGCATCATGCTCGCTCTGCAATACGGCTTCAAGCGCGGCTTGTTCTCCAATGAGTCCGGCCTTGGTTCTGCTCCCTTGGTTGCTGCTGGTGCAATCTCCAAGAACCCCGCACGTCAGGCACTGGTTTCCATGTCCGGTACCTTCTGGGATACGGTTATCATCTGCGCCATTACCGGCCTGATGCTCGTTACCTCCGTTCTTGCCAGCCCCGACCTGATGGCGATCTACAACAACACCATGCTCGCCAACAACGATCTCACCTACGACACCGCTCTGGGCATCTTCTCCGGTGGCGCTGCTCTGGCAACCGCTTGCTTCGAGACCATTCCCTTCTTCGGTCCTTTGGTTCTGGCATTCGGCCTGATCACTTTCACCTACTCCACCATGCTCGGCTGGAGCCAGTACGGTGACCGTGCCGTTACCTACCTCTTCGGCACCAAGGGTGTTCGTCCTTATCAGGTACTCTTCCTGGTCTTCGTTTTCTGGGGCTGCATCGGCGGCGGCGACCTTGTCTGGAACATCTCCGACATCACCAACGCCCTGATGGCTGTTCCTAACTGCATCGCTGTCCTGGTTCTTTCCGGCGTCATCGCCAAGGAAACCAAGTACTGGGTGTACGAGAACCGCCTGGAGGAAGAGGACAACACTGAAATCCCCACGGTGGGCACGGTCGATCTGCCTGCAGAGGCTAAGTAGATAATCAGCACTTCTAACTTACTGCTGCCCGGGCGGCGAGCAGATTCCCGGCTCGCCGCCTTTCTTTATGCTCTGGGTTGAGCGCAGGATGGGCGGCGGCGGGAAGGGCGGCGGCAAGAGGGGTTTGCGTATCGTCCAAGTTTTCGCTCTTGTTCACGCTTCGTTTGGGAAGAATAAGCGCAAACTCGCCCTCGTTTGGTCAAAACTCCCCTCTGGGGGTCTCCGAATCAAAAAATAGGCACCCTTTTGGTCAAAAGTCCCTTCCGAGGGTGGATTTCAAGGTGTTTCGGAGCCTGAACGGCAAGAAATAGGACTTCATCTAAAAGCTATTTCCTTCTGACCTGGGGTTTTATAAATGTCAATTTGAGCAATTGGACCTAATGGTCAAAACTGCTACCCCAGGGTAAGGATTTTGACCAAAATGCACCCGTTTTTAAGACCGGCCCATTGAAAGAACGCAGGCTTACTGTTCTCTTCCGCAATTAGCGCCAAATTGCGTCGATCCAATAGGAACGTTGGCTGCGTTGAAGCGCTCGACCGGCTTGTTGATGCTTGTTCTTATAAACCCCAAAAGGATTCTCTAAGCTCTTGGCGATTGGAACAGTCCGTTTTTGCGAACAGGTTATGGACGTGTGCTTTAACGGTTCCAACAGCAATGAACAGCTCAGAGGCGATTTCTTGGTTGTTCTTGTTTCGCAGTATTTGCTCGAGGATTTCGGTTTCTCGGGGAGTTAAGCCGTAGCGATCTTGAAATCGTGGCATTATGACGGCCATTTCTTTCTTAGCGTTTGAGGCCTTAACAGTGGGATCCGCTACGTTTCTTAGATTCAAATGAAGCATGGAGCGCTTAATGCATAAAATTCCAAAAAGCAAAACAAAGAAATCGCTGCTGAAATTTCGTTCCGTTAAATAGTAGGCAAGATATGATTCGCCCAGGTATTCATAGTAATTTTCAAGCAAAATGCTGAAGGCATCCTCCGCTATCGTGGCAAGCGCCAAAACAGTTAAAGCCACAATTATAGGGGCATATTTTTTGAAATTTATTTTTCCAGCACCTTCGGGGAGCTGCTTGTATTTAAGAAAGGTATAGCCAGCTACCCCAAGAAGGAAAATCTGCTTGCACGCAAAATAGGCGAATTCTACAACGTTGGTGTCTTTGCTGACGAAAGCGATGATAAGCGAGACGCACAAAAAGAGCGCAGGCGGACCGGCTGCTAAAGCAATATTTGATTCGTTGAAATAGCGGCACACTAAAAGCCAAATGCCGAAAATGAATCCTGTGGAAATAAGGCTCATCATCAAAGGGAAGCCAATTACGTAGAATTCGTCAGCGAAAATTCCTGGATAAAAATCTAAAGCGTCTCCTGCTATAAGCAAAAAGCAATCGAGTGCACAGAATACTAGGGAAGCCATTGCGTACAGACATCCCTTATTTCCAGATACCTTGAAAGAGGCAAACATAAGGCTTGCGGCAACTGTACAGAAGAGCAGCAATGCGCCTGAGTATAGCGAGAAGATAAGTGTCATTGTGGCTTCGCCTCTGAATTCGCTGTGGTTTTCATTTGTTTGGAATCCTTAAATTCGCAGTTGATTGTATCGGGTACCGCAAATTTCAACAGTTCAATTTGCTATTTGATCAGGCTAAAGCTCAGAGTTGATTGGCTTTTCTAAAGCTTGGCGGTAGGGGACTTTGGTTGTTGCAGTAAATAAAAACAAATGTTGACCTGGGTAAATGGGAAGGTTTATTTGGGTTTAGTGTTGCGATTTGCAAATATAAACCTCTTTTAGACTCCTTTTCCTCTTTAAGGAAATCAATCATGAGCAGGACGGACTCACGTGGTTTTCAAAAACGGGAAAGGAAAGTCTTTTATGGAAGGCAAGGCAATAGGATTAAGGGCTAAGAATTTAATAGGGCTTTCTCTTGTAGCAGTTTTGGCGGTCGGATCGATTCCTTCGATATCGAAAATCGAGGTCGCTTATGCGGACGGTGCAGGGGAAAAGGTCGGGTCGCTCTCGTCCGAATCTAATCTTTCTAAGGCGAGTCAGCTTAAGTCAGAGTTGCTCGAAGGCTGTTCGGAAAATGATAGCAACCAGATTTCGAGTGACGTCCAAATGCTTGACCAGCTAGGTTTGGAAACAAGCAACATTGTTGATGTTGAAAAATCCGAGAACCAGTTCAGCTACCGTTTCAAGAACGAGTGTCTCTCGGATTCGAGCGTTAAGGTTGAAAAGACCTCGCAGGGGGTTATTTCTCTCGACGTTACCGAGGGAGATTTGCATAACGATGTAGTTTTCACTCCATCTGGGAAAATCTACCTTGATGGGGAAGAAGTCGTTGTCACGGAGGAAAGCGAGGCAACTGTAACGGTTGCCGATAATGTGGAGCCAGCGCAATTTGTTGCCAGCAAAAGCACTAAAGATCCCTTGCATGGCAAAGCGACTTACTACTATTACGGAGCTGACAAAGTCAAGAGCTTGAAGCTCGCTAAATCGATTAAGGATCTTGCTCTTGAGGCGTTCATTTCGATAGTGACCGCTATCATGACGAAAAACGGCGGCCTCGCAGTAACGGTGACGAGTTATGGCTATAAGGCTTTGACCAGTCTGAGTCCCTACTCTAAGGTCATGTCTATTTCTCAGAAGAAATATAAGCCGAATAAAAAGGACTATGCGGGTAAATTTACTGGTGTGGCAAAGGCTGTTACCACTTATTACACGAAGGCCAACTATAAGGGCTCGAAGAAATCCTATACAAGCTATTATTTTACGAACGCCTACTAGATCGATGCTTGGGGAGATGGTGGTGTAAATGCCCATTTCAAGAAGAGATGTTTTAACTTACCTGCTGATTCAGGTTGCGGTTTTGCTGGTGCTGGTTGTTCCAGCGGCAGACCAGGGAACAGAGCTTTATTTCGGCGTGTACTTTATGGAAATCTTGAGCCTTACCTGGCTGTTGCCCGAGGCCAGGGATTGGAGATGCGCCGAAAACGGTAGGGATAAGGCTTGCCGGGCACTCCTGTTTTTCATTTGCATCGTTCAGATTCTTGTTCCCTTGATTTTGTTCGAATCTAGCCTAGCGGGAGGCGACGAGCTCAGGGATGTGGCTCTAGTTGCGATAACATTGGCTTCCGTTGTCGCTCTGTTGGTTGTTGCGCTGCTTGGTAACTACGAAGAAGCTTGCTGAGCTTCAGTTAGATTGCAAAGGAAGCGAAGCGGGGAAGAGTCGCTGCGCGAAGAAACAGGATGCGGGCGGCGAAAAGAACGTGACGCAAGAGAAGCACGGAGCAAAGAAGCGCAGCGCAAAAGAAACGCGATGCAAAAGGGGCACGGCAAGCGGCTGTAGCTCCTGGTGGCAAATAGCTTAGCGGTGAATGGTACGTCGGTAAGCAGACTCATTCGTGTAAAGAAAGGGCGCAGTTCGTTTTGAACTGCGCCCTTAAATGTGTTGTCGTTAAGCCGCCCGAGTTATTCTGCCAGTTCGTTGGCGATGTCGCCGATGATCTCGCAGAAGGTGGGGTGGGGATGAATCACCTGTGCCAGCTGTTTGACGGTGAGCTTGAGCTGCACCGCAAGCGCAAGTTCGGCGATGAGGTCGGTCGCGCGCGGGAACACCAGCTGGGCGCCCAGGATGGTGCCCGTTGTCGCATCGGTGACGATCTTCGCATAGCCGGAAGGCGCATCCTCAATCAGGCACTTGCCGCTGGAGCCCGTTACCGCCTTGCCGCATTTAACCTCGTAGCCAGCCTCTTTGGCCTCGGCTTCGGTAAGGCCAACGCTCGAGACGTCGGGGCTCACATACACGCAGCTGGGAACCACGTTCATGTCGACAGGCAGCTCTTTGCCGCAGATAGCTGCAACCACGTTGCGCGCCTGGGCGCTTGCAACATGGGCCAGCTGGATGTTGCGCGCCTTGGCATCGCCGATGACCCACAGGTGCTCCTGATTGGTGGCGCCGGCCTCGTCGGCAACGATGCCGCGGTTGATCTCGGGCTCCCAGTCGCAGCCCTCGGCGAACAGACCGTCGAGCTTGCCCTTGCGGCCGGTTGCGGCCAGCACGCCGTCAACCGTGAGCTGCTGCTCGTTGCCCTTCTTGTCCAGGTAGCCGAGCGTGACCTTGCCGGGCTCGCCTTCGATACCGGTGATGTTGACCTTGGCTTCGATCTGCATGCCGTTCTTCTTGCCAAGCATGGTCACGCGTTGCGCAATCTCCTTGTCCATGGGAGGAAGGATGCGGTCGGCGACCTCAAGAACGTGCACCTCAATGCCCAGGTTGGCGTACAGGCTGGCAATCTCCATGCCGATGACGCCGCCGCCAATGATGGCGAGCGAGCTGAGCTTGGGCGGGTTTTCTTCCAGGAGGTCGTCGGAGGTATAGACGCCGGGACCATCGATGCCGGGGATGGGTACCAGGTTAGGAACCGAGCCGGCGGCAATAACGACATCGGTGGCCTCGTATACCTCGCCGCTGCAGCTGACTTGCTGCTTGCCGGTGATGGTGGCATGGCCTTCGACCACGGTCACCTTGTCGGCCTTCATCATCTTGGCAATGCCTGCACGCAGCTGCTCGACAACTTCCTTCTTGCGTGCATGCATGGCATCGAGGTCGAAGGCGACTCCTTGTGCGCTGACGCCCAGGTTCTCGCTCGATTTGGCGGCGTGGTAAAGCTCGGCGGAATGAATAAGCGCCTTGGTGGGGATGCATCCGCGGTTAAGGCAGGTGCCGCCAAGGTCGCGCTCTTCAAACAGGACGACCGACTTGCCGGCCTTGGCAGCCGCGTCCGCTGCGGTGTAGCCGCCGGGGCCGCCGCCGATGATTGCGATGTCAAAAGTCATAAGAATCTCGATTCTTTCGTATGTATAGGTAAAGAAGGCCTAGCGAGCGCCTGCCTGAAGCAAGCCTGCCAGGTCGATCGAAACCTGCTCGGGCACGCCGCGCTCCTGGATGCTCTTGGCAAGCTCGGCGTTTCGCGCGTCCAGACCGATCAGCTTTGCGGGAATTTCCTCTAAGAGGTCGGCATCAAGGCCGTCCGACCACAGGGCCACCTTCGCAAGTTTGCCTTCATCGCAGGTCCAGTCGATGCGGCTGGTGCCCCAGTCGAACCTGCCTTCAGCGCTGCGCTCGAGCATTTCCTCGCCGCGCAGGAGCCATTCCTCACTCTTGTAGCGTGCAGCCAGCTCATCGAGCTGGGAAAGGTCACCCTCAGAAAGCGAAA
Organism: Coriobacteriia bacterium; assembly: GCA_030530215.1. GTDB lineage: Bacteria > Actinomycetota > Coriobacteriia > Coriobacteriales > Eggerthellaceae > Anaerotardibacter. The sequence goes on from JAUMVJ010000017.1 coordinate 10,860, forward strand.
GCTCGCCGACAGGAAGGCCGTACACTTCGCCGAAGGCTTCGGTTACCGCTTGACGCACTTCCTTGCAGGTGGTTTCCGGTCTGAAATCGACGAGGTTGGCCACGCGGGACTTCACGGATTTAACGCCTTTGGCCTTGAGCTTCAGTGGGTTGACATTGAGGTAGTTGCCCAAAGCAGCTCCGTCGACGTCAACCATAATGGTGCCGTGGTGGTAGCTGCACTTGATGCCGCCGGCTTTGTTGGCCTTGCGCGAATGGTAGTAAGCGTGTCCGCTGAACTTGCGATCCTCGATAGTGAGGTCGTTCCTGCCGCTTACCTGGGCATTTAAACCAAGCTTCTGCATTGCCAGGCACAGGACCTCGGTCTGGCGAGCCTTGTCGAAATCGGCACTTGGCAAAAGGAAGGTGAAGTTCTGGTTGCCCAGATCGTGGTACACCGCGCCTCCACCAGAAAGACGGCGGGCAAGGTGCCCACCGTCTTGATTGAGCGTTTGAAGCTTGCATTCTTCAAGCGCGCTTTGGTTTCGTCCGATGACCACTGTTCGTTCGTTTTGCCACAGATAAAGGATGCACACCCCCGGGGCAAGCTTGCCCAAAAGGAATTCCTCAAGGGCAAGATTGCGATAGGGGTCGAAACAATCCGAGCTAACGAGGAGCAGGGAGTCGATCATGCTTACTCTCCGTCGAAGTCGTAGCGCAAAATAGGCTTGCGAGCTGCGTTTACCTCATCGGGACGGCCGATGAAGCGCGTGAAGGGCGCATGATGAAGCTTCTCGCCGTCGGCCTGCGCCTCGTCGTAGATGCTGCGCATGATGTCGACGAACTCGTCCAAGGTCTCGGGAGCCTCGGTTTCGGTGGGTTCGATCATCAAGGCCTCGTGCACGATGAGCGGGAAGTACATCGTAGGCGGATGTACGCCGAAGTCGAGCATGCGCTTGGCAACGTCCATCGCAGATGCGCCGGTGTCGTGTTTCAAAGGCTCGACGTCGATGACGAACTCGTGCATGCACTGCTCGCCGAAGGGGACGGAATACAGGTCGCATAGGCGCTTGAGCAGGTAGTTTGCGTTAAGCACCGCGTTTGCGGAGGCTTCAGGGATGCCTTCTTTGCCCAAGGTCAGGATGTAGGCGAGCGCGCGCACCACCACAAGGAAGTTGCCGTAGAAGCTGCGAACGCGGCCCATCGACTTCTCGGGGGTGAAGAACTCGTAGCTGCCCTCGTTGCCGGCAACCAAAGGTCCGGGCAGGTACGGGGCCAGGAATTCCTTGCAGCCAACGGGGCCGGAGCCGGGGCCGCCGCCGCCGTGGGGCGTGCTGAAGGTCTTGTGCAGATTAACGTGCACGCAGTCAAAGCCCATGTCGCCGGGGCGCGCGTGGCCCATGACGGCGTTCAGGTTGGCGCCGTCGTAGTAGCACAGGCCGCCGGCCTCGTGGATGATCTTGGTGATCTCGAGGATGTTGGGATCGAACAGGCCAAGCGTGTTGGGGTTGGTAAGCATGAGGCCCGCGGTATCTTCGCCGACGGCCTCCTTTAAGGCTTCAAGGTCGACGCCGCCCTGCTCATTAGAGGGCACTGCCACAACCTCGAAGCCGACCATGACGGCCGATGCGGGGTTGGTGCCGTGCGCGGAGTCGGGGACGATGATCTTGTTGCGAGCAGTGTCGCCGCGGTCTAGGTGGTAGGCGCGGATCAGCTGCAGGCCGGTGAACTCGCCGTGCGCGCCCGCTGCGGGCTGCAGGGTCATGGCGTCCATGCCGCAGATCTCGTTGAGCATCTCGGAGGTCTTGGCGATTACTTCAAGGCAACCTTGTGCGGTTGCGGTGGGCTGCAGGGGGTGCACTCCGGTGAAGCCGGGAAGAGCGGAAAGCTCTTCGTTCACGCGGGGGTTGTACTTCATAGTGCAGGAGCCCAAGGGGTAGAAGCCGTCGTTCACGCCGTGGGTCTGTTTGCAAAGCTCGGTGTAGTGGCGACCCAGGTCAACCTCGGCAAGTTGAGGAAGGCGCGGGGCGGCATCGCGTGCGGCGTCGCCGAAATCAACGGCGGGTACATCGCAGGCGGGAATCAGGCTTAGCTTGCGACCCGGCTTGCTGCGTTCAAACAACAGTTGCATTTACAGCACCTCCTTGATTGCGGAAAGCAAGGAATCGATTTGGGCCTTCGTATTGACCTCGGTGCAGCACCACAGGATGCCGTCTTCCACGGGCAGGCCGCCCAGGATGCCGCTCTCGGCCAGGCTGCTAAGCAGCACCTCGACGTCAACGGGGCAGCTGGTAACGAACTCGTTGAAGAAGGCGCCGTCGTTCTTCGTCTCGAAGCCAAGCTTGGCAAGCTCTTCGGCGAGGTAGTGGGCGTGAGCTGCGGAGTTCTGCGCAACCTGTGCCAAGCCGTCGGGGCCGACGGCGGCCAGGTAAACCGAAGCCGTCATGGCGCACAGGGCCTGGTTGGAGCAGATGTTGCTGGAGGCCTTTTCGCGGCGAATGTGCTGCTCGCGTGCCTGCAGGGTGAGCACGAAGGCGCGCCTGCCTTCGTCGTCGGTGGTTTGGCCGACGATACGCCCGGGAAGCTTGCGCATGTTCTTCGTGGTGGTTGCCATGTAGCCCAGGTAGGGGCCACCGAAGGCAAGGGGCATGCCCAGGGGCTGGCCTTCGCCGACGGCGACGTCGGCGCCCAAATCGGCAGGGGTCTTAAGTGCGCCCAGGCTGATGGGGTTGGCGCTCATGATGAGCTTGGCGCCTGCGGTATGCGTGGCCTCGGCCAGGCCGGCCACGTCCTCGATCGAACCGAAGAAGTTGGGGCTTTGCACCAGCACGGAGGCGGCAGCCTTGCCCTCGAGCGCGGTTGCTAGTTCTTCAGGCGAAGTGGTGAAGCCGGAGCCGGCATAGCTCACTTCGATGCCGCGGCTGGCGGCGTAGGTCTCGACGACTTCCTTGACCTGCGGATGAACGCCCGCACAAACGACGACGCCGGACTTCTTGCGCTCTTCGAGCATGATGACGGCCTCGGCTGCGGCGGTTGCGCCGTCGTAGACGGAGGCGTTGCTCACGTCCATGCCGGTGAGCTCGCAGATCTGGGTCTGATATTCGAAGATGCTCTGCAGCACGCCCTGGCTGATCTCGGCCTGGTAGGGCGTGTAGGCGGTCACGAATTCTTCTTTGGTGGTGATCGTTTTCACGATGGAGGGGATGTAGTGGTTGTAGGCGCCTGCGCCGCGGAAGATGCTCTTGAACAGCACGTTCTTATCAGCGATTGCGCGAACTTTCTCCGAAACCTCCAGTTCGGAGAGGCCTGGCTCCAGGTTGAGCTCGGACACGCGTGCCTCGGGCGGCACGATGGCGAAGAGGTCGTCGACGGAATCGAGACCGCATGCCTTCAGCAGGTCTGCGCGCTCATCCTGGGTTGCGGGAATGTAGCTACCCATGTGATTTCCTTTGCGAAAGGGGTTTACTCGGCTTCAGCAGCGCAAACTGCCTCGTAAGCTGCGGCGTCGAGCAGCTCTTCGGTCTCGGAAACGCCCTCGACCTTGATGAACCATGCGCCGTAAGGGTCCTCGTTGATGGACTCGGGGGCGTCAAGAAGCTCCTCGTTGATGGCTGCGACGGTGCCGCTGACGGGGCTGAAGACGTCGGATACGGCCTTGACGGACTCAACGTCTGCGAAGGACTCGCCGGCGGTAACCTCGTCGCCTTCCTCGGGAAGGTTGACGAAGACGAGGTCGCCCAGGGCTTCCTGTGCGTAGTCGGTCAGGCCGATGACGGTCAGGCCGTCCTCTTCTTTAACCCATTCGTGGGATGCTGCGTACTTGAGCTCTGCGGGGATGTTTGCCATTGTTCGTTCCTTTCGTAGGGACGCGTTTGCGTCGGATTGCTTAATGAATGTGGCGTGCGCCTTGTTGCTTGGATGTTCGCGGCGCCGGGTGGTCTTGCCGGTGAGACTTTAGCTGGTTGGTGTTTGTTCTAGCTACGCTTGTAGAAGGGCAGGGGGATTACCTTGGCGGCAACGCGGCGGCCGCGAACCTCGACCTCGACCTCGTCGCCCTCGGCAAGCGAGCCGTTTTCAACCAAAGCCATGGCAACGGCCTTGTTGATGTAGGGGCACTTGGTGCCGGAAGTGGTTTGGCCCACCTGCACGTCGCCCTTGAACACGGGCATGTGCTCGCGAAGGATGCCGCGGCCGGTGGCCTCAAGGCCGATGCGCATGCGCTTGGGGGTGCCGGCGGCGACGAGCGCGGCCTTGCCCACGAAGTCTTCCTTGTTCATTTTCACGCCGAAATCGAGGTCGGTTTCCAGCGGAGAGACGGTTTCGTCCATCTCGTGGCCGTACAGGGGCATAGCGGCCTCAAGGCGCAGGGTGTCGCGTGCGCCCAGGCCGCAGGGGATGCAGCCGAATTCCTCGCCAGCGGCACGCAGCGCCTTCCAGAGCTTGGCGCCATCGGCGGCTGCGCAGTAGATCTCGTAGCCGAGCTCGCCGGTGTAGCCCGTGCGGGAGAGCATGCATTCGATACCATCGATCTGCGCGGACTTGACGGCGGTGTAGTACTTCTGGGGAATCTGTTCTTCGGGCAGGAGCTTGGCGATGATTTCGGGGGCCTTGGGGCCTTGCAGCGCGATCTGCGCCACGGAGTCGGAGATGTCCTCGAACTTGGTGCCGTCGAGGATGTACTTGGACATGTGCTCGAAGTCTTTATGACGGTTGGCGGCGTTGACTACCAAAAGGTAGGACTCTTCGCCGAACTTGTAGACAATTAGGTCGTCCACGCAGCCGCCGTCTTCGTAACAGCAGACGGAATAGCGTACGCGCCCGACGGTCATGTTGGTGAAGTCGTTGGTGAGCATCTTGTTCAGCGTTTCAAGGGCGGTGGGGCCGCTGACGGTGAACTCGCCCATGTGGGAAACATCGAACAGGCCGGCTGCGGTGCGGACCGCCTGATGCTCAGTGATAACGCCGGTGCCGTACTGCACGGGCAGCAGGTAGCCGGCGAAGGGGACGATCTTGCCGCCTTC
>JAUMVJ010000007.1 GCA_030530215.1 Coriobacteriia bacterium
TTGGGCCTTGTGGCGTAAGGATTTGGTACGGAAAAACGTTACCATCCCCCTTTGCCTCCGGTGTTCCCCTTTTCAGTAAAAGGAGTACAATCTCCATCACAATTGGCATTCCATATGTTTTGACCTCGTGCTGAAATCCGGTTGAAACATGTTGGAACCGCTTAAGCCGGCATGTGGCATGGGCGGTTTCGCAGACGATGCAAGCGCGGTTTGCACGACCATGCTTGCAGCGTTCGGAGGGGCCGGGGTACGCGACGGCAGGTGTCGCGTCCTGCAGTTTTGTCCAAGGGCTGCAGGGTGGTTAATTGGAGGACCATGTTCGATCAGTTGCTCGAATCGGTAACGTTCGTCGATATCTTTAACTTCTGCGTGTTCTTGATTTTCACGCTTTGTTACGCCTATCAGCTCTATTACGTGTTCGTGGTGCTTACGCGTAAGCCGCCTCAGCTCGTCGCGAAGAAGAACCACAAATACGCCGTCGTTGTTTCGGCTCGTAACGAAAACGCCGTTATCGGCGATCTTATTCATAGCATCCGCCTGCAAAATTACCCGCAAGAGCTTATCGACATCTTTGTGATCGCCGATAACTGCACCGACAACACCGCCGCTGTGGCGCAAGAGGCGGGCGCTATCGTGTTCCCGCGCTTCAACACCGACAAGATCGGCAAGGGCTATGCGCTCGATTACGGCTTCTCGTGCATTAACCAGCTTTACGCTGATCAGGGCTACGAGGCCTTCTTCGTGTTCGACGCCGACAACGTACTCGACGTCAATTACTTCCGCGAGATGAATAAGGTGTTCGACAACGGCGCCGAGATCTCAACGAGCTACCGCAACTCCAAGAACTACGGTTCCAACTGGATTTCTGCCGGTTATGCCACTTGGTTCATGCGTGAGGCCAAGTTCCTCTCTCAAGCCCGCTTAACGCTCAACACGAGCTGCGCGGTCTCGGGTACGGGCTTTTTCGTAAGCGCCAAGGTCATTAAGGAAATGGGCGGCTGGAAGTATCATCTGCTCACCGAGGACATCGAGCTTTCCGCAAGCTCCATCATGAACGGCCGCCGCATCTCGTACTGTCCTACGGCCATCCTCTACGACGAGCAGCCGACTACCTTCAAGGCCGCTTGGAACCAGCGCTTCCGTTGGGCGAAGGGTTTTTACCAGGTGTTCTTGAAGTACGGCCTGGGTTTGGCTCGCGGCATGCGTCGCGCTCCTAAGGGCTTCCGCTTCGCCTGCTACGACATGCTCATGACCATCGCGCCCGCCATGCTTTTGACCATCGTCTCTATCATCTTCAACGCCTCGATTCTGATCTTGGGCTTAACGGGCGCCATGGACGTTTCCGAGATGGCTGAAAGCGCATCGGCGTCGATCTTCTTCTGCCTTTTTATCTTTACGGTTTTCATGTTCAGCTACGGCGTTCTAACCACCTTCATTGAGTGGGATCAGATTCATTCCACCACCAAGAAGAAGATCGGCTATCTGTTCACCTTCCCGCTGTTCATGCTTACCTATATTCCCATCGCAATTGTGGCGCTGTTCCGCAAGTGCGAATGGAAGCCTATCCAGCACAGCATTTCCGTGGACGTCTCGGAGTTCAGCAACGCCGCCTGCCAGGAGCAAGCTGAGCGCATCTAGCTCCGCCGCTGGCCTTGCATACTTATTAAGCTTTCAACTTAGAGCGCGCCTTGGGTGCGCTCTTTTGTTTCACAGTCCAAATGAGCTTTGCGCCTTGGCGATCGCTGCTGTGCTCGATGCCACGATGGATTTCGTGCATTCCCGAACGCCCCTATTCACACGCGGGCGAAGCTCAAGCCGTACACTTCCTTTGCTCCTGCTTGGCGCAGGCACTCCGCGGCGGCGTAGATGGTGGCTCCTGTGGTTATCACGTCGTCGAGCAGGATGATCTTTGGTGGGACTGCAGCGGCCGAGCCTGGCTGTAGGGCGAAAGCGTCGCGCATGTTTGCAAGCCTTGCCGCCGCATCAAGCTCGCGTTGGTCTTCCTTGCCGGCATGCGTTAAGAGCAGGCTTCGATGCAGATGCGCGCGCCGGGCAAGCTTGATCGAGAGCGCTTCAATATGGTCGAAGCCGCGTTTTTTCAGGGCGTTGGCGCGTGCGGGGATAGGTGTCAGATGCGCGCCCGACCACGACCTAGGAATCGCTTGGGCAAGCAAGCGGGATAGGGGCTCGGCAAGCGTGCGGTCTCCGGAATCTTTGTAGATGCGAATGATTTTGAGGGCCTCGGGGCTTGCGCGGCAAACGGAGCGGCAGCCATCGAGCGGGAAATCGCTCAGACCGCGAAGCCCAAGCACGAGCTTGTTGCATTCGGTGCATGCCAGCTTGCCAAAGGCGGCTCCGCACATGGGACAGGCTTCGTTTTGGTCGATATAGGGCAGCCTTCTTTCACAGCGTGCGCATAGGGGCTCACCGGGGGCGTCGCAGAGTGCGCATCTTACGGGCCAAACCGTTTCCGTCAGCGATTCCCTTATAAGCTCCCAGTAGGGGAGCGCTGCAGTTTTCATGGTCTTACCTTCCGTTTTCTTCGTTGGGGACACTGTGCCATGAAAGCTCTGAAGCCCATCTGAAGGGAATCCGACATCTCGCAGGCGGGCTTAGGTTGAAATCACCCGCTCGGGGTGTGCAAATGAACGATGTGTTTAGTTTCTGCTATACTCACTACTCGTTTCAGGCAGGTCTGTAGTTGCGGAACGGCTAAGGGGCTGTTCCTATTCCAAGGCAGATGCGGTCAAAAGGATCCACGTAAGCATCCGGGAAACCGGGGTGAGCATGGCGCATCCTAGAGGTAAGACGTACCGTCCATTTTGGGCGAGAGGGCGATGTGATGAGCTTAGTCCCAGTGCGCGAGTGTGGGGGCAAAGACTAGGTCAGCTGGCTGAACGAATTGTCAATTCGAATGGAGGTTCGTCTTTTGAAACGTACGTCCAAGCTGGTCGCAATATTGGTTGCGGCTTTGTGCTTATCCGCCGTGTTGTGCGGCTGCTCTTCGGGCGGCTACACCCCCGAAAAGAAGCAGCAGACTGTTTCGGACTCCATGCTTGTTAAGTCGGGCACGCTAACCGTCGGCGTTAATTCCAACAACGCCCCTTATTCTGCTCAGTCGTCCGGTTCAATCGTCGGCATCGATGTTGACGTGGCCGCCGCAATCGCCGATGAACTTGGCCTGAAGCTCGATCTGGTTGATGTTGGATCCGACATCGATTCCGCCATCAGCGGCAGCACCTGCGACATCGTTATGGGCGCTTCCTCTGCCGGCAGCTCCTATTCCGTTACCAGCAGCTATCGCACTTCGGGCGCCGCGGTATTCGCAACGGACGCAAACGCCCAGCTGCCCACCAAGAAGTCCAAGATCGCAGCCCAGGCCTCTTCGCTGAGCGCATGGAAGGTTTCCGACATCTACGGCAAAAAGGTACTCGTTGAGTCCAACGATCTTACCGAGGCTTTCACCGACATTCAAAACGGTACCGCGACTTATGCAGCCTCCGATAGCACCATCGGCGCATACGTTGCCCACACCACGGGCACTTCGGTGTATCCCATTTGTCTGCTCGAGAAGGCAACCAGCTATGGCGTTGCCGTTTCCACCACCAAAACCGACCTGCAAACTTCCGTTGAGACGGCGCTTTCCCAGCTTAATTCCGGCGGCATGATCAAGGTCATCAACAGTCGCTGGGTTGGCGAGACAACCGACGGCTCTGGCCTGAAGGTGGTCAAGTAATCTTCGTTTTAAAATCGGCTTTCAAGCAAGTTCGAAGAAGAACAAGAGGCGCGGAAAGGGCTTCCCTTCCGCGCTTCTTTCGTTTTTGTGCATGGGTAGTCGGTGGCTACATGGAGGAAAGGTCAAGTTCGTTTCGCGCTGCGGCACGAGCTTCGCTTCTTTCGTTTTTTTGCATTTTGCTTGTGCGTGGGCTTTTTCAGCGGTCTTTAAGCTTTGTTTTGCATACTCTCAAACAAGATAAGTTGAACGTGCAAGCATGCATAGGCAAAGCAATTTCTTGAGGAGAGATTCATGGCTGAGGAAAACAAGCCGGGGACCGATCAGAGCGCATCCTCTGCGCAATCGGCAGCAGAAACTGCGGCTTCCAACGAAAACGACGCCCCCGCATCGGCTTCCACCGGCGAAACCACGCGTATCTGGAATCCTTATCAGCAGCAGCCCGGCGCTGCTGCCGAGGAAAGGGCGGCTGCTGCTGAAACCCAAAACACCACGAACGCTTATTCCGCAGCTTCGTCTGCGGGTGCTGCCTCTCAAGGTGCGGCTCAGGCGGGCTATCAAGCCTATCAGCAGCCCCAGGCAACCGGCCAGCAGCCTTATCAGGCGCAGGGCGGCTATCAGGCCTATCAGCCTTATGCAGCCCCCGGTGCTGCACCTTCCAATGCAGGGCAGGCGGCAAGTGGCGCGCCCTACGGCGCTCCTGGTGCTCAGGGTCAGGCAGGTGCATACGGCACGGCTGATGCGCAGGGCACTTCTTCCTGGAATGCTGCTGGACAGGGTTCTGGCGCTCAGGGCGCTTATCATGCGCAGCCCGCAGGTAACGCTGCCGCTTCTTCTAATAAAAAGAAGCGTAAGTTCAAGAAGCCTGATCTAAAGAAGGCCACCAAAAAGCTCTCAACCACCACCAAGACCGCACTTGCCGGCTTCGTGGGAGCGCTCTTGGCCTGTGCGATCTTCGCCGGCGGCTCGGCGCTTCTGGGCCACGGCACCTCGAACACGGTTACGCTTGGCGGCTCAGGTTCCACCATCACCGCAAGCGACACCGATGCAAGCCTGGCCGAGCAGGTTGCCTCAAAGGCCAGCCCCAGCGTGGTAAGCATCACCACCTACGTGAACAAGCAAACCGCAGGCGGCCTGGGCACTAAGAGCTCGAGCAGCCTGTCGGAGTACAGCTCCGGCTCGGGTGTCATCATTTCCAAAGATGGTTATGTGGTAACCAACTACCACGTCATCGAGTCTTCATCCAAGGTGACGGTCTCGGTAGGCGACAAGGAATACGAAGCCGAGGTCACGGGTACCGACCAGTCCAGCGACTTGGCGGTTCTTAAGATCGACGCCTCCGACCTGACTGCAATCGAGATCGGCTCTTCCTCCGACTTGAAGGTGGGCGAGTGGTGCATGACCGTTGGCTCCGCCTTCGGCTTAGGCCAGGCGGTGTCCTCCGGTATCGTATCCGCCACCAACTGCACCTACGACGAGCTCAATGACGAAACCGGCTCGGCAATCTATGCAAACATGATTCAGACCGACGCAGCCGCCAACCCCGGTAACTCCGGCGGTGCCCTGGTCGACTCCGACGGCAAGTTCATCGGCGTCGTGACGATGGGCGTCACCTACTCCGGTGATAACTCCGGCGTTAACTTCGCAATCCCTGTTGACTACGTGATGAACATCGCCCAGCAGATCATCGAGGGCAAGACACCCAGCCATGCTCAGCTCGGCGTCACCATGACTACCATCAACTCCCAGCTTTCCGATTACTACGGCTTGGCTGTCTCTGAAGGCGCTTACGTCTCCAGCGTCGCCAGCAAGTCCGGTGCAGACAAGGCCGGTATCAAGGAAGGCGACATCATCATCGCCGTCGATGGCAACAAGGCCTCCAGCGCTATGGACGTCATCCTAGCCATCCGTACCCACAACTCGGGCGACACCCTTAAGGTCACCGTCAACCGCGACGGCTCCGAGCAAACCTTCGACGTTACCCTTGGCTCCGATTCGTAAAGCGTGAATCTCTTGCTCTTATAGAGCGTCTCCTTTCTCTTGCCTTGCGCGCTTGAGAATACGCGAGCCCTTAAAAAGAGGCCCGGCCCCTTCCACCCAGGGTCGGGCCTCCTAGTTTTTTGGCGGCGCCTTTATTGGCGCTTTCGCTTGGGTGTTGTTGGCGTTTTGGCGCACAGGCGCTTTGTAGCCCAAAGCTTGCACAGGCTTAATTTTGCGCTCATGTAATTTGCCTGATGGACTAAGCGAGGCTCGGATGATGCGTTACTATATGTAAGATTTAAGACCCCTTGGAAGGGATTGAGCATGAGTTCTGATTACAAGTACAAGCGCGTACTCTTGAAGTTGTCCGGCGAGGCCCTGATGGGGGACACCGGTTACGGCATCGACCCAAAGGTCGTTGAAGATCTGGCCATTCAGATCAAGGAAATCGTCGAGGATGGCATGGAACTTGCCGTTGTCGTTGGCGGAGGCAACATCTTCCGCGGCCTGGCAGGTTCGGCCTCTGGCATGGATCGCTCTCAGGCCGACTACATCGGCATGCTTGCCACCACGATGAACGCCCTGGCTCTGCAGGATGCCTTCGAGCGTCACGGCATCGACACCCGCGTTATGAGCGCCATCTCGATGCGCCAGGTTTGCGAGCCCTACATCCGCCGCCGTGCTGTGCATCATCTTGAGAAGGGCATCGTCACCATCTTTGCCGCTGGTACGGGCAACCCCTACTTCACAACCGACACCACGGCCGCCCTGCGCGCCTGCGAGGTCAACGCCGAGTGCTTGCTCAAGGCCACCAAGGTCGACGGCATCTACACGGCCGACCCTGTTACCGACCCCACGGCTACGCGCTACGAGCACATCACCTATCAGGAGGTGCTTGAAAAGCAGCTGCACGTCATGGATGCCACCGCAACTTCTTTGTGCATGGACAACGATCTGCCCATCCTGGTGTTCGACATGACGACGCCTGGCAACATCGCCCGTGTCTTGAAGGGCGAAAACATCTGCACCACCGTCGACAACAACGAGGACTAACAATCCTTCACCGAAGTAAAACCGTTCGGGCGGCAAGTCGCCTTCCGAATATTTGTCTTTAACGTTAAGAAAGGCTCGTCAATGGCTATTGAAGACATCATGATGGAAACCGAAGAGCGCATGGAGCGCGCCCTGTCCCAGCTCGACAGCAACTTCGCAACCGTTCGCACCGGCCGCGCAAGCGCTCTTGTCCTCGATCGCATCAAGGCCGATTACTACGGCGTTCCCACTCCCATCAATCAGATGGCCGCGGTTAAGACCCCCGATGCCCACATGCTGGTCGTCGAGCCTTGGGACAAATCCGCCCTTAAGGCCATCGAGCAGGCAATCCTTGCCTCCGACCTGGGCATCACCCCCAACAACGACGGCTCCTGCATCCGCCTGAGCTTCCCCGCTCTTACCGAGGAGCGCCGCCGCGAGCTCGCCAAGGATTGTCATGGCTTTGCCGAGGAGTCCCGCGTTGCCGTTCGCGCTGCACGCGGTAATGCCATCAAGGCGCTCGAGCGTTGCGTCAAGGAGGAGAATCTCCCCGAGGACGACGAGCGTCGCGCTGAGGGCGAGGTTCAAAAGCTCACCGACGCCTACGTCGCCAAGATCGACGACGCCCTGAAGAAGAAGGAATCCGAGGTCATGTCCATCTAGGCTTTTCAAGCTTAGGACGACCACTTCGGAGGTGCCATGCTGCGAAAACCACTTGAACATATCTTCCCCAACCCGCCCGCCGACGCCGATCCGGCTCTGCTTAACCTGTCTAAGGTGCCCGAGCATCTTGCTGTGATCATGGACGGCAACGGGCGTTGGGCGAAGCAGCGCGGCAAGGTGCGCCTGCAGGGTCATAAGGCGGGCATCGAGGCGGTGCGTGAAACCATCCGCTGCGCCAACGATCTGGGCGTTAACTACCTCACCATCTATTCCTTCAGTTCCGAGAATTGGAAGCGCCCTAAGGACGAGGTAACGGGTCTTATGGATCTGTTTGCCAAGACGATGCTGGCCGAGGTCGACGCCCTTCACGAGGAAGGCGTGCGCGTAAAGGCCATCGGTCGCCTTGAGGCCTTGCCTACCAAAACCCGTGCCGCCTTCCAGACGGCTTGGGAGAAAACGAAGAACAATTCGGGCATGACTCTGCTCGTCGCCGTCAACTACGGGGGTCGCACCGAGATCGTGGATGCTGTCAAGGCTTACCTTGCAAGCGCACCCGCATCCGAGCTGCCCGAACTTGACGAAGACGTTTTTGCTCAGTACCTCTACACCGCGGGCATTCCCGACCCCGACCTGCTTGTGCGCACCTCGGGCGAGCTGCGCGTGTCCAACTTCCTTTTGTGGCAGATCGCCTATGCCGAGATGGTGGTAACCGATACCCTGTGGCCCGATTTCGACCGCTACGAGCTCCTGCGCGTTCTTTTGCAATACCAGGGGCGCGAGCGCCGCTTTGGGGGCGTGTAACCATGCCGAGCGTGCGCGTTCGCAATCCTCTTGATCATTCACGTCCAGCCCATGCCCCTCATCCCGAAGAGCAGGATGGACGTGTTTACGTTGACGCCGTCACCAGCGATTTGCGCCCGAGCGACGAGCCTGAGCGTATAGCGCTCGGTAAGGAATCGCGTGCACCCATCGACCGCTTGATGCAGCAGGCCAAGGCGGGCACACGGCCCTCAGGCTTGGGCATTCGTCTGCTTTCCGGCGCTATCTACTGCCTGCTTACTGCCGCATGCGTTCTTCTTTCCGAGGCTACGACGGCGATTTATCTGGCGGTGCTGTGCGGCATCTGCTCTTGGGAATTTTTCGTGATGTTGCGCGCCGACGCCAAGATGCCCAACGAGACCATCGGCATCGTGGCGGCGGTTGCATTTCCGCTCGCAGCTTGGATTTTTGGAGGTTGGGGCATCGTTGCGGTGCTCGCCTTGCTTATGTCTGCTCTGCTTGCGTGGTATGTGTTCTTCCCGCGTGCGCGCGTGTCCGACGTCGCCGTGAGTTTGTTCGGCGCGCTCTGCACCGGCCTCATGATGTGCGGAGCTATGGTCATGCGCATGTCCGTCCCCGACATCTGGGGTGGCGTGTTGCTTTTGGTGGTCCTGGTGAGCATTTGGGGCAACGACGCTTTCGCCTATCTGGTGGGTAGCGCTTTTGGCAAGCACAAGATGGCTCCCATCATCAGCCCGAAGAAGAGTTGGGAAGGATTTTTCGGCGGCCTTGCGTTCAGCATCGCGGCATGGGTCGGCATCTCCTTTTTGCCGGGAGTGACCCTGCACGTTGCCGTCGCCGTGGTGCTTGGCATCCTCTGCGGCATCTTCGGCGTGCTGGGCGATCTGGTGGAGTCGCGCATCAAGCGCAACTCCGGCTTCAAGGATTCTGGCTTTGCCATGCCTGGCCACGGTGGCTTGCTCGACCGCTGCGATTCGCAGTTCTTGGTCTTTGTTATAGCTGCGCTGGGTCTGGTGCTCACCGGCGGTATCCCCACGGTTTTGTAGCCTTTGGGCGTGAGCGCTCAGGGGCTTTCTTGTTTGTTTGGAGAATGCTATGTCTCAGTTTGAAAACGAAGTGAACAAGCGATTTGCCGCCACGGAAGCAGGTGTACCCGCGGTGGGCGATACCGCTTCTGCATTTGCGGCGCCTGTTGATTTGGCGGATGAGCCTTTCTTTAGCCTTGCGGCCGAAAGCCTGGTGTCCGACGTGGCTTGCGAGGCCAAGCCCCCGCGCAAGGTGGCGGTTTTGGGCTCCACCGGCTCCATCGGCACCCAGACGCTCGACGTTGCCCGCCGACACCCCGACAAGGTTCAGATCGTGGCTCTGGCTGCCGGCCGTCGTGCCGACGAACTTTTGGAGCAGGCGCGCGAATTCGGCGTTTCGCGCATTGCCTTGGGCAACCCCGACTTCGCTTCAGCCAGCACCTTGGCGGCGCTCGAGGCTCAGGGCTCCGAACTTTTCTCGGTGGGCGAGCAGGCGATGCTCGAGCTCATCAAGTTCGGCGAGGTCGACGTGGTGGTGAACTCCTTGGTGGGTGCTGCCGGCCTGCGTGTGAGCTACGAGACTTTAAAAGCAGGCAAAGTTCTTGCCCTGGCCAACAAGGAATCGCTCGTCGTCGGCGGCGACCTGATTATGCCCATGGCGCGCGCCCTCGACGAGGCCTCGGGCTTCAAGCACTTTCTTATGCCGATCGATTCTGAGCATGGCGCAATATACCAATGCCTCATCGGCGAGGACGAGCGCGAGGTAAGCAAATTGTGGGTCACCGCATCGGGCGGCCCCTTCCGTGGTAAGCATGCCGCCGATTTGGCTAACGTAACGCCCGAGCAGGCTTTGGCTCACCCTACATGGAACATGGGTGCCAAGATCACCATCGATTCCAGCACGCTCATGAACAAGGGCCTCGAGGTCATCGAGGCGCATCACCTGTTTAACATGCCCTACGAGAAGATCGAGGTGGTTGTTCAGCCGCAGAGTGCCATCCATTCCATGGTCGAGTTCAGCGATGGCTCGGTTAAGGCTCACCTTGGCACTACCGACATGCGCATACCCATTCAGTATGCGCTCAGCTATCCCGAGCGCTGGGACGCCCCTGTGGAGCCGCTCGATTTCCGCAAGCTCGGCTCGCTCGACTTCGACGCGCCCGACACCGATACCTTCAAGTGCCTGGCTCTGGCTCGCCATGCGGGTATGGTGGGCGGCACCCTTCCTTGCGCCATGAACGCTGCAAACGAGATTGCCGTTGCTGCTTTCTTGAAGAAGAAGCTCAGCTACCTAGGCATCGCCGAGACGGTGCAAAAGGTCATGCAGCTTCACGAGGCCGATGGCGTGCAGGCTGTCGAGAGCATAGATCAGCTGCTCGAAGTTGATGCGTGGGCACGCGAAGCGGCCGCCGACGTGGTGGAAAGCGGCGTCTTCGCTTATTGCGCCGGTGAGCCTGCCAGCGCCCCTGAGCTTCGTTAGGCATGCTGCATGGACGCCGTTATCACCATCGTCATCCTGGTAGTTTTGTTGTCGGTGCTTGTGTTCGTGCACGAGGGCGGGCACTTCCTCACTGCGCGCATGTTCGGCATGCGCTGTACTGAGTTCATGCTCGGCCTGCCCGGTCCGCACATCGGCTTCACACATAAGGGTACGAAGTTCGGTGTCACGGCCGTCCCGCTGGGTGGCTACGCGCGTATCACCGGCATGGGCGAGCCCGAAAGCCCCGAGGCCCTGCGCTGCGACATCATGGACATCGTTTACGATCAGGGCGAGGTCTACCTTGAGGATATCGCGCACTTCTTTGGCATCACCGACAAGGAAGCTTGGGTTGCGCTCGAGGAGCTTTCTGAGTGGGGGACTATCGAGCGCCCTCGCCGTAGCGACAAGCACAACATCTACCGAGCGCCAGCCACCGAATACGTGGCTTCGGGCACTCCGCGTCGCCTGTACGACCCGGCCTCGTTTTTCAGGAGCGAGAAAGAGCAGCAATACTGCAGCAAACCCTTCTGGAAGCGCGCGGTTGTCTTGTGCGCCGGCCCTGCGATGAACCTCATTCTGGCGCTCTTGGTTTTCGTGTTCATCTATTCGATTGCCGGGGTGGACCTTACCTACACTTCCACTGGCGAGACGGTGCATGTGACGCTTGCGCCCTGGGATTCAATCGCGGCGGGCTTCCGCTACATCGGCACGGTGGTGGTTGCCATCGTGGGGCTGTTCAACCCGGCAACCGCGGGCGAGACGATCTCCAATTCCACCTCGATTGTGGGCATCGCCGTTATGTCGAAGTCGGCTCTTGACGCCGGCGTGCTGAACCTGTTGATGTTCGGCGCGATCATCAGCGTCTCGCTTGGCCTGATGAATCTGCTGCCCTTCCCGCCTTTGGACGGCGGACGTTTCGTTATCGAGGTCGTGCAGCGCATCATTCATCGCCCTGTGCCCGTGAAGGTGCAAAACGCTCTTTCCTATGTGGGCATGGCGCTCATCTTGCTTTTGTTCATCGTGATGGTGAACCAGGATATCCAGCGTTTTATCTTCGGTAATTGGAGCTAGCGCCTTTAGCTAGCGTGTCTTGTTGGGGATTTGCGGCCAGGAATGCCTGCGCCCTCACGCAAGGAGTACACTGGAGTTCTACGTAATCAAGGAGGTTTCATGCCAAAACCTAACGAGCTGACGCGCCAGGTGATGGTGGGCGGCGTCCCACTTGGCGGGGGAGCGCCCTGCGTGGTGCAGTCGATGCTCAATCTTCCCTTGGCCGATGTTCAGGGGAACCTTGAGCAGATTGAACGTTTGGCGCAGGTGGGCTGCGAGCTTATTCGCGTGGCTATCCCCGACAAAGCTTCGCTCGATCATTTCGAGGCCATCGTGAGGCAAAGCCCTCTTCCTGTTGTGGCCGACATCCATTTCAGTGCTGAGCTTGCCATCGAGGCCGCTCGCCGTGGTGCGGCCAAGCTTCGCATCAACCCCGGCAACATTGGCGGCCTCGCTAAAACCGTCCCGGTGATCGAAGCTGCGCGCAAGGCGGGCATCCCTATCCGAATCGGCGTCAACGCCGGCTCTTTGGATAAAGAAATCGCCGAGCGCGCCGACTTGAGCTTGCCCGAAAAGCTTGCGCAGTCCGCAAAGTCTTACGTTGAGTTCTGCGAGTCGCAGGGCTTTTACGATGTGGTGGTGTCGGCTAAGGCCCACGACGTGCCAACCACCATCGCCACTTACCGCATTTTGTCGCGCGAGCTGCCGCGGGTGCCGCTGCATATCGGAGTGACCGAGGCCGGCACCCTGTTCCAGGGTTTGATTAAAAGCGCCAGCGGTCTGGGCATCCTGTTGGAGCAGGGCATCGGCGACACCATGCGCATCAGCCTGACCGACGACCCCGCCGAAGAGGTGCGCGCTTGTTGGACCTTGCTTGGCGCCCTGGGGCTTCGCCGTCGCAACCCCGAGCTGGTGAGTTGCCCCACCTGTGGTCGCTGCAAGGTCGATCTGATTGCTCTGGCCAAGCAGGTTGAAGAGCATTTGCAAGCCGTCAACAAGCCAATCCAGGTAGCCGTAATGGGCTGCGTGGTAAATGGTCCCGGTGAGGCTGCCGACGCCGATTTGGGCGTTGCTTGCGGCGACGGCGTGGGCCTTATTTTCGCCCACGGCAAAACCTTGCGAAAGGTTGCCGAGGCCGATATTCTTGAAGCCCTGTTCGAAGAGATTGAGAAGGTTCAATGAGTAAACATGCAATTCTGCGCATGACCAAGCTGTATGCGCCCACCCTGAAGGAAACCCCCAGCGATCAAGACATCGCTTCGGCTAAGTTGCTGGTGCGCGCCGGCATGATCCGCAAGGAAGCTTCGGGCTTGTACACCTTCCTTCCTTTGGGCATGCGCGTGCTTCATAAGATTCAGAACATCGTGCGCGAGGAGATGGATTCCCACGAGGCGCAGGAAGTTCTGATGCCCTTCGTCCAGGACGCCGAGCTGTGGCGTCGCAGTGGGCGCTGGGGCGTGTACGGCGACGAGATGATGCGCCTTACCGACCGCCACGGCAACGAGTTCTGCCTGGGCCCCACGCATGAAGAAGTCATCACCGACCTTGTGCAAAACGAATTGCGCTCCTACAAGGACCTTCCTCGCAATCTCTACCATATTCAGCTTAAGTTCCGTGACGAGCGCCGTCCGCGTTTCGGCTTGCTGCGCTCTCGCGAGTTCATCATGAAGGATGCTTATAGCTTCGATGCCGACGAGGCCGGGCTTGATGCTTCTTATGCCTTGATGCGCGATGCTTATGTCAATATCACCGAGCGCATGGGCCTTCGCTACCGCGTGGTCGAGGCCGACACCGGCGAGATCGGCGGTTCGGGCTCCGAGGAGTTCATGGTTCTGGCCGACACCGGCGAGGCTGAGATCGCCTACTGCGAATGCGGTTATGCCGCCGACGTTGAGGCAGCCAGCGGCAAGGCTCATCCCACCGTGTACGCTGCCGACTCCATGGAGAAGGTGGCAACGCCTGGCGTGCATACCATCGCCGAGCTTGCTGAATTCCTTAAATGCGACGAGTCGGCAACCGTTAAGGCCTTTAGCGGCAAGGATGCCGAAGGCACGGTATGGGTTTTGTTCGTTCCTGGGGATCACGAGGTCAACGAGCTTAAAGCAAGCCAGCTGATCAGCGGCTTTGAGCCTCTAACTGATGAGGAGATGCAGGAGTCGGGCCTGGTTAAGGGCTCCATGGGTCCGGTTGGCCTGCCTGCTGGCGTGAAGATTGCCGCCGACTCCAGCTTGGCCGAGGTTCCTGCTTGGGTCGTTGGCGCAAACGAGGACGGCTTCCACTACGTGGGTGCTAAGCTCGGCCACGATTTCACGGTCGATACCTGGGGCGAGCTTTGCGAGATTGCCGAAGGGGATTCCTGCCCCGTGTGCGGCAAGCCTCTTGAACTTGCGCGTGGCATCGAGGTTGGCCAGATTTTCAAGCTGGGTACCAAGTACTCGGCTGCCATGGATGCTACCTACATGGCCGAGGACGGCACCGAGAAGCCCTTCGTCATGGGCTGCTACGGCTGGGGCGTTTCGCGCAGCCTTGCCGCTGCTGTTGAGCAATGCCACGACGAGGACGGCATCATCTGGCCTGCTGCCATTGCGCCTGCCGAGGTTGTCGTCATTCCTTTGAGCATGGGCGACGATCTGGTTGAGCCTGCCGCAAACGAGCTTGCTGAAAAGCTCGCCGAAGCTGGCTTCGAGGTCGTTATCGACGATCGCGATGCTCGTGCTGGCTTTAAGTTTGCCGATGCCGATCTTATCGGTTGGCCCGTGCAGGTGGTTCTGGGCAAGCGCGGCTTGAAGAACGGCGAGGTCGAGGTCAAGCGTCGCGCCGAGGGCGAAAAGGTCCCCGTTGCGCTTGACGATGTCGTCGATGCTGTTGCCAAGGCTTTGAAGGCGTAAGGCTAAAGGGTGGCTGAACTGCGCAAACCTGAGCTTTTGGCTCCTGCCGGCGGCATGGAGCAGCTTGCCTACGCTATTCACTTCGGTGCCGATGCGGTGTATTTGGCCTGCGATAAGTATGGCCTGCGCACGCGTGCGTCCAACTTCTCGCTTGAGGAGCTGCCGCGTGCGGTTGCCTATGCGCACGATCACGGCGTCAAGGTGCATGTGACCTGCAACATCTATGCGCACGATAAAGACTTAGTTGATCTTCCTGCTTATGCGCGGGCCATTCGTGATGCCGGCGTGGACGCGGTGATCGTGAGCGATCTGGGCGTCTTGGCAACAATCCGCGCGCATGCGCCCGAGCTTGAGGTTCACGTTTCCACCCAGGCGTCCATCAGCAACGCGGCTGCCGCCCTGGCATGGTACCAGCTTGGTGCCCGTCGGGTGGTTTGTGCACGCGAGATGTCCTTGAGCGAAATCGCCGACCTCAAGCGCGAATTGCCCGCCGACATGCAGCTTGAGGTTTTCGTCCACGGCGCCATGTGCATGGCGATCTCGGGACGTTGCTTGATCAGCGATCACTTGGTGGGTCGCGCCGCCAACCAGGGCAATTGCGTGCAGCCCTGCCGTTGGCGTTACGAGCTGGTGGAGGAGTCGCGCCCCGACGAGCGTTTTTCCATCGAGGAAGACGCGCAGGGCACCTACATCATGAACTCGAAGGACCTCAACATGCTGGCACACTTGGATGCGCTTGCGGCCGCGGGCGTCGATTCCATCAAGATCGAAGGTCGCGTGAAGAAGGCCTTCTATGTGGCGACCGTGGTCAACGCGTACCGTCATGTTCTTGACGGCGATCCGGCCGAGCGCTGGGCCTCCGAGCTCGAGAAGATCAGCCACCGTCCTTACTCCACCGGCTTCTACTTCGGCGATGCCGAGCAAACCGACGACGCCGATACTTACGTGCAGCTCAACGATTGGGTGGGCGAGGTTCGTGCTTGCGAGGCGCTGGATAATCAGCGCTACCGCGTTATCGTACGTTGCCGCAACCGTTTCCGCGAAGGCGAGGTGTTGGAGCTTTTAAGTCCCGATGCGCCTGTGGAAAAGGTCGAGATTCGCGAGCTTGCCGAGCTGTTCGAGAAGCAGGGTGCAAGTCAAGACGCGCAAGCCTTAGCGGTAGCGCGTGCTTCGGCCCACCCAGATAAGGGCGGCGCTCCTAAGGCTGCCGCCTCGGCTGATTCGTTCGATTCGCCCCAAGCTCGCAAGCTCTCGCCGATCGACGAGCTTCCTTGCGAGCGTCTGGCCGATTACGATCAGGTTCCTGTGGATATGGCCAACAAGGGCATGCACTTGTATGCCATCACCACTGAATTCGCGCTGCGCCCGCGCGACATCCTACGATCAACACGCCTAGATCCCAGCAGGAAGAATTAAGAACGTAAACGCTGTCGGTAAAGCAAGCGCTGCCGGGAAATACTGTTACTATGGTGCGCAAGGTACCGCATTGCCGCCGCGAGCGGCTTTTTCTTGAATCTACGTATGAAGGGAGCCCTTTATGGGAAGGATGTCCACCGAGCCATTGGAATTCGAAAACCTCGATCAGCTGGTAGAGCATCTGCGCACCGAGCATTCCGCTTTCATGTCTTACGGTGAGAACACCTATTACCTCACCGACGCGAACGACATCTATTGGCGCGCGCAGGATACCAATCAGCTCAACGAAAAGGGCCACTTCGTCGATTGCAGCCAGCTTCTGCCTACGGTAACCGAGTTCGTCAACGATCCTTTCATTCCCGGCACCGATCACGATCACTCTATCGCCGAGGTCTTCGGTGGCGTCACCTTCTACGCTTCTCGCAAGATCGAGGGTCAGGGCTCTCCTGTCCAGATGGCGTAAATCTCTTCGTGGTTTTTTGCCTTACCTGGAATTTTCAAAAAACCGAAAAAATCGCTTGACGGTTTTTGTGAGTCAGGTATTATAAATTCTGCTTTTGGGGCATTAGCTCAGCTGGGAGAGCGCATGGCTGGCAGCCATGAGGTCAGGGGTTCGATCCCCCTATGCTCCACCAAATGTTCTAGCAGGCCAGCACGGCAAAACGTGTTGGCCTGTTTTTTATGCTGTGGAATCTCGCCCCGCTGCAGCTTTTCCTCCTTCTTACTTCCTTGACGAAGTCTTGATAAATCGGCTGTATCGCTTTGCCGCATCTTGACCGAGGCGTTACGCGAGCCTCTCTTTCCTTTCGTTAAATGGGTTTGCGCGCAAGAAGCATGAGCGCGCCGGCTGCAAGTTTGCAGCCAGATGTACGAAGAAAGGAAATTCATGCGAGCAAAAAGTGTTCTAGCGGCAGCGTTCGCCCTGGCCCTTATGGGCGCATTCGCCCTGGCAGGTTGCAGCTCTACGTCCGGCGGCAGCTCCAGCAGCTCCAGCAGCGACTCCGAATCTCTTTCCGGAACGGTTGCCACCAACGGCTCCACTTCCATGGAAGAAGTCATCGGTTCTTTGTCCGAGCAGTTCATGAGCGATAACTCCGGCGTTACCGTCACCTATGACGCAACCGGTTCCGGTACGGGTATTGAGTCCGTTGGCAACGGCACCGCAGACATCGGTTTGGCTTCTCGCGACTTGAAGAGCGAGGAGACCGGCCTTACCGCTACCACCATCGCAAAGGATGGCATCGCGATCATCGTCAACGAGAAGAACGACCTTGACGACCTCACCATCAAGCAGATCGCCAGCATCTTCACCGGCAAGGTTAAGAACTTCAGCAAGCTTGGCGGCAGCAACGCCGACATCGCCGTCATCGGCCGCGAGGCAGGCTCCGGCACTCGCGACGGCTTTGAATCCATCACCGGTACCGAGGATTCTTGCAAGCTTTCTCAGGAGCTCACTTCCACCGGCGCTGTAATCCAGGCTGTTCAGAACTCCAAGAACGCTATTGGTTACGCGTCCTACGCTTCCGTTAAAGACCAGAAGGGCATCAAGATCCTGAAGGTCGAGGGCGTTACCATCTCCGAGGACACCATCTCTGATGGCACCTATAAGATCCAGCGTCCCTTCAATCTGGTGACCAAGGACGGCACCGAGCTTTCCAAGGCCGCACAGGCATTCTTCGATTACGCAACTTCCGCTGATGCCGCCGACCTTATCACCGAGGCTGGCTGCGTTCCCGTAACCAAGTAGACGGAGATAACCTTGGCTCGAATAAATAAGAGAGCCGCATTGGAAAACAGCGTGAAAGCGCTGTTTTCTTTATGCGGGCTCATCTCGGTGGGTTTTGTCCTCTGCATCTCGGTTTACCTGGTTGTTTCGGGTATCCCCGCAATTCAGAAGATCGGTTTGGTCGACTTTCTGCTGGGTGAAACCTGGGCTCCCACCAATTCAACCGATCCAGCGTATGGCATCTTGCCCTTCATCCTGACAAGCATCTACGGTACGGCGGGAGCGGTTCTACTGGGCATTCCTTTGGGCGTGTTGACCTCGATTTTCTTGGCGAAGGTCGCGCCTCCCAAGATGGCGGCCGTGGTGCGCTCCGCCGTTCAGCTGCTGGCGGGCATCCCCTCGGTGGTTTACGGCCTGGTGGGCATGATCGTCCTGGTGCCGGCCATCCAGGCGCTCTTCAACCTTACGAGCGGCGCCACCCTGGCGGCGGCTATCGTCGTTTTGACCATTATGGTCTTGCCCTCGATTATCAACGTGTCCGAAACGGCTCTTGCGGCCGTCCCCTCGGAGTATGAAGAGGCGTCGCTTGCCCTGGGCGCAACCGACATGGAGACCTTCTTTCGCGTAAGCCTGCCCGCTGCCAAGAACGGCATCGCGGCCGCCATCGTCTTGGGCGTTGGCCGCGCCATCGGCGAGGCAATGGCGATCATCATGGTTTCCGGCAACGTTGCCAACATGCCAGGCCTGCTAGATCCAGTGCGCTTCATGACCACGGCAATCGCCTCCGAGATGTCGTACGCGGCCGCCGGTTCGCTGCAGCGCGAGGCTCTGTTCTCCATCGGTTTGGTGCTGTTCCTGTTCATCTTGATGATCAATGTCTTCCTCAATGTGTTCGTGAAAAGGAGGGCCTAAAGCCATGCAAAGCGCGAATCTTAAAAGTGCCTGGTCCGGCGCCCCGGCCAAGGGTATGCCTTTACCCGTGTCCGTTGTCGATGCGGCCAACACGCCCGTTCCGCAGGGTGAGAGAATTTCCGCCAAGCGCAAGCTCTGGAACGCCGGCGCCAAGATCTTGGTGTGGGGCGCGGGTCTTACCACTGCTCTTTTGCTCCTGCTGATCATCGGCTACATTGCCTATCGCGGAATCCCTTGCATCACCTGGGATCTTCTTAGCACGCAGACGAGCTACCGTGCGGGCACTATCGGCATCTTGCCCAACATCCTGAACACGCTGTACCTGATCGTTGTTGCCATGTGCATCGTTTTGCCCTTGGGCGTGGGCGCGGCGGTTTACTTAACCGAGTACGCCACCAATCGCAAGCTCGTCGCGTTGATTGAGCTTGCCACCGAAACGCTGGCAGGCATCCCTTCCATCGTTTTCGGCCTGGTGGGCATGCTGATGTTTGTCCAGTTCCTTGGCCTGAAGCAGGGCATCCTCGCCGGTGGTCTTACCTTGGTCATGGTTACCATTCCCACCATCATGCGCACCACGCAGGAGGCGCTGCGCTCGGTGCCGGATGCGTATCGCGAGGGCGCCCAGGCGCTTGGTGCGGGCAAGTGGCGCACCATTCGCACGGTCGTGCTGCCCAGCTCCATCAACGGCATCCTGTCGGGCTGCATCTTGGCCATTGGGCGTGTGATCGAGGAATCGGCGGCTCTGCTGTTCACCGCAGGCTTCGGTTTGGTGCTGAACGATTTCATCACCTCGCTCACCTCGTCCTCGGCAACCTTGACCGTTGCGCTTTACGTGTACGCCTCCGAGCGCGGCGAGATTGACGTCGCTTTCGCGATCGCCTTCGTTCTTCTGTGCCTGGCCTTCTGCATCAACTTCCTTGCGAAGTTCGTCGGCAACAGGTTGAAGAAGGATTAACGCATCGCGCGCTGGCGGTATGAGCGAAGCCTGGTGAAACTTCATGGCGGAGCCGCTTCGAGCCGCCGGCAAGCATGCGTATTGTTCGACTTTGAATCATTCAGGCGGCGGACGCCTGATCAAATCTCATCCTATTTTTAAGGAGCTAAGCTATATGAGCGAACCGGTTTTGGACCGAACTCAGCCCTCGATTCTTGAGGCACGCGATCTTAACCTTTGGTACGGCGACAATCATGCCCTGCATGGTATTAACATGCAGATCCCGCGCAATCGCATCACGGCTCTTATCGGGCCTTCTGGTTGTGGCAAGTCTACTTTCTTGAAGACGCTCAATCGCATGCAAGACCTGGTACCTTCCGTCAAGATCACGGGCGAGATCAAGTACTACAGCAAGAATATCTTCGACGACGACATCGATGTCACCTGGCTGCGCAGGCAGATTGGCATGGTGTTCCAGAAGGCAAATCCTTTCCCGATGAGCATCTACGACAACATCGCCTATGGCCCGCGCACGCATGGCATTCACGATCGCGCCAGCCTTGACGAAATCGTCGAAAACTCTCTGCGCGGCGCTGCTATTTGGGACGAGGTCAAAGATCGCCTGAAAAGCTCTGCCTTGGGATTGTCGGGTGGCCAGCAGCAGCGTTTGTGCATCGCACGTGCTTTGGCGGTGGAGCCCGACGTGCTCTTGATGGACGAGTCCACCTCGGCCCTCGACCCCATCTCCACAGGCAAGATCGAAGAGCTTTCGCGTGAGCTGGCAAAGAAGTACACCGTCGTCATGGTTACCCACAACATGCAGCAAGCGCAGCGCATCGCCGACCGTTGCGCCTTCTTCCTGATGGGCGATTTAGTGGAGTACGGCTCGACCGAGCAGATCTTCGAAAACCCGACAGACGAGCGCACCGAGCGCTACGTTTCCGGCAACTTCGGCTAGGACCTGCTGAGGGGTCCTGCGCGCTGGGTGATTTCGGTTTGCCTGAGCAGGGAGTGGGCTTCGTGGGCTAAACTAGGGGACCAAAAAAGAAACGGAGCCAGAAGCCAGGCAGCATGATAACCGGCAGTATAAGGCCTAATGGCTTAGGGCGCAGCAAAGGCCAACACACGCTTTGGTAAAACCAGCGCGCGGTTCGGGGAGTCTCGGTGCTGGCCCGCCCTAAGGCCCGGCGCACGAGCGTGAAAGAAGGTTTGCATGAAGATAGCGGTGAGCGCATGTTTGCTTGGGGTGCCTTGTCGCTATGATGGGCGCTCCAAAGGGGACGATGAACTGGTTGCTCTTCTTGCCGGTCACGAGGTCGTGCGCGTGTGCCCCGAGGTCATGGGCGGGCTTTCGATCCCGCATCCTGCCAACGAGATTCAAACCGCCGCGCCCGAGCTTCGTGTCGTCGATTCGGAGGGCACCGACAACACCCAGGCTTTCCTGGCCGGCTCGCGTGCGGCAACAAAGAAAGCCCTTGATGCAGCTTGTACTTGCGCCATCCTGAAAGCCAAGAGCCCTTCGTGCGGCACCGGCAAGATTTACGACGGGTCTTTCACGGGGACCCTGGTTGAAGGGGACGGGCTTGCAGCGGGGATGATGCGCGAAAAAGGCCTTAGGGTGATGGACGAGCATGAGGCAAAATTCTTCTTGCAAAATCTCTAAGCCTTTGTAATAATCATCAAGCTGCTAAGCAGCCTTTGTCCCGTTCGTCTATCGGCTAGGACGGCACCCTTTCAAGGTGCAGAGACGAGTTCGACTCTCGTACGGGGCACCATTGATTTCGCGAGCTCGGGTTTCCCCGGGCTCTTTTCATTTCTTCTCCCAAGTCTTTTAGGGCGACGGTTTCCTTTTGCCGTGTCCTCCTTTTGTATGTTTTCAAGTACTTTTGGGTTTTCCTCCAACGCGCGCGCTCATTGGGCGGATAATGAGCATCTGTTAACTTTTCTGATAGGGAAGGGGAATGGATGGAAGTCCAGTTCAAGCTTATGCGCCGTCACGGCGACAAAGCCTATATCCTGACCGAGATCACCGGTTACGATGAGCATTTGCCGGTCGTTCTGGCTGCTTCCACCGAGGAAGGCGCCCGCATCCCTTCCGATTCCTTCCCCTTCTGCAACCCAAGCGACCCGTTTGAGGTCGAGGCCGTTTTGCGCGACGGCTCGCTTGCCAACGATGAAAGCGGCATGATGCTTGCCCACACCAAGAACACCGCGGGTATCCGCCTGTTCGTCATCGTTCTTCCTTGGATGAGGGTGCGTCGTTGGGTGCTTGAGTTCCGTGCTATCGATTCGTCGGGTTCGGCGGTTGATGTGTGCACGAAGACGATTGATCAGGCCTCGTTTGGGCTGCTGTCTTTCGTGGGGCAGCGCACCAACCATGCCAACCTTGAGTCGATCCGCAGCCTTGATGGGCGCTTTGTCCACGATCGAATTCAGATTGAGTTTGTGCGCGCCGTCGAGCTTGAAAAAAGCGTTCTTGTTTCAGCTCAGGTTGAGATGCCGTATCACGAGCAAAGCACGATTGAATATGACTTCTTGGGCGATCGTGGCCAAGCCTTGCCCTTCGAAGCCAAGGTCATCGAGGATTCCATCACCCGCGCCCCCGATTTCGGCGAGTACGACCGCCGTCATATGGTTGTGAGCTTTGAAATCGATCGCGCCGAACCCAGGCTTTGCTTGTGCGCAACCGACACGGTGGGTAATGTTGCCCCCGGTTTTGCGGTGCTCAGTCCGAAGAGTCTCTATCGTCTTATGCGTGAAACCGCCCTTGTTACCATGGCCGCCGACGAGGACCCTGGTTATGACGAGTGGTTCGCCGGCCATCGTGCCGACCTGCCTACGCTTTTGGAGCAGGTCTCATGCCACTTCGAGGAAACGCCCAGCTTCGGCGTTATCGTCAACGCCACCAACGCCGAGACCCATTACGTGCACGATCTGGTGTCTTCCTTTGTCACCCAAAGCTACGCCAACTGGGAGCTTATCCTGGTTAACGCCGACAGCTTGCATACCGAGCTGGACGATTTGGTGTCGGCCTTCAAGGACGAACGCATCTTCGTGTTGGACGTGCCCGAGGGTAGCACGCGCATCAGCGCCTTCCAGGCAGGCTTGGCGGCATCCGAGGGTGATTTCGTCGTTTCGATGGATATCGCAAGCACGCTTTCGCCCGATGCTCTGTTTGAGTTTGCTCGTGCAATCAACGAATCCCCCGAGGTTGACGTAGTTTATGCCGACCTGGACACCTTCGATGCCGACGGCGTTCACTTCGACCCGGTGTTTTTGCCCGGCTTCTCGCCCGAACTTCTGCGCTCCTGCAACTATATCCAGGATTTCTTCGCGGTTCGTTCGAGCTTGGCCTACGAGGTGGGCGAGCTTCAAGGCGCTACCGAGAGGTCGGTCCATTACGATTTCATCCTCAGGCTGACCGAGAACGCCCGTCGTGTTTCCCATGTGCCTCGCGTGCTGTGCCATCGCCGTTATGCGGTGATGAGCGCTCTTGACCCCGAGGCCTTCGACGACGTCGAGCAAGAGGCACACCGTAAGGTGCTTGTGAACCATTGCAAGCGTATGGGCTTCACCGCCGAGGTTCTGCCCACGAGCATTCCTCTGCATTTCCGCGTGCGTCATGTGGTGGCCGACAGCCCCTTGGTGTCTATCGTCATCATCACCAAGAACGACGTCGACCAGCTTGCCCAGTGCCTGCGCTCCCTCTACACCAAGACGACCTACCGCAACTTCGAGGTCATCGTCGTCAATCGAAGCGATGGCGACGATTCAAGCGACGGAGCCATCGTCGCGCTTGCCGAGCGCTACGATTCCCTGTCGGTGCTTTCAAGCTCCGAGCGCAGCCTTGCCGCGCTCAACAACCTGGCGGCGGCTCATGCCAAAGGTGCCTACCTTTTGTTCCTGAACGACGACACGCGCGTCATGAGCGACGACTTCATCGAGACGCTTCTGGGCTACTTCCAGTCCGAGCAAACGGGCATCGTCGGCCCCAAGCGTCTCTTCTCCGACGGTACGATCGACCATGCCGGTGTTTCGGTGGGCGGCGGCAACGTTACCACGCCCTTGTTCAGGTTCATGCCCGGCTCGTGGCATGGCTATTTGAATCGCGCCGTGGTTGCGCAGAATGTCACTGCTGTGGCCGAGGACTGCATGATGGTTTCCCGCAGCGTCTTCGATCAGGTGGGCGGTTTTACTACCGAGCTCACCACGGCCTATGCCGGCATCGACTTTTGCTTGAAGGTGCGCGAGCTTGGCCTGTATACGGTGTTCACCCCGTATGCGGTGCTGGGGCATTTCCGCGGCCTTTCGCGCATTCACGTGATTTCTCTGTCGCAGCAAATCAAGATGCGCCGCGAGGCTTCGCTGATGCAGTATCTGTGGCCTGAGCTTTTCGTCGAGGGTGACCCTTTCTTCAACCCCAATCTCGACCCCGACAGCCCCTATTACGCGCTAAGGCATTAATCGATGAACGTGCGTTTGGAATCCACCTGTTTAGGTGATGGGAAAATTTATTTGCAGATGGTGGTCGATCGCCTGATCGACGATGCCGTGGTGGGCGTTCAGGCTCATGCTAAAGACGGCTCCGAGATCCCTTCGTTGCTTTTGCCCTTCCATCCGGCCGACGGGCACTCCCAGGCTAACTTCATCGTGGTCATGCCGCACTTCGCCCTGCGTGAGATCGACCTTGATTTCGAGGAGTTCGGCGCAAGCGACAAGCCTGTGTCGCGTGGCCATTTGACGGTCGAGCTTAACAGCGTCGGTTGGCGCTCGCGTTTCAATCAGTTCGTTCGCAACGATCTGGTAAGCCAGATGCTCGACATCGAGCACGAGTACTCTGCCGGCCGCATGAACGTTTACCTCACTTCGGCGGTGGACGATGGCGATGAAATCGTGGTCCGCATGCTTGTGGACATGCCCAACGTTCCCGACGCCGATGTGATGGTCGATTTCTTGGACAATCGCGGTCATGGCTTTGATCTGCCTGTTTATCCGCTCGTCGACGAAGTGGTGCCCGCTGTGCGCATTGGCGACGACGAGCATCTGCGCATCGAGTTCTCGGTGCGCGTTCCGCGCGGCAACAAGGATTTCTGCGTGAAGGTCTATGACGCCTCCGAGTTCATCGAGGGCGGCTTTGCGCGCTTCTGCGACGAAACCTACGTTCCTTTGCGCGATCGTACCGAAAGCCAGCTGGCCGACGCCACCTACGACGAGGAGTACCCGCTGTGGTATTACCAGCATCGTGCCACGCTCTCGGAGCTTGAGGTGCAGCGCCAGACCTCTTTGCCTTACGAACCATTGATTTCGCTGGTTGTTCCTTTGGCGCCGGTTGATCGCAAGCCTGCCTTCATTGCGCTGGACGCTCTTTTGCGCCAGAGCTACGACTTGTTCGAGGTCGTCATCGTCGATAAGTGCCCGCAGGAGTATTCCTACGATGGCCTGCTGAGCGCATGGGCGGGCGATCCGCGCCTGGTGAGGATCGCCGTCTCGGAGGATACCGACGACGCTACCTGTATGGCCACGGGCCTGATGCAGGCGCGTGGGTCCTACCGTGCGGTGCTGCATCCTTCGGTGGTGCTTGCGCCCGAGGCCTTGTTCTTCTTCGTGCGTAAAATTAACGAGCCCATCGACTCCCGCGGTGATTTTTGGACGAGCGGCTGGAGCGGCCAGCGCGCCGGTGCGGGCATTCCCGACCAGATGGCATCGGTCGCCGCAAGCTTAGGCGAAGACCCTATAGTCCTCTACTGCGATCACGATCATCTTGACGTGCGGGGCAACCTGTACGCTCCTGAGCTCAAACCTGTCTGCGCGCCCGATTTCCTGCGCGCTTATCCCTATGTCGGGCCCTTCGTTCTGTTTTCCTCCGAAGTGGTAAGGACGGTTGCCGAGGCGCGCGGTTTCGCAAGCGAGGGCTTCATGCACGATCTTCTGCTCAAGGCATGGGAGCTTGGCGCGGTGTTCTGCCGCGTGAGCAACGTGCTCTACCACGTGCAAGATGTGGATGCCACAGATGCGCCGCTCGTAGCGCTTAACGAGGGGCGCATTGCCAGCGCCACTCGGGGGAGCCGCAAGGCCTTGGCCCAGCATTTGCGTCGCTTGGGCCGTCAGGCGACGGTCGTCTCCACCCCTTACGGCATGTCGGCCACCTACCATCTGCCTAACCCCGCGCCGCGCATTTCCATCGTGATGTTCGGTGCCGATAACCTGGAGCGCCTGAGCTTAGGCGTCGAGCGCTTGCTCAAGGCTGAGGAGATGCTGCCTTTCCAGCTGGTAATCGCCGATTCCTCTCCCGATAAGCGTGCTGCTGCGAAGCTGCATGCCGAGATAAAGAAGGCTCACCCCGATACCGAGGTGGTTGCTTACGATGGCGTTTTGTCGCGCTCGAGCCTGGCCAATGCTGCGGTCAAGCGCGCCACGGGTACGCACCTGCTTTTCCTTGATGCGGCTACCGAGCTGGTGAGCGCTGACGCCCTGACCACCATGGTGTTGGAGTGTTTGGTTCCCGGTGTCGGCATCGTCGGCGGCAAGGTTCTTCTTCCCGATGACACGATCGCCCACGCGGGCACCATCATCGGGGTCAACGGTGGTGCTGGTTTCGCGGGCGCCGGTTTGCCGCGCACGCGCACAGGCTATCTCAACCGCTTCGCCGCTCCTTCCGAGGTAAGCGCGGTGTCGATGAACTGCATGATGGTTTCGCGTGAGGCCTTCGACAAGGTGGGTGGATTCGACGAACGCTTCCGCATGGGCTTAGCCGATGCAGACTTCTGCCTTCAGGCGGCTAAACATGGCTATCGTTGCGTTTTGTGCCCCCAGGTTGAGGCCTACGACCATCGCTCCACCAACCCGGAGCGCCTGGTTACCGACGAGCAGCGTTTGCGCTTCGAGCAGGAGCGCGCCTATTTCCGTTATCGTTGGCCGCGCTATTTCGTTGCGGGCGACCCTTACTTGTCCAATTCTCTAGATTGGCAAAACGCCTATTACCGCATCTGGCGATAGCGCGCGTGGCTCGCTCCTTTTGCTACGCTTCGTGCTCCCTTTCGGGCGAACCCCTTGCTGAGCGAGGGTTTCGCCCGAAATTCGTTGAAATACGAATGAAACAAGTAGCTATATAATCATGCTTTAGGAAATTTTTCAGACGCATTGCAAAGGGGAGTGCTATGGCTACAAGCCCTGATCAGGATTTCGTCTTAAAGACCGTCAAGAGCCGCGACGTCCACTTCGTTCGTTTCTGGTTCTGCGACGTCCTTGGCCACATGAAATCGTTCGCGGTTATTCCAAGCGAGTTGGAGCACGCCTTCGAGGAAGGCATGGGCTTCGATGGCGGCAGCGTTCGCGGCTTTTCGTCCAAGTCCGAGTCCGACATGGTTGCCTTCCCTGAAGCATCCACTTTCCAGATTCTTCCCTGGCGTCCCAACAAGAACGCGGTCGCGCGTATGTTCTGCACGGTGCGCACCCCCGAGGGCGAGGTCTTCGACGGCGACTCGCGTGCGGTGCTTGGTCGCATGGTTGCTCGTGCCGCCGAAAAGGGCTACATCATGAATGTCGGCCCCGAGCTCGAGTACTATTACTTCCGAAACTCCGAGGGCACCCCTTCGGGCTTCGATACCGACCCCGCCACCGGCGAGCCCATTCCCATCGATTGCGGCGGCTACTTCGACCTCACCTCTCTCGACTCCGCAAGCGACCTTCGCCGCGACACCATCCTCACGCTCGAGCATATGGGCATTCCCGTTGAGTATTCGCATCACGAGGGCGGCCCCTCCCAGCAGGAAATCGACCTTCGCTATGCCGACGCGCTTACCATGGCCGACAACGTGATGACCTACAAGATGGTCGTCAAAGAGGTTGCCTTGCAGCACGGGCAGTTCGCCTCGTTCATGCCCAAGCCTCTTTCGTCCGCGCCGGGTTCGGGCATGCATGTTCACCAGAGCCTCTTCGACGAGGACGGCAACAACTTGTTCTTCGACCCCGAGGATCCTCAGGGCTTCCGCCTGTCCAAGCTTGCCAAGCACTACATCGCCGGTTTGCTTAAGTACGCGCGCGAGTTCTGCTTGATCACCAACCCCAGCGTCAATTCTTACAAGCGTCTTGTCCCTGGCATCGAAGCGCCTGTCTCGGTTAGCTGGGCGCGCAATAACCGCTATACGCTCATTCGCATCCCCGGCTACAAGCCCAACAAGGAAGAGGCCTGCCGCGTTGAGCTGCGCAATCCCGACCCTTCGGCCAATCCTTATCTCACCTTCGCTGTCATGCTCGCCGCAGGCCTGAAGGGCATCGAGGAGGAGCTTGAGCTTTCCGACCCCATCGACGATCCCGACTTGGCCGAGGCGTCGCGTCAGGAGCTTAACGAAAGGGGAATCCCGTCTCTTCCCGATAACCTGGGCGAAGCCGTTGAGATTTTCGCTTCCTCCGAGCTGATGAAGGAAGTTTTGGGCGAGCACATCCACGGCTTCTTGGTTGAGGCTAAGCGCCGCGAATGGAACGAATACCAACAGCATGTTTCCTCTTGGGAACGCGAGCACTATCTGCCGGTAATCTAGGAGGGAAGTAGGAATGCAACGCAAAAACGTCATATTCATCGCCGACAGCCTTGATAATGCGCATAAGTTCCAAGCCGTGTTGAGCGGCCTGGACGTCGACGTGACCGCTGGATCTTCTTTGCAGTTCAAGAAGATCATCAGCGAGAATCCTTCTTACGATCTGGTTATTTACGAGGCTAACGGCGCCGAGGCGGCTTCTGCCCTCTCCACGGTCGAGCAGACCTTGGTTGACGACGGTGGATCTTCCATCTTGGTTATCGTTCCCGAAGAGAACCTGGGTAACTTCCGTCTGCCTGTGCAGCTGAACTCCGACTTCGTCGTGCACGGCGCCAGCTCCGAGGAGTGCTCGCTACGTATCCGCCAGCTTTTGTGGCCCGGCAACGAAAGCTCTGCAAGCGATTTCATCGTGGTCGATTCCATGGCCATCAATCTGGCCACCTATCAGGTTACTGTTGGCGGCGAGCCCGTTGACTTCACCTATCTGGAGTACGCGCTTTTGGCCTTCCTGGTAACGCATCCGGGGCGCACCTATTCGCGCGATGCGCTTCTTCGCCGCGTATGGGGCTTCGATTACTTCGGCGGTAGCCGTACCGTCGACGTTCACGTTCGTCGTGTTCGCGCCAAGCTCGGCCCCGAGCTCTCTCAGCATCTTGAGACCGTCCGCGGCGTCGGTTATCTCTGGAGCGCCTAGTTTCGGGTTGCATGCCCTTGTGCGCTTCTTTGCCGCAACGCACCTGCAAATCTTCAAGCAGCTCTTCCTTGGTTCGGGGGAGGGCTGCTTGTTTTTTTGATGGGGCGCAAGGGTGCTTCGATGCGCATGATTTCGGGGTTTCCGGTTCCTCGGCATGCCAGCTGCAAGCTTTTAGCAGGCTTATCCGTAATCTTGGGTGGGTTGCCCTTGAGAGGCTTCACCGGCCTTTGCGCAGTGCTTGCCTTTGCGCGGTATAATTTCGGCTGATTTGAATTCGAGAGGAAGCCTTACATGTCAAAGAAGATCGCCGTTATCGACGGAAACTCCCTGATGCATCGTGCCTTTCATGCTGTGCCGCCTTCCATGGTTGCGCCGGATGGAACTCCCACGAACGCGGCCTTTGGCTTCCTTTCCATGCTTATAAAGTTCATCGAGATTTCAAGCCCCGATGCCATCGTTTGCGCCTTTGATAAGGGGCGCCCGGCATTTCGCACCGAGGCGCTGGAGCAATACAAGGCCACGCGCCCGCCGATGGACCCAAACCTGAAAGCTCAGTTTCCGGTGATCGAGAAGCTTCTTGAATCCATGAACATCCCGGTGGTCGCGCTGCCCGGCTGGGAGGGCGACGATATCCTGGGTACGGTTTCGGCGCGTTGCGAGAAGCTTGGCTACACGAGCCTTCTGGTTACGGGAGACAAGGACGCCTACCAGCTTTCCAGCGATCTTACGCGCATCGTCACCACCAAGCGCGGCATTACCGATATCGCCGTGTACGGTCCCGAAGAGGTGTTTGAGCGCTATGGCGTTACACCTGCGCAATTCCCTGATTTCCTTGGTCTCATGGGCGACTCTTCCGACAATATCCCCGGCGTGCCGGGCATCGGTGCCAAGACCGCGGCCAAGCTTTTGGCAAAGTATGGCAGCATCGAGGGCATCTACGATAACTTGGGCGATCTTAAGGGCAAGCAGCTCGAGAACCTCACCAACAACAAGGACGCGGCCTTCCTTTCTCGTCAGGTTGCAACCATCGTGCGCGATGCCGATTTCGAGCTCGACATCGAGCAGATCTCCTGGCCGAGCTTCGACCCCGCGCGCGTGTTCGAGGCTTTTGGCGAATACCGCATGGTGTCGCATTTGGGTAAGGTTTTAAGCTTCGCCGGAACCGGATCGGCGCCCGCAATCCAGGTCGATCTGCCGAAGTGGGAGCCGCTTGTTCGCGGGGCCGAGGCGCGCACCGCGCTCGATTCCCTGCTTGCGCAAGACGCAGAGCTTTCACTTGCCTGGTCCGAGTCGGGGCAGGCCTCCCTCTTCGAGACGAGCCTGACGCTTGCGGTTCATTTGCCCGAAGACAGGGGCACTGCCATCTTCACTGGCGATGAGGCTGCATCCGCCATCGCCGACATCGTGCGCGGCACTACTTTCAACTGCCACGATGCTAAAGAAACCATCAAGCGCGCCTTCCCAAGCGATTCGTCCGAGCCTGCGCTTTTGAGCGCCCCCGAGGTTATGGGCGCCAGCTTCTTCGACCTTGCTTTGGCCAATTACGTGTGCAACTCCGATGCCGGCAAACAGAGCCTTGCCGACTTGGCTCAGGAAAATCTCGGCGTTTTGCCGCTCGATTCCGCAGACGATGCTGCTCTTGTTTTGGCTCGTGACGCCGCCATCGTCGAGGTCTTGGCGAGCAAGTTAGCCAAGGAGCTCGAGGCTCATGGCTCAAACGGGGTTTACCACTCCATCGATGCGCCTTTGGTGGGCGTGCTTGCGTGCATGGAGCGCGTTGGCGCCGCCATTGACGTTGACGCCCTAGCTGCGATCTCGGTTGAGACGGGAGCCGAGCTTGAGTCTTTGCGCGAGCAAATCTACGAGCTTGCGGGCGAGGATTTCAATATCGATTCGCCTAAGCAGCTTTCCCATATCTTGTTCGAAGTGCTGGGCCTGCCACCCGCCAAGAAGACGCGCACCGGCTACTCGACCGACGCCAAGGTGCTCAAAGATCTTGCGCAAAGCCACGAGCTTCCTGCCAAGGTGCTCGAATATCGCGAATACGCCAAGATCAAGAGTACTTATGTCGACGCCCTGCCGCGCATGCGTGCTGGCGACGGCCTGGTTCATTCGAGCTTCCACGAGATGGTAACCACCACTGGCCGCCTTTCATCGAGCAATCCAAACCTGCAGAACATCCCTGTGCGTACCGATTTCGGCCGCACCATTCGCCGCTGCTTCATCCCCCTAAAGCCCGACCACGTCTTCGTGTCGGCCGACTATTCGCAGATCGAGCTAAGGCTTCTTGCTCATCTATCGGGGGACGACGCCCTGATCGAGGCCTTCAACTCGGGTGCCGACTTCCATGCCGCCACTGCTGCCAACGTCTTCGGCGTATCCATAGACGAAGTGACCTCGCAGATGCGCAGCCGGGCAAAAGCGGTCAATTTCGGCATCGTCTACGGGCAGCAGGCCTTCGGCTTGTCGAAGAGTCTCGGGATCCCCGTCTACGAGGCGCAGGAGATGATTGACCGCTACTTCGCCGCGCATCCCGGCGTCAAGACCTTCCTTGAAGAAGTGGTGGCCGAGGCAAAGGAGAAGGGCTATGCCGAGACGCTCTTTGGGCGCAGGAGGCACATCCCCGATTTGCGTTCGAGCAACGGCAACAAGCGCAAGTTCGGCGAGCGCACCGCAATGAATCATCCGATGCAGGGCACTGCCGCCGACATCATCAAGATGGCGATGGTCCAGGTTGCCGAGCAGCTGGAATCGGGTGGCTTCGAGGCTCAGATGATGCTGCAGGTTCACGACGAACTTGACTTCAGCTGTCCTAAGCACGAGGTGGAGCGTTTAAGCAAGATGGTCGCCGAAGCGATGCAGGGCGTCGTGGAGCTTAAGGTGCCCTTGCTGGTCGACGTGAGCGCGGGCGACAATTGGGCGCAGGCGCACTAGGTTTTAGGGCTTTCGGTCCCTGCAATAATTTGTACAACTAGGGCTTGCTAAGACGCGAGCTTCTGGTATCATTCAACAGGTTGCACCGTTTGGGTGCAGCTAAGGAATAAGTGCGATGATACGCGGAGACGGTGCATACGTTCCACCGCGCGTTGCAAAAGCCCAGATAGGGCAGATGCACGCAAGTGGTCTTGCTACTTTCACGCAAACAAGCTATCGCATGCGTTTATTCAAGGAGAATTATGTACGCAATCGTTAAGACTGGCGGCAAGCAGTACAAGGTTTCGGCCGGCGACTGCCTGAACGTCGAGAAGCTCGAGGGCGAAGTCGGCGACAAGGTCGCTCTTACCGCCATCGCAACCGTTGACGGCGCAAAGGTCGTTGCAGATCCTGCCGAGGCAGCTAAGACCAAGGTCGAGGCTGAGATCATCGAGCAGTTCCGCTCCGACAAGGTCATCGTCTTCAAGTTCAAGAAGCGCAAGAACTACAAGCGCACCAAAGGTCATCGTCAGAACCTCACTCGCATCAAGATCACCGCAGTGGGCTCTGATTCCGCAGAGTAGATTTTAAGGAGGGAATGACATGGCACATAAAAAAGGTCAAGGCTCCATCCGCAATGGTCGTGACTCCGAGTCTAAGCGTCTTGGTTGCAAGCGCTTCGCAGGCGAGCACGTCACCCCTGGCGTGATTCTCGTTCGTCAGCGCGGCACCCACTTCCATCCCGGCGAGAACGTCGGCCGTGGTAAGGACGATACGCTGTTCGCACTGGTCGAGGGTACCGTCGAGTACACCAAGGGCGTTAAGCGCAAGGTTCACGTCCGTCCTGCCGTCGAGGCATAAAGCGGATTCATACCGTACTTTTTGGAGCCCCCTGCTTTGCCAGGGGGCTTTTCGTTTAGAATCGAGAAAGTTTTCCTAAGGCCTTGCTGCTAAACGGCAGGGCGTTGTTTGCAAGAAATGGGAGCACCTATGTTCACAGACAAAGTGCGAATTTTCCTTAAGGCCGGCGACGGCGGTGCGGGCTGCATGTCTTTTAGGCGTGAAGCCCACGTGCCCAAGGGCGGCCCCGATGGCGGCGACGGCGGTCGTGGCGGCAACATTATCGTGCGCGCTGATTTGGGCTGTTCTTCGCTCATCGATTACCGTTTCAAGCATCATTTCAAGGCTACGCGTGGCACTCACGGTAAGGGTTCAAAGATGCACGGCTCCTCCGGCGAGGATTTGATCCTCAAGGTTCCTGTGGGCACTATCGTGCGCGAGTACGACGATGAGGCCAAGGAGGTCGGTGAGGTCGTTGC
This sequence comes from Coriobacteriia bacterium, assembly GCA_030530215.1. Classification (GTDB taxonomy): domain Bacteria; phylum Actinomycetota; class Coriobacteriia; order Coriobacteriales; family Eggerthellaceae; genus Anaerotardibacter. The sequence continues at coordinate 33,083 of JAUMVJ010000007.1, forward strand.
CGACCTTACGCATGACGGCGAGGAAGTTATCGTCGCCCGCGGCGGCTATGGCGGCAGGGGCAACTGTCACTTCGTCACCCCGACACGCCGTGCGCCCGCCTTTGCGGAGCTGGGCGTTCCGGGCGAGGAATGCTGGATCGAAATGGAGATGAAGCTCATGGCCGATGCCGCCCTGGTGGGCGTGCCTTCGGCAGGTAAAAGCTCCATCATCTCGCGCATCTCGGCGGCCAAGCCGAAGATCGGTGACTATCCTTTTACCACGCTCGTTCCTAATCTTGGTGTGGTTAAAACCAACGATTACGATTATGTCGTTGCGGACGTTCCCGGCCTTATCGAAGGCGCGCATGAGGGTAAGGGCTTAGGCCATGAGTTCCTCAGGCACATCGAGCGTTCAGCTGTGACCTTGCATGTAGTGGACCTTACGGGTGGCTACGAGGGTCGCGATCCGGTCGAGGATTACCGCATCATCAAGCGCGAACTCGAGCTGTATGCTCATGAGTTGGCCGACAGGCCCTGTATCGTCGTGGGCAACAAGATCGACATGCCCGGCACTGAGGATGCGGCCAAGCGTTTGCAGGCCGAGGTTCGTGCTGATGCGATCGCTGCCGTGGGCGGTGACGAATGGGACATCGATAAAAGCCCTATCAACCCTAAGGTTTTTTTGGTGTCTGCGGTTACCGGCCAGGGTATCAAGGCGCTTAAGCAGGCCGCCGGTGCCATGGTCGAGAAGGTGCGCGAGGAGCGCCGCCGCGAGCAGGCAAGTGTCGAGCACTACGACCAGGTGTGGCAGCATCGTCGCGAGGAGCGCGAGAAGAAGTTCACCATCACGCAGGTCGCCCCGGGTTCGTTCCGCGTTACCGGCAAGCAGATTGAGCGTATGGTTTACCAAACAGATTGGGACAACGACGAAGCCGTTGCCTTCTTACAGCATCGCTTCAAGCGCCTGGGGCTCGATAGCGCCCTTGAACGTGCGGGCGCCTGCGACGGTGACGAGATCACCATCCTGGAGGTCACCTTCGAGATGGAGTCGAGCCGCATGCACGACGACGTTTACGATGGATTGGATATCTAGTGTCCGAGCGCAAGGTTATCGTTATCAAAATCGGTTCATCCACCTTGGTAAACGACGAAGGGGTGCTCGATCGTGAGTATCTCTCAGAGCTTGCCGACAAAGTCGTGATGCTTCGGAGCGCCGGCTGGTCGCCCGTTATCGTGTCGAGCGGCTCCATTGCCTGTGCCCTCCCAATCCTGGGTTACTCCAAGCGCCCTGCCGACATGCCCTCGCTTCAGGCTGCGGCATCTGTAGGGACCAACATCCTATTCGGCGGATACAACGAGGAGTTCTCGCGCAAGGGGCTGCTTATCTCCACAGTCCTTCTTACGCGTGCTACCACGTCGAACCGCGATTCGTACCTATGCGCACGCGACACCTTGCTTCGACTGCTTGAGCTGGGCGTGGTTCCCGTGGTCAACGAAAACGACACCATTTCTGTTGATCAGATCAAGTTTGGCGACAACGATACTTTGGCGGCGCTTGTGTCGTGCCTGATCAAGGCCGACCTTTGCGTTTTGTTCAGCGATATCGATGGCCTCTATACCGCAAACCCCAACAACGATCCCACGGCAACCCTGATCCCGCGCGTCGAGAAGGTGACGCCCGAGATCATGGCCTTGGCCGATGGCGTGGGCTCTTCGGTGGGCAGCGGCGGCATGATAACCAAGCTGCGCGCTGCTCGCGTTTTGATGGTGGCCGGCATATCGATGCTTATTTGCCATGGTCGCAAGCTCGAGAGTCTCGATGCCATTGCTGAAGGCAAACCCGTGGGCACCTTGTTCGATATGGGTGGCAAGCGCCACGAGATCACTCCGCGTAAGCTCTGGATTGCACTTGGCAACACGGTTAAAGGCTCGGTTTTCGTCGACGATGGCGCTGCGCACGCTTTGCTTGAGCGCGGATCGTCCCTGCTTCCCGTTGGCATGACGCACGTCGAGGGCAAGTTCGAGGTTGGCGACGTGATCGACATCAAGGACCAGGCTGGGCGCACCTTGGCGCGCGGCTTGGCGGGTGCCACCTCCGACGAGGCGGAACTTGCCTGTGGCTGGTCGCAAGAGCGCATAGGCGCCAATAGCCTGCTACGCGACCTTGCGCGCCGGCCCATGGTGCACCGCGATGAGCTGGTGGTTTTCGACTAAGCCCTTTGCCGATGTGCTGCTTGCGCGCTTCTTTCGTCGGCGGCGATGCTTTTTTGAGGCTCGAGCGCCAAGGCGCTGAGCTTCAAGGCGAGTTTCGTCGCAGTTTCGTTGATACTTTGCTTTGGCATTTACTGCCGCATGGCTTACCTGGTGGAGCCATGCGGCTTTTTGTGTATAAAATGACGAACAAATGAATCGATTTTCCATCGCGATTTGCAGGGAGGTTCCATGGGTGAAGCACGAAACGCCGCACTGAAGGCCAAGGCGGCCTCTCGTCCTCTGGCTTTGATGAGCACAGGTGCTCGTAACGAGGTCTTGTTTGCCATGGCTGCGGCTCTGCGCGATAGCGCGGAGGCAATTTGTGCAGCCAATGCGCAAGACATGGAACGTGCGCGCACGAAAGGCACCAAGGACTCGCTCCTGGATCGCCTGTTTTTGGACGAGGCGCGCGTCGATGCCATGGCGGCGGGCCTGGAGGCCTTGGCGGCTTTGCCCGACCCCGTGGGGAAGGTTCTGGAGGAGCGCAAGCTCTACAACGGCATCGAGCTTAGTCGGGTGACGGTCCCTATGGGGGTCGTTGCCATGGTGTACGAGGCGCGCCCCAACGTCACCGCCGACGCGGCGGGCATCTGCCTTAAAAGCGGCAACGCCTGCGTTCTGCGCGGCGGCTCGCTTGCCATCGATTCCTGCGTTGCCATTGCCGATGCGATGCATGCGGCAGCCGTGGCGGCGGGTGCTCCCGAAAACTGCATCACCATCATCAGATCCACCGATCGAGCACAGACGGGCGAGCTTTTGAGTTTGCGCGGATTGGTTGATGTCTTGATTCCCCGCGGCGGCGCCGGCCTGATCGAGCGTTGCGTGAGGGAGGCTCAGGTTCCTGTTATCGAAACGGGAACGGGAAATTGCCATGTGTATGTGCACGAATCGGCCGACTTCGCGAAGGCGCGCAGCATCGTGATGAACGCCAAGACCCAACGCACCGGCGTATGCAATGCCTGCGAATCTTTGCTCGTGGACGCATCGGTTGCGGCTAAATTCTTGCCCTCGATGCTTTTAGAGCTTGCGCAAGCGGGCGTAAGCATTCACGCCGATAAGGCCTCGTTCGACGCTGTTGCGGGTTCCGATCTGCCCGATGACGATAAGGCTCTGACGCTTGGTCACATGCTCGAGGCAAGCGAAGAAGATTGGGGTAGGGAATACCTCGACCTCGAGATCAGCGTCCACGTTCTTGATGGTGGCGTTGCGCAGGCCATCGAGCATATTAACGAATATGGCACGGGTCATTCCGAGGCGATCGTTGCCGAGGATGCAGAGGCCGCGCAGGCTTTCACGCGCGGGGTGGACGCGGCGGCGGTCTACGTCAACGCTTCCACGCGTTTCACCGACGGAGGAGAGTTCGGCCTGGGCGCCGAGATCGGTATCAGTACGCAGAAGCTTCATGTGCGCGGCCCCTTCGCTCTGGAAGCCCTGGTCACCTACAAATACATCATGCGCGGCACTGGTCAGGTGCGTGCTTGATGGCTTCCTTTTGCGCTGGTAGCCAGAGCTTAGACGATACGCTTGCCGGCTTGCATGAGCGCGGGCGCGCAGGCGAGCCTTTGAAGCTTGGCATCATGGGTGGGACCTTCGATCCCATTCATGTGGGGCACTTGATTCTTGCCGAGCAGGTCCACGACGCGCTTGGCCTGGATTTCGTCCTCTTCATCCCAACAGGAAACCCATCCTTTAAGCGCGACAAGCTGGTGCGCCCCGCCGACGATCGCCTTCGCATGGTCGAGCTTGCCATCGAAGGTAACCCCCATTTCCTCGTGAGCGATATGGAAGTTGTCCGCGAAGGTGTTACCTATACCCTTGATACCTTGCGGGAGCTTCACGCGCTTCTGCCCGCCGCCGAGCTTTTCTTCATCATGGGCTCGGATACCTTGCTTACCCTGGATCACTGGAGGGCCTCCGAAGAATTGGCAAAGCTCGCAATCTTCGTGGGCGTCAACCGCCCCGGCGACTCCTTGGCTTCCGAGGAGGATCTGGGGCACTTGCGCGCGCTCGGTTTCAAGGCCCTGCTTCTTGATGCGCCTGCGCTCGAAGTTTCCTCAAGCGACATTCGTCAGCGCCTTGAAAGCGGTCGTTCTGTGAGGTATCTCGTTCCCGATTCGGTGATACGCTATGCTGATGAAAGGCGCTTATACCGATAAGCTCGCTTGATCATCTTCAAGATCGGAGGGGTCCAATCATGGGGAAGCTCGAAAAGAAGCTCAAGAAGAATCGTCGCGAATTCGACGCCGCCGAGCGCTATTCCGACAAGCAGATAGATAAGACGCTCGCCAAGATCCTTGCCAACAAGAAGATCTCGGCCAAGCGTGCTCGCAAGCTTTTCAAGGCGCAGGATGAGGTAGATCGCTTGTCTGCCCGCGTTGAGCGCCTTGAGTTCAAGCTGGCGAAAAAGAAGGCCAAGGCTAACCGCCGGGAGCTCATCCGCTCTATCGAGGATGCCGCCGAAGGCGTTGAGCAGAAGGTTTGCACTGGCGATCCGGCCGATTCTTCAGCCGCATCAACCAAGGAGGCTCAGGCTGGAGTCGCCCAAAGCTCTTCTTCTGCGGCTCATCAGGCTGCAAAGGAGCAGGCAGCTCGTGAGCTCTCCGAGTTTGCCTATAAGCCGACCCGCGGTGCTCTTCCTAATCCAAGCAATCCGTACTCTCAAGGCAACTTCGATTATCTATCGGCGCTCCTGCAAAAGCGCGTGAAGGCCTCGCGCTACGAGCATTCCTTGGCGGTGTCCGAAACTGCGGCCAAGCTTGCGCAGGCATACGGCCTTGATGTGCCGCAGGCGCGCATCGCCGGTTTGCTTCACGATTGGGACAAAGCTCTTGATCATGAGCACTTGGTGCGTCGCATCACCGATTTCAACCTGGATATAAGCGCTCAAATTGTTGCAGGCATGCCCTATGTGCTCCATGGGCCTACGGCGGCGGCCGTTTTGCGCAAGCGGTTCCCCGAGCTCAGGCCAGCGGTATTCAGTGCCATCGAGAAGCACACGCTTGGTTCGCCCAATATGTCTGCGCTCGAAATGGTTGTCATGGTCGCCGATAAAATCGAGCCTGGTCATGACGTTGCCGCCTATCGCGACCTGTACGACCAGATTGGCGTGCTTCCTTTGGAAGACCTTTTCTTCCAGGTGCTTAAGCTCGGCTTGGTCTACGTGCTCGACTCCGCCAAGCCCTTCAGCCAAGAATCGGTTGACGTTTGGAACTACTACGTGGAAAAGCTCATTTAAAAGCTTAGGTACAGCAAAGGTGTTTCAGGTAAGATAGCTTTCCTTTGAATAACGGATTTTGAGCGCTAGGACTAAGCCTGGGCGCTTTAGCAGCTGATTTTAGTTTTAGGCTTTAAGCCCTAAATTGATGAAAGGTATTTGATGGCAGATATTTCTTCACTCGATATCGCTTTGGCGGCGGCGCGTGCCGCAGATGAGCGCAAGGCTTTCGACATCATGATCTTAGACGTGCGTGAGCTCGTTGACGTGACCGACTACTTCGTTATCGCCACAGGGCGCAACAACCCTCAGGTTGAGGCCATCGTAAGCAACGTTGAGGACGAGCTTATCGATAAGCTGGGCGTGAAGCCCAACCACCGCGAGGGCGCCAACGATCCTGGTTGGAAGCTCATCGACTACGGCGACGTCGTGGTTGACGTGTTCCAGCCCGAGGTTCGTGAGTATTACCGCCTGGAATCCCTTTGGGGCGACGCCAAGGTGGTCGATCTGGCTCAGGCCGGCATCGAGAACCCCGAGTATTCCGATCGCATTGGTAAGCTCGTGGAGCGTCACGAGGGCGCAGCAAACTAAAGCACCAATGCTACGAGGCCCGAACGAATACGTTCGGGCCTCTTCTTTTAACAAGAGGATTTTAGGGCCTCACAGGGCCTAAAGGGAAGGTTGCCTTTATGAACGACGAGGAGATTTTGCGCTTGGCCAAGGAGTACTTGGCGGCGAACTGGGGAGGCATGCTGGCCGATATCGAAAGTCTGGTGAAAATTCCCTCGCTCAAGGAAGAGTGCAGCGCCGATGCTGACGCCGGCGCTCCATGGGGCCCGGGGCCTAAGGCGGGATTGGAGGCAGGTCTTGGCCTGGCCGAGCGCTTCGGTTTTGCGCCTACCAATCTTGATGGGTGCATTGGATTTGCCGACTTGCCAGGTGAGCATGAAGCGCAGTTGGGCATCATCGGGCATATGGACGTGGTGCCCGCTGGGCCGGGGTGGGACTTCGAGCCTTTTGCCCTCACGCGTAAGGACGGCTATCTGCTCGGGCGCGGCGTTGTGGACGATAAGGGCCCTTCGGTTGTTGCTTTGCACGCCGTCAACTTTGCTTCAGCTCACGCAAAGGAATTTTTTGGCAGCGACAAGCTGCCTTACACCGTGCGTTTCATTTTCGGCGCCGACGAGGAATGCGGGATGGGGGACATCCCTTATTACCGCGCCGCGCAGCCCGACCCCGCCTTTCTTTTTACACCCGATGCGGAATTCCCCGTTTGCCATGGCGAGAAGGGACATTTCGACGCAAGCTTGGTTTCTGGCAAGCTTGACGGCTGCATCGTTTCTTTCAAGGGTGGTACTGCTCCAAACGCAGTTCCGGGTTTGGCGAAGTGTCTTATCCGCATAGGGGAGGGCACGCTCCCAAAGGCAGAGCGAATCACGCAAACCGTGTTGGGCGATGGCTTACTTGAGCTTGAAGCACAGGGTTTGAGCGCACATGCCTCGACTCCTGAAGGCGGCATTAACGCCATCGGGCTTTTGGTTGATTATCTGCTTGAGTTTGCGCCCCTGGCGGAAGGGGAGCGCCGCTTCCTTGAGCTTGAGTCGACGATCATGTCGAGCACGGCAGGCGCCGGCGTTGGCCTGGCAACAAGCGATGCCGATTTCGGTGCCCTTACCTTGGTTGCTGGCTTGATCGATTTTGAAGAGGGGCGCCTTCGTCAGAGCATCGATTGTCGTTATCCCACGTCTACGAACAAAGACAAGCTGGAGGCTCAGCTTTCAAATCTTGCGCAGGAGCATGGGGCCACGCTGGAGGATGCTCGCGCGCAGGAGCCATTCCTGGTTAATGCCTCATCGCCCGAGATTCAAGCTTTGCTTGATGCATACTGCCAGGTTACCGGGGAGGATGCCAAGCCTTTCACGATGGGCGGCGGCACCTATGCCCGCGAGTTCACGAACGCTGCGAGCTTCGGGCCTGAATTCCCGAACCAGGAAAACCCCAGTTGGGTAGGTGGCATGCATGGCCCGAACGAAGGCGTATCCGAGGATAGCCTGCAGCAGGCCTTCCTTATTTATTGTTTGGCTATTGTGAAACTTATGGCTTTGGATTTGGGCGGCGCAAAGGCTTAAGCGGGTGGGTCCTGAGCGGAGGGGGTGCTCCGGCAAGCCTCTAGCAGCGAAGCTGAGGGTATGTCCGCGCTGAGGCTAGCGACAGCTGTGCGAACGTGCGGCGTCGGACCTTCAGCAAACGACGGCCGCCTGGGCGAACAAGGGTGCCCTGGCGGCCGTTTGACTATTTGGAGCGCTTAAGGATCGATACCGTTTCGATGTGATAAGTCTGCGGGAACAGGTCGACCGGAGTCGCTTGCACAAGCTCGTAACCCACCGCGCGCAGACGGGCGATGTCGCGTGCCCAGGTGGCGGGGTCGCAGCTTACGTAGGCAAGCTTTTCGGGGCCCGCCTCGGCGATGCTTTCGGCCACTCCCTTGGCAAGGCCGGCTCGTGGCGGGTCAACCACCAGGGCATCTAAGTGTCCCAGTTGGGGAAGCTCGCGGGCGCTGTCGCCGCCGATGACCTCTGCCCAGGTTCCGTTGGTTTCCAGGTTTCGACGCAAATCGCGCACCGAGGATGCGGCGGATTCAACCGCAAATACCTCGTCAGCGTAATCGGCCAAAGGAAGCGTGAAAGTTCCGGCGCCGCAGTACAGGTCGGCCACGCGGTCGTCTTCTTGAACGTCGAGCCCCTCTATCACCAGCTTGATCATCTTCTCGGCCTGCGCGGTGTTCACCTGGAAGAAGCTTGGCGCGCTGATAAGGTATTTGAAGTCGCCCAGCTGCTCCTCCCAGCATCCTTTGCCGGAAAGGCGCTCGACGCCCTTGACTTTGCGTGCTTTGCCAGGGTCGGCCATAACGCGCACGATGCTGGTGTTCTTAAGCGCGTCGCCCAGCGTTTTGGCAACAACGGCGCGCGGGAAGGGGCCAGGCTTGGTCCATAAGGCAATCTCGGTATCTTTGGTTCTAAGGCTGTGGCGCACGCCCACGCGGAATACCCCTAGGTCGCCGGAGCGCGAAAGGAAGGCGAGCGCGCCGCGCAGCGAGCCTGGCGCCTTTTCGATTCCGCGAGCAGCTACCGGGCAGCTTTTAGGTGCGGCTAGATTGCTGCTCCCCGCTTCATGAAAGCCCAGTTGGAAGTGTCCGCGTGCGTCGGCAAAGGCCGCAAGCTCAAGTTTGTTGCGGTATCCCACCTGGCGCTTCGAGCCGACGGCGGGCGCCACCAGCTCTTCAGCCACGTCGCGCGCAAGGCCGCCGACACGGCTCAGCTGGTTTACCACGTCGGCACGCTTGGCCTTAAGCTGTTCCTCATAGGAAAGCCCCATCCATGGGCAGCCACCGCATATCCCCGCATGAGGGCAAGCAGGCTTTTCACGCAAAGGGGAGCGCTCCAGGATTTTTACGGTGCGCACTTCCATAAGAGAGCTTGTTTCCTTCGTCACTTCTGCTTCAACGACATCGCCGGGAAGGGCGCCTAAGACGAAGGCGACTTTGCCCGATTCGGCATGCGCTATTGCGCGGGGCCCATGGGACAGGCCGCTTATGGTGAATGTTTCCATCAAGGCTTTGATTCCTTTTTGTGTTGAATTGTACGAAAAGTATTTTAACGTATAGAATAAGTCGTTAAGCCCTCGTAGCTCAGGGGATAGAGCGTCTGCCTCCGGAGCAGAAAGTCGCAGGTTCGAATCCTGTCGAGGGCACCAGTTTTCCCTGGTGGCTGCCGCGTATTGCCGATGTCGCCCAAGGTAAGCCGAATCCGCTTCGGCCAAGCTTGCGAAAACTGGTCACCCGACCAAGAGAGGAATCTCAAATTTATGAACAACGAGCTCTTTCAAAAGGCACGCAGTTCCTATGTGGCAAAGGATTTTGAGTCTGCCTTGGCGCAGTTTACCGATTGCCTGCAAGATCACGAGATAGCGCTTGAACCGGGCGAGATGGGCCTTTTGTATCACCAGATCGGCAACTGCCTGGTTAAGCTGCACGATCCCGAGGAAGCCATTCGCGCCTACACTCAGGCTGGCTTCGACAAGGATTACGACTCCCTGGGCGCTGTGAGCTACAACCTGGGCATGGTCTACGCCTCCCAGCATGATTACGAGGATGCCGTCGAGTACTTTAAAAAGGCTATCGACGACAAGTCCTACCCCACGCCTTTCAAGGCCTACCAGGCCATGGGCAATGCGCTGCTGAAACTCGGCAAGTCAGCCGAGGCTGGCGCCGCTTTCCGTACCGCCGCCCTTGACGAGCGCAATCCCGACCCGACGCGTGCCCTGTTGAATCTGGGCGTCTGCTTCATGGCACTCAATCGCCCGCTCGACGCGGTGGCCTCTTACGAGAGCGCCCTCCAGTTCGAGATGGCGCCTTCCACGCGCAACAAGCTCTTCGCCAACATGGGCCAGGCCTATGTTTCGGCCGGAAAGAACGAGAAGGCTGTTCGCGCCTTCGAAACCTCCTTGGCTGACAAAACCTATGTCTTGAACGACGCTGCCAACGTTGATTACCAGCGTGCCGTTGCCGCTGTTGCCTCAGGCGTTGCCGAGGAAGCCGAGCCCGAGCAGGAAAACGATTTGTCTGGCCTGGACGTTCCTGCAGACGGCATGCCCCTGCAGGATGTCGACAATTCAGCTCAGGCAACCACGGTTATGCAGGCGGTCGACCCTTCCGAGAGCGGCTTTTTCGAGCAAGCAAGCGCCAACTCCGAGAACTTCGCCGAGTGGGGCCAGGTTGCCATGAAGAAGAAGCGCCGCGGCGGCTGCCTGAAGGCCGTTATCGTGCTTTTGGTGCTGGTCATCCTTGCAGTTGGTGGCACCGCCTTGGTTATTACCCAGGGTTTGGGCTTCCCCTCTAAAGAGGACGTGGCTCTTGACCTGATGAGCAACCCTTCATCTGAAGACGTCTATGCAAGTTCGCTTGACGCCACCGCGCGTCAGCAGATCGCCGACACCTTGGTTGCCGATACTACGGCAACGGTAAAGGGCGATTCCGTTACCATGACCACCGCTAAGGTTTACGTCGAGGCTACGGCCGAGGGCGGCTCCACGGTCAACTACGAAATCGACCTGGTGCGAGACGGCATCTCCTGGAAGGTCAGCGGCGCATCCTTTAATTTCGCCAGCCAGCAATAGCGGGCCTGGCGGCAAGAGTAACTCTGCAAACAGTTTAGGTTTAGCCATTCGCGCCCCGATGGGCGCTGATGAACAAAGATTTCGAAAGGAATGAATATGGCAATCGAGAAGACTTACAACATGATTAAGCCCGACGGTGTGAAGAACGGCCACATCGGCGAGATCATCACCCGCATCGAGCGCGTCGGCCTGACCATCGAGCGCATGGAGCTCGCTATGGTTACCCCCGAGGAGGCCAAGGCTAACTACGCCGAGCACGAGGGCAAGCCTTTCTACGACGGCCTTATCTCCTACATCACCTCCGGCCCCGTCGTGAAGATGGTTGTCTCCGGTGAGAACGCTGTTGCCACCATGCGCAAGCTCATGGGCGCCACCAACTGCGCTGAGGCAGCTCCTGGCACCATCCGTGGCGACTTCGGCCTGACTGTCGACGAGAACGTCATTCACGGTTCCGACTCCGTTGAGTCTGCCCAGCGCGAGATTGGCGTTTTCTTCGGCGCATAAAGCCGTTTGGCTTATTCTTCAAATATTTTTCAACAAGGGCTTTGCGTGTGCTGAGCCCTTGTTTTGCGCTTGGCGACCTGCGTTTTTGAAGTGAACATAGATTTCCTGTAGGCTTTGTTCTGTGTGATAGAATTCAAGTTCGCAAAACATACTTGTTAGGACTATGCATGTCTTTTCTTGATTTCCTAGGCAATGCCACCAATTCGGCTTCGTACGATATGGCAATCGACCTTGGTACTGCAAATACGTTGGTGGCCATCACCGGCCAGGGCATCGTTATCAACGAGCCCTCCGTTGTCGCGCTCGAGCGCAATACCAATCGCGTGCTCGCCGTTGGTCATGAAGCGAAGAACATGATCAACCATACCCCCGACACTTTTATGGCTGAACATCCTTTGCACGATGGCGTTATCGCAGATTACGACGTCACCGAAGCAATGCTTTCCGCCTTCATCAACAAGGCTGCTCCTAGGCGCTACCCCTGGCAGCCCAAGCCCCGCATCGTCGTCTGCATCCCCTGCGGCGCCACTTCGGTCGAGAAGCGCGCCGTTTTCGAGGCAACCATCCAGGCGGGCGCACGTCAGGCCTACCTCATCGAAGAACCCATGGCTGCTGCCATGGGCGCCGATCTTCCCGTCACCGAGCCCACCGGCTCCATGGTCATTGACATCGGTGGCGGTACCACCGAGGTCGCCGTTATTTCCTTGGGCGGTATTGTTACCTCCAGCTCCCTGCGTTTGGCGGGCAACAAGCTCGACGAGGCCATCGCGGTTCATCTGCGCGACCTTCTGGGCATCAAGATCGGCGAGCGCACGGCCGAGGTCATCAAAATCAAGATCGGCTCCATCCTTCCCTTTGAGGACGGGCGCGAGCGCGACATGATCATTTCCGGTCAGGACCTTATCACCGACCAGCCTAAAGAGGTCACCATTCAGTCCGAGGACGTACGTGAAGCTCTGCAGGCCCCCATCGACGAGATGGTTCTTCACATCAAGGAAACCTTCAAGAAGACCAACCCCGACCTCGCCTCCGACATCATCTCCAACGGCATTTTGCTCACGGGCGGCGGTGGCCTGCTTTCGGGCCTCGACCAGTACCTGAGTCAGCAGCTCGAGATTCCCGTCTGGACGAGTGAAACTGCTCTTACCAATGTCGTTTCCGGTTGCCTGAAGGTTCTTGAGACCCCAACCGCACTCAAACAGGCTTTAATGCGTTCCAAGTAAGCTGGTAGAAAACAAGTGGCCCTGAAAATCCCAACAGAAAAGCTTCAGTTCGGTGGCCAACTTGGAGGAAGGGCATTGTTGGCCCTTCTTCTGGTGGCTTCATTGGCTCTTGTCGTGCTTTATGCTCGCGAGGGCGAGCAAGGCGCGCTCCATTCCCTGCAAAACACCACCTCTGCGGTTTCTTCACCCTTATCTTCGGTGGGCGCATCCGCTGGTTCTCTTGCGGCGAGCGCTGGGACTTCGGTGGAAGATTTAACGGCGTCCGATGCCACTTTAAGCCAGACGCGTGAAAACAACGCGACGCTTGCTCAGATGGTCGTCGAGCTTGAGCAGTATCGCCAGGAAGCTCAGCGCTTGGAATCTTTGCTGGGTCTTTCCGATGCCTACGGTTTTAAATCAGCTGCTGCGCGCGTCGTTGCCTATTCTTCCGATTCCTACAATAAAATCCTTACGCTTGACGTCGGCTCCAACAACGACGTCAAGGCGGGCTTGCCCGTCATGGGATCCACCGGTGTTATCGGCCAGGTAATCTCTGTAACCGCTACCACCTGTCAGGTGCGTTTGATCACCGATGCGCAAAGCGGCGTTTCGGTTGTTCTTCAAAACTCCAAGGCCGAGGGCATTCTTACCGGTTCGGTTGATGGCACCCTTACACTTGAGGGGATCGACGAGTCCACCGACGTGAAGGAAGGCGACGCGGTTATCACTTCGGGCATTGGCGGCGGTTATTTCCGCGGCCTGGTGGTTGGCACCGTTTCCAAGATTTCCCAAAGCCAAGGTGACGCCACGCGCACCATCGTGGTTACGCCCAATGCCAGCTTCGACAACATCTCCGAGGCTCTCGTTGTTATCTCCATGGACAAGGACGCCACGTCCGATTCGTCCTTGGTGAAGCAAGTCGATCCTTCCAAGCTTACTTCGTCCAGCTCGTCATCCACGACGAGCGATTCTTCGTCGAGCTCGACGAAGTCCGACTCGTCTTCGAGCTCAAGTGATTCCAGCTCAAGCTCGACGTCCAATTCGGACTCAACGAGCGAGTCTTCGAGCAGCAGCGATTCTTCGAGCGATGGCGATGCGGCAACCAGCACTGATTCAGGATCGGGGGAGTAAACATGAACGAGCGTTTTACTTTGCCCATCGTTTGCGTGGTGGCCTTCGTTCTGCAGGTGGTTGTTGCGCCTAACCTGCCTTTGGGCGTTGCGGTGCCGAGCTTCCTTGTGCCTTTGGTGCTCTGCTTGGCCATCCTGCGAAATCCTGAAAGTTGCTACGTTCTGGCTTTCGTGCTCGGTCTGCTTAGCGACCTGCTCTCTTCGACGCCGGTCGGCTTGACGGCTCTGCTCCTGCTTGTCGCCGTGGTTGTGCTTGAGCGTGCGTTCGAAGTGCTCGACAAGTCCACTTTCGTCATGCCTGTGATCGCGCTTGTTTCAAGCTGCCTGGCAATCGAGCTTATCAAGCTTGTCGTCTTGCTTGTGCTGGGCTATCAGGGTTCGCCCGTCGATCTGTTCCTTCAGGCCTCTTTGCCGGGGGTTGTTGCAAACTCCCTTATCGGCGTGGCCTACTATTTCATCTTCGGTCGCCTGGGGATTGCGCAAACGAATTCCGGCAACGCCTGGGTGGCAAGCGTCGGCAACCAGCGTTTTCGCTAAGGTGATCGAATGCTGACTGCGATCTTAGTCACCGTCCTTGTTCTTGCGGTAGCCGCGGTCCTTATCTTCGTTTTCCTGCGAAGCAAGGGCACGATCGATTCGGGCGCACGCAAGGGCAAGCTCAACGTCAAGCACATCAATTCCGTCGGCGTCGCCGCAAAGGCGCCTAAGGTTACTACGTCTGCGCGCATGCCCGACGCCTCAAGCCGCTCGGTTGCCGCGGCGCCCGGCGATAGCTTGAAGATGCGCTTCTTGGCGGTCGGTGTCATTGCGGGCGCCGCCCTGACCGCCCTTACTGGCAAACTCTTCAGCGTTCAGGTGCTCTCTGGTAGCGATTACCAGCGTCAGGCGGAAAAGAACCTCTATACCACGGTTGCCACCCCGGCGCCGCGCGGTGTCGTTTACGATGCTCAGGGTATTGCGCTCATCACCAATCGCCAGGTGCAAACGGTCTTGGCCGACTCAGACGTGGCCGAAAACCCCGATGTGATGTTGCGCTTGTCGGCTGTGCTGGGCATTCCTTACAACGTGGTGCGCAACCGCATCCTCGATCTTACCAGCGGTGCGCAGAGCCAGCGCGTGGTTGCAAGCGACGTCTCGCTGCGTGACATCGCCTATATCAACGAACATATCGACGCCTTTCCCGGCGTTGTGACCCAGGTGCGTACCACGCGCTCTTACCCTCACGGCTCGCTTGCCGCTCATGTGCTCGGCTATGCCGGCACGGCATCGAGCGACGATTTGAGCAAGGCGGCCGAGGGTCGCGACATCGAGATGGGTGACGCGGTGGGCAAAGCCGGCATCGAGAGCGCCTACGATGATCTTCTTGCAGGCGACCACGGTCAGCGCGTTTTGGTCACCGATGCCAAGGGCGCTATTCAAGAGGTCGTGAGCGAGACCGACCCTACCAAGGGCAACGATTTGTACCTTACCTTGAGCGCGCGTGTTCAGCATGTTGCCGAGGAGGAAATCAAGAAGGCGGTCAAGAGCTCCACGGGCAAGGCGGCCTCCATTGCCGTCGTCGACGTCGAGACCGGCGGCGTTCTTGCGATGGCGAGCTATCCCACCTACGAGCCCGAGACCTTTGTCGGGGGTGTTTCGCAGGACGTCTGGGACGAGTATCAAACCGAGGCCTCCCGTTATCCTATGCTTAATCGAGCGATCTCCGGTACCTACCCGGCGGCTTCCTGTTTTAAAGCCTTCACGGGTATGGCGGGCCTGACCTACGGCTTCGTCACCACCTCAACCACCGTCAACTGCACGGGCACTTGGACGGGTTTCGGCGACGATTACCCGCAGAAATGCTGGGTTTCCTGGGGTCATGGCAACGTGGCGCTCCATCAGGCCATCGTCGATTCCTGCGACGTTTACTTCTACGAGATCGCCCGCAGCTTTTATCGCCAGCGCGAATCCATCGGTACCGACGCCATGCAGGATTTCATTAAGGAATTCGGCTTTGGCTCCAAAACCAACATCGAGATTTCCGGTGAATCCGAAGGGCGCGTGCCAACGCCCGAATGGAAGGCCGAGTACTTCAAGGACGCTCCCGAGCAGGCGCAATGGCTCCCTGGTGATATTTCCAACATGGTCATCGGCCAGGGCTACGTTTTGGTTACCCCCTTGCAGGAGGCGCGCGCCTATGCCGCTATCGCCTCTGGTAAGCTCATGAAGCCCCATTTCCTGCATGAGGTGCGCAATTCCATCGGCGATGCGGTTCTGTCCGAAACAACCGAGGAGGTTTCGCGCCCCGAGGTCTCCGAGGCAAACCTTAAGGCCATGCGCGAGGCTCTTCACGGCGTCATCACCGAGGAGGATGCGGTCGTTCCTTTGTTCTCTGGCTACAGCTGGTCGGCAGCGGGCAAAACCGGTACCGCCCAGGTTTCCGGCAAGAACGACTTCGCTTGGTTCTCCATGTACGCTCCCTACAAAAACCCGCGCTACGCCCTTTCGGTCTGCATCGAGGAGGGCGGCTCCGGCGCCAGTGTGGCTGCGCCTGTGGCCGCTGCCGTCATGGATGCCGTGATGAAATACGAGAACGGCAAGCTCGACGACTCCGCCCTGAAAGACATGGGCTACGATTTCGAGGCCGGCATCGTGGATTCCTCTTATGCCAAGGCCGCCAAGAAAAAGAAGAAGTCGAGCAAGAAAAGCTCCACGTCGACGAGCGGCTCAAGCTCATCCAGCAGCGACAGTTCGAGTTCGCAGGAATAAGGGGGGGGTAGTGAATGGCGCAGCAATTCAACGAGATCAGCTCGGTCCAACCACGTGACCCTCAGCTTTTAAAGGCCGCCAAGCCCAAGCGCTTCGGTTTCATGAACGTCCCGTTCGTTGCCATCGTTGCCGTGTTAGTGGCGTATGGTTTGGTTGTTCAGTTCTCCGCTACCTCCGCGGATGCCGATTACAGCTTTGCGCGTCAGCTGAGCGGCGTGGTTATTGGCCTTATCCTGGCTGTAGGCATCTCGCGCTTCGACTACCATGCGCTTGGTGGGTTTACCACCTTGTTCCTTGTTTTGATCGTGGTGCTGCTTATATCACCTCATCTGCCCTTCATCGGCGTTTCGAACAAGGGTGCCACCTCGTGGATCAAGCTGGGGCCCTTACCTCAGTTGCAGCCCGGTGAGTTTGCCAAGGTTTTGGTGGTTCTTCTTTGCGCCTCCGTGGTTTCGCGCTATGGCGGCAGGCTCGACGATCTGCGCGAATACCTTAAAACGGTGGCTATTCTGGCAGTGCCCTTCGTTGCTATCATGACGCAGCCCGACTTCGGCACGGGCTTGGTGTATCTGGTCATCGCAACCTTCACCCTTATCGCGGGCGGTGCGAATTGGCGCTTCATGGTCGGCACCGTTGTTGCGGGTTTGGCGTTTTGCGTTCTTGTTTTTGTGACGGACCCCATCTTAGATAGCATCGCCGGCACCGACGTCGGCCTGAAGGACTACCAGCGTGCCCGCTTGATGGTGTGGAACGGTTCCACCACCGACACTTCGGGCGACGCTTACAACGTTCAGCAGGCGATGATCGCCATCGGCTCCGGCGGGCTAACCGGCAAGGGCTTCATGAATGCCACGCAGTCAACCCTGGGCTTCTTGCCCGAGGCTCCCACCGACTTTGTGTTCTGCGTCCTGGCCGAGGAGTTCGGCTTTGTTGGCGCGGTTGTTCTGATTGTTCTTTATGCGGCCTTGATTCTTGCGAGCATCCTTATCGCCCGCCGTTCCAACGACTTGTTCGGTATGCTCATCGTCATGGCCTGCGTTGGTCTGTGGACCTTCCAGATTTTCGAGAACATAGGCATGGATATCGGACTTATGCCCGTTACCGGCATTCCGTTGCCCTTTATGAGTTACGGCACCTCGTTCATGATCATGAATTTCTGCCTCGTGGGGCTGATCAATTCCATTTGGGTTCATAATGGCCATTAAGCGCCAAACGCTCGTTGTTCAGGTGCTTTCACGAACGCGAGCCTAGGAAAGGGGAGGATATGAAAGTTCCCGTAAGCAACATTAAGGATGTCCTTACCGCCGCTGTCGACATCGAGAAAGCCAAGGACACGCCCGTTTCCGTTTTGGTGATGATAGACGAACAGGCTCATTCTGATTTTCAGGTCTTCGTGCGCTCTGGTTTTAGCTCCGAGTCCATCAACTCCAAGCTTATGGTGGGTTACTTCCCGACGATGATGGTTTCGCCTGAGGTTCAGGTTGATTTGGTGGTCGTGGCGGCTGGCGAGGGCGAAAAGGTCGCCGAGGTTGTTGAATCCTTCCGCGCATCCGACACCCCCGTTTTGGTTGTTGCGGAATCCGCTCCTGTAGTGCAGCGCATCGCGGACGAAAAGGGCTACGCAATCGATTCCGACGACATCATCGCGCCCGCGAACGGGGAGGTTCTTGACGACGAGATCAAGGGCGAGCTCGCCGATCGTATTGGCCGCTGGATGGCCGAGCGCCTTCCCAAGGAAAAACATCTTGCCTTCAGCATCGCCTATCCTTTCATGCGCCGTCCTTTGGCCTATGCGGCAATTAACGCCACGGCTGTTCAGAACGCCGGCATCGGCGTCGTCGCCTTCGTTCCTGGTGCCGATATGCCTTTGATGAGCGTAAATCAGATGAAGATGGTCTTGCAAATCGCCGCCGCCTACGGTCAGCCCTTGGACGCCGATCGCGTTAAGGAGCTTGCTGCGGTTTTGGCGGGAGGCTTCGTATGTCGTGGCGTCGCGCGCGGCGTGGTCGGCCTGATGCCAGTGGGCGGATGGATTGCCAAGGGCGCCATGGGCTTTGCCGGCACACAGGCTATCGGTCGTTGCGCGCTCGACTACTTCGAGCATGGTGGCGATGCGGCTGGTTTGGCATCCGTCGTTGGGCACACGCGTGATGCGCTTGTTGCGGCGGCCACCAACATTGCCTCTCAACCTGCAACCAAGACGGTGATTTCCACAGCTGCTCCTGTTGTGGCCAAGGCTGGGCGTATGCTTGCGAAGAATGCGCGTCCTGTTGCGAATGCCGTTTTCAGCACTGCTTTGTCCAACGGGCGCAATTTCGCCAAAGGGAAGTCCAAGGCCGTCGATGCAGAGCCTCGCAAGAAGAAGGGCTTTACGATTATGGCCGGTTCCGCAAGTAGGGGAAAATCTTCAAAATAACCTCTTGCGTCAATTGTTCATTCCCGTATAATTACCGTTGCTGTCGCAGCACATGGGGTGTTAGCTCAGTTGGTTAGAGCGCCGGCCTGTCACGTCGGAGGTCGCGAGTTCGAGTCTCGTACATCCCGCCAGTTTCTGCTTCAGTCCCTTTAAGTGGGGTGTTAGCTCAGTTGGTTAGAGCGCCGGCCTGTCACGTCGGAGGTCGCGAGTTCGAGTCTCGTACATCCCGCCAGTTTTAAGAATGAAGGACCCTTTAAAAGGGTCCTTTTTCGTTCATAGAGCTTTTGGTTTGCGAGGCTTGGGGTTGCCTAAAAGCTTGAGCCTTGCATATGGTTCCTACCTGTATTCCTAGGCTTCGCCTTTTTCGTCGTTTTCGGACGTGGCGTCTGCTTCTTCTTCGCTTCTCTTTTTGTTGCGAGCTTCCTTGTTCTTCTCTTCGATTTCGCGGGCGAAGCGGTCCATTTTTTCCTCGACTTCGCTTTTGATCCCGAAGAGCGTGCGCATGCTTGCCGCTGGGCGCGGGGGTTTGCCGGATATCTCGTACTGGAGCGCATCCTGCAGTTGCTTCCAACGTTTGCCCCATTCGTCCATGCGTGCTCCTTTGCGGATTCTTTTTTGCTTGAGTGTAGGGCTTTGACGCGCCAGCTTGGAGCAATTTTGGATAAAACATAGCCCGCCCTTTTAAACGAGGGGAATGGTTTAAAATCTTTATAGTTTAGAAATTGAACCATCTGCAAGCTAGGAGCAGCGCAATGAATCAAGAACTTCAAAGCGCTTTTGAGGACCTCTTAGGTTCCGTTGTGAAGATGAGGAACCTTAATCATTTCAATAGTTTCGCAATCGAGGGTCTGACGCCAGTTGAGATGCGCGTTCTTGTGTGCATCTATTTGGCCTGGGGTCGTAGTGAGGAAGTCCGTCCGGGCATGGTGGCAAGCGAGCTTTGCATGACCAAAAGCGCCTTATCACAAGTGCTTCGTCCCTTGGAAGAAAAGGGCTATATCGAGCGCCGTCGTTCGGAGCGAGATTCTCGCGCTGTTGTTCTTGCTGTAAGCGATTTGGCCGATGCCCGCATAAAATCCATGCGCGGCAAGCTTGATCAGGAAATGTCTGAGCTCATTGCTTTCATCGGTTTGGACGACCTGCGGCACCTTAAAAAGACGGTGGACAAGATCGTCGCTTTTAAGGAGATGCGCGAAAAAGATCTTGATGGGGCCTTATCTTCCACGGAGGCAACCGAATCCAGTGCATCTTGCACGGGGCCGGAAGGCGAACCTGGACAAGGGTCCGCCGATTGCGTTGCCCGCTTTGCGCCCCATCCCTTCTTGCACGGGCCAGCGTTCTTCGATTGCTTTTCAAAGGACGAGGGTAAACCATGCGAATAATGCGCTACCTTTTTGAGCACAAGGCGGCTTTGGCCTTGGTGTTCGTACTGTTGATTGTCCAGGTATTCTGCGATCTGTCTTTGCCTAATTTCACATCGCAAATCGTCGATGTGGGCATTCAGCAAGGCGGCATCAGCGATGTTTCCCCTGAGCGCCTAAGCCAGGCGACCTATGAAGACATGGACACCCTGCTTGAAGGTGACCAAGAAGCCTTGCTTCGCGCTTCTTATGACAAGCAAGCAGGCGGCTCCGCCTCTTCTTCCCAGCTTGCTTCGGGGCAGGGTTCCGGGAGCGGCAAAGAAGCGCAAAACGGTCAGGCTGATGCGTCTGCCCAGGCAGGCCAAGAATCCGATACGGCAATCTATGTGCTCAACGATTACGGACGCGAGAATCGTGCAGCCTTAAACGATGCGATGCTTCGCGGCCTGATCGTGGTTGACGCCCTGCGCTCCAGCGGATACAGCTCGCTTTCGCAGAAGGGAGCCGAGAACGCAGCGCTTAAAACTTTGCAATCTTTGGAGTCCACGGGCTCTGCTCTTTTGGGGCAGCAGGGCATCCAATCTTCTCGCGCGGAATATCAGCGTGCGGGTGCCGACCTTGGCTCACTGCAGATGAGCTACCTGCTTAAAGCAGGCGTGATGATGCTCGGGGTGGCAGCGCTTTCCCTGCTGGTGAGCATCGTTGTTGGCTTTGTGGCTGCTCGGACGGGAACCAAAATAGGCCGCCGATTGCGTGAGGAGCTCTTCGAGCGGGTGGTGTGCTTTTCCGACAAGGAGATCGATTCCTTTAGTGCTGCTTCTCTGATCACGCGCGGCACTAACGATGTTCAGCTAATCCAGATGGTCGCGATCATCCTTCAGCGTATGGTTCTTTATGCGCCCATCATGGCGGTAGGCGGCATCATCATGGTGGTGCAAAACACCTTGTCGTTGTGGTGGATCATCGTGCTGGCGGTTGTTGTGGTGCTGGCGGTTATCAGCTTGCTTATGGGCGTGACCATGCCCAAGTTCCGCATTGTCCAAAAACTCATCGATAAGGTGAACCTGGTAGCGCGCGAGCAGCTTACGGGTATGTCGGTGGTGCGTGCTTTCAACCGCGAGGCTTACGAGGAAGCTCGTTTCGAGCGCGCAAACCATGAGCTCTTCAAAACGCAGCTCTTCACCAACCGTGCCATGTCTTTCATGATGCCGGCGATGATGCTCGTCATGAACCTTGCCAGCGTGATGATCGTCTGGTTTGGCGCTCAGTTCGTCGATATGGGGACCATGCAAACGGGCGACCTTATTGCTCTTATTACCTATTCGATGATGATCGTCATGAGCTTTTTGATGATAGGCATGGTGGCCATCATGCTTCCTCGCGCCAACGTGGCCGCCGAGCGAATCGACGAAGTCATCGCCACCGAGTGCTCCATCGTCGACCCTGTTCAATCTAAGGCCGTAAGCACCACCGAGCTTGGTGTGCGCATTTCCTTTGAGGACGTGTCCTTCGCTTATTCCGCCGACGATGCCTGCGTGCTCGAACATGTGAGCTTCAACGCCGAGCCCGGCGAGACCTGCGCAATCATCGGCTCTACTGGCTCGGGCAAGTCGACCGTCATCAAGCTCATCGAGCGCTTCCGCGACGTAAGCTCCGGCGCCGTGCGCATCGATGGTGTTGACGTGCGTGACATGCCTCAGCATGAACTGCGCGAGATGCTTGCCTATGTTCCTCAGAAAGCCTTCCTTTTCTCGGGCACCATTCAGTCGAACCTCGAGTTTGCCGGTGACGTTTCTGCGGAGCGCAGGGAACTTGCCTTGGATATCTCCCAATCGCGTGAGTTCGTCGAGGAGAAGGAAGGGGGCATAGCTTCCGAAATCAGCCAGGGCGGCACCAATGTCTCGGGCGGCCAGCGCCAGCGTCTGGCTATCGCCCGCGCGCTTGCCCGCGATGCGAAAGCCTACCTGTTTGACGATTCTTTCAGCGCGCTCGACTACAAAACCGACTCCAAACTGCGCCTTGAGCTCGCCGAAAAGCTCAGCGGGCGCACCGTGCTGATCGTCGCTCAGCGCATCTCGACCATCATGAACGCCGATAAGATCATCGTGCTTGATGAGGGCAAGCTCGTGGGGCAGGGGACGCACGCCGAGCTTCTTCAGTGCTGCGATGTCTATCGCGAGATCGCGCTCTCTCAGCTCTCCGCCGAGGAACTTGCTGCAGCTTTGCCCAACGGCGAAGCGTCGTCGATGGACCTTGCGCGCTCGGGCGATGATGCGTCTTCCGGCGCCTCGGGTTCGCTAGATGCGCCTGCGCCTACGGGACTCTCCACCGACGAGGGTTCTTCTTTTGCCGATGACGGGCTGACGAAGGGAGGTGAGTAGCATGGCTGAAAATCGCCAAAACCGCCGTCGTGGACCCATGGGTAACGGGCCTATGGTAATGCCTGGTGAAAAGGCAAAGGACTTCAAGGGCACCCTGCTTAGGTTCATCGCTTACATGGGAGCCCACAAGCTCGCCTTGGCGCTGGTGTTCCTGTTTGCCATTGGCTCGACCATCTTCAACATCGTCGGCCCCAAGGTGCTCTCCGAGGCTACCACGCTTCTCTTTAACGGCATTGTCGCCAAGGTGGCGGGAACCGGCGCAATCGACTTCGGCGCCATCGGTTTCGTCTTGTTGTGCACCCTTGGGCTCTATGTCCTGTCGGCGGCATGTAGTTTCGTGCAAAGCTGGCTTATGAGTAGCGTTTCCCAGAAAACCTGCTACCGCCTTCGCCAAGATATCGACGCCAAAATCAATCGCATGCCCTACGGGTACTTCGAGCGTACGCGCATTGGTGATACCCTTTCGCGCATCACCAACGACGTGGACACTCTCGGTCAAAGCCTCAACCAGGGCGTAACCCAACTCATCACCTCCATCACGACTGTCGTGGGCGTTGTCGTCATGATGCTCATCATCAACGTTCCCATGACGCTTATCACCTTGCTCATGGTTCCCTTGTCGTTGGTGCTTATCAAACTGGTGGTGTCGCGCAGTCAGCGCTACTTTAAGGCTCAGCAAGCCACGCTTGGCGAGGTGAATAGCCTGGTCGAGGAAACCTTCAGCGGGCATACGGTTGTTAAGGCTTTCGGTAAAGAAAAGGAAACCGTCGAGGCTTTCAAGAAAGTCAACGACAAGCTCTACAACGTCGGCTGGCGTGCCCAGTTCCTAACAGCGCTCATGATGCCCATCATGAACTTCGTTGGAAATCTGGGCTATGTGGCGGTGGCCGTCGTCGGGTCTGTGTTTGCCGTGCAAGGCATCATCACCGTTGGCGACATCCAAGCCTTCATCCAGTATGTGAAGAACTTCACGCAACCTTTGTCGCAGTTGGCGCAGGTTAGTAACACTTTGCAGCAAATGGCTGCGGCTCTGGAGCGCATTTTCGAGTTCCTTGACGAAGACGAGGAAGTCCAGCTCGCCTTGCCGGCAGGGCAGGGTGCAACCAGAGATCTGCCTAGCGATGTGGAGTTCGATCATGTGCGCTTCGGCTATCTTGCCGATAAGCCGGTCGTCAAGAACTTCAGTGCGCAGGTCAAGGAAGGCCAGACGGTCGCCTTGGTTGGCCCCACGGGTGCCGGCAAAACCACTATGGTCAAGCTGCTGATGCGCTTCTACGACGTTGATGAGGGCGCAATTAGGATAGGCGGCCATGATATCCGCGAGTTCTCTCTCGCGCAGATTCGTGAGCGCTTCGGGATGGTCTTGCAGGATACCTGGCTTTTCAGCGGCACGATTCGCGAGAATATTCGTTACGGACGCCTTGAGGCAAGTGACGCGGAGGTGGAGCAAGCTGCCAAGGATGCCTTCGCGCACCACTTCATCACCACACTTCCTGATGGCTACGATTTCAGGATCAACGAGGATGCCTCCAACATCAGCCAAGGCCAGCGCCAGTTGCTTACCATCGCGCGCGCCATCCTCGCCGATCGCCGCATGCTCATTCTCGACGAAGCTACCAGTTCGGTTGACACGCGCACCGAGGAGCGCATCCAGCAAGCCATGGACAAGCTGATGGCGGGGCGCACGAGCTTCGTCATCGCGCATCGCCTGAGCACTATTCGCAACGCCGACTTGATCCTGGTCATCCGCGATGGCGACATCGTCGAGCAGGGCACGCACGCGCAGCTGCTCGAGCAGGGCGGCTTCTATGCCGAGCTCTATCAGTCGCAGTTTGAGCAATAGACCTTGCTTGCTGGCGCAAGCTGCGCTTTGGTTGCTTGTATGCTTATCCCGAATTCGTTTTTGTTCTTCGGCTTCTTTGATGCTGGGAGCTGTGTTTTCGGAAAAACGAGTTAGGGCTGTTTCTTGCAGTCTTTAAACCTTGGTCGCGCTATGGCAAACTTCAAGAGGTTGTTTTAGTGCGCACGCTAATTTGTATGACGCTTGGAGGGGCTTCGTGAGCGACAGACTTGATCCATCTCGGGATGTAGACGCCGGCTTGGCAAAAGGCACCGATGGTGCTGGCAATGCCGGCGCGCCTGTTGAGCTTGTCGTATTCGATTTCGACGGCACCTCCATGAAGGGCAACAGCCCGGTTCAGCTTGTTTTCTACCTGTGGCGCAAGGGCATGCTCAAAAAGCGCGTCATGCTTCGTATCGGTACCTGGGGCCTGCGCTACAAGCTTCGCCTTCCGCAGGATGAATCCTGGGTGCGTGGGCTTGTGTTCAGCGCCTTCGAGGGAAAGCCCAAGGCCCTGGTAGACGAGTTTCTCCATGTTTTCTGTGATGAGGAGATAGAACCCCGCTTCCGCCATCAGGCCGACGAAGCTATCGCCGCTCATCACGCAAAGGGACGCGTGGTGCTTTTGGTGTCTGCCACCTTTGAGCCTATCGTCGAGCGCATTATGGAGCGCCATGACTACGATCATCATTTCGCTACGCGCATGCGTCTTGATTCTCGTGGCAATTACACACGCGAGGTCGACGGTCTTCCTGTTGAGGGAGCCGAGAAGCTCCGCTTGGTACGCCTGTATGCCGATAAAACCTACGGCGAGGGCAACTGGAAGCTTGCCTATGCTTATGGCGACCATCATTCCGATCGCACTTTGCTTGATGCCGCCGAGCACCCGTGCGCGGTGACGCCCGACCAGCCCCTGGAGCGCACCGCCAAGAAGAAGCACTGGGAAATTCTTAACTGGGACAACTAGCTTCTGTTAAATCTCAGGCCATCGTTGACCGGCGTTTTCGATTTTCAGCTGAGCGCTATGCATTCTTCAAGAATTGTTCGCAGGCTGTAAACGCCATGCTTTCCGATTGTCTTCTTCCTGGTGATTTTCGCTTTTTGTGATGGGCGCGATTATTTTCGTCATTGCTATCTCTTTACGCATAAAATGAAGGGTCTAAAAGAATTCTTAAACGCGAGTAAGGAGGTGCGCTGTCCATGAGCTTCGATGCAGGCAGAGGCGATGCCCCAAGGGCCGATGATCGCTCCAATTCTTCCGAAGACTTTTTGCAGCGTGCCGCCCGTGCCGTCGATGCGGGCGATGCTATTTTGGGCGTTCATCTATATCTTGCCGCCTTCGAGCGTGCGCTCAACGAGAACCTGGTTCCGAGCTTCGATTCCCTGGAAGGGATGGAGGTTGCTTGGCAGATAGCTATCGAAGCAAAGCAACGCTCGCTTGCCGAGTACATCTTCGAGCGTCTTGAGCCCTACCTTTCCGAGGAGGCTGCGGCTCGTCATGCGGATGCTTTGCAGAGGCTCGCTTTCGACAAGCTTGAAGATCTGGGCTTTCCTCGTGAGGCCATCGAGGGGATGGCCGATTTGGTTGGTCAGGAGTATTCCGATTCCCCCGACGAGTCGGAGGCAAGTAACGTAGACGCCGCGCTTTCGTTCATGGGCTTTGATTTGTCGGGCGCCGATGGGCTCTCCAGGCTTGTTTCCAAGCGCGCCGAGGATCGCGGCGGTTTCGTCTCCGGCGAGGAAGCCGAAGAATCCGGTCCCACCGATGCCCTGCGTGCATCGCAAGAAGATCTTCGCCGCCGAATCGCCGAGACGCTGGCTAAGCCTGCCGATGGCAGTTCCGACGAGAATGCCGATACTGCAGCATCCGAGCCTAAATCCCCCGAGAAGAAAAAGCCCTCCGTTCGTTTTTCCCAGATCGTCATCCCTTCCAAGGAGAAGGCCGAAAAGCAATCACAGTGGTTCGGATATCAAGATCTTTGCGGCTACGACGAAGTTATCCGGACCATGGAGCAGCTGGGAATCGGGCATCAAAACGATGCGAGCTACCGCAACTTCGTGAAGATGCTCAACGAGCGTCATGGCTTGGATTGCCCTCCCTCGCTCGGTACCTTGATGTTCGTTTCCGAGGCGCGCGAGGATGCCAACTACTTCATGGCCGCAACCGCCGGCGAGCTGCGTGTTCCTGCTGTGCGCATGCGCTTCGATCGCAACGCTGCCGGGCAGACGGTTTTGGTCGTCATGGCTTCGCCTGATTTTCCTGCCAGGCTCAATCAGATCGCCCGCCACGGCTTTTCGGGCCCGGCTGCGGTAATCCTGGAGGACATGGATTTGTGGCAGGTGCCCGAGCTTGATTTGCAAATGGACGAGATGAGCATGTCGAACCTCATGCAGATGCAGGTGAGCCGAGGTGCGCGCGAGGCGATGGCCTTTTTGTCCGTTGCGCTTGCAACCCCCGAGGTCACGGTGATGGCATCCTGCGCCGACGTCAATGCGATGGATCCCTATTTTAGGGACTTGCTTGGTATGTACACTCCCATCGAGATCGCCTTCCCTGGCGAACTCGAACGTCGCGAGCTTTGGCGCAAGGCTCAATCCGAGCATCCTTCCTTGCGCGGCCTGGATATCTTCCAGCTCATCGAGTGCTCCAGGGGCCTTACCCGTTACGACATTTACGAAATCGCCAAGGAAGCGGTCGAGAACGCTTACCGCGAAAGCCTGACTCGCCAGCGCTTCTGCGCCGTTCAAACCTCTGACATGCTTATGCGCCTGTCCGCCTTCCACCCCCTTGATTCCGCTGCATATCAGGGAATGGAGGATATCTTGATGTCTGAATTGCGCGACAGCCTTGATGGCGGCGTCGATTCGTTGCTGGGGGGAAGATAATGGAGATCACGCGTCGTTGCGACTATGCTTGTCGCATCATTCGCGCCGCTTACGAAAACGGTGATAAATACGAGTCGGTGGGCGAGATAGCGCAGCGTGAGCAGATTCCTCTGGCTTTTGCGCGCAACATCCGTTCCGAGCTCGTCGATGCCGGGTACCTGCAGACCATCCGTGGTGTCCGCGGCGGCATTCGCCTTAACTGCGATCCCGCCAAGGTCACTTTGTACGATGTCATGACGGCCATTCAAGGTCCTATGGGCGTTTCGCCCTGCACCATCGAGGATGGCTACTGCTCTTGTCGTAACACCTGCCAGTACAACGCCGTTTGGCGTGCGGCCGATAAGCTGATGAACGATCTTCTTAAGAGTTTGGTGCTGGTGGATTTGTTCGAGATGGGCGCCGATCATCCTGCGCTTAAAGCGGTTTTGTCCGACGATAAGCAATGAACTCCTTCGCGTCTAAGCCTCTTTCCGTTTCGGAGTTTCAGCGCAAGGTCAAGGCTGCGGGCAAAGAGCATCATCGCGATTTTCCTTGGCGCTACATTGACGACCCTTATGCGGTTCTTGTTTCCGAGGTCATGCTTCAGCAGACTCAGGTCAAGCGCGTGCTTGATTATTGGCCTCGGTTCATGCGCACCTTTCCGAGCATCGATGCGCTGGCTGCGGCCGATACCCCCTTGGTTTTGGAGATGTGGCAAGGTCTTGGCTACAACCGTCGTGCTTTAGCCTTGAAGAAGTGCGCCGAAACCTGTTCCCGTGATTACCAGGGATGTCTTCCCAATACGCGCGAGGAGCTTCTTGCCTTGCCGGGTATAGGCCCTGCTACTGCAGGCGGCGTGCTCGCTTTCGCTTATCAAAAACCGACGCTGTACCTGGAAACCAACGTGCGCACGGTTTTTCTACACGAGCTTTTCCCCGATGAATGCGACGTTCCCGACAAGCTCATAGAGCCCTTGGTGCTTGAGTCCTGCCCAAGCGACGATCCGCGCGGCTGGTACTACGCACTTCTCGATTACGGGGCTTACCTTAAAGCGACCGAGCCTAACCCCAGCAGGCGCAGCAAGCATTATTCCAAGCAAAGCAAGTTCGAAGGCAGCCGTCGTCAGAAGCGTGCCGAGATTCTGCGCACCCTCCTTGCTTCCGAGGGTTTGACGAAATCTCAGATATCCGTTGAGCTTGCCCAATTTGAGCGCGCACACAAAAGGAATGCCCCCGACGAAGCGCTCGTCGAGGGAATCTTGGCGGACTTGGTGTCAGAGGGCTTTTTGCGCCTCGAAAACGGCCTTTACTCGGTAGGGTAGGAACCCAAGATCTTCACCTCGCGCAGCTTCAGCCTCAGGCAATCGAGCGCCGTTCGAACGGGTAGATCGTCCTGGGAGCCTTCGATGTCGATGAAGAACATGTAGTCGCCCAGGCCCTGTTTTGTGGGGCGCGACTGGATCATGGTTAGGTTGACCTCGGCATAGTTGAACTCGGAGAGGATCATCTGCAGTGCGCCGGGGCGGTCGTTTTCCAAGAAAAGAGCAAGCGAGGTTTTCATCTTCTTGCCCTCGATCACCTGGGGGTGCCCCGTCCTTGCCACGAGCACGAACTTGGTCTGGTTGCCGTAGTGGTCTTCGATCCCTTCGATTTCCATCTTGCAATCGAAGAGGCTGCCCGCATATTTCGAGCCGATGCCCGCGATGTGCTTGTTCTCGGATGCCATGCGCACGCCGTCGGCCGTGGATTTGGCCGTAACCTGCTCAAGGGTGGGGAAGTGCTCGTTCAAAAAGCGACGGCATTGGCCTAATCCTTGCGGATGGCTGGCGATAGTGGTGACATCCGCAAGACTCGCCTCGGGGTTAAGGAACAAGCAATGATGAATGTCGACAACGGTCGAGCCGACGATGGAACAGCCGCTGCGGAAGGCGAAGGCATCCAAGGTGGCGGTCACCGCTCCCTCAAGGGAGTTCTCTATCGGCATGACGCCGTATTCGCAGCGCCCGCGCTCCACGGCCTCGTAAATTTCATTGAACGAGGGTAGTGCCATAAACTCCACATCCCCTACGTGCATTTTCGAGGCGAATATGCGTGCAGCCTCGTCGGAATAGGTTCCTTCCGGTGCGAGATAGGCGATGGTGGTCGTTTCCGACATGGACGCTCCTCTAATCGATGGTTTTCAGGTTCTCGGCGGCGCAGCCCGGCTGTTATCGGCGGGTGCAAGCCTATGTGAGCCTCTACTTTAATATGAGTCCATCAATGATAGTACCTTCATGGCTTCTTGGGCCTAAACTGGTTAAGGCTTTTTGTGCGGATTGTTTGCTGTGCCGTTTTTGCCATGCCTAGGCTTAGGTAGGACTCTTGTTTTTCTATTTTGTTGCATCTGAAATACGAAATGAAAAATTAGCAAACTTGAATAAGCCCGCGTTTGCTGCTAACTGGTCAAACTTGGAAATATGTTTCCAAAATAGGCTAAAAATAGGCGAAAAATCCCAGTATTTTACTAGGAATAAGCTCTTTTTTAGGACAGAAAATTGAAGTTGACCAACAAATCGTGTTCATAAATTTTTCGTGTGGAATGTTATTCGTCACAATTCAGGTAACATTTTCTTGCCGTTTGCGGAAGGTGAAAGGCGTTCCCGCATTTCGAGAACGTCTGCGAGCGACCTTCACGCAAAATACATGACAGAGGTTTTACTGGATTAGAAGACACACATTAAAGGAGGTGTGCACATGGTAACTGAGGCAATCAAGCCGGAGTTCCTGAGCCTGCTGGAGGCACGCGGCGTTTCTCGTCGTTCCTTCATGAAGCTCTGCGGTTCCCTCGCTGTCGCTGCTGGCCTGGGTGAGCTCGCCGCTCCCCGCGTGGCCAAGGCTGTCGAGCAGAACTGGATCGGCGCTAAAGAGGGCAACCTGTTCCCCGTCGTTTGGATCGAGGGTGCATCCTGCACCGGTTGTACCGAATCTTTCGCGCAGGTTGAAGCCCCCAACCCCGCAACTGTGGTTTTGGATCTTATCTCCCTTAACTACTGCGAGACCCTCTCCGCTGCCGCTGGTCACTCTATGGAGGCGGCCCGCAAGCAGACCATGGAAGCAGGTAAGTTCATTCTTATCTACGAAGGTGCAATTCTTGAAGGCTGGGAGGGCAACGCGCTTCGCGTGGCCGGCGAGCCTGGCACCACGACCCTTATCGAGACCGCCGGTTCCGAGAACTGCGCTGCCGTCGTCGCTTTGGGCTCCTGCGCAGTAAACGGTGGCTGGATGGGTGCTAACCCCAACAGCTCCGATGCTCTGGGCATCAAGAAGTTCCTTCAGAAGAACTCCATCGAAACTCCCGTCATCAACGTTCCCGGCTGCCCCGCCAACCCCGAGTGGGTCGAGGCCATTCTGGTTGACGTCCTGATGCTGGGCGGCGTCCCCGAGCTCGACAGCAACTACACTCCCGTTGGCATGTTCGATTCCTTCGTGCATGACAACTGCGAGCGTCGCGGTCACTTCGAGAACGGCGAATTCGTTTACGCGTTCGGCACCGAGGAAGAGGCAAAGAACTACTGCCTGTATCCCATGGGTTGCCGTGGTCCCCAGACCAAGTCCAACTGCTCCATCATCCGCTGGAACAACCGTCGCTCTTGGTGCGTGGCCTCTGGTGCACCCTGCATCGGCTGCTGCACGGCTCAGTGGGACGATCCCGGACACAACTGGGTCGAGGTCAACACGCCCTTCCGCGCTCGCTTCCGCGATCTGCGCATCGGCGGCCTGATGATCCAGCCCGAGGCCATTTGCGGCGGCGTTACCGCTCTCTTGGCAGCTGCGCTGGTCGTCCATGGCTTCGGCATGAAGGCAACTGGTCGTACCTCCGGTGGTGCTGACTTCGAGGAGATCCGTGAGTGGGACGCAAAGCATCCCAACGAGGCTCTCGGTCAGTACGACGAAGAAGTTTTGAAGGGAGTGAAGCACTAAATGGCTAAGAAGACCTCCATCATCGACCCTATTACCCGTATTGAGGGTCACCTTCGCGCTGAGATGACCGTCGAAGACGGCGTCGTCACCGAAGCCTGGGTTTCCGGTGGTTGCTTCCGTGGCATGGAGCTGGTCGTTCGCGACCGCACCCCCGAGGATGCTGCGCAGATCGTTCAGCGCATCTGCGGCGTTTGCCCCGTGTCCCACGCACATGCTTCCACCATCGCGGGTGAGCATGCCTATGGCATCGTCATCCCCAACAACGCTCGTATCCTGCGTAACCTCATCGAGGGCGCTCAGTACCTGCACAGCCACATCTTGAGCCTCTACACCCTTACCGCTCTTGACTATGTCAATCCTCTGAATGCCCTTAAGGCAAACGTCGAGGATGCATATGCTCTGATCGCCAAGGGTGGCACGAGCATGAACACCGACCTCAACGCTTTGAAGAAGAAGCTCGCTACCTTCGCCGAGAACGGTCAGCTCTCCATCTTCAGCGGCGGTTGGTTCCTGGACGATAAGGTTGCCAAGGAGTACAAGATGTCTCCCGAGGCCGACCTCATCTGCACTGCTCACTACATCGAGGCACTCGACATGCAGGCCAAGGCATCCGAGATCTGCGGCCTTCTGGGCGGCAAGATGCCTCACGTCATGACGCTTGCTCCTGGCGGCATCATGTTCATGCCCACCGCCGAGAAGATCGACGATCTGTGGTCCATGGTTCACGACCTCAACACTTGGGTCGAGAACACCATCCTTCCCGATATCAAGATCATCGCTTCCTTCTACGGCGACGCTCTCAAGTTCGGCAAGGGCTGCGGCCGCTACGCTGCTTGGGGTGTTTTCGAGGGCAAGGATTACTCCAACGAAGTTACCGCCGAAGACCTTCAGTGGGGCGACGGCTACGTCAACAAGATCATCAACAAGCGCTACATGCCCGGTGGTATTGTTGACGAGAAGCTCAACGTCTCCGACGTCGACTACACCCTGTTCAAGGAGTACGTCGGCCACTCTTGGTACGAGGGCGACTCCGACCTCCATCCCGACGAGGGCGAGACCAACCCCTTGTACACCCAGTACTATGCCGACGAGAAGAAGCAGATCGTCAACGATCGCTACACTTGGGCAAAGAGCCCCAACTACGATGGCAAGCCCATCGAGGCTGGTCCCTTCGCTCGTGTTCTCGTTGCTTACCTGCGTGGCGTCGAAGGCATCAAGAAGCCTCTCGATAGCCTCATGAAGGATCTTGGTATTTCCGTTTCCGACCTTCAGTCCACGCTCGGTCGTACCGCCGGTCGTCAGATCGAGACCCTTTATGTCTCCCGCCTGATGTGCGATTGGGTCGACGAGCTGAACGCTGCCCTTCAGGAAGGCGATTCCAGCTACTTCGTCGAACCTCAGCAGCTCACCGGCCGCGGCGTTGGCCTTTGGGAAGCTCCTCGTGGCGCGCTTCTGCATACCGAGCATGTCAACAACGGTAAGATCGACGACTACCAGATCATCATTCCTACCACTTGGAACATCGCTGCTCGCAACGCTGACGGCGTCATGGGCCCCATGGAGCAGGCACTCGTTGGCTGCCCCGTCGACGACGTCGAGATGCCCATCAATCCTCTGCGTACCGTTCACTCCTTCGACCCCTGCACCGCTTGCGCTGTGCATGTGACCGACGCTAAGACCGGTAAGCACTTCGAAACCGTTACCAATCCTTGGGGGGTGAAGTAAATGGCACATGCAGCTCACTACAAAGAGGCTCATAACCTCCTGGCAGTCGTTTGCCATTGGGTGAACTTCGTCTCGATGTTCTTCCTCATCATCACCGGCTTCCTGATCCATTTCCCCTTCATCTCCGGCACCATGGGCATGGTTCGCGGTCTGCACATCGCCCTTGGTTTCGTGATCGTGATCAACTGGATCATCCGTATCGTGTTCTCCTTCTTCACCCAGTCTGCTCCTGCCGGCGGTACTCGTAACACCGTCCAGGATTACAAGACCTGGCTGCCCCAGAAGGACAATCGCCATCAGCTTATTCCCTGGATCAAGTACTACCTCTTCATCAAGAAGGAGCACCCCCTGGGAGCTAAGCTCGGCGTTCCTCAGAAGATCTGCTACGTTCTGATTCCCTGGCTCATCTTCTTCCAGGCCTTTACTGGTTTCGCTCTTTGGGACGTTACCGCTGGTCTGCCTTTGTTCGCAGGCTTCACCGGCCTGGTTGGTGGCACGATGTCTCTGCGCATCATCCACTACTTCATGATGTTCGTGTTCATCCTGTTCACCTTCATCCATCTGTACCTCGTCTTCATCGAGGGCACTGCCAACGCAAAGCTCATGTTGTTCCGCAAGGAGCATGGTGGTCTGGTTTACGACCCCAACCGCATGGTTATGGTTGGCGAGGACGACCTCAGCGAGCACTAGTCCTCACGCGCTAGTCGCACCCGAAAAGCCCGGCACTAAGGTGTCGGGCTTTTCTTTTTTTCGGCAATGGTTTTCAAGGCCAAGACGTGCGATACGCTTGCGTTTTCCTTGTGTTCGCCGGGTAACGTAAAATTTATTTCGCAAATTGACAGCTGAATACATCCAGACGCAAGG
>JAUMVJ010000008.1 GCA_030530215.1 Coriobacteriia bacterium
ACACGCGTTCCTCCGAACCTCCTAGCTAGGTACGGATTTTCGTTACCATCCCCAACTGCTAAGGCAAAACCAGCAAGCTTAGGCCTGCGCCTGGCTAAAAGCAAAGCTCGGCACGATAGCGCCTATGGCCATCTTTGCCTCTTCACCAACAGCAAAGCCAAGCAACCGACTCAATTTCTTCCTATCTGTCACTAAAAATTCCTATTGCAATAGGAATTCGCCTCAAAAATACGCAGAATTTCGGTTGCAATAGGAATTCATGCAAAAAATTGCTAAAATTTCCGTTGCAATAGGAATTTCGATTGCAACGGAAAGAGGCATCATGGACTACGTAAGTCGCCCAGATTACGAACAGCGCCTAAGAAAACTTCGCGAAACCGAAGATATAAAAGTTCTAACCGGAGTCCGTCGCTGCGGCAAATCCTCTCTTCTCCATTGGCTGAAAAGCGATCTTCTATCTAACGGCGTCGAAGAATGCAACATCTTCTATTGCCGCCTGGATGCATTCGGAGCACCGGTCAATCCGAATGCCGAATGGCTGCAAAGCGAGATATCGCAAGCAATCAGCAACTCAAACCAAAGCAAATGCTTCTACGTCTTACTGGACGAAATCCAAGATGTCCAAAGCTGGGAGCGGATCGTAAGACAGCTTCACACGCGCCCTAACACCGATGTGTACATAACCGGATCAAACGCCTACGTCCTTTCGTCCGACCTGGCCACCCTGATCGGAGGGCGCTACGTCGAAGTGAAGGTTCAGCCGTTGTCGTTTGCGGAATACCTCTCCTTTGCTGAAGCCTACGGCCTTAGCTTCGATTCGAAAGCAGCAGCCTTTGCCGAATATCTGCGCTACGGTGGCATGCCAGCCTTGTTCCATTTGAAAGAGCGAACTGTCGAGGAGCTATCACAGCTTTTGCGCACGATATACGAAACGGTCATCCTCAATGACGTCGCTGCTCGTACAAAAATCAACGACCTTGACCTTCTTTCGAAGCTGGTTAGATACGTCTTCTCAACTTCGGGGTCACTGTTTTCCACCAATAAAATCACCAATACCCTTACAAGTAATGGCCGCAAAACCAGACCAGAAACCATCGACGGGTACTTGCGTGCTTTAACCGATGCCTTGATTCTTTACGAATGCGAACAAATGGGCCT
Source organism: Coriobacteriia bacterium (assembly GCA_030530215.1). Classification (GTDB taxonomy): domain Bacteria; phylum Actinomycetota; class Coriobacteriia; order Coriobacteriales; family Eggerthellaceae; genus Anaerotardibacter. Next base: position 1,159 of record JAUMVJ010000008.1, read on the forward strand.
GGCCGGCAAAGAGATCCTAAGACCCCAAAGGAAGTTCTATCCCGTGGATACAGGCCTTCGAAACCTGATGCGCAACTTTGCCCCCGGCGACTCCGGCTTTCAAATAGAAAACGTGGTCCACAACGAATTAACACGCCGCGGCTGGAAACCGACCGTAGGAACCCTTCGGGCAGGAGAGGTTGATTTTGTCGCAGAGAAAGCCCAAGAGCGTTGCTATGTCCAAGTGAGCGAATCTATTGCGGACCCATCCACTTACGAACGAGAGCTAGCTCCTCTGAATGCCATCGACGACGCCTGGCCCAAATACGTCCTCACCGCTGACTACTTAAACTGCGGAACCACCGAAAACGGAATCCAAATCGTCAATATTATTGACTGGCTGCTTGCAAAATAGAAACGTGAGGGGGTCGCCCCCTCACGTACTTCATCGCCCAGCTGATGGGCATCAGCTTGAAACCAAGCAAAATATTTCAATATTTAGCTAACTAAATATTATCTCCAGGATGCATGAAGAAATCCACAAACACGACTCAGTATCAACGATAATTTGGCAAAGCATTTCTGACACCATCCAAACCTGCTATTGATGTTCTTTTTATCAACCAAGCATTCTCGGCATCGGACATCATTTCACAACTAGCTATCAATAAAACAACCGCGAGAACTAGAGCAAGAACAAGCATTTAGCGGTTGTCTACCTTTTCGGGATAAAGATCGTGCTGCGTCAGGCGCTGCCAAGCAACTTCCTCCCACTTGGTGCCAGGCTTGCCGTAGTTGCAATACGGGTCGATGCTGATGCCGCCGCGCGGAGTGAACTTGCCCCACACCTCGATGTAGCGCGGGTCCATAAGCGCCACCAGATCTTTCATGATCTTGTTAACGCAATCCTCATGGAAGTCACCATGGTTGCGGAAGCTGAACAGGTATAGCTTCAAGCTCTTCGATTCCACCATGCGCACATCAGGCACGTACGAAATGTAAATGGTGGCAAAATCGGGCTGACCCGTGATGGGGCACAAGCTGGTGAACTCCGGGCAATTAAACTTCACGAAGTAATCGTTGCCGGGATGCTTGTTCTCAAAAGTCTCCAGCACGCTGGGATCGTAATCGGTGGGATAGCTGACGTTCTGGTTGCCCAAAAGCTGCAGGCCTTCATCGGCACGAGTTTCAGTAGTCATAGTTTCTTCCTTAGGAAAGTAGCGGGTCGGTTGTTCCGTTAAGCTCAAAGGCGCGCTGGCGATCGATACAGGTGCCGCACACGCCGCAAGGCTTTTCACCGCCCTCATAACAGCTCCAAGTGAGTTCGTAGGGCACGCCCAAACGCAGACCCTCGCGCACGATATCCGCCTTGGACCACTGCACAAAGGGAGCCTCCAGATGAAGCTCGCCGCCCGTCCCCTGCGAAATGGCCGCAGCCATCGCATCGACGAACTCCTGCGAGCAATCAGGATAAGCGTTGCCAGCCCAATCATCGTGGTGCGCACCGTAATAAAGAACACTGCAACCAAGACTTAAGGCCATGCTTGCTGCTGACGAAAGGAACAAACCGTTGCGGAAGGGGACATAGGTGCTTACCGGGGAACCGTCGGATTCTTCCAGCTGCTCGGCGTAGCTTTCCTGCGGGATGTCCTCGGTGGATTGAACGAGCAGGGAACAATTACTGTCGGCAAAGATTGCTGACAGATCAAGAAAGCGCTGTTCAACGCCGTAATATTTTGCTACCGCCTTGGCGCTTTCAATCTCGCGATTGTGCTTTTGGCCGTAACTAATGCTCAGAGCATGCACGTTCCCGGAGCCATACTTGTTGCAGGCCATGGCAAGAAGCGTGGTGGAGTCCACGCCGCCGCTGCACAGGACCATGGCTTTCACGGGCCCAGCTTGGGCAGTTGCCGCTTTTTCAGCCGTCACGCCTTCGGGCCCGGTCCCCTCAATACGCTCACCACTCATCTGGTTTTCCTCCGAACTCATAGGCTAGACGCCCCTTTCAATCTTGGGCCAGATAATCTTATGAAGCTGAACTTGCACTCTTGCCTTTAGCAGGCCGTTCTCCTGCAAGAAAGAAACAATCTCGGCGGGCTCGATGTCCCCCGCCACTGGGCTGAAGAGCGCCGGGCAAAGCTCCAGCAGTTTGCTTTCAGCGATAACCTGCTTCGCCGCCTCCAGGTCTTCACGGCTGCCCACCACGAACTTGACGCAGTCGCCAGCGCCTAATAAAGCGTAATTCTGCGTAAGCATCCTAGACGCCATCCCCGAGCTGGGGCATTTGCAATCAACGGTGAAGCCAATCCTGCCACAGCCCAAAGCGTTGGTAAGTTCGCCGTTGCCAGCTTCACCTGAAACCGAAGCGGGCTTCAAAGAAAAGCCCGCAGATTCGGCTTCAAGTTCACGGCGAAGCTCCGCAAGATCACCCAGGTCAACCGACCCGTTCGTCTCAATTTCAATGAAGCACCCTGTCTTGCGAACCAGTAGCTCCACCAACTCAGGCAAACCCGGCTGCAGGCATGGCTCGCCACCCGTAAGCGTGACGCACGGGGTACCTGCTTCCTCGACGAAACGCAGGATGTCTTCCGGAGTCATATCCTCAGACGGGCACGAGACATCGCAGGCCCATCGAGTGTCGCAATAAGAACAAGCCAGATTGCAGCCAACAAAACGAATGAAGGCACTGAAACGCCCCGCATGCAAGCCCTCGCCATTGATGCTGACGAAGCGCTCGGCGACGGGAAGCCTATGGCTCCCTTCCGAGGTGCCGACACTCATCGATGCGCTGTCGCGGATTGGCATGTTTAGCGCTCCACGGTGTAAATCGCGCAATTGTTGGGGGTTTCATACACCTCAACCTGGCTTACCGGCAAGCCCTGCTCAGCAAGCTTCTCGGTGAAGTAGCGAGCAAAGTTCTCGGCAGTCGTGCGGAAAGGCACCACCGACAAAGAGAACTCCTCTTCCTCAAGGCAGGCAATCGTCTTCGCCATCAGGGAGCCTTCCTCGACGATAAAGGAATGGTCAAAGGCCTCAGTCAGATCGCGCAGCGCCTTCTTGAAGTCACCGAAATCGATGACCATGTCCTTCATCTGGCCTTCGGTTTGCAAAGCCTCGGTGGAAAGATAGGCAACAACACGCCAGCGATGGCCGTGAAGATTCTCGCATTTGCCATCGTAATCGGTAAGGAAATGGGCGGCATCAAAGCTGCTTTCGGTTTTAAGACCGTACATGCAGGGGTCCTTTCGTTTAAACGGCCCCCTACCCTGTATGAACAACTCGCCCGCCGAAAGTCGGCACGCAACCGCACTTAGGGCTAACGAAACAAACCCACGCGCACCTCGCGCGAGCTTGCCCATACCTAGTTTTGTTTAACGACAGGAGGCTTTCGAACTGTCTTTTCAATTGCCCGCAAGTATAGCAAACCAGGGTACGCGCACGCGAAGGCGCGCAATTGACGCAAAGGCCTTACGCCCGGCGCAGCCGACGAACGACGACGAATGGAGGCCCGCGCCGCACCTTGCATAAACGGTGCTAAATAATCAGGCCGCGTTTCTTGGCCTCATGGGTAAGTTCGTCTCGGAAATCGGGATGCGCGATGGCGATCAAACGCTTTGCGCGCGTTTCCAAGTCGGCCCAGCGCAGATCGGCGATGCCGTACTCGGTGGCAACGTATTGCAGGTCGTTACGCAGCGAGGTCACCGCGCTTCCCGGAGCAAGAATCGGCGCGATCTTGGAAACGGGGCCCTTCTTGGTATGGGCCACGCTCGTCACCGCTATGAACCCGCGGCCTCCCTTTGAATGCTTCACGCCGCGAACGAAGTCGCATTGGCCACCGCTTGCGCTGTATTGACGCGGGCCGATAGATTCGGCACACACCTGGCCGGTGAGGTCGATCGAAACAGCCGTGTTGATGCTTACCAGGTTGTCGTTCTTCGCGATGGTCGCCGGGTCGCACACCGTGTTATAGCTGCAGAACCTAACCTCGGGGTTCTCGTTGATGAAATCGTACAGGCGCTTGCTGCCGGTCGAGTAGCCGCCAACCGAAACGCCGGGCATGAAGGACTTGCGTGAGTTGTCTATGACTCCTGCCTGCTGAAGAGCAACGAACACGTCGGAATACATCTCGGTATGGCAACCCAGGTGCTTCTTGCATTGCAAGCCCTCGCCGATAGCCTCGGAGATGCCGCCGATGCCAAGCTGGATGGTGTCGCCGTCGTTCACGCGCTCAACCACCAGCTCGGCGACCTTCAGCTCCTCGGGGCTCGGCTTGATAGCAGGTGCTATGTCCAGCTCCTCGGGCTGCACAAGGAAAGCGTCGATCTGCGAGACGTGGTAATCGTGGGTATCGCCGAAAACGCGCGGCAAGTTGGGATTGATGTTAGCGATGATGCGCTTGGCACTACGCACGCCACCAGGCACGAAGCCCAGCGGGCCAATATTGCAGTAACCCTTAGCATCGGGAGGCGTCATCTGCACGATGGCATAATCAAGGTCCTGAGCTGCGAGCATGCTCCATACATCGCTAAAATGAACAGGCACATGCGACACGCACGAGGCAAAGCCCGCGCGCTCGTTGGGGCCGGCAAAATAGGTGTGATAACGGAAGACCTCGGGCGAGACCTCGCCCAGCTGGGCAAAATCAACCGAGCCGTTCATCCAGTTGGCCCAGATGTCGACGCCCGACAAAAGCCCCGCCTTAACACGCGCCAAAATCTCGTTGACGACGGTAGTTGGCACATGCAAGCCGCCGCAGTAAATGCGATTGCCGCCCGTGATGTAACGAGAGAACAACTCGTCCATCGAAATTGTCTTAACCGCGTATTCGGCTTGCCAATTCTTTTGCTTCTCGGCCGAAACCGGAACTTCACTCCAACTCATGATGCCCCCTATCGAACGCGCTGCACCGCGCTCCCCCTTTACGAGCGCGAAACCGCGAATCATCATGCAATGAAAAGATACCACGCCAACACAACAAAAGGGCTGCTCATTGGGAGCAGCCCTTCAAGTGAAGGCAATTTCATCTGCAGGTTCACCGGCTACGAGCACAACGCGCGTGCAGCCCAAACTGATCAACCCGGCTCGAACGGCGCACTACCTGCGGCCGTGCTTTCCCAAGGGCATCTCGGCATCCTTCTTCTTGCGCTTGTAGGCGAAGACGCCGAAAACGACCGCTGCGACAAGCGCGAGCACCACGAAGCCGATGATGAACGGCAGCAGCGTGTCGCCGGTGTTAGCCAAGCCGCCAGTCGCGACCGTCCCCATTGTGAAACCCATAATCATCCTTCTTTCAAGCAACGACCGTTAGCCGCTGCGCGCATGAACAAAACTGCAGGCCGCAAGCCGTAAGCGCTCGCCTGGGCAAGCACCATAACGGACAAGCAATAAAAACCAGGCGGACGCCCAATCAGGCGCCCGCCTGGACAAGCCCTAGTAGCGATTATCGAAGATTCGCTTGGTCTTCTTCTCGGAACGAGGCAGGTAGCCCACCGGCACGCCCTTGGGGTTGGGAGTCATGCCCAACTTGCCCTTGAACAGGAGCTTCATGTTCTCCTCGATGGCCGTGCAGGCTTCACCGATGGCCTCGGTCTCGAAGAACACCGTCATGATGTCTTTGCCATCGACGTGGTCGATCATGACCTGGTACTCGGACGATGCGCCGTCGGTGAAGGCGATAATCTCCTCGATCTGCGCGGGGAACATGTTAACGCCCTTGACCTTGACCATGTCGTCGGTACGACCCGTGATGATGTCGATGCGGGGGTGCTTGGAGCCGCAGTCGCACTCGCCGGGAACAATGCGCGAAAGATCGTGGGTGCGGAAGCGGATAAGCGGTGCGCCCTCTTTCTGCAGGGTGGTGATGACAATCTCGCCAGGCTCGCCGTCGGGCACAGGCTCGCCGGTCTTGGGATCAACGATCTCAAGGAAGACGAAGTCGGACCAGATATGCATGGCGCTGTCGGCCTTGCAGTTGATGCCAATGCCGGGGCCGTAGACCTCGGTAAGGCCGTAGATGTCGTACAGCTCGACGTTGAGTTCCTCGGAAATGCGGCGGCGCATCTTCTCGCCCCAACGCTCGGAGCCGATAACGCCCTTCTTCAAAGCGAGCTTGTCGCGAATGCCCTGCTTCTCAATCTCCTCGGCAAGCAGCAGTGCATACGAGCTGGTGGCGCACAGGACAGTGGACTGCAGGTCTTCCATCATCTGGAGCTGCTTTTTGGTGTTGCCGGGGCCCATGGGGATGGCCATGGCGCCCAGGCGCTCGCAGCCCAGCTGGAAGCCGATGCCCGCGGTCCACAGGCCGTAGCCCGGGGTAATCTGGATGCGATCTTCGGGAGTGATTCCGGCGAATTCGTAGCAGCGAGCAAACTGAGTGGCCCAATCGTCAACGTCCTTCTGGGTATAAGGAATGATGACGGGCGTGCCCGTGGTGCCCGACGAGGAATGAATGCGAACGATGTCCTTCTGCGGCACGGCAGCGATTCCCAACGGGTAGGCCTGGCGCAGGTCGCCCTTGTCGGTAAAGGGAAGCTTGCGGAAGTCGTCGAGGGTCTTGATAGCGTCAAGATCGATGTCGGCGAACTTCTTCGCGTAAAACGGGCTGCGGCTCTTGATGCTCTTGAGCTGCTTCAAAATAACTTCGAACTGCTGTTCCTGGGTCAGTTCCATATATTCACTCTCCTTGCAGCGAAAATTCGCTTAGCGCTTAAATCGCAGGATTGCCGAGATTAACGCGGCAGGCCCGCGACGAAGGTCTGGGCTATATCGATCGCCTGCATGTTCATATCGACAAAGCGAGGCTTGACGCATGCCTGCACGGCCTTGCGCATCTCATCGATGCCAAGCTCGCCGGACAAAGCATTCCCAGTATAGAGCCCCGGCTCGTTAACCGCGGCCAGAGTGACCGCCAACATGATGATATTCAAGGCCTTGCGGGAACCAAGCTCGCCGCAAAGCTCAACGTCGTCGACAATCAAAAGCTCAATACCCTGATTCTTGAGCTCCTCGATCACGGCGGCGGCATCGTAGGGCTTTGCCTTCAAATCCGCCGTCGCAGGAGGCTGACCGGTGGTCGCCGTGATAAGCAGGCCGCCCTTGCGCAGCAGGCCAAGGTTGCGAGCGCCCTCGCCGGGCTCAAGCGCAATAAGCACATCAACCGAAGCCTTTGCGGGCAAGGGGGACGAAACCACTTCGCCCAAGTTGCCCATGCGCACGTGGCTTGTCACGTCGCCGCCGCGCTGCGCCATGCCGGTGGTCTCGCAAGTACGCACCTGCCATCCCTTGGCAAGAGCCGCCTCGGCCAAGATGCGCGCTGCCAAAACCGAACCCTGGCCACCGATGCCCGCGATGGAAATATTAATCATGGCAGCTCCCCTCTTTAGGTGCGCCCGCAGGCGTGCTCTCGCGGCGCTCTGGCTCGATGCCGTAGACGCCGTTTTCGTAAGGAAGCGGCCGCGCGAATCGCGGCTCGTCCGCATGCTCGACGCGTCCCGTGACGCTTAGCGCGTGCGAGCGGCACAGATCGGTGCAAAGCCCGCAGCCAACGCACAAGCTCTTGTCGATGCGCGGAATTTCCTGCTCGTAATCCCAGCTCAAAGCCGGGCAACCGATAGCGCTGCAGCAAAGCTTGCAACCAGTGCACAGCTCACGATCAAGCTCAACCGGAGCATCGGGCTTCACCAACGAGGTGCACGGACTCTGGAAAATGATGGCTGCAGGACCCTCGAAATCGATGGCTTTTTTGGCTACCGCAATCGATTCGTCCAAGTAAAGCGGGTTAGCGCGCAGCACGCACTCAACGCCCAAGGCGCGAAGAACCGCCTCGATGCTGATGGGCTTGGTTTTGGGACCCATCAAGGTATTTCCCGTTCCAGGATGAGGCTGCGAACCTGTCATGGCGGTGGTTGCATTGTCAAGAACGCAGATGGTGATGTCGTGCTGGTTGTACACCGCGTTCGCCACGCCCGTCATGCCGCTGGCGAAGAAGGTTGAGTCGCCCACGAAGGCGACGGCCTTGCATCCGGGCTCGACCGTCGCAAAGCCCTGCGCCTGGGTGATGCCCGCGCCCATGCACAGGCAGGTGTCCACGGCGTCGAGCGGCTGGGCGTTGCCCAAGGTGTAACAGCCGATGTCGCCGCACATGCGCACGTTGGAACGTTTGCCCGCCGCGCGCTTGACGGCGTAGAAGGCACCACGATGGGGACATCCCGCGCACAAGATAGGCGGACGAACAGCCAAAAGCGGGCTGAGCACTTCCGCCTGCGCGGCGCTGCAATCGGGGTCGAGGTCGGCGACAACCAGCGAATACAGTTGATCTTTGGCCAGGTCCTGCGCACGATGTTCGGCGTCGAGCTTGCCTAGAACCTCGGCGCCCGCGCTTGTAAGCTCGGGCTTAGGGTCGGCAAGTTTGTCGGTCGGGTCGATCTCTTCAAAGCGCAGCCATTCGGCCTTTGCCGCGCCCTTCTGCACCGCCTCGGTGAAGCTGACGTGGAACTCGCCCTCCTCGGGGTCGCACCACGGCACCAAGCTCACGCCGGCGCGCAAATGGACGTCGAAGAACAGCGCCAGGCGCTGCAAGATGTCGGTCGTGTCGTTTTCGCAGCGGCTGCGCGTGGCACCGTCGAGCTTGCCGAATACGTCGTAGGGCAAACGGAACTTGCCCGCAAGCTTGAGCATCTCGTCTTCGAGTACATGGTCAAGCTCCTCAAGTACGATAACCGCGCCCAAGCCCTGAGCCCAGTCGGCCACCAGTTCTTCAGGGAAGGGATATGGGGTTCCCACCTGCAAGAACTTATAAGCGGGCAGGCACAGGCCGGCATCTTTGGCTTTCTGCTCAAGCAGAGCCAGGGCTTCCTGCGCATACGATGCCGAAATGCCTCCGGCAACAATGCCCACGCGCGGCGTGGCGTAAAGCTCGGCGAAAGGAGCGGCAACCCCCTGCTCTTCAAGCTCGGCGGTAGAGGCGGCAGCCAAGCCGCCCAGGCTTCGCTGATTGAAGGCGGAAAGCGTTTTGTCCTCGCAATAATCCTTAGCTATAAGGCCCAAACGCTGGTTAATCTGGGCATGGCCCAGCTTGGCGCGACGAGGGAAGATGACCCATTTGTCGTCTTTCTCGAAGCCTTCGGGCTCGCGCGCCTCAAAACTATCGGGCACCTCGAAGAAGGTGGACGCATGGCAGATGCGCGTGGTCGGGCGCACGATCACCGGCGTGTGGTAACGCTCCGACAAATCGAAGGCGGCGCGCATCATCTCGTGGCCCTGGTCGGGCGTTGCCGGGTCGAGCACGGGAACCTTTGCAAACGAAGCAAAACGACGCGTATCCTGCTCGGTTTGCGAGCTGATGGGACCGGGGTCGTCCGCGACGAAAAGAACCAGGCCGCCACCCGTGCCCACGTAATTAAGGGACATCAGAGGATCGCTTGCCACGTTAAGGCCGACCTGTTTGCAGGTGAACACGCCGCGCGCACCCGCAAACGAGGCAGCGCTCAAAAGCTCAAGCGCGGCCTTCTCGTTCGTGGACCATTCAACGTGCACGCCTTTGGCGCTGCCTTCGGCATGCTTTTGCGCGATGGTCTCTATAAGTTCGGAAGAGGGCGTGCCCGGATAACCTGCGGCAACGCGAACCCCCGCCTCAAGGGCGGCCAAACCAAAGGCTTGGTTTCCCGTAAGGAATCGTTTGGTCATCTTTCACCCTTTATGCGTTGGCGGCGTCTTCCTTCATCCTCTTGATCAGGTCGCGCATGGACTCGTCGCCCGTGCCCAGAATCTGCACGGCCAAAATGGCAGCGTTCTTGGCGCCATTGATGGCGACGGTGGCCACAGGCACGCCGCTTGGCATCTGAACCATGGAAAGCAGGGAGTCTAAACCGCCCAGGTCGCTGGTCTTCATAGGAACCGCGATAACGGGCAAAGGAGTGTAGGCCGCAACGACGCCGCCCAGATGGGCCGCCTTGCCAGCTGCCGCAACGATCACGCGAATGCCCCGCTCCTCCGCGGTGCTGGCCCACTCGTGGACGACGGCGGGCTTGCGGTGAGCGCTCGCAATGACGAGCTCGTAGGGAACGCCCCATTCCTCCAGCTGAGCCACGCAAGGCTCCATAGCGGGCATGTCGGACTGAGAGCCCATGATGATGCCAACAACAGGTGTTTCGGCCATGTTTGTTCCTTTCCATTGATGCCGCGCCGGGCGACAACAAAACCGCCGACGCGTCGCTTGCCCCGCAAAAACTTCGGCCAACAAGGACGGCCGAGCATGCAGGCAAATGAAGGATCGACGATAAACCTCTTCAAATGATTTCTTGAATTGTAACGCTAACAAGCGCACTTGCCCGTACGCGCGCGTACAAGATAAAGAAGGACGCCGAAGCTGGGCCCCAACATCCTTTTGCATTCAATATGGCAGGAAGCCTTCCGGCTAAAGCACGAGCAGAAATGCGCGCTCGGGCAGTCTTAGCCCAAAAGTTTGATCGCATCCACCAGCTGCGCCGGATCGTTGACGATGGCAGAGGGCTCCTCTTTGGCAAGTGTGATGCCGTCGAAGAACTTCCCCCAGGTCACCGCTACCGATTTCATTCCTGCAGCATGGGCCGCCTTCAAATCGAAAGGACTGTCGCCCACGTAAACGCAATGCTCGGGCTCAACCGAAATCGCAGCGGCGGCATTGAGCAAAGGCTCGGGCTCGGGCTTATGGGCCGTACTTGCCTCGACCCCGTTAACCACCTCGAAGAAGGGTGCCATACCAAAATGCTCAAGCCCCGCCAAGGCAACGTGGCGGCGTTTTGAGGTGACCACACCCATGCGATAGCCCGCCGCCTTCAACTGCTCCAGCGCATCAAGCAAACCGGGGAAATCGCTGATGTTATCAACCAAGTCGCACTCGTTGTGCTCGCGATAGACGGTAACCAAAGTATCAACCTGGCTCTCGTCGTCGGCGAACAATCGCATCTGCTCCACCAAGGGGATGCCGACTTTGGACGAAATCTCCTCATCGCTTAAATCGTGGCCCAGGACTTCCTTAAGCGCGAAGTGCATGCTGCTCAAAATGGCGTTGAACGTGTCGACCAGGGTGCCGTCGTTGTCGAAAAACACCACTTGCACCTGACGCTCAGGCGCAATGCCCAAAGCCTCAAGCGCCCCCGGCGCGCCGCTGTTCATCATTTCAAGCTTTTCCTGCATAACTAAGATGCTCCTTCAAATAAAGAGGAAAGGTCTCGGTTCAAGTCCTGCATTGTATCCCCGAACCCGCCAAGTTCCAAAGCCGAGCACTGCAAAGAATCGCCCCTCAAAAGAACGATTGCCGCAGCTTCGCGCCCGAGCATCCAGCCCGCAGCCGCAAGCGCTCCTTTTCGCCCTCAGCCTGCGATTCCGCTACCGCGCAAAGGTTAAGCGCAGGAAAAGCCTCCGGGTGAACGGCGTGTTTCGGGCGTTCAACGCGAACTTCAAAACCGTTAAACAACCCCTTTCCGCCAAATTGGATGTTCACCTTGGGTAACTCAAATATGCCAGGTGTTTGCTTTTCCATAGAGCGAAATTTTCCTCCGAAGAGCCCCAAGGGCGCGCCCCGACGCAAAAACGTCGGTACGGCACCGCTCAACAGGGCTAGTTAAACGTCTTTCACGAACGGAGGCCCTATGGAAGCGAGAAACCTCACCGCTGCGCCCCAGGCGGCGCTTCTGGCCCTTGAGAGAATCTTGTGCGATGCCCAAGTAGATCCAAAGGCGTGCTATCAGTGCGGCAAATGCTCAGCCGGATGCCCCGTTGCCGCCGACGCCGACATGACGCCGCGCCAGGTCATGCGGCATCTGCAGCTCGGGCAAGCTGAAGCCGTCTTGAAGTCGAAGATGCCCTGGCTCTGCGCCGGATGCGGCATGTGCCTGGCACGCTGCCCGCAGGAAATCGACCTGCCCAGCGTCATGCTTGCTTGCAGAAGGGAGGCGAAGCGCACGGGCTCGCCTGCCGTGTCCGAAGTTAACCGCTTCAACGACCTGTTCATCAGCGGAGTACGCCAACAAGGCACCTCCAACGAAACCACGCTGGCCATGCGCTACAACCTCACCACCGGACATCTTCTTCAAGACGCCCTAAGCGCGCCCAAGATGATGAAGCGCGGAATGCTGGAGCTCCCCAGCAAGCAAACAAACAAGGCTGAGGAAGTGGCCGCCATTATCGACAAGGCGCGCGCAGTGGAGCAAGCCGCCCATCCGCAAGCCGACGACGCGAAAGGGGGCACAGCATGAAATACGCGTACTTCCCTGGATGCTCGGCTCATTCCACCGGCATCTCGTACACGAAATCCTACGATTACGTCGCTCGTGCCGCAGGAATCGAACTGGCCGAGATTCCCGATTGGAGCTGTTGCGGGGCATCGGCCGCGCACGCGGAAAGCGAGCTGTTGGGCGATGCGCTTCCCGCCCGCTCGCTTGCTCTAGCCGAGGAAGCCTTTGGCGACGCGCCGGTGCTCGCACCCTGCGCCGGATGCTACCAGCACCTTAAAAGCGCAAGCGCGCATGCGCAGGAAAACGAAGAACTACGAGCGCAGCTGGAAGACATCATCGGTCGCCCCTGGGCCGCAAACTCCTACGTCGCCAACGGGCTTGAGCCCTTCCTTCCCCAAGAAGTGCAAGAGAGCATAAGCGCCCGCGTATCCTGGCCGCTGAACGGACTGAAGGTTGCTTGCTACTACGGATGCGCCCTGCTGCGGCCCGCCGAGGTATGCGCCTTTGACGACGATGAACAGCCGCATACCATGGAGGAGCTCGTCGCCCTTTCCGGAGCCCAAGCCGTCGAATGGCACTTCAAAAACGAATGCTGTGGCGCATCGCACCAGGTGACCGTTCCCAGCCTGGGGCGCAGCATGGTGCGGCGTATTTTCGAGAACGCCTATGCCAACGGCGCCGACGCCATAGCCTGCGCCTGCCCTCTGTGCATGCTGAACCTCGACATGCGCGAGGCCGAGGTAAATGCGGCGCGTGTTAAAGAAGGCCTGCCCGCACTCGACATCCCCGTCTACTACTTCACCGAGCTGCTAGCAACGAGCATGGGCGCGAATCAGGAAGAAAGCGGCATTGGCCAGCACTTTCACCCCGCCACCAACCCGCACGGACGCGCGCTTGAATCATGGCAGCGCCAACAAGGTGTCCAAAAAGCTGCCGCAGAGGCCGAACGCGCCGCCAAGGAGGCGCAACGCAAAGCACGAGCTGCAGCACGTGCGGCTAAAGCCAAGCCCAAGGCGGATGCCGAAGGCAAAGCAAAACCTAAAGCGAATACCACGCCCAAAAACGCAACTCCAGCCGCGAAACCCGCAGACAACACAGCGCCGACAACTGCGAAGGGTACTGAACAGGAGGTGATCGCATGAGCCGAATTGGAGTGTTCGTCTGCCATTGCGGCACCAACATCGCAGCCACGGTTGACGTGCAGGCGGTAGCCGATGCCGCGCGCCTCATGCCGAACGTGGCCTACGCGACCACCAACAAGTACACCTGCTCCGACCCAGGCCAGCAAGCAATCGCCGATGCCATCAAAGAGCACGAGCTCGACCGCATCGTCATAGCCAGCTGCAGCCCGCGTATGCACGAGCAAACCTTCCGCAAGATGCTGGCCGAAAAAACCAGCATCAACCCCTACCTGCTGGAAATCGCCAACATCCGCGAGCAATGCTCCTGGGTGCACAAAGACAAGGCTGTCTCCACCCCCAAGGCCATCGACCTGGTAGCCATGGCCGTTGCCAAGGTGGATACCGACAAGAATCTCTATACCAGCACCATCCCCGTGAATCGCAAGGTGCTCGTAGTGGGCGCAGGCATCGCCGGAATCCAAGCGGCCATCGATGTGGCCGACGCCGGCTTCCCCGTCACGCTGGTTGAGCGCAACCCCTCCATCGGCGGCAAGATGGTGAAACTGGATAAGACCTTCCCCACCATGGACTGCTCGGCCTGCATCTGTACGCCGAAGATGTCGGAGGCAGGCAACCACCCCAACATCACCATCAAAACGCTTTCCGAAGTGGAGAAGGTGACCGGCTACATCGGCAACTTCGAGGCCACCATCCGCGAGCGCGCCAAATACATCGACTACGACCTGTGCACCGGCTGCGGCGCCTGCGAGACGAAATGCCCCAGCAAAACCACCAACGAATTTGACGAAGGCTTATCGCTGCGCAAAGCCATCTATAAGCCCTTCGCCCAGGCAGTGCCCAGCAAGCCCACCATCGATGCCAAAACCTGCCGCAAGCTCACCGAAGGAAAATGCGGCGTATGCGCAAAGATATGCCCCACCGGCGCCATCCGTTACGACGACACCGACCGCACCACCACCGAGACCTTCGGTGCCATTATCCTGGCCACCGGCTACGACCTTATCGATTGGACGAAGATCTACGGCGAATACGGCGGCGGGCGCTACCCCGACATCGTTACCGGCCTGCAGTTCGAACGCCTGGTGAACGCATCGGGGCCCACCGAGGGCCACATTCAACGCCCCAGCGACCACGCAGAGCCCAAAACGCTCGCCATCATCAAATGCGTTGGCTCGCGCGATCCGCACAAGGGCGTTTCCTACTGCAGCCGCGCCTGCTGCATGTACTCGGCAAAGCACGCGCACCAGTATCTTGACAAGGTGAAGGACGGCCGCTGCTTTGTCTTCTATATGGACGTACGCTGCGCAGGCAAGGGCTACGACGAGTTCTACATGAACACCCTGCACGACGGCGCCGTGTACGTACGCGGCCGCGTGTCGAAGATCTACCCCGAAAACGGCAAGCTCGTCTGCATGGGCGAAGACACGCTCTCCGGCCAGGTGGTGCGTGTGGACGCCGACATGGTGGTGCTGGAAACCGCCATGGTGCCCAACGAAGGCGCTAGCCAGATAGCGGGCGTGCTAAACGCACAACGCGGACCCGAGGGCTTCTTCACCGAAGCGCACCCGAAGCTGCGCCCCGTGAAAACCAACACAGCCGGCGTATACCTGGCGGGCGTGGCGCAAGGCCCTAAAGACATTCCCGACACCGTGGCCCAGGCGGGCGCCGCCGCATCCAAAGTGATCGGCCTTCTTGCCCGTGGACAGATTGAATCGAACCCGATGATCGTACAGGTAGACAACGCCAAATGCTCCGGCTGCGGCGCCTGCACCGACATCTGCCCCTACGGTGCCATCGAGCTTACCGAGGTCAGCCTGCGAGAGAACTCCCGAAAAGTCACCCGTACCGTGGCGAAGCCTAATCCCGGCCTCTGCCAAGGCTGCGGTGCCTGCACCGTCGCCTGCCGCTCCGGCGCCGCCGACCTTCTGGGATTCACCAACGAAGGAATCATGCGCGAAATGGAGGCGTTGCTCCGATGAACCAGATCACCGAAAACACCACGCCAGCCGTCGCCGATGCCTCACCGGCAAGCAACGGTGCCGCGAAGGAATGGCAACCCAAGATTCTGGCATTCTGCTGCAACTGGTGCACCTATGCTGGCGCCGACCTGGCAGGCCTGAACCGTATGGAATACCCCGCCGACATCCGTCTGCTGCGTGTCCCCTGCTCAGGGCGCGTTAACCCCCAGTATGTGTTGAAGGCTTACCAAAACGGCGTCGACGGCGTGCTGGTGTGCGGTTGTCACCCCGGCGACTGTCACTATGCCACCGGCAACTACTACGCCAAGCGTCGCATGCTCGTGTACAAGCGCCTGCTTGAATATCTGGGTCTTGAGCCCGACCGCTTCATCGTGCGCTGGATATCCGGCTCCGAGGCAGGCAAGTTCCGCGACACCGTGATAGAGGCAACCGAGCGCATCCGCGAGCTTGGGCCGCTTTCAAACGACCTTCCCCACTTGGCGCCCGAAGACATTCCTCATCCCATCTCCGCCAAATTCGAATGGCTTGCCACCCCGAAGAACGCAAGGGAGGGACTGTGATGGATTTCACTGAACAAGTGCGCAAGCGCGCATCCCAACTTATCGAGGAAGGCACCGTGGCTTGCGTCATCGGCTGGAGCGCAGGACGCCTGAAATACCAGCGCACGCCCACCTGCGCCGACACGCCCGAGCAAGCGTCGAATCTAGTATGTGACCAGCACTGCGAGCATGCCTTGGGCAAATATGTGCTTGAGCAGAAAGACAAAGGCCGTGTGGGGCTTGTTGCCCGAGGTTGCGAATCGCGCGCCATCAACCGCCTTATCGCCGACAGGCAGATCAACCGCGAGGACGTCTACCTCATCGGCATTCCCTGCACCGGCTGCACCACGCGCGACGGCGTGGAGCTGAAGCGCTGCCACGAATGCCAGTTCCGAAACCCTGTGATCTATGACGAGCTTTTAGGCGAGCCAGCGCCCGAGCCCAAAAACGACCGATTCGCCGACGTGCGCAAACTCGAGGCCATGAGCCGCGAGGAGCGTCGGGCCTTCTTCGACCTGATGTACGAAACCTGCATCCGCTGCCATGCCTGCCGACAGGCCTGCCCCTGCTGTACCTGCAAGGTCTGCTTCGCCGAGCAGGAACGCGAGGGGTGGCAAGGCAAGCAGTTCGACGTGGAGCAGGCGCGCTACTACGGCGTGACCCGTTCCTTCCACGTGGCCGACCGCTGTATCGAATGCGGCGAATGCGAGCGCGTATGCCCCATGGGCCTGCCGCTCATGACGCTGATGCACAAGCAAATCAAGGATATCGACGAGCTGTTCGGGCCCTACGAGGGCGGCGGCCTTAGCGATGAAGGCCCCGACGCCCTGCGCACTTTCAAAACCGACGACATCGAAGAGTTCATGTAGGGAGGCCCGGAATGCTGTTTAAGAAAAGCCGTTTGGCCGAAGTGCTCGACGCCACCGCCCAAGCCATGGACGTCTACGTTCCCGCCATAGTCGAAGGCACCTCATGTTTCGCACCCTATGGCGAAGATGCCGGGGTAACCGAGCCCAACTTCGAGCTGCAGAACACGAAAATACCTCCGAAGGGCTTGCTGTTCCCCTCCACCGAGAAGCTCTACACCTGGGGCAAGGGCCCAGAAGGGGCCTTCATTGAAAGCGCCCTTGATAAGCCGGCGCCCTTTGTAGCCTTCGGAGTGCGCCCCTGCGACGTGGCCGCCATCGAGCGCATGGACCAGGTGTTCCTTACCAAAGGTTACATAGATGAGTTCTACCAGGCGAAGCGCGAAGCCCTGACCTGTGTGGCGCTTGCCTGCAATCGTGCGAGCGATGCCTGCTTCTGCACCTCAATGGGTCAAAGCCCCAACGAAGCTCCGGAAGCCGATCTGCTTCTTGTAGAGGGGGAGGACGCCTTCGAGATTCACCCTCAAACAGAGAAAGGCCAGGCGCTGGCAGACCTATGGAAGCCTTTCCTGGAAGAAGGGTCTGTCGATCATAAGCCGGTGGAGTGTTCCACCCAGGTGAATATGGAGGGCGTTGCGCAGAAGTTGCATGGCATGTTCGACAGCCCGCTTTGGGACGAGGTTTCCACCGCCTGCCTTACCTGCGGCAGCTGCACCTTCATCTGCCCCACCTGCCACTGCTTCGACCTAAGCCAAGCACGCAAGAAGGAAGAAAACGCGCGTTTCCGCTGCTGGGACAGCTGCATGTTCAAGGATTACACGCTCATGGCGGGCAACCACAACCCGCGCGAACAAAAGCGCAACCGCGTGCGCCAGCGCTTCATGCACAAGCTTTGCTTCTTCGAGGAGCGCTACGGCGAGCCTCTGTGCGTCGGCTGCGGCCGCTGCCTGGTGGATTGCCCAGCAACCATGGACATCACCGCCATCATCGATAAGGTAAATGCATGGGAAGAAAAGGAGGCGAGCCATGTCTAAGATCATCGTCGAGCATGGATGCGCCGGCATCTGCGAAGGATCCTCGCTTGTCCCCAAAATCGTGCACGTTACCGGCATCAAAGAGCTCACGCACGACGTGAAGCTCTTCACCTTCAAGACACCCGAGGGCACGGCGCCCTTCGCAAGCAAGCCCGGGCAGCTGGGCATGTTCTCGGTTCCGCCCTTCGGCGAATGCATGTTCTGCATCACCTCGCGCGGCGAAGATTACGTCGAGATGGCCGTGAAGAAGGTCGGCGTGGTAACCGAGCAGATGCACAAGCTGCGCGTAGGCGACTCCGTTGGTCTGCGCGGCCCTTACGGCAACAGCTTCCCCTACGAAAGCTGCAAAGGGCGCAACATGCTCTTCATCGCGGGCGGCATCGGCATGGCACCGGTGCGCGCCTTCCTGGAGTATTGCCTTGGCCACCGCGAGGATTACGGCCGCATCGACCTGGTGTACAGCGCCTCAACCTACGACGACTTGGTGTTCAAGGAAGAGCTGTTCGAAAAATGGCCCAGCTACCCCGACACGCATGTGCACGTGAGTCTATACCACGGCAACGAAAGCTGGACGGGGCCCGTTTCCTACACCGCGCCCTACCTAGAGCAAGTGGTTGCCGAAGAAGGGCTCTCGACCGAGAACGCAGCTGTCACGCTCTGCGGCGGACCCAGCCTGTTCCGCACCTGCCGCGAGTCGCTTACAAAGCTGGGGTACAGCCCCGAGAACATCATTACCACGCTCGAAGCGCGCATGAAGTGCGGCGTGGGCAAATGCGGGCGCTGCAACATCGGCGGCAAATACATCTGCTTGGACGGCCCAGTGTTCACCGAAGCCGAACTGGCCGACATCCCCCGCGACCTGTAAAAGCCCGGCAGCACGCCGCAGGACCGCAACCGACAACGCGCAAGGCCAAAGCGCGCAACCCGCAAGCCGCAGGTGGCAAGCGCCCAAAACTGCCAACCCAAATTTGCCGCCTCGCCCGGCGCATCAAGCAAAGCCGCAGGTGGCAAGCCCGTAAGCTGCCAGCCCAGGATTGCCGCACGACCCGACATATCAAGCAAGAACAAAGAAGGGAACGCACGGTTCATCGCCATGCGTTCCCTTCTTAGATATCTGCCGAATTAGGCGCTGTGCTACAGGCCCAAAGCCTTCTTCAGGCTGGACACGCGACGGCGCGAAACGGGAATCTTATCCTCAACGCCATCAAGGGTCAAAAGCAAAGTACCGCCCGACTGAGGCTCAACTTCCTTAACCAAGGAAAGGTTAACCAGGTAGCCGCGATGCACGCGGAAGAAACCATGGCCGTCGAGGGTCTTTTCAAGCTGCGCCAAAGAGACCGTGCTAAAGAAGCGGTCGTCGGCGGTTTGCAGGTAAGCGTAATCGTCGCGCGCCATGACAAAGCGGATGTCGTCAATGTTGATGAGGATCTTCTTGCCGCCCTTTTCAACAGGGATGCGCTCGGCCTTTTGGGCCTTAGCGTGCAGCATGACATGCTCGCGTACGCGATGGATGGCCTGGGACAGACGATCGGTCTCGACAGGCTTAACCAGGTAATCAACGGCCGCAACCTTGAAAGCATCCAGCGCGAACTCGCTGTATGCGGTAACGAAGACCACCGCAGGGGGGAACTTCAGGTGCTGCAGGGCGTCGGCAAGCTGAAGACCGGTTGCCTCGGGCATGTTGATATCGAGGAACATCACGTCGCAGGGATATTCCTTGAGCTTCTCGATGGCCTCGCGAACGCTTGCGGCTTCCGCCACAACCTCGGTTTGGTTGATTTCACTCAGGAGAAAGCGCAGTTCAGAGCGTGCTGGTGCCTCATCGTCAACGATAATCGCCTTTAGCAACTCGGGGCCTCCTTGAATTAGTTTGTAAAATGCAATTTTCGAGTATATCGTACCACGCTCGAACCGTGCATTTTAAATCTTCAAATCAGCCAAGTCGATGAAGTCCTCGCTCCCCTTTGAGCCATCAAAATCGGAAGCGACGGCGCTTGCGGCAGCCTTGCGCTTCAGCTGCTCGAACTCGTCAACAAGCTCGCCTTCAGCGGCGTGATCCTCGTCCAACTCATGCGCGCGATCTTTAAGATACAGCGTAACGAAGGTGCCCTTGCCCAGCTCAGAGCTGATGATCATCTTCGAGCCTTCGCCAAAGTACCCGCGCAGGCGATCGTTCACGTTCTTCACGGCAATACCCAAGCCCGTGTCGGACACAGGATGGAGGATGTTGTCGAGCGCTTCTTGCGTCATACCCACACCGTCGTCGGTGACGTAGATGTAAATGTCGTCGCCCTTGCGCTCGCCGTGAATGCCGATGGTCAGCTTGCCCTCGGCGGGGAATGCGTGCTTAATCGAGTTTTCAACCAGAGGCTGAATCATGAACGAAGGAACCTCGAGCTCGCGAATCTCGTCGGGAATCGAGGAGTCGATGGCCAGGCGATCCTCGCCGAAACGGCACTGCTCAAGGGTGAGGTAGCGAACCGTCTGCTCAACCTCGCGCTCAAGGCTAATAAGGTCCGAGGAGTTTTCCAAGGTTGCACGGTAGAAGGTCGCAAACTCGCGCAACATGACGCGCGCCTTGTCGGGGTCGATGCGGCAATAAGAGGCCATCGTGTTGATGGTGTTGAAAAGGAAATGCGGGTTGATCTGGCTCTGAAGCGCCTTGAGCTCCATGCTCGTTGCAAGCTTCTTCTGATCCTCCAGGCGCAGTGCCGAGATCTGCGTGCTCAACAGCTGCCCAAAGCCCTCGGCAATGGACACCTGGCTCTCGGTAATACGGGCAGGGTCGGAATAGTAGAACTTCAAAGTGCCCAGCGTATCCTTGCCCTCGTTAAGGGGAACGATGATCGCCGCCTTAATGCCCTTTACCGGCGTGGGCAGGCCAACCTCCTGCTGGGAGCGCAGCACGCGCGTTTTGCCATCTTTAACCGTGTAGGCCGTGGCGGCGGTGCGGATGCGCCCACCAAGATGGCCCAGTTCCGAGCGGCCTATGCCGCAGTAGCCCAGTACAACCTTGTCGTCGGTCATTGCAACGGCGCAGGCCGCAACGTTGGGAAGCAGCAGCTCGCAAACATGCTGAGCGCTCGAGGTGTCGTAGCCGTCGCGCATTGCCTCGAGCGTCTGGCTTGCCAGATTCAAAACCTCAAGCGATTGCTTTGCCTTCAAATGATCGGGATCGAACATAAAAGCGAAGGTCAAAAGCAGGAAAAGGGTGAACAAAAGGCCCGAAACGAACATAACCATGAAATTATGCTCGGGGCCGAACATCGCCCAACCGAGCACACAGCCGCTGATAAGCGCTAAGCATAAAAAGCTCGCCTCGGCGATAAGCTGCAAATTGTTATGGGAGATAACGCCTCCGAAGCGCTTATCCTCGTCGCCCACGACGCATCCTTTCCTAGCTTCAAGCTGCACGCCTATGCACAGGCTGGCAGCGGCGCGCAGACGCACGCCCTAGCAAAGGATACCGAAGCTCCTTGCTTACAGAACGCCAAACTCGTTAGCGGCAAGAAGGATGGCGCCCAAAACCAAGAAGCCACCGAAAACGAAACGCAAACGGCGCTCGGGGATGTAGTTAACCAGCGTAGCGCCCAAAAAGGCACCGGGGATGGAACCGCAGGCCATGGCCAGGCCAATCAGGAAATCGATGTTGCCCAGCATTCCCTGGGTGATGGTCCCCGGGATCGCCAATATCAAAATCGCAATGAGCGAGGTGCCCGAGGCCTGCTTCATCGAAATGCCCAAAAACGAAATGAACAGGGGCACCATGATGAAGCCACCGCCGACGCCGACGTAACCCGAGGCCAAGCCTGCGATCAAGCCGAAGAGCGCGCCCTTCAAAAGATCTTTGCCAGAGAGCTTGGGCAAAAGCGCGTCCATCTCGGCAAGATGGGCGGCGCGGGCGGCCTTCTGCTCCTCGGGGCTCAGACCAGCGCGCTTTGAGCGCTCGTCAAAGGCCTTGCGAATGTTGGCAATAGTGCTTACCCCGCGAGGAGCCGCGAATGCCTTGCGGAACATCTTCCACGCGCTATAGCCCATGATCAAAGCCATAACCAGCATGACCAGCCATGATGGCGAAGCGTTTGCCAAGAGCACGCCAACCGGGGAAACGAAGGCGCCGGCAATGCCCGCCACGACGCCGAGCTTGGGTACGCAGGTGCGATTGCGGATATGCGTCACGAAGCCGGTGATGGACGTGGGAATAATGGTGAAGAGCGACGTCGCCGTGGATACGATGGCAGGGAGACCGAAGCCCAGGCGCAGCAAAGGCACCATCACGGTGCCGCCGCCGATTCCGAGCATACCGGAAAAAACGCCTATGACCAGGCCGCATGCAATAGCGGCCAAGAACATTTCGAGCATTTACTCGTCCTCGCCCAGGTTCAGGCGGATCTCGCCTGTAAGACCGGGATCAACGTTGATGTTGGGAATGTCCAGGCTGGCAATGCTCGGCACGTGGTAACGCTTTGCCTCGGCATCGCCCTCGGGCGCAGCGGACGAAGTTGCGGCGTCATAGGGCTCAACCGCGGCTTCCGCTGCGGCTGCAGTAGCGACCTCGGCGGGCTGCTCGGGAATCTCAACCGGAGCAACGACCACGGTCTCGCCCGCCTGACGCGCAAAGGCCGCCTGAGCAAGAGCCTGCACCAAGGCATCGTCCGATTCCGTGGCAAGCATGACTTCGGGCCACACGCGCTGGAAGTCGAAATAGCGCGAGCAGTTCTGCTCGGCGTAAGCCTGGGCAAGCGTCGTTGCCTCGCGTGCTGCACGGCGGTATTCCCTCTTGTCGGAACGCACCAAAGAACGCAAGAGCGCAGTCCTCTTCACGCGCTTGGCAATGCCAGGCTCCAGGAAAGGCCCCGGGTAAGGCTCAAGCGAAGAGGGCTTGATCTGCAAAAGGTCGATCTGCGAGCGGCTAAACTCGACCTTGGCGTACTCGTAAATCCAGCGGTAAATGTCCTTGCGGAAACGATGACCCTCGTGACGATTCTTCGGGGGCAAATGACGGCAAACCCAGCGGTTGTCGAACCAAACGTCCGAGCCGTACATGCGTAGATTCAAAAGATAGTCCAGGTCCTCACCGCGATGAATCCACGCGTCAAAGCTCAGGCGCTTGTACACCTCGCGATGAAGCGCGAGCATGCCGCCGCAAACGTGGTTGGAACGGGACAGCCTGGGGCCCGCCATGGCGCGATCGATCCAATGATTGAAAGCGCGGCCCTGCTGCCAGAAGTAGTTGTACCAACGGCTTTGGCTCTTCGAGTGATAGTTGCCCTCGTCGTTTAGGTAGTAGCCGGTTTTGGCAAGGATGGGGATGCCCTTCTTGGTGAGCTTGCCCAAGCCGTACATCGCGCGGCGCAGGAACTCAGGGTCCTCGATTACCTCATCGTCATCCACGAAGACAACGGAATCGAAGCCGAAAGCGTTGGCAACCACCAAGCCAAGGTTGCGGACTGCACCGTAGCCGCAAAGACCGATTTCTTTGGAAACATCGCCGAAGCCGTGCTGGGCCAGGCGCTGCTGGATGATCTGACATTCCGCATCGCCAATAACCAAAATGTGCATCTGAGGAAACTCATCGGCGATCTTCTGCACCTTATTCGCGGCTTCCTCGGCAACCTCGGCGTCGGCGGCAACGAGCAGGATCACCTGCCCCAAGCCCTCAACCTTCTGCAAAGATGCTAGGCAGCGCTTCAGCTCGCCAGGCGCGTTGATGGGCGTGGCGTGATCGTAGATGTCGTGCGCGGCGCCTTTGGTCTCGCGCAGCGTCGGACAATGGTACGTCGGAATGATGATTGCAGGATTCATGGTGTTGGGTCATCCCTCTACTTTGGAGTTCAATCTTACAAAGTGTACTCCATAGCCCAAGGTCGAACAGGGTGAGCCCCGCCCGCACACAAAGCAAGCACAGCCCGCACGGCTAAAGATAACGCCCGTATATTTCGTCAATGGAGGCGGTGCCGTCGTCGCGACCATGCTTCAAAATCTCGCGAACGCGCTTGGCAATGCGCGGCCACACCGCTAGACGCTCAGAATGGCGCTTGGAGATATGTTCATGCATCTGGCTTTCGGACAAGCGTCCCTGAAGGGCCGATTCCTGATCTTCCTGGGTGCGCTTGATAGCTTCCTGAATTTCTTCGGGAACGGGAAGGTTTGTGCCCTTGGGTACCTCGGGAATACTCTGCGTGCTCATCGCTTGAGCAAGATCGTCGCTGATGACGCCACGGATCTTGCTTCCAACGTAGTATTTGCCCGGGCGCGCAGCACCAGACTCCTCAAGCTCGACGGCATACATCCAACCGTTCGTATTCAGTACCTTCATCATTACAGGCATCTCCTTGGCAAACGTAGGTAGGTGCCCCTCCCGGACATGAGACTAACGCAAAAAATGAACGCGTTCAAATAGCTTTTCTCCTAAATTTTTGAAATTTCAAAGTTCTTTCAATTTTTGCCTGAAATTCCAGCTGAGAGCCCTTTGTTTTCGCTTTTTTACCTGAGAGAAACGCGCCCGAGCGGCAAACCTCGCTGCCTCACCCGCGCAGTCCCAAACGCCCAGAAAAGAAACTTTGTCGCCCCGTTCCTCGCAGTTGCGCCCCATTCCGTGCGGAAATAGGACAAAATGGAAATAGTGACCCCTCATGCAAGGAAAGCCATGTCCCGCACCGGAAACATCAAACGCGATCGCAGCCACGTTTCGCGCAGATACCTGATGCCGCACCAACGGCGTCCATCGGTGCATGAACGAAACGCCGTCAGGGTGGCGCACCACAACCGGCGCCTCATCGGCGTTAGCGCGCTTATCGCCTTCCTTATGTCGGCGACTTTCATCCTTTGGTCCTCGGACACGCCGGTCTATGGCCTCTACCTAGACAACATCGAGCAAATCCTCTCCGATCCCAAAGCCACTCCGGCAAAGGCATCTAAGACCAAGGCCAACCGCGCAACGGCGAAGAAGAAAGCATCAAGCTCGCAGTTCAACGAATACGTAACCACCAAAAACGAAACGGGCCGTGAGCACTGGACCCATATCGCCAAAGAGGCTCTTGCATACTACGACGTAGACCAGGAGTGGTACCCCCTTATCCTTGCCATGATCAAAGTTGAATCGGGCGGCGACGTGGCCATCGACGTGCGCGAAGACATCATGCAGGCCTGGGAAGGCGACGGAAAGAAGATCATCTCTCAGGGCGTGTCGCAAAAGGGCATCCGCGGCGGCACCCCCGAGGCATCGATTTACGCCGGCTGCTATGAACTTTCACTCTGCATCGCCGATTACAAAAAATACCTAGGGCGCGACCCGCGCGTCGGCGACCTAGACGACGTGGGACTGCTTGCGCAAGGCTACAACTACGGCCATCAGGGATGGTTCAAATGGTGCGGCAAAAACGGCATCACTAGCTGGAGCCTAGGCGATTCGCAGGCCTATCAAAACAAGATCGGCGGCATCGGCACCGCAAGCCACGGCGGCAAAGTCCAAAAAGCCTACGGGCAGTTTGCCTAAACTTTCTTCCAGGCCCTTGCCTAGCCCATCAAAGCCATAGCTCAGGCAATGAAAAAGGCGCAGCCCTTCGTGGACTGCGCCTTTGCATTAAGCGCTATTGCGTATGTTTGCGGCACCCGAAAACCGCCCCTGGGGGCCTGGCGAGTGCCACGAAGGGCACAACGCAACAATTGCCAGCAGCACCGAGCCTTAAGCCTCCAGCTGAGCGTAGCGGGAAACCGCAAAGTTGGTGATGTCGGAGCGGTTGATAACGCCGACAAGCTTGCCGTCAGCCAAAACGGGGACCTTCTTCAAGTGATGCTGCGACAAAACGGCGCACACATCGTCCATGCGCGCGGTGAGATCAACCGAAACAACCTGTTTGGTGGAAATCTCGCCTACGGTAAGGGAGGTGAGCAGCTCCAGCTTGTCCGAGAAATTACGTGCATCGGGATCGGTGACCACCGCATAGAAACTGACGCGCGGATCCTGCTTCGAAAGCGAGCCGATGATGTCGCCGTCGCTCACGAAGCCCACAAGCGAACCAGCCTCGTCAAGAACGGGCGCACCGGAGATCCCCTTCTCAGTGAACAGGCGCAAGGCATCCAGAGCGGTATCGCCCTCCTTAAGCGCGAAGACGTCGGTCTTCATGAGCTGAGCAAGGATCGAAGCCTCGCCCTCGGGAGCGGCTTCGGCCTGCTCGCCTGCGGCGGCACGCTTCTTCAGCTGAGTAGCACAAAGGAACGCCAAGACGGCAAGCGCCAAAGAGAAAGTAAGACCCCAGTGCGAACCCTGAGCGAAAGCCAAAGACGTATCGCTTGCGCCACCAGCCAAAAACGCGGACTGACCGCTGGCAAGCAGGAAGGTCGCGAACGCCGTGCAGACTGCGCCGAACACCTGCTGCAAGGTATTGAGCATGGTGGATCCGTCGGTCGAATAGCGAGGAGGCAAAGAAGCCAGCGCATGAGTCTGGCAAGGCGACATGGCCAAAGGAATGCCAACCATCGCCATAACGTGGCAGCACACGACGAACACAAGGGGCGTATCGGGTGTCGCCGTCGTCAAAAGGGCAACGGCAACAGCCGTCAGCGCAAAGCCAATGAGTGCTGGGATGCGCGCACCGATTGCGTCGTAAATGCGGCCGGCAATCATGCTTACCAGGGCATTCACGATACCGCCGGGCAGCATGACCAAGCCAGCCACGCTAACCGCCAAAAGCATGGAGTTCTGATAGAACTGCGGCAGGATGTAGAGCGCCGACAGGATGATGCCGAAGTTAAAGGTGACGCACAACGCACCGAACAGGAAGCCCGGATAAGTGAAAATGCGCAGGTCGATGATGGGAACCTCGAGCCCAAGCTGACGACGAACGTAAATCACCAGTGCAATCACGCCGACAATCAGGGAAACATCGGTTGGCACCGAAACCCAGCCAAGCAGGCTGGCTAAGCCCATACCCAAGACGATTCCGCCGAAGCCGAGCACAGAGGTGAAAACCGAAACCACGTCGATGTGCGGCTTGGTGAGTTCGTAGGGGTTCACCTGGAATTTCAGCGTAAAGAACAGGCCGACGATCAAGATCAGGGCAAAGCTCAAGAAAACGAAGCGCCACGAAAACGCGCCAACGATGATTCCGGCAAGGGTCGTGCCGATCGCAGAGGCGAACATGATAATGAGCGCATTGATGCCCATGGCAGCGCCGATTTTGTGAGGAGGGAACACCTCCAACACCATGGCGAACATCAAAGGCAACACCAAGCCGGTACCAACGCCTTGGATGATGCGGCCCGCCAGACATGTCGCAAATCCCGGAGCGAAAGCGCTGATCAGCGAGCCGATCAAAAATGCGCTCAGCGCGAAAGTAGTGATCTTGCGGGCGCTGAACCACTTCATCAGCAAGCTGGAGAAGGGCAATACGACGCCGATGGCCAGCATGTAGCCCACAACCAGCCACTGGGTAAGGGTAATTTCAACCCCAAAAGTTGCCG
This sequence comes from Coriobacteriia bacterium, assembly GCA_030530215.1. Lineage (GTDB taxonomy): Bacteria > Actinomycetota > Coriobacteriia > Coriobacteriales > Eggerthellaceae > Anaerotardibacter. The sequence goes on from JAUMVJ010000008.1 coordinate 28,378, forward strand.
AGAGCTGCGGCAGAGCGATGTTCAGGGCGGTTTCGGAATACATTCCGGTGAAGCCGCCCAAGTAAAGGCCCATCAAACATAGATAGGGATGGGCAACCTGTACTCGAGCTTTGGGCATGGTTTCATTTTGAGTCACGTGAGATTCAATCCTTTCTTCATGTTTAAATCCGCCGAAGCGGTAGTGTGCCGAGCACCGAAAGCGCACGAAAAAAGCGCCCGTAGACTCGCTACGAGCGCTTCATATAGGTTGATGCGACTTTGCTGGTGATTAAGGCACTCTCATTTAAGCACAAAGCACCCCGGCCGCATAAGCGATAATTTCGGGGAATTTCACTTTATTAGGTAAAGCTCGCAGCCTACAATTCGACTATTAAGCATTTTTAACCGCAACACGAAGGGTCCTCTATGGAATTGCTCGAGCAACGCATCCGCCAAGATGGCATAGTCAAAGAAGGCAACGTTCTTAAGGTGGATGGATTCTTGAACCACCGCATGGACGTTACGCTTCTTAAGAAGATGGCCGAGCAATGGCATGCCGATTTTTCCGACAAGCCCATCAACAAGATTCTCACCATCGAGGCCAGCGGCATCGGCATCGCAGCCATCGCGGGCCTGGTGTTCGACGTGCCCGTGCTTTTTGCAAAGAAGAGCAAGTCCATCAACATCGACGGCTCCGTCTATTGCGCACGCGTGCACTCCTTCACGCATAAGACCGACTCCGATGTCATCGTTTCCAAGAAGTTCCTGGACGAAAACGACCACGTGCTCATCATCGACGATTTCATGGCCAACGGCTGCGCCATGAACGGCCTGATCGAGATTTGCGAGGGCGCGGGCGCCACGATCGAGGGCATCGGCATTGCCATCGAGAAGGGCTACCAGGGCGGCGGCGACGCGCTGCGCGAGCGCGGTTTTGCCGTGGACTCCCTGGCAATCGTCGAGTCCATGGATGCAAGCACGGGTGAAATCGAGTTCCGCCAATGAGCAATACGAACTCTGAACTCACCCAAAACCTCTCCAGCTGGACCGGCAAGGTTTCCGTTGCCGCTGCCTTCCCCTACGGCCTGCAGCACGTGCTTGCCATGTTCGTATCCAATCTGGCACCCATCGTCATCATCTGCGCGGCCGCCGGCGTTGGCACCACGGAATCGGGAATCCTGATTCAAAGCGCCATGCTCGCCGCGGGCATCGGCACCCTTATCCAGCTGTTCGGTGTCTGGCGCATCGGCGCGAAAATGCCCATCGTCATGGGCGTGAGTTTCACCTTCGTCACCGTTTTAAGCGGCATTGCAGCAACTTACGGCTTCGGAGCCGTAGCGGGCGCCGTCATCGTGGGCGGCTGCATCGAGGGCATGCTCGGTCTGTTCGCGCGCTACTGGTACCGTTTCATTGGCCCGACTGTTTCGGCGGTTGTGGTTACTTCAATCGGCTTCTCGCTGCTCTCCACCGGCGCCGAGACCTTTGCCGGCGGCTCGGGTGCTGCCGATTTCGCCTCGCCCGAAAATCTGTTCCTGGGCACTTTCTCGCTCATCGCCTGCCTGGCCTTCCAGCATCTCATCAAAGGAAGCGCCAAGCAGCTTTCCGTCTTGTTTGGCCTGGTAGCAGGCTATATCGTCGCGCTTCTTATGGGGCATGTCGACTTCTCGGCCTTCGAGGGCATCCAAGTTGTGGCGCTTCCGTCCATCATGCCCTTCACGCCCGAGTTCAGGCTTGATGCCATCATCTCGGTCACGCTTTTGTTCTTGGTAAGCGCCGCCGAAACCATCGGCGATACCGGCGCCATCGCGCGCGTTGGCTTCAACCGTCTTGCCACCGACCGTGAGGTTTGCGGCGCGGTTTCCGCCGACGGCTTCACCAGCGCCATCGCGGGCGGCCTTGGCTGCACGCCGTTGACCTCGTTCGCTCAGAACATCGGCCTCATCGGCATGACCCACGTCGTCAACCGCAAAGCAATCGCCTGCGGCGCCTGCGTCCTGATTGTGGCGGCTTTCGTGCCTGCTATCAGCGCCGTATTCAACTCGGTGCCAAGCGCAGTCCTTGGCGGCTGCACCATCATGATGTTCGGAACCATCGTCACCAGCGGTTTTCAGATGATCGCCGCAGCGGGCTTCACCCAGCGCAACATCACCATCGCCGCGACCTCTCTTGCCATCGGAGTCGGCTTCTCCCAGGTGGGCGCCATCTTCGTGAACTTCCCCGAAATGGTGCAGAATATCTTCGTTAACAACAGCATCGCCCTCACCTTCGCAGTGGCGCTGGTGCTTAACCTGGTGCTGCCCCGCAACCCCAAAGAAGATGCCGAGCCCGTCGCTTCGACATCGGCCGGCCTTGAGCATGAAATGCGCCCTGCTCCCGCAAACCTGAGCGAAAACTCGGGCAAGCCCGTTGGCGCAAGTTCCGCAAAGAACGAAGCTACGAATTCCGCTGATCAGAGCCCAGCTCAAGACGCTTAGCGTTTTTCCAAAGCTCCATCAACATCTCAGGGCCAAGCGCATCGAGCGTTTGGCCCTTTTCTTTTGCCTCGACCTCCATCGAAGACCAACGATCGCGGAATTTATCGCAGGTGGCCAGCAATGCCGCCTCAGGATCCACGCCGCTCCAGCGGGCAACGTTCACCAAGCTAAAGAGGATGTCGCCAAACTCAAGCTCCTTATCGTGAGGAGTGGTGGCTTCCTTGAACTCATCAATCTCTTCGTAGACCTTTTCCCAAACGCCCTGCACATCGCGCCACTCGAAGCCGCAGGAGACGGCATAGCGCGATATGTCCAAGGCCTGGCTCAAGGCCGAGCCCTCTCGGGCAAGATCGTTCAAGCTGCTTGGCGTTGGCTGCCCGGCAGCCGACTCTTTCCTCTGGTCATTCATATTCGCCCCTAGCTCGCGTTCTTCTTCAGCTTCAACTGCGACACGCACACGCCCAAAAGGATCACCGCCACACCGGCCCATTGGACACCGGTTATGGGCGTTGAGAGGATAAGCATGGCTACCAGCAAGCCGGCAGGAAGCTCGGACGCGGCCAAAATGGTGTTGATGCCCGCCGGCAAATGCGGCGTCGCAATGCCGAATAGCAGCACTGGTAGCACAAAGCCGATTGCGCCCGTCACCAGCCCGAATATCGCTATGCCGTCGAGCAGAACCCCGGACGGAGCAAAATCCGGGCACACGAAAATGCTTATGGCGAAAGCACCCAAGCACACAAGTAGGCCTCGTTGCGAATCCGAGCAATCAACGCGCAGCTTTCCGGACAAGGTCACGAACAGGGCGCAGCTGAGCGCCGCAAGCAATCCGCAGACGATTCCCAGAACGTCGAAACTCGAAATGCCACTTTCATAAAGCCCGCTTGCGAAAACCGTACCCGCAACCACGAGCAGGGCCGATACCACCTGCGCAAACGAGGGCGCACGACGCGTCATGAAAACCTGAATAACCGTGCCAAGCCACGTGAACTGAAAAAGCAAAGTAAGCGCAAAGGGCACCGGCAAAACGCTCATCGCGTAGCAATACAAAATGGTTGTCGTGGCGCTCAGAACGCCTAAGAAAACAAGCTTGGCCATGTCGACGCCGCTTAGCCTTGTCCACCGGCGACCAAGCGCGCGGCCTATCAAGAAGGCGACGCCGAAGGTGAGCGTCGCAAACCAAATCTGAGCCGTCATCATCTGAGCCGACGAGAATCCCAGGCCATAAGCAAGCTTGTAGCAGCTTGCGTTGGCACCGTAGCACGCCCCGCCCACAAACACCATCAAAGCTGCACAGCCGCGCGAAAGCTCGCCTTTCTTCACCGATGCCGTTTCGATATTCGCCACTTTGCCACTACCTCCGATCGCGCGTTACTTTGCTATCCTAGTTTGCCGAGAAACAAAGCTATCACAGCCCTAGGACCTTCATGAAAATTAACCACGCGATACTTCATGCTTTCGACTTCGTTTCCTGCGAAAACGCCTTTGCGCAAACCGAAATCGACCTTCATAACAAAAACGCCAAGAAGTACGTGCAGAGCCTCGCAAACAAATGCCTGAACAACCTTGATAACAAGCATGGCGAGTTTAGCCCCGAGAGCCTGTTCGCACCCGAGCTGCGCGCCTACCACGCCGGCGAGCGCGACTTCGCGGGCTTAAGCCAGCAGATTGCCGAATTCCTGGCGGGCGAACTCGGACACATGGAAAAGACGCCGTCCTGCGACGTCCTGGTAGTCGACTTCGAGGTCGAACCCAAAATGGAAGCTGCACCCGATAGCTTCGACACCGCAAGCGATTCGGATACCGCGCCCTGGGACGAGGAGCCCGCTCCTACCAGCTCCGACGAAGCCTCGTTCCCGGAAGAAGCTCCTTGGGATGAAGAGAACTCCGCGGGCGCTTCGGACGACTCCCCCACTGGCGCCGCCGACGCCGGTGCAAACGAAAGCGACACCACGCGCTTCGGCGATGCCTCCGACATCCTCGCTCAAATGAATAAGCGCTACTTCGCCATCATCCTGCTCGAAAGCAAACAGGCCTACATGCACGATCTTTTCGTTGGCGAAACAGGCACCGAAAACACTATTTCGCGTCACTTCGCCATCCTGCCCAACCCCAGCCAGAAGGTTCAATCCGCCGCCGTCATCGACCTGCGCTCCCAGAATGTGCTTTTCGTCGACAAGAAACGCGTTATCGCAGGTCAGGAAACCTACCTTATCCCCGACGGCCTGCTGCAGTGCTCATCTAAGGCATCCACCAAGGAAATCGTGAGCACCGCCGTGCAGATTGTCGAGGAAGTGGCCCAAGAATACGGCGCCAACCCCGCTGTGGCCACTGCGCGCGTCAAGGACTACGTCACCGAGTGCGCTCGCGATTCACGAGACTTCGACATCGACGAAATGGCAGACGAGGTTTTCGGCGACCAGGCTGCCCCGCGCGAAACCATCCGCGAATATGCGCAGGAGCGCGAGCTTCCCCAGCAAGTCAGCGTCGAAAAGGAAGTGGTGAAGCGCGTTGCGCGCACCCAGAAGATCCGCACCGACACCGGCATCGAGATCAGCTTCCCCGCCGAGTACGTCCGCAGTCCCGAGTTCATCAGCTTCACCAGCACCGCGGACGGCACCTACTCCATCTCGCTCAACAACATCACCAGCATCGAGAACCGCTAAGGGCCCCCGAGCCGCGCGACTGCACCCCACAAAGCCCAGCTCGGCCTCCCGTGCGCGCCCCGCACGGCTTCCCAATGTCAACGGCGGCTCGCGCCCGGTAAAGCCCAGCTCGGCTCCCCGCGAGCGTCCTGTACGGCCTTCTGCGCCGACGAAGGCTCGCGCCAGGCAAAGCTCCGAAGGGTTCGCTCTGAAAACCAAAAAGAGGGCTTCGTCCGAAGCCCGCATAACAATACTGAAGGAGTAAGCGCATGAGGAAGCCCAGGTCTTCGACCTGGGCTTCCGAACAGCGGAACGGGCGATACCCGAAGCGGGCTTTGCCTGGCGCGAGCCGCCCCGCACTCGCCCATGCGCGCATTCTTCTTTCCTTGCAAAACAAAAGGCCAGGGAGCATCAAGCCCCCTGGCCTTCTTGGGTTTATGCAAAACCTACGAGTGGAGTTATCTTGCAAGACCCGAGGTTTCACACGAGCCCGCTTTCGCCGCCGTCAAAGTTGATAGGTCCCCTCCGGCGGCTCCCCCTTCAGATAAAACCTCGGCTGCTTCAATAGGGATGTATCCGCAGGCCAAAGTGAAATCTGGCTGTTAGGCTGCCTCGGTAACGAGCTTGGCGTCCGAAACGTACCAAGTCTTCTCGCGCTTCTTGTAAGCAGCTATACCGGTGTAGGCAATCAGGACGAAGGTCAGAACAACCTCTGCCAACGAGAACATGAAGAACGCATCCCAACCGTAGGTCTGCATGAGGATGGCCCAACCGGTGGCGCCAAAGCCGCCGAGCAGGTTGTACAGGCAAACCTGGATGGAGTAAATACGGTCGTAATCCTTGCCGCCGAAGCATTCCTTGATCAGGAATGGAATCATCGCCGTCGAGCAAGCGTACATCAGGCCGTACAGCGCGCCGCCGAAGAACATGGGCCAAACGCCCGCCTCGCCGAAGATCTTAGGCATCTGCCAAATAAGGAGCAGGCCGGTAACGCCACCGCAAACGCCCATGATCTGTGCAGCAAGCAGAGAGTGGGACTCGATAATACCGACGAGCACCTTACCAATCATCTGGCCAGCGGATGCGAAGGACTCCAGGGTGCCGGAAAGCAGCAGCAGGGCAACGATTGCCTGGCCCTCCCAGCCTTCATTACCCAAGAACTGAACATAAGTTGCGAACAGCTGAGACAGCGTGGTAACGATGTTCAGGCAGCCGCAGCCGAGCATCATGGTCCAGTAGAAGGGCTGATGCGGAGCTTCCTTCAGCGTGAAGCCGGGCTCCTCGGGAGTCTCAAGGGACTCCTCTTCCGCAGCTTCCTCGGCGGCCAGAGGCATACCGTAGGGCAACAGACCGACCTTCTCGGGAGTACGGTCAAGGAAGGCCCAGATGCAGATCAGGGTTGCGAAGAACATGATGACTGCATAGTACTGGTAAATCTGAGGCCAGCCAGAAAGATCGGCGCGCAGGAGATGCTGACCAACGAGATTCCACACGATGCCGCCAGCACCGGTGCATGCGAAGGAAACGCCGATTGCGGTGCCGTAGTTCGTGTGGAACCAGCGGGAAAGCATACCCGCAGTCATGGTGTACTCCAGAATTGCGAGGCCGATGCCGATGACGATGCCGGCAGCCCACATGCACTGAACGCTCGGCCACATACTATTGAAGAAGTAAGGCACCGAAGTAAGAATCAGCGCACCCGTGAAGAAGATACGCGGATTAATGCGCTCGAACAGCCAAGAAGCCGGAATCGGCGCGATAGTGGATCCGATGTAGACGCAAGTGATGTAGAACGAAACATCGGAAACCTGGCAGCCGAAATGAGCTGCCACGGGGCGGTAGCAAAGGCCCGCGCAGATGAAGATCATCGCCACGCACGTGAACAGTGCAACCATACAGGTGATAACGACACCGAAATGATGCCAAGTCATCCCCTGCCTTTCAATTTTCTCAGTCATGACTCCTCCTTAAAACATGAGAAAACTTCCCAACAAAACGATGGTGTTTCAGGTGGCAGACGTTCCCTCTCGTCTGTTTACCCACCACATGTCTTAATCAGGATAATCAAGCCTATGAGCTGCAAGTGTTTGTTTGAATTGCTCTCTGCTCAAGAAATTTGAACAGGTTCATTTCTTAGTTCAAATTTGTATAATGCGAGGTCATCAGTACAAAATTTCTAAACTGAGTTCAATAAACCTGCACGGCATAAACAAAGAAAAACCCGGGAGTTTTTACACTCCCGGGCTTAAAGCCGACTATGGGGTTTCGGCTTTACAGGTACGCGTTCCCCCCTACGCGCGCCCTATTGTTTTTTAGGCCTCGTGAGCCAGCTTGGTGTCGGAGACGTACCAAGTCTGCTCGCGCTTCTTGTAAGCAGCGATACCGGTGTAAGCGATCAGAATGAAGGTCACAACGATCTCGGCAATTGCGAACTCGAAGAAAGCGTCCCAGCCGTAGGTCTGCATGAGAATAGCCCACGCAGTAGCGCCGAAGCCGCCAAGCAGGTTGAACAGAGCAACCTGGATGGAGTAAATGCGGTCGTATTCCTTGCCACCGAAGCATTCACGAACAAGGAAGGGAAGCATTGCGGTGGAGCAAGCGTACATCAAGCCGTAAACAGCGCCACCAGCGAACATCAGATAGATGCCGCCCTCGCCCAGCATCTTGGGGAACTGCCAAATCATGAACAGACCAAGAACGCCGCCGCAAACGCCCATGATCTGAGCAGCGAGCAGGGAGCGAGACTCGATGATACCAACGAGGATCTTACCGACCAGCTGGCCAGCAGATGCGCAGGACTCCAGCGTACCGGAGAGGAGCAGCAGGGCAACGATTGCCTGGCCCTCCCAGCCCTCATGGCCGAGGAACTGAACATAGGTAGCAAACATCTGGGACATGGTGGTAACAACGTTCAGGCAGCCAGCGCCAAGGAGCATGGTGTAGAAGAAGGGAAGACGAGTTGCTTCCTTCAGCGTGAAACCAGGCTCTTCGGGAGCCTCGATGGAACCATCCTCTTCTGCTTCCTCGGCAGCCAGGGGCATACCGAAAGGCAGAATACCGCGCACCTCGGGGGTACGGTCGGCGAAGAGCAGGATGCAAACCAGGGTGGAAACACCCATGATGATTGCAAACATGCGATAAAGGGTGGGCCAACCAGTGAGGTCAGCACCAAGAACGAACTGGCCAACGAGGTTCCAAACGATACCGCCAGCACCGGTGCATGCGAAGGACAGACCGATAACAGTACCGTAGTTGGTGTGGAACCAACGAGAAAGAAGACCAGCGGTCATGGTGTATTCCAGAACAGCAAGGCCAAGACCGATGACGACGCCGCCAGCCTGCATGACCTGAATGCTAGGCCACAGGCTGTTGCAGAAATAAGGAACAACAACAAGAACGAGCGCGCAGGTGAAGAACACCTTGGGGTTAATGCGCTCGAACAGATAGCCCGCAGGGATAGGTGCGATGGTCGAACCAATGTAGACGCAAGTCATGTAGAACGAAACATCGGAAACCTGGCAGCCAAAGTGCTGTGCGACAGGACGATAAGTCAGACCTGCACACACAAGAACCATTGCGATGCAAGTAAACAGGGCGACCATACAGGTGAAAACGACGCCACAGTGACGCCACGTAAGGCCCTGCCTCTCGATTTTCTCAGACAAGATAGCTCCTTCGGTTAGAGCGGGGGGTCAAGGCAAAAAGCCTTAACTACCCAAAGGGAACCTATTGCGCGAAGCTGACACCCCTCGTTTCCCCCGAAACGTCGCAGAATCGCGCATAAGTATTAGAACGCGTTCATGTCTTTTTGTTTAGACTTTTTCCCGTAAAAGGCATGAATAATCCACAAATGGCAAAGAAATTGAAACATATATTCGTTTTTTGGGAAAATTGATATACAGAATTGCAAATTTGAGGAAACCGTTTTACGCAATGAATAAGTATTTCATTTGTGACCATCAGGTGTTTCTTTCGCCCTTTACACCGGCTGCGACATTGGAAAGCAATTTCCAAGGAATCGCCTAGTCAAGGCTTGAGTTTTTAACGTTTTATTCCCTCTGAATAATGCATCTTGCGCAAAGGTGAATGCGCCAAAGCGCTAAAGGAGGCCGTTTGCGCGCTCGATCGCCGCCCCCGCTAGCATGCTGCCTTTGCGAAAGCAGGCGTTCCTGTGAAGAAGCGGAATGCCTCGCTTGCGGCTGCGATATACTCGCCCATGTACGGAAAGGAAGCATCATGGCAGAGTTCATTCGCGCTCGAAGCGAGGAGCAGAAAGCGCATCGCATGGCGCAGATCAAGGCTGCCGCGGAGCGCCAGTTTGCCGAACGTCCGTACCACGAGATCTCGCTCACCACCATCGCCGATGAGCTTGGCTGGTCGCGCGCGAACCTTTATAAGTACGTTGCCACCAAAGAGGAGATCTTCCTTTCGCTTGCCATGGACAAGCGCGATGCCTATCACCAGGCACTGCTTCGGGCCTTCCCCGCCAACTCAAAACCGAGCGCCAAAGAGGCGGCTTGCACCTGGGCGGCAATCGCAGCCCAAAACCAGCAGCATTTCACGTACGGCGGCATCCTGCTGATGATCATCGAAACCAACGTTACCGTTGAAAAGCTCATGGTTTTCAAGGAAAGCTACTACGAGCAACTCGAGGCTCTCACTGCACAACTTTCCAGCGCCTTGAATATAGATCCCGAGCGCATAAGCCCCCTGACGCTCGCGATTTACCATCAAGCCATCGGGCTCACCGGCACCTGCCTGCGCAACCCGCTGGTTCGTGAAGCGCTTACCAGGCTTGGGCGCGAAATCCAAGAAGTCGACTTCCGAGGCGCGATGCAAGACTTCATCGAGCTTTGCATCGAAGGCTTTCAGCACAAATACCCCCTAGCGCGCTAAGCTGACGGGGAAACCCAAGCAGACGCGGAAAACACGAGCCTCTTTTGCCCTGCAAGCAAAAGAAGAGTTGCCCTATCGCTAGAACAACTCTTCTTGCAGGGACCAATGTATCCCCCAAAGCAAACATTTGCGAAGGAGCCTTGGTAGTGCCCCATGCAATGGCCGTCGAGGTACGGTTGCAACCGCCCTTACTTGACCTTCACCTTCTTGCCGCAATTAGCCTTGGTGAAGCACTTGCGGTACTTCTTAACCAACTTCTTGTTGGCCTTCTTCTTGGCGGCGGCTTTTACCTTAACGGTCTTGACCTTGCTGCCCTTAAGGCAGTTCTTAACGCCCTTCTTGGTGAGGTAGGGGCTCTTGACGGTGAGCTTCTTCACCTTGGTGCCCTTGAAGGCCTTGGCCTTGATCTTGGTCACCTTCACCATCTTGCCATTGATTTTGATCTTGGCGGGAACGGTGACGGACTTCATGGACTTCTTGTTGACCTTGGTCAGCACGAGCACCTTGCCGCTCAATGTGTAAGTGCAGCCCTTGTAGGAAACCGTCTTGGCGACCTTCGTGGCCGGCGTGGGTGTGGGCTCGGGGTCGGGCTGCGTTTCGGAAGGCACCGATACCGCGAAGCTTGCCGTCACCACGCCATCGGAGTCGGGGCCAGATTGGCTCTTGGCAGCCTTGCCCGAGAAGCTAACCTTGGTGCCGGCGGTGAGCAGCGCCGTGCTGTCCTCGTCCAGAGCCAGGGCCGCCGTAACCGTGTAGGTCTTGCCAGCCTCGGCCTTGGCGCGCGCGCCCAGTACCTCGCCGTCAGCCGTCGACCACTGCAGCTGGGCCGTGACGACCGCGAGCTCGCCGCCCTCGGCGTCCGCAAGCCGCACCTTAACCATGACGGGCAGCGTGTCGCCCGCAGCAATGGAGGAAAGCTCCACATCAGCCGACGCAGCCTCGACGGGCTCGGCCGATGCATCCTTGTACGTAGCCGTAACCTCGACGTCCGCAGCTGGCATGGTGAACGAGGTGGACGACCTGGCGGCATCCTTGAACTTGATGTCTGTTCCATCCGCTGCAACCCACTTATCAAAGCGCTTGCCTGCAGGGGGTTCCTCCGCCTGCAGGTAGACGGTCTTGCCCTCCACCGCGGCGCTGATGGCCTCGTCGTGGCTGTCGCAAGCGCTGCCGTGATTGACTTTCACAGCATGCTCGCCCTTGATCGTGTAGGCATAGGAGGCCGTGCCTAGCTGGTAGCCGCTCTTTTTAGCGTAAACAAAGAGCATGCAGCTCTCTGAAATCTCTATAACGTCGCCCTCGTTGTACTTCGTAAAGTCCAAGCCGCCCGCGCTCGCACTGCTTGTTTTGTCAATGGCGTAGTAAATCTCCACTTGGTCGGGATCAATCCAATCGTCGCCCTTCACGAGCTTGACCCTTTGAGCAGCAGCATAAGTACCTGCCTTGATGCTGGGCGTAGCTGCCGTAAAGCTCACAACAAAGCTGCGACTCACTTCGTGACTCGCCCCAAACTTATCCTTAAAGCTGCCGACAGCCTTAAAACCGCCTGTAGCCGCATCCTCTACAGTCTTATTGCTCCATGTAATAGACGCAGTCAATTCCGTACCGTCAGTAAGGCTGTAAGCAATGGAGGAGGGTAGGTAGTTCGTATACTCGCTCTCGACGTTGATGGTCGCCTGCGTAAGACCGCTCTCATCCGCTTTATCGTAAGCGGCCTCGTCCCCGACCGTCACCGGATAGCTCACCGTGACCGCGCTGTTGCCCGCATCGACCAAGAAGTCCGAGGCCAAAGAGCCATTCGCAAAAACAGCAACGTCAGCAGCCCAGTCGAAATCGCGGGTCTCCTTGGAGTAGTTAACCGTAATGGTCGCGATGTAAGAACCAGCTTCGACAGCGCTGCCCGCATCGCTGCCGTCGGGCTTCCTCCAAACAACAGGAGCGCTCGTAAACGCGCTGCTGATGTCTTGCTCTTCATACGTAGACACTTTGCAGGACTCGAGTGCAGACGGGAACGCCTTTCCTACCTCGAGCTGGGCCACCTGCAGCTCCACCTTGCTCGCCAAGGGCTTGAAGAGCGCAGTAAGCTCAACGTTGTCGCTAGGCTTGCTCACCGTGACCGTGCCGGCCGTCTCGTCAAGCGAGGCACACTCAGGCAGGCTGCTCTTATCCCAGCCGCTGAAACTCCAGCCGGCGACTTCAGGTGTGGGAACTTCTACGGAACCATTCTCTGCGACCCGGTAGCTCAGCGTGGCAAGCGTTTGGGAAGTGTCGTTGACGTTTGCCGCTTTGACCGCCACGGCATGGGTGGCATCTGAGGGCTTAACGTAGTCGACCGATATCTCGATACAATACAAATTCCCCAAGGTATACATATAGCCAATATCAGCCTTTACTGTGCCTATAAAGGGAAGAGAGACGGAGGCGTCAATGTCATCAGCTGTGAGTTCACTAGAGAGTTCTATGTCGCAGCTTGTCAGCAAATCAGAGTTTAAGTACACCCAATAGCTAAGCTCCTTGGCTGTCTTTTCGCTATTCTCCTCGACCGCGCGTGTAAAGAAAGAAAAACCCGAAGACAAAGCGCCGGCATCAGGCCGGACCTTGTCGCCGTTGGTGTCTTCCACTTCAAATTTATCCACCGTTACGCCAGCGATTTTGCCACTATCATCAGCTACGCCGCCGCCAATATCATCATATTCGGCGCTCTCGCCAAGCGTTATGGACAAACTCTTGAAAACAGTGGGGTACTGCGCCTCGAGCACCAGCTCGCTGTCAGGCATAACAAAACTTGCCTTCTTATTAGATCCAGTGCTGTAGATAGTCCACGAGCTACCGTCCGACTTCTGCGTGACCTTCCACGAGGTCGGAGCAACGCCGTTTCTCTTGTAGTCGTTAGCGCTGAGCTCCGACTTAAGACCCACGATCATCTTCTTGGTCTCTACCACGTTGTCGCCGTATTTAAGCGTTACGGCGCGCGTCGAGCCGTAATAAGCGTACAAAGTCATGTTGACATCAGTAACATTTACCGGCACCACGCCGTTCTCATTGGGATACGACCTGCCAGTTCCTTCGGTGCCATGAAGTTTCCAATCCCACCAGAGCGGATACTCGCCGTTCTCATCAGCGTACTTGGTGTTGTCAAACTCCTTTGTACTCCAAGCATTGCACGCCATTGTATCGAGAACCTCGGTACCATCCTCGTTGTAGAGGGTTATGGTTCTGTCGCTAGATCCCCAGTTCAGGTAAATCCCGTCGCTTCTCGTTTCAACCTTTTGGGCATCGTAGATCGCATAAACGGCGGTCTGGTTGCCGTCTTCATCAAGAAGCCCATCAACTAAACCAAGCTCGGCAATCTTGCGCGCTTCACCTTCAGCGTAAACACCAACAGAACTGCCAGCTTCAAGCTTGCCTCCCGTAATACGCTGAACGCGTTCTAAGCACACACTTGTGATCTTGACCACACCTGTGAGCTCAAAGGTGCTGGTGTCGGTACCGGTGTTGTCGTAATAGATATCAGCCCTAGAACTAATACCCCCGCTCGATGTCTGCCCCACCGTCACGTTGTCGAGGTAAAGATCTTTTCTGGCGTAAATGGATGCACTTTGCGCATAGCTGCTTTCGTAGCCGTTATCTATAATCTTGCATGTGTTTGCGTTCTCACCGACAACCTTGAAGGTTGCATCGCAATACACAGCCCCTCCCTGATTAGCATAGTTTCTTGTAACGCAGCCGTTGCCGTTAAGCTGAAGGGTAGTGCTGCCGTCTATGTAGAAAGCTCCGCCGTAAGCAGAGTGGTTCGCACTCACTTGGGCATTATTGTTAAGCGTAATACTGGTACTACTCTCATCGACGTAAACAGCACCGCCGCGACCATCTGAATCGTTACTGTCAATGGTCGCCCTGCCGTTAAGATCAATGGTCGCCTTATCGTTCAAATAGAAAGCACCACCGTCTGTCCCAGCAAAATTATCGCAAATAGAAGATGTGCCATTAATCTCAAATTTCGTCCCATTGAAACAATTGTAGATAGCACCGCCGCTGCCTTTATCTGCCCTGTTGGCGCGTATCTTAGAGTAGCCGTTAAGAATGACCGAGCCATCACTGCCGTTATGGTAGATGCCACCACCACAGCCATTGTCTGCCGTCGTGCTGTTCTCCGCTATCTCGGAGTTGTCGTTGAGAGTGATGGTGGTGTCGCTGTCGTTGACGTAGACGCCGGCGCCGTTGTCCGCCTTGTTGCCGCTGATCTTGGCGCCGCCGGAGAGCGTGAGCGTCGCGGCGTCCTCCAGGTAGATGCCGCCGCCGTCGTCTGAGGCGGTGTTGCCAGAAACCTCGGTGTCGGCGCCTTTAAGGGTGATAGCGGTGTCGTTGTAGCAATCGTAGATGCCGCCGCCATCCTTGAGCGCTCCGTTGCCGGAGATCTTGCCGCCATTCTCCAGCGTGATCGAACCGCGCTTACAGTTGAAGTAGACGCCACCGCCGTCCTTGTGAGTAGAGTTGTCGCTGATCTTGGAAGCGTCGACACTCAGCGCGCAGTCGTTGCCGTCCACGTAAACGCCGCCGCCGCCCAAGATGCCCAGGTTGCAGGCTACCTCGCTGCCGCCCGTAACCTTTACCGTGCATTCGTCCTTGCGCACGTAGATGCCGCCGCCGGTGCCCTCGGCGTGGTTGTAGCAGACCTTTGAGTTGCTAAGCTCCAGGTAGCAGCTCTTACCATGCAGAGCCACGCCAGCGCCGTGGCCGTAGCTAGAGTCGAACTGGTCGGTGAGATTACCCGCCACGGTGACGTTCTTGAGGTAGGCCTTGGCGTTCTCGCCAGCAAGCGATATGCCGCCCGAGCCATGCTCGTCGTCACAGGCACCGCCGGTGATGAGCCCGCCGGTTATGGCATCGGTGCCGCCCTCGCCGTAGGACCAGAATCTGTCGTTGTCCTCCAAGGTGCCGGGGTGACTGGTGGCGGCCTCGTCGCCGGTGCCGCCGTCCACCACCAGGGTGCCGTTCTTCTTGACGTATACGACCTCACCCTCCTTCTCGGCATACCACTTGTCGCCGTAGCTTCCAGCCTTGGCGCGGTTGAGCATATGACCGTGCAGGTTAAGGTAGAGCGTCATGCCCTCGCCCACCACGATGCGCCCAGCGCTCTTGGTGTTCCAGTCGGCGCTGAGTTCTATGCGGATAGACTTGATGAAGGACGCCGAGCCGAGCTGCTCGACGGCGCTCACCACCTGGTCGACGTCGTAGACCTGCTGGGGCCCCTCGTTGTCGATGGGTTTGGTGCCCTCAGCGTCAAAGTAGGCGCAAACCGTACCGACGGGCTGGGTGGCTGCCTCCGCCTGCCAGGGCTGAATTGCCATAACGGCAACGGCCGCAAACGCAACAGCGAACAGGGTCGCTGCGACCCGGCACAGGACGGTCTTCTTGGAGGGGGTTGCTGACTTCATGATGGCTCCCTATGGCGCGAATGCGTCGTTTCTCTTTGCCTTATCCCTCATTGTAGCGCGGAGGAGCACCAAAGAAGACCGCACGGCAACGCACGCCCGCACCTCTGCACTGGCGCCTCTAGCCCTACAAGCAAAAGGAACTCATGGGGGGCACTTTGCCCTACAAGCAAAAGAAGAGTTGCCCTATCGCTAGAGCAACTCTTCTTGTAGGGCCCAGTATGTTTACCAGACAAGCTAAGCCGAATTAGGCAGCTAATAAGGGCTAGCTAAAAGCTCCCAATTGCCCTGCTTGCACTTTTCGAATGCAAGCCGGTGCTGTCGCTTGCGCCATTTCGAACGTAGCACCCATAAGGCTATCAGCCGCTACTTAACCTTCACCTTAACGGTAACGGTTTTGGTGTAGGCCTTAAACTCGCCCGAAGCAGAAGCAGCAACGTTCACCTTTACCTTGACGGAGTAGGTGCCCTTCTTGGTCTTCTTCTTGACGGTGATCTTGCCATTGGAAGCGTTGACGCTGAGCTTGCCGGATCCGCCAGCCTTTGCGTAAGTCACCTTGCCCTTGGCGCCCGAAACCTTCACGGCGCCAGACACAACCTGAGCCTTCTTCTTCACCTTGGCCTTCTTGACCGTCTTGGTGGCGGTTTTCACGCTAACAGACTGCGCTTTGGCAGAAAGCTTAGCGATGACGCCCTGCTTCTGAAGAACCGCGCCGCAATCCGCGCAAACCTTTTCCTCGGTTAGACCTGTTGAAGTATAGGTAGCAGCAACGCCCGCCTTAGTGACCTTTGCAGTGTGCTTGCCCGTTGCGGGGATTTCCTTCCCTTGCACCACTTCGCTACAGCGAGTGCACTGTTTGCTGGCCTCTTTACCTGCCTTGTTGCAAGTTGCAGCAACTGCCGTGCCTGCGACTTCTTTATAGTCGTGGCCAAGGGCCTCGGTGGTATAGCCCGCTTTCTTATCGCCACAAGCGGAGCAAACCTGGGCCGGAACGTATCCCCCTTCGGTGCAGGTGGCGTCCTTGGCAGGCTTAGTGTCGGGTTCATCCGTCACATAACTATGGGTGCCACTACCCTTAGGAATTACAGCTCCCTCTTCTTCGTAATCGCAACGAATGCAATATTTATCCGCATACTTGCCGTCTTCTGTGCAGGTAGCGTTTTTCGCCGTGCTTTTGTATTCTTTGAGCTTGTGGCCAAGCGCTTTGACTACTGTTGGCTCCTCTATAATCTTGCCGCAATAACAGCATATTGTGCCACCTTTGTAGCCAGCCTCTGTGCAGGTAGCGGTAGCTTCTTCATAATAGGGTCGTGTATCGGAATGCGTGCATTCCCCTTTATGAATGGTGACCTGCTCAGGATCAAGCTCCTGACCTTCAAAATCACCAAGGCCTATGACCTTAAGGCAATAATCGGTGGTTTCCTCGCTTACCTCGGGATATTTGCCTTCATCGAGCATCTGGAATTTGCCATTGCTGTCGTAACTTCCCCAGCGAACAGTGTAATCAGTGCCAAGAGTTAAAGTCCTCTCATGGTTAGAGAAATAGCCAGATAAACTCAGCTCAAGATCCCCTAGCGCTAAACTAGAATCCGTAGACAAATAACGCTTGTAGCTTAAAACGTAATTACTTAACTTCGTGGCATCATTAACATATACGTACAAATAGTCCGTCTGGCCCTCGAAGTCGCCCTTTCCAATTATACTAATTCGATAACAGCCCTTTTCTTTAGGCTGTCCTTCAATGGCTTCATAGCCGATAAATTCCGACTCCTCCTCGGACTCTAAATATACTTCCTTATACCAAGCATCTCCCAGCTCAAAATCCGTACCTTGCGTGAGGGAGATATCTTCATCGCGATAACATTCGCCTTTTACTTTTAAAGACCCAATATCAAGATCATCAATACCAATGACAAGACCGTTAGGGTTGTCATTATCGATTTCGAAGTTGTAGCTTTCTAATGACTTTAAATCCATAACTCTGATATCGAGCCACTGGCTATCTCCGTAATAAGGATCCAAAGGCTTAACCAAAACACCATAGGTTTCATCTTTGAGCTGAGTAGTAGTTTCTATTTCCGTCCAAGTAGGGTCACCGTCATCGCCTTCGCCTTCCCTTTCATCTTGTATACCCCACTTAAGAATCTCGTAGTCAGTCCCTAAGGCTAGAACCCTCGTGTCGTCTTCTGCTTTTCCTCTAACAGATACCTCCAACGAATCTCGAAGGTCCGAAACCGTCTCATATTTATCAAGTGAAAGCAGGCAGTCACTGGAAACAAAGAAATTATTGGCATCGTTTATATCGTCCACGAAAAAATAGACGTAATTTTCGCCGGTATACTGCCCTGCTCCAACAATCTTAAATGCGTAGTAGCCACTTTTGCTGGGAGCAGGCTGAATGGCCTCGTAAGAGTATTCGTAATCATCGGTTTCTACTCTTTTATACCATGTAGAGTCCACAGTATATGCATCCTTGGGCAAAGTATGGCGCCCATCAAAACCATAGTAGCTAAAACTAAAATCTGTTACGTCTTTTGCGCTTGAAGTGCTTTCAAGCTCCTTGTCGCCAACCCAAAAATCCATCTCTGATTCGTCTTCTTCATCACCTAAATATAGGGAATATTTAGACAAGTCATACGGATTAGCTTCTACGATATTTATCTTTACAGGGACATAGCGATCAACAGGAATAGTTTCCCCTGAACAATCATAAGAAGCGGTAACCCGTATATAGTAAATTCCTGACTCTGTGACTGATTCAACCTTACTTGAATAATCCTGGGTCTTGAAGAACGAATCACCTACAAAAAAGTTGCTATATTCATATGATAAGAAGTCTTTCTTGTCTCCTCCCACATACAGCTTGCTCTCACAAGCAATATAGCTTGGGCTAATCTGACAAAGGTCTTCTACCTCATCAAAAGTAAACTCTCCTGAACCAAAACTAAGCTCGACGGTGTTCCAATCCACGTCGGTAAAATCGCTTAGCCGCTTACCCCCCCCTGAAGTGTCTTCGTCTGCAAAAGACAAAGCTGGTAAGCCTAGCATCAAAGCAGCTGCAACGAACAAAGCCGCAATGCTCTTAGGAAATGCTTTAAGCATTACTGCGCCCCTTTCTCTTGTTCTTCTTGCGATCCTAGTTTTTAGCATCGCCACCTTATCAAGGCGTTGATGTCTTAACCGTAAACAAGAGAGATTTAAGCAAAAATGCCTACTGAACGGGACTTTTAATTTTCAAAACTATTACATTTTAGCCAAAATGTAATAGAAATGGGCCTAGAGGCAGGGCTCGGACCCCCGCATCTTGGCTTGTAGGCCTTATGGGCCTGGAACGCAAAAATCGCCAGCAGGATTTCCCTGCTGGCGATAATGATTCAAAAGCGAGCTCAAACTGGCTTACTGGTCAAGCAACCAAGCCGCTCAATCGAATTAGCTCCAGTCGGCGCCGATGACGACCAGAATGTCGCCGGAGTGCTTGTAGGTGCCCGAGTTCTTCTTCAAGGTACCAACGCCTAAGGTGTCAGCAACCTCCTGAGCTTTGTCCTTCATATCGTCGCTGTCGTAGATAACAAGCGTTGAAGTATAGGCAAAGTTATCGGCATTGCCCGTTTCGCAGGTTGCGCCCTGTTTGGTGAGCTTAGTAGCCGCAGTATCAGCACAGCCGGAAACACCCGAGCCGTTCTTCACCACAATGCTCAAACCGGAAAGATCGGTACTGGTAGAACCCTGGTTGGTTGACGAGGTGCTGCCACCGTTGCCGGAATGCGAGGTCTCAATGCCCGTACCGGAGTCGGTCTGGCTTTCGGCCGTGGGTGACAAGCCCGCATCAACACGCGCCATCATGGTTTTCCACTGGTCTTCCAGCAGCAAATCCCACCACACGCCATCTTGCTTCTCGGAAGTCTTAGGCGTGGAGGCGGTGTAGACGTTGTTGTCAACATCGATGCCCGCGAACTGCTGCGCCAAGCCCAAAATGTAGGAAGCAGACATATCAGTAGTGACGTAACCAACCATGGTGTTAACCGTAGACATCATGGTGGCAATATCGGAACTTACGATCTTCTTCATGATTGCGGAAAGAACCATGCGCTGGTTTGCGGTACGCAGGGCGTCGCCGTCACCAACCTTGTCGTAAGTATGGCGCGAACGACACAAAGAAAGTGCCTGCGAACCATTCAGGGTTTGCGTACCGGCTTTGATCTTATCGTCAACATGAGAGTCATCGATGTCCATGGCAACGGTAACCTCAACGCCACCAAGCGCATCGACCACTTCTTTAAACGCGTCGAAGTCGATCTCGGCATAATGCGAGATAGGAACACCCGCAAGCTCGGAAACAACCTTGATCGCGCCCGCGGGACCGTCGAAGGTATAAGCCGCGTTGATCTTTTGCGTGCCATGCGAACCCATATCGGTCTTAAGATCTCGAGCGATCGAGATCATGGTGACCGTTTTATTCTGAGGGTCTACACGAGTAAGAATCATGGAGTCGGTACGATAGCCACCCCATTTGCCCGAGCTCTCGCGCGCTTCCGATTTATCTACGCCGATAAGCAGCATGTAGAAAGGATCAGTTGCGTTGTCGGTTGCAACAAGAGACTCTGCCGCGTCGCCATCCAGGCCATTCATCTGGTTGTCCAGGTATGCCATATAAGCAAAGGCTGCACCGGCGCCGCCCAAAACGAGCGCAACCAGCACCGCGCAAGCAGCAATGATGCCCTTGCGGCGACGAGCCTTTTTCTTAGCAAGCTTGTTGTTGCGTACATAATTATGGGAGTTATGGCCCGTACGAGAATACGGGTTGCTGGCGTCCCCCGCGGCGGCGGCATGAGTGCCCGCACGATGGTCGCGATAAGTCGAAGTTTCTCCCGAGCCGTAAGCGGAACGGCTAAAAGCAGACGCGTCTGCCCTTTGCCCCGAACGGCGTGACTTCTTATTTTCGAATCTAGCCATGGAGCCAATTTTGCCTATTCTTCGCACAAGACGCAAACCAAAAGACAGGGTTTCTGGGATAGCACACTTCATTTCCACATGAGCGGTTGCCCCTTTTCCACGGCAATGCCGAAAACACGTTTTTGATTCTCAACGCTATTGCAATGGCAAGGGGGTAGAATCTGAAAGGACATGCGTGAGGGCGCTGTCATGGGAGGGGAGTTCGCGCGGGCGTTTGCCCGGCGGGCTTAATACAAGGAGTCGATCTTCATGATTACCGACCTTAAAATCAACGCTGAGAACAAAAAGCTCTATTACGAAAAGGGCTGGTGGACCGATAAAACCCTTAACGATCGCTGGAACCAGTCTGTAGCAGCTTACCCAGATCAAGAATACGTTTGCGACAATTTGGGCGTTCACTACACCTACGCCGAAGTTGACGAAAAGGCCGCGCGCCTTGCCGCATGGCTTAAAAGCGTCGGCGTCGAAAACGGCGATATCGTCACCTTCCAATGCCCGCCTTGGTCTGAATTCTGCGTGATTTACGTAGCCTGCCTGAAGGTTGGTGCCGTGATCCACCCCTTGCCCGTTACCTTCAACGGTACGGACCTTATTTACAGCATGAATCTGGTGGGCACCAAGGCGTTCATCTGCCCCACCTTCTATCACAAGACCAATTTCGAAGATCAGGTGCTCAGCATCGTCGACGAGGTTCCCACGCTCGACCGCAAGGCCATCGCGGTGCACGACAAGCTCGAAAAGACCCACGGCACCATCACGCTCAAGCAAATCATGAGCGACTTCGAGCCCTTGGCTGAGGCTCCGGCTTCCAAGTCCGACGAAGTTGTCCTTATTCTTTCGACCTCGGGCACCACGGGCTTCCCCAAGGCGGTGCTCATCACCCACAACGCCCTCATCTACTCCGAGGAATCCTTCACTCAGCATTTCGGGCTTACGCACGACGACGTCATGTTCATGCCTGCACCACTCAACCACGCAACCGGATTCAACCACGGGCTTATCACGCCCATGCTTTCCGGCGCGCGCGTTGTGCTTATGCAGGAGTTTAAGGCCTCCCCCGCCATCGACTTCTTGAATTCCCAGGGTGTCACCTGGTCGATGGGCGCCACGCCTTTCATCTACGACTACCTCACTACCGCAGAAAGCGAAGGTAAATCTTTCGGATCCCTTCGCTTGTTCATCTGCGGCGGCGCGCCGGTTCCTGGCAGCATGAGCAAATGGGCCGACAAGCACGGCATCACCCTGTGCGAGTGCTACGGCTCCACCGAAAGCTGCCCGCACTTGGCTGTTCCTCCTTCGAAGACCCTTGAATGGGACGGTCGCTTCAGCGGCATCCCCTGCGGCGAGGGCATCGAAGTCAAGGTGGTCGACTCGCTGGGTAACGAGGTTCCTCGCGGTAAGCAGGGCGAAGAGATCTCCCGTGGCCCCCACATGTTCGCTGGCTACTTGAACAACCCCGAGGCCACCGCGCGCGACCTTAAGGACGACGGTTGGTTCTACTCGGGCGACCTTTGCACGATGGACGAAGAAGGCCGCATCAAGATCAACGGCCGCAAGAAAGAAATCATTATCCGCGGCGGCGAGAACATCTCTGCCAACGAGATCGACAACAACCTGACAGACTGCCCCGGCGTCGGCAGCCATGCCACCATCGGCTACCCCGATGAGCGCATGGGCGAGCGCATCTGCACTTTCCTTGTACCAACGAGCGATCCGGCGCCCACCGTCGAAAGCATCGCCGAGTACCTTAGCTCCATCGGCATCGCCAAGCGCTTGCGCCCCGAGTACGTGGAGTACATCGACGAGATCCCCCTAACGGAGTCTGGCAAGGTGAAGCGCAATCTGCTTGCCGACGAGCTCAATCGCCGCCTTAAGGAACGTGGCGTTCTGTAGCCGCAATAAGCTTGCTTAGCCAAAGCGCCGTTTCGCCTTGAACTGCCTCCCATTTCTTGGACACGAGAAATGGGAGGCTTTTTATGCGCGGGCAAATTCCTTCAAGCAAGACCCGCACTCAACCCAGGCTCGAACAAGGCCCGCAGCACCGCCCGCAGCGCCAAACCCGAGCAGGCCTATTCGTCCCCCGCGCCCCTCGTTATCCAGCGCTCTAGCGCCCGCAAGCGACAAACCTGGGCAGGCCCGTTTGTCCCGCCGAGCGCACCTCAGCACCTCGCCCGCAAAACAAAGAGCCGCTCCATATGGAGCGGCTCTTCTTGAATCGTATCGATTCAGCTTAGGACCAAGCCCAAGCAGGATTAGAAGGCGACTTCCTTCTTTTCCTTCTTGAGGGCAACCTTGATGGCCTTGATAACCACGATGATGGCCAGAACAACCAGCAAGATGGCAATGAGCAGCTGAGCGACAACGCCAGCAGCACCGCCCGCCTGTGCGGCAAGAACCGTGGCATCGCCCATGAGCAGCGTAGCCTTTGCAAAGATGGTCTGAGCCAAGGAGGTCAGGGTGACAATCATCATGAATACCAGGGGCACATAGAACATCTTGTTGTTGCGGCCTGCATTGCCCAGCCATACGCAAACAGCCAGCAAAGCAAGAGCGGCAAGGAGCTGGTTGGCAGCACCGAACAGCGGCCAGATGATGCTGTAGCCCGTCATGCCCAGGCCAACGCCCAAGATAACGGTAACGATCGTTGCAACGTAGGGGTTGCAGAGAACAGCCTTGATGCCGCCCTGCGCGCGAGCCTCGTCAACGGTTTCCTCCATGCCGGTGAAGAGCTCCTGGAACATGTAGCGGCCCAAACGGGTTGCGGTGTCCAAAGAAGTCAGGCAGAAGGCGGAAACAGCCAGGATCAGCAGCGAGTAAGACAGGGACTCAACGTTCTCGAGGCCAGGGATGCAAGCGAGCATCTGGGACAGGCCGGATGCGAAAACGGCCGTAGGAGATGCGTAGCCGCCCGCCTGATAGGTTGCCCAAACGAAGCCAACAGCGCACAGCGAGATAACAGCCAAAACGCACTCAAGAAGCATGCCGCCGTAAGCGATGGGCTGGGCATGAGCCTCGGTGTCCATCTGCTTGGAAGTGGTGCCGGAGGAAACCAGGGAGTGGAAGCCCGAGATAGCGCCGCAAGCGATGGTGATGAACAACACAGGGAAGAGCATGCCGGAAGCTGCAGCCTTGTTGACCACGGCCAGGCCGGTCTCGGGGTTGATGATGGCGTTGCCCGAAGCATCAACGGCAGCGTTGGAGGCAACGAAGCCGGTGAAAGCGGGGATATCCAGGTTGGTGGCAGCACCCACAAGGGAGGCACCGATGATTGCGACAACTGCCAAAATCAACATGCCGTAAAGCAGATAGGAAGACAGGTAGTCGCGAGGCTGGAGCAAGACCCAAACCGGCGCAACCGAGGCAACCAGGATATAGAAGCCAAGGATGATCATCCAGGTGGTGTAGTCAAGGGAAACGATGGGCAGGTTAAAGCCAACCGCAACGATGGCAACGATGATTACGATTGCGGAAATCACGTTGGCAGCTGCGGGGATCTCGCGGCCGCGGATAACAAAGCCGTACACGATGGCAACGCCGATGAACAGCAGCGAAATCATAGCGGTGCGCATGTTGGCGAGGTTGGATGCCTCGGTCTGAGCGCGAGTTGCCTCGTCCATGGCGTCGGTGATGGGAGTCACGGCAAAGGTGTTGGCGACGATGGAAGCGAACGCCGCAACAACCAGCACCAAGGTCAGGAATGCGAAGGTGCAGAACAGCTTCTTAGAGCTGTTGTCGATGTTCTCGGCGATGACGGTTGCAACCGTGTGGCCCTTGTGGCGCAACGAGGCGAACAAAGAACCGAAGTCATGCACTGCACCGAAGAAGATACCGCCGATGAGAACCCACAAAAGAACGGGGACCCAGCCGAAAACGGCAGCCTGAATGGGGCCGTTGATGGGGCCAGCGCCTGCGATCGAAGAGAAGTGGTGGCCCAACAACACGTAGGGTTTGGTAGGGACGAAGTCCACGCCATCTTCGCACTCATGGGCAGGGGTTACGTGCTTTGCGTCAACGCCCCACTGCTTTGCAAGCCAACCACCGTAGAAGATGTAGCCTGCCGCCAAGATGACGAGGGCAACGATAAGGATGAGCATTGCGTTCATGCGCTCCAACCTTTCTGTCTTGCCTTATCCGATAAGCGCCAAATTGCCTTCCAGCATTTTGGCCAGTCCTTTGCCAGCGGCATTCGTGACCACCTGCTTGCCCCGTTCGCGAGACAAATCGATCACGGCGACCCGAAGATCCGCCCAACCCTGAAGGCTGAACTTGAAGTTCTTGCGGAACTTTGATTTACGGGCGAGCTTCATGGCGTCGTCGTCAACCGAATCGGCGATGACGATAAGCGAAAGACCCGAAGACATGTGGTTGGGGCCGGGCTCCACCAATTTAAGCCCCTGCTCACACACAAACTCGATTTCATCGGCCAAGCTCTCTGCGCTTAAGGCATCGGCGGTGTCGATGAAAAGATAGTCGTGCGAATCGACCTCCCACATCTTCGCGCGCTTGGTGAGCACATACTGTTCGCCATGAGTATGAAAGCTCGCAAACGCAGGAAACGTGCGTCCTTCGAACTGATGGTCGCGGATGATGTCGTAATAGCCTGCGTTCGCAGCAATGACGCGCTCCAGTAAGTCGCTACGCCGTGCGTTTTGCGCCATGCAGGTTTCCTCCATCCGTGCTCATCAATCCGATGCTCGGCTCGCTTCGTCTACGGCAAAATACGCATCAGCAGAGCAATTCGCACTTCACCTAGGCTTTTAAAGAACCTGCGCGAGTATAGAAGAAGGTTTCGATTTTATTTCGTAACAAAGTCGCAAAACTTTTTTTAATGTTGTGTTTTGTGTGTGAACGGTTTCAAATTCGCTCGTAGATTCAAAATCCAAGGTACTCCAACTGAAAAGCCGCGCT
Organism: Coriobacteriia bacterium; assembly: GCA_030530215.1. Lineage (GTDB taxonomy): Bacteria > Actinomycetota > Coriobacteriia > Coriobacteriales > Eggerthellaceae > Anaerotardibacter. The sequence goes on from JAUMVJ010000008.1 coordinate 53,668, forward strand.
AGCCAAAGCCGGAGCGCGCAGCCCTTCATCGAGACCCTTGTAAACGTGATCCACTATCGCTTCCGGAGTTGGGCTGACCCCTTCCTCGAGCGCCGCCTTTATTTGTGCTAGGCGGGAAAGGCGATGGTCACGCGTTGCGTTGATGATCCTGTGGCATTGTCTAACGGGAACACCGTGCGCAGGCAAAAGAACTTTAGCCTTGGCGTCGCGTACAAGATGCTGAACCTTATCAAGAGATTCAAGATAGTCGGCAAGATTGCCATCCGGCTTTTTAAGAACGGTCGGCCCCTGCGAAAACAGAAGATCGCCCGTGATGGCATGCATCGTTCCTTCAACAACAAAGCTCACCGAATCAGGGGAATGGCCTGGGGTGTGCAAAACCTCTATGGTCGGCAAGCCTGCTTGCCAGCTTTCTGTCTTGCCTGGCACCAAGGCGCCTTCTTCAAGAGGGATGCGACGCAACGGGGATTCCGAGGCCTCAGCGGCTTGTGCGGCTCGAGTGCTGTCGACAAGCCGTAAGTCAGCTTTCTCCCCTGCGACCTGCGCGCCGCCCGAGCCTTCAGCAACGCCCGCGGCCTCAGCGCGCTCGACCTCAGCAGCTTGCGCACCAGCCTCTTCCGTGGGCCAGAAGAACCACGGGGCTCCCGCCTCCCGCGCAAGCGAAGCCGCGCCGGAAGTGTGGTCGGCGTGATAATGCGTGGTCAGCACGGCGGCAATATGCAAATTCCGCCCTTTGCACCACTCGATAATGGCAGGCACTTCCTCGGCAACGCCAGGGTCAACTACCACGCACGAACGCTTAAAACGCGCCGCAGCTCCAAAACTATCCGCCGCAGCAAACTCAGGCGAAGGGCCCAGAACAATCCACGTGTTGGTGCCCGTATAAGTCATGGGGCTCGGATTGGCATTCAAGTGACAATAGATGCGAGAATGAACCCATCCCCCCTGCCAGTCTTTGGAATCCGCAATGAAGCCCTGCGGGGGCACATACTCGCCCGCCGCATCATAGTCGCTGCGGCAGCCCGCTAATTCATCGCTCTCACGCCAACGAAGAACAGGACGCTCGCCCAACTCATCTTCGTATTCAACATGAAAGGTGCACTTGCTTACCCTGCGGCGCGTCTGCACAAAGCTCTTCGCATCGCTCGCCTGCGCCAGGCGCGTAAGGTTTATCAAAGTCGGGGGCATAAGCTTCCATGCGCCAGCGTCGGCCTGCGCAAGCACGCGCGCGGGCGTTGTCCAATCGGCAATCGTAGCCTCGCTCGTATTGCCATCAGCCTGCTGGCCTTCAGGCATCAAGGCGCTAAAGAAATAGGTATCGTAACGGCGTGGCTCGTTTTGGGGCGTCTGCAAATTAGACACCAGCCCAAGCAGATCGGTGCGAAGCATCAACTTGTTCTCAATAAGAACCTCGGCAAAGGAAATCTCATGTCGCGCCAAGCTTCCACGCAGCTTGTTCCATTTTTCAGGGTGAGCCGCCGTAGAAACCGTATCCGTTCCGTCGGAGCCGGCAAGCAAAACACCCGCTTCCTCAAAAACCTCGCGCGCAGCGGCAACAATGGCCAAGCGGGCATCGTCCTCAGGGCAATTCATAAAAGCCGCCCACTCCGCAGGGCTTGGACCAAACCAGGGCAAATTTGGCGTTGCGTCGCGCTTATCCACGCCACCACCCGGAAAAACCACCGCATTAGGAGCAAAAGCCATCGTACTTGCACGGCCCAGCATGAACACCTCAATGTTCTGGCTTTGCGGGAAGTTGTCGGGATATTCGGAAGGGGCCCGGTTTCCATCAGGGTCGATGCCACCGATCCGATAACTATGGTTGCGCTCCCCGGCAACAGCGGGAGCCTCCGCATCGCGCACCAACAGAACGCTCGCGGAAAGCCGCGGCTTAACGGGTCGCGCCTGCGGCAGCAACTGATAGGAGTCGATAATCTTGCGCTCGTTTTCGCCAGGCCAAGCCTCAACCAAACCCTCTTCAAATCGAATACGCATAGCCACCCCTATCTATGACTGTTTCTTTTAAGCAAAATTTGCCAATTACCTCGGAATTCGCATGCTAGTATCTCTGCACATTTAATTGCCCACATAAAGAATTCGAGTATTACTCGATAGACTACAAGCTTATTGGGGCCGTGGTAACAAAATGGAAGAAAAAATGATGAACAAGAAAGTCAAAAGGGTAATCCTTGGAGCTGCCGTAGTTACGGTCTTATTTGCCGCCTGGTATTGCCTAATTCTCAAAGCACCTATTTCGCTATCAAGCGAGATCGCCAATCAGCTGAATGGTTCATCCGATTTTTCAATAGTCTCAATAGAGGAGATGGAAGCCGACAAAACCCCCATTTTTGCCAACATCAATAGCTCTAGCTCAGAATGCGATGAGATTTTAAATGAAATCGGCAGCGCCCAAATTGTCTATAAGGAAGATGAAATAGGGGTCGTCCTTGAGGGAAAACTCTACTCGATCTCAATTAAGTCAGAGACGGGCGACGAAACCATGTCTTTTACCCTCAATAACAAGAATGAACTTCATATCAACAACAATGAAAAAACCTACTCGCTTAAAGACGATAAACTCTACAACCTTTGCAGTGAGCTCACTTATAGCTAAATAATTGAGAAGGCCAAGAAAGCGGGGACATGCACAGCAAGAAGGCGTTTCCTAAACAAGGAAACGCCTTCTTTAGCTATTAGTGGTCAAATAAACGCAACAAAACCTTTCTACCTAAAGGTAATGCCCTCGGGAAGATCGTTGGGGTCAAATTCGTAGGCCTCTTCTTCCTCTTCCTCAGGAGCCTCCACTGTCTCCACCACAGGAACAGGCTTGCCGAAAACAGCGTCGAAAGCTTCGAAGTTGAAACGCGGGACTGCAAAGACAATCTTGGGAATTGCGCCTTGATGTGCAGAAATCCATTTCTCGAACAGCTCAATAACCTGGCTTTCATCGTAGCCATTACGGCCGCAGCCGAAAGCGCCAACCACCAGAACATCGCACTCCTTAAAAGCAGCAACGCGAAGAAGCGTCTCGATGCGGTTGGCAAGTGCCTGGTCGCATTCATTTTCCGAACGATGGTTTTCCAGGGCACGCCCACGAACGGGCTCCGGAATCGCCAGAATATCGTGCTTGGCAATATTGCCACCTCGGTTGAAGGTAACGTCCTGCAGGTAAACGCAGCGGTCGGTGAAAAGCATGCCGCGGCCATAGCTGCGATTCTTGTCATGGTATTCAGCCTTCAGGCCCTGGAGAATGGGATACAGGTTGCTATCGGAACAGAGCGCCTGCTCGGGGCCAAAGGAGCCTTCCTCATAATTGCCGCCAGGACGCGTGAACGCCGTAGGGTCAACAATCAAAACCTTGCCTTTTTGCCCAGCTGCGCAGGCAGCAGCAAATTGCGTGCTTACCTCGGTTTCGGTCTGCTCGGCGCGAGGCTCGGGAATCTCAAGCTCGCGACCTTCGCCATCCTCGAAAATCTGCGCGGATTCGATTGCCGCCTGGGTTTCCGCCGCAAAAACACCCTTCATCAAGGAAAGATGCTTCTTTGCCTGAGCTGCACGTTCTTCTTTTGAAATAGCCATGAAAGCCTCACTTTTAACAAAATAATTTGTGCCTAGTTTATCGCGATTACAAAGGTTTCCACCAGCAAAAAGAAAGGACCCCGAAGGGTCCTTTCCGGAAGGCTTGAAAACTCGACCTATTAAAGGGTCATGCCCAGGATGTAGCCGTCGCGAACAGACTCGAGAACGCGCTTGAACTCGGGAGTCTTGTAGGGGTCGGCGTCGGCCACGGGGCCGATCTTGTCTTCCTCGTGGGGAGCGCCGCCACCGATGATGTGAACATGATCGGCGTCGATGCCCTTTGCCAGAACCTCGTCGTACAGGGAGGTGTTGTCGACCATCTCGGTACCGCAAATGATGGTATCGGCGGGGATGGTGGTCTGCTGACCCTGCTTGTACTCGGTCTTCATGTTGTCCTTGGTGTCGGCGGTTGCCTCAACGACAACGCCTTCCTTGGTGTAGGCAACAACCTTGGTGTCGGTCATGATGCGAACGCCAGCGGACTTAAGAGCACGCAGCTCGGGGTTCTTGTCGATGATGCCGATCTGATCGCCAGCCTTCTTGCGGGGCTCGACGACGGTGACATTGCGGCCCTCATGCATGGAGGAAGCAACCTCGATACCAGCGAAGCCGCCGCCGATAACGACGAGGTTCTTCTTGACGAGGATGTGAGTGCCAAGGCCCCACTGCATCAAGGGCAGGGGTGCACCGAGCATGCCCATGCCGAGGCAGGACAGGCCCCACATGAAGCCCATGCCGGGGGTGTTGTGGCCCTCGACGAGCTCCTTCAGAGCGTGGGAGTCGATGACGTTCTTGTTGTTCTTGCCGGGAACGTCGGGGGAAGAGGTCTCGGGGCCGGTAGCAACGATGACCTCGTCAGCGCCGAAGTTGGCAACGAAGTTGGCATCGGCCTTAGTGTTCAGGCGAACATCGATGCCAAGGCGCTTCATCTCGTTCTGATACCAAGCGGTCAGAGGGATGATCTCGTCGTTGAGAACCTGAGCGAGGTTCAGCAGGCCGCCGACCTTCTTCTTCTGGTCAACGACGGTGATGTTCTTGTAGCCGCGAAGCTTGAGGTTACGAGCAGCCTCGCAACCAGCAGCGCCAGCACCGATGATGAGGATCTTCTTGTCGGTGTCGGTTGCGGGATGCTCCTCGGGCAGGCCGTACTGAGAGAAGTACACGTTGGGGTTGACGGAGCACTTGCAGGGCTTGCCGATGAAGATGTTGTCGAGGCAGCGGGAGCAAACGATGCAGGGCTTAACCTCATCGATGCGATCCTCGTGGACCTTGACGCCCATCTCGGGCTCGGCGATCCAGTGACGTGCCATGCCGGCTGCGTCGCCGGAACCGTCGGTCAGGATCTTCTCGCAAACGTCGAGGTGGTTGATACGAGTGCCGGGGAAGCAAGGAAGCTTGGTGTACTTCTTGGCCTCCTTGGACAGGTAGATGAACTCACCCTCGGGAACGAGCTGGTTGGCAACGGGGCGAGGAGCCTCGTGGAAGCCGGCCTGGATGGACCAAGCGTCGACGCCGTGAGCCTCAACAACCTCGATGACCTCCTTGAGGTCCTCGACGCGCTGGCCGCCGGGCATCAGGTCGTCTGCGGAGTAACGAACGAGGATGGGCATGTCCTCGCCGCAGGTCTTGTGGATCTCGTCGATGATGTCGGTGAGAAGCTTGCAACGACCCTTGGTGTCTCCGCCGTACTCGTCGGTACGATGGTTGGAGTACTTGGAGATGAAGCGCATGACCATGTAGCCGATGCCTGCGTGGATCTCGATGATGTCGATGCCGCCCTCTTTGCAGCGACGAGCTGCCTGGCCGTACTGCTCGACGACCTGGTGGATCTCCTCGACGGTGAACTCACGCTCGGGCATGCCGACGAAGGGGCCGGACATAACGTCCTTGGAAGGAGCATAGGAAAGCAGGGGCTGGGTGCCGTCAAGACGCCACTCGTAGCAAAGCTGCAGCTGAGCGGCAAGCTTGGCGCCATGCTTGTGGCAGGCGTCGGCGGTTGCCTTCAGGCCAGGAATGAACTGGTCGTCCCAAACACCAACAGCACCGGTGGTGGTGTGGTACTTGGGCTCGGTGTCGAAGCAGTCGCAGACGTAGCAAGAGCCGATCTCGATCAGGCCTGCGCCGCCCTTTGCGCGCTGCTCGTAGAAGTTGATGAGGTCTTCGCCGATAGCGTAGTTCTCGGTCTTCTCGATGGTCATGGGCAGCATGACGAAACGATTACGGATTTCGACGTTGCCGATCTTAAACGGCGTGTCGAGCTTGGGATACTTCACGTACAGCCCCTTTCATGAAGAACATTGTGTGAACCTTCGTTCTCTGGAGCCGTATATCATCGTCGATGGCGCATGCTTCCGTGCCCTCCAAGCACCGAAATGGAACCATGCGGCATCAACAATGACCTTTTGCTCCTAGTCTCGTTATTGTACGGCAGATATTCCCTTTTTTTGAATTTTTGTTCGGTTCTGGATACGAAAAACGGCTGTTTTTTGAAAACTTGAACGCTTTTCGTCTATTTGCCGATTCTGGTATGCCACATTTCTTAATATCTGTCCCCAAATTCGAGGAAATTCGTATACTGAGAATTAGCAAGGAGGGGCTATTTCCTAGGTTCCAATGGACAGAAGGGAGAGAAATGCCACCTCTCGACACAAAACTTATGATCGCAGACGCCTTTGTCGAGCTGTGCAACGAACAACCCTTAAAGAAGGTTTCCGTTTCCGACATCGTAAAGCGAACGAACAAGAACCGCAAAACCTTCTACTACCACTTCGTGGACAAGGAATCTTTGATCATCTGGCGCTTCCGCTACGACCTTGGAATGGAGCTCCATCGCAGGTTCCCTGACAGCGTGCTGGTGTACCAGCACGACACCGACGATCCCTGCGCCGAGTTCCCCTACTACATCACCCTGAAATCGGGCGTTCGCTCACTTGACCACTCGAAGTTCTTCGACGCATATGCGACCGTCCTCGAGCGTCGCAGCAACTTCTACAGCCAAGCGCTCCTGGAAACCGGACCGCATTCCTTGCGCGAATATCTCTACAACCTGTACCTGCCGGCTCTGCGCCACGATATCGACATCATCCTGGCAAACCGCTACCTAGCCGAGGAAAACATCGAGTTTTTGGCCGAGTTCTACACTGCCGCCTTCGTGTATTACTTCATCCGCAAGTGCGACCAGCCAGGCGCCAAGCACCTGATGAGCAACGCCGGCCCCTTCAGCAACATCATCCATTCCAGCCTGGAAAATCAAATCAAGGAAGCCCAGCTTCGCCGCAACCTGCCTTAACAAGGCAATGTGGCCTTCATCAGTTGCCTGCAAACGCAGCGCAACTTTCGGCATGCAAAGCCCAACGCAGGTCAAGGAAGCCCGCTGCCCGCATGCGTGCTGCGGGAAAACAGAACCGCTGCTCAACGCATACCGCTATGCGACAAGCGCAGCGCAGCTGCTGCAACGTAGCCACGCTACTTGTCGTATTTATCCATGATAAGAGGTGCCGAAATGTAGACCATGATCTGGTCGGTGCCCTCTGCAATCTGGTTGCCGCGGCAATCCTCCCAAATGCGGCTCACGCGGCTCCCCTCGGTGTAGCCCGAGCCGCCAAGAATCTGCATAGCCGCGCTGGCGACGTCCGTCGCCGCTTTGGGGATGTAGCGCTTGCACAGGCTTACCGCCAAACGTTTGTCTTCTTGGTCGGCCTCGATCGCCCACACCGCGCGATACAGCATCGAGCGCATGTTGGTAAGGGCGACCTCCATGTCGGTAAGCAGCTGGGCGATTTGCTGGAAGTTTGCTATCTCGGTGCCGAAAGCTTCGCGCTCGCGCGCAAAGGAAATCGCATCCTCCATGGCCGCCTGAGCCATACCAAGGCTAGAAGCGCAGGTGAAAATACGCCCGAACTCCAGCAAGTGGAACAGCTGCCTAAACCCACCATCGTTGCCCGTTAGGCGGTATTCGGGCTTAAGCTCTACATTCTGAAACTCGACCGAAGCGAAGGGCAGCATCTTCTGACCCATCTTGTCGATGGGCATCTTGGTAATGCCCTGCAAATTGCTGGGGATAAGCCAGAATGCCAGGGGCGGATATTTCTCCTGCTCGGCGTCCTTATCGATGGCAGCAACCAAAATGTTGGGCGCATATTCACCATTGTTCACATAGGTTTTAGCGCCGTTAAGGTAAATCGTGCCGCCGATGGTTTGCGTGTTGGTTCTCATATTCATGGTGTCGGAACCGGCATGGGGCTCGGACACACCCATGCTGAACATAAGACGACCCGTTTTGCGGTAATCGTCCAAAATGCGGCTGAAGGTCTTGCGCCCGGCAAAACCTCCCATGATCTGCAGATTGAAAAGCTCATTCTGGAAGGGCAAAGTGGCACCAGCGCAACGAGAGAGCTCTTCAAGGATGAGCGTCTGGTTCATTACCGAGTTGCTGAAAGCGTCGACCTCGGCCTGGCCCAAAGTGCTGAAATACAGCTCGGCGAATTCGGCCACCACCGCATCGGGCAAGCCGCCGTCGCGGCACCATTGCGCCACCTGCTCAGTCGTGAAGGTTCGCTCACCGAACTCGCGAAATACTCCCACCAAATCTTTTTGTTCACTCGAAAGCCCGAATTCCATATCCCCCTCTTTTCCCTTTCCTTGCAATTTTCGCACGAAGAACCAGGGCGAACCTTACCCAATGCGAAGAAACTGGGAAAACAAAAGCCGGGCGCCCCGCGCTTCACTTCCTCCTTGGATTAAAAGGAAGAAGGGGAAACGCAAAGCACCCGGCTTAGAAACTTAAGCCAGAAAGCCCAAGCTCAAAAGGCTACATGATCTTGACGACCCAGCCCTCGGGGCCCTCGATCTTGCCCTGCTGAATATCGGTCAAGGTTGCACGAAGCTTCTTCATAACGGGGCCGGAAGTCGTAGCGCCCTCGGGGAACTCGACCACGGTGTCGCCGTCTTCGATATGGCCGACGGGACTGATGACCGCAGCGGTACCGCACAGGCCGCACTCAACGAAGTTGCCGTCAAGAACTTCCTGCCATTTAACAGGGCGCTCAACGACGCTCATGCCGCACAGGTCACGCGCCACGACGACAAGCGAGCGGCGAGTGATGGAGGGCAGGATGGAATCGGTATGGGACTGGGGAACAACGAGCGTGCCTTCTTTATCGACGAACATAACGTTAGCGCCGCCCGTCTCTTCAACGTAGGTGCGAGACTGGGAATCCAGATAGAGGTTCTCGGCGTAGCCAGCAGCGTGAGCCTCCATGCCGGGGCGCAAAGACATGGCGTAGTTAAGGCCTGCCTTGATGTTGCCGGTGCCATGAGGAGCCGCACGATCGTACTTGGCGATGCCCAAGGTAACTGCGGTATCGCCGCCCTTGAAGTAAGGACCAACAGGGGTAACCAGGATGCGGAACTGGTATTCGTCGGCAGGCTTGACGCCGATAACGTCGCCGGTTGCGAACATGAAGGGGCGGACGTACAGGGTTGCGCCGGAGCCGAAAGGCGGAACCCATGCAGCGTTGGCCTTGACGACCATCTTCACCGCTTCGACGAACTTATCCTCGGGGAGGGAAGGCATGCACAGACGCTCAGCGGAATCAGCCATGCGCTTTGCATTCAGGTCGGGGCGGAAGCAAACAATATCGCCGTTCTCGGCGGTATAAGCCTTCAAGCCCTCGAAGACTTCCTGGCAATAATGCAAGATGCCGGCGCATTCGCTCATCTGAAGGGAATGATCAGGCGTCAAGCCGCCTTCCTCCCAAGCACCGTTCTTGTAGTTGCACACGTAGCTGTAGTCGGTCTTCATGTAACCGAAGGGCAAGTTAGCCCAGTCGATATCCTTCTTTTCCATGGTGGCTCCCTTTGAGTCTTTCAATTTCTCGTAAACGCGATTCTACTCCCCTTGCACGCAAAACTCTAAATCTGTTGCAGCAAATTCGATTCTTTTACGCGAAAGGAAGATTTACCCGCACACGCGGGACTGCACGAAAAGAGGCGAAGCCAAAACGGCTTCGCCTCAGATTCACGGTTTGAGCTACTGGTGTTCTTAGCAGTAGAACAACATATCGTTGTAAGTGGGAACAGGCCAGTAGTTGCGCTCGGTGTAGAGCTCAAGGTCGTCGATGATGGCACGCAGGGCGTCCATGGCAGGGATAACCTCGTTGGCGTAAGCGTAAGCCTGTTCCTGGCCGTCCTCGATTGCCTCAGCTGCGTCGTGGATCTTAACCAGCTCGGCAGTGGCCGCAGCAGCGGACTCGATGCCGGAGGTAAGGTGACCAAGCAGCGCCTCGTGAGCAGCAAGATCGGAGTTGGGCAGTGCCGACTTGATGGTGGTGATGTTGGATGCAACGTCAGCCGCGTAATCGGCGATAGCGGGCAGGTAGGTGCGACGTGCCATGCGGATCATGACGCGAGCCTCGATGTTGAGGAGCTTGTTGTACTTCTCGAGCTTGACCTCGTAGCGAGAACGAACCTCGGGCTCGGTAAGAACGCCGAACTCAGCAAACAGATCGATGGACTTCTGCGCAACCAGGCAAGGCAGAGCTTCGGCGGTGTTGCGGTTGTTGGCGAGGCCGCGCTTCTCGGCCTCGACCTCCCAATCGCCTGCATAGCCGTTGCCGTTGAAGATGATGCGCTGATGATCGGTGAAGGTCTTCTTGATATAGGCGATTGCCTTTGCCTCGAAGTCCTCGGCGGAGACGCCCTCCATTGCATCGGCGAAGCCCTTCAGAGACTTGGCCATTGCGGTGTTCAGGATGGTGTTGGCGTCGGAGAGGTTGACCTGGGAACCAGGCATGCGGAACTCGAACTTGTTGCCAGTGAAGGCGAAGGGGCTGGTGCGGTTACGATCGGTGTTGTCCTTCAGGAACTGAGGAAGAACATCGACGCCGAGGTCCATGGCAACTGCGGCAGCGGACTTGTAATCCTCGTTGTTGATCAAAGACTCAACAATAGCGCCCAGCTCGTCGCCCAGGAAGATGGAGATAATCGCGGGAGGAGCCTCGTTGGCGCCCAAGCGATGATCGTTACCAGCAGAAGCAACAGACATGCGCAAAAGCTCTTGGTACTCATCAACAGACTCGACAACGCAAGAGAGGAATACCAGGAAGCGCAGGTTCTCGATGGGGTTGTCGCCAGGATCAAGAAGGTTGGTAGAACCGTAAGAGAGCGACCAGTTGTTGTGCTTGCCGGAGCCATTGACGCCCTCAAAAGGCTTCTCGTGCTGCAGGCAAACCAGACCATGATGCGAAGCGTCAAGCTTCATCTTCTCCATGGTGAGGAGGTTCTCGTCGATGGCGCGGTTGGAATTGGTGAACAAGGGAGCAAGCTCGTGCTGAGCAGGAGCAACCTCGTTGTGCTTGGTCTTGGCGGAAACGCCGAGAGCCCAAAGGTCGTCGTCGACTTCCTTCATGAACTCGTTGACGGTAGGACGAATGACGCCGAAGTAATGCTCTTCAAGCTCCTGGCCCTTCGAAGGAGGAGCACCGAAGAGAGTACGGCCGGTCATGATGAGATCCTGACGCTGCTCGTAGTCCTTCTCAGAGATCAGGAAGTACTCCTGCTCGGCGCCGACCGTGGTGATAACGCGATGGCCACCCTCGCCGAAGTACTCAAGCACGCGCTGAGCCTGCTGATCGATTGCCTTCATGGAGCGCAGAAGCGGAGTCTTCTTGTCCAGAGCCTCGCCCGTGTAAGAGCAGAATGCAGTGGGGATGCAAAGGACTTCATCCTTGATGAATGCATAAGAAGTAGGATCCCAAGCGGTGTAGCCGCGAGCCTCGAAGGTTGCGCGCAGGCCGCCGTTGGGGAAGGAGGATGCGTCGGGCTCGCCCTGGATGAGTTCCTTGCCGGAGAAAGTCATGATCGCCGTGCCGTCACCGGTGGGGTTGAGGAAGGAGTCATGCTTCTCGGAAGTAATGCCGGAAAGAGGCTGGAACCAGTGAGTGAAGTGGGTTGCGCCATTTTCGATGGCCCATTCCTTCATGGCATGGGCGACAACGTTTGCAACGTCAACATCCAGTGCGTCGCCATTCTTGATGGTCTTGGAAAGCTTTTTGTAGGTTTCCTTAGGAAGGCGTTCCTTCATAACATGGTCGTTGAAAACCAAGGAACCATAGATTTCGGTCACATTGGACATAAGCAATTCTCCTTACCTGGTACCCGCCGAAGGATCCAAGAGTCTCGTGTCGGTAGGCGATGCCAGACAGATAAACCAAAGCACGACTAAGTTTGATACAGCACATCTAATTTGTCGCACTTCTGCATTTTGCCACAGTAGCGCTTCTGCAAGCGGCTAAGTCTGGCTCACCATGCTTGAGTATGAAAATAAATTCCCAATGTTTCGTTTGTTTTTCAAAGGAGGCAAGCCTAGGTAACTTCACCCGAAACGCTCGAACCCGAAAAAGAAAAAGCGCCCCGGAAGGCGCATGGGTTCCATCAAGCCAATACCGCCCGAAGCGAAAGCGATTTCCGTAAAGAAGCTAAGCACGCAAGCAAACCGCGAGCTTCGCCGCACACCTGCCCAAAAAAAAGCGCCCCTCGGGGCGCGTCGGGCGCGAAAAGCGCCCTGCATGGGCGGGACG
>JAUMVJ010000018.1 GCA_030530215.1 Coriobacteriia bacterium
CGGAGCTTGGTGCTCGAGGGCGCGTTCGCCGGGGCATGGGGCCGTGAGGCGAGGTCCGCGGTTTGCCCGCGGCGGGCTTCCACTTGCTCCGGGTCCGACGCGCGGTCGCGGCCCGCGTTCGAGCCGAAGCGCCTTCCGGGCTGTTTTCTCATATACGGATGGCTGCGGCGAAGCTCGCGGTTTGCTTGTGCGCTTTGTTTCTATATGGAAATCGCTTTCGCTTGCGGATAGAATTGCCGTGATAGAACCTAAGCGAAAGGCGGATCTAATGGCATTCGTTGAAGTAGACCCTAAGGAGCTCGTCGAGGCTCCTTTCAAGCTGTTCGACAATGAATGGGCTCTTTTGACGGCGGGCCCCTGCGACAAATGCAACACCATGACGGTTTCCTGGGGTGCTGCAGGTACTTTGTGGGGCGGACCTTCCGTTACTGCTTACGTGCGTCAAACGCGCTACACCAAGGAATTCATGGACAGCAACGATACATTCACTTTGTCCTTCTTCGGGGGTGAGTGCAAGAAGGCACTTGCTCTTTGCGGTAAAGTATCTGGCCGCGATTGCGACAAGATTGCAGAATCTGGGCTTACCGTTGCGGACTTTGACGGCGTAGCCGCTTTTGAAGAGGCTCGTTTGGTGCTTAAGTGCTCCAAGAAGTTCGCACAGCTGCTTGCGCCCGAAAGCTTTGTCGACAAGATCATCTTGGATAAATGCTATGGCGATAAGGATTACCACACTATGTATATCGGCCTCATCGATAAGGCTTACGTTAAGGCTTAGTTTCGTGCATCCCTGATTCGGGCTTAATGTTGCGTTTTCTTGAATCAAGAAAGCGCTTGGCTTAGTGGGCTGGGCGTTGCACTAAGTTTACGTTTGTCTGGATTCTGTCTGACTTAGGCTTACCTGAAAGCAGTCATATTCGATTAAAATGCGGTCTCCTAATCACTAGGAGACCGCATTTCGCGTTTGAGTTGTTTGGTCGACTTATGAGATGGCGTCGCTGCGCTCTTTGATCTTTTTAGCGATGCGCTTTTTCTCGGAGCCGGTTGCAGGGGTGGGCTGATAGTCGTTGTACGAGGAATGGCCCGAAAGCGAGCAAGGGATCGTATTAATGGTGTCGGTGTTGATGGTGTCGCCATCGATCTTGAAGGTCTGTTGGAAAATCCACGTGTCCTTGTCGGTTGGGTTGGCGTTACCGCCGAAGCAGAAGTTGCCCATCGAGTAGACGATGTAGCGGCCGTTGTACTGCTCGTAGCCCTGAATCACATGCGGGTGGGAGCCAACCACCAGGGTGGCGCCCGCGTCAATTGCGGCATGTCCCAGTTCGCGCTGGTCGGAATCGGGTGTGGCTTCACGCTCGATTCCCCAGTGGATGTAATCGATGATCACCTGCGCACCGTTTTCTTTGGCTTCCTTGATCTTGGAGACCATCTCGTCCTTGATGCCGACGCCCTCGGCAAGCTCGTAGGTGCCGATAAGGGCGACCTTGGTGCCCTTGACGTCCATGTAGGCGATGTTGTCGTAGCCGAAGCTTTGGACGCCGGCGTCGTTCAAAGCGTTGACCGTATCGGTGTAGCTTTGGTTGCCGTAATCGTGGCTATGATTGTTGGCCGTGCTTGCGGCTTCTACGCTGCTAGAGGTAAGGATCTTTGTGTAGGCTTCGGGGCCTTTGAAGGCGAACTTCTTGTCGGCGCGAGCAGTTTCGTTGGTGAGCGTGCCCTCAAAGTTGACGACGGTTAGGTCGTCCGCCTCGAAGATGCTTTTCACATTTTTAAGGAAGTACGAGTAATCCTTGTTCTGCTTGTTCACCATTGCTGTGAAGTTGGTGGAGGTGTCGAAGTTCTCGTCGGTTCCTAAGGTGCAGTCGCCCGCGAAGGAGACGGTGAATTCTGTGGACTGAATGGCATCGGCTGCGGTGTCGCTGGTGGTAAGCGCTTCCTGCTGCTGAGTTTCCCCTTCGTTGGGGCTGCAGGCGTTGAGAACAAAGAAGGCAACGACAATCAGCACGATAAGGACTGCAATTAAGACCACGTTGATATTCAAGCCAAAGGGCCCAGTGCCTTTGGAGCTGAAGGGGCTTTTGCTTTGAGACTTACCGCCGCTAAATCCGTTGCTTCCGATGCGATTGCCTATCCCGCCGCCGTTGCCGCCGGAGAAGGAGAGGCCGATGTTGTGAGTTTGGGCGGAGTGCCTATGCTCCCTTTTGCCCAGATTTAGGTTGCGCTGAGATTGCGTGTCGCGGCGTGAGCCGTGGAACTCCTGATCAAGCACGCTGCGCGGATGAATTTCCGAAGAAGCACTGGCGGTGTTGTACCAGGAAGGCCTGCTGGTGTGCGCGTCGGGTGCGCCAGCTTGCGGTGCAGATGCGGATTGCTCGGGGGCATGGGCGTCGTACTCCACAAGGTTGCGACTGGTGCCGGAGCGACGCGCGCTTCGCCGCTGGCTTGCGCTAGCGCCCCGCGATGAGCCTGCCGAAGGCTTGGCATTGCCGTCCTCCACGCCGTAATCGTAGGAAGAACCAGAATTAGCGGGAGCGTTGCCCGCGTCGGAGCCAGCGTATCCGCCCGCTGCGCCATAAGCCTGGGCTGCGTCTCTGCTCGCATCGAGGCTAGGACCTTCGGGATTTGACCAAGGGTTGGGGCGAGCGCCACGATTGATGTTGGGACTTGCGGGATTGGCAGGATTCCCGCGCAAGGGCGCTTCACGGTTGGTTGTTCGAGGAGCAGGGGCGGGTTCTTCTTCCTGACGAGAGGTGAACAGGTTGCTAACAGGGTTCTTTTGGCGCGTGTTTGACCAAACAACCTTGCCATCAACCAGCTGAGCCGACTTGCTTTTCGTGTCGTTTACCTGGCCGTTGTACCAGCTTCCGGTAAAGCGCCCGGGCTGCACGCGGCTGGAGTGCCAATGGCTCTCGGATTCGGAGTGCCACGACCCGTTCCAGGCGTTTTTGCTCTCGTTTTCTTCAGGCGATTTGTCTGCCATCACTGTCCCTTTCCTCGCTCAAACAATGGTACCAGTAAAAACACGTAATCATTGTGGTGGTATGAAGGGGATTTGCGCAGCTTGGTGTATGCTTGCCCCTAAGAAAAGAAAGGCTAGGCAAACAGCATGATCATCTATAAGACGCCTCAGCAAATCGAGGAATATGCGCAAGGGGCGGGCGTTCTGAGTGCCCGTGTTCTGCGTGAAGTTGGCGCGCGGGTAAAGCCGGGCGTTTCCACTCTTGAGCTTGACCAGTTCGTGGAAACCTATATCCGCTTGCACGGCGGCACCCCTGGCTTCAAGGGCCTCTACGGCTTCCCCGGGTCTATCTGTGCCTCTGTCAACGAGCAGATCGTCCACGGTATCCCGTCTAAGAGCGTCATCTTGAAAGAAGGCGACATCATCTCCATCGATACAGGCGCTACGGTCAACGGCTGGGTGGGCGACAACGCCTGGACCTTCCCGGTGGGCAAGATCAGCCCCGAGAAGAAGCGCTTGCTCGAGATCACCGAGAAGTGCTTGTGGGCCGGCATTGAGGCTGCGCGCCCCGGCAACCGCCTTGGCGACATCGGCCATGCGGTGCAGGAGGTTGCGGAAGGCGCCGGCTACGGTGTTGTGCGTGAGTACGTTGGGCATGGCGTCGGACGCGTTATGCACGAAGATCCTAACGTCCCCAATTACGGCAGGAAGCACACCGGCATCGAACTCAAGCCCGGCATGATCATCGCCATTGAGCCCATGATCAACATCGGTACCCACAAAACTCGTACCTGCGATGACGGTTGGCTCGTCGTGACTCGCGACGGAAAGCCTTCTGCTCACTTTGAGAAGACTATCGCCATTACCGAGGACGGTCCGCGCGTGCTTACGCGCGAACCTGATTTCCTGCGACCCGTTAATAAGTAGGCGGTCTGGGGCTGCCTGAGCGGGCGGCTTGGGAAGTGCGTCGGTTTGTTAGGGGTTCGGCCGGCGGTTGTCTTTGCTTCGTGATGCCATGTCGATTGAGTCGCCCTGACCGCATGAAAGCGCCGAAACGCTAAGTATCAACCCCATCATTAAGCAAACAGGCCTATCAACGAGTAAGTTGGTAGGCCTGAATTCATTTGCTTGCTGATATTTCGACGTCGAATCGAAGGTCTTCTTAGCTGAAGAATACCTCGGAGGCGCGTTCGTAGAACGAGCCGGATTTGTAGCGAAGAAGGATGGTCGGTTCGTCGCCAGTGGAAACGGTGATCCTTTGGATGGGGCTATCGAAATGCACGGGCTCGCCATCGATGAAGAGCGACGATTCGCGGTTGTCGTCGGAATCGCGCATAACGATTTCCACAACGTCGGAGGGCGCGGTGACGAGCGCGCGGGAATGCAGAGTGTGGGGCGCGATGGGCACAACCACCAAGCCGTTGTAGCCGGGGCTCACCAAAGGTCCGCCGGCGGAAAGCGCATAGCCCGTTGAGCCGGTGGCTGATGAGACAACTAGGCCGTCGCCACGCATGTCGGCGATCTTGATGCCGTCGACGTGGTAGGTGAAATCGATGCTGCGTCCGCGCTCACCGCGGGTGAGTGCCATCTCGTTGAGTGAGAAAAATTCGTAGACCGGTGCTTCCTTTTGGGCAATGGCCTGCTCGGTTGGGTCGCGGGTGAATTCCGTGGGCTGAAGCTCCACGCAAACGCGCAGGTTGGTACGCGCTTCGGTGATGGCGTCTCCGCTCAGCGCTGCGGCCACCAGGGGAATGAGCCCTTCGGCGTTGGAGTTTGCCATGAAACCCAGATGCCCGTAATTGGTGCAAAGGATGGGGATGCGGCGATAGCCCACCTGACCCGCAGCACGCAGAATGGAGCCGTCGCCGCCCAGGACGATAACCATGTCGAATTGGTCCATGTCGCCGACAAGTCCCACGATGGGCTTGAAAAAGGGAACCTCGTTGGAGTCGAAGCATTCGTATTCGATTCCTTGGCTGGTAAGGTACATTTCCAAGGTGAACGACGCTTCGAATGCTTTTGAGTTGTATTTATTGCGAACAATAAGAAAGCGCATGCGAATTCCCTTACTATGATTTAGCTGAATGCAGCCTAAGGCGCCATGCCTGGCTGCATTGCTTTGCAGATTGCCTATCTACCAGGTTTAACCGTTGAAGTTTGCCGGCAGGTGAACTCTGCAGGGGAATTACACTATAAAGCAAAAGCGTATGGGGGCCTTGTGGCGAACGATACAAGCACGAATATTCTTAAGAACACGGGCCTGATCTCGCTGTGCACCCTTGTTTCCCGTGTGACGGGTCTGCTGCGCACCTGGGCGATGGCCTTCGCGCTGGGCAACACCTTGTTCACCTCGGCCTATCAGATTGCCAACAACCTGCCCAACATGGTCTTTGAGCTGTGCGCCTCGGGCGTTTTGGGAACCGCTGTTTTCGTGCCCTTGTACCTGCTCCAAAAAGACAAGCATGGGCAAGAGGCTGCCGAGCGCTTCACCAACAACATGCTCACTTTGACCACCATCTTCTTGGGCGTGCTTTCTTTGGTGTGTGCTGTTGCCGCGCCTTTGATCATCCAGACGCAGACCTTCACGGTCGGCGCTGGCGAAACTCAGGATTTGGCCATCTTCTTCTTCAGGATTTTTGCAATCCAGATTTTGTTCTATGGCTTGAGCGCCCTTGTCATGGGCGTTTTGAACGCCGAGCGCGAGTTCCTGGCGCCTTCCTTGGTGCCAATTCTCAACAACCTCATCGTCATCATCACGATGTTCGGTTTTGTGCCGCTTTCTGCTTGGGACACCACGGCGTCTATGTGGTGGCTTGGCATCGGTACGACGCTGGGCGTCTTCGTTCAGCTTGCTGGCCAGGTGCCGGCGTTGATCAAGCACGGTTTCAAGTTCAAGCCCGTCGTGGACCTGCGCGACCCGATGCTCGTTGAGGCTTTCAAGATGGCGGCGCCCATGTTCCTCTACGTGGCCGGCACCATGATTACCATCAGCTGCCGCAACGCTTTTGCGCTCGACGCCGCCTCGAACGGTCCGTCAACCTTGTCGTACGCGCGCATGTGGTGGCAGCTGCCCTATGGCGTCATTGCCGTGTCTATTTCGTCCACCATGCTTACCGAGATGGCCGATTGCGCTGCGAATGAAGATTGGCGAGGCTTCAAGGATTTCGTTTCGAAAGGCCTGCGCTCGACCTTGTTCTTGATGCTGCCCCTTGCCGCTATGGTTGGCGCGCTTGCGATTCCTCTGATTCAGCTGTTCCAGGCGGGATCGTTTACCGCAGATGACGTTGCCTACGTTTCCGAGGTTCTGGCTGTTTGGACCATCAGTCTGCCTTTTTATGCGGGCTACATGTATTTCTACAAAGTCTTTGCGGCTATGCGAAAATTCACGCTCTTTGCCTGTGTTGACATTTGCATGCGCCTTGTTCAGGCGCTGTTGTACTCCTGGCTTTGCAAGCCCGATAACTTCGGTGTTGTGGGTATTCCCCTGGGCGATATCTTCTTCTACGGAAGCATGTTCCTGATCTGTTCGCTTATCGTGTATCGCAGGGTTGGCAGCTTTGGCTTCGGCAAGGTTGTGGTGCTTGTGGTTAAGGGCGGCATTGCTTCTTTGGTTGCTGCGGCTGTCGTTTACTTTTTGTCGGGCCTTGCAATGGAATGGTTTGCGCTGGCAAGCTTGCCTATTCCGGCTATCGCAAGCGCGTTCGTTACCGTTTGCGTATGCGGCATTCTGGGGCTCGTTGTTGCCTTCGGGCTGTGCAAGCTCATGAAGCTTCGCGAATACGAGATGCTCGCTGGCTTGGTCAAGCGCCTGTTCGGCAAGCTAAAGCGCGCTTGAGGTTTGCCCTAGGGATTGGGCCGTAGCTTTTGCTGGAGCCCGAGCTTGCCTTGCGGCCTTTAGGGCTTAAAGCCATTCTTTTTATGGACTAGTCTTTTTAATCTGTCCAGGTGCCGGTAGACGATTTGACTTGAGCTTGTGCGCGGAGGGGTACTCCTGTGACTGTTTGGGATATAGATGGGTAATATGTTGGACACACGGAATCAAGCTACTTGCTATCGTAGATAAAACCTTTGTTTGAACAGCCGATCCATTTGCGGTCGACCAAGAAAAAGCAACGCTTAGTAGGGTAGGATTGAAAAAGAAAAAGCCTCCGAAGAGGCTTTGGCAAGTCAGATTGCTCCCTACGGAGCGTTCCCGAAGGAACATTTTTGGCTAGGCCGTATTTTGACTCGCAGTGTCGATCCGACTGGTAATCGGAGACAAGGCGACTATAGCACAACGCGAAGGAGTTTGCGGAAATGAATTTGAGGGGCATTCAAAACGGATATAGCATAGGCTTGGATATGGGCACTGGTTCCGTTGGATGGGCTGTCACCGATTGGAGGGGCGGCCTTCTCCATTTCAAAAGGCAGCCTACCTGGGGAAGCCGTTTGTTCGACAGCGCAAACCCTGCGTCTGAAGCGCGCGTTCATCGCGGGCAGCGCCGCAGGTACATTCGCCGCCGGTGGCGTTTGAATCTGCTGCAAAGCCTGTTCGAGGAGCAGATGCAAAAGGTCGATCCAGGCTTCTTCATGCGCTTGGAGCAGTCGAGGCTCATTGATGGCGACCCTATCTTCAACGGGTCCGACTTCACCAAGGAAGACTATTACGATCGTTTCCCCACTATCTACCACCTGCGCAAATGGCTGATGGAGACCGATGAGCAAGCTGATCTTCGCTTGATTTACCTTGCTATGCACAACATCGTCAAGCATCGTGGCAATTTCTTGAGGGAGGGGCAAAGCCTTTCGGCTAAGAATGCCGATGCTGGTGCTGCGGTTGCGTCTTTTATCGAGGCTTTGAACAATTGGTGCGATTCGCGAGAATTGGAACGCTTGGTGTGCGATGAAGGCGAGCAAACGACGCTTGCTGGTGAGATCGCTGTCCTCTTGGCCGATGTGAACCGTTCCCGGCGAGAGATCTCTGAAGAAATAGCGCCGCTTGTTGCTGTTCCTATGGAGGAAGCGCAGGCTTCTAAGAAGTTCTCGAAGGCGATCGCAGGGGCAATGCTGGGACTTTCTGTCGAGTTCAAGAACATCTTCGGCGAGTTCGAGTGCGAGAAAACCAAGGTTTCCTTGGGCAAGGAGGAAGAGCTTGAGAAGCTCGCAGAGGCTTGTCCGGACGACTGCGCCGAGTTGCTGGAAGCTTCGTGCTCCGTTTATGCCGCATATTTGCTTCAGGGATTGCTTTCGTATAAGGACCCCGACATCACGTACAAATCCGGTGACAGCATTTCTGCAAGCATGATTGCGAAGTACAACCAGTACCATGCAGACCTGCAAACCCTGAAAACCCTAGTGCGCGAATATATGCCCGCTGAATACAACGCATTTTTCCGCGGCGAGCTTTACGAAGACGTTGCTAAGTACGACTACTTCAAAGCCAAGGGTTATACCGCCTATAACCTCGGTAAAACCAAGTACGACGATTTCTTTAAAGAGGTTAAGAAACTGTTTTCGGGCACTGCTGCCGAACAAGACGAGCGCTATGTCCGTATGGCTGCGGCCTTCGCAGAGCAGCGTTTTTTGCGTAGGCTCAAAACCAGCGACAACGGCAGCATCTACTATCAGCTGCATTTGGAAGAACTTCAGGCGATCATCCAAAATCAGGCCAGGTTCTACCCGTTTCTTCAGGAAGAGGCGAAGAAGCTAGAATCGTTGGTGACCTTCCGAATCCCCTATTACGTAGGCCCGCTTAGCACGAAGAATGCAGCTGCAGACAAGCATGGAAATCGTTTCGCCTGGTCGGAACGAAAGCCGGGTATGGAAGATACGGTGATTACCCCTTGGAACTGGGATAGCGTTATCGATAAGGATAAAAGCGCCGAGAAGTTCATCCTACGCATGACGGGCGACTGCACCTATCTGGCAGGGGAGAAGGTTCTTCCAAAGTGCTCGCTTCTGTACGAGGAGTACTGCGTTCTCAATGAGCTTAATGGTATGCGTTGGGCCGAAGGCGCAGAAAACGAGCATCGCTTCGATGCCGCGCAGCGCGAGGGCATTATCCGTGATCTGTTCCAGAACAAGCGCACAGTGCGTTTGAAGGATATCGAGGATTGGCTTGTTCGTGTTGGCGATGCCGTTAATCCGCATGTAAGCGGCAGCCAGGGGGAAACTTCCGTTACTTCCAAGTTGAATACCTATCGCTTTTTCGCAAAGGACGTTTTCGGCGTCAGTGAGCTTGACCCGTCGCTGATTCCCGCTATCGAGGAAATCGTTCTATGGAGCACCCTTTTTGAGGATCGCTCTATTTTCGAGCAAAGGCTGGAAAACGCATACGGCTCGCAAGGAAACTGTTTGCTGAGTGCCGAGCAGGTCAAGATCATCAAGAAGAAGCGCTTTGCCGGCTGGGGCAGGTTGTCGGAGAAATTCCTCACCGGTATGAAGACCCGTGCGCAAGGTGGCCGTGACGTATCCATTATGGATGTGCTTCGCTATGGCGACCCAAACACCAATAGCCGCCAGGGCCGCACGATGGTGATGATGGAAGTGCTGCGCGACGATGCTCTAGGTTTTCAACAAAGAGTCGATGATCTGAACCGCGAATACTATGCAAGCCATGGTAGCGAGATGGGCGTCAACGATCTTCCGGGCTCGCCCGCTATTCGCCGCAGCCTTAACCAGGCAATGCGTATTGTGGATGAGATTGCCAAGATTGCTGGAGGCCATCCGGCGAACATCTTCATCGAGGTTACCCGCGATGAAGACCCGAAGAACAAGGGCAAGCGCACGCGCAGGCGATACGACCAGATCAAAGAGTCGCTTGCAGCAATGAAGAAAGAGGCTCCTGAAGCTTGGGCGCAAATCCAGAAAGCCGCGCCAGCCGACCTGGATGAAAGGCTGACGCTCTATTTCATGCAGGGCGGCAAGTGCATGTACTCGGGTAAGGCTTTGGATATTGCCCAGTTGTCGGATGCTGGCAAATACGAGGTTGACCACATAATCCCCCGTGCCTACATCAAGGACGACAGCTTCGAGAACAAGGCGTTGGTTCTTCGCTCCGAAAATCAAAGGAAGACCGATGAGCTGCTTCTTGATCAGCGCGTTCGGCGCAATATGCGTGAGTATTGGGAACGGCTTCATGATGTGAAGCTGATCGGCGATAAGAAGTTCAACAATCTGATGCGCTCGCATATAAGCAGCGGGATGATGAAGGGCTTTATTGCCCGCCAGCTGGTTGAGACCAGCCAAATGGTGAAGATGATACAGTCGTTGCTGAAAGTTCAGTACCCCGACGCCAACATCGTTCCAGTAAAGGCGAGCATGTCGCATAACCTACGCGAGGCAATGGGTTTGGTGAAATGTCGTGAGGCGAACGATTTCCATCATGCCCATGACGCCTACCTGGCGTGCCGCCTGGGCCTGTTTATCCAGATGCGTCATCCGAAGATGCATGAAAACCCTATTGCTTATGAGCATGCAATAAGGAAGTATGTTCGTTCCCAGTCCGAGCAGTTCGCCCGAACCTACAAGATGCCGGGCTCTGCTGGCTTCATCGTGGACAGCTTTATGCGCTCTGGTTTCGATAAGGAAACGGGCGAGGTGCATAAGGATGCATGGGACGCTGAAGCGGATATGGAGGGCATCCGAAAGGCGCTGAACTATCGCCAGTGCTATGTAACGCGCATGCCGTATGAAGATACTGGCTTGTTCTGGAAGGCCACGATCTATTCGCCTCGCGACCCGAAGATGGGGTCAAAGTTGGCGCTTCCTGTTAAAAAAGGCCTTGATGTAAAGCAGTACGGCGGTTTCTCTAGCCAGCAATTTGCGTATTTCTTCATTTACGAAGCAAAAAAGAAAGGAAAACCCTGCTTCCGTTTTGCCGAGGTTCCCGTTTGGCTGGCGGGAAGAGTGGGCCAACATTCGGATGCCCTGGCCGAGTATGCAAAAGAGCTTGCTGAAGGGGAGGGGCTGGAGTTCGTTTCCATTACGCGATCCAGGATTCTTAAGCGACAGCTTGTCGAGATCGACGATAGTCGAGTTTTGATAACAGGATGCGACAGGGTCAGGAATGGGAGAGAGGTAGCATTCGGTTTCGATGAGCAGCTTGTCTTGAAGGAAGCAGCTGCAGTAATCAGGGGTCACAAAGCGCCATCGGCGGAATTCTTGGTTTCTGCGAAAGAGCTGATCGGGACTCTTATCGAGCGCGGTTTGGTTGTTGCGCCGGGTCTGATACGCAACATGAAGATCCTTGGTACGGTTTCACGAGTTCAGTCGCTCGATCTGGAGGCTACGGCGGCGCTTGTCGTTGCGCTCGCAGAGAGCATCAATGCGGTTAATCCCCAGATTGATTTAAGTTGCTTAGGGGGAGCTAAGTCCGCTGGGCAGTATAAAGTTTCTTTTAATAAGGTGCTGAACGATTCCGATATTGATTTCTTCATCATCGATCAATCTGTAACGGGCATGTTCGAGAGGAAGACCCGTGTCGGGCTATAGGAATGTAGTAATCGCCAATCCTTGTAAGCTTCAGTATCGTGGCGGTTACTTGGAAGTCCGTAAGGAAGACGACACCACCCGTATCCACCTGGGTGAGATCTCTTCGGTCGTGCTACAAACCAATCAGGTATTCGTAAGTGCATATCTACTATCCGAACTGGCTAAATCAAAGGTCTCCTTTGTTGTCTCGGACGAGAAGTGCGATCCCGTCGGTCAATACTTGCCACTCTACGGTGCACACAACACCAGCAAGAAGATAGCGGAGCAGCTCGACTGGACAGAGCCCGCGAAAAAGCGTGTTTGGCAGCGTGTTGTACGTGACAAGATCGCTCACCAAGCCGCGCTTTTGACGGCGCGTGCAAGAGAGCAGCAGGGTGAACAGCTGCGCAACATCGTTCCCGAAGTGCGCTCTGGCGATAGCACTAACAGGGAAGGCCATGCTGCGCGCCTGTATTTTGGCGCTATGTTCGGGCAGGATTTTTCGCGCGACAAGGAGATCCCGCTGAATGCGGCGCTTAATTATGGTTATGCGATCATCCTTTCGGCGGTAAGCAGGGAAATCGTTGCACGTGGCTATCTAACCCAGGTTGGGATATGCCATCGAAACGAATACAACCAGTTCAATTTAAGCTGCGATCTTATGGAGCCGTTCCGGCCGATAGTGGATAGGGTTGTGTTCGATAATTTTGAGGGCGACTTCGGCAAAAACTTTAAGTTGCTCTTGGTCGATGTTTTGAACCAGGGAATTCCCTACAAGGGCGGAAGCTATCGGGTTGGATCGGTGATCTCCCTGTATGTAAGCGATTGTCTTAAGGCGCTGAATAGGCGCCTGTCAGTAGACGAGATCGAGCCCTTTGGCGTTGTATGACGGGTGTGGTTAGGAATAGGTATATGAGGCTTATCTTGTTCTTCGATTTGCCCGTCGAAACAGCGGCGCAGCGCAAATCCTACAGAGCATTCAGGAAATTCCTTATCAAGGATGGTTATCTTCAGCTTCAGGAATCTGTTTATGCCAAGTTGGTCCTTAACGACGGCGCTGCATCGGGCGCGATAGCTCGATTGCGCAAGAATAGGCCATCGCAAGGCTTGGTCCAGGTTCTCAAGGTCCACGAAAGTCAATTTGCCACGATGGAATACATTACCGGTAATCGGAAAGCGTATGACGAGGTTGACACCATGGAAGAGTTGCTCGTGTTATGAAGCTGGTTTTCCATGGGTTTGAGTACCCGATAGAGCTATTGGCTGGACGGCCTTCGGTTTTGCAGATTGAAAATTCGGCCTTGTTTGCCCGGGTGTGTCTATCGCTGTTATCTGGCGAGGGACGATTTGCACTTGAGCCCTACACCGTCTGGCAAGAAGATTCCGAACTGAAGCCAAAAGATTCCTTTCTGGTTATAAGCGATGCGTTGAGCCTTCCGTGGGACGATAGGTCTTTCATGGCGACTGTGATAAAACGAATGGAACGTGAGTTCCTAGAAGACGAGGATCTTAGAGGCAAAATGGAGGCTGCCGAGGCTTTTCTGAGAGAAAAGCTCGATTCTCTTGATATGGGGTTCAATGCCGACTATGAGTTTGCTCTACAATGGGATCTGAAAAGATACCTGAAATACCTTGGGTTCGGAGCATCATATTGCCCGGATAAATCGTTCCTTGACAATCTGCTCAATTTTTTATCGCTCGCTCTTGACTCGGGATGCAAACGCGTTCTCGTGTTTGTGAACCTTAAAAATTTTCTGACTAAAACAGAGCTCGAAGTTCTTTACGAGCACGTTTTTTATTCGAAATTAGCTGTGTTGCTGTTGGAGAACAATGTTGATGCTAATGTGTACAAATACGAGGTAAAACAAGTTGTTGACCAGCATTTTATTGAATCTTGAGCGAGCTATCCAGTCGGTTTTTCCGTCCTTATGCAGTGGGGATTTTGCTCCAATGGTTTTGGAGCAGTGTCGAACTGACTGGTAATCAAACTGT
>JAUMVJ010000009.1 GCA_030530215.1 Coriobacteriia bacterium
AGGCGAAGAAGCCCGCCCAGCACGCCCAGACCACCTGCTTGCGCTGCTTCTGGGGGTAGCGGCTCGCGACCATCCAGGCGAAGAGCAGGCCGCAACTATCAATATAAGCAGCTTCGTCTCGTAAGCTCTGCATGCAATTAAACATGCACGCCCATACCACCACTCGCTTTTCCAACCCACCTAACAATGTTTTGCCCTTAATTAGGTAAGAGCTTGGCTATACTTCTGTAATTACTTGGTAAACCTCGAGAAGTGAAATAGGTTATGACTACAGCACAAATCATTTCAATTGTTGTCTTCGTAGTTGTGATGGCCCTAGTTGTATCTGAGAAGATACATCGTACGGTTGCCGCCTTGTCGGGCGCTGTCGTGCTGATACTTTTGGGGATCGTCACATTCGACGGAGGAATGGAGTCTATCGACTTCGGCACGCTCGGCGTTCTGGTGGGCATGATGATGTTCGTTGGCATCATCAAGGCTTGCGGCATCTTCGAGTACATGGCCATCAAGTCCGCGAAGCTCGTGAAGGGCAATCCCTGGTTGATCATGATGGTTTTCGCCATCATCACCGCCGTTTGCTCCGCCTTCCTGGACAATGTGACCACGGTTCTTCTTATCGGACCCGTCACCTACACCGTTTGCCGTCTTTTGCTGGACATCAATCCCATCCCCTTCTTCATGGTTGAGATTCTGGCATCCAACATCGGCGGCACCGCTACCTTAATCGGCGATCCCCCCAACATCATGATTGGATCCGCTGCAGGGCTCAGCTTCTTCGACTTCCTGGCCTACGACGCCCCCGTTGTCATCGTGATCATGATCGTTGTCATCGGCATTTTCTACGTCATGTATGGCCGCAACCTCCATGTCACCGAAGATAAGAAGGCTGCCGTCATGGAGCTTGACGAAGATGGTGCGATCCACGACAAGAAACTCTTCCATAAGTCCGTTGCCATGATTGTCATTGTCGCTTTGGCCTTCTGCCTCCACGGCTTCGCGAACATTGAGCCCAGCACCATCGCTCTGACCGGCGCAGCCGTTATGTTCCTAATTTCCGGAGCTGACATTGAAAAGGTCGTGCATGACGTCGAATGGACGACGATCGGATTCTTCGCTGGCTTGTTCATCGTCGTCGGCGGCATGGAGCAGACCGGTGTCATCGAAATGGCAGCAAACGCCCTGGTTGACCTGACCGGCGACAACACCCTGCTTGCCATTATCGTGCTCGTCTGGGCTGCTGCAATCCTGTCGTCCTTCCTCGACAACATCCCCCTGGTTGCCGCAATGGCACCCATTCTTATTAGTATGGGAAGCGCAGGCGTGGACGTGCAGCCTCTCTGGTGGGCGCTTTCGCTCGGTGCTTGCCTTGGTGGTTGCGGCACCCTCATCGGTGCATCGGCAAACGTGGTCATGGCTTCGATCTCGAACCGCAACGGTTACCCGATTTCGTTTATCGAGTACACCAAGGTCGGTTTCCCCATCATGATCGTCTGCGTAGCAATCGCTTGCGCATACCTTGTTCTTCGCTTCTGCGTCTTCGTTTAAGCGAATAGCTAAATAGAACAACTAGCCCCTTGTCGAAGGCTTCGGCAAGGGGCTTTCCTTTTAGGAGATACTTTTACAGGAGTTCAAAACTTCAGGAGGCTGAATATGAAGATTGGATTCGTAGGGGCAGGAAAAGTTGGCTGCACGCTCGGCCTTTACCTCAAACAAAATCATGAGATCGTCGGGTACACCAGCCGAAGCTTCGCGTCGGCGGAGCATGCTGCCAAGCTCTGCGGATGCAAAGCCTACAGAGACGCCAACGAACTCGTAGGCCAAAGTGACCTCTTGTACGTCACAACTCCAGACGACGCTATTGGTGCCGTCTGGGAAGAGTTAACAAAACGCCCCGAGATTCGTAGCGCATTAAAAGGAAAGCTCATCGTTCACGCCAGCGGGTCCTTGTCTTCCGACATATTTACGCAAGCAAAAGAGATCGGCGTTTATCCTTATTCAACCCATCCACTATTTGCTATTGCGTCTAAAACGGAATCCGCAAAAGAACTTGGAAATGCCCTTTTCGTTATTGAAGGGGCTAGTGAGCGTCTCAGCGAGGTGACCGAGCTTTTTTCATCGATGGGAAACCCTACGCAGACCATAAATACGAAGGATAAGACACGCTACCATGCGGCAGCAGTGCTCGCCTCGAACCATGTTGTTGCCCTATACTCGTTGGCCGCCAAAGAACTGGAGCGATGCGGGTTTACCGCAGAGGATGCATGCACCGCCCTTTCTCACCTGTTTTTGGGGAATGCGAACAACCTGGCAAAACTCGGCCCGATATCATGCCTAACCGGTCCAGCTGAACGCGGTGACCTCCAAACGATCAACAAGCATTTAGAGGTACTTGAAGGCGATACTCATGATGTTTACGAGCTTCTTAACAACGAAGCGCTTGCTATTGCGAAGGCAAAACGGGAACTCAGCGCTCAGCAAGCAAAACAATAGAACGACAGCTCGCTTGACATCCCTAATTGAGTGTAGCCTCAGCCCCAAACAAAGAGCTTGCAGCACCAAAAAAAGGAACCCTTTCGGGTTCCTTTTTTTGGTTTTGCGAAAGTGCGCAGATACCCATCAAGTGTTTTACTTGATGGTAACAGCAGCACCAGCTTCCTCGAGAGCAGCCTTGATCTCGTCAGCCTTAGCCTGGTCGACCTTCTCGGCAACGGGAGCAGGAGCGGACTCAACGAGAGCCTTAGCCTCCTTGAGGCCCAGGCCAGCGATCTCGCGGACGGCCTTGATGACGCCGATCTTAGCGTCGCCGAAGCCCTCGAGAATGACGTCAAACTCGGTCTGCTCAGCAGCACCAGCGCCGCCCTCAGCAGGAGCAGCAGCAACAGCAGCGGTAGCGGAAACGCCGAAGGTCTCGCAGATCAGATCGCGAAGCTCGGCAAGCTCGGTGAGGGTCTTCTCACCAAGTGCAGCAACGATTTCTTCGTTGGTCATGGTAACAGTCCTTTCAAGCGCCGCATGAGATTGATTCACGCGGCAATATTTTCAAATACAAAGTTCAAGCTGCGCACTTGCAGCTTTTGCTTAAGCAGCATCCTTTTCGGACATCTCGCCGAGGGCGATAGCCAGCTGGGAAGCAACAGCGGTAAGAGAGGAAGCGATTCCACCGAGGAGCTGATCGCGAGAAGGCAGAGATGCAATCGCGTTTGCAGCTGCAGCATCCTGGAATTCGTTCTCCATGATGCCACCCTTGAGCTCCAGGTTCTCGTTGGACTTAGCGAAGTCCTTCAGAGCCTTGGCAGGAGCCACGGGATCACCAGTAGTGAAAACGAATGCGGAAGGACCGGAGAGAACCTCGTCCATGCTGGGAAGCTCAAGATCAGCGAGAGCGATGGACATCAGGGAGTTCTTGTAGACCTTCATGACGCCTTCAGCTTCACGGACATTGCGGCGAAGCTGCTCGACTTCCTTAACGGTAAGACCACGGTAGTCGACAGCCCAGACTGCGGTAACATCAGCGAGATCTGCCTTGATGGCTTCGAGAGTAGCAACGTTCTTTGAATTGGGCATTTACGTACACCTCCTTCCCCAAGCGCTCAGGTTCCGCGCAATGGGAGGGATCGCGAAATAAACGACCCCTGCCGTCCACAGGACAACAGGGGTCAAAAAGCTTAAGCTATCGACCACCTCGGCGGGCCGCTTGCGCGATTAAACCTTTCGGTGCCAGCTGTCTTGGGCAGCGGAACATTTTCATGTTTGCTCGAATTAAGCCTTAATAGTTTCGCATGCTGCAATACGGCTGTCAAGGAAAATCTAGACTATTTGCTTGCGATGCTTTCCACGGTTCGAGGCGAGGAAACATCACTCGACAAATTCAAGGTGACCTTGTCGCCCACCGAATAACGCACAACGTCAACTACGGTATCTATGGGGCAATCGTAAATGGTGTCGTCGCCCTTCAGAATCAGGTAGTAATGGCTCAAGCCGTCAACAACCACGGGCGAGATGGATTTAATAGTGCCCTTTGCAACGGTGGTAGCTTGGCTGGACCCCGAATCACCAGAAGACGACTTCTTTCCCACCCCGTTCGCTTTAAGCAAGGCCTCGTAGGACTTCTGGGTGGCGCTCAGGGAATCGCCGACCGCAACGTTCTGATAACGCTGAATATCAATCATCGCGTACTTTTTAACCAAGCCCGCATCGTCCTTTAGAGCCATGAAGTAAGTCGGTTGCCCGTTGATGTTAAGAAGAAGCGGGAAGGTTGCATCGTATTTAAGGTTTTGCACCTGACCTTCGGCCGAGCTCATAGCCGAAGCCTCCGTTGCACCAGCAACTGCATAGAAATGAGATTCGGCGGTGCGCTGATTGATCAAGACGAATCCAATCACGGAATTGTCGGCAGTGGCCGAGGTGACGCCCGTATACAGCCACACATCATCGCCCTGGGCGATGTAGTTATATCCGGCCTGGCCGTTGGAGCCGGGCGTCGTCTGGCGAACGCCCTCCTGCCCAAGCCAAGAGTTAATCCAACCGTTGGAATAAGCACCAAACCAGTTGTACTGCTGAACAAGAAGGTCGCTCGGGTATGCGCGGTCGATCCACTCTGGGACATCTTCGATGGCGAAATCCTGACATTCGCCCGTGCAAGCGTTGCACAGCACAACACGCTTAATGGTCGTGCCTCCAAACAGGCCGATGGTCCTGTCCTGCACAGGGTAGACCCAATAAGGGTTGCCATCTTCATCGATCTCGAAAGATTTTTCGTCGAACATATAGGTTGGGTAATGCAGCTGCACATGACGGTCGACATTGTTGAACAAGGGGTCGGAGTCCGAATAGCGAATAGGCTCAGACGTGCGCACCACCTCGGTATCCTGGGTGTTCATGTTAACGATCACATACCCAGGAATACCCGAAGATTGGTTGGTCCACCATTTGAAAACATCAGCGTAGTTAAGGGGGCTAACGCGCACCGGCGCGCCCTTGTAGTTAATCTGAGAATACAACGAGGAAATCTCAAACTGTGAAACGTAATCGGCCATGGTACCCATAGCGCGGTTGCCTAAGAGCATGGCGGAATCGCGATCGATGAAGGGAATCGTGCTGTAGTCGATCTGCTCAACGTCCTCAGAGAAGTTTCCGTCGGTCGTCTTCAAGATGGAGGCATATTTTTGCGCATTGCCCGGGAAGAAGGATTGCGACATCAACAAGCCAACCAAACCAAGGGCTGCAATGAGCAGCGGGACCGCCATCAAGCCTTTGAACAGCTTTTCCTTTCTGGGGCTCTTCTCTCGCTTACCAATGCCACTGGCATAGATCTGACGAAACGCGAAAAACACAATGAAGGCAGGAAGAAGGACGAAGAGACCAAGGAACTCCCATAAATCTTCGCTATGAATGTTAATCGCAGGGTGGAACCACCAATAACAAAACGCTGCGATGATCACAATGGCAACCACTATGACAACAAAAGCCTTACGGCTTAGCTGGGCAAGGCTGGTTTTGAAGTCGGCGAAATCGATGCTTGGGCGCTGGAATTCAACGCTTTCCTGGTCGAACATCGAGGTGAAGTCAAAAGGGTTTTGCTTCATGCTCATAGGTCTCCCCCTCTAATTCTTGCTATATGACAGGTAATTCTATACGAGATTCCCCCTCTTTATAAGCCGAGGCCAAAGAAAAGGCCGCACCCTATTGGAGTGCGGCCTTATCACCGAAAACGGTGGGAATCAGCAAATCTTCGGGGTTCTAAGAAAGCGAGCGCAAAACGTATTGCAAGATACCGCCGTTGCGATAGTAGTCGCCCTCGGTTGGGGTATCGATGCGAACCTGGGCCTCGAAATCAACGGTAGTGCCATCTTTCTTTCGAGCGTGAGCCGAAACGATGGAAGGCTGCGGCAGCCCCTTCGTGAAATCGAGCGGATCGATGGAAACAAGCTCGGTACCATCCAAACCAAGCTTAGCTGCATTTTCACCTTCCTTGAACTGCAACGGAAGAATACCCATGCCGATAAGGTTTGAACGATGAATGCGCTCGAAGCTTTCGGCGAAAACAGCCTTGACGCCCTGCAGCATGGGACCCTTGCCGGCCCAATCGCGTGAGGAGCCCGAACCGTACATCTTGCCCGCAAAGACAACCAGGGGGACTCCCTCGGTCTGATAATGCTCAGC
Organism: Coriobacteriia bacterium; assembly: GCA_030530215.1. Classification (GTDB taxonomy): domain Bacteria; phylum Actinomycetota; class Coriobacteriia; order Coriobacteriales; family Eggerthellaceae; genus Anaerotardibacter. Next base: position 6,163 of record JAUMVJ010000009.1, read on the forward strand.
AGCGTCCCAAACAGCCTTGACCGAGCCATCGAGCTGGTCGAGCGTCCAGCCGCCCTTCTTCCCCTCGGCAAGCTTGTTCATCAGCTTAACGTTGGCGAAGGTGCCGCGCATCATTACCTCATGGTTGCCACGACGAGCGCCATAGGTGTTGAAATCGGCCGGATCGACCCCGTGGCCCTCGAGATAGCGCGCCGCAGGGGAATCAGGAGCGATGGAACCTGCCGGCGAGATGTGGTCGGTAGTGATGAAGTCGCCCAAATCAAGAAGAACACGTGCATCGGTGATAGGCGCAGGATCCACAGGCTCCTTGCCCATGCCGTCGAAATAGGGAGCGCGGCGAACATAGGTCGAAGAATCATCCCATTCGAACACATCGCCCGTTGCCCCACTATGAGCACGCCAACGCTCGTCGCCTTCGAACAAATCCTTGCCGGATTCGTCAAAGACCGCACTGGTGCAGCAATCGGCAAGAAGACTCTGTACCTCGCTGGAGTCGGGCCAGATATCTGCCAAAAAGACATCGTTGCCCTGCGCGTCCTGACCCAAAGGCTGAGTCTCAAAATCGAAGTCGATGGTGCCGACCAACGAATAAGCAATGACCAAAGAGGGCTGGCACAGGTAATTCTGAGAGACATCAGGCGAAATACGACCGTCGAAATTGCGGTTGCCCGAAAGGATGGAGGCCAATTCGATGTCATCGGCGATTTCATGAAGCTCGGGAAGCACTGGACCGGAATTTCCGATGCAGCTCATACAACCAAAGCCGCAAGTATAGAAGCCGAGCTGCTTCAAGCCTGGCATCAAGCCTGCTTTGTCGAGGATCATTTCCGTGGTTTTACTTCCCGGCGCAAGGATGGTCTTGACCCAGGGCTTGGGCGCAAGACCCTTAGCTGCGGCATTACGTGCCAGGATGCCCGCCGAAAGCATCATCGAGGCATCTGTTGCGGTAGTGCAACTGGTTACAGCAGCGATGGCAAGTGCGCCATGAGTGAGCTCGAAATCGTTACCCATCAAGGTAACCGTCTTGCTTTCGTCGCCCAAACCGCGCTCGGTGCAAATTTCGTTGAAACGAGCTTTGGCACCGGAGAGATCGATTCGATCATGAGGGCGCGACGGACCGGCCAAGCTTCGCTTGACGCTTGACAAGTCCAAGGTCAGAACCGAGCTGTAAACATGCTCAGCTTCTGGGTCGTTCCAGAAGCCCTGCTCCTTGGCGTAGGCTTCGACAAGGGCAATCCGCTCGTCCGATCGGCCGGTTAAACGCAGGTAGTCGATTGTTTGCTCATCCACGGGGAACAGCGTGCAGGTGCTGCCGTATTCGGGCGTCATGTTGGAAACGCAGGCGCGCTGCGTAGCGGAAAGGCTCGAAACGCCCTCGCCAAACACCTCGACGAAGCAGCCGACAACGCCTTCTTTGCGAAGCATCTGTGCGAAGGTGAGCGACAAATCCATAGCGCTGCACTCCTTGGGCAATTCACCCGTGAGCTTCACACCAACTACGCGAGGAACCAGAGTCGTAATAGGCTGACCAAGGGCAGCTGCCTCCGCCTCGATGCCGCCAACACCCCATCCCAGCACACCGATGCCGTTGGCGGTAGGCGTATGGGAATCAGTGCCGACAAGCGTATCGAAATAGGCGGTCGTCCCCCCTGCGCTCTCATTCGTCATAACGACCGACGCAAAGCGCTCAATGTTGAGCTGATGGCAGATGCCCGATCCGGGAGGCACAATGGAGACATTCTGGAACGAAGATTGAGCCCACTTAAGGAAGTTGTATCGCTCATGATTGCGATCGTACTCGAGCTCCATGTTCTTCTGGAGAGCTTCTGCGCAACCAAATTCATCTGCGATGACAGAGTGATCGATAACCAGATTGCAGGGAACCTGGGGGTTGATGCTCTTGGGGTCCCCTCCAAGCGCCGCGCAAGCTTCGCGCATGACGGCAAAATCAACGAAAACAGGCACGCCAGTAAAGTCCTGGAACAAAACGCGCGCCGGCGCGAACTCGATTTCGCTGCCCACCTCGCCGTTCAAGCCGGCCTTAAGAATGCGGTCGACCAGTTCACGTGCGTAAGCATCGTCGTCAACATTTCGAAGCACGTTTTCGACTAGAACCTTAAGCGCCAAAGGAAGACGCTCGATCCCTTCGATGCCCTTCAACGGGAAGTATCGATACTGTTTCTCTCCAACGCTAAGCTGGGAAGCCATCGAACTCATTTTCGCTCCTTATTTCGCGTGCAAAAAATAACGGACGTAATCATAAAAACTGGTGAGAGCGCTTAAGCGCTTCGGAACTATGCCCAAAGGCGCTCAAATGCATAAGCCAAGAATGACCTACAAATCCTCGCTCAAAATACGACATAGCTCGTCGGTGAAGGCGGTGCAGCTTGCCGCAGGCTTGTCGGAATTGGTTGCGTAACGAATGTCACCTGTAACAACCGAGGCATCCGAGTAAATTTTGCGCACAGCGGCACGAATGCGCTCGGCGCAATCGAACTCACCCAAATGGTCGAGCATCATGGCTGCAGATAGAATCTCTGCAGTGGGGTTGCATTTGTCCTGGCCAGCGATATCGGGGGCAGAACCGTGAACCGCCTCAAACACTGCATACTCAGGGCCGATGTTTGCACCAGGAGCGATGCCCAAACCGCCGGCCAAACCAGCACACAAGTCGGAAGCGATATCGCCGTAAAGATTGGGGAAAACAATGACATCGAAACGCGAAGGATCCATTACCAGATTCATGCAAAATGCATCGATGATATTGTCGTTGAACTCGATCTCGGGATAAGACTCTGCAACCTTACGTGCTTCACGCAGGAACAAGCCATCGGAATATTTCATAATGTTAGCTTTATGGGCCGCCGTGACCTTTTTACGACCATGCTTTTTTGCGTATTCAAAAGCGAATTCGACGATGGCATCGGAAGCAGTGACCGAGATAGGCTTAATAGAGATACCGGAATCGGGGCGGATGGTGCCAGCTCCTTGCTCTTCACAGAAGGCGATGAGCTTCTTGGCTCCTTCGCTCCCCTCCTCGAATTCGACACCAGCGTATAGATCCTCGGAATTCTCGCGAACAACGACAAGGTTAACGTCCTCGTAACGCGAACCTGTACCAGGGATAGAAAGAACGGGGCGCAGGCAAACATTCAGGTTAAGAGCTTTGCGCAAGGCAACGTTCACACTGCGAAAACCCGTGCCTACGGGGGTAGTTACGGGACCCTTAATAGCCACTTTGTTGCGGCGGACGGATTCAATGGTGGACTCAGGAAGCGGAGAACCGCAAGACTCGATCATATGAGCGCCAGCCTCAGCCAATTCCCATTCGATATCAGCACCCGCAGCCGCAACGACTTTCTGCATAGCTGCGGAAGTCTCAAGGCCGATTCCATCGCCAGGGATCAAGGTGACGACATGCTTTGCCATAAAGAAAACCTCCCGTAATACCGCACTACTTACCGTGCGTCATTTAAGAACCTATTAATTATGACGCTCATATGCTTAAGGGATACGGGAAAAGGGTAGATGGAAATCTAAGTTTTACCAATACTCACAACATAAAAAACCACCAGACCCAAAACGGAGCCTGGTGGAACAAACAAATCTACAAATAAAGAAAACCAATAGCGCTAGCCGAGAAGATCAACGATTTGCTTGCAACGTTTTTGCAAAGGCCCGTGACCGTTCTCGGAATCAAAGAAAACTCGCTCCTTCAAGGCATCCTTCACCGAAGGGGAGATCTTACCCTCGGCAAACTGGATAAGAGCAGCAAGCATATCCAGATACTCGTAATCACCGTGATAACACTGGATAGCCTCGTCGAGAAGAGGCCAAGCTTTCTCGGAACGTGCGTTCGTGGTTGACCCCAACTCGCAAATAAAGCGGAATGCCGCAAGCCTAACGAGACCATTATCCTCATCAAATAAGGCGTTTTCTGCACCCTGAAGAGCTTTATCGCAAGCACGGGAATCAACAGCAACAAGATTTGTCAAAGTATCCAAGGATTCCCAGCGCGTCTGAGCCTCGGGACGGTCCAGCGCGTCTTCGATGGCTGCGATATAAGGGATCAAAAGTTCAGGCGCGATTTTAGAAACCTGGGAAAGGACCGCTGCAGCATTTTGCCTATTGCGACGAGAATTTCCTTCAAAATTGCTAACCGTTTCGTCAAGAAGCTTGGGGTTTTCTACTATCGATGCCGCCAACTCTTTGATCGAATCCTGCTTCTCACTCACGAAAATACCTCTCTCGCGCAAACGCTAATTTGTTTTTACTGTAAATGCTTGCATATATCCACAACATAGTATATATGAGGATTCGAAAATACCCAAATCAGCCTTCCCTGTGCATAAAAAAGGAGCCTCAAAGAGGCTCCTTTTTAGCAAGCGATACAAAAACTACTTGGCAGGAACGTCGTAGTCGCGATTAACTGCAGCGTCAACGGGAACTGCAGGGCTCATAGAAGAGGTAACGGTAACGGACTTGATGTAACGACCCTTAGCAGCGGAAGGCTTAACGCGAAGAATCTCGTCCATCAGAGCGCCGTAGTTCTGAGCGAGCTGCTCAGCAGAGAAGGAAACCTTGCCGATAACGACGTGAGCGATGCCATAACGATCGGCACGATACTCAACACGACCGGACTTGAGCTCCTTGACAGCCTTAGCGACATCGTTGGTAACGGTGCCCAGCTTGGGGTTAGGCATCAAGCCGCGAGTGCCGAGGATACGGCCAAGACGACCGACCTTGGACATCTGATCGGGAGTAGCGACAGTTGCGTCGAACTCGATGATGCCCTTCTGAACATCAGCAACCAGGTCGTCGGAACCGACAATGTCAGCGCCAGCTTCCTCAGCAGCACGAGCGGCGTCGCCCTCAGCGAAGACGGCAACACGAACGTTCTTGCCGGAGCCGTTGGGCAGAGAGATGGTGCCACGAACCTGCTGGTTAGCCTGACGGGTGTCGATGCCCAGGCGGAAGTGAACTTCAACGGTCTCGTCAAAGTTCGCGTAAGCGATTTCCTTCAACTTAGCCATTGCCTCGTAGGGAGCGTAGAACTTGCCCTCTTCGATTGCTGCGAGAGCTGCTGCCCTCTTCTTGGAGATCTTAGTCATTGAAAATCCTTTCGTGGTTTAGCGGGCTTTTGCCCTTCCACAATCCAGCCATGTGGAGACTGGGTTTAACCATTGAAACTAGCGAGCGTCCTCTTCGGCAAGAACGGTAGCAAGACGACGAGAAACCTCGTACTTCTTCTTGGGCTCACGACCCTCGATTTCAACGCCCATGGAACGAGCGGTGCCTGCAACGATTTCCATAGCAGCATCGATGTCGTTAGCGTTGAGGTCGGGGAGCTTGATCTCGGCGATCTCGCGAAGCTGATCGACGGAAAGGGTGCCAACCTTGCGCAGCTGGGGAACACCAGAAGCACGCTTAAGGCCGAGCTTCTCCTTGATGAGGAAGGCCGCGGGAGGAGTCTTGCAGACGAAGGTGAACGTCTTGTCCTCGTAAACGGTGATCTCGACAGGGATGATGGTGCCGGACTTGTCCTGCGTTGCAGCATTGAAGGCCTGGCAGAACTGCATGATGTTAACGCCCTGAGCGCCCAGTGCGGGGCCAACGGGAGGCGCGGGGTTGGCTTGACCTGCAGGAATCTGCAGCTTAATGAAGCCCGTTGCTTTCTTTTCAGCCATTTCAGCGTTCCTTTCAACTGAAATATCGTTTAAGTATCACTTATAACAAGCACATCTGCGAGAAGCCCCTTCCACATTAGGGCGCAAATAGATGCACGTTATAGTCAAATTTAAGAGATCGTCTCGACCTGACCGTAAGACAGCTCGACAGGAGTCTCGCGACCGAAAATGGAAACGAGAACCTTGACCTTGCCTGCCTCGGGGTTGATCTCGGAAACAACACCGTCGAACTCGGAAAGAGGACCGTTGGTAACCTTGACGGCCTGTCCAACCTCAAGGCTCGAGGTTGTCTTCTTAGGTGCCTCGTGAGAGGTGCGTTTCATGATCTTATTGTACTCTTCGCGAGTAAGAGGTGCAGGATTGCCTTCGCTGCCGACGAAGCCGGTTACACCTTGGGTGCGACGAACAAGCGCCTGGGTGCGATCGTCAAGCTCCATACGAACCAAAACGTAGCCAGGAAGAACTTTCTTCTCGGATTCCTTGCGCTGACCGTCCGTCTTGATTTCAGTGACGGTCTCGGAAGGAATCTCGATAGCGAAGATATTGTTCTCGAGGCCTTGCATTTCGCGAAGCTGCTCCAGTGCAGCCTTTACCTTGTTCTCGTATCCGGAATACGTGTGAAGGACATACCACTTTTTAGACATGTCTTACGCTCCCAAGTTCGAGATTGCAAAGAGGATGGGGGTGATGACACCGTCATCGAGGACGACACAGAACAGGCCGAAGAAGATAAGAGACGCAACAACGACGCCACTCCACTGAATGACATCCTTGCGGGTAGGCCACGTAACGCGGCGCATCTCGGATCGAACCTGCTGAAGGAAATTAGGAGCCTTAGAGGGCTTACCTGAATCAGCCTTCTTAGCTTCCTGGTAAGGCTGGAGCTTCTCGGACTTGCTGCCGTCCTTGCTGCCGAAGAAGCGCTTTTTAGGAGCCTCCTCCTGGACAACGGCTTCGCCCTGCACTGCCTGAGCCTTTTTGGCCTGGCGATTCGCAGATGCCTTTGCCCTTTGAGTTTTAGACTTCTTTGCCATATAACTTCCTGCTCTGGAAAACCAATTCTCTATAACGCCAAAGAAGCAGCCTGGAGGCTGCTCTTGCTAAAAACAAGCTGGCAGGCCAGGTAGGACTCGAACCCACAACTTGCGGTTTTGGAGACCGCTGCTCTACCAATTGAACTACTGGCCTATTTGGTGCCTAATCTTAACGAGTTTCCTTGTGCAAGGTGTGCTTGTTGCACCACTTGCAGTACTTCTTGAACTCGATGCGATCGGGATTATTCTGCTTGTTCTTCTTGGTCGTATAGTTGCGGCGCTTGCACTCGGTGCAGGCCAAAGTGACCAAAGTACGCATGAATTCTCCTTTAAGTATCTATTCGTGCGCTTGCATTTACACATGATTGCTAACGGAGGGGCCTGCCGCAGCAGACCCCTCCAAGCTAAAGCTAAGTTAGATCAAAAGTTATTTGATGATCTTGGTGATACGACCGGAGCCGACGGTACGGCCACCCTCGCGGATAGCGAAGCGGAGGCCTTCCTCCATAGCGATGGGGTGAATCAGCTCGCCGCGGAGCTCCACGTTGTCGCCAGGCATGACCATCTCGGTGCCCTCGGGCAGATGTGCAACGCCGGTAACGTCAGTGGTGCGGAAGTAGAACTGGGGACGATAGCCATCGAAGAAGGGAGTGTGGCGGCCGCCCTCGTCCTTGGTGAGGATGTAGACCTGACCCATGAACTCGGTGTGAGGAGTAACGGAGCCGGGCTTGCAGAGAACCTGACCACGGACAACGTCCTCGCGCTTGATGCCACGCATCAAGCAACCGATGTTGTCGCCAGCCTGAGCCTCGTCGAGAAGCTTACGGAACATCTCGATGCCGGTGCAGACGGTAGTAGTGGTTTCCTTGATGCCGACGATCTCAAGCTCGTCATTGAGGTGGAGGGTACCACGCTCGACACGACCGGTAGCAACAGTACCACGGCCGGTGATGGTCATGGTGTCCTCGATAGCCATCAGGAAGGGCTTATCGGTAGCACGCTCAGGAGTGGGGATGTAGGAGTCAATGGTGTCCATGAGCTCCCAGATCTTGTCCTGCCATTCCTTCTCGCCCTCGAGAGCCTTAAGAGCAGAACCCTTGATGATGGGGCAATCCTCGAAGCCGTAGGAATCGAGAAGCTCGGTGACTTCCATCTCGACGAGCTCGATGAGCTCCTCGTCGTCGACCATGTCGCACTTGTTCAGGAAGACAACGATGTAGGGAACGCCGACCTGACGAGCGAGCAGGATGTGCTCACGAGTCTGAGCCATGGGGCCGTCGGTAGCAGCGATAACCAGGATAGCGCCGTCCATCTGAGCAGCACCGGTGATCATGTTCTTGACGTAGTCAGCATGGCCAGGGCAGTCAACGTGTGCGTAGTGACGGGTATCGGTTTCATACTCGATGTGAGCAATGGAGATGGTAATACCACGCTCGCGCTCTTCGGGAGCCTTATCGATATCTTCGAATGCGGTGAAGTCAGCAGAAGCAGTGCCGTGAGAACCATCGTTCATGGAGAGGGTCTTGGAGATCGCGGCAGTCAGAGTAGTCTTGCCGTGGTCAACGTGACCGATGGTGCCGATGTTCACATGAGGCTTAGTGCGCTCGTACTTTTCCTTGGACATTCTTGCCTCCTTATAGAGAGTCGCCAAAGGGCTAATTACGAATTAAAAGCCTACCATATGGTAGGCGGATTGTGTGGTAGCGGTGACTGGATTCGAACCAGTGACAACACGGGTATGAACCGTGCGCTCTAACCAACTGAGCTACACCGCCAAAAAAAATGGAGCTCGTGACCGGACTTGAACCGGTGACCTCATCCTTACCAAGGATGCGCTCTACCGTCTGAGCTACACGAGCAACTGGTGGGAGTGCTAGGATTCGAACCTAGGAAGGCGTAGCCAACGGATTTACAGTCCGTCCCATTTGACCGCTCTGGAACACTCCCAAGTTTACGCTTGGATCATGTGTAATTTTCAAGCTGCTTGCCCGTTTGAAACGTCGCTGCTTCAATCGAGCGAAGAAGATAATACGTGAGTTACAAACCAGCGTCAAGAAAAAAATTTATCTTTCCTTGAGTTTTTTCCGGGGCAATCTACAAACATACTTCGTGCCCTTTCAGCGTATATAAAAAGGCAGGATCGACTTGCGAATCGACCCGCCTTGCTAAATCAGCCTTAATTAATAGAAAGCGCAATGACGGCTGAATTTACGGCTCTGCCGCGCATGTAGCTCGCTTAAAGCTAGGAACAGCTAGCTTCAAGGCTGCACCGAAATCGCAAAGCGCAGAGATTCCAGATACCGCCCGAGCGTTAACACAGCCTGAACTAACAATCCTTTTCCATGTAATGATCGAACTCATCAAGTATCCCCTGCTCCGGCTTCTCGGTGAGCAAAGACGCCACCACTATGCACGCGAGGCCGAAAACGAATGCAGGCAAAAGTTCGTACACGGCGAAGATGCCGCCGAAACCAGCTATCACCTCGTGCCACAAGAAAACCATCGCAGCACCGCCAACCATTCCGGCAAGAGCGCCCGCGAAATTCGTGCGCCTCCAATAGAGGCTCATGATGATCAGAGGGCCAAAGGATGCGCCAAAGCCCGCCCAAGCATACGAAACGACCTTGAAAATCGAGGAGTTTTCGTCCATAGCGATGAACACGCCGAAGATCAGGATGACGCACAGGGTGATGCGCGAACAGATCATAACCTGGCGATCGGTGGCATCGCGCTTAAGAAGGCCCTTAAATATGTTACGCGCAACAGCCGAGCCGGAAATAAGAAGGTAGGAAGAGCTGGAGGACATCGAGGCAGCGAAAATGCCCGAAATGACAAGGCCGCACAAGAAGCTAGGCAAAAGCATTTGAGATAACACGATGAAGATGTTTTCAGCGGATGCCTGCGTCAAGAAAGTAGTAGGGATAACTGCTCGTCCGATCAGTCCGATACACACAGCGCACGACAGGGACACAACGACCCAGACCGTGGCAATGATGCGAGACTGGCGAATGGCGCTCGAGTGCTCAACGCTCATGAAGCGAACAAGCACCTGCGGCATGCCGAAATAACCAAGGCCCCATGCCAAACCCGAAACGATGGTGATGATTCCATAGGTTGAAGCGTCGCCGAACAGCGGCAGACCGTTTTCGACTAGCTGCTTGCCATCTTCACCAAGTAAAGGGGTTGCCGTCTGCGTTCCCGATAGGAAGCCAGGGATCGACTGCAGGAAAGCAATCGTGTTGTCCACGCCGCCGGCCGCAGCAACAGAGCCAACAAAAACAATCACGAGAGCGCAGACCATAATGGCCCCCTGCACCATATCGGTAGTGCACACGGAAAGGTAACCGCCAACGAAGGTGTAAAGAAAGACGATCAAGGCGCCTAGAACCATCATGGTGGCGTAATCCAAACCGAAGATGGTACTGAAGAGCTTGCCGCAAGTAACGAAGCAGCTTCCTACATAAATACTGAAGAAGAGAAGGATGATAATGGCCGCAATCGTCATAAGAACATTTTTCTTGTCGTGGAAACGATTGCTGAAGAAGTCGGGAAGCGTGATGGAGTTACCGGCAACCTCAGAGTATTTACGCAAACGCTTGGCAACGAAGAGCCAGTTTAAATACGTGCCGATGGCAAGGCCTATAGCCGTCCACATGGCATCCGAGGCGCCCGTGAAATAGGCAACGCCCGGCAAGCCCATGAGCAGCCAGCCCGACATGTCCGATGCCTCGGCGGAAAACGCGGTGACCCAGGGGCCCAAGCCACGACCGCCCAAGAAATAGTTATCGGAATTCTCGTTCGACTTCTTCGCGTAAACGAAGCCGATGATGACCACTACGATGAAGTAGAGCAACATCGCGAACAATACCCAGAAGTCGTTGTTAACCATGCAACACCTTTTCATATGTTATAGACCGTTTGGTCGATTCCAATTCGATGAAGCGCATTATACTGAGCTTCTTGAGTCGCAGAGGTTACGCATCCTGCAACAGGTTGTAAAAGGCGAAAGGACGAACATGACCACCTATTCCGAACTCCCCAAAAAAGAGCTCCTTGATTTAAAGGCGGCGCTTGATAAGGAATATGCGGAGCACAAGGCGAAGGGGCTTTCGCTCAACATGGCTCGAGGCAAGCCGGCGGCGGCGCAGCTCGATTTGAGCATGCCCATGCTCGACCTAGTGAACGCCGAGAGCGCCTGCGTATCCGAGAACGGAACCGACCTGCGCAACTACGGAATCTTGGACGGCATTCCCGAATGCAAGCGCTTGATGGCTTCGATGCTTGACGACGACCCCGAAAACGTCATCGTGTTCGGCAACTCGAGTCTTACCATCATGTACGACTCCATAATGCGCTTCATGGTGTTCGGCACCCAAGGCTACACCCCCTGGAGCAAGCTTGATACGGTTAAATTCCTGTGCCCCGTGCCTGGCTACGATCGCCACTTCGCCATCACCGAGCGCTTCGGCATCGAGATGGTCAACGTCCCCCTGCTTGAGGATGGTCCCGACATGGACGTAGTCGAAGAGCTGGTGAAAGATGCCGCCGTGAAAGGCATCTGGTGCGTACCCAAATATGCAAACCCCAGCGGCATCACCTATTCCGATGAGGTGGTGCGCCGTCTGGCCTCCATGGAATGCGCCGCTGAGGATTTCAAGATTATGTGGGACAACGCTTATTGCGTGCATCACCTTAATGCGGATACCGCCGAGCAAGACCAGCTGCTCGACATCGGCAAGGCCTGTGTTGAAGCAGGCAATCCCAACCGCTACTACAAATTTGCTTCAACTTCAAAGGTGACCTTCCCCGGCGCAGGCGTGGCTGCCATGGCCGCAAGCCCAGCCAACATCGACGAGGTTCGCAGCCACATCACCATCCAGATGATCGGTCACGATAAGCTCAACCAGCTTCGCCACGCCCTGTTCCTGCGCGACGGCGAGGGCATCGCCGAGCACATGCAAAAGCACGCTGCGTTAATCGCGCCCAAGTTCGAGCTTGTCGTGAAAATGCTCGAAGAGGGGCTGGGCGATACCGGCTGCGCCAGCTGGACAAACCCGCGCGGCGGATACTTCATCAGCTTCGATGGCTTGGAAGGAACCGCCAAGCGCATCGTCGGCCTTGCAAAGGAAGCAGGCGTAACCATGACTGGCGCCGGCGCTACCTACCCCTACAAGCGTGACCCCAAGGATTCCAACATCCGTATCGCGCCAACCCTTCCTCCCCTGGCTGAGCTTGAGCAGGCGATGGAAGTCTTTATCTGCTGCGTGAAGCTGGCAAGCGTGGAAAAGTTGCTCGAGGTTTAAATCGGGCGGCACAGGCACGAAACGCTAACTACATGCGACAAAGAGGCTCGGCCATGATGGCCGGGCTTCTTCTTTTTTGCTAAGGAATAAACGAACGCAAAGCTTTTGCAATAAATTTCGGGACGAACGCGTTATCGGGCGTATACTTGCAGCCCTTTGTGTCTACGGAAGACAGCAGCCACCTGTGGCAGATCCTACAACCTGCCACAGCGCTACCTCTGTTGGCTAAAGACCAAGCATTATATACGCACGTTTATCCAGAAAGCCGCACCAGCGCATGCAAAACGACAAGATCAAGCCCATCCTTTTCAGCGTTATTAAGCATTCCAGCAAAGAAGAACTCAAAGAACAGATTCCCAAGGACATCGTTTCCGGCATTGTGGTTGCCGTGGTAGCGCTGCCGCTTTCCATCGCACTCGCCATCGCATCAGGCGTAGGCCCGGAACAAGGTATCTATACGGCAGTGATAGCGGGTTTCTTGATTGCTTTTCTGGGAGGAAGCCGCGTGCAGATTTCTGGCCCTACAGCTGCTTTTGCCACCATCGTGGCGGGCATCGTGGCCACCGATGGACTCGACGGTCTTGTTGCGGCAACCATCATCGCGGGCATCTTCCTGATAATTGGAGGCCTGCTGCGCCTGGGCACGCTCATACGCTTTGTGCCCTTCACCATCACCACAGGATTCACCGCCGGCATCGCAGTTACCATCGTCATCGGACAGATCAAGGATTTCTTGGGACTCGTCTACCCCACCGGCACCCAAACCATTGAAACTGCAGACAAGCTGCAAGCGCTTGCCGCGAACATCGGCACCTTCAATGCGGAAGCTTTGATCGTAGGTTTGATCTGCCTGGCCATCCTGATTTTCTGGCCCATGGTAACCGACAGGATTCCCGCCTCCATCGTCTCCGTTGTTGCGGGCTGCGTGCTAGTTGGCGGCTTAGGCATGAACGCGAGCACCATTGGCGATCTGTACACTATTTCGGGAGGACTTCCCCAGTTCCATGCGCCTCAACTGAGCTTCGAGCTCTTCCGCGACGAGCTTGCTAACGGCATGACCATTGCCATTTTGGCCGCCATCGAATCACTGCTTTCGTGCGTAGTCGCCGACTCGATGATCAGTTCGCATCATCGATGCAACATGGAGCTAGTGGCACAGGGCATCGGCAACATCGGCTCGGTGTTGTTCGGCGGCATTCCCGCAACAGGCGCCATCGCACGCACCGCCGCCAACGCAAAAAGCGGCGGACGCACCCCTATCTCGGGCATGGTTCATGCGCTCGTCCTTTTGCTGGTGCTGGTGTTTTTAATGCCGCTGGCAGCCCTTATCCCCATGCCCTGCATCGCAGCAATTCTTTTGCAGGTGGCCTACAACATGTCCGGCTGGCGCAACGTGGTGCACCTGTGCAAAACCGCGTCGAAGGGCGCCGTGGGCGCACTTATGGCTACCTTCTTCCTTACGGTAGCTTTTGACCTGGTTACCGCGATCGCTGCAGGCATGATCATCACGGTACTTCTGTTCATGAAGATGGTATCTGAAGAAACCGAGGTTAAGGGCTGGCGCTACTATGGCGACGAAAACTCGCAGATCACGCATCTGCGCGAGCTTCCCAAGAGCGTGCGCGTATACGAAATTAACGGACCGATGTTCTTCGGCATGAGCGACCGCATTATGGATATCTCGGTCAAATCGTTTACGGAATACCTGATCATTCGCATGCGCGGCGTGCCCTCGCTTGACTCCACGGGCATGCATGCGCTGGAGGGCCTGTGCGACTATTGCGATAAGAAGGGCGTGCAGCTAATTTTCTCGCACGTGAACGAACAACCATGGAAAACGATGGAGCGCGCAGGCATGATCGAACGCGTGGGCGAAGAGCATTTCCGTGCCAACATCGACGATGCCATCGCCCACGCCCGCGACCTCATCGAGCAAAAGAAGGCCGAAAAGCCCAGCGAACAAGTGCCCGCCTAAAGAGATTTGGCGCGCATTGGGCGCTTGGGGCCTCTTCGATTAGAGCAGCTCTTCAATTAAGCCAGGAATCTCCGACGGGGAACCCGCAACAACGCTTGCTGCATCAAGCTCTCCCTCGCGGCCAAAGCCATAGGCGCAGCCAACGGAAGGAATACCCGCTCGTGTAGCAACATCTAAATCATGGAAGCGGTCGCCAACCATAACTTGCGGAGTTGAATGGCGGTCGTATACCTCTTGATAGATTTGCCATTTAGGAATGTCGTTGAAATCCTCGGCGCAATAATACGCATCAAACCATCGATCGAGCCCAAATTGCAAACGATGAACCCTGCAATAGGCGCTGCGGCAGTTGCTCAAGAAAGCGAGCTCGTAGCCCTTGCCTTTCAGCTCGTCGAGCATCTTGGGGATCCCCTCGAAAAGTCGAGCTTTGCCTTGTGCGGTCAGGGAATCCATGGACTCACCCACAATATCGGCAGCACGATGCCACACCTCGGAAGGTAAGTCGGGCGCGAAGGTCGTCCACATGGCTTCCGCGGTCCACCCAAGCCATTGGCTAATCCAGGCATCGTCGAACTCGCGCTCAGGACAATGCCCTTCTTGAACCAGCCACGCATAGGCTGTCCTAAACGAAGGTCCGTAGATCGCCATGCTGTTATGCAGCGTACCGTCGTAATCGAAGAAAATAGTTGCCACAGATACTCCTAGCCAAAATACAAGGCGAGGCGCAGCTGGAAGGCCGCGCCTCGCTCCTTATTGAGATTTTAGCCTTCGATAGCCTTAATGAGGTTGACCATCTCGATGGCGGAAAGGGCGCAGTCGTAGCCCTTGTTACCGGCTTTCGTACCAGCGCGCTCGATGGCCTGCTCGATGGTGTCGGTGGTAACCACGCCGAACAGAACCGGAGTGCCCGCCTTCAGCGAAACCTGAGCGACACCCTTTGCGGCCTCGTTGCAAACAAGATCGTAGTGAGACGTTGCGCCACGAATGACCGCACCCAGGCAGATAACTGCATCGTACTTACCGGTCTCGACCATCTTCTGGGCGATCAGGGGCAGCTCGAAGGCGCCGGGGCACCATGCAACATCAACGTCCGCCTCGTCGACGGAGTGACGAGTAAGGCCATCCATCGCACCAGACACAAGCTTGCCGGTGATGAATTCGTTGAAACGCGATGCGACGATACCGATCTTGAGGCCTTCGGATACGACTTTTCCCTCGATAAGATTCATTGCTAGATTCCTTTCAAGCTATTTGCTTTGCAGCTAATTCAATAAGTTTTACTTAATAATTTTTAACTTAAATCAGTGTTATTAATCTGCCATCTGAAGCAGGTGGCCCATCTTGTCACGCTTGGTCTTAAGGTAGAAATGATCGTGCTCGGTTTCGGCAACCTGAATCGGAACGCGATCGACAATCTCAAGACCGTAATCCTTGAGCTGATAGATCTTGTCGGGATTGTTGGTAAGGATACGCATGGTCTTGATTCCAAGATCGGCCAAAATCTGAGCGCCGATATAGTACTCGCGCATATCGCCCTCAAAACCCAAAGCAAGGTTTGCCTCAAGGGTGTCCATCCCTTGGTCTTGCAGCTCGTAAGCGCGCAACTTGTTAACGAGTCCGATTCCCCTACCCTCTTGGCGCATGTACAGAACCACGCCGCGACCTTCGGCCTCGACCTGCGCCATGGCTGCCGCAAGCTGCTGACCGCAGTCGCAACGAAGAGAGCCGAAGGCGTCACCCGTCAAGCATTCGGAATGCACGCGCACAAGCACGTCCTGACCATCGCCCAGGTCGCCTTTAACCAGCGCAACGTGATGCTCGCCGGTGAGCTTGTTGATGTAGGCATGTGCGCGGAACTGACCATACTTCGTGGGCATCTTCGTATTGGCAACGCATTCAACATGCTTTTCATGCTTCTTGCGATACTCCTGAAGATCCTTAATGCTGATGAACTTGAGGTCGAGCTCGCGAGCAAGTTCGGCTAGCTCGCTCGCACGCATCATGGTGCCATCGTCGCGCATAATCTCGCAGCACAGGCCGCATTCCTTCAGGCCGGCAAGACGGCACAAATCGACGGTTGCCTCGGTGTGGCCGTTGCGCTCGAGCACGCCATGGGGGCGCGCCTGCAAAGGGAACATGTGGCCAGGACGGCGGAAATCGGTGGGGCGAGACTCTTCGGCAACCACCATGCGCGCTGTGTAACCGCGCTCCTCAGCCGAGATGCCGGTGGTGGTGTTCACATGGTCGATTGAAACCGTAAATGCAGTCTCATGGTTGTCGGTGTTCTCACTCACCATGGGCGGGAAAGCCAGCTTGTCGCAAACCACCTTGCTCATAGGCATGCAGATGAGGCCCTTAGCAACAGAAGCCATTAGGTTGACGTTCTCGGTCGTTGCAAACTCAGCCGCGCAGATGAAGTCGCCCTCGTTCTCGCGATCAGGATCATCGGTGCAGATGATGCATTTGCCCGCGCGCAGATCTTCAAGCGCTTCCTCGATAGTGTTGAATTCGATTGCCATAAAAGGATCTCCTAGAATCCGTGTTTTGCTAAAAATTCTTCCGTGATGTCGGACGGTTTCGAAGCGCCGCCAGCAGTAGACGCCGAAGCAGCTTCACTTTGACAAGAGCCGCCCGCAAGCAGGCGCTCCACATACTTTCCTATGATGTCGGTCTCAAGATTGACCACATCGCCTACGCCTTTCGTGGCTAAATTGGTAACGGCCCGGGTATGAGGAATCACCGACACCGAGAACGAATCCTCAGTCACTTTTGCAACAGTCAAGCTGATGCCGTCGATGGTTATCGAGCCCTTCTCAACCACGTAACGCATGATGTCAGCCGAAGCCTCGATGGTGTACCAGACCGCATTATCGTCAACACGAAGATTGCGAATGCAGCCCGTGCCATCGATGTGGCCGCTCACGATATGCCCGCCGAAGCGACCGTCCGCCGCCATAGCCCGCTCGAGGTTCACCAGGCTGCCTCCATGCAGCGCACCCAAAGAGGATCGATTGAGCGTCTCGTGCATAACGTCGGCGCTGAAGCTCTGAGCATCGAAGCTCGTCACGGTAAGGCACACGCCGTTAGTTGCAATGGAATCACCCAAGTGAACGCCCTCGAGAACCTTGCTCGCAGAAACCGTAAGAACCGCCGAATGCGCGCCCTTGCGAATGGAGGAAACCTTGCCCACTTCCTCAACGATGCCGGTGAACACTAGCGCACCTCGCATTCGATAAGCAGGTCGGGGCCCAACTTGGTAACTTCAGGCTCCCCGAGCTCGAAGGCATGCTTGGGGACATCAACGCCGAAACCAGCGACGGGCGAAGGAGCTTTACCACCCCCGAAAATCTTGGGCGCAACATAGCACTGAACCTTGCTAACTACATCAAAAGCAAGAACAGACCAGTTCAGCTCCGCGCCACCTTCGACGATCACCGAATCGATGCCCATAGAGCCTAGCTTCTCCATGAGGTAGCGCAGGTCAACGTGCCCGTCGGCTTCGGGACAGACGATGAACTCGACGTCCCATTCGCGATACGGCATCTGCTTTTTCATGCTCGACTCGCAGGTTGCAATATAGGTAGGAACCTCGATGGCCGTCTGAACGAGCTTGGAATCAAGCGGTGTGCGCAGATGCGTGTCGCAGACGATGCGAATCGGGTTGCTTGCGGAAAGCTCGGCAAAACTCACGTCCTCGCCATCCAAGTTCGCCTCGATGGCTTCCTGGTCGGCATCAGTCTCGAGTTCAAGAAGATCTTCGCGCTTACGCTCGGAAAGACCAATCTCGCCCGCCGTATCAAGGGCAGCAAAGTCGCCTAAGCGGCACGTAAGTTCGGGATTGTCCTTAATCGCGGTGTTAACGCCTACCATGATGGCGGCGTAACGGTTGCGATCCTCGTGTACCCTGCGACGCGCTGCCTCGGAAGTAATCCACTTCGAAGCACCCGTTCGCGTTGCGATCTTGCCATCAAGGGTCATCGCATACTTGAGCACCACGTAGGGCATCTTGGTTTTGATGAAATGGAAGAACGCCTTGTTAATGGCGATGCATTCATCAACGCAAACGCCCTCGATAACCTCAATGCCCGCTGCGCGAAGCTGTGCGACGCCGCCGCCGGAAACCAGAGGATTCGGGTCCGGGGCACCCATGACCACGCGGGCGATGCCTGCCTCGATCAAAGCCTCCGTGCACGGCGGCTGTTTGCCTTCGTGGCAACAAGGTTCAAGCGTCACATAGATGCTGGCGCCCTTGGGGTCCTCGGAGCAAGCCGCCAAAGCCTCGCGCTCCGCATGAGGTTGCCCATAAGCCGTATGCCAGCCCTCCCCGATAATACGATCGTTCTTAACAACGACCGCGCCAACCAAAGGGTTGGGGTTGACCTTGCCCACACCGCGCATGGCGAGTTCGAGCGCTCGATGCATGTAGTAAGAGTCCTCCATAAAAAACACCTCCTTTTATCTAGCGATAATTCCGCGAACACAATCCGGGGAACACCAAGACAAAAAGAGGCGCGAACCTGCCTGCAAAAAAGCGCCCCGAATCAAAATGATTCAGGACGCTTTGAGTGCAAGACATAGGGACTAGCCCATCATCTTCTTCCATCCAGACTTTACTGTCGGCTTCGGAGTTTCACCGAATCAACGCTTGTGGCGCTCGCGGGCTTTACCGCCGGTCGGGAATTTCACCCTGCCCTGAAGATTGTATTCATTTGTTAGCGAATAGCCTACGCACCAAGCAGGCCCGAGTCAATCCGAATTCCGTAAATCAGTGAAATTTAATTCCAAATGGAAAGAAACAAGCGCCCACGCAAAAGGGGCCGGCTCGAAACACGCCCACAAAGCGCATCCCAAACGCCGGCCCCTTCGTTGGAACCAATATGCCCGACCACTGAACGCTAGCGCAAACGAGATACAGCGCAGAACCCTTAGGGTCCGACCAACGCTGCCCGCGCAAAGCGCGTACGCTCAAGTCGCTGTTGCAACTTAGAGATTCTTGGAACCCTCGACGCGGCCTTCCAGGTAAGCCCAGAAGTCGTCGACATCCTGCTGAATCTCCTCAAGCAAAGCCTCGTTGCCAGGCTTGAACAGATGCTTGAAGCGGCCCTGAGGCTTCAAGAACTCGGTCACGGGGATCAGGTTCTTTTCGCGAACCGGGGTAAGGGTCCACTTGCCGTTCTCGACCTCGAACAGGGGCCAGAACTTGGAGTCAACCGCCTTGCGGCAAATCTCGGCTGTCTGGCTGGAATCGATACGCCAACCGCGAGGGCAAGGAGCAAGAACGTTGATGAAGGCGGGGCCGTCGACGGCGATGGCCTTTTCGGCCTTGTTCACCAAGTCGCGCCAATTGCCGACGCATGCCTGCGCGACGTAAGATACGCCATGAGCTGCGATGATGGAGGTAAGGTCCTTGCGCTTCTCCATCTTGCCCTGCTGCACCTTGCCAACCTCGGAAGTGGTGGCCCAGGCACCCTTGGGGGTGGCAGAGGAACGTTGGATGCCGGTATTCATGTAAGCGCCGTTGTCGTAGCAGACATAAACGATGTCGTGACCGCGCTCCATGGCGCCGGAAAGCGACTGCAGGCCGATGTCGTAGGTGCCGCCGTCGCCGCCAAAGGCAACGAACTTGATCTTCTTGTCGGCGGGAATCTTGCCGGCACGCTGCAGACCCTTGTACGCAGCCTCGACGCCGGAGATGGTGGCACCAGCGTTAGCGAACGCATTGTGAATGAAAGGCACGTTCCATGCGTTGTCGGGGTAAATAGTGGTCGAAACCTCCAGGCAGCCCGTTGCGCTGCAGCAGACCACGTCGTAATCGTTGCGACCCATCAGGACCTGACGCACCGCAATGGATGCACCGCAGCCGCCGCACAGGCGATGGCCAGGTGCCAGATCATCAGGACGGGCGGAAAGCTCTTTGATGTTAGCCATGTTGTAACCCTTCCTTACTCTTCGATACCAAGATAGTTAAGAGCACCGTCGTAAGTGCCTTCGACGCGCTGCTCAAGCTGGTCGAACACCTGCTGCACATGCTCAAGCGTGACGTCGGCGCCACCCAAACCAACGATGTAGTCGTTGATGAGGATGGGCTCACCAGCTGCCTGAAGAGCAGAACGAACCTCGAGCGCCAAGGGGCCATGGGCAGCGCCCAGGGAGTCAGAGCGATCGAGAACAGCAACGGCCTTTGCGCCCTTGCAAGCTTCGACGAGCTGCTGAGCGGGGAAAGGACGGAAGATACGAGGACGGACCAAGCCGACCTTCTTGCCCTGAGCGCGCAGTTCCTTCACCTTATGGCGAACGTTGCCCGCGCAGGAGCCGATGACAACGACGATGTAGTCGGCATCGTCGGTCTCGTAACAATCAAGGGCCTTAACGGGACGACCGGTGATCTTTTCCCACTCGGCGCCATAGCGCTCAAAGGCTTCAAGCGCGGCAAGGTTAGCGCGACGCTCGATGAGCTTAGTTTTCATGTAGTAGTTGCCCAGCGTACCGAACATGCCCTGACCAGTGGGATTATCGGTGTCGAGCAAGGGGAACTCGGGGTGATAGTCGCCCACAAATTCCTTGACGGTTTCGTCGTCTTCTTTGCAGCAAACGTCCATTGCGTGCGTGGTAACGAAGCCATCGAGCGCAGTGCAAACAGGAAGAAGCACGTTAGGGTCTTCGGCAACTTTGAAGGCCAAGATTGTGTTGTCGTAGGCCTCCTGCGCATTCTCGGCAAAGAGCATTACCCAGCCGGAGTCGCGCATGCCCATGATGTCGGAATGATCGCCGTGAATGTTGATAGGCGCGGAGATCGCACGGTTGGCGTTGGCCATGACGATGGGCAGGCGCATGCCAGAAGCGATGTGCAATTCCTCGTACATGTAGGTCAGACCCTGAGAGCTGGTTGCAGTTGCAACACGGGCGCCAGCAGCGGAAGCACCGATGCAGGCGGAAAGTGCGGAATGCTCGGACTCAACGGGAACATACTCGGTATGAACACGACCGTCGGCGACGAACTTGGCGTAAGCCTCGACGATGGTGGTCTGAGGGGTAATGGGATATGCGGCCATGACATCAGGGGCGCACTGACGCATAGCGTCGGCGACCATGGCATTGCCGGTTGCGGAGAAGTATTCCTTTTCAGCCATGCTACTCCCCTTCCTTTTCCTGTGCCTGAGCTTCGGCCTCAGTGATCAAAGACAGGGCGCCGAATTTGCACTCGGTGACGCAAACGCCGCAGCCCTTGCAGTGGAACAAATCGATGCCGGTCATCTCGCCGTTTTCGACCTCAATGGAGGCGTCGGGGCAATAAGCCCAGCAGATCATGCAGTTCTTGCACTTTTCCTTATCCCAGACGGGACGCATGGAGCGCCAGCCGCCGGTGTAGCAATTGGTGGAAGTACCGCCATCGGGGCAAACGAAGCCGGTGGGGTAATCCTCGAGCTTCCAATGCTCAAAATTCTCGTACCCGAATTCAGCCATTAGTCGTGCACCTCCTCGTAAGCGCGATCGACCGAAGCGAAGTTACGCTCGATCATATCGCGGGAGAACTTCTTGCCGTTGGTAAGCTCGAAACGCTTTTTAACGAGCTCGGCGGGGAACATGCCCGTCACCTTTGCAAGAGCGCCGACAAGCGGGGTGTTGGGCATGTCCTTGCCGATGGTGGCAAGCGCGATGCCTGTTGCATCGAGAACGTAAACCTTCACGTGCTCGGGAGCCTTGATCGAGGCGCGCGCCTCGGCGGGGCTCATGGTGGTGTTAAGGATGACCAGACCGTCGTCCTTAATGCCCTCGATGACATCGATGCTGGAAAGCAGCGTATCGTCCATGACGATGACGATATCGGGATTCAGAATGTTGTTGCGTACCTGAATAGGCTCATCGGATACGCGGGTGTACGCCTTCAGGGGCGCACCTGTTCGCTCGGGACCGTACTCAGGACATGCCTGAATGTAATTTCCCTGGAGCAACGCAGTGTCAGCCACAAGCTTTGCTGCAGTAACAGCACCTTGGCCGGCTCGTGCGTGCCAGCGGATTTCGGTCAACTGTGACATACCTCTCCTCTCGCTAATGTATGTGCTTGCGAAGCCCATTCATCGTATCAACAGCGCACCAAGCAATAGATTCGAAACATGCGAGGCACCCGTTATCCCTCGGTAAAAGGAGCTCGCAGGCGTAGTCGCTACCGCTCACCCGAATATAAATTCCAATCACCCCCGATGCTCGGGCAAGCATACAAACGAAAACGGGAGCCAACGTATAAACGCCGACTCCCGAATAAGGCTAAATGGATTATCCGCAATGCATAAGCGAAGCAGAAAAACACATATGGAGCAATTAATTACAGGCCAAGGGCCGCAACCACATCGGCGTAAACCTCGTCAACGGGGCGGTCGCCATCGATGGTGACCAGAAGATCCTTGCCACGATAGTAATCGATCAAAGGAGCGGTGGAGGTTTCGTAGACGTTCAGACGATTGGTGACAGTAGCCTCGTTATCGTCGTCACGCTGATACATCTCACCGGAGCACTTGGGGCAAGAAGCATCGGCATCGGTGCCGATGTAACCGCAATCACGGCAAGTGCGGCGAGAGGTGAGGCGCTTAACGATGACCTCGGACTTAACGTCAACAAGGACAGCATGCTGCAGGGGCTGGCCGAGCTCGGCAAGCTCGGAATCAAGAGCGACAGCCTGGGTAGCAGTGCGAGGGAAGCCGTCGAAGATAACGCCCTTCTTTGCGTCGTCGGCCTGGATGCGCTCTTTAACCATATTGATAATCAGCTCGTCAGGAACAAGATCGCCGGCATCCATGTAGGACTTAGCCTTGATTCCAAGAGGAGTTTGGTCCTTAACGGCAGCGCGAAGCAGGTCGCCAGTGGACAGATGCAACATGCCGTGGTTCTCGACGAGCTTCTTTGCCTGGGTGCCCTTACCAGCACCGGGAGCGCCAAGAAGAACGATATTCATAGTCAATCCTTTCAGAAGTTTCTGATTGCACCTAGCATACACCAGATGCACAAGCTAAAACGCCCCTACTCAGCAATTTGAGCAGGGGCGTTTAAAAGCATTCAGCAAAATTTCGGAATTATCGAAATTTATTTGAAGAAGCCATCGTAGTTGTACATCTTCAACTGAGACTCAACCTTGGTCATGGTGTCGAGGGCAACACCGATCATGATGAGGATCGAGGTGCCACCGAAGGCCTGGATCAAGGAGTTGTTGGTGAAGTAGAACAAGATGGAAGGTACGACAGCGATAACTGCAATGAACAGTGCACCGGGAAGCGTAACGCGATGCAGGACGTCCTTGATGTACTGAACGGTGTTCTCACCAGGACGAACGCCGGGAATGAAGCCACCCTGACGCTGCAGGTTCTCAGCGGTGTCTTGCGGGTTGAACACCATGGAGGTGTAGAAGTACGCAAAGAACACGATGAGAATAGCGGTGAGAATCCAGTTGATCACACCGGCGCTCATAGCATTTGCCGCAGCGCTCAACCAGCTAACGTTGAACAGCGCTGCAATCTGAGCGGGGAAGTAGATCAAGCAGCTTGCGAAGATGATGGGGATAACGCCAGCAGCGTTGACCTTCAGAGGAAGGTAGGAGTTCTGGCCACCCATCATCTTACGACCCTGAACACGCTTGGCGTAGGAAACAGGGATACGGCGCTGAGCGCGCTCCATGAAGATGATCGCAGGAATGCACAGCACAACGACAACGAGGATCAGCGCGGTGATGGCGATGCTCATGCCGAGGTCGGACTGAACGTTCATCGAGGAGAAAATAGCGGTAGGCACAGAGGACACGACCGAGATGAAGATGATCAGGGACATGCCGTTGCCGACGCCATGCTGGGTGATAAGCTCGCCCATCCACATGATGAATGCGGTACCAGCAACCAGAGTGAAGACAACGAGGACATCGCTGAACCAACCGGGAACAGCCTCGTTGAAGACAACACCGTAAGAGGCGGACTTAAACAGAAGCAAGTAGCCGACGGCGTTGATAAGCGCCAGACCCAAGGTGAGATAACGGGTTACCTGGGTGATACGACGACGTCCGGTTTCACCCTCTTTAGCCCAGCGGCCGACTGCGGGGATAACGCCTTGCATCAACTGCATAATGATCGATGCGGTGATGTAGGGCATCATACCCAGCGCAAAGACCGAGAAGTTGGACAAAGCGCCGCCGGAGAAGAGATCCAGCATGACCATCGAGACGCCCTGCGCCGAGAAGGAATCGGCAAAGGCGCGGAAGGGAATGCCGGGGACCGGGATGTAGGAACCCAGACGATAGAGCACCAAAATGCCCAGAGTGAAGAGGATTTTATTCCTCAGCTCGGGGATCTTGAATGCTTGAATCAGCGAGTTTAGCAAGGCAATTCAACCTTTCCGCCTGCCGCCTCGATTTTGGCCTGAGCAGAAGCGGAGACCTTGTCGACCTTGACAGTCAGGGCCTTGGTGATTTCGCCGTCGCCGAGAACCTTAACGGGCTCGGTAGCCTTCTTGATGATGCCCTTGGCAACAAGAGAAGCGCCATCAACGGTCTCGCCAGCCTCGAACTTGAGCTCAAGACGGGAAACGTTGACGGGAGTGTACTCGATGCGGTTGATGTTGCGGAAGCCGGGAAGCTTAGGCAGACGACGAGCCAGAGGAGTCTGACCACCCTCGAAGCCTACGCCCTTGCCGCCGCCAGCGCGGGACTTCTGACCGTTAAGACCGCGACCGGAGGTCTTACCGGTGCCGGAGCCGGCGCCGCGACCAACGCGCTTGCGGTTTTTCTTGGAGCCCTCTGCAGGGCGAAGATCCTTAAGTTCCATGTTTGGATTACTCCTTTTCGCTTATCCCCCGACCCTTTGCCGGGGGCGCCGACAGCTCGCGGTCGGCAGACTAACAACTGAACATGCCGGCGGCGCACCATCGCTGATGCGCCGTCGGCAGTATTCCTAAATGTTCGCCAGCTTAGTGCCGGCATGAGGAGGAAGGCTTAGAGCTCTTCGACCTCGACAAGGTGCTTCACCTTGAAGATCATGCCGCGGACGCTCTCGTTGTCAACCTGATCAACGGTGCGGCCGATCTTGCCAAGGCCAAGAGCCTTCAGGGTGCGGCCCTGGTCGTACTTGCGACCAATAGCGGACTTAACCTGAGTGATGCGCAGAGTCTTTTCAGCCATGATTAGTTGTTCTCCTTCCAACCATAGATCTGAGCGACGGACAGACCACGACGAGCAGAGACTTCCTCGGGGGACTGCATCTCCTGCAGACCAGCGCAAACAGCCTTGCAAACGTTCATGGCATTGTCAGTGCCAAGGGACTTAGCGAAGACGTCGGAGACGCCTGCAAGCTCCATGATGGCGCGAGCGGCACCGCCGGCGATAACGCCGGTACCAGGGGTAGCGGGCTTCAGAAGCACGCGACCAGCGCCGTAGACGCCAAGAATCTCATGAGGAAGGGTACGCTCGGGGGTCAGAGGAACATGGAACATGTTCTTCTTGGCATCCTCGGTGGCCTTGCGGATGGCCACGGGGACCTCCTGGGACTTACCCATGCCAACACCGACGCTGCCATTGCCGTCACCGACGACGACGAGAGCGGACAGAGCCATGCGACGGCCGCCCTTAACGGTCTTAGAGACGCGATTGATGGAGACAACGCGTTCCTGGAGCTCGGGAACGCCTGCCTGGTTTTCTTGCTTACGAGCCATGTAAAACTCCTTCTTAGAACTTCAGGCCTGCTTCACGAGCGCCTTCGGCGACTGCCTTGACGCGACCGTGATAGAGGTTGCCGCCGCGGTCGAAGACGACTGCGGTGATGCCGGATTCGATAGCCTTCTTGCCGATGATCTGACCCATGGCTTCGGCGCCTTCCACGGTAGCGGAAGACTTGCCAGTTGCCTTGAAGTCAGGACCGAGGGTGGAAACACCGACGAGGGTCTTACCACAGGTATCGTCAACAAGCTGGAGATAGATGTTGGAGTTAGAGCGAGTCACGCAGAGGCGAGGACGCTCAGCGGTGCCGGAAACCTTGCCACGAACGCGAGTGTGACGACGCTTCAGGGCAGCCTTTTTCTTCTGAAACTTATTCATAAGTTAATCCCTTCTTAGCTATTACTCGCTCTTAGCGGCCTTGCCAAGCTTACGACGGACATACTCGCCCTCGTAGCGAATACCCTTGCCCTTGTAAGGCTCGGGCTTGCGCCACTTGCGGATGTCTGCAGCAACCTGACCAACCTGCTCCTTGGAGATGCCGGAAACGACGACCTCGGTAGCGGTGGGAACATCGAAGGAGATGTTTTCAGGGCACTTGACGATGACAGGATGGGAGTAACCCAGGGAAAGCTCCAGGTCCTCGCCCTTCTTGGCGGCACGGTAGCCGACGCCGACCATGACCAGTTTCTTGGAGAAGCCGTTGGAAACGCCCTCGACCATGTTGGCGAGGAGGGAGCGGGTCAGACCGTGAAGGCTCTTGGACTCGCGAGTGTCGTCAGGACGCTCGACGGTCAGGACGCCTTCCTCGAGCTTGAAGGAAAGCTGAGAAGCGAAAGAGCGGGTAAGCTCGCCCTTGGGACCCTTAACGGTTACGGTAGAGCCGTCGATGGTGACTTCAACGCCAGCAGGGACGGTGATAGGCATTTTGCCGATACGAGACATAAGTCAACCTCCCCTTACCAAACGTAGGCCACGACTTCGCCGCCGATGCCAGCCTTGCGGGCATCGCGGTCGGTCATAACACCGCGGGACGTAGAGATGATGGCGGTACCAAGGCCACCCATGACGCGGGGCAGCTCATCCTTGCCGCGATAAATACGCAGGCCAGGCTTGGAAACGCGCTTGATACCCTTGATGGTACGGGCCTTCTTCTCGCCGTACTTGAGGGTGATCTCGAGAATGTTGCGAGGGGAAGCCTCAACGATCTCGTAACCGTTAATGTAGCCCTCTTCCTGCATGATGCGTGCAATCTCGACGAGCTTCTTGCTGGAAGGCATAGAAGCAGTTGGATGACCAGCAGAGTTAGCGTTACGCACACGCGTAAGCATATCTGCAATGGGATCAGTCATGCTCATTGTTTTGTTTCTCCTTTGTTCGTGATGAGTCTCGAAGGTGGTTCGTTTACGCCCCTAGCGAAAACGCCTAGTTCTTCGGACACTCGGACGTGATCGTTCTTACCAGGAAGCCTTGGTCACGCCAGGAAGTTCGCCTTTGTTGGCGAGCTCGCGCAGGCACACGCGGCACAGACCGAACTTGCGGTAGTACGCACGGGGGCGACCACAGCGAGTGCAGCGATTGTGCTGACGAGTGGAGAACTTCGGCTCGCGCTTAGACTTGGCGATCATCGATTTCTTAGCCATTCAATGTCCTTCTTTCTATAACCAACTCAAACGAGTATAGTCGCTATTTCTTGAAAGGGAAGCTAAAGGCATCGAGAAGTGCCTTTGCGTCCTCATTGTTCTTGGCGGTAGTGACGATGGTGATGTCCATACCACGGGTGCGGTCCACCTTGTCGTACTCGATCTCGGGGAAGATGAGCTGCTCGGTAAGACCGAGAGTGTAGTTACCACGACCGTCGAAGCTCTTGGGGTTCAGACCGCGGAAGTCACGAACGCGAGGAAGCGCGGTGGACATCAGACGGTCGAAGAACTCCCACATGCGGTCGCCGCGAAGGGTGACCTTGGCGCCGATTGCCTGGCCCTCACGCAGATGGAAGCCTGCGATGGACTTCTTAGCGCGGGTGATCATGGGCTGCTGGCCGGTGATCACACGGAGATCTTCAATAGCACCGTCGAGGAGCTTGGAGTCGCCGGCAGCGCGGCCGACGCCCATGTTGACGACGATCTTCTCGATGCGGGGAACGTCGTTGACGTTAGCGATCGAGAGCTCTTCACGAAGCTTTGCGACGACTTCGTTCTGGTACTTTTCCTTCAAACGAGGAGTTGCCATAGTGGTTAAAACCTTTCTTCGATGAATTAAACACAGGATTACCGACCCTGCGTCCCTTGCCTCCTGCAAGGGTCATGAGCCAACAATTATAAAGAAGGGGTCGAGCGATGTCGACCCCTTCTTTCGTGTTGACCAAATTAATTAGTCAATGTCCTTGCCGCATTTCTTGCAAACGCGGGTCTTCTTGCCGTCCTCGCGCTTGATGCTGAAGCGAGTAGCTTCATTGCAGGAAGGGCAGACGAGCTGAACGTTGGACACATGGATGGGAGCCTCGACGGAGGAAATGCCACCCTGAGGATTAGCCTGCGTAGGACGCTGGGCCTTTTTGACAACGTTTACCTTCTCGACAGCAACGCGCTGCTTAGAAGGGAAAGATGCCAGGACAACACCCTCGGCACCGCGGTCCTTACCAGCGATGACCTTGACCTTGTCGCCCTTTTTGATGTTCATCTTTGCCATAGTGATACTCCCCTTACAGCGTCTCAGGTGCCAGGGACACGATCTTCATGTACTTCTTGTCACGAAGCTCGCGAGCCACGGGACCGAAGATGCGGGTGCCACGAGGAGCACCGGAGGCATCGATCAGCACGGCGGCGTTCTGGTCGAACTTGATGTAGCTACCGTCGTTGCGACGGACTTCCTTCTTAACACGCACTACGACGCAGCGTACGACATCGCCCTTTTTGACGTTGCCGTTGGGAGCGGCCTCCTTCACGCTGCAGATGATGACGTCACCCAGGCCAGCGTAACGGCGCTTGGAGCCACCGAGGACCTTGATGCACTGCACCTTGCGTGCGCCGGAGTTGTCAGCAACGGCGAGCATGCTCTGCATTTGAATCATTTGCTTATCCCTTTCAGACAGTAACCGAAGTAGACAGACGCAAGGTCTTGACTACTTGGCCTTCTCCACGATGTCGAGGAGGCGCCAGCGCTTCATCTTGGACAGGGGGCGGGTCTCCATGATGGTGACGGTATCGCCTACGCCTGCCTCGTTGTTTTCGTCATGTGCGTGAAGCTTCTTGGTGCTGTTCACCATTTTGCCGTACACGGGATGAGGCTTGCGCTCATGAATCTGCACGACGATGGTCTTGTCGCCTGCGGCGCTGACCACGACACCCTGGCGAACCTTGCGAGAATTGCGTTCTTCAGCCATTCTTCTCAACCTTTCTTTAAGTTCGCCTGAGCTAAGCGCTCAGTTCACGGGCACGGATCTCGGTCAGGAGACGTGCGATGTCCTTCTTAACCTGCTTGACACGGGCAGTGTTGTCGAGCTGGCCCGTTGCCATCTGGAAGCGCAGATTGAACAGCTCTGCGCGGGCGTCCTTGAGCTTAGCCTGCAGATCGTCTGCAGAAAGCTCGCGAATTTCTGCTGCCTTCATTTACTTCTGGCCTTCCTCACGGGTGACGATCTTGCACTTGATGGGGAGCTTCTGGATAGCGAGGCGGAGTGCGTCGCGTGCAGTCTCTTCATCAACGCCGTCGATCTCGAACATGATACGACCGGGCTTTACGACAGCAACCCAACCCTCGGGGTTACCCTTACCTTTACCCATTCGGGTTTCAGCGGGCTTCTGGGTGATGGGCTTGTCGGGGAAGATGGTGATCCAGACATTACCAGTACGGTTCATGCGGCGGGTCATGGCGATACGAGCAGCCTCGATCTGACGGTTGGTAACCCAATGACGATCAAGAGCCTGAATGCCGTAGCTGCCGAAGTTGAGCTTCGTGCCGCCCTTTGCGTTGCCCTTCATGGAGCCACGCTGCACCTTACGATGCTTAACGCGCTTAGGTACGAGCATTACTTATCACCCCTCGAATTGTTGCGACGACGACGGTTGGGGCGAGAAGTACCCTCGAGAGCGGGCTCGGGGGTCTTCTGGCCGGGCAGGACCTCACCATGGTAGATCCAGACCTGGATGCCGATTGCGCCGTACGTGGTATTAGCGGTTGCGAAGCCATAATCGATCTTGGCGCGGAGGGTGTGCAGGGGCACACGGCCTTCGCGGTACCACTCGCGACGGCTCATCTCGGCACCGCCGAGACGACCGGAGCACTGGATACGGATGCCCTGAGCACCGGACTTGCGAGCGGACTGAACAGCCTTGCGCATTGCGCGACGGAAGGCGACGCGGTTCTCGAGCTGCTCGGCGACGGACTGAGCGGTAAGGGAAGCATCGAGCTCGGGGCGCTTAACCTCGACAACCTCGACGTTGACGGAACCGCTAGCGATCTTGTTGAGCTTCTTGCGAAGGGCATCGACCTCGGAGCCCTTCTTGCCGATGACAACGCCAGGACGGGAGGTGGTGATGATGACCTTCACCTTCTCGCCTGCACGCTCGATCTCGATGCGGGAGACAGCGGCGTGAGCCAGTTCCTTCTCGAGGAACTTGCGGATAGCGATATCGTTTTCAAGGTTCTTAGCATAGTCCTTGTCTGCGTACCAGCGGCTACGCCAATTCTCGATGACGCCGATACGGAAACCGGTAGGGCTTACCTTCTGACCCATTCCTATGCCTCCTCTCGGGTTGCGACGATGATGGTGATGTGGGAAGTGCGCTTGCGGATGCGAGCGGCGCTGCCCTTTGCACGGGGACGAATGCGCTTAAGCGTAGGGCCTTCGTCAGCGTAGCAAGCCTTGACCACAAGCTCGTCGGTGTTGGCGACGCCCTTCTGGGAGGCGTTAGCGATGGCAGAGTTGAGGGTCTTGAGGACGGTCTCAGAAACTGCGCGGTTGGTGAAGAGCAGGGTCTCCTGCGCCTTCACGACGTTCTTGCCGCGGATCTGGTCAAGAACGATGCGTGCCTTACGGGGAGAAACACGCACGTAGCGAGTGATTGCTTTAGCTTCCATGTTTCACCCTTCCTTAAGCTTTGTGACCGCGGAAAGTACGCGAAGGAGCGAACTCGCCGAGCTTATGACCAACCATGGACTCGGTAACGTAAACCGGCACGTGCTTGCGACCGTCGTGGACGGCGATGGTGTGGCCGACCATTTCAGGGAAGATCGTGGAGGAACGAGACCATGTCTTAACGACGTTCTTTTCGCCTGCTTCGTTCATCGCGATGATGCGACCGAGGAGGCGGGGCTCAACGAAGGGGCCCTTCTTCATGCTTCGACTCAAAGTAATCTCCTCACACTACTTCTTGCGACGACGGATAATCAGGCGGCTGGAGTACTTCTTCTTGTTACGGGTGCGATGGCCCTTAGTGGGAACGCCCCAAGGAGTAACAGGATGACGACCAGCGGACTTGTTCTTGCCCTCGCCACCACCATGAGGATGGTCGACGGGGTTCATGACCGTACCACGGACGGAAGGACGAATGCCCTTGTAACGGTTACGGCCGGCCTTGCCGATCTTGATGTTGCCATGCTCAGCATTGCCGACCTCGCCGATGGTGGCGCGGCAGGTGATGAGAACGCGGCGCATCTCGGAAGAGGGCATACGGACGATTGCGTAGTTGCCTTCCTTGCCCATGAGCTGAATGCTGGTGCCTGCAGAACGAGCGATTGCGGCGCCACGGCCAGGCTGAAGCTCTACAGCGTGGATGAGGGTACCAACGGGGATCGCGGACAGAGGCAAAGCATTGCCAGGCTTGATGTCTGCATCTGCGCCGGAGACGACGGTGTCGCCAACCTTGAGGCCCTTGGGATGCAGGATGTAGCGCTTCTCGCCGTCAGCGTAGTGCAGAAGAGCGATACGAGCAGAGCGATTGGGGTCGTACTCGATGGTGGCAACCTTTGCAGGAACGCCATCCTTGTTGCGCTTGAAGTCGATGATACGGTAACGACGCTTAACGCCACCGCCCTGATGGCGAGTGGTCACGCGACCGTAGTTGTTGCGACCAGCCTTTTTGGGAAGCGGCGCGAGCAGAGACTTCTCGGGGGTGGTGCAGGTGATTTCTGCAAAGTCCGAGACGCTCTGGAAACGCCTACCAGGGCTGGTGGGCTTGAGCTTCTTAACTCCCATTACATTCCTTTCCGGGGTAAGGCGGATTCCCTACCCTATTCCTTTGTGGTCTCCATCACCGCCATAAGCTCCATATGGGAGGTGGTGCTTGACGATACCGAGTTTCCACGCGTCCGGGTGTTTCCATACATGTTCAGACGCAAACGAGAATTATAGGGGGCTTAGAGGTGCCGCGCAAGGGGTAATTTTTTTAATCGCCTACATAGGAAAGCCTCCCCTTCCTTATAAAAAGAAAAAGGAGGCTTGTATTTAAGCTATGAAGCTTGAGCGCAATTCAATCAGCGCAATACAGGGCTACCGTTTTTTGCGAAACCCCGCAGAACGACGATGCCATCCGACAGGCGAGTTAGCGTTCCAGCACCGTGCCGGCGGGATGATCGAGCTCGTGGTCGGTGGGGTTCATGGGGTCGTAGTCGGCAGCGATCACTTCGCTCGACACCGACTCGGCATCCTTACCAGGAGCAAACTCCAGACCCTGCTTACGCATTTCGCGATAGTCGGCAGATGCGGTGAACAGGGCGTCGGAAGAGGAGTTAAGAGCAGTCTCGCAAGAGTCCTGAATGACGCCGATGATAAAGCCGACAGCCACTACCTGCATAGCAACATCGTTGCTGATGCCGAAAAGCGAACAGCACATGGGGATCAAAAGCAGAGAACCACCGGGGACACCAGAAGCGCCGCATGCGCTTACCGCTGCGAGCACGCACAGGATGACAGCCATGACAGGATCGATGCTGATGCCAAGGGTGTTGGCGCAAGCCATGGTCATGACGGTGATGGTAACGCAGGCGCCGGCCATGTTGATCGTAGCGCCAAGGGGAATGGAGACCGCATAGGTGTCGCGATTGAGGCCCAGGCTACGGCAAAGGTTCATATTGACAGGAATGTTTGCTGCCGAACTGCGAGTGAAGAACGCATAAACTGCCGAGTCCTTCAGGCAGCGCCACACCAAGGGATAGGGATTCTTCTTAAAGGTAAAGAAGGCCAGCAAAGGGTTGGTGATGAAGGCGATGATGGCCATGGCAGCCAGAAGAACAGCGATGATGTGGCCGTACTCAACGAAAATACTTGCGCCGTTTTGAGCGACGGAATCGTAAACCAAACCGATGATGCCGAAAGGAGCGCATTGGATAATGCCGCGAACGACTTTGAGGACAGCATCGGATACCTCTTGTACGACTTTGCGAGTCGGGGTGGCAGCAGCCCTAAGTGCAATGCCCAAGAAGATGGACCAAACCAAGATTCCCAAATAGTTGGCATTCGTCAATGAAAGCACAGGGTTGGTGACGCAATTGGTGAGCAGGGTTTCAACGACCGTCCCCAAATCTGAAGGAGCAGCCTGTTCGACCGCGGAGGCATCGGCAAAGGTAATGGTTGACGGCATAAGGTAGCTCATCGCAACAGACACGATGCCGGCGATAAGGGTAGACGCAACATAAAGCGCGATTACCGATCGCATGGATTTAGGCGCCTTGGCGTTGGAGAGCGCCGAGATAACCAAGAAGAAAACCAGCACAGGAGCGATAGCCTTCAGTGCACCAACGAACAAGGTGCCCAGCATGGAAATAGGCTCCATATCGGCGGGGACGAAGCCCGCATGAGCCAGAAAACCCAAAACGGCACCGATCACCAGACCGAGAACGATGCGCAGGATAAGCGAAGACTCCGTCCATCTTTTAACGATGTTCATAAAATCGACCTTTCTATACGGGCGTCTTACCCGTCAATCTATCTGCCTTTTTTACACCATGGCCTTTACAAAACTGTTACAAACCCGTAACGGTAACTAAATATTCGGGCAAAACCAAAGGACCGCCTCAATGAGACGGTCCTTGGATTGAGCTTGATGCTGAGGGCTTAAAAACTAAGCCTGAGCGAAGATCTCGATGGAATCACCCTCGGCCACGGTAACCATAGCCTTCTTCCAGGTGCGGGTCTTGCCAGCCGTGTAGCGAACGCGCTTGGGCTTGGGCTTGACGTTCATGGTGTTAACCTTCACGACGGTGACGCCGAAGATAGCCTGGATTGCCTGGCCGATTTCGACCTTGTTGGAATCCTTGGCAACCTCGAAGGTGTAGACGCCCTCTTCCATCTGCTCGTAAGTGTGCTCAGTGATGATCGGGCGGATGATGACTTCGCGGGGATCCTTCATTTATGCAAGCAC
The DNA here is from genome assembly GCA_030530215.1 of Coriobacteriia bacterium. GTDB lineage: Bacteria > Actinomycetota > Coriobacteriia > Coriobacteriales > Eggerthellaceae > Anaerotardibacter. Next base: position 40,211 of record JAUMVJ010000009.1, read on the forward strand.
CTCCTCGATGCGAGTACGAGCGGCCTCGGTAAGAACCAAAACCTTGTTGTCGATGAAGTCGTAGGTGTTGATCTCGGATGCACCGATAACACGAACGGTGGGAATGTTGCGGAACGACAGGAAAGCGTTCACATCGTCATCGGCGATGATGACGGTGGCGCGACCGGTCACACCGAGAGCATTCAGGGCAGCAACGGCCTGCTTGGTAGAGGGCTTCTCGAATTTGAAGTCCTCGACTGCAATGACCTCGCCGTCGGCGAGCTTAGCGGAAAGCGCGGAGCGCATTGCCAGCTTGACGACCTTTGCGGGCACCTTGAATGCGTAGGAACGGGGATGGGGACCGAAAACGGTACCGCCGCCGACCCAATGGGGAGCACGGATCGTACCCTGACGAGCACGGCCGGTGCCCTTCTGGCGCCAAGGCTTCTTGCCGCCACCACGCACCTGACCGCGGGTCAGGGTGTTGTGGGTGCCAGCGCGACGTGCAGCGCGCTGGGAGCGAACCACTTCATGCATGGCATGCATGTTGGGCTCGATGCCGTACACGGCGTCGGTCAGCTCGATGTCGCTAACCTTCTCGCCGGCAGCATTCTTAAGTTCAATACTTGCCATAATTCTAGTTACTCCTTCGCGTGCGCATTAAGCCATACGGACACGAACAATGCCATTCTTGCCGCCAGGGACAGCACCCTTGAGCAAGATGAGGTTCATGTCTTCGTCGACACGGACTACTTCAAGGTTCTTGGTGGTGACGGTATCGCAGCCCATGTGACCAGGAAGGCGAACGCCCTTGAAAACACGGGAGGGATAAGCGCACTGGCCAACGGAACCGGGAGCGCGGTGGAAGTGAGCACCGTGTCCGCCAGGGCCGCCTGCGAAGTTGTAGCGACGCATGACGCCGGCGAAGCCCTTGCCCTTGGAGGTGCCGGTCACGTCGACCTTGGAGACCTCGTTAAAAGCGGCAACGGTGACTTCCTCGCCTACGGTGTGGTCGCTAGCGTTCTCGACGCGGACCTCGCGCAGGTAGCGGGTAGGCTCGGTGCCGAGCTTGGCGAAGTGACCGGCCATGGGCTTGTTGACCTTGTTGGCCTTGATTGCGCCGAAGCCGAGCTGGACAGCCTCGTAACCATCGGTGCCGGTGGTCTTAACCTGGCAGACCTTGTTGGGCTCTGCCTGGATGACGGTGACGGGAGTGACCGTACCGTCCTCGTTGAAGATCTGGGTCATGCCGATCTTCTTGCCATAGATTGCGTTGATCATTTCTTAAATCACACTCCCCTACAGCTTAATCTCGATGTCGACGCCAGCAGGAAGGTCGAGACGCATCAGGGAATCGACCGTAGCAGGGGTCGGGTCCAGGATGTCGATGAGACGCTTGTGCGTACGCATCTCGAACTGCTCGCGAGAGTCCTTATCCACGTGGGGGCCCTTAACGACGCAATACAGATTGCGCTCGGTGGGCAGGGGGATAGGACCGGAAACCTTGGCACCCGTCTTCTGAGCGGTGTCGACGATCAGCTTCGTGGACTGATCCACGATCTCGTGATCGTAACCCTTCAAGCGGATGCGGATATTCTCTTTAGCCACTTAAATTACCTCCATTGTAAGGTGGATGCTTGAAAGCCTTGGCGGCTCTTAAGCATTGCCACCTGCCTTGCTGATGATCTCGTCCTGAATGTTCCTGGGCACCTGCTTGTAGCTGCCGAACTGCATCGTGTAGGATGCGCGGCCCTGGGTACCGGAGCGAAGGTCGGTTGCGTAACCGAACATCTGGCTCAGGGGCACGGATGCCTTGACGACGGCGACGTTACCACGCAGCTCCTGGCCTTCGATCAGGCCACGGCGAGAGGGGATGTCACCGAGGACGAAGCCGATGTACTCCTCGGGAGTCTCGACCTCAACGGACATGACGGGCTCGAGGATGACAGGGTTGCCCTGCTTCAGAGCGGCCTTGATGGCCATGGAGCCGGCGACCTTGAACGCAGCCTCGGAAGAGTCGACGTCATGGTAGGAACCGTCGATAAGCTCGACACGGACGGCCTCGACGGGATAGCCGGCGAGGATACCGGAGTTCAAAGCCTCCTGGATGCCCTTGTCGATAGAGGGGATGTACTCCTTGGGGATGACACCGCCGACGATCTTGTTCTCGAACTCGTAGGGCTTGCCCTCTTCCTGAGGATACATGTTGATAACAGCGTCGCCGTACTGACCACGACCGCCGGACTGACGGACGAACTTGCCCTGAACGTTCAGAGCAGGAGTGGTAGCGGTCTCGCGGTAGGCAACCTGGGGCTTACCAACGTTAGCCTCGACCTTGAACTCGCGAAGCAGGCGGTCGACGATGATCTCGAGGTGAAGCTCGCCCATGCCGGCGATGATGGTCTGGCCGGTCTCATGGTTGGTGGACACGCGGAAGGTGGGGTCCTCTTCTGCAAGCTTCTGCAGAGCCATTGCCATCTTGTCCTGCTCAGCCTTGGTCTTGGGCTCAACGGCGATGTCGATAACGGGATCGGCGAAGTCCATGGACTCAAGGATGATAGGAGCATCTTCAGCGCAGAGGGAGTCACCGGTAGTGGTGTCCTTCAGGCCGACGACGGCAACGATGTCGCCTGCGGAGCAGGAGTCGATGTCGACACGGTTGTTGGCATGCATCTGAAGCATGCGGCCGATGCGCTCCTTCTTGCCCTTAACAGCGTTGACAACGTAGGAACCAGCATCAAGCTGACCAGAGTAAACGCGCAGGTAAGTGAGCTTGCCAACGAAGGGGTCGGTCATGATCTTGAACGCCAAGGCAGCGAAAGGAGCCTTGGGGTCGGAAGGACGAGAGTCGGCCTCGCCGGTTTCGGGGTTGGTGCCCTCGATAGCCTTGACGTCAACAGGGGAAGGCAGGTAGTCGACAACAGCGTCGAGCAGCTCCTGAACACCCTTGTTCTTGTAAGCGGAGCCAACGAAGACGGGGTTCAAGCCGCAGGACAGAACGCCGGCGCGGATAGCAGCCTTGAGTTCGTCGACGGTGATCTCTTCCTCCATGAGGACCTTCTCCATGAGCTCGTCGTCGAAGTCGGCGGCAGCGTCGAGGAGTTCCTGATGATAAAGCTCAGCGTCGTCCTTGAACTCAGCGGGGATCTCGGCCATGGGCTCGGGGTAGGTCATGCCCTTGTCGTCGGCCTTGAAGTCCCATGCAGTCATGGTGACGAGGTCGATGACGCCCCAGAAGTTGTCCTCGGCACCCATGGGGAGCTGAGCGGCAACGGCGTTGGCACCCAGACGATCCTTCATGGTCTGGATGGCGTGCATGAAATCGGCGCCCACGCGGTCGTACTTGTTGATGAAGGCGATGCGGGGAACACCGTAACGCTCGGCCTGACGCCAAACGGTCTCGGACTGAGGCTGAACGCCAGCGACGGCGTCGAAGACCGCGACAGTACCATCGAGAACGCGCAGGGAGCGCTCGACCTCAGCGGTGAAGTCGACGTGGCCCGGGGTGTCGATGATCTGGAAGCGATACTGGACATCGTCCTTAGTCCAGAAGCAGGTGGTAGCTGCGGAGGTAATGGTAACGCCGCGCTCCTGTTCCTGAACCATCCAGTCCATGGTAGCTGCACCCTCATGAACCTCACCGATCTTATGGGTCTTGCCGGTGTAGTAGAGGATGCGCTCGGTAGTGGTGGTTTTGCCGGCATCGATGTGAGCCATGATGCCGAAGTTGCGAGTCTGCTCGAGGGAGGGCTTCTTAGCCATTGCTAATCACCTTTCCTTTAGAAGCGATAGTGCGAGAACGCACGGTTCGACTCGGCCATCTTGTAGAGGTCTTCACGACGCTTCACGGATGCACCGGTGTTGTTGGCAGCGTCCATGATTTCAGAAGCGAGGCGCTCCTTCATCGTGTTTTCCTTGCGCTTGCGGGAGAAGTCGACCATCCAGCGGATTGCGAGGGTGGTTGCACGGCGGGAGTTGACCTCCATGGGCACCTGATAGGTGGCGCCACCGACGCGCTTGGGCTTGACTTCGAGGGTGGGCTTGATGTTGTCCATAGCCTTCTTGAAGACGGTCATGGCGTCTTCGCCGGTCTTCTCGGCGACGATCTCGAAAGCACCATAGACGATGCCCTCAGCAGTGGACTTCTTGCCATCAAGCAGCACCTTGTTGATCAGCTGAGTGACCAGGCGGCTGTTGTACACTGCGTCCGGCTGAGTTTCGCGGCGGACGGCTGCTGCACGACGAGGCATATATCATTCCTTTCAATCAGAAATGCAATCGATTCTCGATTGCCGGGGGCTTACTTACTTCTTAGGACGCTTTGCGCCGTAGCGGGAACGTGCCTGGCCGCGGGATTCGACAGCTGCACAGTCGAGAGCGCCGCGGATAACCTTATAGCGAACACCGGGGAGGTCCTTAACACGGCCGCCGCGGAGCAGAACCATGGAGTGCTCCTGGAGGTTGTGACCCTCGCCGGGGATGTAAGCGGTAACTTCCATGCCGTTGACCAAGCGGACACGGCAGACCTTACGAAGCGCAGAGTTAGGCTTCTTGGGGGTGGTGGTGAAGACGCGCGTGCAAACGCCACGCTTCTGAGGATTGCCCTTCAGTGCCGGGGTCTTCTTCTTCTCGACCGAGCGGACACGGCCCTTGCGGACCAGCTGATTAATAGTAGGCAACTTTTCACTCCTTCTTTAAACTAGTAAAAACGCCTTGCATATATCTGTGCGTTCTGCAGTTACGCACGGATTACGCACGTCTCCCTTTGAGACGCAAGACGAAACTTTAACAGCGTAAAATCCATGTGTCAAACGCCACGTATCCGGGTGTTTCCTAAGTTTTTTCTTCACGATGAAAGCGGGAAGAATCGCCACTCTAAGTCCCAGCAAGATGCAAGCTGAGCAGCTGCGAGGCCCCACGTTGCCTCCGCCTGATCCAAGACCTGCGGCTTTTCGGAAATCCAAACCTTCAAATACCACGAAACCGGGCGTTCGCTAAACCCAACGTGAACCCGTTCATACTCTAAGTCGAGGCCGAAAACAAGAGCCAATTGCCCCCCATTCGAAAAAACATCCGCTAAAACCGCGCGCAGAGCCTACAATGTTGAGAGTTTGATTCGGGAGACGTGTCCCTGACGACATCAGGCCGGTCAAATATCCGCTCAAGGAACTTTTGGTCTGATGCAATAAGAAAGAAGAGGGACATGAAAAATACCGTCGCTACTTTCCAATCGATGAAAGAAGCAGGCACCAAGATCTCCATGCTCACCGCCTACGACTACTCCACCGCCAAACTCGAGGACGAAGCTGGCGTGAACTCTATCTTGGTAGGCGATTCCCTTGGCCAAGTAATGCTTGGCTACGAGGACACCCTCTCCGTCACCATGGAGGACATGATCCATCACACCGCCGCCGTTGCACGCGGCGCGAAGAACGCACTCGTCGTTGCCGACATGCCCTTCATGAGCTACGAGCCTTCGATCGAGATGGCCGTGATTAATGCCGGGCGCCTGATGAAGGAAGGTCGCGCTAACGCAGTTAAGCTCGAGGGCGGCGTGCGCGTTGCCGAGCAGATCCGCGCCATCACGCAGGCGGGCATCCCCGTTTGCGCGCACATCGGCCTTACACCCCAGTCGGTCAACGCCTTTGGCGGCTTCAAAGTTCAGGGCAAAAGCGCCGCGGCGGCGCAATCCCTCGTCGATGATGCGCTGGCCATTCAGGAAGCTGGCGCTTTCGCCGTTGTTCTTGAGTGCATTCCCGCAAAGCTTGCCGCACTCATCTCGGAAAAGCTTACTATCCCCACCATCGGCATCGGGGCAGGCGCGGGCTGCGACGGCCAGGTTCTGGTGTACCAGGACATGCTTGCCCTCTTCAGCGACTTCAAGCCCAAGTTCGTAAAGCACTTCGCAAACTTGGGGCCTGCCATGGTGCAAGCTTTCAAAGATTACGACGCCGAGGTTAAAGCCGGCAGCTTCCCCGCCCAGGAGCATACCTACAAAATCGATGACGAGGTTATCGATAAGCTCTACTAAGCCCGAAGGGGATTTGAACATCGCGATTCCGCTCAGCGCAAAGGCAAGGACTAAGCTGAGCTATTGAAAGGGAGATTCATGAAAATCATCACCACTGTTGCAGAGATGAAGGCACAGGTGGCCGAGTGGAAGGCAGAGGGCCTGACCATCGGACTCACCCCCACCATGGGTGCCTTGCACGAAGGGCACATGTCGCTGATGGAGCGCGCTGTTTCCGAGTGCGACCGTGTTGTCACGAGCGTCTTCGTAAACCCGATTCAGTTTGGGCCCAACGAAGACTACGAAAGCTACCCGCGCGATCTTGAGCGCGACGCCGCAATCGCCGAGAGCAAGGGCGTGAGCGTGGTCTTCCATCCCGAGCCCGAGGAAATGTACCCCAAGAATTACAACACCTACGTGGAGATGGAAACCCTGACCGACAGCTTGTGCGGCGCTAAGCGCCCTGGGCACTTCCGCGGTGTTTGCACGGTGGTGAACAAGCTCTTCAATATCGTTCAGCCCGACAAGGCCTTCTTCGGCCAGAAGGACGCCCAGCAGCTTGCCATCATCAAGCGCATGGTCGCCGACCTCAACATGAACGTGAAGGTCTACGGCTGCCCCATCGTCCGCGAGGAGGACGGCCTGGCTAAGAGCTCGCGCAACACCTACCTCTCCGACGAAGAGCGCAAGGCGGCCCTGTGCTTGTCGCGCTCCATCTTCAAGGCGCAGGAACTCATCGAGGGCGGCGAGCGCAACGCCGACATCGTGCGCGATGCTGTTCGCAAGACGATCGAAGCTGAGCCTTTGTCTCGCATCGACTACGTTGAGGTGGTTGACCTTGGCAACATGCAGCCCGTCGACGCACTTGGCGAGGCGGGCCTGGTGGCAATTGCTGTCTACATCGGCGAAACCCGACTGATCGACAACTACTTGTTCGATTTCGAAGAATAAACTTGCACGGCGCGCCTAGTTGCGCAAGAATGCTTGAATCCAACACAGCTTAGGCTGTGGCTTGAAGCCAAGAACACTTGGCTGCTCATTAGAAAGGTTGGTCTTAGTTCATATGCTGCTCAATGTGCTGAAAGGCAAAATCCATCGAGCAACCGTCACTCAGGCGGAACTTGACTACATCGGCTCCATCACCATCGATTCGGATTTGATGGAAGCAGCTGGCATCAACGAGTACGAGCTGGTTACCATCTCCGACAACAACAATGGCAACCGTCTTGAGACCTACGTCATCGCAGGCGAGCCTGGCAGCGGTGTGATCTGCCTGAACGGTGCTGCAGCCCATCTGGTAAACGTAGGCGACAAGGTGATCATCATGAACTACTGCCAGATGACCCCCGAGGAATTCGCCGACCCCGCCAACGCACCCCGCGTTGTCTTCGTGGACGATGACAACAAGGTAAGCCGCTTAACGCGCTACGAGAAGCACGGCCGTCTGGAAGACCTCAAATAAGCTTGGCTCAAAACAAAGCTTGCTGGAAGGGCACCCAATAGGGTGTCCTTCTTTTTTTGCGGGGGCGCCAATGCTAGGAGGCTGGTTGGCGCAGCAAATAAGGGGTAAGGCCAAGGCTTTGTTGACACGGGAGACGAAAACTGAAGCTGAGGCTTCATTAACGCGGGAGACTAAAGACAAAGGCTGAGCCACCATTAACGCAGCAGCCGAAGGCCAAGAGCAGCAGAACTAGAGCGAACTAGCGCCTGCCGCTGCGAACGACGAAGGCTGCAACCATGGAGCAAAGGGCCAACGCTGAGATGCCCAGGAGCAAATAGAAAGACATTTGCGTGCCTGCGATGGTTCCGGCAACGAAATCTAAGGACTGAGCCTGCGATGCGTTAACGATGGAGGTCGTAATCGCAGTGCCAAGCGCGCCGCCGAGCTGCTGCAAGGTGTTGAAGGTGGCGTTTCCGTCGGTCTTGCGATCGGCAGGCAGGAAGCTCAAGCCATAAGTAATCGAGTTGGCCGCGGAAAAACCCTGCGCTATTGGAATGAGCACGTAGATCAGCGCAAAGGTCCAGGGAGCCGCACCGATGGTCAAAAATGCGAATAGGGCCATAGCTGCCAGTTGGCATAGAGAACCGAAACCAAGAGGACGCTTTGCGCCGAAAAGATCGAGGATCCTTCCACCAAACGGCGCCAGGATCGCACCGACAATGCAGCCGGGCAACAGCAAGCATCCTGCACCGAATTCGTCTTGCCCATTTACCACCTGGCCGTAATAAGGAAGCAGATAGCCCAGACCAAGCACGATGACCTGCAACAAAATCACGTAAACGAGGCAGGCTGAAAACGGACCGTTCTGAAAAACGTCGATTCGAATAAGCGGATTGCTGCTGCGCTTGGACAAAAGCACGAATGCAGCGACAAGCGCGATGCCAGCAATAAGCAGGCCAAGAACCTGCGCGCTAAGCCAACCTGCGGTGCTTGCAGAACTCGTGGCGAAGACAAAACAGACGAAAGCGCCCGAAAGCAGCACGAATTGAGGAAGGCTGAACGAAACGCTCTCGAGCTCGCTTACCTGACGCAGCGACAAAAGGCCAGCCACCGTCGAAAAGGCCAAGAAAGGCAGCAACACCAGGAAAATCTGGCGCCAGCCCCACAGCGTAACGATAAGACCACCAACCGAGGGGCCAACCGCCGGGGCCATCGCAGTGATAAGCGTGGCAATGCCCATCATTAGGCCCATCTTTTCTATAGGCGCCTGCTCAAGAACGATGTTGAACATAAGAGGAAGCGCCAATCCGGTGCCGATGCCTTGCACCAGGCGGCCCAAAATGAGCACAGAAAACACCGGCGCCACAGCACAAGCAATTGTGCCCGCGGCAAAACAGCAGATAGCTGCAGCAAATAAGGTCTTGTTTCGGAAACGACGTTTAAGAAACGAAGACAATGGCATGATGGCGGTAAGAACGAGCAGATACCCGGTTGTCACCCATTGCACGGTTGCCGTGTCCACGGAAAATTCGCTCATAAGCGAAGGAAAGGTGATGTTCATCGCCGTTTCGACCACCACGCCGGAAAAGGACATGATTCCACAAGCGATAACGGAGAAGATCAGTCGAGCGTCGATACGCCGGGTAAATGCTTCGTTCATACCATAGGTGCTTTCACGTTATTTGCGGGAGCGACGGAGCTAAAACCGCGCCGCCGCGCCTTCTACGAAAGCGGCGGAATAACCTGCTTCTTGCGGGAAAGAATGCCATCCACCCACTCAGCCTTGGTGGCGTCGATGCCGAAGGCCTCGGAAACGGGAGCAACGTCGCCCTCGCAGATGAACTTGGAGCCCTCGTTGAAGATGTCGGTGACCAAGAGCAGAGCGAACTTGTAGCCGTTATCGGCGACCTTCTTCTTCAGGAACTCGCGATACTCGGCCTCGCGCTCCATGGCGACGTCGAGGGTGACCGTTTCGTGCTGGGCAACCATGTAAACCTCGTCGCCCTTCTTGAACTCCTTGGAGTCGTGGGTGCACAGCTCCTCGACGGACAGATCGTTGTCGCCGCCGCGCATCTGGAATACCTCAAGACCAAACTCGGTAGGCTTCTTGCCGATGATTGCACCGAGCTTGTCGGCCTGAATCAGGTCGTAATCGGTGCAGGTGGGGCTCTTGGTGATGACGGTATCGGTCATGATCGCAGACAGCAGAACCTTAGCGATTGCAGGGGTAAGCTCGACGCCGAGCTGCTCATAGAGCTTGCTGATGATGGTCGCCGTGGAGCCAACGGGAATGTTCAGGTACAGGATGGGGTTGCCGGTGACCACATCGCCTGCGATGCGGTGATGATCGACGACCTCGATGATCTCGGCGTCGGCGATGCCATCGACCATCTGGGTTGATTCATTGTGGTCGACCAGGATCACCTTGTCGCCTGCACCGACGGACTCGATGAGCTCGGGAGCGGGCAGGCCAGCTTCGGCAAGGATGGTTGCGCTTTCCTGGGGTAGAGCGCCCAAGGTGCATGCCACGTAGGTGGCCTCGGGCTCGGGTTTTGCAGCCTCAAGCGCGTTCTTCAGATATGCGTAGCCGACTGCTGCCGCGATTGAATCGTTGTCGGGGTTCTTATGGCCCACGATCTTGATGGTATCCGCCATGGATTGCCAACCTTCCTTGTTTATCGATCTGCCTTGCCAGCGCGAAAACGCGGCATTTATTTCTATGTAAGCGCACAAATGTGCACACGTTAACGAATTTTACCCCACCTTCACGATAGGTGCGTAATCCTTTAGAAGCTTCTTGGTTTGGCCAGTGCGCTGGAAGCGAACCTGCAGGGTGTCGCCCTCGACCGAGATCACCTTGCCGCGGCCGAAAACCTTGTGGTCGACAACATCACCTGCGGCAAAACTCATGTTCGCTGCCGCCTTTTTGCCAACGTCGGCCTTGGGGCGCGCGCCTCCCGAAACGCTGCGATTGCGCGAGCCGGATGCACTCGAAGTGCCGAAGACGCGGCCGCCGCCCGCTTCGGTGCCGGAACCGGAGATGCCGCGACGACTCCCCCGCTTTTCCCAGCCGGAGCCCGAGAAACCGCTTGAGCCCATGCCGCTTGCGTAGCGCAACTCCTGCGGGATCTCGCCAATGAAGCGTGAGCGGGGGTTGCTTTGCGTTTGACCGAAGATCTTGCGCGCGAAGGCGTTGGTAAGGAACAGGCGCTTGCGGGCACGCGTGATGGCAACATAAGCCAGGCGGCGCTCCTCTTCCAAGCCAGCGGGGTCGGTTGCGGAGTTGCCGTGCGGGAATAGGGACTCTTCCATACCCGAAACGAACACGATGTCGAACTCAAGGCCCTTGGCTGCATGGATCGTCATCATGGTCACCGCTTTGCCGTCTTCATCCATGGTGTCCATGTCGGTACGCAGCGTAACCCACTCAACGAAATCGGAGAGGCTGTCGCCCTGGAAGGTGCGCACCGGGGGCTCGGTCGCGGCTTGCGCCTGAAGGGCAAGTAAGGAGGAGTCAGGGCCTGCCGCATTAGCGGCAGCGGCGGTACCTGCAGTCGGGGCGGTAGCGGAAGCCGCAGTCGGGATGGTAGCGGCATCAACGACCGGAGCGTTTGCCGCAGCATCCGTTGCAGCAGAAACCGTCGGCGCCTCGTAGAGCGCCTCGGCCTCGTCGTGGGTCTCGACGAACTCATCAACAACACCTAACAACTCTTCAATGTTCTCAATGCGACCATCGGCCTCGTCGGTATGCTCGGCCCGGTAGGCCTCGATGATGCCGGCCTTGTCGATAATCGCCTCGACGACCTTGCGCAGGTCACCCGAATAATTTTGAGCCTCGCGGATGATGCCCACAAACTGAGCTATGGCCTTGCGCGTGGCAGCGCGAATATCAGGATCGAGCGTGCAGAGCTCGCAGGCCTGCAAGAAAGTGCAGGCGTTTTCGCGCGCGACATACTGAATGCGCTCGACCGAAGTTTTACCAATGCCGCGACGAGGCACGTTAATGATGCGCTGAGCCGCAATGTCGTTGGCAGGGTTGACCACCAGGTTGAGATAGGCCATGACGTCGCGAATCTCGGCACGATCGAAGAATCGCGTGCCGCCGACGAGCCTATAGGGAACGCCGGCGCGCATCAGCATATCTTCAAGCATGCGCGACTGAGCATTAGTGCGGTAGAACACCGCCATCTGATTGTAAGAAATACCTTTCATGCCATGGAGCTTCTCGATCTCGCCGGCAATCCAGCGGCCTTCGTCGCGCTCGTCGGAGGCCGTGTAGACCTGGATCTTCTCGCCGTCTTCCGAGGTCGTGAACAGGCGCTTGCGCTTGCGCGTTGCGTTGTTCTCGATAACCGCATTGGCTGCCGCCAGGATATTACCCGTTGAACGGTAGTTTTGCTCGAGCTTGACCACGAGGGCCTCGGGGTAATCGCTCTCGAAGCTTAGGATATTGCGCAAATCGGCGCCGCGCCATGAGTAAATGGACTGGTCGTCGTCGCCCACAACCATGATGTTCTTATGCAGGGCCGCCAGCTGCTGAGTGAGCACGTACTGGGCATGATTGGTGTCTTGATACTCGTCTACCAGCAGGTACTTAAAGCGCCTTTGATAGGCTTCAAGCACATCAGGGTGGTACTTGAACAGCAGGTGGGTGTACAAAAGCAGATCGTCGAAGTCCATTGCATTCTGGGACTTCGCGCGCTCCTGCAAGCGTGTATAAACGCGCGCGACCGTTTTGGCCATCGGGTCATCGGATTTGTCCTCGTACGCCTCGGCGGTAACCAAGTCGTTTTTCAGCACGGAAATCTTATTGCGCAAGGCACGCTCGGGATAACGGCGCTCGTCGATGTTGAGCTCGGCCATAATCTGCTTGACCATGCGCTTTTGATCGTCGTCGTCAAGAATCGTGAAACCCTTCTGAAAACCCAGGCGCTCGCAGTCGCTTCGAAGGATTCGCACGCACATGCTATGGAAGGTAGACACCCACATGCCGCGCGCATAGGCGCCGATGAGGGAACCTAAACGCTCGCGCATCTCGGCAGCGGCCTTGTTGGTGAAGGTGATTGCCATTATCTCCCAGGGCGCCACGTTCAAATCCTCAACCAGATGGGCAATCCTGTGAGTGAGCACGCGCGTTTTGCCCGAGCCCGCGCCCGCCAAGACGAGCAGGGGGCCTTCGGTGCACAAGCACGCTTCCTTTTGCGCAGGGTTAAGGCTATCTAAATCGATGGGCATAGAGAAACCTTCCAAAATCACGAAAACAAAGCCCCGCAGCAACGGGGCTTCACCATTATCATCCAAGCGCCGAGGAAGCGACGCAGAAAGTGCGGCACAGCTTCTTTATATTGGAAAGCCCTTTAGCGGGACGCTTGGTGGGGGTTCCAATCCAAAAGGAAGCCGGGCCGGGCCAGCTGACAGGACGGCAGGCCACGCTGGCTAACGGGCCATCCCAAGCGACAGACCAGCGCCTAGAGCAAGAACCAGCCCGCTGCCTGGCCGCCGAAGAACAGCAGCACCAGAGCACCAAGTACGATGCGGTACACGCCGAAGGCCGTGAAGTCGTTCTTCTTGATGTAGCTCATAAGGAACTTGATGGAAAGGATCGAAACAACAAAGGCCGTGACGATGCCAATGGCGAAGATTGCCCACTCAAGGCCGCTGTAAGCAAAACCATGCTTAAAGAACTTAAGAAGGCTCCAACCGAACATGATGGGAATGGCCAAGAAGAAAGCGAACTCGGTTGCCACGGTGCGCGAGCAGCCCAAAAGCATGGAGCCGATGATGATCGAGCCGGAGCGGCTGGTGCCGGGAACGATGGCTAGCGCCTGGAAGATGCCGATGATGAAGGCACGGCCGAAGCCAAGCTCGCCAAAGTTGGTGACCTTGGACACAGCATTGGAGGCGTCATCGGGATCGTCGGCGATGTCCACATAAGGGTCGAAGGGGCGCTCGGCCTTCTGCTCGGCGCTTGCCGCCTCGAACGCAGCAGTGATGCCGCCCGTCATGGCCTCGACGGCCTCGGGGCTGTGCTTGCCGTGGAAACCCTTGGCGTTGGGTTTGGCTTGGCTCTTCACTGCACCGGAAGCATCGAGTACTCCCCCACCAGCGCCAGAGGCACCCTGGAGCCCCTCTTCTTTAAGTTGGCGCAAGCGACGGCGATTGTTCAACTCGATGATGATGAACAGGATGCCGTAGAAAATGAGCGCGCAGGCGACCACGATGTAGGCGATGTCGGAGTTGTTGGTAACGTGCTCCTCCATCCAGTTGTCAAAAGCTAGCCCGATGATGGCCGCAGGGATGGAGCCCACAACGACCTTGCCCCAAATACCCCAGGTGAGCTTTTTCTGCTCGGCGGATTTTTTATGGGAGAAGGGGTTGAGCTTATGGAAGTACAGGATAAGCACCGCCATGATGGCGCCCAGCTGAATGACGACCAGGAACACGTCGTAGAACGCAGGCGAGACATCCAGGTTGACGAACTGGTTGAGGAGCATCATGTGGCCCGTTGAGGAGATAGGGAGCCATTCGGTGATGCCCTCCACGATGCCGAAGAGGAATGCCTTCAAAAATTCAACGATCACTGAAATGTCCATGGAATGCAAATACTCCTGTCGCTTGAGAGTTGGAGAGCCATTGTAGCAACCGGGGAGCCGATGCGCTCACCTAAGGTCCTTCTTCCACATAATCATGACGAAGTAAATGAGCTTTGGTAAATGTCCTTTGCGCTATCATAGGCAATTATCCAAAAACAACGATCCAAGGAGTACCATGGCGGCTTCATCCGACACAACGCAGAAGGTCATCGTCCTTGATTTTGGCGCTCAGTACGGCCAGCTTATCGCGCGACGCGTGCGCGACCTTAACGTCTACTCTGAAATCCTGCCCTGCGATGCCTCGGCTGAAGAAATCATGGAGGCCAAGCCTTCCGCCATCATCCTTTCGGGCGGCCCGGCAAGCGTTTACGCAGACGATGCACCGAAGATCGACCCTAAGGTGCTAGAACTCGGTTTGCCGATTTTGGGCTTTTGCTACGGACACCAGACCATCGCCGTGGAACTTGGCGGCACCGTTGGCCACACCGAAAAGGGCGAGTACGGCCCGGCCGAGCTGCATGTAGCACATGGCGCGCTTTTCGAGGGTACCCCCGAAGCCCAAACCGTGTGGATGAGCCACCGCGACGCCGTGTCCGAGGTGCCCGCCGGCTTTACCGTGACGGCAAGCACCGACGTGTGCCCCGTGGCTGCCATGGAGTGCGCCGAGCGTAAGATCTATACCACGCAGTTCCACCCCGAGGTCAAGCATTCCGAGTACGGCCAGCAGATGCTTAAGAACTTCCTGTTCAAGGTATGCGGCCTTGAGGCCAGCTGGACCATGGACAATTTGGTAGAGACCATGACCGCCGACTTCCGCGCCAAGGTTGGCAGCGATCGCGTGATTTTGGCGCTTTCCGGCGGCGTAGACTCAAGCGTCGTTGCCGCACTGGGCGCACGCGCTATCGGCAAGCAGATGACCTGCGTGTTCATTAACCATGGATTGCTGCGCAAGAACGAACCCGAGCAAGTTGAGGAAGTTTTCACCAAGCAATTTGACGTGGACTTCATCCATGTGCACGCCGAGGATCGCTACGCGCAGCTGCTTGACGGCGTGACCGAACCCGAGGAAAAGCGTCGCATCATCGGCACGCAGTTCTGGAAAGAGTTCTTCGCGGTTGCCCAGCAGCTTGAAACTGACGGCAAGCCCGTTAAGTACCTGGCACAGGGCACTATCTACCCCGACATCATCGAGAGCGGCGCGCGCAAGACGGGCGGCAAGGCTTCGACTATCAAGAGCCACCACAACCTGATTCCCTTCCCTGAAGGCGTACACTTCGACCTTATCGAGCCGCTGGACCACTTCTTTAAGGACGAGGTCCGCGCGCTGGGCACGGCGCTGGGGCTGCCCGACCACATCGTGCACAGACAGCCCTTCCCCGGCCCCGGTTTGGCCATCCGCATCATCGGTGCGGTGAGCCCCGAGAAGTTGGAGATTTTGAAGAACGCCGACGCCATCGTGCGCGAGGAGCTGGATGCGTACAACGAGCGTTTGTTCCAAGAGACCGGCGAGCGCAACAGCGAGCACAGCTGCTGGCAATACTTCGCCGTGCTGCCCGACATCAAGAGCGTGGGCGTCATGGGTGACGAGCGCACCTACCAGCGCCCCATCATCTTGCGCGCAGTTGAGTCGTCCGATGCCATGACCGCCGACTGGGCAAAGCTGCCCTACGATGTGCTGGCCAAGATCAGCGGCCGCATCGTGGCTGAGGTCCCCGGTGCCAACCGCGTATGCTACGACATCACGTCCAAGCCGCCTGCCACTATTGAGTGGGAATAGCGAAAAACGCACAGTGCCCCTTTGATTAAGCCACGGCCCGCCTTCGAATCGCACGAGGGCGGGCCGTTCAGGTTCCCTAGGGGTACTGCACGTCTGAATTGTCCGCAAATTAAATGTAGTTAACCCAGCTTTGCGAATGCGGCGTCGTCGACGGGTTCGAGCCACTCGTTCGAGCAGTCCTCTCCGGGAACCTCGATGGCGATGTGCGAAAACCAGCTGTCGACTTTGGCGCCGTGCCAGTGCTTGACGCCTGCCGGGACCACCACGACGGCGCCAGGGACGAGCTCTCGCGCGGCCTTGCCCTCCTCCTGGTACCACCCCTCGCCGGCGGTGCAGATCAGAACCTGGCCACCACCGCTCTTCGCATGGTGCACGTGCCAGTTGTTGCGGCATCCCGACTCGAAGGTCACGCTGAACAGCGGGAACTCACCGTTTTGCGAGTTGGTCAGGGGGTTCAGGAAGTTCTCGCCGCTGAAGTACTGCGCGAACGCAGCGTTGGGGTTTCCTTTCCCGAACACGTTAACGGCGTTGAATTCGGATTCTTGAGATTCACAACGACGCCTTCAAGAACGAGCTTCTCCAGCTGGCGATACACCGTGGCAGACGAAACCTTGCGGCCGCCCTCGGCAAGCGCGGCATGCACAGCCGAGGCGGTCATGTGACTGCCCGCCTCGGACAGACAATCGATGATAGCCTGCTGCTCCCCCATCATTCAGCCCCTTTTGCGGAAGCCGTTGGAACATGGAACCCGATCAGCCAGAACAAGAACACCGCCACGCAACCTAAAATGACCCATACCGAAGGACGGGCAACCGCAAATGCGCTTATTGCCATAACGACATAGGAAACGCCCAATATCGAGGCTTTCTTGCAAAGAGGGATGCCTTCGCCGGAATTGATAGGCTCGACATATGCTTTATACACTTTCGTTTTGATCAGCCAGTTATTCAATCGTTGCGAACTGCGCGAAAACAGAAAGGCCGCAGCAAGGAGAAACGGAGTCGTGGGCAATACGGGCAAGAATGCACCGGCGATGCCCAAGGCAACGCACAGGCAACCAACAGATACGAATACAACTTTCTTGATAGGATTCATGCGTGCTCCTTTGCGCTCTTCATTAACCACTTGCTAGATATCGCTTTTGCGATAAAGCGCCCGGACGGCGCTGTCTGGAATAAAACGAGTAGTCCTATCAAGCCCGTCCGCCCCACGCGCAATAATCGTCCTGTTCCAGGACGTCTCCGTCGTGATAGAAAGCGGCCCGGGCACGGCATCCGCCGCAAACGGACTCGTATTCGCAAACGCCGCACGAGCCCTTATACGCCCGAGTGCGCAACTTTTGGAAAAGAGGGCTGGTACGCCAAATCTCATCGAAAGGCTGCGTGCGAACATCGCCTGCCGCCTCTTGCATGTAAGCGCAAGGACGCACAATGCCCTCGCTCCCCACCACGCAATACGTAAGACCCGCCAAGCAGCCCCGGCTGTAGCGCGTTTCGATACCGATCTGGTCGGCGATGCGCATGAACTGCGGGGCACACGTCGGCTTCACTTCTATGCCTACCTCGCGACCCGTGCGCAAGATATCGGCGAGCAGTTTCTCATTTTGCTCGATACCGATAATCTCATCTGTGATATCCGCGCCGCGACCAACCGGCACGAGAAAAAATATCGAATGATTCATCGCGCCGAGCTCTTTTGCGAACCAGGTTATGTCGCAAATCTCTTCACGGTTCCAATCGGTGACGGTCGTGTGAATCTGAAACGGAAGCCCCGCTTCCCTGCATGCCCCAATGCCCGAAAGCGCAGCCTCGTAAGCGCCCTGCACCCCGCGAAAACTATCGTGCTCTTCCCGATTGACGCTATCGATGCTGATCCCCATGGCACAGGCGCCCGCGCTTTTCAGGCGCCGCGCGACCTTTGGCGTGATCAGCGTCCCGTTGGTCCCTAACACTGGACGCAACCCGCATGACGCCGCATGCTCCACCAATTCGAAGATATCGCCGCGCAAAAGCGGTTCGCCGCCGCTGAAAATCATGACCTTGAAACCAGCTTGAGCAATCTGAGAAATCATGGCTTTCGCTTCACGGGTAGAAAGTTCGCTCTCATTGCGCTCATCGGCGTTTTGATAACAGTGAGCGCACTTCAAATTGCAGCAATTCGTGGTCATCCACGATACGATCATCAGCTGCTCCTCTCTCGCTTCCTTATCGCGAAAAAGGACGATATCGAACGACGCAACGTCGTCGTCAACACCAAACGACGGGAAAGGGCAAACGGTCGCAGAAGAGCCACTTGCCGCACATCGCCAACCGAATCGGCTATTCGAGGTCGAAATACGCAAGAGCATCTTGAAGAAAGCTCAGCGTGCGCCGTTGAATGCCAGCATAGAAATCACGGCCATATTGCTTTGGACCGGTTTTGCGCTGATTGGCTAATCGCTTGAGTCCCGCAAGCGCATGGCTCATACCGCCCAATGCAGAAAAGCGGATAGCCAGCTGCCGAGCTCGCTCGTCCGAAACCAGCACCCCATCATGCATTGCCTCAATCGTATCGCCCATCAATTCATGCCAAGCGCGAATATCGTCTTTCGAAAGCTCAGGCACGGGCACATTACCGCTCGATTCGCCGGCAATAGCAAACCAAAGAGTATTCTCGCGCTCTTTTGCTGCGCCAACCGCTTCTGCAAGCGCTTGCCATCCGGTATCTTCTCCAGACTCGACGTGAGATTTCAATTCGTTTAGCGTATTCATCTCGCGAAGAATATCGGTGCTTTTCTGCTCGAGCTCCCTCTCCCGCTTGGAAAGAGCAGCTGTCAACTCTTCTTGCACTTCTTGATTTTCGCTTTGCTGAATTTCGGAAAGAGACAGGCCCAAACATTTAAGCGTGACGATACGATACAAGCGCTCTTCGTCAACTTTCGAGTACAGCCTGAGGTTTTGTTCGCCCTTGCAGGTGGGATGAAGCAAACCGCGTTGGTCGTAGTACTGAATAGTTCTAACGGTAACGCCCACACGAGCGGCTAATTCCCCAACCGTCATAAGATTCTGATCGGGTTCTTTGCTGTCTTGACCAATAGGTTTGCACATCATTGCCTCTTCGTAACACGGTATCCATTATATTTTTTCCGATGACGCTACGTCGTTGTCAAGAATGAGCGCGAAAAATTCGGTGGCGGAAGATTGCGGCGCTCCCCCGGAAAAAAGGAGGACGGCAGGACATACAGCAAGTTCTTCAGCGGCATCAGCGCCTTTAAGTAAAACTGGCTGAAGCAGGCTCGACGAAAGAGGATGGGCTCGGAGCTTCCGCCCCCAATATTCAAGTGATTTTTATGGTTCGATTAGTGCGCCTCGGCGCTATCGGGACGCACTGTCGTCTATCAAGCAAAGCGATCGCGAATTGGTTCATACAGGTTGATTAGCAATCCCCGATAGTCTGGACACCAAGACTCCAAATGTTCAACCATGTCATCCAAATCGAATCGCGCAAAAAAGCGCGCCTCCTCCAGCAGTTGAATTAGCCACACCTCGACGTAATCCAGACCGGGTAATGGCTCAAAAAGTGTGTAAATTTCCGACCATATCGCCACGTCGAGCATCGAAAACAGGCCTCCAAGTTGATGCGGCCCAACTTCCCGGTGGCTCGGAAAGTGTGTAGGTACTCCTCTTGACATGCCTGGTCAGCGGACGCTTTTCTTGAGAAAAGTTGCCTAGTGACGGGAGCCATCCATGGATAGGCCGAGGTGTCCACTTTGCGGTAAGGCCATGAGCAGCAACGGGAAGACCGGCGCCGGGCGCAGGAGGTGGCGCTGCCCGGGCTGCGGCTCGTCGTCGGTGCGCAGGATCGACAACTCCGCCAAGAGGCTCGACATGCTCCTGGGCTGGCTGCTGTCGCGGCGCACGCAGGCCGACATGGGCCGCTCGAGGGCGACGTTCAAGCGCATGACCTCGGAGTTCTGGGGGATATGGCCCATAGCCCGGGCCACGGGCGAGGTCTGCGACGTCGTGCACCTCGACGGCATCTGGCTGGGGCGGCGGGCGGTGGTGCTGGTGGCGAGGAGCCCCGAGCACGTGCTTGCCTGGCAGCTGGCCCGCAGCGAATGCTCCGCGGCCTGGGCGGCGCTGATGGCGCGCGTCCCCGCGCCCGCCATGGCAGTCACCGACGGCGGCGCCGGCTTCGCCAAGGCAGCAAGGGCCGTATGGCCCCGCACAAGGCTGCAGAGGTGCACATTCCACGCGTTCTGCCAGGTCAAAAGGTGCACCACGAGCCGGCCGAAGCTCCCATGCGGCCAGGAGCTCTACGTCATCGCGCTCAGACCGCTGAAGGTCTGCGACGCCGGGTCGGCCGCGGCATGGCTGGCCTCGTACGCCGAATGGCATGCGAGGTGGGAGCGGTTCCTGGGGGAATTCCGCATCGAGGACGGCAGGAGGAGATACGTGCACGAGAGGCTCCGAACGGCCAGAAGCGGCCTGGACGGCCTAGTCAGGTCGGGTCAGCTCTTCACGTTCGTCGAGATGCGGCAGGGGCACGGCGGCTCCTGGCCGTCGACGAACAACTGCATCGAGAGCACGAACGCCCAGCTAAGAGCGATGCTGCGGGACCACAGGGGCCTGTCGACCGTGCACGAGGCGAAGGCCTGCTTCTGATGGCTGCTGATGCACACCGAGTGCCCGCCCTCGGCTGCCGAGATATTGAGGACGATGCCGAGGGACGAGGACGTGACAGGCCTCTTCGCCGCGGCGGCGAAGAGGAAATCCGGTGGAGACGGGGGCGATGGCTACGGCTGCGGGATCGACTGGAACGAGTTCCATATGCCCACCGAGTTCAGGCGGTAGCGGAAAGACCCCTTACACACTTTTTGAGCCATAACCCCGGATTTACGATGTTGATTGCCGGCGCCTAGACGGAGATGAAGACGGTTCAATCTAGGTCAAGCCGGTCGCTCGTTCATGAAGCGGCCGATGACCGCGTTCATTAGCTCACGACTGATTCCCTGAAAATAAAAGGCGCCCATGAGGACACCTACAGGCTATCTTCGAACTGCTTGATTTGGAGTAGACAGAGGAAAAAAATAGGGCAGAATCGCTTTCACGATCCTGCCCCGCAAACCCGAGGGTTTCTAACTAGTAACTATTATGCAGCTAAACGCCCCATTGTCAATCCCGCGGGTATTTGGGTGCACACGCATTGATCGTGAACGGTGATACCCGCGCTGCTGGAAAGAGGGGCTACCCGAGCCAAGCCCCGAAGACCCTCGCGATGAAGTCGTGCGACGAGGTTATCACTGTGTTGCTCGCGTACCAGTCGCCGTGAAGCTTGGATCTATCGGCAAGCGCGAGCAGCCTCTCGGGGGTTCCCTCCGCTTTCTCCCTGGGAACGAATCTGGAGTAGGCGTAAGCGAGAACGGCCATCTGCAGGATGCGCGGATTGCGCATCTTCGAGCGCCTGAGGCGCTTGGACATGCCGATTTCGCCGAGAGCCGCGGCCAACGGTGCCGGGTACCTCAGCTGCGGTGCGCTCGACGGAGAGCCAAACCCGTTCACGATGGCGCTCGAATGCGCCGCGGCGTTTCGCAGCGAGTTCGCGCGCCTGAGCATGTAGTGTTCGTCCCTCATTCCGGAATCGCCCCACCGATTGGCGCAGAAGAGGTAAAAGTCGGCGAAGGCGCCGAAGGACGAAAGTTCGAGAAACACCCACGCAGGCATCTCGCCAATCGGGTACCTCGAGACGAGCGGTCCCAGGTAGGCGTCGTTCCGCAGGCGCCTGAGCTCGCCTTCCCTGCGGTTGCGGTCGCCGTGGTTGAGGGCGGCGAGGTAGTCGGAAAGGATCGAGTAGCCGTCCTCGCCTGGCTTCTCGGTAATGCGCTCGATTAGCCTGGTCTTCGCGGAGTTCTCCACATCGAGAGTCAGGGGCAGCAGGAAGCCGCGAAGCTCGCGGTCGATGGCGGCGAGGTCGACAAGGTGCCCGAAGTCGAGCCCGGCGTATTGGCCGTCTCGCGGCCCGCCCACGCGTTTGGGGAACAGCACGCGGTAGGCAGCGAGTCTGAAATAGTGGTCTTGGCCGGCCAGGATGCGTACGGCTTCCGCTTCGGCGCACAGCTCGAAGGAGACGCCCTTCTGCTTCAGGTGCATGATTTGCTGCTCTATTGTGAGGATGGGCTTCCTGTTTTGGCCGTCTGCCATCGTCGATCTCCTGCCATTGATTTGAGAATCCTATTCTACCAGCATGTTTGCTCTGAATCCTGAAGGCCCGTTCGCCAACTCATAAGCAAGCCACCTGAGACTACTCTCTTTGCTCACGAATGGCGAAGACCTGCGACCTGGGGTTTTGCGAGCGGTGCGCAAGCCACCCGCGCTGATTCACTTGCGATTGCAGCTGGCGGCTTGCAGACTAAAGGGCGTTTGAGTTTCAAAACGAGCGTTTTCGGCGCTATCGAGCCTCCAAAGG
>JAUMVJ010000010.1 GCA_030530215.1 Coriobacteriia bacterium
GCAGCTTGGGCCTTGTGGCGTAAGGATTTGGTACGGAAAAACGTTACCATCCCCGTTCGACCAGTTCTTGTTTGCTGTGCACGTTGATAGCCTGATAGGCGTGGGACCTGAGGCCGTTGATCGTGCCGAGCGAATAATGCAATTCGCGTGCGATTTGCGGTCCGGTTTTGCCCTGAGCGATTTTAGCCAGCACCAAGGCTTCCAGCTCGTTGACTCCTTTGCTGCGCAGCAACAGGATGTCGCGCTCTTCTTTGTCGAGGCTGAAGCCAAGGTCTCCCTCGCTTTTATAAAGGCTGACCAGGTATGAGAAGGAGGCCAAACCAAGCATCGTAATGACAATCATGAGCGCAGGGCCCGCCGCCGCAGAGGCAACATTGGCGCCAAAGCTTTCCGTGGTGGTGAAGCTGGCGCCTAGGATATCTCGCCAAGTGTCGAAGCCTAAACGTCCCAGAGAAAGCCCTGTACCGATTCCAATGACCATGAAAGCCTGGGCGCAGGTAGGCGCTCTGCCTTTCAAGAGCGCGAGGGCGCACAGTATGAGCAAGGCGTGAGGGATTCCTGCCGCTATGGCAATCGCGGTGAGTATGTCAAGGCAAACAAACGATGTGACGCTTGCTCTGTCTTTTTCGCGGTTATGGCTTGCGTAAAGGACCAGGGTGGCTGCAAGGAAGATGACATAGACGGCCAGAAGCAAGGGATTTTGCAAGCCGCGCCAAAGTTCGCCTGTTATCACTCCAAAGGGAAAAGCCGCAAGAACGAAGAGGCACGCTTCCATTTTGGGGAGGGGAGCCGCGCCTGCACCGGCCTCCAAGCTTTTGCTTTTAAGCGCTCCGAACGCCTTAAACAAACAATAGGCAACAAGAGAAAACTCGCTTAGGGCAACCCAGCAGGTATCACTAAGATAGCTTACGGCTACGAGGATGAGCGCGACCAGGCAAAGCACCTTGTTGAGCTTCCGGTTGCCTGCCAGTCCTTCGTTTTTTATTTTCGTTGACAGCCCTAAAGACAATCCGAATGCTATGCCTGCAACTGCAATCAAGAAAAGTAGCATGCTTTGGCTTGCAAGATTAAATTCGTGCGTAAAGGCGTATTGGAGAAACGTAAGCGCTGTTCCCGAGAGGAAAAGCGCTGCCAAGCAAAACATTTGGCTTCGCTTTGGAACCAGCCAATTTGAGCAAACGCGTTGCGTTAGCGCTAAGAGTCCGCCCGCCATCATCAAGCCAAGGCCGCAGCCTATAACAACGCTGTGGCTTGAATTCCAGCTAGCTACGGTTCCGACATATTGATGGGGAAGTAGAAATGCCGCGCCAAGCAAGACCAGAAGAATCAGGCTCAGGCTGATTTCTTTGTGCTTTTGAGGGTTTGTGGCACCGGCAGATGGCAGCTCGACACCTTCGCTCGTGCTTGACCGCTTGCTTTCGGAGCTGTCCGATGGCGTTTTCGCGCCATCATCCGCTTTCCCGTTTCCTTGTAGTTCGTCAATGCTCTCAATTTCGAGCTTTTGGCAGGCACGGCGTAGATAGGTGCGAACCGTTGATGCGGCTACTCCGATAATCTCGGCGGATTCGCCGGAAGTCTTTCCTTGTAGAGCTAGTTCGACCGATTGGCGTTCTCGCTCGGTGAGCTTGCGAGTGTCGAGGAGCTCTTTTTTGCTGGCGTGAGTTGTTTGCTCCTGCGGGCCTTCCGCTGGATTGCTTTCGTAGTTCGTTAAGTCTTTTGCATGGAAAATCGAATAGACCAGCAGAGCCTCGAGCGCCATAAGTAGCAGTGCGGCCCATGGCGCGACAAGAACGATGTTCTCGTTTGCGTTGCCGCAGCGGGCAATTAGGTTCCAGGCTAGTTCTCCGAGCGCAAAAGAAGCAAGCAGGGCGCTTGCCTGGACGCTGAGTTTCTTGTTGCTCCAGTACAGGATAAAAGCCAGGCCTATGCCAATTGCTATTGCGAAGATGGAAGATCCCATAAATCCCAATAAGTCATGCATGACGGCTTCGTCCCAGTCGGTTCCGTAAGTGTGGGCGAGCCATCCCCATACCCCTGGATGCAGGACCCCGCAAGTGAAAAGCCCCGCGATCAGCTTGATCTGCTGCTTTTGATTGGTTGGGTCGGAGCTGTTGCTTGGAGACTCGGGGCTAGGAATCTTGAATTGCAGCGTTGTTGCGGTGGCGAAGCAGAGCCCAGCTGTAAAGAACAGTAAGTGATGCAAGGACGAAAGATTTCCGAATGGGGCTGCCTGGATATCTGCGAAGGTCACCATGAGCGGCACGTAGGGGGCAATCTCTTCCATGGAAAGCGCCGACCCGGCAAAAGCTCGTAGATGGAAATACCATTCAGGCACAACAAGGATGGTTGTTATAACCAAGCCCGCAAGCAGAATCACCGGCTTTGCTTTTGGCAAAACCGCGCTTGGTAACTTCTGCTTGGCTAGCATTGCGCAGATTGCCCCCGCAAGTATTCCAAGGGCGATGAAAGCGTAGGCCGAAGAGAATACCGAAGGCAGGCGATGCGCTTCGATGAAGAACGGGGTGCTTACCAGTAGCGCAAACCACGCCAGGCACAGAATCGTGATCGCTTCGTTCTGCAGCGGGTCATGAGACGATGCGTTGTCTGGTTGGGCGGCGTTCTTGCTGTTTTCGGCTAGCATCCTCTGTCCTTGGGTCCGGTGGTCGGATTTCGTCGATGCTTAAAGTTTGGCCGAAGTGTTTCTTATTGTCTATTTTCGTATTTTTGGTGTATGCCGTCTGAACAGGAATTTTACTTTGTAGACAGCGCATCACCTCTATTCCATAAGGCCTGACTACAGACTTTCTTTCTCTTTTTCTTGATAGTCGACTTCAAGGACTAGTTGAAAGGAGAAAAAATGAAAACCATAAAAAAGGCTAGGTCCTTTGCTTGGATGACGATTGTCGTTTGCGCGTTGTTGTTCTGGGCTCTTCCCTCTTCGTCTTGGGCTTTGGGGCTGGAATCCGACGACTTGGAAAAGCTTGAATCATCGGGCCTGACTCTTGAGGAGACGAACGTGGAGTTCGAATCGGAGACCCTGAAAGATGCGGGTCGGATTTCGGTCAAGCAAAAGCTCGTTGGTGACGGAATCGAATACAACTTGTATCCGACCTTCGATGATCGGGATGCCGCAATTAGCTACGTTGCAAATAATGCGCCGAAGCGTCTGTCGCTGATTTCAAGTAGTTCTTTTCTGCTTCCTTTGTTGGAGCAGAATTGGAGAGCCTATTACGACAAGATGAGGGCACTCTACGACGATGTGAACTGTCCTGATTGGTATATGGAGGCAGATGATGAGGAGAACTTGCTGCAGTGCGCATTCAGCATCCTCGAAAACGACGCTCTTAACGAGGGGATAATATCGAGCTTGAATAGTGCTGTCGCGTCTGCTTCTGACGAAGCGGATGTGGCTCTTGATGCGTCTGATGCCGAGGATATCTTATTGAGCCTTCCCGACCAGGAAATGCTTAGCGAATCTCTTGAGGAAGACGAATCTGCCGCAGAAACCGTAAGTGGCGAGACCTCTGACAATGGAGAGACGAAAGTTTCTTCTTCTGTTCAATCTGTTTCCGAAAAGGCTGCCTCGAAACTTAGCAAACTGAACAAGGCAAAAGCGATTGCGTATGCGAAGAAGTATGCTGACGAGCCGAACAGGGGTAAGTATGGTTATTGCGAAGGTAGGGATTGCGCGAATTTTGCCTCTCAGATTTTGGAAGCTGGCGGGATTAAGCAAACAAGCAAATGGTGGCATAAGAATTCAAATGGCAAACAGACCCAGTCAGATGATTGGGTAACCGCCAACGGTTTTGCGAAGTATTTTGGCGTCGGATATAAGACGCACAGTCCTTCAGCATTCAGCAGTCATCTGAAGGCTGGTGATCTGATCGGCACCTCGTTCGTTTCTGATGGAAAGTGGAACCATATTGGGTTTGTGACGGCTGTTGGGTCGAAGAAAAACGGCAGCTATGATTACCAGGTGGCTCAGCATTCTAAAAACTATGTTGCCTGGACATCTTCTAAGATTAATTCCTGGGAAAACCAAGGTGGTAAAGATCGTTGGATTGGCCGAATAGGTCGATAGTCGTAGCTGTTTATTCGTGTATGACGAGGGGGCGAATGCGGCACCAGGGATGCTTTGCATTTCCTGGCAGCGGTTCACCCCCCCCTCCTGTCCGTTTGAGAGGAACTGATATTTCGTGGTTACGGTTCGCGGCAAAAAAACCAGAGGTCGCCTTCGTTTGTGGGTTTGCGCTTTTGTCGTTCTGCTAGCCCTGTTTATTGCTGGTTTCCTGCTCTGGCATTTTGTACTTTCGGGGCATGCAAGCGGACCTATTCAGGTGCAAGAAGGCCAAAATCTTGAGCAAGTGCATAGCAGCGTCGATGCCGACGGCGACGGTGTTGACGATCAGCTCGACATCTTGCAAGGTGCCAAGGATTACATTGCCGGCAAGCCTAAATATGGGAGCAATTACTACGAAGGTGGTTACCCCACGGATAACCAGGGCGTGTGCGCTGATGTGCTGGCTTTCGCCCTTAAAGCCGCGGGTTATGATTTGCGTGACTTGGTGGACAAAGACATTAAATCCGCCCCGAGCGCTTATGGCATTTCCGAGCCGGATTCCAATATTGATTTCCGCCGCGTGAAAAACCTGCAGGTTTACCTTGAGCGACACGCCAAAAGCTTAACCACGGACTTGTCTCAAACGGGCGAGTGGCAAGGTGGCGACATCGTTACTTTTGCAAAGCATATCGCCATTGTGTCGGATAAGCGCAACGAGCGCGGCGTCCCTTACGTCATTCATTTGTCGCCCACTCAAACGGCGTACGAGGAGGATTTCCTGGAATGGTCGACCGACATCGTCGGACATTACCGCTGGTCGGAATAGACGCTTAGGAAGGAAGGGCGGGTTCGCTGCTGCTGATCGTTTGCTTGCTCTCTGGGCCGCTTTTCGCCTGCCGCTGCTTTCTTTTTGGGGGGCTTATTCACGCGATACAATAGCGGTATCGCATGATGAAGGGGGAGTTATGTCGGCACCAGTTTCAATTCAAGAGATTCGTCCGAATCTGTACAACGTTAAGGTTCCTCTGCCCGATAACCCTTTGGTTGCGTGTAACTCCTATTTTGTGCTGGGCCCCGATAAAACCACCATTGTCGACGTGGGCTTCAACCATCCTGAATGCGAACAGGCGCTCGATCGGGCCCTTGAGGCTCTTGGCCGCAGCTGGGAAACGGTCGAAATCGTACTCACGCATTCTCACCCCGATCATACGGGCAACCTCGACCGTGTTTGGCGCCGCTGGATCCGCATCTACGCGAACATGCATTCCTTCCAAGAGGTAAAGAACCTCCAGAACATGCAGTCCACCGTTTACAACCCGCTGCTCCGCCACCTGGTCGATCCGGCTTTGTACGACACGGGGCAGCAAACGCGCGATGCTTCGCAGTTCGAGGTGTCGTCGGAGCTTTTGCCTCTGCGCAGCCAACCCGACTTGTTCTACCTGGCGGATGGGGACGTTTACCACAACGGTGATTACCATTTTCATGTTATCGAAACGCCCGGTCACGACGATTGGCACATTTGCCTGTACGAACCCCGGCAAAAGCTGCTGATCAGCGGCGATCATGTTTTGGAGCACATCACGCCTACTATCATGAGTTGGGTTACGTCATACGATGCGCTGCGTGAGTTTTTGGCATCGCTCGACAAGGTGCGCGACTTGGATGTCGATTTGATCTTGCCGGGTCACGGTGATGTGTTCTCGGGTTTGGCTGAGCGCGTCGATTTCCTTAAAGGCTTTCATGCGGCGCGCCTTGAGGAGCTTTATGCACTGGTGGCCGATGGGCATACCAGCATCATCGATATTGCGCGCTCGGCATCATGGAAGCACGACAATTGGGATGGCTGGTCGCTTGATCAGAAGTTCTACTCTTTAGGTGAAACTTTCGCGCACCTGGTTTACCTGGTAAACGCGGGGCGGGTGACTATGACCATCTGTCAGAACAAGCGTCGCTTCTATGTGGCCGATCAGTGGGATGTCAGACATCGCTCCGGCAAAGAAAAGCGCTAGTTTTCGGCCCGTGGTCGCCCTTGCCATCTTTTAGGAAAGTTCGGTATACTTGGCTACGCATTTTTCGCCGACGTGGCTCAGTTGGTAGAGCAACGCATTCGTAATGCGTGGGTCGGGAGTTCGAGTCTCCCCGTCGGCACCATTTAAAAAGCAAGGCCAGAGGACGATTCCTCTGGCCTTTTTGTTTTTCGCATTCTTGTGGGTGCTTGGTCCGGGTGGTTTACGCCTCCTAGAAATGAGCCGCTTTATATTTCGGCCTTCGAGAAACGAAGGCCTCCCTATACGCATCGTTTTCAAAGTTGATCATGACGCTTTTACCAAAACGTCCAACTCCAGGAATTGTGCTGTACTGCCAGGGGTTTCAGCTGAAAGATTAAGAGTGTGTGAGGAAATTGCGCGTATGCGTGAGCCGCTTGGTGGGGAAGAGTTCTGCTGTCGCGACAAAGCGAGCCTTACCTCATGAACAGGGTTTCCTCTAGGGCGCAGAGCTTGTCGGCAAGGCAGATAAGCCAGGCTTCGCGGCATTTGGGCACGCGGTTGGGCGGCAAGGGCCACATATGGGCAAGGATGATGTTTTGCTCTTTGGGTGTTAAGCCGAATTCGCGCCTGGCTCGGCCTTCTGCGATCTGTGGATGGTTGATTGCGTGCTTGTTGTTGCTGGTATGGTGCCAGTCGTAGCCGAAGTAATCGTGCAGGAATCCCGCGCGCACTAGGGCCGCCTCGTCGCCGCCTAAGTGCAGCTTTCGGTTGATGCGGTACGCGCACCATGCAACGCGAATGCTGTGTTGGTAGGTGCTCACGCTCCCATGATGGCAAAAACCCTTCATTTGCAGCACGCCTGCGCTGCGCACCGAGCTCGCAATATGAGCAAAGCGTAGCTCGTCGGCGGTGATGGTTTTGTTCTTCCTACTCATGGCGCCCAGCGTCCTTGCTTGCTCCGGAGTCATTTTGCGCGCCTGTGTTGTCGTGGTCTTTCTTGTTCAAGGAAAGCTTCAGGTTCGCTTTATGGATGGCCTGCCGCGCGGCTTCGCCAAAGGCAGTGCTTTTACGAGAGGGGTATCCCTTGATGCTGGAAAGAGCGCGCTTTTGGCGCTCGGTTAGGGTGCTTACGAAGTTTTGGACGGGTTCGGGAATTCTTTGCTGACGAGCAGGGATCATGCTGGTCATGCGGCCGAAGGTGAGCATGTTGAAGAGCTTGAACTGCATGCGAGCCTCGGTAGCCCCGCTCGAGATTGCATCGGAGGCGCTTCGCGCTCGGTCCTGCGCGTTTTGGATGCCCCCGCTCATTGCCTGATCGAACTTTTCGCTAGCTTGTTCAACCTTTTCCAGAAGCTCGGTTAGGGCGGTAAGCGACAAGGTGGTATCGACGCTTGCCGCAATGACGATGGCAAAGGCTGCCGCTTCCCAAACGGGGATGGGGGCAAGCCCCGCTGTTGCATGCGCCAGAGGAATCAGTACAACCACGGTTCCCAGGCCGCCGGCTCCGAACAAAAGCGACGCCGGCAGGCAAATACGCCCGTTGATGTTGAGGGGCGTGTTGCTATAGTCCCACCAACGTGCGCCGAAAGCCCGCTCCATTGTCACGCTGGTAAGGTACTCGAGCACGGCGCTGCCAAGCATCGCGATAAGGAATACCCCCCAAAGCGGGATGGCGCCCGTTGCTACAAGCTCGTTGTCGAAGGCGAGCATGTATAAGACCACGCCCAAACCGTAAATGGGACAAATGGGTCCGTACAAGAAGCCGCGATTCTCCCAGACGCCTTCGCGAATTGCGTTAAGGACGCATTCGAAAATCCAGCCAAAAAAAGAAAATAGGGCAAACCAAACGATGTAGTGGCTTATGGTCACGCGGCCCCTTCCTTTAAATGCGCACTAACCTTGCCTTGATGCGCATGTTTCAGCTTATGCGGCGCTTCCTGATTCCTCACGGCTGGGGCACCACTTACGTAATAACTCCACTTTTTTTCGTAGGCTCGCGCATCCCGGTTATTTTGGGGTTTGCAAAGGGTATAAAGAAAGCAACAAAGGGGGTAAGAGTCGCATTTTCGCCGGTGTTTCATGGCATTGCTTGCGAAAGCCGCCATGGCCATTGTGGGATTTCGCGCTCGGTTTGTTGCAAGAGAAAGGGGATCCCCAATGAAACGTCTACCAATCGCGCTGGCAAGCTTAGCCGCTTGCGTGGTGCTGGTTTGCTCGCTGTGCGCTTGCAGTCAAAGCTCAAGTTCCAAGGCCTCGGAGGATACTTCCGCGTCCTACGCTTCCAGCTCTATGGTTTCCTACAAGGGCACCTTATATCACGCCAACTTCGGCTACGAACCTACGGGTACGGCTGAAATCGACGGCACCACCGACCTTAAGCTCGAGACGAGCAACTTCCTTATCTACAACGATACGGTGTATTACACGAGCAATCCCAATGGCACCTCGGGCGACTATCCTGTTGAGCTGCATTCGTGCGGCCTCGATGGCTCCAACGACAAGACCATCGCTAAGGACGCCTACCCTGCCGGCAAGTTCTACGTGGTCTCGGACCATTTGGTGTACCAGCATATGGATGCAATCGAGTACGACGACACCCCTTCTGCTGCCACGGACGATTCCGATGATTCCTCTTATTCCGAGAAAGACGATATTGCCGCCACAAACGAGAGCATTTACTGGCAGTCTCTCGATCTGAGCGACGAAAAGGCCAAGCCAGCCGCCTTGAATTCCAAGAAGACGGTCCAGGTAGTGGCTGCCACTGCTGATGCTTTGTACTACGCCAAGACGGACGCCACGGCTGCTTTGGGCACTAAGCTTTTCAAGGCCGGCATCGATCTTTCCGATGAAACGGCCGTTTATAAGGGACAGTTCCTGGTTGACGACTGCGCCGTTGATTCCGAGGGTAATTTGATTGTGGTCACCAGTGTTACCACCGATTCCAGCCAGGACGCCGTTACCTTCGATAAGGACGGCAAGCAGCTGGCCGCCTTCGATCTGGGCGTAGCGGACGACGACACCGATTCTTCTTTCACGGCAAGCGCCTGCGGTTTGTACGTCACCAATGCCAAGGATGCCACCATCACCAGCTTCGATGTTGCAACGGGCGATAAGACCGAGCATAAGATTGCGGGCGACCCCGAGTATTACATCGCTGTTCAGTATGCCGACGCCGATCAGGCGATCTATACCACCGGAATTGATGAGGAAGAGGTCGACAAGGACGCCGAGAAATCTTCCGAAAAGACAGCTGACAACACCGCTCTTTACCTGCAAAAGTGGGGCGATTCCAAGGCCACTTCCTGCGGTACCTGGTTTGAGAGCTAGGATGTAGGCGTCTGCCGCATCGGCTAAAGATTTTTCTTTCTGAGTAATGGCTGTTCCGATTTTGGGACAGCCATTATTTTCTTTCCTCCTACTATGAGTGCCATCAGGCGGCCACGTTGGAAAGGAAAGAAGATGCTTGAATTACTTTCGGTCCTACTCCTGTTTTTAGGCCCGGCATTGATGTTGGTTGAGGATTATCGCAGCTGATGCCTAATCAACGTCAGGGTGGTAGGGTGGATTTCGTGGCATTCTCGGCTTTGCCCAAAACAGATGTCCGTTGAATGCATTTTTTGAAGGTTTCGTTTCGGTGGGCGATAATAGCCCCATTGCTTGTCCGAGCGGGCCTGCGGCTGCGCTCGATTTTGCGGGAAGCTGCGAAGTCGGGGTTGGTATTTCAGGTGCGCGCGGACAAATCCTTGCCAAGTAACGCTTATTAAGGAGAACATTCATGGCTCAGAATCCCATCGTCACCATCGAGATGGAAAACGGCGGCACCATGAAGGCCGAGCTCTACCCCGAGGTTGCGCCCAACACCGTTAACAACTTCATCTCCCTTATCAACAAGGGCTTTTACGATGGCGTCATCTTCCATCGCGTCATCCCCGGCTTCATGATCCAGGGCGGCGACCCTCTGGGCCGCGGTACCGGCGGCCCCGGCTACTCCATCCACGGCGACTTCAAGTCTAACGGCTTCGACAACGATCTTAAGCATACCCGCGGTGTTCTTTCCATGGCCCGCTCTATGATGCCCAATTCCGCTGGCTCCCAGTTCTTCGTCATGGTTGCCGACGCTCCTCACCTGGATGGCCAGTATGCCGGCTTCGGCAAGGTCGTTGAGGGCATGGAAGTTGCCGACGCCATCGTTGCCTCTGACCGCGACCGCATGGACAAGCCCTTCGAGGACCAGCGTATGGCCAAGGTCACCGTCGAGACCTTCGGCGTTGAATACCCTGAGCCTGAGACCTGCTAAATTAGCTGCTCTGGACATATCTAGATGGCAAGAAGCCACCGAATTCCGGTGGCTTCTCGTTCTTTCTACGTACTATGTCAAATGATATGCTGCCCTAATGGCATTTGAAGAGCATTGCTGCTTTAAAGCAGTGAAAGACGAAGGAGCGCATATGGGTGAAAGTAAGATTCAGCTGCCGTTATCCAAACGGTTGCTGGCAGCTCTCTTCGCTGTTGTGCTTGTGGCGGGTTTGATCCCTGTAAGTGCATGGGCCGAAGGAGGCGAGGCCCAGAACAGCGCAACCCAGGAACAGGTGGATGACACTCAGGAACAGGCGGACGAGCAGGGCGGCTCCGAAGATGCTCTCGGGGGGGGCGAAGCTTCTGGTAATTCCAGCCAGGACGGCGATTTAGACGAACCAACCGGTTCTGAAGATGCTTCTGGGGAGGGCGAAACTCCTGATGCCGATAGTGACGGGCAGGAGGCTTCTGATACCGATAATAATGACGATCAGGAGAGCAATTCCGCCGATCAGGACAGCAAAGAGACTTCCCTTTCAAGCTTGGAAGGCGACTTGAATGCGGCGGATCTCGGAGATACTGTGCTCAAGCAATATGACGCCTCCTTCACCGATCTTAATTTGTATTACTTTCTTAGTAGTAACTGGGTTTCTGTAAAAGGCTTTTTTAGGCTTGATGGAAATAGGGAAGTCAGCTGTTACTCCGGTTCTGGCGTTTTTGAGCCTAAAAAACATGGAGTGTGCACGTACTCGGTTGAGGGGCAGAAATGGCCAGAACAATTACCAGGCCAGCCTGAATGGAGATCGTTCGGAACACTCATCCTTCAGGAAATGGTTACCGTCGAGGATATTCAGGACGTTTCTTACAACGGGCAAAAACAGGCGCTTGCCCCTATAGTGAAGGGTGCAAATGGAAGGATTCTTACCCTGGGCGTGGACTACACGCTTACCTACAGCACCACCAAGAATTACACCGATGCGGGCAGTGAGATTACGGTCTCCGTCGATTTCCAAGGCGACTTCAGCGATGAGAGCTACTATCCCACGGTAACCAAGACCTATACCATCCAGAAGGCCGATGTTGAAGTAGATGTTGAGGGCAAATCCGAGACCAAGACCTATAATGGCTCCTCGCAGTCCCTCGCCGGTTTCAATGTAGTTAAAACCACATCCGATCTCTACGATGCCGAAAAAAACGTCACCTTGGCCGAAGAGGTCAAAGTTGAAGGCAAGGATGTCGGAACCTACCCGATGAATATTGAGAAGGAATCCTTCGTCAACAATAACGACAATTTTAATGTCACCTTTAACGTTGTTAAGAACGGCTCCCTGACTATCAGCCCGGCCACGGCGACCGTTGCCGCTAATTCAGCCTCAAAGACTTACGGTCAGGCTGATCCGGAGTTCACCGCCACGGTGGACGGTTTAGTTGGCGGCGAGTCCAAGGATCTTATCAAGTACACCGTCTCTCGAAGCAACACCGACGAGAATGCCGACACTTACAACGACGTCATCGTCCCCACGGGTGAGACCTCTCAGGGCAACTACGTTGTTGAGTACGCCCCGGCCAACTTCACGATCAGCCAAGCCAAGGTGACCGTCACCGCAGACGACAGTTCCAAGGTTTACGGTGACGAGGACCCGATCTTTGCCGCGAAGGTGGAGGGTTTGGTCAACGGCGAGTCCGAGAGCCTCATCGAGTACGCCGTTTCCCGCACCAACGATGACGAGATTGCGGGCACTTACGAGGGCGTCATCGCCCCTAAGGGCGAGACCTCTCAGGGCAACTATTCTGTGACTTTCGTGCCAGCCGACTTCACCATCGGCAAGCGCGCTATCGAGGTTAACGATTCTGTTGCCCTCGAATACAACGGCCAGGAGCAGGCGCTCAACATCGACGCCTCCAAGGTCGCTGGTCTGGTGGACGGCGATAAGCTGTACCTCGACAATGCCCAGGTGAAGGGCACCGAGCTCGGCATCTACACTGAGGTTACCGAGTACACCTGGAAAGCGGCTAAGGGCGAGCTCGATGTGACCAACAGTTACGACCTTAAGGTCTCAGGCGAGCTCACCATCACCGCTGCTAGCAGCAACGACTCCGATGCCGATGGCAACAATGCAGGTTCTGCCGATAGTGATAGCTCAGACTCCGCCGATGAGGGCGAGGCATCCTCTGAGACTCCGCAGACTGGCGACTCCTCGACTTCGTTCGTGGTGGGCGCAGGCATGGTAGCCATTGCGGCAGTTCTGGCGGCTCTCTTCGTGTCTCGCAGACTCCGTGGCACCGTGCGTCGATAGGGGCAGTTCCTCTTTAGCACGCTAAACAGGTGTCAAACTTAAAGGGCTCAACCATATGGCTGAGCCCTATTTGCGTTCTTGGGGTTGCGTCTGTTTGGCTTGACTCGCTTGTTGCCTTTATGAGGGTTTGGCAAAGTGGCAAGTCTTAGTGGCTTTAGGGGAGTTTACCTTTTAGAGAAGAAGGAAACGGCAATGGCTCCGGGTCCTACATGGGTTCCGATCACGGAGCCAATGTGGCTTATGGGCGGCTCGCCTTGCCAGTCGGCGTACAGGTTGTGATTGTCGGCCCAATATTTATCCAGGAGTTTTCGCGAAAGCCCGCTATAGGCCAGGCGGAAGGGCATAGTGGTGTCGATGCCGCCGTATTGGCCTACCGCTTCAACGAGCAGGTTGCGCCCGTTTTTCGAGCCACGTGCCTTGCCGATGAGCTTCACCTCGCCTTCTTCGATGCAGATAACCGGTTTGATGGAAAGCAAGCTGCCTGCAATTGCGGCACCCGAGGAAATCCGTCCGCCGCGACGCAGGTACTCCAGGGTGTCAAGCAGCCCTACAACGCGCACGTTTTTGCGGTGGGCTTCGATTGCTGCAACAATCTCGGAAATCACTTTGCCCGCATCGCGCATTTGGATTGCCAAGCGCACAAGCAGCTGTTCGCCGATGGTGACGTTTTCGGTATCGATGATGTGCACGTGTGCTTGGTCGCTTTCGGCCAGGCCGCGTTTCGCTAGATGCGCGCTCTGATTGGTGCCAGAGAGCTTGTTCGAAAGAGTTAGGCACAGCACGTCCTGGCCCTTTTCGCGCGCTCGGCGAAATGCTTCGTTGAATAGAAAGGGCGAAACTTGGCTGGTTGAGGGCATGGCGTCGGTTTCGATGAGCAGTTCGTAGAAACCGTGGGCATCAAGCTCGATGCCGTCTTGGTATTCCTTGCCTTCAAAAATAGTTTTAAGTGGCAGTACGTCGATGTTAAGAATCTCCGCTTCAGCCGGGCTGATGTCCGACGCGGAATCGGTGATTATGCGGATGTTCGAGCTGTTGGTGGGCATTGGATCTCCTTTGGGGTGGGGCTTGTTTGCCGGGCGATAGGCTCCTTGTGCGGTTAGGTGAAGGAAAGCCCGCCTCGCCGCCGTATGGCCAACCTGAAGGCGGACTTTCTTCTCTTTAACGGCACCTACGCTTCACGACGAAAGCGGCAACGGCAGCCATCAGGGCGATCACGCCTGCTGCAATTGCGGCAAGGGTGGTCCAGGGAAGCACGCCTGCGCTTGTTGAGGTTTCGACTTCCGAGGAGGAAAGTTCAACAGGGGAGGACATCATCTGCTTTTTCGCATCGATTTCCTCATCCGAGTAATCCATTTGGCCGGTTGCGCTTGAAAGGCCATCGGCCAAAGAGTTCGAGCCGTCTTTTGCGCTCGTCAATCCGCTGGTAAGGGACGAGGATCCTTCGGCCAACTGCGCGGTTCCCTTGGCGATTTCGGATGCGCCCGACTCGGCGGAAGGGCTGCTCTCGGCAAGGCTACTGGTGCCTGCGGCAAGCTTCTTGATCCCCTCAATCAAGCTGGGGGACGCGCTGTTCAGGGTGTCGGTTCCGGCCGCCAATTGCGAGCTGCCCGACTTCAGGGAGTTTGCGCCTTCGGCGAGTGCGGTAAGGCCGCTTGCTTCGCCGCTGCTTGCGCTCGTGCCGACAAGCGAGCTGAGGCCCTGATGAACAGACGTTGCCCCGGAAGCCAGCGCGGTTAGGCCGGTCGAGGCCGCAGACCCGCTGCCCTTCGTGCCAACGAGTTGCGCGGCTCCGGTGGATAGTTGCGCGGTTCCTTCCTTCAAGGCCGTCAAGCCTGAAGCTGCGCTTGAGCTTGAGGAAGTGTTGGCCGCTGCTTTCGTGGTGGTGGCGTTCGCGCTGTTGCTCGAGCTTGAGCTCGTGCCGACGAGCGAGTCCAGCCCACCCTCAAGCTGCTGGGCGCCGGGCAAAATCTGTTTTTCAAGGGCAGTGCTTGCCTTGGAAATGCCAGACGAAAGATTGCTTGCCCCCGTTGCCAGGGAAGAAAGGCTGCTCTGCATCGAGTCGAGCTTCTTCACGTTCTCGGTGCTGCCAAGCTCGGACGCGGTCGAGCCGATGTTGGCGGCCTTAGCGCTCACGGTGCTGGCGCTATCGCTTACCGATTCGCTGGCATCGGCAACGCTTTCTTTGGCGTCCGTCAAGGAAGCGGTGGCTTTGCCGGTGGCTTCCTTCGCCTCGGACATGTCGCTCTTCGCCGAGCTGGCGTTTTCGGCTGCAGTATCAGCCTTTTCCGCGGCCGCGGAAGCCTTGGATTTCGCCTCGGAGGCAAGCTCGCCGATGGCGCTCACCTTGCTCTTAGCCGTGCTCAACTTGCTTGCAGCCGAGTTGATCTTCTCGTAATCGCTCTTGCTGATGACGATGTTGCCGTCTTCGTCCTCTTTGACTTTATCGATGCCGTCAAGCTCGTTGGCAGCGCTTGCGAGCGAGCTCTCCGCCTCGTCTGCCTTATCTTTTGCCGAGCTAGCGGTGCTGCCCGCCTCGGTTGCGATGGTCTTGGCGTACTCCGCGTTCGTTTTTGCCGCCGAAGCGCTGTCGGTGGCGGTGCTCAAAGAAGATGAAACGCTGCCGACTGCCTTTTCGCCTTTCTTCAAGGCGCTGTTGCCGTCGCTCAATTTATCGACGCCATCTTCAAGGCTGCTTGCGCCACTGCCAAGCTCCTTTGCTGCCGAGCTTAGCTCCGACACGGAAGACTTAATGCCTCCGACTGCGCTCGTTGTGGCTTTGGAGAGCTGGTTTGCGCCCTCGCTCACCGCGTCGGCGCCCGCCTTGGCTGCGGGTAAGCCCGAGCTGGAATCGTTCAGGCTTTCAAGCCCATCGCTTAGCTTGCTGGCTCCCGACTGAAGTTGTTGTGCTCCTTGAAGTGCACTTTCGGTCCCGGAATCGATCTGCTCGATGCCGGCTTTCAGGCTTTGCGCGCCTTCAAGCGCACTCGCGGCACCCGAATCCAGGCTGGCAGACCCTGAGTTAAGAAGTTCTGCGCCAGCAAGGGCCGCGGTGGCCCCGCTTGCCAAGCTGCCAGAGCCTGCTTCCAGGGAGCTCGCGCCATCGTTGAGCTTTTGCGTGCTTTCGTCCAGGCCCGAAGTGCCTTCTTCCAGCGTTGATGCGCCCTGGTCGAGCTTGCTGCTGCCCGCGCTCAACTTCGCGAGCCCTTGCTTGAGTTCTTCAGAGCCGCTTACCACTTTATATAGGTTGGTTGTGATGGTGCCCGAACCCTCCTCGGCGTCTGCCAGTCCGTCATACAGGCTCACTGCGCCGTCGGCTGCCTCTTGCAGCTGGTCGCCCGCATCGTCGATGCCGCTGAAAGTGGTGCCAAAGTATTCCTCAACCACCGACTTGTTAACGGTGTTGACCATCTTCTCCCAAACAATCTGGCCCACGAAGTTGACCAGAGGGTTGCCCGATTTGTCGTAGGTGACCGAAATTTGCCCCTTTTCGGGGTCGTCGGTCGAGGCAGAGGCAATCTGCTGGGAGAAGTTCTCCGGTAATTCGCAGGTCATGAAGTACTTGCCTTCATCGAGTCCCTCTTCGGCTTCCTCCTCGCTTACGAAGGCCCAGCCCAGCTTGTCACCTTCGGGCTGCGCCTTGAGCTTTTCGATCACTTCGTTTCCCAGATTGCGTTTTTCCTGGTTAATCGTGGCGCCTTTGTCGTTATTGACGATTGCCACCGGAAGCTCGCTTAGGTGCGTGAGCGGGCTTGCCAGCGCGCTTGCGTAAACGCCGCCGCAGATCGTGGGCACAAGCACTGCGCTTGCCAGCGCTGCCTTGCCCCACGTGCCGATGGTTCCTTTGCTTCGAAGCATTGAAGCTACCTCCTTTGTAGAAACAATGCTGC
This sequence comes from Coriobacteriia bacterium, assembly GCA_030530215.1. Classification (GTDB taxonomy): domain Bacteria; phylum Actinomycetota; class Coriobacteriia; order Coriobacteriales; family Eggerthellaceae; genus Anaerotardibacter. Next base: position 16,529 of record JAUMVJ010000010.1, read on the forward strand.
GCATATTAACATAGCATGTTAAACATGCGATGAGGTAATGAAGAAAAATCCATAAAGCCGTGCCGACGTTCCGAACAAGGTGCGTTCGCGTGATAAACTCGCAAGAAAAGGAGGAGCCCATGACAACCGACGCATTTGCCGCAATCAAGAAATTTCATTGCCCCCGTTACGCCGAGCTGCCCGATATGGGCCTTTACCTTGAGCAGATGCTCGGCGTGGTGAACGAGGCTCTTGCCTGCCTGGTAAGCGAGCCCATCACCAAGCCGATGGTCGGCAACTATATAAAGAACGGCGCGGTGCCTCCCGCTGTGCGTAAGCGCTACCACCGCGAGCATTTGGCGCAGCTTATGGTCATGGTCATCCTGAAACCGGTGTTCTCGGTCGATCATGTGGCCCGCTTCTTCGAGATCCAGCGGCAAACCTATCCTTTGCAGGTTGCCTACGATTTCTTTTGCACCGAGTTCGAGAACGCGCTTCACGAGGCTTTCAATTTTTCCGGCAAGGCGCTCCCGTGTGTGGAAACCAAGCGCACCGAGCAGACCATTCTTCTTCGTTCCATGGTTCTGGCGGCCGCGAATCGCGTGTTCGTGGAAAAGAAGCTTGAGGTCATGGAACCCTAAAGGTTTTAGTGCTCTTAGCCTGTGTATGCCCGGCCCACGCATATTCGGTCCATCCACATCCAGCTTGCGCGCATCGAGATCGAGCGCTTAGGTCATATACGGCTAACCTGCGTATAGGCGGCTTCGCAACGACAGACGAGTGCCAAACGGCCAATTACCCTAATCGGCGAATCTGTTACTAAAATCCATTGAAGTTTCCTTTGGTTCGTTCAATGTTGCCCATAAGGAAGCAAAACCGAGGATACAAACCCCACAAAACAATAATTCTGTTACAAAATCGCAATAAAAATCCCTTTTGGAAAAAACCTTCCACTATCTGAACGTGTTTTCCCAAGAATCGCATGCGTATAATGGACAATCGTCTGGGCGTAGCTCGGCCATTTTTCCATGCCGTTAACAGCTTATTTCGGCATGTTGGCAAGGCAGGCTTGGGCAAGCTCTTCGGGTGGCGTTACTCTCGAAAAGCTAGTAGGTACGCGCAAGCAGGAAAGGACACTACGTGCTCGTTGCCATCATCTGCGGAATCATCGCAGGCCTTTGCGGCTTCCTTCCGCTCTTTGGCGCAATCCGTATGGCACGCAAGTCCGAATTCCAGCAGAGCATGACCTTGGGCCTCTACGGTCTGGGCGGTTCGTGCGTGTCCCTGATCGTTGTTGCTGCACTGCTCATTGCGTGCGCGGTGGTCGATCGCGGATCGGTGGCGCCCTTTGCCATCGCCGAAATCGTCACGCTCGTCGTAAGCACCAGCATCTACGTCATATATAAGAACGTGCTTGCAAAGCGCAAGCACGGGTAGATAGGAAGGTAAGGAAGAGATGGACCAACTGGGTTTCGCCCTCAATGAGTTCGTCGAGGAAGCACAGGGCCTTTCCGCTCAGTTCGACTCGGCAACGCTGTTCTCCATCGGCCCATGGAACGTCACGCAGTACACCCTGTACATGCTGATCGCGTTCGTGTTGACCATGATCGTGGTGCTTGTTGCAGCACGCAAGCTGGAGATGATTCCTCACAAGAAGTTCCCCGCAATCGTCGAGTACGGTTACAGCTTCGTTCAAACCAGCATCGGCGAAGACGTCATCGGCGAAGGCTTCAAGAAGCACATTCCCTTCTTGGCCACGCTGTTCTTCTTCATCCTGATGGCCAACGTCATCGGCCTTATCCCTGGCGCAAAGGCTGCCAACGGCACTATCTCCGCCACTTGGGCACTGGCTTTGGTCTCCTTCATTTACTTCAACTTCTACGGCCTGAAGCAGCTCGGTTTCTTCGGCTACTTCCGCTCGCTGTGCCCCCACGGCGTGCCTGGCCTCATGGGTCCCATCATCTGGTTCCTTGAGTTCATTTCCATGGTCATCCGTGTTCTTACCCTGGCAGTTCGTCTTTATGGCAACATGCTCTCCGGTCACATGGTTCTGGCCGTATTCTCCATCGCAACCACCATCTTCCTGCAGGTTGCCGTTACCCAGGGCGCTATCCTGGCCGGCTTGCCCGCAATCGCGTGGTTCTTCCTGCTCTTCTTCATGTATGCGCTTGAAACCCTGGTGGCTTTCTTGCAGGCATACGTTTTCACCATCTTGTCCGCTTCCTACATCGGCATGGCCATCCATCCTCACTGATGCAGGGCCGGGCTCGACCGGTTTCGGGGCTTGGGCGCGACCCCTTGCCTGGCAGCCGCGAATCGCGTAGCTGCCGAATGATTTTGGTAACTGCAGCTGGTACGAATAATCTGCAGCTGGAGATGTAAGCATGAGTGGGATAAAAGGATTCCCGCTCGACAAAGGAGGTAATCGTGGAACTTACCATCGTTCTCGCCGCTTTGAAGGTTGTTGGCTATGGCCTCGCCGCAATCGGCCCTGGCATCGGCATCGGTGTCGCTACCTACGGTCTGTGCGTTGCTGCAGCCCGTCAGCCTGAGATGAAGGGCCAGCTCATGGGCTACTTCTTCATCGGCGCTGCTATGTCCGAGGCACTTGCACTGCTCGGTCTGGTCCTCTTCTTCATCGGCTAATCAACTTAAAAGAACATTTAGTTGTTAGCTACTTTCAAGAAGAAGGAGGAAAGCGAATTGATCGCAAACGCAAGCAAATATGTTCGCAACTGCACGAGCGGTGTCATCGCTTTCGCTGCTGCTTCTGCAATTTGCCCGCTTAACGCCTTCGCAGAGGAAAGCGCCGGTATCTCGGCAATCCTGCCCCAGATGGATGAATTCATCCCCATGCTGGTCGCTTTCATCGTCTTGTGGATCATCCTCGCAAAGTTCGGCTGGCCCCTGTTCGAGGGCATGCTGAACAAGCGTGAGGAAACCATCAAGAATTCCCTGGAAAAGTCCGAGGAAGCTCGCATCGAGAGCGAGCGTCTGCTGGCCGAGTACCAGGAACAGCTGGAAGGCGCCAAGGCGCAGTCTCAGCAGATTCTTGCCAATGCGCAGAAGTCCGCTGCTGCAATCGAGGCCGACATCAAAGATAAGGCGCAGGCCGAGGCCAACGCCATGATCGAGAAGGCCAAGGTTGCCATCGAGGCAGAGAAGCAAAACGCCATCAAGGAGCTTCAGGCTTCTATGGCCGATACTTCCATTGCCGTGGCTTCCCGCATCATCGGCGAGGACTTCAGCGATGATGACCATCGCAAGCTCATCGAGCGCTACGTCTCAGAGGCAGGTAGCCTAAATGCCTAGTAATCGTCATGTCGTCAACCAAACGATTGCTGCCTACGCAAACGTCGCTATCGACAGCGCACAAGCCGCTGGCGGTCGCGAGGCTGTTGTCGAGGTCCGCAACCAGTTGATCCAGATTCTTGGCTTCATGGGCTCCAACATCGATCTTCGTCTGGCACTCAAGGATGAAGGCTACACCGAGGAACAGCGCGGCGATTTGGCGCGCAAGGTCTTCGAAGGCTTCAATCCCGTCCTCGTTGACGTTGTCGCGGCAATGGCATCCCGTGGTGACACGGACCTGCTCCGTCGCGTTTACAACCTGTACGAAGAGCTCATCGAATCCAAATTGGATTTCAGCGTCGTGGATGTCACGACCGTAGTTGACCTCGATGACCATTTGCGAACGGTAATCACAAACAAGGCCCAGTCCGACCTTGGCAGGGATTGCGTGCTCGTCGAGCACATCGACCCCTCCCTGAAGGGCGGCATCATCATGAGCACCCGCAACCGCTACGTCGATGCAAGCGTTCGCTCGCAGCTCGACAAGGCACGCTTGGTGCTGAAAGAACAAGATGGAGGTGAATGCTAGTGACTGAAATCACCGCACAGTCCATTGATGAGCTGCTTCGCAAGCAGCTGGATAACATCAATACCAGCGTTGAGTCCCGCGAAACCGGCACCGTCATGCAGATCGGCGACGGCGTTGCTCGCGTCGACGGCCTGAAGGGTGCGATGTCTGGTGAGCTCCTTGAGTTCATCGGTGAGGATGGCTCGACCGTCTACGGCATGGTCCAGAACCTCGAAGAGGAAGAGGTTGGCGCCGTTATCCTCGGTGACGTCACCGCAATTAAGGAAAATGGCCAGTGCCGCACCACTGGCAAGATTTTGGAAGTCCCCACCGGCAAGGCATTCCTGGGTCGCGTTGTTAACGTCCTGGGCGAGCCTATCGACGGCAAAGGCCCCATCGAGGCCGAAGGCTTCCGCCCTGTTGAGTTCAAGGCGCCTGGCGTTCACGAGCGTCAGCCCGTCGAGGAACCCATGCAGACCGGCATCCTCGCCGTTGACTCCATGATCCCCATTGGTCGTGGTCAGCGTGAGCTGATCATTGGTGACCGCCAGACCGGCAAGACTTCCATTGCCATCGACGCGATCATCAACCAAAAGGGCAAGGGCATGGTTTGTATCTATGTCGCTATCGGCCAGAAGGCCTCTACGGTGGCTACCATCGTCGAGACCCTCGAGCGCTTCGGTGCCATGGAATACACCATCGTCGTTGCTGCTACCGCTTCCGACGCCGCTGCTCTTCAGTACCTGGCCCCTATGGCTGGCGCTGCAATGGGCGAGTACTTCATGTACAACGGCGCCGACGGCAAGCCTGCAAACGCCGAGAACCCTGGCGGTCATGTCCTGTGCATCTACGACGACCTGACCAAGCAGGCAATGGCATACCGCGAGATGTCTTTGATCCTCCGTCGTCCTCCCGGACGCGAGGCTTATCCTGGCGACATCTTCTACCTGCACTCTCGCCTGCTCGAGCGTGCGGTTAAGCTCTCCGATGAGAACGGTGCCGGCTCCCTTACCGCGCTGCCCATCATCGAGACCCAGGCTGGCGACGTTTCCGCCTACATCCCCACCAACGTCATTTCCATTACCGACGGTCAGATCTACCTTCAGACCGACCTGTTCTTCCAGGGCCAGCGCCCCGCAGTTAACGTCGGTATCTCGGTTTCCCGCGTCGGTGGCTCCGCTCAGGTGAAGTCCATGAAGTCCGTCGCTGGTAACCTGCGTCTGGACCTGGCCGCATATCGCGAGCTTGCTGCCTTCACCCAGTTCGGTTCCGACCTGGACAAGGCAACCCAGCAGCAGCTCACCCGTGGCGCTGCCATGACCGAGCTTCTTAAGCAGGGTCGCTACATGCCTCTGCCCGTTGAGGAGCAGGCTATCGCCATCTGGTCCGGCAACCAGGGCTTCCTGGACGACCTGCCTGTCAAGTCCATCGTGCGTTTCCGCGCCGAGATGCTTGACTACCTGCGTCTGTCCGGCAACGGCGTTGTTGCCAAGCTTGCCGAAGCTAAGAAGTTCACCCCCGAGATCGAGGCTGAGCTTAAGAGCCTGATCGAAGCTTTCAAGCTTCAGTTCATCGCGTAAGGTAGGTAACTGATGCCTAACCTTCACGATATCGAACGGCGAATCAGCTCGGTTGAGTCCACCAAGCAGATCACTCGCACCATGCAGATGGTCGCTGCTGCTAAGATCCGTCACTCCCAGGAGCGCGTGGATCATGCAACGCCTTATGCCGATGCGATGAAGGAGCTCCTTGGAAACATCGCCCGCATGGGTGGTACCGAGGCTCCCCTGACCATGCCCCACGACGAGGTGAAGACCACGTTCCTGTGCGTCATCGTCTCCGACCGCGGCCTGGCCGGTGGTTTCAATTCGAACATCCTTCGCCGTGCAGAGCGAATCCTGAAGGCACGTAAGGCTGAGGGCAAGGACATCATCGTTGCCGTTTGCGGTAAGAAGGGCATCGCTTACTTCAACTACCGCGGCATCGAACCTGTCTTGGCCTTCCGCGACCTTTCCGCCGACCCCCGCGTCGAGGAAGCCGATGCATTGACCGACTACGTCATCGAGAACTACCTTTCGGGCAAGATCGATGAAGCTATCGTTCTTTACAACCATGCAAAGAACGCCGCAGAGCAAGTCCCTTGCACTGACCAGCTTCTTCCCATCGACCTGAAGTCGTTCTTGCCCGATGGCTACGTCTTCAATGTCTCCGGCGCAACGGAAGCCGATGCGAACGTTGAGATCGAAGGCTCCATCGAGTACGAAGAGGACGAGGCTGTTGTTTTGAACCAGCTTCTTCCCGAGTACATCGCTGGGTACTTCTACTACGTGCTCATCGACTCTGCCTCTGCAGAACAGGCCGCCCGTCGTAATGCCATGAAAACCGCGACGGACAACGCCAATGACATGATTGAGAATCTCAATCGCCTTTATAACCGCGTACGTCAAGGCGCCATTACTACCGAGATCAACGAGATCGTCGGCGGCGCCGCAGCTTTGGAGGACTAAATGGCTGAAGAAACCATTAATGCATCCGCCCAGGGCGCAGTTGGCCACATCGTCCGTATCGTCGGACCTGTTGTCGACGTTGAATTCGCACCGGAGACCATCCCTGCGATTCACAATGCCCTTACCGTTGATGCATCCACCCCTATGGGTGACATCCATGTCGTCCTTGAGGTCCAGCTTCATCTCCCCGGCGACCTTGTTCGCGCCGTTGCCATGTCGTCTACCGACGGCCTGGTTCGCGGCCTGGACGTCCAGGACACCGGTGCTCCCATGAAGATGCCTGTTGGTCAGGCAACCCTGGGCCGCATTTGGAACGTCATGGGTCAGCCCGTTGACGGTAAGCCTATCCCCGAGGACATCGAGGCTTGGGCTCCCATCCATCATCCCGCACCTGCATACGACACCCTGACCACCCGCACCGAGATCTTCGAGACGGGCATCAAGGTCGTCGACCTCATCCAGCCCTTCATCAAGGGTGGTAAGACCGGCTTGTTCGGCGGCGCAGGCGTTGGTAAGACCGTTCTGATCCAGGAGCTCATCAACAACCTGGCTCAGGAGCACGGCGGCACCTCCGTCTTCACCGGCGTCGGCGAGCGTACCCGTGAGGGTACGGACCTCTTCCTTGAGATGAGCGATTCCGGCGTCATCAACAAGACCTGCTTGGTCTACGGTCAGATGAACGAGCCTCCTGGAGCTCGTCTGCGCGTCGGCCTTGCTGGCCTGACCGAGGCAGAGTACTTCCGTGATAAGGGTCAGGACGTTCTGTTGTTCATCGACAACATCTTCCGCTTCACTCAGGCTGGTTCCGAGGTTTCCGCACTGCTCGGCCGTATGCCTTCCGCGGTTGGCTATCAGCCCACCTTGGCAACTGAGATGGGTGCTCTTCAGGAGCGCATCACCTCTACCAAGACCGGCTCCATTACCTCCGTTCAGGCTGTTTACGTCCCTGCGGACGACCTTACCGACCCCGCACCTGCAACGACCTTCACCCACCTGGATGCGAAGACCGTTCTTTCCCGTGCGATCTCCGAGAAGGGCATCTACCCTGCAGTTGATCCTCTGGAGTCCAGCTCTCGCGCTCTCGATCCCGAGATCGTCGGCGACGATCATTACCGCGTTGCCATCGGCGTTCAGGAAATCCTGCAGCAGTACAAGGACCTCCAGGACATCATCGCAATTCTGGGTATCGACGAACTCTCCGAGGAGCAGAAGCTCATCGTTAACCGCGCTCGTAAGGTCGAGCAGTTCCTGGGCCAGCCCTTCCATGTGGCTAAGCAGTTCACCGGCAACGACGGTATCTACTGCAAACTCGAGGACACCGTTCGCTCCTTTGACGAGGTTCTCAAGGGCAACTGCGACGACATCCCTGAGCAGTGCTTCCGCCTGACGGGCACCATCGAGGATGTCTACGCTGCCTACGAGAAGATGAAGGAAGAAGAGTAATCATGTCCGTAATCAGGTGTGACGTCGTAGCAAAGGACAAAGTCCTTTACTCTGGAGAACTTTTCAACGTTATGGTCCCCGGTACAGAGGGCGAGCTTGGCATCATGGAAAACCATGAGCCCTTCGTCTCGGCACTTCATGATGGTGTCATCTGGGCGCGCACCAAGGAAGATGGCGGTCAGGTTTTAGCTGCAGCCATCATGGGTGGTTACGTTCAGGTTCTCAAGGATCGCGTTATCGTTATCTGCGATAAGACGCGAGCCATTGACCGCATCAATCTCGAGCGTGTGAAGGCTGACATCCCTGTCTTGGAGGAGCGTATTGCTAACCTTCGTGAAGACAGCTTGATTTCACGTTCTTTGCTTTCTCGTAAGCTGCGTTGGTGCAAGGTTCAGCTTGCAGCAAAAGAGAAAGAACAGGAGTACTACGGTCGATAAGCTATAAAGCTTTAAGCTGTAGCGCTTACTGAATCTTTCGATTCGTACCAGAAAGGCGACCCTCTATTTAGAGGGTCGCCTTTTGCATTCTTCAGCTTCTGCTTTGCGGCTGATGTCATAAGCCGACTTTGCTCAATGCTTAGTTCGCGCTATTTAGTTTTCAGGTTTTGCTGTGGCTTAAAAAACTCAGCCCTAAGCATCCGAATTTTGCTTTGTATTTAAAGCTGGCTATACTAAACCAGATTGGGTGTATACGCAGGTTTAGCACTTTTTACATGGTTAAAAACCGTGCATTAAGCTGGCTTTTTATATTGGGGCTTTAGGCAAGGCCCTGGTTTTTGGAAAAGGGAATAACTTGAGGCAAGCAATTATTGGGACCGGATTTAACGCAAGGCGGAGGCCTTTTCTTGTTGCATTGGCTTTAACGCTGGCCTTTCTTGCGGCCTCGGTAGCTGCTCCGAGCTTTGCATTGGGCGCCGATCGGCTTGCTCATTCGGTGGATGCATCGGGCAACGAGACCTCGTATTACAGCATCAAAGATGCCGTTAATGCGGGCTATTCGAACAAAACCATCATCATGGATGGCGACTGGAATGTTTCCGATGTCGGTGGCACGCTTGATATCGATGATGATGAGTCCATTACCATCGACATGCATGGGCATCAGATTAAAGGCAACGGCAAGGACACGGTTATCGATGTGGATGACGATGCCAAACTAACCCTTACCTCAAGCGTGAAGCAAGATATTTCTTTTGAGGGCTACTCTGGCAGATACTCCAAGAAGTGGTATACGGCAAACACCGGCGGTTTGGTTATCAATGGCTACGAGACGGGCGGTGGCGGCGGCATCAACATGGAGGACGATTGCTCGGTTACGCTTGATGGCGTTACGGTTTGCGGCAACAGGGCCGAAAATGGGTACTTAACAAAATCTAGCGCCGGCGGCGTTTACATCGACGGAAGTGGAAGCACCCTTAATATGAAGAACGGGGCAACCATCGAGCGCAACTCCTCCGATATCGGCGGTGGCGTCTACGTGGATGAAGAAGACTGCACCATCAACATGGATAACTCTTTGATCAAGGATAACTACGCCTATTTTCATGGTGCTGGCGTTCATATCTACGGGAAAAGAACGACTGTCAACCTTGAAAAAGACTCGAAGATAGGTTGGAATTCGGCACCGTATGGCGCCGGTGTTTACGCGGAGTGCTCGTTCTATTACCTGAAATCAAAGGATAGAACCGGCCAGATAAACGATAACAATGCTTTTGGGGAGGCAAATCTAACGGACGATGACGCCCATTACGGCGGCGGTGCGATTTGCGCGGAACTGTGCATGTGGAGCGAAAACGAGGCTTTGGTGGAGGGAATCACCTTCAAGGATAATCGGGCTCTTTACAACGGAGGTGCAATCGAGACCTATCAGGAGTATCTGCGCATCGTTGATTGCCAGTTCACTGGGAATCAGTCCGGCTGGAACGGCGGTGCACTGTGTATCGTGAACGACGATGTAAGCATCATCAACAGCACCATAAGAGACAATATGTGCAACGTAAATAACGACGATGCTCGCGGTGGCGCGGTTTATGTTAACAGCACCAACGATCTTGAGCTGAGCGGCAAGTGCGTGATCCGGAACAATAGTAACAGCGGCGAAGGCTGCGCCGACGACATCTTCCTTCAGGACGGGACTTTCTCAACTGCTTATATCACGGGCGGGGTGAGCAGGGATTCCAAGATAGGCGTGCGCACCAACGTGGACGGCGATCAACGCATCGGCGACAAGATCAAAAACGAAACCGAAAGCGCGTTCTTCATCGACAAGGAAGGTTATTACGTTAGCTACGGATCCGATCATAGCGGTGATATGTGGCAGCGTAAGGCCATTGACAAGGAGTTCGATCTCACCGTGAACGGAAGCTCGTACGGCAGCTACAGGCAGGGCGGTGGCGTTTGGGTGGAAGGAGCCAGCTCAGACCCCGATAAGGTGTTTAGGTGTTGGTCGTACGAGCAGTCGAGCGGTCTGGAGCCCTTTTCCGACTACGTTAAGAACATCTACAGTCCGTACATTTACTTCAGTATGCCCCAGAACGACGTGTCTCTTGTGGCTGAATACATGGATAGACAGAAGTCCGTGGCTATTCTTCTTGAAAAGCCTGAAGCTGGAAAGCTCCTGAATACCAAGGGCGAGATTCAGTGGGAAGGCAAGGTGGCAGGCAGTAAGACGGTCGATGTTTCTTGGTACGAAAAGAAAGGCGACATATACACGCCTGCTACTGGGGTCGCCGAGGCTGGGGTGACCTATGTTGCCAAGCTTGCCATTGCACAAGATGCTGAAAACGGACTTGCATTCGCATTCGACATGGATTCGATAAAGGCTTCGATGGACGGCGGCCAGACCGCAAGTAAGGTCGATAGCTATTCTGTAGACGATGTCGGCACGCTCAATGTCTCAATCTCGTGCGCGGTTGATAAAGAGACCGCCGAAAGCATCGAGCCCGAATCGGTGACGGTTTTTGCGGGTATATCCCAGGCGGCCTTGAAGGATGCTTTGCCAAGTAAGGCTTTTGTTCGTGCCTATAGCGGCGCAAGTTTCTATGTTGACATCGACAAAGATAACGCCGACCTGTCTGGTTTGATCGATGACGGCAAGGTCGTGAAGCCCGAGGGCGGCAAGCTAACGATCGAGATTCCTGTATCAAGTGATGAAGTCTATTTCCCGGACGATCTTGATACGGTAAAAGTCGAGGTAACGGTTGAGGACGCACCCGAGGAAGAGGTGGCTACGCCTGAGCTTTCTCCAGCAGGAGGTACTTACTCAACCAAGGACGATGCCTCGAAATTCGTTGACGGCAAGCTAAAAGTTGAAGCTAGCTGCGAAACTGAAGACGCAAGCATCAAGTACAAGCTGAGCTATCTAAAAGATGGCGAATGGGTCGATGGCTCTGAAAAGACTTATTCGAACAGCATCGATCTTGACGTTTATGAAGGTAAGCAGCGCAGCTACAAGCTTGAGGTCTGGGCGGTAAAAAGTAGTTTGGAGTCTGCCCATGCAACGCAGTACTACCTTATCGACGACGTGCAGCCTGACGAAATGGTTACGGCTACGGTGAAATATGTCGATACCGCCATGGAGGGGCACCATGCCGATTGGGCGGACAGCACTGATGAGTACTCAGTTAAGAAGGGGCAAGACTTCGTAATCACGGCACCCGCAGAAGAAGGCTATGCTTTTGAGAAATGGCTGGATGCTGAAGGGAATGTCCTTGGCGCCGAGCCTGCGCTATCGCTTGAGAAGCTAGATGAAAATATCAAAATTACCTGCGTTTACAATCCAGTTGTGACAGAGCTTGACCTAGGTTTCGACCTTCCTGAGGCGCATAAAGAACTGTCAACTGAAGCTGGGTATGTGAACGCTAAAATTGCCGATTCTGACGAAGTTCAGGATGTAAGCGAGTACTTTAAGAAAGATGGCAAGCTGGCACTTTCGTGGCAGCCAAGCGGGGATTCAGAAGGCAAGGCCAAGCACAATATTGCTTACTTAGCAGCGCTTTCCCTTGCGGGCCAGGTTGACGGGGTCAAATACACCCTTTCCAGCAGGCTTACGTTTAAGATCAACCACAACAAGGTTGAAGGGGGCGTTTATGTTGGTAAAAAGGATGATTTGCCTGCGCTTTTCATTGAATGTCCGAGCACTGGCCCCTACGAGTACAAATCGATTGCCGATGTGAGCGATGTGGAGTTAAGTTTCCAGCAGGCTTGGGCTTACAACGCCAATCAGGAGGCAGGCAAGGACGAGCGCTGGGGTTTGCCCAAGGAAATCGAGGTAACGTATAAGTGCGGCGAAACCGAGCTGCTGAGCATCGAATGGGATAAGGTCGAAGGCTTTGATAAGGATGCAAAGATCGGCCAGGAGCTTATCGCTACGGGTAAGGTGTGTTATCCCAGCTACGTCGACAACGATGGCGCTCCTGAAACGGTAAGCGCGAAGATCTCTGTTGCCGCACCCGAGAAGACAAAGGCCCCCGAGGCATCCCTTGCCCCTGGTACGTACACAGGTACGCAGTACGTTCAGCTTGGGTGCTCCGCCGATGGTGCTGTGATTCGCTATACCACCGATGGCAGCGATCCTACCGAGGAAAGCCCGGTTTACAGTGGCGAGCAGATTGAGGTTGCCTCAAACATGACCATCAAGGCCCGCTCCTATGCCGAAGGGTATCTTGAAAGCGATATAGCCGAGTTTGCCTATGTTATTGAGGGTGCCGACCCTGAACCTGGACCAGATCCGGAGCCAGATCCTGCCCCAGAGCCAGACCCCGAGCCTGCTCCTGAGCCGGAAGATGGGGGCAGCGACAACTCAACCCCCGACGAGCCTAATACCGAGGAAGGCTCTGAATCCTCGGACGATAGCGAACCTGGCACCAAGGAGGCTGCCCCGGCAACTGGCGATATCCCTGTGACGCCATTCGCTATGGGAGCAGCTGCTTTCGCCTGCGCGGTAATTGTGTTTGCCCGCCGTCGTGCTCGTAGGTAGTTAGAGGCATTTAGCCTCCTTCGCTGCGGCGTCGTGTTCATTCAGCTCGGCTTCTGCTGCGAATTCCCGTTTATGCGTTGAGACCGACCCCACTACACAAAAAAGAGCCCCTTTCGGGGCTCTTGGTTTTGTGGCGGAGATGCGTGCGAATCGAACACACCCAAGACGTTCTGCGCGCCTTACAACGGCTTTGAAGGCCGCGGAAGCCACCAGACCCCATTCATCTCCTTGTGAGAATGCCCGAGTTGGGCGCGAAAAGCGGCAGGCATTAAGCGTGCGCCGATTTCTCAAACATTAAGATTGTACCCATAGTTTTGTAGGTCGTTATTGGAAAATTCCTTCTGAATAGCGGTTTTCTTGCTTTCAAAATAAGGCTTGAACCAGGCATGATGGCTCTTGAACCAGGTGTGATGCATCGCTTTATCCAAGGCTCCTAAGGTCGCCTTCACGGGTGGTGAAGCCAATTTTGTCGAAATACTCAAGCAACGGGATAGCGTATTTTCTGCTGGTGCCCATGACATCTTTGAGCTGAGTTGCCGTTGCGGGCCCCTCTTCTTTTATGAAGCGCTCGAGCGCGCTTTTGATCTGCCTGATGGTGGACGCGGCGTACAGGGTTTCGGGGTTAAGGCGGATAATCTGGCCTTCTTCGTCAAGTTTGCGTATCGCCTTGTTGAAAAGAGTGGCACTAAGCCCGGAATCGGCGCTCAGGCTCGCATAAGGTCGCGGTGAGGCTCCGTCGGCGATAATCAAACCCAGAAGCTTGGCGGCTGCCTCACGTTCAAGGGCTTTTGCGCCCGCACCGGCCTCGATGTGGCTCACTTCTCCTTGAGACTGAACAACTTTGCCTGAACGTTCCGATTCTTGAAGAAGAAGCTCGTAGGCGTCGGGATTCATGTTCGGCGCTACGGATTGCTGCAAAGCCGCCTTCGACATGCCTGTTGCCTCGGGGTTTGCCGCATGGAAGGTGATGAGCTCGCGCTCGATGCGTGAGGTGAACTCCATGATGCGCGATGGCTTCATGTAATGGGAGCCTTCTGCACCTATCTGTGCCACGCGCTTTGTTTTCATGAGCTGCTCAAGTGCCGGCGTAACTAGGGGCTCCTCGATGCCTGTAAGGCGTGCAAGCTGGGCAGGTGTTAGGGGCTCGCTGGCAAGGTCGAGCTGAATCTCCAGCGTTTGACCGACGTTGCCTGCCTCAAGGGCGTCGAGCAGAGCCTGCTCTTGCTCGCTTAGATTGGTGCGACGCCTGGGGTGGCTGGCCAGCACTACGCCGCCTCCGATCACGCGGACGGGGGAGTATAAGCGAATGATGAATCGATCGTGCAGCGACACAGACAAAGGATCCTCAAGCCTTATTTGGGCGAGTGCGCTGCAGCCAGGCTTAAGAGTCTCCTGCCCGTTGGCAAGAAGCACGCGTCCCAGAACCTCGCGCGTGCCGTGCGCCACGTGGACGCGCGTCCCCGAAACAAGGGGTTTCTCCGTTCCGAAGGGGTCCGCGTAGTGAAGGCGGGCATCAAAACGGTTGCTTGCCTCCAGGCTGCCTGGCGTGCAAAGGAAATCGCCGGGTTTTACCTGATCAAGCTTGATGGCAAGGTTCAGAGCGACGCGATTCCCCGCGGTGGCCTTTTTCGCGGGTTTGTCGTGCATCTGTATCTCGCGAACGCGGCAGGGCTTTTCGCCAGGCAGGAGCGAGAGTACATCGTCGGGCTTCACGGTGCCGCTCCAAAGGGTTCCTGTGACAACCGTGCCGGCACCCTTGATGGTGAAGGCGCGATCGATAGGCATACGCACCGAAGGGGATTCCTTTTGCCTTTGAACGGAGCTGGCAGTCAGGTCGATGGCTTTTTTAAGATTGTCGAGGCCTTCACCCGTCTTGCTGGACACTTCGATAATGGGGCTTTGCGAAAAGCAGCTTGCGGACAGGCGATTTGCCACGTCGTCGCGTATGAAATCAATCCACTCACGGTCAACCAGATCGACCTTCGTAAGGGCAACCACGCAGGAACTGACCCCAAGAAGCTCAAGAACGGTAACATGCTCGGTTGTTTGGGGCATCCATCCGTCGTTCGCTGCGATAACCAGCAGAGCAAGATCGACTCCTGTGGCGCCCGAAACCATTTGACGAACGAAGCGCTCGTGCCCCGGCACGTCGACCACGCCCATCTTCCTGCCGCTTGGGAGCGATAGCTGGGCGAAGCCAAGCTCGATGGTGATGCCGCGCTTTTTCTCTTCAGCCAGGCGGTCGGGGTCGGTCCCGGTGAGCGCCTGGATGAGCGATGACTTCCCGTGGTCGATATGACCGGCGGTACCAAGTATCAGATGGGCTTCGCTCATGAAGTGCTCCTTTTCCTTTTGATGCTGGCTGTCGTGCTTTCGTCTTGTTGCGGTAAGCCGGTTCGGGCGGGCGGCTCGGGGGTTGCGCAGGGCCAGCTTGAAAGATGTTGCGGGCCAAGGGGCTGCAGCATTTGCGGCGTTGGCCCTTGGCCTCGGGGCTGCCTAGGCTTTGGGGGTTTCCCGGAAGTAGCGCGCAAGGCCTTCGGCAACCTCTTCTTCTTCGCCTGGAAGAAGCGTGCGCGGGTCGAACAGGAGCTCGCCTTTGTTTAGCCGCCCGACGATGGGGGTCGCCAGGCTTTGGTTAAGGAATCTATCGCAATCAAGGGCTTCCTCCTGGGCGAAGGAGAGCTTCATGCAGAAGGTGGGGATGTCGAACATGGGCAGGGCGCCGCCTCCTGCGCGGCTGACCTCGGGAATCACCGAGATGCGGATGCGAGCGCTTTGGTCGCCGCTATCGCTTTCGCTCGCGATGAGGCTCACTTTAGTTTCTTCCTGGCGAATCTTCTTTGCCGTGAGTGACGCCAAGCTTTCGGCGCGGTTTTTCATTTCCTCGGCGGGGGCGGCAAGCATGGCCAGGGTGGGAATATCACGCACGGCCTGCTCGGGGTCTAGGTAGATGCGCAGCGTTGTCTCAAGTGCGGCGAGCGTCATCTTGTCCAGGCGCAACGCGCGCGCGAGGGGGTTCTTCTTGAGGCGGTCGATGAAGCGTTTCTTGCCTACGATGATGCCGGCTTGCGGCCCGCCCAAAAGTTTGTCGCCGCTGAAGGAAACGATATCAGCCCCTTGCGCCACGACGCTTGCGACGGTGGGTTCGTTGGCCAGGCGGAAGACGTCAAGATCGGCAAGGACGCCCGAACCTAAGTCTTCGTAGGTGATGATTTCCTGCCCGCCGTTTTCCTGATGTTTGCGGGCGATGCTGCGCAGCTGTTTGCTCGTCACCGATTCGGTAAAGCCGATCATGCGGTAATTGGAAGTATGGACTTTGAGGAGCAGGGCGGTGTCGGGGCCGATGGCGCGTTCGTAATCCTCGGGGTGCGTCTTGTTGGTGGTGCCGACCTCGATCATGCGCGCGTTGCTGTAGGCCATGATATCGGGGATGCGGAACGAGCCGCCGATTTCTACTTCTTCGCCGCGGCTGACGATGGCTTCTTTTCCCTGGGCGAACTCGGATAAGACCATCATCACGGCGGCGGCGTTGTTGTTCACGGCAAGGGCGGCCTCGGCTCCGGTGATGGCGCAGATGAGCTGTTCGTAGTGGCTATGTCGGCTGCCGCGTGTCATAGTTTGAGTGTCATATTCCAGTGTGGAGTAGCCGCGGGCGACCTCGTTCACGGCCTCGATGGCCGCAGGGGCAAGGGCGCTGCGGCCAAGGTTGGTGTGGATGATCACGCCTGCGGCGTTGATGCTGCGTTTGAGGCTGGGGCTGCCCATAAGACGCAGGCGCGCAAGGCAGCGAGCTGCCAGGCCGTCGTGGCTGGCGGGCTCTTCGCTTGCGCCTTCGACCAATCGCTTGCGCTCGACGTCGATTTCATCGCGCACCACTTTGAGGGCCAGCTCGTGGGGGATGCTGTTCCCGAGGAGCTCGAATCCGGGGCTTTCGAATATTTCGTTAACTGAAGGGAGCCCTCGCAGGGCTTCCTGAACAGGTGATGATGCCATGGGCGCCTTCCGTTAAACAGCCCTGAGCAGGTTTAACTCAGGGCTTTGGACGGTTTTTAAGGCAAATTGTAAGCGCAAAGGTGACATTTATCCGTGGAATCCCCCGAAAATGGCTATAATCCGGTTTGACCGCACGTCCGGGAGCACGATGATTCTGCCATCCGATCGTCTCGTGGACGTTTGATCTGGGTCTCCCCAACCCTCAAAGCCCTTATCTGCACTGGGCTTTCCTTTTCTGCAGCCGCCTATGAGCGGCATTTCCTGTTGTCGGCGTGCCCCTGTGCCCCTCCCGTTCTTTGCGCATCGGCATGCCTAAATCCCCTAAGGAGTAGAAATGGACTCTACTAAGAAAGAGCACATCATTTTGGCAGTGGGCGGTGTGATCGCCGCCATCGTCGCCATTCTCTTGGCTTCGAGCGGCAACCCCGGCAATATGGCAATCTGCATTGCCTGCTTCGTGCGCGACACTGCTGGCGCCATGAAACTGCAGACTACCGAGACCGTTCAGTATCTGCGCCCTGAAATCGTGGGCATCATCGTCGGCGCCTGCATCATGTCCTTCGTCGGCAAGGAGTTTAAGGCTCAGGCCGGCTCGTCCCCGTTCACTCGTTTCATCTTGGGCTTCATTGTCATGATCGGCTGCTTGATCTTCCTCGGCTGCCCCCTTCGCATGGTCCTGCGTATGGCCGGTGGCGACCTGAACGCATGGGTTGCTCTTATCGGCTTTGCCGCGGGCATCGGCACGGGCGTGCTGTTCTTGAAGAACGGCTTTACGTTGGGCAAGGCCGAAACCCTGAAGAAGGCTGAAGGTCTTGCTTTGCCCGTCGTCGTGATTGCCCTGTTCATTCTGAGCATCACCACCACGGTGTTCGCCGTTTCTCAGTCCGGCCCTGGCAGCATGCATGCTCCCGTGGTGCTCTCCATCATCGGCGGCATCGCCTTCGGTCTTGTGGCTCAGTGCCGCGCCTGTGCTTCGCTGGCGGTCTGCGTGACGTCTTCCTGGTGCGCGACGGCTGGGGACTCGTGGTCATCGGCATCGTGTTCGCGGGCGTTTTGATTTACAACGTGGCATCGGGCCACTTCAACCTTAGCTTCGCCGTCCAGCCCATCGCTCATACCGAGGCTTTGTGGAACATCCTGGGCATGTACGTGGTTGGCTTCGGCGCTACGCTGCTGGGCGGCTGCCCTCTTCGTCAGCTGGTGCTTGCCGGCTCCGGCAATGGCGACGCTGCCGTAACCTTCGTCGGCCTGCTTGTCGGTGCCGCTTTTGCGCATAACTTCGGCATCGCTTCGAGCGCTAACGGCACCACGGAGGCTGGTCAGATCGCCACGGTGGTCTGCATCGTTGCCCTGTTCGTCATCGCGCTCGTGAACCTGAAGCGCTCGCGTTCGTAGGTGCGGCCCATGGTTCGCGTAGACGCGAAGGGTCTCTCGTGCCCTCAGCCCTTGATGATGGTTCAAGAGGCTTTGAAGAAAAACCCTGGTGAACAGGTGATCGTTGAAGTTGACAGCGCATCCCCGCGCGACAACATCCTGCGCTTGGCTCGTCGTAAGAAGCTTTCCTCCTCGGTAACCGAGGCCGATGGCGTGTTCACTATTACTGTTGGCTAAGAAACGCCTATCTCTTCGAGGGGCGTTGAGCCTGCAGGCGCCATAGGCCCCTTTGGGGCTGGTTTTGCTGAACTTCGGAAGCGTTGTCGCGTGCTTGTGCGTGCGGCAACGCTTCCGCGTATGCCTTTTTTGGCGAGGCTTGTCGCTTTGTCTGTTTTCGCTGGATGCCAAGAAGATAAGCTGTTCTTTATGATCATAGTTGCATTCCATACCACAGCTGACGCCTTCGGCTTTGAAGAGGCGGCGAAGCGCATGGGCCTTCCCGGGCGCTTGGGCACCATACCGCGCACCATTTCGGCCGGCTGCGGTTTTGCGTGGCTTGCGCCGGCTGAAACCCGGAGCCGCATAGAGGATTTCCTGGCTGAACAGCGCCTTGAGTGCGAAGGGGTTTACGAGCAATGAGGACTTTGATCTATTTCGACAACGCAGCCACAACCATGCAGAAGCCGCCGGCGGTGGCCGATGCTGTGGTGTGCGGCATGCAGACTTTCGGCGGTGTGGGGCGTGGCGTTCATCCTGCCTCGCTTGCAGCGGGAAGAGCCGTGTTCGATGCGCGCAGGCAGGTGGCAAACCTGCTGGGCGCTTCTTCAGCTTCGTGTGTTTCCTTTGCGCTGAACGCCACCATGGCGCTCAACATCGCCTTGCAAGGCCTGGCTGAGCCGGGCTGCACTTTGCTTACCACGGCCGCGTCGCACAACTCGGTGCTGCGCCCCTTGTTCCGTCTGCGCGACGAGCAGGGATGCGCCGTCAAGATCGCGCCTATAAACCCTGATGGAAGCCTTGATTTTGGGGCCTACGAACGTATGCTTGCCGAAGGCGTGGTGCGCTACGTGGCGGCAACCCATGCTTCCAATCTCACAGGCGATGTGTATGACGTTGCCCGCATGGCGCGCCTGGCCCACGATTATGGCGCCCTGTTCATTTTGGACGCCGCTCAAACGGCGGGCGCCATTCCGTTGTCCCAGAAGGAAATGGGTGCCGACGTGTTGTGCTTCACGGGTCATAAGAGCTTATTCGGCCCGCAGGGTACGGGAGGCTTGTGCGTCGCTCCTCATTTAGAGGTGCGCCCGCTGCTGGAAGGCGGCTCGGGCACCCATACCTACGACGAGCGCCATCCGCTCTTCATGCCCGAGGCGCTTGAAGCGGGCACCGTCAACGCCCATGGGCTTGCCGGTTTGGCGGCAGGTGTGGGCTTCATCGAGGAAGAGGGCGTGGCCGTTATCCATGAAAAAGTGCTCAAGCTCACCAGCACATTTGAGGAAGGCGCGCAATCGATTGAGGGCCTGCGTGTTCTGGGCGGCCACGGTGGCATCGGGCGTACCGGTGTTGTCGCCGTGGATGTGGAAGGCGTTGATTCGGCGCTTCTGGGCGACGCCTTGGCGCGCGATTTTGGCATATGCACCCGTGCAGGAGCGCATTGCGCGCCGCTCATGCATCGTTCCTTGGGAACGGAAGATAAGGGCGCGGTGCGCTTCAGCTTCTCGTACTTCAATACCGAAGAAGAAATAGAAAAAGGGATTTATGCCCTGGAGGAAAGCGTGAAAGCGCTTCGCTGATTGGAATCAAGGGCGAACGTAACGGAAAGGTATGAACCATGAAAGAGCTTGATGCACGTGGGCTGCAGTGCCCTAAACCCCTGATGATGACGAAGAAAGAATTGGACGCGGGCTGCGGCGACCTTACCGTCAAGGTAAGCAACGAAGCGGCGGTTTCCAATCTTTCCCATTTGGCCAAGCGCATGGGCCGTGAAGTTTCCGTCACCCAACATGAAGACTACTGGGACGTGCGCTTTGGAGCTGCTGAGCAAGCCGAGGCAGGCGCATCCGCTGCCTGCGAGTGCCTGGTGAAGGAGCCTTATGCCGTGTTCGTTGGCAAGGATCACGTGGGTGAAGGCGATGAGACTCTGGGCAAGAACTTGATGAAGATGGCCTTGTATACCCTTTCCGAATCGGGGAACCCGCCTGCTTATCTGCTGTTTATGAACAGTGGTGTGAAGCTGGTTGCCGGTGGTGATCAAGCGGTCGTCGACAGCGTGAGCTCGCTCGTTGCCCAGGGAACCGAGGTGCTGGTGTGCGGCACCTGCCTAGATTTCTACGGCTTGAAGGACACGCTTGCTGTGGGCGAGGTGTCCAATATGTACGACATTCTGGGCCGTATGCAGGAATCTTCCAAGACCATCACGCTGTAAGCATGGCCAAGCGCCGTCCGTTTGTTCGGGGAGGCAGAGAGCCAAGCTGGTAATCGATAAGCAAAAAGCGGGATACCGATGCTGTTCGGTATCCCGCTTTCGTTTTGCGTTTAGTTGCCTGCGCCTAATTGCCATCCGCAAAGGATATGCAGCCGATGTTCCCTTCGGTGATGATGCCGATGCGCGCGGGCTTGCGTCCCGCCCGGCGCTCGAACTCCGCCTCAAAGACCGCAGCCTGCTCGGGCGGGATGGCGGCAAGAATGCCACCTGATGTTTGCGGGTCGCATACGACGCCCAGGCGGTTGTCGAATTCCTCGTCGTCAAGGCTGCCCTGCACCATGAAGGGCTCTAGGTCGTCCATGATGGAGAAGGTGCGTCCCGGGCGGCAGTAATCGCAGGAGAGCTGCCATACGGGGCCAAAGAGCGGCAGGGATGCGAAGTCGATGATTGCCGAGCATTCGCTGGCCGCGAGCATTTCGTGCAGGTGCCCCGCCAGCCCGAAACCTGTCACGTCGGTGGCGGCATGAACTTGGGCGGCCACCATGGCACGGCTCCCGGCGGCGTTGAGTTCCATCATGGATTCCACCACCGGCCGCATGGTTTCTTCGTCTATTTGGTTGATCTTCAGCGCCGCGCTCATAATGCCCGTGCCCAAAGGCTTGGTGAGGTATAGCACGTCTCCTGGCTGGGCGCCTTGGTTGCGCACGATGCGCGCTGGGTCCACCGTGCCAAACACAGAAAGGCCGTACTTCGGCTCGCTGTCGTCGATGGTGTGCCCGCCGGAAACGAAGGCACCCGCCTGCGCCACGGCATCGGCTCCACCTTGCAGGATGGCGGCGGCCACCTCGGTGTCCAGGTTGATGTCGAGCGCCAGCAGGTTTAGGGCAACGTGAGGCTCGGCCCCCATGGCGAACACATCGGAAAGCGCGTTGGCTGCTGCCACGCGCCCAAACTCGTATGGGTCGTCAACAACAGGGGTAAAGAAGTCAACGGTGAGCACGCAGGCAAGGTGTTCGTTCGCCTGCCAAACCGCGCAGTCGTCGCTGGTTTCGTACCCAAGCAGCAAGCGGCTATCCGTGGGCGGAGCGCCGACGGGGGATAGCGTTGAGAGTATTTCCTTGAGGTCTCCCGGACCCCATTTTGCGGCTCAACCACCTTTCGACGTGAGCTTCGTCAGCTTTATGCGCTCGGTTTCCCGATCGGGTACGTAAGCAAGGCGATTGTTTGAATCGTTGTCCATGAGACCTCCCTTCTCTGAGCTTAGATGCGTGTTCCGTCCTGCTGAGTATACGTGAGCTTAGGGCTGCGCGATGCTCTTCCTTTTATTGTGCTCGGATATTTTTGACAGGCTTCCGTATTCTGTCAAAAATATGGGTTCTATTATTCAAACATAGAATAATAGACGCGAGCCGAGCAAATTTGCAATTCAGAATAACAGCAGGTCAAATGCTAGTAACCGCTCATTTCTGGAATCATAATTCCAAGCGTTTTCATTATCCAGGATGTTAAGGTTTATCGAAATGGCACCTCTGTGCTCACATTTTCAGGTAGATCAAACAAGACAGAAGGAAAGGAGCGTGAGATTCATGGATTTGACACGTCGTGGCTTCTTCAAAGCCTTGGGCGCCGCGTCGATGACGAGCTTTGCCTTTGGCATGAGCCAGGCATCGCCTGCCTTGGCGGTTGAGGCCGAAGACAGCTGGAAGCTGGTCAACACCGAGGAATACACCAACATCTGTTGCTACTGCGCTGGCGGTTGCGGCTCTTTGTGCTCGGTGCGCGATGGCGAGCTTGTAAACCTCGAGGGCGACCCCGACCATCCCATCAACCAGGGTGGCCTGTGCCCTAAGGGTGCAACCATGTTCCAGTTGCGCAATGTCGTGAACCCTGAAACCCACGAAATCGAGAAGAGCAAGGTCCGCCAGACCAAACCTCTTGTTCGTCGCCCCTACTCTAATCAGTGGGAGCCCATCTCCTGGGAAGACGCGATTAAGGAAATCGCGCAAAAGACCAAGGAAACGCGCGACGCCGGCTTCGTTGAAACCGAAATGGTCAACGGGAAAAAGCTCACGGTCAACCGCTGCGAAAGCATTGCCAGCTTGGGCGGTTCCCAACAGAATTCCGAAGAAGAGTACCTCATCCTCAAAATGATGAGAGCGCTTGGTATCGTGGCAATCGATAACCAAGCCCGTGTTTGACACGGTCCTACCGTCGCCGGTCTGGCGGCATCATTCGGTCGCGGCTCAATGACTACGCATTGGTGCGACATGCAAAATACCGATGTCATTTTGAACATCGGCTCTAACTCCGTAGAAAATCACCCAGTTAGTTCGAAGTGGCTGCATAAGGCTCACGATAAGGGCGCCAAGTGGATGGTCGTCGACCCCCGCTACACGCGTACTGCCGAGCAGGCAGACATTTATTGCCCGATTCGCAGTGGCACGGATATCGCCTTCTACGGTGGTCTGTACAACTACATCATCACCAACCTGATCGAGCCAGGCTTGGCCGAGTACACCCGTACGGGCAAGAACCCCAGCAACTACAACTTCGAATACCTCATCAATTACACCAACGCTTCGTACATCCTTATGGAAGAGTACGAGTTCGACCCTGAAACGGGCCTGTTCAGCGGCTGGAACGAGGAATCCGAAAGCTACGACGCTCATTCCTGGCACTACGAGACCGAGGAAGAAGTCCCTTGGGATACCTCTGTCACGGGTGCTTATAACTGGTCGGTGGCCGAGGGCGTTCCCGAGTTCGAGAAGCCCGTTCTTACCGTTCCCAAGAAGGATGCCACGCTGCAAAACGAGCGCTGCGTGTACCAGAAGTTCAAGGAGCACTACTCCCGCTACGACATGGACACGGTTTGCAAGGTCTGCGGCATGGACAAAGAAGACCTTGAGCTGGTGTATTCCACCTGGGCAACCTCGTGCGCTCCCGGCAAGGCCGGCACCATTCTTTATGCCTTAGGTCAGACCCAGCACACCTACGGCGCTCAGAACACGCGCGCTATGTCGGTGCTGCAGCTGCTCTCCGGCAATATCGGCGTGCCTGGCGGCGGTGTTTGCGCACTGCGCGGCGAGCCCAACGTTCAGGGCGCAACCGACATGGGCATGCTGGTCAACGAGCAGCCTGCTTACCTGAAGTGGTCGAACACCACCGACCGTGATACTTTGGCGCATTGGCTGGAAAGCCAGACCTATTCCGATGGCTACTACACCAACAAGCCCAAGTTCATGATTTCTCAGCTCAAAGAGTTCTATGGCGACAACGCCACTGTGAAGAACGATTACGGCTATGACTGGTGGCCTAAAGTTCCCAGCCACGACGGTTCCGACTGGTCCGAGATGTCTTCGTTCGAGAAGATGAAGGAAGGCACCATGAAGGGCTACTATGCATGGGGCATGAACCCCTGCCACAGTGCGCCCAACACCGGCAATGTCCGCCGCTCCATGGCTCATCTTGACTGGGCGGTAACCATTGATCAGGTAATCACCGAAACCGCTTCGTTCTGGGACGCTCCCGACATGAACGCCGAGGAAATCGGCACCACGTGCTACTTCCTGCCCTGCGCGCTCATTTACGAGAAGCCCGGCACCATCCTTAACTCCGGACGCTGGATCCAGTGGCGCCAGCAGGCGGTTGAGCCTTGGGACGAGGCTAAGCCCGACTACGAGATCTGCGACCTTCTTTGGCGCGAGATCGTCCGCCTTTACAAAGAAGAAGGCGGCGTGGCAACCGATCCTATTTTGAAGCTTAAGTGGGATTACTACCTGGATGGCAAGATTGATCCACGTCCTGTTTCTTGGGCTTTGAATGGCTATGCGCTGGAAGGCTCCGACTGGAAGAGCGGCTTCAAATCCGACGCCAAGGGCGAAAAGCTCACCTCGGGCAGCATCAACCTGCTTTCCGGCTACGCCAATCTGGCAGCTGACGGCTCTACGGCTTGTGGCATGTGGATCTACTCGGGCTTCTATAGCAATAATGAAGCTCCCGTTTCCGCGGAAAGCCAGCCTGTGTACGGCCGCGACAACACCGATTACGGCGGGCTGGGCTTGTACAACAAGTGGGCGTATTCGTGGCCCGATAACCGCCGTGTTATCTACAACCGCGCTTCTGCCGACATGAACGGTCAGCCCTGGAACAAAGACAAGTGCCTGGTTAAGTGGGACAAGAAGGCAAAAGCCTGGCTCACGGGCAAGACGGCCGACGGTTTCGACAACCCCGACTTCGTCGCCAGCAAGTCCGCCACCGACCCCAAGACAGGCGTCGTTACCACCACGGCCATCGAGCCCAACAACAAGGCCTTCTTCATGCTGTGGGAGCAAAATGGCCGCTTGGAGAGTTACGGCATGGTTGACGGCCCGCTGCCCGAGCACTTCGAGCCCTTCGAGACCCCTATGTCCGAGAACTTGCTCAACGGTCGCCTGAACAGCCCCTGCTTCCTCGGCCGACCCGAAACGGCCGGCAAGAAGCGCAAGGGCACGCAATATGTGGACGATTCCACACGTCATGCCACGGTGGACGAGTACCCGTACGTGGCCACCACGTACTCCGTTACCGAGCACTGGCAGACGGGCGCCCAGACACGCGCCTGCCCCGCGCTGGTGGAAGCTATGCCTGGCGACATGATCGAGATGTCGCGTGAGCTGGCAAAGGAAAAGGGCATCCAGACTGGCGATAAGATCCGCGTTTGGAACCGCCGTGCCTCGGTTGTTGTTACCGCTGTGGTCACGCCGCGCCTGCGTCCTCTTACCGTTAACGGCAAGACGCAGCACCAGATCGGCCTGACGCACCACTACAGCTGGTCGAAGCTCTTCGGCTTGACCACCCACGGTGCGGTGAACGATCTTACGCCGAACGTCGGCGACCCGAACAGCCAGACGCCCGAGTACAAGGCGTTCCTGGTCAACATTGAGAAGACCACGGTTTAGAAGGAGGTGACCCAAGATGACTGAAATGGCTATATTGTTCGATTCGTCTCGCTGCACAGGCTGCAGGGGTTGCCAGGTGGCCTGCAAATGTTGGAACGACCTGCCTTCCGAACCTACGGCCGAAAACCCGTACGATTCTGTGAACTGGGACGACAAGTTCACCCATCCTGCCGATCTGAATTCCTGCACTCGCTTGATCATGACCTTCAACGACTTCGAGAGCGAAAGCTCCCAGAAGCGCGTTGGTTGGGCGTTTAGCCGTCGTGCCTGCCAGCATTGCACCAATGCCGGTTGCGTGAACATCTGCCCTGCAGGTGCTTTGCGCAAGGACGAAGACACGGGCATGGTCACCTACGACCAAGATAAGTGCATCGGTTGTCAGAACTGCTCGGCAGCCTGCCCCTTCGACGTTCCCCGTTACGAGGATCGCGGCGGCAAGACCGTCATCAACAAGTGCTCGGGCTGCGTGGATCGCGTCGCTCACGGCATGATGCCGGCGTGCGTTACCACCTGTCAGCCCGGCGCGCTGCAGTTCGGCGAGCGCGACGCCATGATCGAGCTTGCCCATGAGCGCCTGGCCTTCCTGCAGGATCACGGCTATCAGGATGCTTGCGTCTATGGCGAAAGCGAGATGGACGGCTTGCATGTGATCCAGGTGCTCAAGCACGGTATGGATGCTCACGGCGCGGTGAAGGATCCGCAGATTCCCGCCGCCGCCTTCCTTTCGGGCATCATGAAGCCCGTCACGGCCGTTGGCGCTGGTGCCACGGTACTCGGTTTGGCCGCGATGTTCGGCCTCGCGCATGGCTACAAGCGCGATACGCTGGTTTACAACGACGGCACAGGCGACACCATCAGTTTGGAGTCCGGCCAGGTTACCAAGCAGGGCAACGGCCCCGATGAGCGCACGGTAGTCGAATCGATGACCGAGAACCTCCCTGAAAAGGTGAAGGACAAGCTTCCTGCCAGCCTTGCGCAGGGAAAGAAAGGCGGTGATGACGATGAGTAAGCATGCTGAGTTCGAAGTGTCCGAGCATGAGCAGGCCGATAACGAGGCGTTCCTGCGCGGACGTACCGTCGGCGGCGAGCGCTATATCAAGCGCCACTCCCGCCAGGCGCGCTGGACGCACGGCATAACGGTTATCTGCTGCATCTGGCTGATGATCTCGGGTGCCTTCGTGTTCGTGCCGCCTCTGGCACAGCTTGTCGGCCCTGGCGTGGTGTTCGTCTTCCGCATGAGCCACCGTGTTATCGGCGTTTTGTTCATTGCGGTTCCCCTCATCAGCGCTATCGCTGCTCCTGCCGGAGTAAAACACATCTGGCACAACAACGTGTGCAAGTGGACGGAAGACGACAAGAAGTGGATGCTTTTGTTCCTGCCGTACCTGTTCATGGCTAAATGGATCCACATGCCCGACCAGGACGAGCAAAAGTCCGGCCAGCGCGTGGCCGACGGTGCTCTGTGGGTTTCCGGCTTCATCATGGCTTTCACCGGTCTGTTCCTGCTGCTTAACTCCACGGTTCTGCCGATGGGCACCTTGGCTCATTCGTGGCTGCTTTTCTTCCACGACCTGTTCTTCTGCATCATGCTCATCTTCGCCCTGGCCCATATCTTCTTGGGCGCGGGCATCTTCCAGCCGTACCGCGGCATGTGGAAGGTGATGTGGAAAGACGGTCTGATCTCCGAGTCGGACGCTCTGTATCACTGGGGGCATTGGGCTCGCGATGTCCTTAAAACCGACAACGGTGTCGTCCGTAAGAAGAAGGACGAAGAATAGTCTTTCGCTTTGAGGTGGGGTGTCCATCGGCACCCCACCGCTTAGGCAAGTTGAACTTCCTGTCATGGGGCGCTTTCGTATTGGATTCGCTTCGTGCCGGTTGTCGCGAGGAAACCGAAACCTCCGACTTCTAATCCAGATGGGGCATGGTCACGGCGAGAAGGGCCATGCCCCAGCGTATTTTGCTTATCCTGTCTGGGGCGGCGATTATGCGTCGCTCGGAAAGGAATTCTTATGAACCTTAGCTATATCGACTTCGTGCTTAAGGGCTATGAAAAGTCGCTTAACGAAGGCGATCGAGCCCGGCTGGCTTTTTTCGCGAGCTGTGGGGCGTCGTCAACGAATGTGAGGAGGCCCTTGGTACGCTTCCTTTTGATTTGGATGCCCAGCAGGTAAAAGATTCGTTTGAGGCACACACCCCTGTCTTCCATGTCCATCCTGCGCAGATTGATCCTAAAGCCTTGGCGGATGCTCAGCGCGATTTGGTTGCTTGCGCCTTGGAAAAGGGAGGCTTCCCCTCTGAAGTGAAAAAAGCCCTTTCCAAGCTTGATTGGTCCGATGTCGTGGACTCTTCGGATTACGCGCTTGCCGGTGCCGACCCATCGCGCTATCTCGAGATTTTCGCGGGCATTTTGACAGGGCGTGGCTTTGATGAAGTGCCTGCCTACCTTGCCGCTTCGTGCATGTCCTTGGCTGTTCGCGCGCAAATCGAGGGGGTGGCGGCTTTGGTTTCGGAGCTTGCCGGCCCTGAACTTCTGGCGAGCGCGCATACCATGTATTGCCCGGTATGCGGTTCCAAGCCCACGGTTGCCCGCGTTGGCGGCAGCTCCTCATCCGATGGACGCGGAAAAACTTTGGGTTGTTTGCAATGCGGGTGCTCTTGGGAATTTGAGCGCATCCGCTGTGTGCATTGCGGGGTTCAGAACCCCAAGCGCCTGCACTACTACAACATCGAGGGCGATGATTCCCATCGCATCAATACCTGCGATGAGTGCGGCGGTTACCTGCGCACCACGTTCGTGGAAGATTTCCTGGTGCCGTTTTCGTTTGAGGTGGAGGACGTGGTAATGGCCAAGCTCGATGCTCTTGCCGCAGATCCTTCCATCGCTAAGGGCGCTAAGGGCGCTGAGGGCGAGGGAAGCGCTGTTTAGTCCAGGTCGCGGCGGAGCACGCCGGTCTCAACGACCTCGCAATTGTCAGGAATAGGGTCGCCTTCGGGAATCTGGTATTCGCACGAACCGCAAGGGAAATCAAAGCGTGCCTCATCCCATCGTTCTTGGGCGTCTTTCCCTTTCAGTTTGTTTTCGTATATATCGAGTGCGGTTTCCTGAGCTTTCTGCTCCCAGGTGGGGTTTTTCGCCTGAACCACGGTATAGCGCGGCGCTGCCTTTTCTTTAAAGTAGTAGCCGACGCTCTGGAAAATACCGAAATTTGTCTGGTTGAGCCGCTCGTCAACTACCTTGAGGCCAAACCAGCCAAGGACAAGGCAACAACCGACCAGCATGATGAACGCCATGAAAACGATGAAGGCCATGGCAGGTACCGTCCTTTCTTTGCGTTTAGTGGCCGGCGCCGGTGGACATGGAAACGGCGTGGGGAAGAACATCGGCGATGGCTTCCCAATTCTCGGTAGCCGCCTTTTTGCTGCCGGGCAGATTGATTACCAACGCGGAGGTGTCGTTGCCGAAGCGCTGGCCGCAGGTTGCACGCGAGAGCATGGCGCGGTTGGTGATCTTCAGACTGTAGGTGCGCATGCCCTCGGCGATGCCCGGCACCTCGCGCTGGCAAACCTTGCGGGTGGCCTCAGGCGTCACGTCGCGCGGGCTTAGGCCCGTGCCGCCGCAGGTTAGCACGATGTCCACGTCGTCGCGATCGGCTGCGTAGGCAATGGCTGCTGCAATCTCGTCGACGTCGTCGGTAACCACGACACGCGATTGGCACTCCCAGCCCTTCTCGGAAATCAGATCTTCCAAAGCTTTACCGGCGGTGTCTTCGTCGATGGAGCGTGTGTCCGAGCAGGTGACGATGGCGAAACGGGGGTCGGGGTCTCGGTGCGCGTGCCCATGCTTGCCGTTGTTGGGCTCGACTCCTATTTCAATTTTGATGTCCATGATTTTCTCCTTAAAGAACGGTGCCTTCTTCGACGTCCATAAGCAGAACGTCTACCAAATCACCGTTTTCGTAGACGATGGTGCCTTCGGGTTTGACGATTAGGCAGGTGCTGCGTTGTTGGGTGCTAGCCAAGCCGGAGCTCTGGTTGCTCGCGGGCGTGACAACGAGCTCGCCCGCAACGCGATCGAGCGTGGCGCGCAGGAACATGCGCCGGTCGTTCTTCTTGCGAAGCGCGCCGTTTAGATGCGCTTTGATCATGGGGCGGGCGAAGCTGGTGTAGCCCTGCATCTTGCGTAGTGCCTGGCGAATGATGATCTCGAATCCGCACCAGGCGGCGGCGGGATTGCCGGGCAAGCCGAACACGGGCGTGTCGTTAACCAAGCCAAAGGTCTGGCATTTGCCGGGCCGCATGTTCACCAAAGTCATCAGCAGCTTGCCGTTGTTCTCGATCACAGGTTTGATGAAGTCGAAGTCGCCGTTGGAGGCACCGCCGCTGGTTACCACGAAGTCGCATTCCTGGCTTGCTTTGAGTACCTGGTTGGTTAGCGCCTCAAGCGTGTCTTCGACGATGGGGTAGCGTTGCGGGATGCCGCCTGCCTGGATCACTTGAGCTTCAAGCGCGTAGCCGTTGCTGTTGCGGATTTTGCCGCGGGCGGGAAGCTCGGTGGGCTCCACCAGCTCGCTGCCGATGGAGATGACGCCGACTTTCGGGCGGCGGTACACGGGCACGCTGGTGATGCCGCAGCTGGCAAGGAAGCCCACGCCGGCGGCCTTGACGGTTTCGTGCTTTGCGATGGCAATCGCGCCTGCCTCGATGTCCTCGCCGGCTTTGCGGATATTGTTGCCCACTTCGACGGGAGCGCTAAAGGCAACCGTCGTGCCCTCGCGTCCATCGGTGCCCAGGTAATCAACTTTTTCGTACTGAACCATGCAATCGCAGCACGCGGGCAGGGGCGCGCCGGTCATGATGCGCACGCACTCGTCGTCGGCGATGTCGCCGTCGTAATACGAACCGCAGGGAACTTCGGCGATGACCTTAAGCTTGACGGGCGCGTCGGGTGCGGCTTCGACGATCTGGCTTGCCTTAAGAGCGAAGCCGTCCATGGC
This sequence comes from Coriobacteriia bacterium, assembly GCA_030530215.1. Classification (GTDB taxonomy): domain Bacteria; phylum Actinomycetota; class Coriobacteriia; order Coriobacteriales; family Eggerthellaceae; genus Anaerotardibacter. Next base: position 47,020 of record JAUMVJ010000010.1, read on the forward strand.
TACGTTGTCGAAGGGCGCAATGTCGATGTCGCTGGTAAGGTCCTCGGAAACCACGCGTCCGACGGCGCTCACCAAATCGACGTGCTCGGTTTCAAGCTCGTGCACTGTTGAGACAACGAGCTCCACGGCTTCTTCAGCGGAAATGCGGGAATAAGGATCGATCATGGGATGCTTCCTTTCGATGGGACGGATGCGTTTTGTTAAAGGAGGGCGTCCGGAGCGTTCCAGCTAAGGAAAGCCCAGGTCACCATTCGTTTCTTTTTAGGTATCCATACGAGCGCTTCCGCATTGGCGTCCGTTGACGCTGAAACAGTTGGCGCTACGAGCGTCTCTGGCTCGGCAGCTCTTGGTGCGCATGCCGGGGCATTGGTTGCCGCAGGGCTTGTGGCTGATGTGCGGGCCACCTGCGTGCTGCCGGGTAGGGAATTGCTCCCGCAGGAATTGCGGCCAGCGCTTTCCTTGGACCTGGGCACGATGGATGCGCGGGTTTTCGCATCGAGCGAGCTTGCGGGAACCTGCTCAAGGTTGCATTGGAGCCATTCTTTCATGCGGCTCTCGGCAGCATCGAGGCTGGCTCCTCGCGGGTTTTCGCGCGTGAGCGAGAGCATGGCGCGGTATTTAACGAAGGCGGCCTCGGGCGTGGCGAAGGCCTCGCACCTTTCGGAGGCGATGTAGCGAACTTCGGGCAAAAGCCCCAGCTCTTGCGCTACGGCGAAGGCGAAGCTTGCGTCTTGATGCCCTGTGGGCGTAAGGCCGATGTCTTGCAGCATTCCCGCATGGCAGCGGGGAGAGCAGCCGGGCACCACGGTGATGCAGACTTTTTTGCGGGCCGTGTTGGTGAGCTTTTTGATGGAGCCTTCAAGGTCGTCGGTGATGATGGAGCGCGAGGCGAAGGCGACATCGTGCGATTTGCGGGCAACGTCGGCGGCTTGCCAATCGTCTTCCCAGGAAAGCTTGATTGGCCTGATTGCGCTTTCGGTCACGCCATGTTCAGGCATGTTGGCTTTAAGCTGCGCGAGCATGCCGTCGCTGAAGTCGGCTGCCGTTACCTGATGTCCTGCAAGAGCGCAGGGGATGGCAAGCGTGCCCGCTCCGCACCCCATGTCAAACACCGTGTCGTCGGCGTCGAGTTTCGCAAGTTCGAGGAAGGCCAAGGAGTACGCGCTGGGGCCGTAGTTATTAGGGGTCTCGGCTATGCGTTTGTTCCAGGTTTCGACTTCGTCGGCCTTATGGCGCAAGGGAGCCCTGTTGCGCCATAGCTGCGCGAAGCTAAGCTCGTCGGACGCAAGCCCAGCCGCGCCGCTTGTTTCTTCCGAGGGGGAATTTACGCTGTTGCCTGGGTACCGCATGGCCTATTTTTGTTCGCTCTCCTTAGTTTCGAGCTTTTCCTCCAGGGCGGAAAGGCGCTCGAGCGCACGAGCTGCGGTTTTGCAGGTGTCGCCCTCGCCGTACTCGACCATTTCATCTAAGGCTTCGGTGGGGGTATGGGTGCTGAATCCCTCGCCCATCTTCGTTATTTGGATGGCGTCGCCCGCCTTGATTTCGCCGCCCTTAAGCACAGCGAAGAAGATTCCCTCGCGCGGGAAGATGCAATCGCCCGCCAGGTGGTAGATGGCGCAACGTGTGTGGCAGACCTTGCCAACCTGGGTGAGCTCAAGAAGCACGTCGTCGCCGATGGTGAGCTGGGTGCCCATGGGCAGCGCCAAAAGGTTGAGCCCCTCGGTGGTTACGTTCTCGGCGAAGTCGCCCTCGGCCACATTAAGGCCCATGTCCTGCGCTTTAAGGATGGATTCCCAGGCCAAAAGAGACACTTGGCGGTGCCAGTCGCCCGCATGGGCGTCCTCGACGATGCCCCAGTTTGGGCGCATGGTGACGCTGCCCTCGACAGGCTTCTTGCGTGTGCCTTTGCGTTTTGAGATGCATACGCAGCGGACGGTGCCGCTCGGTAAAGACTCAGTCATGTTCAACTTCCTTAGCTTCGAAGCGAGGCTGCTCCTTTTTGGAGAGCCGGGGAGTGTGACGTGGTGGGGTAGGGCAGGTTGAGCGCTTGCGAGCCCTAAGCGCCGGGCTGTGCAAGCCTGGGCTTAGCCGCTTACGGACACGAGGCCCTCGGGTCTTCGGTCCCAAGTACCCGACTTGCCGCCCTCTTTGTGGACAACGCGGACCTGGCTGATCTCCATGCCGCGATCGATTGCCTTGCACATGTCGTAAACGGTGAGCGCCGCTACGGAAGCCGCTGTGAGCGCTTCCATCTCGACGCCGGTTTTGCCCGTTAGGCCGACGGTGGCAACGATGTGGATGCCGCATTCGCCGTGCTCGGCCTGATCCTGCTTGTTGGCGGTGGCGGAAGTGCCGGTGCGGTGCTCTTCGTTGCCAAAAGGCTCGCAGGCGACCTCGATGCTGGTGAGCATGAGCGGGTGGCACAAGGGGACAAGCGAGCTGGTGTTTTTCGCTGCCATGATGCCGGCGATGCGTGCTGTTGCTAAAACGTCGCCCTTGGGGATGCTTCCTCCGGTGATGGCCGCAAGCGTTTCGGGCTTCATGAAGATGCGCGCTTCGGCCGAGGCGATGCGCCGTGTGTCGTTTTTTGCGGACACATCGACCATGTGTGCTTCGCCTTTTTCGTTCAGATGGGTAAGTCCGTCTACTGCCATGCTAGCCTCCTACTTGGCTCATCATGCGGGCGGTGCCCACGCGATGATGGTGGCTTTCGGGTTTATGGGATAGCGCCTGCTCGAGGACGCGCTGTGCGGCATCGGGGCCTTCCGTGCGCAACGCGGTTTTGATATCGAATTCTTCGTCGCCGAACAGGCAGGGGCGTATGCGCCCGTCGGCGGTTAGGCGCAGGCGGTTGCAGCTTGCGCAAAAATGGTTGGAAACGCTTGATATGAAACCGATGGTCCCTTGGGCGCCTTCGAGCTCGTAATAGTTCGCCGGGCCCCAGCCCAAGGGTCGGTCGGCGCCCGCGGGCAATAGCTCGCCGAGGCCGGCTTCCTTGGCTGCGGCGCTGATGGTTTGGATGAGTTCTTTAGTGGGGATCACATCTTCGGGACCCCAGCCGCAGCCGCCTTCCTCGACGCTGTGGCCGACGGGCATGTACTCGATGAATCGTATGTGCAGCGGCCGTTCCATGGTAAGGCGGGCGAAGGAGGCGAAATCTTGGTTAAGGCGCCTAACTGCGACGACGTTGATTTTGATAGGGTCGAACCCGACTTCGAAGGCAGCCTCGATTCCTTCAAGTGCATCGGCCAGATTGCCGCGGCGCGTGATGGCGTGGAACTGCTCGGCGTCAAGGGTGTCGAGCGATATGTTCACGCGGTCGACACCGGCTTCTTTGAGGTCGGGCGCCATGCACGCAAGAAGCGTGGCGTTGGTGGTGATGGCAACGCTTTCGATTCCGGGTGTTGCCTTGATGCTGCGCACTAGGTTGCAGATGCCTTTGCGCACCAAAGGTTCGCCACCGGTCAGGCGTACGTGCTTGATGCCCATCTTGGCGGCTACACCAACGATCTGGGCAAATTCCTCCATGCGTAGGATTTCCTCGTGACACAGAGGCGGCACGCCTTCTTCAGGCATGCAATACACGCAGCGCAAGTTGCAGCGGTCGGTGAGCGAGATGCGAAGGTAATCGATGGTGCGCGCGTAGGCGTCTTTCATTGCTACCTCCTGGCCGTGCTGCGGATGTGCTGCGCTTTGTTCGAGATTCGAATCCCTTTCGGTTTGCGAAGAGGGCGCAAATTCCCGTTCGCAAATTCCCGTTGAACGTGTTTCTTTATTGTCCCACGTTATGACCTCGTTGGGGCTTGGAAGAATAATTCATCTTCGCCTAACTAGTGGTTAACTAAGTACACGCGATCGCTCGGTATGTGCACTAAAACCTCGTCGCCTTCCTCGGGCAGATTGCCACAGGCCAATTTGTCGATGCGCCATTGAAGATGTGTGCGCAAGAAGCGCATGGAGTGGTCGTCCGTTTCCATGCTGGGTTGGGCCAAGGCTTCATTTGGGCGCTTGTTTTTGCGTTTGAACAGCCCCTTCTTTTCTTTTTCAGAGGAAAGAGACTCTTTTTTCTTGGGAGCTAAGGCCTGCAATTCGGGGTCGGCATCCACAAAGGAAAGCATGACCGTGCGGTCGAAGCGCGCATCGGAGACTCTGTCGCAGCGTGCGCGAAAGACGTTGGGGCCGGGCTGACTTGCCTGCTGGATATGGAAGGCTCGGACTCCGTAATAGGCGGCGTCCTCGGGCACGGCTTGGTCGCACTCAACGGTGATGCCGTAGTCGAGCAGGGCAACGCGATGCTCGTCGATGCGTTTCACAGGCGTGGTGTTCTTGCAGCCGGAAAGCTTGATGGAGGCAAGGCTCTTCGGGGAGTTCACCAGGTCTTGCTTGCTGCTGATTTCCTCGATGTGACCATCTTCAACGACGGCGATGCGGTCGCAGAACCTGAAGGCTTCATCGATGTCGTGCGAGATGTAGAGGATGGTGCCGTTGAACTCCTCGAAGAGTCCCAAAAGGTTTTGCTCGAGCGCGCTTTTCATGTGGGCGTCCAGCGCGCTGAAGGGCTCGTCGAGCATCAGGATATTGGGGCGTGCGGCGAGCATGCGTGCCAGGGCAACGCGTTGCTGCTGGCCGCCCGAGAGCTGTGCGGGGTAGCGTTTGGCCTTGCCCTGCAGCCCGAATCGCGCAAGCTGTGCTTCGATTACGCGCGCGGCTTCTTCTTTTGACGTGTCCCGCGAGAGTCCAGCCGTGATGTTTTGGGCCACGGTCAGGTTGGGGAACAGCTGGTAGTTCTGAAAGAGCATGGCGGTCTTGCGTTGCTGCGGCGTTAGGTTGACGCTGGGGCGCTTGCCGGGCGCTCGGTCGAAGTAGACCTCGTCGTCGACGATGATCTTGCCTTCGTCAGGGGTTTCAATGCCGGCGATGGAGCGCAGCGTCAGGCTTTTGCCGCAACCGGAGGCGCCCAGGAAACCAAGCGTTTCGTTGCCCGCCTCGAAGGAGACGTCGAGCGTGAAGGTTTTGAAGTTCTTTTTGATGTCGACGACTAGGCTCATTGGTCGATCTCCTGACGACGATATTTAGTGGTGCGGCGGCCCCACAGGTTGATGAACAGGATGACGATGAAGCTGAAGATGATGATGACGATCGTCCAGAAAATCGCCACCTCGATGTTGCCATTGATCCATTCGAAGTAGATGGCGATGGGGATGGTTCGCGTAACACCCACGTAGTTGCCTGCAAGGAACAAAGTCGCGCCGAACTCGCCCAAAGCGCGTGCGAATGAGAGCACGGTGCCCGAGGCGATGTTGCTCCAGGCCAAGGGCAGCATTAGCTTGAAGAAGATGCGTGGCTCGCTCCAACCAAGGGTGCGGGCGGCATCGAGCATGTTTTGGTCGAGGCTCTCGAAAGCGCCGCGTGCGCTTCGGTACATCAGCGGGAAGGCCACGACCACTGCGGCGATGACGGTTGCCTGCCAGCTGAACACCAGCGGGAAGCCGATGTCGATGAACCACTGGCCAATGGCGGTGTTGCGGCTGAAAGCTAGCAGCAGCAAGAAGCCGCAGACCGTCGGTGGCAGAACCATAGGGATGGTGAATACCGAGTCGAAGATATCCTTGGCGCGATCGGGGATCTTGAGCGTGAAGTACGCCGCAATAAGACCGAGGATGAACACGAACACGATCGCGGTCAGGCTTGTTTTGAGGGTGACCCACAAGGGGCTTAAGTTCACCGAACCCAGGAACTCGATAAGGGCGGCGATGCCCGTTGAGGCTTCGATCACGGCGACGTCGGATTCCGGCGCCAGGCGCGCGGAATCGCAGAAGGTGATGTCAACGTGGTTGGGCGAGGTTTTGGAGCTGATGTCCGAGCCGTCGGTGCCCACAACCACCGTGTAGAATTGCCCCTTCTTCAGTTCTTGATCGAACTTGATGAGCATCTTGCCTTTTTTGACCTGGTCTTTAGTGGTGAAGGTCCAGCTGTCGATGGACGACAGGAGCTTGCCGCCTTTGGCATTGGCGGTGTCGAGCGCAGTGAGCATCGCCTTCAGGCTTGCCACATCGGCATCGGAGCTTTGGTCGAAGCCGGCGGCTTGCGCGCTCGCTTTGTCGTAATGGACATAGGCTGCGCCGTCCACGACGATGAGCTCCAGGCGGCCGGGCTCGCTTGCGTTGTAGAAGCTATAGCCAACATATTTGCCGTTGTCCATGCGATTGCTGCCAACCTGTGCGCGACTGAATGAGTCAAAGGCGAAGGCGACGCCCTCGATCGCTGCGGCGTCCTCGGCTTTGTCCATTACCACGTCGACGCTGGTGGCCTGCGCGGTGCCTTCTTCGTTTTCGGATGCGGCGGTGCTGCTGGTTGCTTGGTCGGAATTGCTTGGGGTTATGGCGGTATCGGCCCAGGCGCTGCGGGTGCAAGTTATTTGCCCGGCAACCAGCCCTGGCGCAAGGAAGCTAAGGGCAAGGCTCAGCCCAAGGGCAAGAAGGCTTACTTGTTTCAGGTAAAAGGGAAGCGCGCGCATTGCCTCTTCCTTTCGTCGTGCTTGCATGCAGCTTATCTGGCTAGGCTGGCGCTTTGCGCGGACGAGCCTAAAAAGAGGGGGCGGATGGGGCTATCCATCCGCCCCCTGGTAGGGTGCGTCGAAAACGCGTTGAGCTTAGCTATTCCTATTCGGAAACGAGCTCGAAGCCCCACTCCTGCCACTTGGCGATAGCCTTCTCGTCGGTGGTTGCCCACTCGATGAATTCCTTTGCAGCTTCGGACTGCTCGGACTGAGCAGTGATAGCGCAAGGATAGACGATGGCCTTGTGAGTGTCGGCGGGAACGGTGCAGACGATCTTCACACCGTCGAAGCGGTAAACGTCGGAGGTGTAGACGAATGCCAGGTCAACAGCGCCGGAGGAAACCTGCTCGCAGACGTCACCGACGGACTTCTGCTGATTGACCTTGCCCTCGAGCTTGGTGCCCTCGTAGCCGGTGGTGCCTTCCTTGGCAACGCCGGTGGAGTCGGCGCCGGTCTTACCGTCGGGGTCGTTGAAGGCGCCCACGGTGGAGAGAGCCTGGTTGGTGTAGTTGCCTGCGGGGACGGAAGCGTCACCGATGGCAACGGTGTACTTACCGGAAGCAGCGTCTTTCAGGGTAACTTCGGAGATCTTGGAGTCCTCGGCGGCAACGATGACGAGGTCGTTGGAGAACATCTTGAAGCGGGTGTCCGAATCGATCAGGCCAGCGGATTCGGCATCGTCCATCTTGGAGTTGGAGGCGCTGATCAGGATGTCGGCGTAAGCACCGCTCTCGAGCTGCTCGTTAAGCTCGCCGGAGGAAAGGTACTGGGTATCCTTGAAGGTGACGTTGGAGTGATCCTGGGTGTAGAGGCTCTGAACGTCCTCCATCGCCTTGGACAGCGAGTTTGCAGCGAAGATCTGCAGCTCAACGTTCTGCTTTGCCTGGGAACCGCAGCCGGTGAGCGCGAGAGCCAGGGCGGCGCAGCAGGCTGCTGCAAAAACCGCAACGAGTTTTTTCTTCATAAGTAATCCTTTCTCTTCAAGATGAGTCCTGATTTTTGGGCTCTATCTTTGTTGAGAACAATGCCTTGCGTCGATTATAGCTAAATGGAGAAATTGTGAATTGGAAACTTTTTTCAAATCGCCTGATGGCATGCGGTGTTTTTCAGATTTTTGAAACGAGATTTCCTTTCAAAGGCATATTTGCGCGCTCTTAAATGGAAGTTTCCCTCATTGAAAACAACAAGGTTCAAGGCTGCGTCCCTGCGTGGTTTGTGGGATACTTTTTAGCTAAGGAGAAATAGAGATATGCCTGTTGGCCGTGAATGATTCCGATTTGGGGGGAATAATTATGAAGGCTGAGGATTTTGAAGTTCAAGTAAAGCTTGTTCTGGTCCCGAAAAACGCAAAGCCTTTTACGCCTGCGCTAGGGAAAGGGGTTGTTGCCCTATGCGAGCGCGTAAGGGACATGGGCTCTCTTAATAAAGCCGCTCACGACATGGGGATGTCGTACAGCAAGGCGTGGCGCATCATGAAAAGTGCCGAGGAGGAGTTTGGCATCAGCTTGCTGGACCGAAACGGCCCCAAGGGTTCCGATCTTACCGAGCAGGCTCATACCTTGATAGAGGTGTACGAGCACGCTGCCTCCGCTGCACAGGCAGCTGCCGAGGCGGTTATTGCCGAGGAACTTGCGCAATAAGCGCTCGTTTGAAATCAGCCTTAGGTTTTCGGTGGCTGGCGCTTAACTGAATCAATCTGACACGATACGCTCGGCGAGCTCAAGCTCATCGGGCGTATTCGTATTTAGGAAGCAGCCCAAGGGGAAGGGCACTGGCCCTGGATTTGATTTGTCCACTTCAAAGGTGTTCATCCGTTCGATTACGGAGCGCATCTTGCTTTCTCCCGATTCGAAGGCTTCACGCGCCGCGGCTAAGCAGCTTTTCGTTTCGTATACCGCAGCGAATGGCTCTACGCCGTGGCTGGTTTTAGGCATGACAATCTGAAAGCCCCCATCGCGCATAAGGGACGATTCCGCAGCCAAAAGCTCGGGCGACACGTTAACCATGTCGCATGCGGTGATGGCCGTTTGCGGGTGCGTGGCATTGGCAAGCGCGGTGATAAGGCCGGGCAGCGCGCCGCGGCAGTCGTACTCATCGGTGACCAGGCGTACCAAAGGATGCTTGGCCAGCAGGAATTCCAGGCGCTCAGGTTCGTTGGTGGTGATGAGCACCTCGTCGGCGATGGGCTCCACGCGCTCGACGATGCGCTCGATAAGCGGGCGTCCCAAGAAGGGTACGAGTGCCTTGGATTGTCCCATCCTGCGCGATTCGCCACCTGCCTGGATAGCGACGGTGAGCTTGGGGCGGACATGTTTTTGCTCGACGTAGTTGGCAAGGCTTGCGATGTCGTTTGGGTTGAAGCAGGGGAGTTTAGCCTGTTCGCAGGCTTGGATAACTTCGGGAATGTCCGACACTGCGGCAACGGCGGCGCCTATGCGGTTTCGCAGTGCCGAGCTTGCTGCGGGACCTTCTTTTGCCGTTTGCCCGTCGCCCTTCAGGATTTCCTGGCAGAAGCTTGGCGCAAAGGCACAGTCGCGCTCGCTTGCGGCGCGCATGATCTCTACGTAGGGCAGACCCTCGTCGCGAAACCCTTCAACCAAGACGATGTCGTGGTTGGGCAAAAGGGCAAGTGCGTCAGCGCAGCTTTTCGGTTTGCTAAGTTCTTCGACGAAGCCAAGGCGGATGTCGGACATGACCACGACGGCGCTGGCGCCGGCGGCCCGGTGTCGGTAGGAATCTTTGCCGGGGATGTCGATTTCGAAATCGGGGTGGCCATGGTGCTTGCAGGTAGCCACGTCGATCCCGCGATGGGAGAGCTCGGCAATGAGTTTTTCCAGCAAGGTCGTTTTCCCCGAGTTCTTGCGCCCGACGAAGGCCAGTACGGGGCTGGGTATGGCTATTGAATTTTGGGTTTTGCCAGATGTTCCCACATGTTCCCCTTCCTTGCTTTCCCGAAGTATAGGGCAAGAACGGCTGTTTTCCGCCTAGTTTATGAACGCGTTATGTTCTTTAGCTGCGCTTAGGCGCGGCATGAAAGGCGGCTGTTTTTTGACCGATAAGATGATATATGGCATAGCTAGTGGGAAAAATCTATAATATATCGCCGCATTTCAAATAGATTCGCCTTGAGGGATTAGCGCGCTAAATGCTTTGCAAGCTGCGCTTTCGGCCGTGAGTGTGGGCGATGAGGGTTTATAGCTACGAGGGAGGATTACATGGGCAAGCGTGAAGATCTGCTCGATGCAGCGCTTCAAATCATCACGGAGCGGGGAATTCGTGGGCTGACCTTGCCTTTGCTCTTTGATCGGGCAGGCACGGGCTCGGGCACCTTTTACCACTACTTCAAGGGCATTGAGCCCATGGTTGAGGAGCTGTATCTGCATTGCTGCGAGATTGCCGAGCATGAGATCACCGAAAAGGACGATCCCGAGCTTGGCGTTCACGAGCGCTTCGATAACGTGCTTGCCAATGTGTTTCAGGCTCATCGCGATTACCCGCGTGAAATGCGCTTCATCTACTGGCATGCGTACGGCTTGCTGGCTCCTGATGCGGCGCAGTCTACCCCGGTGCCTTCTATTTCCTTGCTTACCGAGATCATCAGCCTTGGTCAGGACGAGAAACTGATCACTCGCGGCGCACCCGCCGAGGTTTCCGCGCGTATGATTCGCGGTATGGTCGCATCGTGCTTGTGGGGCCAGGAGCAAGAGCTCTACCTTCTTACCGAGGAAGGCTCCTACTGGTTTGCCAAGCGTGCCTGGCACCTGATCGAGAACGCACGCATTTAAGCCTTGCGTTTGATTTTTGCCATGAAGAAGCCCTCGTAGTATTGCGTGGGCGCAATGCATAGACTCTCTTCGATGCTGGTGGGCAACAAGGGAACCTTCATGCTGCCCTCAACGGAACCAAGCTGCAGTTCCTGGCGCAAGTCCACGAGTTCAAAGTTGCCTTTCTTGTTGGCGCGCGCCATCGCCTGGCGCACGACCTCCTCGTTTTCTTGCTCCAGGATTGAGCAGGTTGAATACACGCAGCTTCCGCCGGGTTTGAGCAGTTGCAGTGCTTTGTCTAGCAGGGCCAGCTGGGATTTCACCGATTTTGCTACGAGGGCTTCGGTGAATCGGCGATGCAATTTCACGTCGGTGGCGCGCAGCGTGCCCGAGCCTGAGCAAGGCGCGTCGAGCAGAATCTGATCGAACCTGAAATATTCAGAGAGCTTACGCGAATCTTCGCGCATCACCGTGACGTTGTTGGCGCCTTGCTTGCCCAGGTTGAATTCAAGGCGCTCGGCGCGCGGGGCGTTCAGCTCACAGGCGGTGATGCGGCATGCCTTGCCTCCAAGGGTTGCCATCTGGGTGGTTTTCCCTCCGGGGGCGGCGCACATGTCCAAAATATCGTTGCCCGCCTGCGGCTTTAGGGCTAGCGGCGGGAGCATGCTCGAGAGGCTCTGCAAGTACACCTTTCCCTCTTGGTAAAGGGGCATTTGCCAGAGCGCCTTCTCGCGGGCGTTGGTGATAACAAAGGCATCGCTGTACCAGGGAACTTCCTCAAACTCGATGCCGGCTTCGCCAAGGGCGCCGGCCACCTCTTCCTTCGAGGACAGCAATGTGTTGGCGCGCAGGGTGGTGTAGCGCGGCGCGGCGTAGCCCTCGAAGATGGCATGAATCTCTTCTTCGCTGTATTGCTTTTGCAGCAGCGGAAGAAGAAAGTCGGGCATAAGCTGGGCGATCTGTTCGTATTCCATGGCTTTCCTTTTGGTGCGCTTGTGCTGAGCTGGTTTTACTTGAGGTATCCGGCAACGATGCTTTGCAGGTGGCTTAGATAGCCTTGCTTCAGCTTGGTGGGGCTCTCGATGCTTATGTTGGGGCCGAAGGTCGCAAGCCAGCCGTAGAAAGTGGGGGCCTCCATGACGTTCACGGTTACCAGCGCGTGCCCATCGTCGGTAGGCTGGGATTGCACGTCCTCGCCGAAACGGTCGATTACGGAGTTCATAACATCGGCCGAAACGCGCAGGGTCGCGCGCACTTCTTTACCTTTGAACATGCCGAACACGCGCTGCTGATACTTGGCAACGTCGAAGTTGGCAATCTTCTCGTTTCGGGTGGCGGCGCCTTCGGAGAGGCGGATGCCTTGCATGCGGTCGACGCGGTAGGTGGTAAAGCCTTCGTGTGCATCGTTCCAGGTAACAAGGTAATACTGGTCGTCCATATACATAAGCTGAACGGGGGTTTCGGTGTAGGTGCGATTGTCCTTTTGGGGGACGAGTTTTTTGTTCACGTCGTATTTGAGGTACTTGAACTCGATTTTCTTCTTGGCGTTGAAGGCGCGCTGGATGGCGTCGATGTCGTAAAACTCGCTTTCCTTCTGCGACTTCACACGCCCTTCAACGTGGATGCGCTTTTTCAGGCCGTCGGCCATATGGCGGCTGCCGAGCTTCGAGATCGAGTTCACAAGAGCGTCGCTTTTTTTCTGGGTAAGGAAGCGGCTTGATTGCACGGCATCGGCCAAAAGCATGACCTCTTGCTCTTGAAATTCGCGGCTTGCCAGGCCGTATTCCGTTGGACGGCGGTCGTATTTGACGATGTCGAAGCCGAAGCTGCGCAGACACTCGATGTCGCGATACAGGGTTTTGCGCTCCACCGCGATGTCGAGCTCGGCGAGCTTTTGGATGAGCTGCGGGGTGCTAAGCCCGTGCTCGTCGTCGGTTTCTTCTTGGAAGATACGGGCAAGATGAAGCAGCTTGAGTTTGCTTGCAACGACTTCGGCCATGGCCTTCTCTTTTCTGTTGGCTGCGATACCGGTTTGGGCCAGCATGCGCTGCTGGTGCGGATTGCATCGAACGACGAAATGGGACATCTAATGGACAGCATTATAGACGATTTCCTCAATTTCCTCGGAAAATTCGCTTGCAAGTCCTTTGTGGTGGACACATGCAAAACCGCAACGGGATACATTGTTAAGCAGTAGGACCATCTGAATACCCTTGCGCCCGCCACCATGGCTAGCTCCAACTCCATGGTGGTGTGGCTTTTATTTTGAGAAGAGGGCTCCTCGAAAGGCTCTTTAAGTAATCCTTAACTAACTTTTTGCGGAATGACGTGACCTAAAACGGCGGCTTTGCCAAGTTGAAACGCCGTTCTGCTCGCATGAGGGAAATCGTGCGCGTATAATCTCGTTCAGTACGCGTTTTTAACCGCGTTGAAACATTTTGCAACCTGCCGCTTGCGGCAATGAGTTTTAAGGAATGTCAAAGTGAATACGTATGGCGTGGAGAAGCTAGGCATCAATGCGGCGAAAGTGCACCGCAACCTCGAGCCGGCAGCTCTTACCGAAATTGCGCTCCTCAATGGCGAGGGTCATTTAAGCGCAACAGGTGCTCTCGTTGTCGAGACGGGCAAGTACACCGGTCGTGCCGCAAAGGACAAGTTCATCGTCGATAGCGAAGGCGTTCATGACTTGATCCAGTGGGGCTCCGTTAACCAGCCCACCAGCCAGGCAACTTTCGACGCTTTGTACGAACACGTGTGCGAATATCTTTCTGGTAAGGAAGTCTACGTGTTCGACGGCTGCGCAGGTGCCGATTCCAAATACGCCAAGAACTTCCGTATCGTAAACGAGCTTGCCTCCCAGAACCTCTTCATTCATCAGCTGCTTCGTCGTCTTCCCGCAGAGGCGCTTGAGGGCTTTGAGGCCGACTACACCATCATTGCTGCTCCCGGTTTCAAGTGCGACCCCGAGCGCGACAACACGCGTTCCGAGGCCGCCATTATGCTTGACTACGAAAAGCATCTGGCTGTTATCGCTGGCACCCAGTATGCCGGCGAGATCAAGAAGACGGCCTTCTCCATCATGAACTTCATCCTTCCTCAGCAGGGCGTTTTGCCTATGCACTGCTCCGCCAACATCGGCGAGGATGGCGTTTCCGCTGTGTTCTTCGGCCTTTCCGGCACAGGCAAGACCACCCTTTCCGCCGACCCCGCTCGTCAGCTGATCGGCGACGACGAGCACGGTTGGTCCGACGACGGCGTGTTCAACTTCGAGGGTGGCTGCTACGCTAAGTGCATCAACCTCTCCGAGGAGAACGAGCCCGACATCTACCATGCCATCCGCTTCGGTGCGCTGGTTGAGAACGTCGTTATGGACGAGGAAACCCGTCAGTTCGACTTCGACGACGATTCCTTGGCTGTTAACACGCGTGTCGGCTATCCTGTCGAGCATATCGAGAACATCAAACTCGATGGTAAGGGCGGCCTGCCTAGCACGGTGATCTTCCTTACGGCCGACGCCTTTGGCGTTCTGCCCCCGATTTCCAAGCTCAATCTTCCTCAGACCGAGTACTACTTCCTGTCGGGCTTTACCTCCAAGCTTGCCGGCACCGAAATCGGCGTCAAAGAGCCCGTGCCCACCTTCTCTACTTGCTTCGGTGAGCCCTTTCTGCCCTTGAATCCCTTGGTGTATGCGGGCATGCTGCGCGAGCGCGTGGTGCGCGAGAACGCTAACGTGTACCTGGTGAACACCGGTTGGAACGGCTCGGGCGAGCGCACCAAGCTTCGCTACACGCGCGCCATGGTTACTGCCGCTTTGAATGGTGAGCTTGAAAAGGCCGAGTTCGTTACCGATCCCTATTTCGGCGTTTCGGTTCCCACCAGCTGCCCTGGCTGCCCCGACGACCTGATGGTCCCCGCAAACCTGTGGCAGGACAAGGAAGCTTACGCGGATGCCGCTGCAAAGCTTTCTGCCATGTTCAAGGAAAACTTCGACGCCAAGTACTCTGACGCTTCCGACGAGATCAAGGCTGCAGGTCCTCAGGCTTAAGCTTGAGCGATCTGCTCGGAGGTCTTCATGAAATTCACCCTTGGTCTTGCTCAGACTTGCCACCCCGAAGATGGCGATGTAATCAACCTTGTTGATCGCGTTGCCTACGAGGCGCAGGAGGCACGCGTTGATTTGCTCGTGTTTCCTGAAAGCCTCATGACGCGCTACGAGCGTGATTTGGGGGATTTCCTGGCTGCTGCCGAGCCCTTGGATGGGGAGTTTTGCGCCGCCATGAACAAGCTGGCGGCCAAGCATGGACTTTGGATCGTCTATACCGTGAACGAGCTGAACCCAGGCGGCAAGCCTTATAACACGGTTGTCGTGGTGGATGACAGGGGATGCGTGCAGGGCGCCTATCGCAAGGCACATCTGTTCGATACCGACTTCACGCGGGAGTCCGATCGCATGGGCAAGGGTGATAGGCTTTTCGAGCCGATTGACACACCCTTCGGGAAAATCGGGTTGGGCATTTGCTACGACCTGCGCTTTCCTGAAGCCGCCCGTTTTGCTGCGCTTCACGGAGCCGAGCTTATGATTTACCCTGCTGCCTGGGTTGACGGAAAACTCAAGGCCGATCAATGGCAGACGCTTTTAGCTGCTCGAGCCATTGAGAACGAGATGTTCGTTGCTGGTGTAAGTCGAGCGGATACGGGATATATTGGCCAAAGCTGCGTGGTCGACCCGCAAGGCGTGGTTATTGCAGCAGGGGGTCCTGCTCAGGCCCTTGTTGTTTCCCGCATAGATACTTCGCTTATCGGCGAGGTTCGCTCGCGCATGCCCGTGCTCGAGCACCGTCGTCCCGAGCTTTATCTTTAGTCAAAAAGAAGGCGTCGAGCGCTAGCGGGGCGTGGGATGCGTTTTAATAGGATAAAAGCGCCGCTGTTTTAACGGTCT
>JAUMVJ010000011.1 GCA_030530215.1 Coriobacteriia bacterium
GCAGCTTGGGCCTTGTGGCGTAAGGATTTGGTACGGAAAAACGTTACCATCCCCAGACTCATTGCGATAGGCTTTGGTTATGAAATTGCAAAATTTAACAGAGCAAAACTTATCAAACGAACGCCCCACCCCACGAAGGCGCCGCGATACACGGGCGCAGCTTGTTATCTCATGGGCGCTTGTTGTAGGAATGCTCGTATTCATTTTCGCCATGAGCGCACAAACAGGCCCACAGCTCGACGAAGGAGACGGCCTCTTCTCGCAAATCAAGCGCTCCCTTGCCCAACAGGCGCTCGCACTCACCGGGCACGAGGTAGACGTAAGCCCCATCGGGCACTTTAGCGAGTATTTCGCGCTAGGTGTCGTGCTCATGAATGCACTGCGTTTACACGTAAAGGGCAGCTCGGAACCGGACGACGAAAGCCAAAGCGCCTCAAGGCTGGGTGACGAAAACCAGAGCGGCTCGGAGCAAATCGCCGACGCCCAAAACACCAACGGTACCGAACAAAGCGCAAGCGGCATTCCGCAGAACCCAAAACGCCGGTTAGCCAACGTGAGGATCATCTTATTCGAGCGCATGAGCCTGCGTTTGCCTCTACTTGCCATGGTTTTGGCGAGCCTTTACGGAATCAGCGACGAGTTCCATCAGATCTTCGTGCCCCAGCGCAGCTGCGACCCCGCCGACTGGGCGGTAGACACCATCGCCGCACTCATAGGCGCACTCATCTGCTATGCACTAGTTAAACGCACCAACAAAGGCTAGCGTACCCCGGTGCCGTCGAAGGCGGGGATAAAGCTATCCTTGTTGGCGCCGCCTTCCTGCCAAAAATATTCATCCACGCCTAGAGCATCGGCCACGTCGAGCACGGCATCGTATTCCTCGGGCGCAACCACGCCTACCTGCCCGGACTCCTTGCATGCCAGGCCCAGGCGCACGAGTTCTTCCTCGTCAAGGCCCACGGGGACGAACTGATTCATGATGCTCAAGCGCGCAGAACGCAAATCAAGCTGCGTACAAAGCAGGCGCACTGCGGCAAGGGAATCCTCAACATGCCCAGGCAAAACCAGATGGCGGATTATCACGCCGCGCTTGAGCAAGCCGCTTTGCTCAACTTCGGCCCACTCCCCCACCTGGGCGATCATCTGCTTAACGGCGGCAAGCGCCACCTGAGGGTAGTCGGCGCAGCGCGAGAACTTTTGCGCGCTTTGCGCCGTGGCATATTTGAAATCAACCAGGTACACGTCAACCAAGCCTTCGAGCAAGCGCAGGACCTCGGGGCTCTCGTAGCCCGAGCAGTTGTAAACCACAGGCACCTTAAGCACGCCCGCAGCCTTCAGGCGCGCAAGCGTCCACGCGATATGCGGCAAGTAATGCGTTGGGGTAACCAGGTTGATGTCGGTTGCATGCTCTTCGTTTTGCAGGCGCAGAATTAGCTTTTCCAGCTGATCGTCGGGCACCTCGATGCCCTCGCCTTCTGCCAGGCTACGGTTTTGGCAATAGACACAATGCATGGGGCAGTAGCTGAAGAAGATCGCACCGCTCCCCTGCTCGCCCACCAGGCAGGGCTCCTCCCACCAATGAAGAGCCGCGCGCCCCAGCTTCAAGCTTCCAGGCGCGCCGCACACGCCGCGCTCGCCCGCCGTGCGATCAACCCCGCAGTCGCGCGGGCACAAACGACATTCGCGATATAGCGCTGCGTAGCGCTCGGGCAGCTGCGGCCCATCGGAAGACGAAGGCTCACCCGAGCCACCAGCCTGAGGACCCTCAGAAGGCGCAGCAAAACAAGAGCCCCCGCAGGGACCCTTGCCAAAAGCTTGCTCGTTGCTGTTTGAAGCCGATTTCATTTCGCCGCTTGAAGCTAGTTCCATTCGTCGACTTCGTCGATAAGGTAATCGCTCTTAGAGGGGCTGCCATAGCCGCCGAACTCGTTGTAGCTGCCGTCCTCGTTGAAGGCCTCTTCATCCTGGTGATGATAATGACCCTCGCCGCGATCGCCCTCGTCTTCGTGATGATGCTTGCCGCAGCACTCGTGATCGGGGTCGTTGTGGTCGTGGCCGCAATCGCACTCATCGTCACCGTGGCTATGCTCGGCCAGCGACCAGTCAAGGCCGGCCTTCTTGCTTGCCTCCTCGTCGTCGAAAAGCAGGCTCAAAGCGGCAGGCGTGTACTTGGCGCCGCCCACGATGGCCAACAGCTCAAATAAATGGAAGGCGGCGTCGCCCAAGGGCAAAACCATTTCCTCGTTTTCAACGGCAGTAAGGGCAACCGCAAGCTCGGCCATCATGATGCCAAGCGTATAGGATCCCTCAATCTCGCCCGCGTTCAAAGCCTCGATGAAGGAAACCTGCGCAGGCGAAACCAGGCCGGCCTCCTCCATGGTGTTCAGGTAGGCCTCGGCATCGAAATCGGCCTTGGAGGCGCGCACGCTTGCCAGCGCCTCGACGATGCCCATCAGGCCGGTGGCCGCCTGCAGGGTATGCACCACCTTGGCGGTTTGAGCCGTGCCGATGCCGCTCGTGAACTCAACGATGCGGGCGATGGCCGAAAGCTGGCCTTCCACCTGCTCGTAAGCCTCTTTCTCGCCAGCGGCGAACACCATCAGGTTGCCAGGGGTGGCGAAGGCATCTTCAACCGTGACGTCGCGCACGGACACCGGCGCTTCAACGAACTTGCATTCGTATACCGAGCACAGCTGGTAAATCTCGCGCGAGAAGCTAGGGCTTGCAGGGCTCAGGTCAACGAACAAAGTATCCTCGGCCACCTGCTGAACCAAGCCGTCGTCACCGAAGTACAAATCTTCCAAACCCGACTGCGTAGGGTGGTAGGTGAACACCACGCCTGCGCTGGCAAGGTCGGCGGCAGCCGTAAAGCCCGCGCGAGCCAGCGAAGCGCTGATGCCCTCGCCCACCTGGGTGTCGCCCACGAACATGAAATTCTGATTGTCAGACATATGAATACCCTTTCAGGATGAAAACAATTTTGAAACGCACGGCGCAAGCAGAGGAAGAACCCGCCGCCACGCACGATGCCACGCCAGGCATCGCACTGGGCACCGCGCCCAGCCGCCGATGCGTGTCAGCGCTGCCGGCCAGTGCGCAAGCCGCGCAAGCATCGCACGCGCCAAACGAGCAGCGGCGGCGCTGCTAGTTGCCCTTGACGCGATTGGCGATGCGGTCCGAAACCGAGACGGCCTTGCGACGATCGTCGCCCCAATACACCACGGCCACCATGCCGGGGCCTACATGGCTGCCAATCACCGGCCCGATAGAGGACTCCAGGGGCATGGCGCTTGCGTCCTCCTTCAAAATCAGCTCACGCAGGCGCTGCATGTCCTTCTCGCAATCGGCGTTGCCCAAGAGAACCGTGCGCGTCTCTGAAGCTTTGTCACAGCCCTTAACATAGCGCTCGGCCAGGGCTTTAAGGCCCTTCTTCCTGCCGCGCGCAACACCCACCATGGAAAGCTTGCCGTCCAAATCGAAGGCAAGAAGCACCTTCACGTCAAGCTTGCTGCCCGCAAAGGCAACCGACGCGGGGATGCGCCCGCCGTGCTGCAGGGCTTTAAGATCGTCCACCATGAAGCCGCAGTTGACGAACCACTGCGCCTCCCTTGCCCAAGCCGCAAGCTCAGAAGCGGTTAAGCCGCGCTCGCGCTGACGCAGGGCCTCGAAAACCAGAAAGCCCTCGGCGATGGAGGCGAGATGGGTGTCAACCAGCTCAAGCTCAAGGCTCGGGTCGGCCTCCTTGGCCTGGCCCACCAGCATGTCGATGGTGCCGAACGTGCCCGAAAGCCCGCTGGAAAACGAAAGCCACACGCAGGGCTTTTCCTGCTCCTTGGCCCAATCGATGGCGGCCTGCAGATGAGGCATGGGGATCTGCGCGGTTGAGGGCATGTTGCCCTCACGCATGCCGTCGTAGAACTCCTTGGGCGTGATGGACTGGTACAGGTCGTCCATGTGCTCGCCCGCCTCGTCAATGTAGGGGAACTGCAGCAGGTACACGCCTTCTTTATCAAGGATGTTTGCGGGCAAATCGCAGCAAGAATCAACGATAAGGTTGCATTGCATCGTCATGTCTTCACTCCAATGCTAGTCGAAGCAAACCAAGCTCGATGCGTCGAAGCTCAGCTTGCCCTCAAGGGGTTTGTTGCACTGATAGCAGAATCCAACAGCCGGCCCTACGTGCGCGCCCACCACGGGGCTCACCGGGCACACGCGCACCGAGCGCCCGAGCAGGGGCTCGATGGTGTCGCGTGCCCATGCGCGAGCAAGCGTCGAATCACCGATGTAGTGTACGGCGATATCCTTCAAGCCGCCGCGCTCAGCGATGTCTTTCTGCAGAATTTCCACCATGCGCTTCAAGGCCTTTTTATGCGTGCGCACCGTTGCCATAGGGCGCGGGACGCCGTCGGTCACGGTTAAGACCGGGCAAATGCGCAGCACCGAGCCGATAAGCGCGGCAGCGTTGCCAATGCGACCGCCCTTCTGCAGGAAGGTCAGGCTCTCGGGGCTGAAGATGAAGCGCGAGCTCATGATGCCGTCAATCACAGCCTGAGCGGCGTCGTGCAGGCTTTTGCCAGCTTTGACTGCGCGCGCACCCTCGATAACGGGGAAAGCCTCGTCGAAACCGCAGGAGCGCGAATCGATCATGGCGTACTTGAAATCCTGGTGACGCTCCTTCACCGAGCGCGCCGCACGCAAAATGCCCTCGTAGGCGCCCGATAACCCGGTGGAAATCCAAACGCCCAGCACTTCCTCGCCCTTGATGGCGCATTCCTCGAACAGCTGCTCAAGGTGCGCAGGCGATGGCTGGCTAGATTTGGGAGGATTACCCGCCATGTTGGCGATGTCCTTGTAAAAATCATCGACGTCCATCGTAGTTTCCTCGTACTCCTTGCCGTCGTAGCGCAGGTACAGCGAAACCACCTCAACGTCCAAGGAATCGATGAGATCGGGGGGCAAGGAGGTAACCGAATCGGTCATAACCTTGATCATCGCGCGTCATCTCCTAAAAGGCTTCAAGCAAAAACATGCGCAGCCCATCTTGGGACTGCGCTTACGCATGTCACATACAGTTATATGAATTGTACGTGAAAACCAAGTGTTTGACGGGCCAAGTTGCAACGAAGAAGGGTTGCGCAAAACAAAGGAGCGCCCCCGCGGGCGCTCCTTGAATGAAAGTTTTAGTCGTCCAGGCCACGCTGCTTGGCTGCCAGGTCGCGGCGGCGCTTGAAGAGGCTGCGCTCCAGGCCTACCGGATACGAATGAGGGTTGATCAGGCGCTTCTGCGAATCGTCAAGCAACCACAGCTGCTCGCGGGCGCGCGCCTGGGCAAGCATCGCATTCCTCCACTCAGGTTCCAGCACCACCTTGCCCGCGCGGGCCAAAGGCGAAAGAAGCGTGATATAGCTCATGCCCGAAAGGTCCTTGCGACGCAGGCTGTCAGCTGGATCGACGATCTGTTCCTGATCAACGGGATGATTGATGTCGAAGACCATGTCGCCTGCAACCTTGCCGTCCGCGTTGAAATAGCGACGAACGTCCAAGACGCCAGGGAAGGTGAGCTTGCCCACACTGCCGGTGACCTTAAGGCAATCTTGCCAGGTGCCATCGGGCAACTGTTTTGCGCCGAGCTTGTACACGGCGCCCAAGGAAGGCTGGTCGAAGGCCGTGGCAAGCTTGGTGCCAATGCCCCAGCTGCTAACCGGAGCGCCCGCATCGCGGATAGACTTGACGGTATATTCGTCCAGGTCGTTGGACAAAACGATGCCCACTTCAGGCAACCCCGCCTCGTCGAGCGTCTTGCGTGCGCGCTTTGCCTCCCAGGCAAGGTCGCCCGAGTCGATGCGCACGGCCATGAGCTTCTCGCCGCGCTCGCGCATTTCGTAGGCTACCGTGATGGCGTTTTGCAGGCCCTGCTGAATATCGTAGGTGTCGATGAGCAAGACGCAGTTGGTCGGGAACACGCGCGCGTACTCTCGGAAGGCGTCCAGCTCGGAATCGAAGGACATCACCCAAGAGTGCGCATGGGTGCCCGAAACGGGCAGGTCGTAAAGCTTGCCCGCAAGTACGTTGGAGGTGCTCGCGCAGCCACCGACGACGGCGGCGCGGCTGGCCTTGTTGCCGCCGGACTCGCCCTGAGCGCGCCTAAGGCCAAACTCAGCTACGGGGGTCTTAGCCTCCAGGCACACGCGTGCGGCCTTGGTGGCGACCAAAGTCTCAAAGCTCACCAAGTTAAGCAGAGCCGTTTCCAGCAGCTGGCATTGCATGATGGGACCAACCACGCGAACCATAGGGTCGTTGGGGAAAACGACCGTGCCTTCGTGCACAGCGTCCACATCAACGGAAAGCTCCATCTGCCCCAGGTACTCAAGGAAGCCAGGATCGAAAAGCTTTCCGCCGCCGGGCGCGTCAAGCCCGGCCAGGTAGTCCAGGCTCTCGGCATCGAAGTGGAAGTTCTCAACTAAATCGGCCAGGGCGTCCATGCCGCAGGCGATGGCGTAGCCCCCCTTGAAAGGGTTCTGGCGAAAGTACATGTGGAAGCATGCGCGCTCGTCGACCTTTCCCGCGCGCCAGTAGCCCTGCGCCATAGTGAGCTGGTACAGGTCGGTTAAAAGAGCGTACTCGTTAGCTTGCATTGCCATTACTTCCTTAAGTTGTCGGCGTTTTCAGCGTTTAGTTTTCCGTGTTATTGGCGTTGTTAGAAGCTCGGTTTTCCGAATTGCCGGAGCTGCGGCGGCGCGGGCGACGATGCTCGCCGGATGTGCGGCGCGCTCCTTGGGGTTTGTTTGCCTGGCCGGAGCCGCCCTGCTTGCCCGGCTGGCCGGACGCATTGGCTTTGCCCGCTTGGTCGCTACCGCCCTTGGCCTGGCTCTGAGACCCTGTACCCTGCGCTTGCATAGCACCCTTCTTGTTGGAGCGCGAGCGGCTGCTGCGCCTGCGGGAGCTCTTCGAGCGCGAGGAAGGCTTGCCTTGGGAGTCGCCCTCGGGCTTGCTGGCTGCGCTTGGGGCGCTTGGGGCGGACTCAGCAGCTGTTGCCTGGCCATGCTCGGCTTTGCGTGCCTCGGCATTCCTTAATCCGGAAGACTTCTGACCGGGGCGCACCCCGCTCTTGCGAGGCCTGCGCTCACGTGTTTGCTCGGACTTGCCAGCAGATGCGGCATCAAGCTGTTCGGCGGCTGCTGCAGTCGAATCGTCCGACGAACGACGGCGGCGCTTGCGATGCGTGCTGCGCTCGGGACGCGAAGTGCCCTCGGCCTCGGCGCGGCCCGAACGAGAGCGGCGGCTCTTGGAGCTGGCCTCGGCACGATTTGCCTCGGCGGCATCGGCCCCACGACGGCGCGGCTTGCGCCCCGAACTCTTACCCTGAGCGCGGCCAGATTCAGAGGCCTCCGACTTGCGAGACCTTGCGGGGCTCTTGGGATCGGCCAAGGCGTCCTCGCCGGTAAACGAAGTGGTCGAGCCCGAGAAAAGCGAAGAATCCAACTTGTCCAAGGGACTCTCGGAGGTATAGCGCTCGTAGGTTTCCTCGGAAAGAACATGCGGGCGACGGCCGGGCTCCGGCTCCTCGAATTCCTCTAAGGGAACGCGAATGGTCTTGCCGTCTTCCAGGCGCAACGCGATGGTTTCGGTGGGCATGGACACGTCGGTGACCTTGGCAATACCGTCGGGCACGTCGACCTTAGCGCCAAGCTTGGGAGCGCGGGAATTGAATTCCTTGTAGGTTTCGAACTCGTAGCGCAAACAGCACATAAGCCTGCCGCAACAGCCCGAGATCTTCTGCGGGTTTAAAGAAAGCCCCTGCTCCTTGGCCATGCGAATGGTCACGGGGTTGAATTCGCCGCCCATCCTGCGGCAGCAAAGCTCCTGGCCGCAGTGACCCAGGCCGCCGATCATCCGGGCGGCGTCGCGCACGCCGATCTGACGCATGTCCACGCGCACGTGGAACTCGCTGGCAAGACGACGGACGAGCTCGCGGAAATCAACGCGCTCCTCGGCCTCAAAGAAGAAAACGGCTTTCTCGCCGTCGAAGAGGAACTCCACCTCCACGGGATGCATGTCGGTATTGGTTTCCTGTACCAGACGGCGGAAAGCGATGAGCGCCTCGTCGGCGCGAGTTTTAAGCTCGGCATTCTTTTCCTCATCGGCCTCGGTGGCGATGCGCAGCACAGGCTTCAAGGGCGAATTGAGCTTGGCGATAAGCTCGTCGGACACGTCCATGATGCCCGAGGTGCACTCGCCGAACTCGTGCCCGCGCTCGGTGCGCACGATCACATGGTCGCCCGCGCGCAGCTCGACGCCAGCCGGGTCGAACCACAAGACCTTGGGGCCGACATTCAATTTAATAGGAGCAACCTGAACCATAGATTGCCTTTCTTATCGTAAACAACAGCACATCGATGCATGTTTCGGGGGATACATTATAACGAATGGCCTCATCGGCCTTTTGGGTCTGACGCAGTGCCTCCATCAGCAATGCCGGGGTGGCATTTTGGGCAACGAGCCTGATGGAGTCGATTTCGTCAACGTTGACCACGCGCTCGGGCGCACCCGAGACCACCATCAAAACATCACGCAGCCACGAACGGATGATCGAGGTCATCTGACCCAAGGACTGCACCGTGGCGGCAGAAAGGGCGCGCTTGTTGCGCGCCTCGAGCTGCTTGAGCGCAGATGCCGCCAAAAATTCCTGCGAGTCGGCCAATTCCTCGGCTTGGGCGGTGCGCACCTCGTCGAGCGGGGCCTTTGCACGCTCCAGCAGGTCTTGGGCGTACTCAAGAACGTCGCGCTCGTCGGATTGCGGGAGCAAGCGCAGCACTTCCATGATGCGCGACCTAAATGACATGCGCTCGGAAGAGGAAGCGAAGGCGATGGCCTTGGTAAGCGAGCCGTCGCAGGCCTCGATGGCGATCCGGGCGCGCTCGCCCGAAACGCCGGTGTTCTGGGACAAGATGCCCGCCGCCTCGCTTGCGGGGATGTGCCTGAAAGGCACCACCTGGCAACGCGATACCAGCGTGGGCAGCACCCCTTCGCGGGTGCGACCCAGCAAGATAAAGGTGATGGGGCCTTCGGGTTCCTCGAGCGTTTTAAGAAAGGCGTTGGCGGCCTGCACCCCCAGCTGATCCACGCGATCGAGGATATAGACCTTGTGTTTGGCGCGGATGGGCGCCATGCTTGCATCCGCCACGATCTCGCGAACCTGTTCAACCAGGTAGCCGTGAGCGCCGGCAGGTGCGTAGTAGCACACGTCCGGATGGTTGCGACGCTTCACGCGCCTGCATTCGTCGCAGGTGCCGCAGCCCTTTTTCGCGCAAATGATGGCCTGGGCAAAAGCGTAAGCCGCCGCCGTCTTGTTGGAACCGGCCGGACCGGTGAACAAGTAGGCGTGGCTTACACGATTGTGCTCGATGGTGGAGCGCAGGAATTCCCTGACCTGCGGCTGCCCTAGAATCCCCTCGAAAACATCGGCCATGGAAAGCCTTAGCCTTCCAGCGGGATGGAGGCCTTGACGTCGGTGTTGCGAAGCAAGATAGGCTCGAAGAAATCGGGAGCCCAGACGTTGGAATCCTCGCCCCAGCCGAAGATGTCCTTCAACTCGAAGAAGATCAGGCGGGCGGTTTCGTCCTTAGGGCCGGCCGAGGAAACAACGCGGATGCGCTCGGGGTTCTCGGCGGCGATGCGTGCGAAGCCGTTGTTGACGCGCGCATGGAAATCGGCGCCCGCCTGCTCAAGTCTGTCGGCGTTACCGTGATGGGTAGCGCGCTCAAGCCCTTCTTCCACCGAGGTCTCGGAAGTAAGAAGGATGGTGCGGCAAGGATGGACTCCCTGACACGCAAAGGCGTTAGCCTGGCGCACAAAGGAATCGGACAGGCCGCGGCCATGCACCTGGTAGGCGATGGTGGAGTCGTAGAAGCGGTCGAGCAAAACCACCGCACCGCGCGCAAGCGCAGGGATGATGGTCTCCTTGACAATCTGGGCACGGGCAGCCTCGTAGATCAAAAGCTCAGCCTCGTCGGACATGGCCGAGTTGCCGGGATTGAGCACGATTTCGCGCAGCTGCTCGCCAATGGCGGTGCCGCCGGGCTCGCGCAGACACAAGACCTCATGACCCATGGCGCGCAGGCACGTAGCAAGGAAGGTGATGTGCGTGGTTTTACCCGCGCCCTCCCCTCCTTCAAAGGTGATAAGGATGCCGGGGCCTATTTTCTCGTTAACGGAACTCACGGATGCTTAAGCCTCCAGCGCGTAGATGTCGTTGCCCTGAACGTCGATGCCAACAAACACAGGCAGGTCCTTGACCTCGATGCGGCGCAGAGCCTCAGGGCCCAGGTCGTCGTAGGCAACAACCTCTTCGGAAACGACGCACTGAGCCATCAGGGCTGCAGCCTCGCCGGTTGCAACAAAGTAAACCGAGGAATATTCCTTGCAAGCCTTATGCACTTCTTCGGAACGAGGGCCCATGCCGATAGTGGCGGTAAGGCCCTTGGCAAGAAGCGTTGGGGTAGCGAAGTCCATACGAGATGCCACCGTGGGCCCGATGGCGCCTATCAGGCGACCAGCCTTAGCAGGCGTAGGAGCCGAATAGAAGATGGTCTGACCGGAAAGCCCATAAGGAAGAGAAGTGGCCTTGGAAGCCTCCTCGAGCAAGCGGGCGTGACCCTTGTCGCGCAAAACGTATACGACGCCCGAAAGCAGGCAGGCGTCGCCGGCTTTAAGCTCACGAGCCTCGGCCTTGCTCAAGGGGAGCTGAATCTGCTTAAAGTTCAACGGTAATCCTCCTCATGGCAGAGCCGTTCAGGTTAACGGCAACGGGAAGCGAAGAGATGTGGCAGGGGGCGCACATAACGCGGACGGCAAGAGCCGTGGTGTCGCCGCCCAAGCCAGCAGGACCGATGCCCGTAGCGTTGATGGCAGCCAAAAGCTCCTGCTCAAGCTCCTCCCATTCGGGATGAGCGGAAGGAACGTCGAAGGGACGCATAAGAGCGCGCTTGGCCAAGGTGCCTACCTTGTCGAAGGTAAGGCCCACGCCAACGCCCACAACCAAAGGCGCGCAGGCGTTTGCGGCCTGGTCGCGCACGCAGTCCAAAACGGCGTCGATGACGCCCTGCTTGCCGTCGTTGGGGTTAAGCATAACCACACGGCTTGCATTGTCGGAGCCGCCGTCCTTGAGCATCAGCTGCAAGCGAGCGCCGGGACGATCGGTATAGTGCATCTCGCGGATAACCGGGGCGTTGTTGCCGGTGTTGGCGCGATCGAAAAGAGCATCACGCACGATGGAATTGCGCAGACGAGCGCTCTTGGAGGCGCTGGCCATGGCCTCGTTCACACCGATGAAGACGTCGCCATCGAGCTCCACGTCGGGGCCAACCTCAAGGCAGGCCCAAAGAGCGCCGGTGTCCTGGCTGATGGGCACATGGTCTTCACGGGCGAGGTCGGCGTTGCGCACAAGCTGGTCGAGAATAAAACGACCACGCTCGGAGCTTTCGTTATCGCGCGCGGCAACCAAGGCATCGTAAACGTCCTTGGGCAGCACGGCGGCCAAGTGCGGAACGTTCATCAGGACCGCACTTGAGATGTCGTATGAATTGATAGTCCTCATAGGCAACTCGTTTCTTGTTTAACAGGAGCTTTGACCACTGAAGGCCAGGCTGCAACCCGCCGCCGCAGCGACAAGGCTTTCCCTTTATTCTACTTCTTGGAAGGCGACTTACCAGTTTCCTTTTTGTCAGAGGAAGCCTGCTTGCCCGCCGATTTAGCGCTTGGCTTGGATGTGGATTTTGAAGCCGTTTTGCGCGTGGTCTTCTTTGCGCCCTTTGCGCCGGACTTCTTGGCGGCGGCACGGGCTGCCTTTTCCTCGGCGGCGCGCGCCTTGCCCGGGCAATCGAAGTTGGGGCAGAGCTTCCAAGGACCGCGGTTGGTGGTGACGATGACCATCGGGGCGCCGCAATCCTCGCAGGTCTCCTGCGTGGCAGTTAGGGCGCCGTACTGCGGCAGCGGGTAACCGACGCCACACTCGTCGTAGTTCTCGCAGCGGATGAAGCGCTTGAGCGTGCGCGGGTTCTTGTGCGCAACCAAGTTGAAGGTCTTGCCGGTAGCTTTGCAGGTGGGGCACTCGCCCACAACCACGTCGGGCTCTTTGTTCGTCTCGCATTCGGGGTCGATGCATAAAATGCGGGGCTTGCTGCGGAAGGCCGTGACCTTGATTTGGGGCATGCCGCAGACGGGGCAAGGCTCTTGCTGGGCTTCCACCTTACCCTTGGGCAGCGGGTAGGTGACGTCGCAGTCGGGCCAGTCGGAGCAACCGATGAACATCGAGCGCGTTTTGTTGGAGGTGCGCAGCTGCAGATCTTTGCCGCACTTGGGGCAGGGGCCCACGTAAGCGTCGGCGGCAACGGCGTCGGCCAGGGCGTCCTTTACCTCTTCCTGATGAGGAATCAGGTTGTCGAGCTCGTGCGAGAGCATGTCGCGCGAGTGGGTGACAACATCAACCTTAGCGCTTTCGCCCTTGGCGATGCTTGTCATCTGAGACTCAAGATCGGCGGTCATATCGGGGCTGGTGATGTGCGGGGCGAACTTGCCCAGCGCATCGATAACCGCAATGCCAAGCTGCGAGGGCTCGATCGGGTCGTTTTGAACATACTTGACCGCGTACAAGCGCTCGATGATGGAGTGGCGCGTGGACTTGGTGCCCAGGCCAAGTTTTTCCATTTCCTGGATGAGGCGGCCCTGCGAATAGCGCGCGGGAGGCTTGGTTTGATCTTTGGTCTTGGTGGCGCCGTCGAAGTTAAGCGTCTCACCCTCGGAAAGCGCGGGAAGCTGCTCGTCCTTCTTCAGGCCGTAAGGGTAGATGGCCCTAAAGCCCGGCTCCACCAAAACGTCGCCCTTCACCACGAAGGGCTCGGTGTTCACGTCGAGCGTGAGCTTGGTGCCCTCGACGGTGGCAGCCCCCGAAAGCGTTGCCATAAAGCGGCGGGCGATCAGGTTGTAGAGCTTGAACTCGGCAGGAGGCAAAATCTCGGGCGATGCCATGTTGGTGGGATGGATGGGCGGATGGTCCGTCGTCTCGGTTTTGCCGCGCGTGGCATGAAGCTTGTCTTGCGCCAAAAGCTTGTTGGCGTACTCGCGGTAGGCGGGGTTGCCCGAGATGCGCTTCAGGATGTCGCGCAAGTCGAGTGACGAAGGATACACCGTGTTATCAACGCGCGGATAGGAAATGTAGCCGTCCATGTAGAGGCTCTCGGCCAGGCGCATGGTGCGCGCAGGGCTGATGCCCTCGGCCGAGGCGGCAGCCATCAAGCTTGTGGTGTTGAAGGGCACGGGAGGCTGAACCTTGCGGCTGCGCTTCTCGATGGAGGTGACGGTCGCCGAGCTTTGTCCCTCAACCGTGGACATGACCGCATCGGCTTCGGCTTCCTTCTTGAAGCGCGCGGTGGCGTGCGGGGCCGAGAACTCGTGGCCTTTATGGTTGAAGGCGCCCTTGATGGTCCAGTAATCCTCGGGAACAAAGGCCATGCGTTCGCGCTCCTTGGCGACGATGAGCGCCAGGGTAGGAGTTTGCACGCGGCCGGAACTGCGCACGTTGCCGTAGCCGGCGAACTTCACGATGGTAAGGTAGCGCGTAAGGACAGCGCCCCAGATAAGGTCGATATCTTGGCGCGACTCGCCGGCCTGCGCCAAGTTGACGTCAAGCTGGTCGAGGTTGCTAAAGGCGCGGTTGATCTCTTCTTTGGTGATGGCAGAGTAGCGTGCGCGCGAAACAGGCGCAGTGGTGTTTACCTCTTTAACCATGGCCAACGCATCCGAGCCGATGAGCTCGCCTTCACGGTCGAAGTCGGTTGCGATGACGATGGAATCAGCCTTCTTGGCCAGGTTCTTCAAGGAACGGATGAGGTCCTTTTCCTTGGGCTTTTTTTGGATGGGAGCGTAAACCAGGTACGGCAACGCCTCCATCTTCCAGGCAGAAAGCGCGATGCCGTCCTCGGTGTAGGGCTTGCGCTTGCGCTTGTAGGGAGGTTTTTCCAGGTTGGCGGGAATATTGGCCTCAACCACTTCGCCGTCTTCGGTAACGCCGCGCCAACCGCCGCGCTTCTTATATACCAGGTTAGGAACAAAATCGGGCTCCAAGATGTGGCCACGCAGACCGATGGTCACCCAATCTTCGCCGTCTTTCTGAAAGCGATAGACCGGCGTTGAATATACTTTGTCAGCTTTGGCCTTGGTGGCCCCCAAGAGCTCGGCGATGCGCTGAGCTGCAATGTTTTTCTCTGTGATAACGAGCTTCACACGATGCCCCTTTCATGAGATTTTACGTGCGTGGGGATGAAGGCGAATCGCCTTCGGGGCATCCGTTCGGCGGCGCCTTGGGTCGATAGGATACACGAACAGCCTGTGAAGGCTAGAGCAAAACAGAAAATCAGCCGCCCTCCCTATAAAGGAGAGCGGCTGATTTGAACATGTAAAAGCGAATGAGCGAGAGCTTAAATCCTACAGCTTAACCTTCAGCCAAACGGTCTTGGAGGTTGCCTTGTAGTTACCTGTAGCGGCGGCCGTTACGCGAATCTTAGCCTTGTAGGTACCGTGGGAGGTGCCCTTCTTGATCATCAGACGGCAGGAAGTGGAGCCGTTGACCTTCAAGCGCGAAGAACCGCCGATCTTCTTGAAGGTTACCTTGCCCTTGGCGCCCTTCACCTTGTACTTGGCGGTTGCATGGTTGCCCGCCTGAATGGAAACGTAGCTTTCCTTCTTAACGGAAGTGTCAACCGTGAAGCTTTGGGCGATGCGGTTGATGGTAAAGGTCTTGGTGATGGTGCCCTCATAGTTGTTACCCTTGCCGGTAAGGATGACCTTGGCGGTGCCGGCGTTCAGGTTATTGAAGTAGGAAATATTGTAGTCGCCAGTCACGCCGGACAACACTTCAGGCTTGCGATAAGTTCCGTTGTAATCGATCGAGGTGTAGCTAAGCTTCGGGGTGCCCGAGATTTTAGCTTTTTTAATGGTGAAGCTCACGGTTTTGCTACCGCTGAAACCCTCGGCGGAAACCGTAATAGAGTGGATGCCGGCATTGGTAGCGGTTCCCATCTTGATCTGAGTGACGGACTCGCCGCAATAGTTAAGTTTCACGCTGGGATTTTGAGCTTTACCGTTGTAGGTTGCAGCACCGATTTCACCTGCCACGGAAGCATAGCCCATGTTCCACTTGCCATCCGTCTTCACGTCCTTAACCTTGATGGAAGTGATGACGAGAGCCCTGGTCTCGTCTTTATAGCTGGACAGCTTCGTGTAATCGACGAACAAGGCGGGGCAGAAGCGGGTGTTGGTATCGGGGTGCTCATTCAGGTAGGCGAGGTTCGCCTTCTCGGCGTTACCCTTCGCGGCTGACGATTCATCGCTTACCTTAGCGGCAAACTTCAGAGCGATGCGAGCATCGGCGGCCAGCCATTCTTCCTTGGTGCAAGTCATGCTGCCGCTCACGCGCTCGGGATCATCGGTTTTTTTATCATTGATCGTGATTTCTTTTGCGGACTCCTTGCTCAGCCAATAGCCCTCGACTGTGATTTGGTCGTTGCTGTCAGCGAAAGCAAAAGCCTTGGAGAACGGTGCCGAAAGATTGGTTGTATGGTAAACCGAATAGGTCTTAACATCGCTTCCGTCGAGGCCGGCAATATCGTATCGATGCGTTACGGCCGTGGTTTCATTTTTTGTTTTGAATTCGCTTTGAAGATCGGAAAAGCTGTAGTCCTTCTCGGTAGTGGTATTCACCTTATCGGAGGCCAATACAAGCTTATAGGGCTTAGCTGTATCATCCGCAAAAGCCTGAGTAGCTGTGGCACATGCCAGCGTGAAGAGCAGGGTAAGCGCGAAAGCGCCAAGGGCAAAAGCCTTACCTGTTGAACGTGCAGAAGAAGTCATGAAATGTCCTTTCGGCATATGCCAAGACCAACAATTTCTTACGATTGTTTCAAGTAACTTTCAGATTATACCGCTAACGCCTGCAGCTTAACAGCTAAAAAAGCGCCGAAGCTTAGCCTCTGCACTCCTGCGCCATAACGGCCTTGGTTGCAGCGATAGCGCATTCGAGCATGCCATCGTCGGGCTCGTTGGTGGTAAGGCGCTGCATCTGCATACCTGGCCACAGCACGATCTTGACCAAGGGTTTTTCAGGGTTGGAGCCCGCCCATTTGACAGTGACCTCGTAGGTGATGCCGGCAATGAGCGGCATAAACACGATACGAACGACAACCACCAGGATGAACTTGAGGATGGAATCGCTTATCCCCCAAGCCACGATGAGCTTGTCCACTGGAATGATCGTGTATACCAAGATGGCCAAGATCATCACCATCACCAAAAACGCAGTGCCGCAGCGCACATGCAAGCGCGGGAAGCTGCGTGCGTTTTCGGGAGTAAGCTCCAAGCCGTGCTCCAGGCAGTGGATGGTTTTGTGCTCGGCTCCGTGATAGGCAAACATACGCTTGATGTCGGGCATCAAGCTGATAAGCCAGATGTAGGCCACGAACACCGCCACGCGCAGCACGCCGTCAAGGATGTTCCACGCAAGAGGGTTGCTGTCGTAGTCGCCCACCAGCAGGTTGGAAATAAGGGCCGGCAACAAAATGAACAAGGCAACGCCCAAAGCCACGCCGAGCACCATCGAGATGCCCATCTCGGCCTTGCCAAAAAAACCACCTTCGTCGGCTTCTGGCTTTTTGGCGGAAGGCTCCGCGCCTTCTGGCTTTTTGGCGGCGCTTGAGCTGCTAGCGGCCTCGGCTGGCAAAACGCACTTGTTGGCTTCCCCATTCCCTACGGGCGCCTGAGGGCCTGAAGGCTTTGTGCCCTCGCCCGCCTGCTCGAAAACATAATGCCCGCCCTCATCGGGACAAGGGATATCGCTTTGCCCAGGCTTGGTCGGGCTCGATGCAAGGGGGGCACCCTGCGCAGAGCGCTTCTGTAACTCGGCGTAGGTATAGCCCTCTTGGTCGTAGGCGTTATTCGCCGCAGCCTCAAGCGCCTTAAAACCCAAAACAAGAGAATCGACGAAAGCCACGCAACCGCGCACCAAAGGCCAAGACATCCAGGAAGGACGCTCTTTCTTGGACAAGGGGCTTTCCTCAACGTAAATGGAACCATCGGGCTTGCGAATAGCGGCGGCCCAGCCGATCTTTCCGCGCATCATCACGCCCTCGATCAGGGCCTGGCCGCCAATATGAGTTTTATTCTCACCGTCTTCCGCGAAAGCGCGGCGTGTTTCGGAGGGCATTAATCCAACTTCACCTTCGGGTAGGGCTTGCCGCAGCTCATCTTCCCCTCGGGGCACGGGCCGCTCATGCAGGGGGCGCCGGCGTTGCCAAAGATATAGGGCGCCGTAGGACGCACCAGCTCAAGCATGCGCCAGGCGAGCTCGCGAATCTCCCACTGCGCACGGTTGCAGCAACGATGATTGAAGAAGTGGCGCAGCTCACGCGCGTTCATGGTTACGCAAATACGCGTCTCGCAGCCGCCCGGTATGGCATAGCGCGCATCCTCGGCGGGAATCCCTAAGTCAAGAAGTTTCTGGTAGGCCTCGCCGCTTGCGGCGACCGCTTCGTCGAAGATCGCCTTGGCTTCAGGGTTGTCCTCAATCGTATGGGGCACAACCACCGGCACGCCTTCCTTGAACTTAACGTAGCGCTGAGACTGCTGATTGTAGCTGGCAAGGCGATGACGAACCAGCTGATGCGTGAGCGCACGGGAAACACCGTCGATAGCGAAGGTGTAGCTTGCGTGCTCAAGCGTGGAAAAATGCCCGGAATGCATGATGGTGCGAAGCACGCTTTGCTGGCGCTCGGCGGGCATCGTCTCCATGAGCTCCTTGGCTCCAACGGGCGCGTAACATAGGCGAGCTGCCGTCGCGATTGCGCGCTCGGGGTCGGGCGTATGGTACAAAAGCTCTACTTCCACGATGCTTCCTTCTTCGATAACGAATGCTCTTCATTAAATTGGAGCCTTGGCCCCAAAGAAAACGGCTGGCTCCCAATTGTAAGCCAGCCGTCAAATACAAAGCACGCGAAACGCACCCGCGCGTGGCATATTCGGAATTTCCGCATAAACACTTTGGCTGCTGCGTCAAAGCGCTGACCAAAAGAAAAAGGCGCCCCGAAGGACGCCTTCAAAACCCGATGAGAAAAAACTACTCAGCAGCAGCTTCGGTCTCGGTTGCCTCTGCGGAAGCCTCAGCAGCTTCCTCGGCAGGAGCCTCGGTTGCCTCGGCCTCGGCGGCAGGAGCTTCCTCAGCGGGAGCCTTAGCGGCCTCCTCTTCAGCCTTCTTGGCAAACTCAGCAGCACGAGCAGCCTTCTCGGCAGCCTTAGCCTCGCGCTCGGCCTTCTTTGCGGCCTCGGCGTCGGCAGCAGCAGCCTGCTTAGCAGCCTTCTTGGCAGCCTCAGCCTCGGCGACCTTAGCAGCAGCAGAACCGAACTTGTCGGAGAAGCGCTGGACGCGTCCGCCGGAGTCGATCAGCTTCTGAGTGCCGGTGAAGAAGGGATGGCACGCATTGCACAGGTCGACGCGCAGCTCAGACTTGGTGGAGCGAGTCTGGAAGGTGTTGCCGCAGGTGCAGGTGACGGTGCAGTCAACGTATTCGGGATGGATGTTTTGCTTCATTGATGGATCTCCTTATCACTACCTTGGTTTCCGTCCAAGGTGGAACAAAAGCCTGAATATAATATCACCCGCAAATTGGCGCCGCAAGGAAAATTCCCTGCGGCGCCGAGGTTTTTACGAGTATGCACGCACAAACAACAGGGTTATCTGCGCTTGCGGGGAGCGCGTCCCGTAAGAAGGGACGCTTTACGCGGCGCACATGGAGCGCACTCCATACAAGTGAAGTCGTTCTTGCGCGAGGTGATCGGCGTCGCCCCCCATGCCGTGCAGGCCCCTTTGGGCTACTTCTTCTTGAACTGGCTTTCGTGAGCGCGGAAGAAGTCGGTGCGGGGCGGCAGCTCTTTAACCACATGGGCGCCGGCAGCTACTTCCTCGGGTGTGCACAGCTCGTCCAAGCTCTCGAAGCTGCCCTCCCAGCTGAAGAACTTAGCAGGGTTGAAGGCCAGGTAATCACAGATTTTCTCGCAGCCAGAAGGAACCACCGGATGCATAAGCAGGGTCGCCACGCGCAAAAGGAAGCTTGAATCAAGCAGCACCTGGCGGCGCTCTTCTGCGCTCTCGGACGCCTCGGCAGCCTTGATGCCACTCGACCAATACTTGTTGGCATAGCGGATGAAGCCCTCAACCAAAGGCATGATGGCATGGAGCTCAACCTTGTACATTGTCTGGTCGTAGGCCTCCATGGCCTTTTTGACCTCGGCGATGCACTCGGCGGAAACGGCACCCAGAGGAATGGTGCAGTCGAAGTTCTTCGCGGCCTCGTACATGCAGCTGCGCGCCAGGCGATTGAACACCTTGGTAAGAAGCGCACCTTCCTTAAGGGCCGGATCGGCCACGCGGGGATCGTTGCGTTTGGCCTCGTCGGTCTCGAACACCTTGGGCTTGAAGCCAACCGACTTCTGACCCAAAGCAAGCGCCAGCCAATGAGCACGAAGCTGCTCGGGGGTGTAGTAGTTAAGAAGCTCGTCGGCAGTAGGGGGCTTCACGTCGCCGGAGCTCGACGCCTTCTTGTCGCCAAAAAGAATGTGATGGTTGGCGATGAGCTTGGTCTGCTGTAGGGCGCCGTCGGCCGGGAAGGCGACGGGGGCACCCTCTTGCAAGGCGGCCCAAAGCGCAGGCTGGGCAACGCCGTAGAAATACAGGTTGTCCTGGCCGATGAACTGGTAAATGCTCGAATCGGTACTGCACCAGAAGTCGCGCCAAGAATCCTTGGGCAAACCGCGCATGTCGTTGGCCGCAATGGTCTCAGAGATAGGCGACACCAAACTCTCGGGCCAGCACCAAACGGTCAGGCCCTTAACCTCGTTGCCCTTATCGTCGGTCATGACCGGGCATTGCACGCCCCAGTTGGCGTTGCCGGAAATGCGGAAGGGAACCAAGGCCTTGCCCGTGCGGAAGCGGATACCCGCCTCGGTAAGGATGCTGCGCGCCTGGTCGCGATCGTAGACGTTCTCAAACTCGAGCTCGAAGGACTGCTTGCCCTTCGCCGCCTCGCGGTACTCGTGCTTGGGAAGCTCGGCAGCAAGCTTTGCGTACTCGTCGTAGAGCTCAACCTTCACGAAGATGATGGGGGCAACCAAAAACTCGCTGATGGTTTTACTAACCACCGGGCGCGTGCTTGCGTCTTTGCTAAGGCCCTCAACGTAATCGCGCACGACAGGCGCCATCTCGGGAAGGTCGAAGTACCAGTTGTCAACCTTGCGCATCTCGGGAACGGTGTTTGACACCTTGGAGATGGGCTTAATCAGGTCCTCAGGCTCGTATTGATGCCCCAGATCGCATTCGTCGGCGTAGGCCTTCTCGCTCTTGCAGCCCTGAACAGGGCAATGGCCCTGCACCTGGCGGCCATTCAAGAACATGCCCACCTTGGTGTCGTAGAACTGGTTGGTGGACTCGAGGTGCAGATGCCCGTTGTCGTAGAGCTTCTTGATGAAAGCGTCCATGACCTGCTGGTGCACCTCACCGCAGTGTCCGATGCCGGAGCCCTCGTAGATGTCGAGCTTGATGTCGTAGGCATCGAGGGTGGCCTTCTGGCGATCGTGATTGCGCGTCACGTAGTCGACGATGCTGCCCTCGAGCGTGCCAGCTTCAACCTCTTTACGATAGCCCTCTTCAATGGGGCTGCCGAAGCAGTCGGTGCCCGAGACAAAACGCACGTTGTCGGCACCGATGCGGTCGCGCAGGAAGCGCGAGAACACGTCGGCGGGAACGAAGACGCCGCCCACGTGGCCGAAATGCAGCGATTTGTTGCCGTAAGGCATGCCCGCCGTAACAACAGCGCGACGCGGCCAATTGACTTCTATGGATTCTTTAGCCAATGCTCATGCCTCCACTAAAACTCAGCGTTTTCTTCCAGAGAGCGGCCCTGTGCCTTCTTCGCCGTGCGAACCAGGAACTCTTGGTTGTTCTTGGTGGCGTACAAAGACTTGATAAGGGTTTCCATGGCGCGCTCGGTGTTGTTGCGGTTGGAAAGAATGCGGCGCACGGCCCAGATGAGCGGGGCCTCCTGCGGGTCGAGCAGCAGATCCTCGCGGCGGGTGCCCGAGGAAACGGGATCGATTGCAGGGAAGATGCGGCGCTCGGCCAGCTGACGGTCGAGCTTGAGCTCCATGTTGCCGGTGCCCTTAAATTCCTCGAAGATGACCTCGTCCATCTTGGACCCAGTCTCAACCAGGGCGGAAGCAAGGATCGTCAGACTGCCGCCGTTCTCGATGTTACGAGCGGCGCCCAGGAACTTCTTGGGCGGATAGAGCGCCGTGGAATCGACGCCGCCGGAAAGAATGCGGCCCGAAGCGGGCTGCGCCAGGTTGTAGGCGCGCGCCAAACGGGTAAGGGAATCAAGAAGAACGACGACGTCTTCCCCTTCCTCGACCAGGCGCTTTGCGCGCTCGATGACCATCTCGGCGCAGGCAATATGATTCTCGCAGGGCATGTCGAAGGTGGAGGCCACGACCTCACCCTTGATGGAGCGCTGCATGTCGGTAACTTCCTCGGGGCGCTCGTCCACCAGAAGGCAGATAAGGTGAACCTCGGGGTTGTTGGCGCTGATGGCAGCGGCGATGTTCTTCAAGACAGTGGTCTTACCAGCCTTAGGAGGCGAAACGATAAGGCCGCGCTGACCCTTTCCAATGGGTGCGCACAGATCGATGACGCGTGCGGTGATGGTGTTCTTACCATGCTCCATGATTAGACGTTCATCAGGGAAAACAGGCGTTAAATCAGAGAACTTGACGCGCTTGCCCAGCTCTTCTAAGGGCTTGCCATTAACGCTGATGATGGTTTGCAGCGCGGGGAATTTGTCGCCCTGGCGCGCGGGGCGCGTCTGGCCTTTGACCATGTCGCCCTTGCGCAGGCCATTGCGGCGCACCATGGAGGCATGCACGTAGGCATCGCCGGGGCCCGAGAGATAACCGTTGGTGCGGACGAAACCGAAACCGTCGGGCATGATGTCCAAAATGCCCTCGACCTCGACGAAGCCCTCGGCCTTGATGGCGGCCTCGTACACCAGATCGACCAAGGCGGCCTTGAGCACGCCCTTGTGCTCAACACCGAGCTCGTCGGCCTTGGCGCGCAGCTCGGCAACCTTTAGGGCCGCAAGCTCCTCGCGGGAGGTCTTGGGCTGAACGGGCTTGTTGCGATCGCGCTTGTTCTTCTTGCGCTGCTCGAACTTCTCGCGGCGGCGGCTGCGCGCATCGTTCTGATTGTTTCGATCGTTGTTGCCGTTGTTGCCACGCTCGTTACCGGCTCGATCGTTGTCGTCGCGCTCACGGCGGCGCTTGTGACGCGGCTGCTCGGCATCGGCGGAAGCGATTTCAGACCCTTCGGCGGCACCTGCCTCGGGCTGCGCCTGATCGGCAGCTTCCGTGTCGGCAGTCTTCTTCTTGCGCGTGCGTGCTTGACGCTTAGGAGCACCGTCGGCATCGGAGGCGGGCTTGTCCTCGGCCTCGTCGGCCTTGGCGTCAGAAGGCTCGACTTCCTTGGCGGGCTTGGGTTCGCCGGTGGGCTCGGAACCCTCGGAGCTGGCGAAAGCTTCCCCCGCCGACGCACAGGTGGCAGCCTTGGCCTCGGCGATGATGCGCATAAGCTCTTCGGGGCTTACCACGTCGGAGAACACGGCCTCCTGCTCAGCGTCGGCCTTGTCGGCGGCCTTGCTGGCAGCTTTACGCGTACGCGTGCGTGCCTTGGGCTTTTCGGCCTCGGTGGCCTCGGCATCCTTCTTAGCAGGACGACCGCGACGACGAGGCTTGCTCTCCTCTTCGGGAGCCGTTGCCTTAGCGGGCGCATCCTCGTCGGCTTTCTTCTTGCGTGCGCGAGTCTGGCGCTTGGGCTTTTCCTCGCCCGTTAGAGGCTCGGCATCAGCAGCCTTGGCCGAAGCGGACTCGTCAGCAGAAACCTTCGCGTCTGCGCCTTCGGAGCCTTTCGCGCTCTTTTTGCTTGGCTTGCGCGCCGTGGTTTTACGAGCACGGGTTTTCGGCGCGGGAGCCTCTGCGGACTCGGTGCCGGGTTCCTGGGGAACGGAAGCGAGCTCGGGCTTCTCTTCAGGGGATTCACTCATGTAATGTACAGCTTTCTTCTTTGCGGCGCCGCTGCCTCTATGGCGCAGCGCCCGTAATGAAAACCGGCAGCCCTAAAAGGCCGCCGGATAAACGCTATTCTCCTAAAACCTTTTGCCAATCCTTCATGAAGGACTCCAAGCCGCGATCGGTCAGCGGATGCTGGATCATCTTCTTCAGGACAGGGAAAGGAACGGTTGCGATGTCGGCGCCCATCAAAGCGCACTGGGTAACGTGATTGGCGGAGCGCACGGAGGCCGCAATGACCTCAACCTGTTCGCCGTTGACGGTGCTCTCGGTGAAATCGTAGTTGCCCAAGGCAGCGACGATGTTGCCCACCTGCTCAAGACCGTCTTCGGAAATGTCGTCAAAGCGGCCGATGAAGGGGCTGATATAGCGTGCGCCGGCGCGAGCGGCCAAAATGGCCTGGGGGACGCTAAAGCACAAAGTCATATTCACGCGGACGCCCAGGTTGGCAAGCTCGCGCGTTGCGGCCAGACCTTCGACCATGGTGGGAACCTTGACTACGATGTTAGGAGCGATCTCGGCCAGCTCCAGGCCTTCACGGACAATCTCTTCGCGGGTCATCGCGACGGTTTCAGCGGAAACCGGGCAATCGTCGCCCACGATGTCGCAAATCTTCTTCATGTGATCGTAGAAGCCGGACAGCTTTCCGCCGATTTTCGCATAGAGGGAAGGGTTGGTGGTAACGCCCGCGAGCGCACCCCAGCTAGCTGCCTCTTCGATTTCGGACAGATCGGCGGTGTCCAAGAAGAATTTCACCATGTCCTCCTAATAGACGTGGAGACCCTAAAAGGCACAAGGATGGGCAAAGAAGGCCCGAGAGCATAGTGCTTGTAAAGGGGAAAACAATAAGATGAAGACAGAATACTCGACCCCAAAGTGCTGTGCAAGGGAAAAGACCAGGCGTTTGAGCACATTGAAGGCAGGCACTAGGCGTCTTGCAGCAAAGCACGGGCATGAGCCAGGCTCAGCTCGTCGACCGAGCCTGAGAGCATGCGCGCAATTTCGCTTTCGCGCTCTTCGCCCGACAAGCTGCTTAGGCTTGTTTCTGGTGTACCATCTGCGCTTTTGCGAACAAGATAGTGAACCTCGCCCTTCACCGCAACCTGGGCAAGATGGGTGACCACGATAACCTGATGCGTTTTTGCCAGGTCGGCAAGAACCTCGGCCAAAGCAGAGGCGGTTGAACCGCCGACGCCTGCATCGATCTCGTCGAAAACGAGGGTCTGAGCCGCATCGCTATCCCCTATCGCCACCTTGCAGGCAAGCATCACACGCGAAAGCTCGCCCCCCGAAGCAATGCGATTGAGCGGCTGGGGGCTCATATCGGCGCCGGGCGCGAAAAGAAGCTGGAAGCCCTGCGTCCCCTGCGCGCTCCACTGAGAGCGAGGCAAATCCTCAAACTCACCCGAGATGAAGGCGCTGCCCATTTGCAGACGCGCCATCTGCTCGCCAACCAAAGAGGCAAAACGAGGAAGGGCGCAAGCGCGCGCCTGCGCCAGTTCGCCAGCGCAACGCGCAAGCTCGGCTTCGGCCGCATCGAGGGCGGTCTGAGCTTTTTCAAGAAGCTCATCGCAATTGTCATGCTCGCGCAAGGTCTGCACGGCTTCGTCGTAGGCGCGAAGAACATCTTCCATGCGCGGGCCAAAGCCCCTCATCAAAGCTTGGAAATTAGCAAGCCTTTCCTGGCGTGCTGCTAACTCGGCAGGGTCGAACTCGATGGTTTGCGCGTACGACGAAAGCTGACTTGCCACGTCTTCAACCGTGAAGAAGGCGTCGCGCAGATGCGCGGCA
Source organism: Coriobacteriia bacterium (assembly GCA_030530215.1). Lineage (GTDB taxonomy): Bacteria > Actinomycetota > Coriobacteriia > Coriobacteriales > Eggerthellaceae > Anaerotardibacter. The sequence goes on from JAUMVJ010000011.1 coordinate 25,006, forward strand.
TCCTCTGCCCTACTTGCATCCAAAGAGGCCACCTGGTCAAGCGCGCCGAGCGCCTGCTCGAGCACATCCAAGATGCCAGAGTCGCCCTTAAGCGAGCGTCGCACGAAATCCAACTCACGCAAAATGGTTTCGGCGTGCTCGTACCGGGGCATCTCGGCCAGAAGGCTGTCGTACTCCCCCGGCAAAGGATCGACCGCGTCCACCTGATCGACCACGTAACGAGCGCGATCGAGCGTGACTTCGCTTTCGTGTGCAAGCTCGTTTAAACGGTCGAACTCGGCCTGCGCAGCTGCTGCCGCCTTGTAAGCGCTTCGGTATTCCGCCAAAGGCGCCGACACTTCTTCCTTGGCCCAGGCGTCAAGAAGTGCCAGCTGATGTTTAGGGTTAAGGAGACGCTGATGCTCATGCTGGCCGCACAAATCGATGCTTGAGCCGATGCGCGAAGCAAGCTCCTTGACGCTGGAGGGCACGCCGCCAAGCGAGATACGCGAGCGACCCTGCACAGAGAAACGGCGGGCGACGACATCACCCTCCTCAGGGGAATCGTCCAGGTAAAAGCGCCCTTCGACCGAAAGAGAGGATTGGCCTTCGCGAATCATGCCAGCATCGGCCCGCTCGCCCGCCAAAAGCTTGAGGGAGGAGAGCAGGGCCGTTTTGCCTGCGCCCGTTTCGCCGGTGACGACGGTAAGCCCTGGCCCCGGTGCAAACGTAGCTTCGCGTATTAAAGCGACATCGGATATGTGCAATTCGTCGAGCAAGCCGGACCCCCTTCTTTTTCCAGCGCCTATTCTACTTAAAAAATCGAACATTTGTTTGAAAAGAACCGGAATTGCGCTTTTAATTCCGAATATCACCCCGCCGAAGTAGTTTTTCTTAAAGCTTGCCGGCAGTTAAGTTGCACGAGAGCGACGCTCAAAGGCTACACTTTGCGTACATGGCAGGAAGCATCGGCGCGAAAGGAGGAGCAATGGCCGTCTCAAACAGCCTGGAAAATGCGCATCGCGCAAGCTTGCCCTCCAATCGAGCAAACGGCCTTGACCCTCTTCCCGCTACGGTTGCAAGGTGCCTTGAACTGCTGGAGCAAGCGGGTTTTGAAGCCTGGCTCGACGGCGGCTACGTGCGCAATTGCCTCGTTGGCTGCCGGCGAGGACACATCACCCTTGCTAGCAACGCCTCACCCGAGCAAATCGAAGAGCTCTTCCGCAACGCAGGCTACGCGGTGCATATCAGCGACAAGCGCACTTTAAGCGCTACCCTCACCTCACCCGAGTGGCCCCACTCCATTCAGATAAGCAGCTTTCACAAAGTAACCAAGCGCAATAGCCAAGGAAGAGCCTGCGAATACGAAATGGCGTCGACGATCGAGGAAGACCTCGCCCGGCGTGATTTCACCTTCAACGCGATTGCCTTCCACCCTGTGCACGGATTGCTTGACCCCTACCGCGGAACACGCGACATACGCAACAAGAAAATCCGTTTCGTCGGCGATGCCAAAGAGCGCCTGGAAAGCGAGCCTTTGCTTGCGTTGCGCGCCATACGCTTCGCCTCGACTCTAGGCTTCAGCATCGATGAGGAAACGAAGCGCGCCATCGCGGAAACGGCACCGCGCGTGCTTGCGCTTAATAAGGCCTACCTTCGCCATCAGCTTGACAAGTTTTTGTGCGGCACCTTCGCACACGACGCCATCATGGAGCACTTGGATTTCCTGGAGTTGCTGTTGCCTGAACTGACGCCCATGAAGGGCTTCGATCAGATGTCGCGCTACCATTGCTACGACGTGCTCGAGCACACCGCCTTCGTGGTGAACGGCTGCAAAGCTCACGCCCTTAATCGCTGGGCTGCGCTTTTGCATGATTCCGGAAAACCCGAGACCTTCTTTTTGGATGCAGAGGGGCGCGGTCACATGCCCGGACACCCCACGGCAAGCCTTACGCACCTGAAAACAGTGGCCGCCCGCTTTGAGTTCGACGATGATTTCACCCGGAAGCTCGCCCTTGTCATCGAGCACCACGATGACAGGCCCGCCGCGAAAGAAGCTGACGTAAGGCGCCTTTTCGAAAACCTCGACCAAGACGAGCTGCTCTTTCACGCGATCTGCGATTTGATGCGAGCCGATGCGCTCGCGAAAGCGCAATGGTGCCAAATGGCGCCCATCGTCGCCACCAACGAGGTCGAGAAGCTTTTCGACAAAATGCGCGCCGAGGGCAAGATTTAAGGCAAGGAACGCTCGGGGATAAGCGAGCGGCAAGGCCGAAAGCAGCCCGTATCCACGGCGGAAAACGAGGGCGAAGCCCGCCTCATTTAGGCAAGCCCAAAGCTAAAAGCGCGTCGCCCGAACCGCTTCCTTCAAGCTACGGGTAGCAGCAGGAATATCGTCGGCTGCGAAAATCGCCGAGACCACTGCCACGCCCGCAACGCCGGTGTCTTCCAAAAGAGGCAGGGTTTCCTTCTTCACGCCGCCGATGGCCACAACGGGAATATCAGCCGCATTGCAGATGTCCACGAACTCCTGATGGCTCAAAGCCCATGCCTCGGGCTTGGTAGAGGTTGCAACCACGCCGCCAACCCCCAGGTAGTCGGCGCCAGCGGCCTGGGCAGCCAGAGCCTCATCGACGGTCTGGGTGGAAACGCCGACGATCTTATCTGGTCCCAGGATGGCGCGCGCATTAGCGCAGGATTCATCTTCCTGACCCACATGCACGCCATCGCAATCGAGGATGCGCGCAGCCTCAATGTCGTCATCGATCACGAAAGGGATGCCCTTTGCGCGGCAAAGCTCCATCAAGGGACGGCCCAGCTCGACAAGCTCTTCGGTGCTTGCGCTCTTCTCGCGCAGCTGGATGAAAGTGGCGCCGCCCTGAAGAGCCTCTTCGACGCACTCGGCAAGGCTGCGGCCGTCAAGCCAAGCGCTATCCGTTACCGCATAAAGCTCCTGAGCAGCACGAATGTCGTCAGCGGAAAACTTACCTCGGTTGCAGGGAGCCATCGTCATCATCTCCTTGGGAAAACAAAAATATGCGAGTGAGCCTATAAGCCGGGTTCTGTAATAAGCAACCATTTATCTCGACTTTGCGTCACCGCAAAGCTCAAGCACGCAACCCGAATGCACGGAAGGGCAGCCGTATGGCATTCCTATTTGCGCTTGCTCCAGATGGGGTTTACCAAGCCACGCTGTTGCCAACGTGCTGGTGCGCTCTTACCGCACCGTTTCAGCTTTTCCGCCGCCGAAGCGAAGGAGTCTTCTTTTCTGTGGCACTTTCCATCGGGTCACCCCGCCCAGCCGTTAGCTGGCATCTTGCCCTTGGGAGCCCGGACTTTCCTCATGCGAAAGCACGCGATTGCCCGGCTCACTCGCCGGGCTATTGTAGCACGCCCGATGAAGGCGGCGATGCGCAAGGGTTCGCTAACTTGCGCTATGCCCCTCACGAATACGCACGACGAGCATCGACACCGCCGCAGCAACGCCTCCCTCAAGCTCGGCAAGGTACTCCTGCGAGGAGTGCACGTGGTCGCTAGCGATAAGAGACGTGATTCCTCCCCAGACGAAATCGAAGCGCGCCCAATCGCTCGGGGTAAGCTCATCCTTCCCGATCTGCATGCACTCCAACCACAGCCGAACGACCTCGCACTTGACCATCGCGGACAGGGCATAGGACCCGTTCCGCATGGTCAGGCGAACACGATGAAAACGCGTTTCTAAATCGGGTGCCATCTGCACCACCGAGGCGTCGAAAGAACCCTCCAGGAGCATGGAAATAAGACGGGAGAAGAACTCCCTTGGGATGTTTCCCTGGATGGCCTTCGCTGCCAAATCCTCAACACTTTCGAAGTGGTAGTAGAAGGTATTGCGGTTCACTTTCGCCCTGCCCGTAAGGTCGCGCACCGTGATGGAGTGAAACTTCTTTTCCTCAAGCAACTCCCAAAACGCCTGCTCAATGCGCTCAGAGGCCGAAGGCCCCTCCTGATCTTTCCTGGGACGCGCCATTGCCTCTCCCCTTCCAGATTCATAATTAGGCACTCTATCTAATTTACCTATTTTATTAGACATTGTGGCTAATTACCATGACAGCGTTGAGAGCAAACCTTCCAGCAAGGAGGCAAGATGTTGGAAAAGCTCGGGAAAAAGGCGCTGGTCGCTCCCCTGGCCATGGCGATAGTGCTGTGCTGCGTGCTCAGCGTTGCCGTGGGCCCCATGCTAAGGGCCGAGCCCCACAATGTGCCCTTCGCCATCGTTAATCTAGATAAAGGGGCAACCACCATCACCGGCAGCGCAAACGTAGGCCAAACGCTAACGGATAAGCTGCTAAACGGCGAATCGTCGCTCGGAAATATAGGCAGCAGCTCCGACGAATCGGACGAGAGCGATTCCAGCACCTCGAGCATGGCCGACGCCATAAGCTGGACGCAGCTGAAAAGCAAGGAGGAGCTTTCCGCCGCCTTCGACGCCAACGAGCTCTACGGCGGCATTGTGATTCCCTCCAATTTCACCAGCCAGCAAGCAAGCAGCGCAGTGGGGTTGGGCAAGGCCCCCGAGATTACCGTCTACCTGAACAAAGGAAAAAGCCCCCAGCTGGCAAGCAGTCTACAAACCACCATCCAGAACGCCATGCTTAAAGCCGGTGTCGCCTGCACAGTCGAGATAGTCAACGACGCCGACGTAGGGGGCGGCTCCATGAGCTCATCGATGGCCGTCCAAATGATGGTGATGCCTCTCTTCATCATGACCATGATCGGATCAATTCTTCTTTCAATGCTGTTCTGGAAAAAGGACCTCACCGGACTCAAAAGGAAAAGCCCCACGCTCGCCGCCATCGTGCTTCTTGTCCTTGTTGCGGCGTTCTCGGCGGCGATAGCGGGCTTGGCGCAATTCGTTGACACGGTAGCCGGAGGGATGACGCTGTCAACGCAAGAACTGTTCTTGTTCCTTTGGCTGGCTTGCGCCTGCTGCATGCTGTGCTTCGTTTCGCTGTGCTGCCTAAGCTTTCCGCTTGGCGCGCTCGTGGCCGTATGCACCTTCGCCTTGGGTATGAGCTGCGCCATGCTCACACCCGAAATGCTGCCGCAGGTCTGGGCCGATTGGGTATACCCCTGGGCGCCGCAAGCACATATTGGCAATGGCGTCCGATCCATCGTGTACCTGGGGCAGGCGCCTGGCAACACTGACGTGTACCCGCTGCTCGCGTTCGGCGCGGTAGGCCTTGCGGCCCTTATCGCCGCCACCCTTGCCGCCTGTCTTAAAACGCGAAAAACCTCACTGACAGAAAAGCAGGACAAGCAAAAGAACGCACCCCGCCAAAACGCCCGGGCCTAAAACGAAGAACAAACAGGGAAAACAGAGCGCATCCGCGCGCTAGATAAGACCCGCCCACACACTAGGCAAAGCCCGCCCACACGCTAGACAAGGCCTGGCTTGACCCAGCAAACGCACCAAAGTTCCTTCCTTAAAGCCACGAAGAAAGGCTCCCTCATGAACATCGAACGCCTTATCCCCCGCAGCCATATCGCTCGTATCATAGGAACCTGCGCCCTTGCAGTCTACTGCGCCCTTGCCATTGGCACGCTTTCGGGCTGCAGCAGCGATGCCCAAAACGCCACCTCAGACACCGAGCAAACCCAAACAGCCGAAGACTCCCAACAAGAATCCGAACAAGAGTCCATAACGGCCCATGGGTCAACCTACGAAAAAGCGGAAACCGTAACGGCCACCACCACGCTTTCGGGCGAAACAACGGCGATTGCGGTTGAGGAATGGCTGAAAAACCCTTCCGGCAAAAGCGAGATAGACGACGTTTCCACCTTGCAGCAGATAAGCTCGGACGATGAGGCCATAAAGTTCACCAGCGACGGGGACAAAATCACCTGGCAAACCAACGGCCAAGACGTGCACTACTCCGGCATCACCGACCAGGAACTACCTTTCAGCCTGAGCTATGCCTACGAGCTCGACGGGAAAGAGGTGGACCCCAAAACGCTGAAGAACGTAACCGGCCACCTGAAGATTTCCATCACCTATAAAAACAATACCGCGGGAACCGTGAGCGCCGCCGGCAAGAGCTATTCGGTAAAGCAACCCTATGCCATGGCATCGCTGGTCTCCTTCGATGCCGAGCACGCCAAAAACGTGGAAGTGGACAACGGACAAGTGATCGACCAAGAAGGCACCTTCATCGCCGCAGGACTCGCCATGCCGGGCCTGGCCGATTCCCTCGACCTCACCGATACGCTGGAACTGCCCGAGCAAGTGACGATAGAGGCAGACGTGACCGGCTTCGACATGCCCGACATCACCACCATGGCATCCAACCAAACACTCAGCATGTTCGACGAGGAAACAAGCAGCGACGTAAGCTCCAAGGTGGACGAGCTATTCGACAAGCTCAGCTCCATCAAAAAAGCCACCAAACAGCTAAGCCAAGGAACCGCAAGCCTCAATAAGGCACTCTCCACCATCAGCGAGAGACAAGCCAAACTGAACGCGGCCTTCCCCAACGCCAGCGAAGGCTTAAGCAAGCTCGCTACGGCAGCAAGCGGAGCTGCGCAACTTACCGACGGCGCAAAGCAAAAGCTTGAAAGCGACGCTTCCGCACAGGAGGAAATGGAAAAACAGCTGGATTCTTTGAAAGAGCAGCTTAAGAAGCTAAAGGGCATAAGCACCTCGGGCATGGACGAGGATCAAAAGAAGGAGCTATCGGCCACCACCGACGAGCTGGAGAAAAACTTGTCGGAGCTTGAACAAGCACTTGACAAGAGCAAGAGCGCAAGAACCGAGGCCAGCAGCTCCCTTGCCAAAGCCAGCGAAACATCCACGCAGGTAAGCAGCGGGCTCACCTCCGCTGCGGAAGGCTTAAAACAGATACAGGCTGGCTACGAGCAGCTTGGCAAAGCCACGGCAAAGCTCAGCAAAGCTTCGAAAAAGCTAAGCCGCGGCACCTCGCAAATGAGCAAAAGTGTTGCCAAGGCAATCAAAAAAGCCCACAACGGCATCAACGAGAAGATAGATTTAATACAGGCTCTTTCCAAGTTAGCCGAGGACGAGGGCGCTTTCTGCGGCAACGCCAGCGACATGCCGGCCACCACCACCTTCGTGCTTACCGCGAAAGCCGACGCTTAAGCGCCAAGCCGCCCAAGACCGCTCACCGGTGCGGTAACATCACAAGCACTTACAACCCACCACCAAGGACCAACTGAGTTGAAACGATGCTTGCTCGTGGGCGCCGCGCCCTCAAATCAAATCGGTCTAGACCAACTTCTAGCCAGCCTCAGCTTTGATGCCGTGTATGCCGTGGACGGAGGATTTACCGCCCTCGCCGACCGTGAAATCGAAGCAAGCAAGGTGTTCGGCGATTTCGACTCTTTGGGCTACAAGCCCGATCACCCCTGCGTACGCGGCTTTGATTCCCATAAAGATTTCACCGACATGGACCTTGCCATCCAGGAAGCCGAAGCGGATGGTTTCGATGAGCTTGTTCTGTGCAACGCCTTCGAGGGAAGGATCGACCACACGCTAGGGAACTTGCAGCTGCTGATAAAGTTCGCCGCACAAGGGCAGCGAATCTGGGGCGTAAACGACGAATTCGCCATCGTGCCCTTAATCGCACCCGGCCCCTTCTCGTGCTTGAGCTTCGCCGCCGGCGCCAAAGGAACCTGCTCGGTCATCAACCACAGCAACCTGGCAGAAGGGGTAAACGAGGACGGCCTTGAATACAGCATCAGCGGCGGCATCACCAAAAACACAAGCCTCTGGGGGATATCGAACGAACTTATCGGCGCACCTGCGAGCATAAGCATCGAGCGCGGTTCGGCATGGGTGTTCTTTCCCTTGGAAGAGCTGCCTCGTGCGAAATACGGCGAGCGCGCGTCCCGCAAGCAAGTACAATAGAGCCACATACATTGGGGAGCTTGGCCGCCTTAAGCGCTGCCCGGCTGAGAGGAAGCACGGCTTCGACCCATCGAACCTGACATGGATAATGCCAACGAAGGGAGCTTGCGATGACGCAGGATCATCTTGTCACCCAAATCGACTATGCCCGTGCGGGCCAGATCACGCCCCAGATGGAGGCGGTTGCTGCTAAAGAAGGTCGCGATCCCGAATTCATCCGTGAAGGCGTAGCGCGCGGCGTCATCGCCATCCCCGCCAATATCCACCACACAAGCTTAAGCCCCGAAGGCGTAGGCGAGGGTCTGCGAACCAAGGTCAACGTCAACCTTGGCATCTCTGGCGACCTGATGAACGAGGAGATGGAGCTCGAGAAGGTGCGCATCGCACTTGAGCTAGGTGCCGAGGGCATCATGGATCTTTCCAACCACGGCAAAACCCAGGCTTTCCGCACCAAGCTCATCGGTATGAGCCCTGCCATGATCGGCACTGTGCCCATGTACGATGCCATCGGCTACCTGGAAAAGCCGCTTATCGGCATCAAGGCCGCCGACTTCTTGGACGTGGTGCGCCGCCACGCCGAAGACGGCGTCGACTTCGTGACCATCCATGCCGGCATCAACCGCCGCACTATTGAGAGCTTCAAGGAAACCGGCCGTTTGATGAACATCGTCAGCCGTGGCGGCTCGCTGCTCTTCGCCTGGATGGAGGCAACCGGGAACGAGAACCCCTTCTACGAGCACTATGACGAGCTGCTGGAAATTCTGCATGAGCACGACGTGACCATCAGCCTAGGTGATGCCATGCGCCCCGGTTGCAACTACGATGCAACCGACGCCGGCCAGATCAGCGAACTCATCGAGCTCGGCAAGCTCACCAAGCGCGCCTGGGACGCCGGCGTGCAGGTGATGGTCGAGGGCCCCGGTCACATGGCCATTGACGAGATTGCCGCCAACATGAAATTCCAGAAGCGCCTGTGCCACGGCGCGCCTTTCTACGTGCTCGGGCCTCTGGTAACCGACATTGCGCCCGGCTACGACCACATCACCGCAGCCATCGGCGGCACCATCGCGGCAAGCTCGGGTGCCGACTTCTTGTGCTACGTCACCCCGGCTGAGCATCTGCGCCTGCCCGATGCCGCCGACGTGCGCGAAGGCTTGGTGGCCACCAAGATTGCCGCGCATGCCGCCGACATCGCCAAGGGTGTGCCCCATGCGCGCGACGCGGACAACCGCATGAGCGATGCGCGCCGCCGCATGGACTGGGAGGAAATGTTCAGTCTGGCCATCGACCCAGTGAAGCCTCGCGAGTATTTCGAGAGCGCTCCCCCCTCAACCGAGGGCACCTGCACCATGTGCGGCAAGATGTGCGCGGTACGCACCGTCAACCAGATCATGGATGGCCTTACCATCGACCTAGGCGAAGAAATGGCCGAAAAGAACTAAGCCTGTTAAAGCGACTAGGCTTCCACGGCTAGCAAAGGCGCAAATGCGCACATAGCTGAACTAACTAATAGGAAATTTAGGATATCTAATATGAGATGCGCACTAACCATCGCAGGATCGGATTCAAGCGGCGGTGCCGGCATTCAGGCCGACATCAAAACGATGAGCGCTCTCGGCGTCTATGCCGAGAGCGTCATCACCGCTCTTACTGCGCAAAACACGCTTGGAGTCCAAGGGGTCGAGCCTATATCGCCCGATTTCGTCCGTGCTCAGATTGACAGCGTGTTCACCGACATACGCCCCGGTGCCGTTAAGATCGGCATGCTTGCAAACGCGCAAATCGTCCATGCGGTGGCAGCCGGCCTTAAGGCCCACGGGGCTCACAACATCGTCGTTGACCCGGTAATGGTGGCAACCAGCGGCGACGCCCTAACCGAAGATTCAAGCGTTGCCGCGCTCGACGAGCTCTTGGGCATCGCCACGCTTGCGACGCCCAACATCCCAGAAGCTGAGGTTCTGTCCGGCATGCAAATTCACTGCAAAGAAGATATGGCCACGGCCGCCAAGCACATTTGCACGAGCAAGGCCTGCCCTGCTGTACTGATGAAGGGCGGGCACTTGGATAAGGCGGCAGACGACGTCCTCGTAACAGCTTCAGGCGAAGAGATTTGGTTTTCGCATGAGCGCATTGCAACCGAGAACACCCACGGCACCGGCTGCACCTTGTCCTCTGCCATCGCATCCTATCTTGCCTTGGGCGAAAAACTGCCCGATGCCATCAAGCTCGCAAAAGAGTACTTAACGGGCGCCCTTGCAAACGACCCGCACCTGGGCCACGGCCATGGCCCCGTAAACCATCTTTGGATGATGTCCCGCACGCAATGTTAGCCCAGATAGCCTGCCCATCCCTCGTTTCACCCAATCCCTTGGGCGAAACGCGCAAGGGGCGGAACACATCCCTTAAAGCCCAAGCTCAAACGGCATCGCATCCGCGCTCGGATGCGATGCCGTTTTCCTTGCAAAACTATTCCTAGCCTAAAGCACAGGCAAGCCTTCAATCCAGGCTGCAAGCTCATCTTCCGTCAAAGGAACACTCACCAGCTTGTGACGCGAGGTCTCACCGCGCAAAAGCTCGCATGCGCTCTTTGGAACGCGCAACTGCTTGGCCAGAAGTTTAATCACGGCTTTATTTGCCTTACCCCCATCGGGCGGCGCGGTAACGCGAACGTGAACCTCTGTACCGTTCAGCTCGTCATGCTTTACGCCCGAAATGCAATCACGCCCCGACCGGGGCGTGACATGCAAGGCTAAATTAGTGGATGCCATGAACCTTTAGTCGATTTCATCGAAAGCAAAGCCATCGTCGGCATCGCCGTAGCCGGAAAGATCCTTAGCGGCAGCGGAAGGACGGAATGCCGCAGGGCTTGCGGTAGGCTCGGCAACAGGAGTGGTATAGGTTGCTGCAGCGGAGCTTGCGTCCCAGCGAGCAGCGGACTGAGCGGCGGACTCAGCCTCGACGGAGTCGAGAGAGATACCGGTGGTTGCCTCGCCGCCAATCTCGGTCAGGCGCATGGTGCAGGTGCCGATGAACTCCTTGAGCATATCCTGATACTGTTCGCGGATAGCAGCGCGAGATTCGTTGAGCTCGTTGATGTGCTCGACGACCTTGCCCTTCTCGGCGTTGGCCTTGTCGAGAATGCGACGAGCCTCGTCCTCGGCGTTCTGGCGGGTGAGCTCAGCCTCGGCCTTGGCCTTGGAGATGACCTCGTCACCCGTCTTCTGAGCGGTGATAAGAGCGGCAGCAATGGCGGAAGACTCAGTGGTTTTCTCGGAAAGGCGAGCCTCAAGCTCGGCGATACGCTTGTCCTTCTCGGACTCGGTGACCACAGTGGGCTTAGGCGCAGGCTTAGGAGCTGCGGCGGCAGGCTTCATGGCGACGGTGGGCTGAGCAGTTGCCTTCTCGGCGGCTGCGCGAGCCTCGGTGAGCTGCTTCTTGAGCGTCTCGATTTCCTTGTTCATGGAATCGATCTCGGAAGCGACACGCTCCAAGAAAACGTCTACTTCATCGACATCGTAGCCGCGACGCTCGATGTTGAAGCTCTGAGTTGCGATGTCGTTGGAAGTGATCGACATGTACATCCCCCTAAAAGGTTGGCCTAAATTGCAAGGTAAGCGCTACAAAAGCGCAACGATTAGTCGTACTCCGAACTGTAGCACAAGCAGTGCCACTATTGGCGATATGTCCACCATTCCTCCAATAGGGGGAATGAAGCGCTTGAACAAGTCTAGGAAAGGGTCGCAGATCTTGCCGAGCGCCTCGTAAAGATCAAGCAGGAAGCCGCCCATATTCGGGAACCAGGACATCATCACGTAGATGAAGATGACCATCGAATAGGCATTGGCAAGGTTGACGATGATTGCGGTGATCATGGGAATCCTCCTCGGGGCTTGCAGTTTGCCGCAGGAGCAAAAGCAAAACGCGAGACTGCGCTAGCGAATACCCTGCTGGTACAGGCTGCGCTTCTCGATGGCGGACAGGGCCTGGCCCTTGCAAAGGGCATAAACCTTCTCGTAAGGGCACTCAACCTGGGCTTCAAGCGCAGCGGCAACGCCGAACGAGAAATCGAGCAGGCGCTTGGCCAGGGATTCATCGGTGGCGCGCAAGTCCAGCACAACCGCGTTGCCCTGCCTCAAGAAGGCCGCAACATCCGAAACATCCTTGTAGGCGTGGGGCCTAACCACCTTCAACTCACGACGAGCAGGGTCGCTTGCGGGCGCCTGCGTCGTGGGCCTGAACAAGCCGTTCAAACCTTCGGAACCCAGAGGCTCGCGCGTATCGGAGGTGGAGAGGGCCTCGGTCACGCCGCTGGCTGTACTGCTCGCATCCTGAGATGCGGCTGCGTCCTTCGACTCGCGCTTAGGAGCCCAATCGGGCGTCGAACCGCCGTAGATATGGGGCTGACGATAGGTAGTGGTCGCACTTGTTGCCGTTGCGGGCTCGGCCGCAGGAGCGGAGTAAGCCGGATTAGCGGCACCGGCGAAGCTGCGCTCGTGGGCCTTGGCCTCGCGAGCTCGGTCGGCCGCTGCCACGCCCAAAGACGAGGCACTTGCGGAAGCTTCCTCCATGGTAACCAGCTTGGGGTAGCGGATTGCCTCGGTACGACCCGAATTGACATCGGAATACGCATCGCCGTAGCGAGATTCGTCGTAGCCGTTGGGGCCGTAATCGTCGCTGTAAGCGTCGTCATAGTAATCGTCGTAGGGCTGATCTTGGTAGCCGCCACGATTCTGACCGATGTTGAAGCGATCTTTCAAATCGCCAAGGATATTGCCCGGTTGAGGGAATTCCATTAACGAAGTCCTTTCGTTGTAATACGGAAACGATGTTGCTAGGAATTATTCGAAAGCCTCATCGAAGATGGCTCGACCGACGCGAACAATCGTAGAGCCATAGTGTACGGCACGAGGCCAATCTTCGCTCATCCCCATCGAAAGTTCAGACAAAGAAATGTCCCAGCCGTTCTCGCTTATGAAGGCGGTCAATTGGTCGCGCAGGGAGGAAAGACCACCGAAGGTTTCCTCGATAGCATCGGCATCCGCACGTGGCGCCATCGTCATCAGGCCCTTGAGCTCGATGTTGTCGAGAGCCGCGCAAGCGCGAACAACCTGGGGCATCTGCTCGGCGGAAAAACCGCTCTTGCTTTCCTCGCCCGAGACGTTCACCTCGACCAAGATGGCCTGACGAACGCCCTTGGCCTTTGCCGCGGCGTCGATCTTGGCAAGATGCTCGAGCTTGCACACCGAATGGATAAGGTCGGCCACGCCAACGATGTCTTTGATGCGGCGCGATTGAATGTTGCCGATGAAGTGCCAGTGCTCATCGGGGAACGCAGCCTGCTTGCGCACCAGCTCGTCGGGGCGGTTCTCGCCAAATGCGTGGGCGCCGGCCGAGATGGCGTTCTCCACCTCGTCCACATCGACGGTCTTGGAAACGGCGAGCAGAAGCACGTCCTCGGGCGAGCGGCCCGCAGATGCGCACTCTTCGTCAAGCTGCGCGCGAACGCGCTGGTAACGAGTTGCGGTACTCATCGCTTATGCCTCCTTTAAGGCTCTACGGCAGGCAAAGGCGCCATGGCGACCGCACACGCCGCCCTGCCCGCGATAGGAAAAGAAATCTTCATTGTTGCAAACGGTGCATATCCCCAGACTGGCGATACGCTCAGGTTTGATGCCAGCCCGCTCAAGCTGAACCTTCAGCGCACGGGAAAGCTCGACATGACACGCATCCACGCTGCATGTGCTGCCGAACTTGCGCACGAACTCGTCGTGAATCTCGGCGCTCGTCTCGAAGCACTCCCCCATGATGTGGGGGCCGATGTAGACATTGATGCTTGCAAGCACGCACGCAGCCGAGCAGCCGAGCTTAACTGCGGCGCTTGCCGCCAGACCCTCAACAGCACGGACGCTGATTTGGTTGTCGACACCGCGCCATCCGGCATGGATGACCGAGAAGGCACCGCTCGGCGCAACCGCGATCACAGGGACGCAGTCCGCGAAGTTAAGCTGAGCTGCGACATTTTCGCATTCCACGGAAACGGCATCGTACTCAAGGGCGCCCGCATCACGCTCGGCATACGCAAGAAGCTGCGTAGCCTGCTCGGGGTTTTCGATATTTAGCACCTCGCGGCCATGAACCTGAACAGGAACGATGCAGGGGACGTCGGCAAATCCAAGCGCATCGGAAAGGATTCGGCGGTTTTCCAAGACCTGAGCCAAATCATCGTTAACGTGCGAGCCCAGATTGAGCGATTCGTAAGGCCCCGCGCTCACCCCACCATGACGCTTGGTAAAGGCTATCCGCACACCCGTAGTCTCGAAAAGAGCCTCGTCGGTATAGGCCGAAATGGACGCAAAACGACCCTCGCTCAACCTAGGCAAAGGCAGTTCGAGGGCCGTGTTGGATGTTCTTGGGAGCTCCAAGGAACCAAGCCTTACTGGCGACGAAGGAAATCAGGGATGTAATCCTCGTCAGCGAAGCGAGGGGTCGTGCCGTAGGAAGGCTGTGCGGTGGTCTGAGCAACTGGACGCTGCTGCGTAGCGGGGCGTGCCTGCTGGCGCGTGAAATCCATAGCGGACTGGTTGGTGTTGGCCTTGAAGCCGGTGGCGATGACCGTGATGCGGATAGCGTCGCCCATGGACTCGTCGACGATCTGACCGTAGATGATGTTGGCATTCTCGTCGGCAACAGCCTCGACAACACGGGCAGCCTCGTCAACCTCGGACAGAGCGAGGTCGGGGCCACCGGCGATGGAGAACAGGATGCGCGAAGCACCGGCGATGGAGGACTCCAAGAGGTTGGAGTTGATGGCCTGCTGCGCAGCATCGAGCGCACGGGACTCGCCGGAGGAGATGCCAATGCCCATCATTGCGGTGCCGGCGTCCTTCATGACCGTGCGGATGTCTGCAAAGTCGAGGTTGATGAGACCGGGGATGGTGATGAGGTCGGTAACGCCCTGGATGCCCTGACGAAGCGTATCGTCGGCAATGCGGAAGGCATCGAGCATGGAAGTCTTCTTATCAACGATCTCGAGCAAACGGTCGTTGGGGATGACGATGAGCGTGTCGACGTTCTGGGCCAGGAAATCAATGCCCTGCTCGGCCTGGTTGCGACGAAGGCGACCCTCGAAGCTGAAGGGCTTGGTCACGATGCCGACGGTCAGCGCGCCGATTTCCTCACGCGCGATCTGAGCAACGATGGGAGCAGCGCCGGTACCGGTGCCACCGCCTTCACCTGCGGTAACGAAAACCATGTCGGCGTCGGCCAGGGCCTCGCGAATTTCTGCGCGGGACTCCTCTGCAGCCTGGCAACCGACTTCGGGGTTTGCGCCGGCGCCAAGGCCGCGCGTGATTTCCTCGCCGATGTGGATGGTCTGATCGGCCTGGGAAAGAAGCAGGGCCTGACGATCGGTGTTGACGGCGATGAACTGAACGCCCTGGATGCCGGCCTCGACCATTCGATTGACAGCGTTGGTACCGCCACCGCCGACACCCACTACCTTGATGACTGCAAGGTTGTCGTTACCAAGAATCTGTTGCATGTTTTCCCGCTTCCGTGATTTATTGCTACGTTTGGGTTATATCGTATTCAAATGTAACTTCGAATATATTTCATTCATTGTACACGAGGCGAAAATCTTGTAAAAGACTTATACGCCTGCGGAAAGGCGCCGATGGCGCTACGAATCAGACGATTCATCGGACGATTTATCCTGCGAAAGCGAGCGCCAGATAGGGTTGCTCGGCGTTCTCACGTTGATGTAGGAGATCTTGCCTTCGTGTTCTTTAAGAAGCTCTAGGCACACGCGTTCCTTGTCGCGGATGCTCGTGTCGTCGCCAAAGGCCACCTCAACACCGTTATCGAGCACCAAGGTTGTGCTCTCGGCGCTTGCGGCGGACACGTACTTAACCTGTTCGGCTAACTCGGTGGTCATGCCGGCAACGATGCCCAGCGCGTTCTTGATGTTGGTGTCGGTGCAGGATGCACCTGCCTCGGGCTTGGAGCCCAAAGGCACGTCGGAAATCTTAAGCGCCGCCTTCGAGTCGTCGTAGAGTTGTTTAAGCGCGGCATTCTGATTTGCTTGCTTCTTTGTAGGAACCTGGGTAAGCCACACGCCGTCCTCGGAGAGGGCCCAAGTCTCGACCGTGGCATTCTCGTCAACCGTCACGTCGACGACCGCAGTGATGCTGCGTTCCTCGATTTTAAGGTTGAGTGTATCGGGGGGAATGCGCTCGACCGTCGCGTTCAAAACCCACGGGTTGGACTTCAAGCGCTCCTCGATTCCCGCGGAGTCAACGTTGAAAAGCGTCGTCTTCGAGGGGACCTGTGCCAGCTCGGTAAGCTCCTCGTTGGTAAGGTGGCTTGTCCCCGAGACGGTGAGCTTGGTGACGGGCATTATGTTGGCGTTGTAGGCAACGGCAAAGCCAACGGCGCCCAAAACCACCAAAACAACCAGCGTAATGAATATACGGACGATCCAAGGATTGCCACCACGACGCTGCGCAGGCATGGAGCCAAGCTCGGAAACGCCCACCGTGCGCAGGTTCGAACCCCCGCGCGCACGCTGAGACCCACGCGCCGTCTGGCCCTGGGCGCCGACATGCGCGCCGCTTCGCCCGCCCGACAGATGCGGGGTGTTGCTGCGGCGCGGAGAGCCCGATGCGCCCATAGAAGCGCCTCGAGCAGACATCGGTTGCCTTGAGCGAACCGAGCGATTCGATGAAGGACGGCCCTTTGCGGCATGGGAACGGGCAGAAGAGCCGCTGCGCGAGGACCTAGAAGCCGAGGAAGCGGAGCTCCGTCGTGAGTTCGATGCCATAAGACTTCTTCACCTCGCTTCGTGCCAAATCGATAAGGGCAACTACGTCGGCAGCTGTAGCCGAACCAGTATTAACAATGAAATTTGCATGCTTGCTGGAGATTTGAGCGCCGCCATGAACGCGGCCCTTCAAACCTGCCCCCTCAATCAAGGCCCCGGCGGAATGTCCGTCCGGGTTGCGAAAAACACTTCCGCAAGAGGGCATGTCGAGCGGTTGCGTCTCGCGGCGACGATCAAGAAGGGAGCGCATGCGGCCTTCGATGTTACCCGATAAGGCGGGCTCGAGCTGCAATTCGCACTCCACGATCATCTCGTCGGGTGCAAAGCTCGTTTTGCGCGCCTGCCAATCGATGTCGGAGGCCAAATAACGCATCAGACCCTGGCCGGCCTTGTAGGTGGTCACCGAGACCACTCTTTTACCGATCCAGTCGTCCTTGGTGCCGGCGTTCATGCGCACGGCGCCGCCGGCCGTTCCCGGCGTGCCCACGGCAAACTCCATGCCGGAATAACCCCGATGGAAGGTCTCCTGCACCAGGCGCGACAGGATAGTGCCTGCGCCCACGATAACGCGGTTAGTTTCCTCGTCGAAGGTCCAGCTGCGAAACTCGCCCGCAAGCACCACGACCACACCGTCGAAGCCCGCATCGGACACAAGGAGGTTGGATCCTTTGCCGGCGGGGAACCACTCAAGCCCCTCGCGCTGGCAGATGTCCAGCACGCGGCCGAGCGCCGCCAGGTCGAAGACCTCGACGAACGCACGAACAGCACCACCTATGCGATAGGTGGTGTGCTTGCTCATCAGTTCATTAAGGCGCACTTCCCCTTTGAAGTCGTCATCAAAGGCAAGAAGGGCCAAGTCGGACGCATGACGAGCCATACCCTTAGGCCTCGGCACGTTCTTTTAGCGCCTGCAAAACCTCGGGGCCGATAGCCGTAACGTCGCCGGCGCCCATGGTAAGAAGAAGATCACCCGCGGCGAGCTTGGACACCAAATAGGGAACGACCTCCTGGCGACGCTCGACGTAGCGCGTGTCGGCGGGGTGGCCTGCATGATCAAGCACAACCTGCATGAAGGTAGCGCCGTTAACTCCGGGAACAGGCATTTCGCCCGCTGGGTAGACGTCCATGAAAGTAACCGTGTCGGCGTCGTCGAAGGCAGAGGCGAACTCATCTTTAAGGACCTCGGTGAAAAGCTTCACGCGCGAATAGCGATGCGGCTGGAAAACGATATGAACCCGCTTGAAATCGAGCGCTTTAGCGGCGGCCAAAGTCGCGGCGATCTCGGTGGGGTGATGGCCGTAGTCGTCGACGATGGTGATACCGTCGACCTCACCCACCAAATCGAATCGGCGGCGCACTCCGGCAAAACCAGACAGAGCATTGGCGGCCTTTTGTGGATCGAAGCCCTCGCGCCACAGCAAAGTGATAACGCCCGCTGCATTAAGGGCGTTGTGGCGGCCGGGATTCTGCTTGACGCCCGCATGAACCAGGGTGCCGTCCGGCAGGCGAAGATCAAAAGAGGTAGAAACGCCGTGGCTCGCGTAATTGGAGAGCGCAGCATCGCAGGCCTCGCCGAAACCGTAGGTCGTAACCTTGCGGCCGGTCTTGGCTGCCACCTCAACCAGCGCGACATCATCGCCGCATACAACGCAGTTGCCCTCTTCGGGAATAGAGGCCATAAACTCCTCGAACAGGGAGTAGATTTCGGTCAGGCCACTGTAATGGTCAAGATGGTCGGCCTCGATATTGGTAACCAGCACGGAAGCGGGACTTAGATACGTGAAAGACTTATCGGACTCGTCGGCCTCAACCACGTAGTACTCGCCCTCGCCACGATGCGCGTTGGAACCATAGGCGCGCACAATGCCACCGATCAGGAAGGTGGGGTCGTCGCCCAAGGCGTCGAGCGTCGAAGCGAGCATAGACGACGTGGTGGTTTTGCCATGAGTGCCGGCAACGGCAAGCGTCTGAAGGCCGCGCCCCAGGTAGGCAAGCATCATCGCGCGATGCCAGATCGGAATACCCGCTTCTTTAGCCGCAACGAGCTCGGGGTTGTTTTCAAGGATAGCAGTGGAAACAACCACGATATCAGGCTTAACAGCTTCGATGTTTTCGGCCTTCTGCCCGATGAAAACCGTGACGCCCGCCGCGCCGAGCTGCTTGGTGTAGCTGCTTTGACGCAGGTCGGACCCGCTTACCCGGTAGCCTTGTTCGGCAGCAACGTGAGCAATGCCGCTCATGCCGACGCCGCCAACGCCGATGAAATGTATCTTACGAATGCTCTCTTGCATCACAAAAGTCCTTTTTAAAGAAGTACGGTCTTCGTCCGTACGCAGGTCTATTCAGATTCGATTCAAAGCCTAATCCTAGCGCAGCATTCAGCGCTTGGCCGCATTGGTCACAACATCTGCCAATTTGCGCGCCGCGTCGCCGGTCTCGAAGCCTGCGGCCGCACGCGACATGGCGGCGCGCGTTTCCTTGTTCTCGATCAGATCGATCAAGCCGTCGGCAAAGAACTTATCCTCGACGTCCTTGTCGGCAACCATCCATGCGGCACCCGCCGCCACATAGGAGCGTGCGTTGGTGGTTTGATGGTCTTCCGTTGCGTAGGGGAAAGGAATTAAGATGGCAGGAATGCAGCGCGCCGAAATCTCGGCAAGCGAGGTAGCACCCGCGCGGGACACAACCAAATCGGCCGCAGCCATGGTCTCGCCCATGCGATTCTGATACCCCATAACCTGCCAGCGCTTGGCTTCCTCGGGCGTCAGGGACAAATCGGCAAGTACCGTGTCGAGTTCCTTAGGGCCCGTGATGTGGACAATGTACAGATCGGGAATGGCAAGAAGGCGATCCTTAAGATTGCAAAGCGCGGTATTGATGTGGCGCGCCCCCAGGGAGCCGCCGAACACCAGGAGCATGCGTGCATCCTCGGGAATGCCAAGCATCTGGCGACCCTGCTCGCGAGTCGAGTCGAACACCGACGCGCGCACGGGATTACCCGTAACGACGAGCTTCGATTTGTCCGCCACCGCGCTACCCGCTACGTCGTAGGTCAGAGCAACCGCTGCCGCCTTCTTCGAAAGCTCACGGTTGGCCATGCCCATGACGGAATTCTGCTCGTGCACGACAACCGGTATCCCCAGTTTCTCGGCGGCATATCCAACCGGGATGCACACGTAGCCGCCGAAACAAACTACGACGTCAGCCTCGATCTCGCGCAACCAATCTTTTGCCAAGCCGCTTGAACGAAGGATCTTGAACGTGCCTTTGACGAGCGTCAAAGGATGCCGGCGATCGAATCCGCTTGCCTCGAAAGCCTTGAAGGGAATGCCTGCCGCGGGAACCAGGCGAGACTCAACGCCATACGGGGTACCCGCAAAGAACACCTCGTGCCCTTGTGATTCGAGCACCTCGGCCAAAGCGAGGGCGGGGTTGATATGGCCAGCGGTTCCGCCGCCTGATAGGACTACTTTCATTTGTGTCTCCTGGTGCTTGTGCGCGTGCCCGCGCGAGTGCCGTCTGCGCTATAAGAACGGACACGGGTCCGATTCATGCTCGAATGGTATTCGGGGACTGTGCTCGTTGTCTTCCGGCGATCCTGCTCGGCGGGTAAGGCCTGCGAAACAACGCTTAAATTGCTGCGGCGGCGCTCATGGACGTCGCCCTGGCCCTCTTGGCCCATGCCCATAAGCAAAATCAATCCGACGGTCATCACCGAGCTCAGCATGGAGGAGCCGCCCGAGGAAATGAAGGGCAAGGGCTTGCCCGTAATGGGCGCAAAGGCGATAACGCAATAGATGTTCAAGAAAGCCTGGAAGACGATCATGATGGCAAGCGAGCTGGCAACCATGGTGGCAAAAGAGTCTTGGCTTGAAGTGGCAATCTTCAGACCGCCGAGCAAAAGCACCAAGAACAGGCAGATAACGCCAAGCGCGCCGACCAAGCCCAACTCCTCACCGATGATGGCGAAAATGAAGTCGGTGCTGGCCATGGGCAAATACAGCAGCTTCTGATACGAGCCGCCCAGGCCCACACCGAACAAGCCGCCAGCGGCAAGCGCCTTCAAGGAATGCACATGCTGGTATCCGTTGCCATCGGGATCGGCCCAAGGATTGGTGAAGCTGGTGAATCGCTGCACTCGATACTCCGAGGTGCAAATGGCAGCAACGCCGAACACCACGAATGCAATCATCATGGCAATAAGCAGCTTGGGCGAATACATCCCACTTGCCCAAAGAAGCGCATACACACCGACCACGCAGATCATGGTGGTGCCCAAGTCGGACTGGCTCCCCAGAAGGATCGCAAGAGGGACGAACACGCATAAGAGGATCGCGGCATCGGCAAGATGCCTTTCCGACTTAACGCCTCCGCGGATCCTAGCGAACACCCCGAAAAGCATCGAGCCGAGCAGCGTCGAGGAGAAAACGCCCTCCTTGGCTTGCTTCAAAAAGAGAGCCGCTATCAAAACGAAACCGATTTTGGCGAACTCGGAACCCTGAATGGTGATCCCGCCCAGGCTAAGCCAGCGCGAGGCGCCGTACTGGGACGTACCGGCAACCGCGGTCGCAACCACCAAAACAAGGCAAATCCAATAGTAAACCCAGATAAGGCGCGCCATTGAAAAACGGCGAACCAGCGCAACCATCGCGGCCACCACGAAAATTCCCACGAAAACGAAAAGAATCTGCTTCGCGGCCTCGGAGAATATCGGCTGCCCGTTAGACACCGATTCGATCGAGGAAGCGGAATACACCATCACGATGCCTACGCAAATCAAAAGAGCAGCCGCTATCAGCACCATGGCCTGTCCCGAGGAAATCCCGGAAAACAGGCCAGTGAGTGAAAACGACGATGCGAAGGACGAAGTGGTTCGTTTAGGTTGTTTGTTTCGACCTTTGCTCATCTTCCTACCTTTTAAGCTCCCTGCCTACGTGCGCGCTCGGCGACCATTCCCTTGAACACACGGCCTCGTTCCTCGAAGCCGCTGAACTCGTCGAAGGAGGCGCAGGCAGGCGACAAAACGACGATGTCCCCCGCGCTTGCATGCGCAATGCCCGCATCAAGGGCATCCTCCATCTTGCCTGCCGAATAGTGAGGAAGCTTGGAGTCCTCAAAGGCGGCAAGGAAACGCGCACCGGCATCCCCGAAGCAAACGACCGCCTTGCAATGTGCCTCGGACTCGGCCACGAGCTCGGAAAGATCCGTGCCTTTATCGTCGCCGCCAAGAAGAACGATCGGACGCTCGGCGCCAAAAGCCGCCAGGGCCTTTAGGGTTGCGTCAACGTTGGTTGCCTTGGAATCGTTGTAGAAGCGAATACCGGCAACCGTGCCGCAGGGCTCGATACGATGCTCGAGGGGAGCAAAGCTCGTCAAACCTTTGTTCACTTTCTCGGGGTCAGCGCCCAGGGCAAGTGCTGCAGCCGCTGCGGCCAGGGCGTTAGAGGCATTATGCTCGCCGGCAATCTGCAGCTTGGATGCGGCAACGAGCGTCGTCTTGACGCCGTTCCACTCCGCCACAAGCTCGTCGGTTGCGCTCAGGTAGGCGGCATTGGCGCTGCCGCACTTCTCGCGCATGCTGGAATGAATGCCATCGGCGGTGCCCATGGGAATATAGGCAAAACCGCGCTCGGAGTCGGGCGTAGCCTTCAGCTCGCGCACGAAACCGCGTACCACGTCGTTGGTGGCGTCCATAACAACAGCCGTACCGCCCTTGGCAAGATTCGCGTAGATCTTCTTCTTCGCAAGAGCGTAGTTTTCCAGGCTGCGGTGCCACTTAACGTGGTCTGGCGTGATGTTAAGAAGAATGGCAACATCTGGGCAAAAATCGCGCGTGCTGGCCAGCTGGTAAGAAGAAACCTCGGCAACATAGCAATCGGTTTTACCCGCGGCAACTGCAGCAATGCAGGTGTCACCGATGTTGCCCACCGCCGAAGCCTTCAAACCGCATTCCTTAAGCAGATGCGCTGCCAAGGCGGTCGTGGTCGTTTTGCCGTTGGTGCCCGTCACGGCCAGCCAACGAGAATCCTTGGCGCTTTCACGCCAGGCGAACTCGACCTCGCTTATGACCTCGGCTGCATGAGCAGCAGCAGCAAGGTAGAAATCGGAGAACTCGCTGATCCCGGGGCTCGCGATAGCCACATCGTAGCTTTCCTCAAAATCAAAGGTGTCGAAAAGAACGCGTGCGCCCTTGGCCTCGATCTCCGAGGCGAATTCGGATACGGCAGGGTTTGCGACGCCTGCGGCGACCGTCAAAGATTCAACGCGCGAACCGATCAGGTCAGAGCAATACTCGCTTACCGCCTTGCCAGACTTGCCCAAGCCAAGAACCAGCACTCGGCCGAGCTTGGCCGGCGCATGCTTTTTCGTAGGGTCGAACTCAATCGTTTCAGATTTGCTCATACGATCACATTCCTAAAGATTGCGCGAAGAAGATTGCAAAGCCCAGGGCTGCCAAGGTGCCGGAGATAATCCAGAAGCGGATAACCACCTTCACCTCGCTCCAGCCCTTCTTCTCGAAGTGGTGATGAAGGGGCGCCATCAAGAACAGGCGCTTATGAGTGCGCTTGAAATGAAAGACCTGGATCATGACGGACAGGGCCTCGGCCACGAAAAGCCCGCCGATCAGAAGGCTCAGCACCTCGGTGTTGGTGATAACCGCGATACAGGCCAGGCCCGTGCCAAGCGCCAGCGAGCCGGTGTCGCCCATGAAGATGTCGGCCGGGTAGGAGTTGAACCACAGAAAACCGATGCAGCAACCAGCCATAGCCGCAGCGATAATGGCCGAGTCGAGCGCACCGCACCTGAAGGCGATGGCGGCCATAACCAGCATGACAACCATGACCGTACCTGCCGCCAAGCCATCAAGGCCGTCGGTGAGATTGGTGGCGTTCGACATGCCCATGATCAAAATGTCGACGAAAATCACGTAGAGCCACGGGATGGAAATACCCGCAACCGTAGTGGTAAGAATGCCCAGGTCGATAGTGCACACGAAGGGAATCGCAACGACGGGCTTCACGCCAATCAAGTTGACGACCGCCAAAACGAAGGCGGTGGAAATGGCAAACTGCCCAATAAGCTTCATCTTCGGAGTAAGGCCGAGCGAGCGCTTCATGGCAACCTTGGTGAAGTCGTCGACGAAACCCAGCGCCGCCGTAAGAAGGATGGCCGCCATAACCAGGCAAGTCTCGGCCTCAGGCTTGGCGAGCAATATCACAGCCAGGCACATTCCGATAAGCATGATCAGACCGCCCATGGTAGGCGTGCCCTGTTTAACCAGGTGGGTTTCGGGACCGTCGTCGCGCACCTGCTGGCCGATCAAATGAGCCTGCAAAAACTTGATGAACGGAGGCATCAGCACCATCGTGAAAACAGCCGCAAGAACGACCGCCAAGAACACGGTGAAAGTGGGATATGAAGATGCGAAGAACATATTAAGCGGTCAACTCCTTGGCGATCTTGTCGAGCTCCATGGAATGCGAAGCCTTGCACAGAACTGCATCCCCCGGCTCAAGGAAAGATTCAAGATAGGAAAGCGCCTCCTCGCGCGTGGCGAAGCAAGCGGTGTCTGATTCGGGATAGCCCTGTTCCACCGCAGCGCTAGCGATGAGATGCGACAGCTCGCCGATGCACACTAGTTTGTTCACCGGCAAGGGGGCAATAAACGTGCCAACCGAACGGTGGCAGGCCTCAGCAAAGCTTCCCAACTCGCCCATATCGCCCAAAACAGCAACGCGCCTGCCGGGCACGTCCATAGCGCAAAACATTGAAAGCGAGGCCTTCATGGAATCGGGGTTGGCGTTGTAGGCATCGTTCACCACGGTGATGCCGCCGCGCCCGGGCAGAATTTCCTGGCGCCCCAATTCAGGCAAGGAAGTTTTAAGGGCACTCACAATAGCGTTTGAAGAAACCCCGACCGAGAAAGCCAGGGCGGCAGCGGCGCAGGCGTTGGAAACATTGTGCGCGCCGCGCAGCTCCATGCTCGCCTTGTGCGCACCGTCGGGCAAATGCAAAACAAAATGCGGGCGACCGGTGTCGTCAAGGGACACATCACTTGCCCAGGCATACGCATCCTTGGAGGCGCCAGTGCCATCGAAGTCCAAAACCTCGATATTCTTTTCCTTAACCTGAGCTGCCTCGCAAACAAGGTCGAAACGCTCGTCGGCAAGATTGAGCACCGCCTTGCCCCCTTCAGGGAGCGCAGCCACGGCCTCGGCCTTGGCACGGGCGATGGCCTCGCGTGAACCCAGAAGCTCGATATGGCACTCACCGCAATTGGTTACCAGAGCGATATCGGGCTTAACGAACTCGCACAGCGATGCAAGCTGGCCCGATCCGCGCATGCCCATCTCGACGACAACCATCTGGGTGTCCGCATCGGCCTGCAACAGAGTCTTCGGAACGCCGAGCTCGTTGTTCTGGTTGGCATGCGTGGCCACAGTGGCAAAGGTGGTCGACAGGATGTCGCGAACGAGGTTCTTCGTGGTTGTCTTGCCCACCGATCCGGTAAGGGCGATAACCGTCCCCTTCAGATGGCTGCGCCAGTGCGCGGCCAAGCCTGTGACGGCCTGGTAGGTGTCGGCAACCTGATACACGTAGGCGCCCTTGGCGGAAGCAAGCTCATAAACGCTTTCGTCGAGCTCGGAACTTACCAGCACCACCGCGGCACCGGCCGCAAGCGCCTGAGGAACGAAATTGTGCCCGTCGACGCGGTTGCCCGGCAAGGCAACATACACATCACCCGGGGCAACCTCGCGCGAGTCCCACGTAAGGCCGCACGCCTCAAGGTCAGGGTTACCTGGGGCAGATTTAAGCTGCCCCGAGACGTAATCGCCAATAACTTGTGCATTCAAACGCATGTTTGAATCCTAACTGAAAAGCTTATTAAGAACGCCCTGCGCCACCTCGACGTCGTCGAAGTGCAACTTCTCGGTTCCCACGATTTGGTAATCCTCGTGGCCCTTGCCCGCGATCAGCACGGCGTCACCCGGATTGGCCAGCTTGATGGCCAGCTCGATGGCATGAGCGCGATCGGCCTCGACCTCAAAGCGGCCTTCGCCGCCCACCATGCCGGGCAGAATGTCTTCGATGATTGCCGCAGGGTCCTCGGTGCGCGGGTTGTCCGAAGTCACAACCGCGTGATCAGCCGAAAGTGCAGCCTTACCCATGATGGGTCGCTTGGAAGAATCGCGGTCGCCGCCGCAGCCGAAGACAACGATGGTCTTGCCGTCGGTCAGAGCGGAAACGGATGAAATGGCCTTTTCGAGGGCATCAGGCGTATGGGCGTAATCGACGTAAACGCGAACATCGCCGTCGTTTTGCGCATGAACACGCTGGATGCGACCAGGAACCGCAGGCGCATCTTTAAGGGCGCTGGCAACGGCGGGGGCAGAATAGCCCAGCTGCAGACCGATGCCGAAGGCCGTCATAATGTTCTCCACGTTGAACCTGCCCACCAAAGGATAGGTGAAAGCGATGTCCTGGCCCTTCACATCAAGGGTCACCGTAGTGGACGCGGAGCCGTACTCAACCTTGCGAGGATGAATCTGGGCCTCGGGCGCAAAGCCCGTGGTGATAACGGAGTCGCCGTTGCTCGAGCAGCGAGCGAGCAGCTCCTTGCCGTATGCACTATCGATGTTGATAACGCGCTTGGCCGGATAATCCTTGGAGAACAAACGGGCCTTGGCCTCAAAGTAAGCCTCAAACGTGCGATGGTAATCCAGGTGATCCTGGGTCAAATTGGTGAAAGCGGTGACCGCGAACTTGCTTGCCCAGGTGCGCTCCAGGTCGAGCGCATGCGAGCTTACCTCCATGGTAACCACGCCGCAGCCAGCGTCGCGCATCTCGGCGAAGAGCTCCTGGAGCTCGGTCGACTCGGGAGTGGTGCGCTCGGAGCTGTGGGCCTTGCCGTCGATGACGGTGCTAACCGTACCGATTAGGCCCGTCCGCTGGCCCATGACCTGGGCGATATGGTCAACCAAATAAGTGGTGGTCGTCTTACCGTTGGTACCGGTCACGCCAACCAGGGAAAAACTTTTAGAAGCGTCACCATGGAAACGTGCCGCGATGTGGGCCATGGCCTTGCGGCTGTCGGAAACGACAACAAGCGTCACATCGCTCGCATCGGCCAAGACCAAAGGGCGCTCGCACACAACAACGTGCGCGCCGCGGTCGATGGCATCCTGCGCGAAGGTGTGGCCGTCGGTCTTCAGGCCGACAATGCAGCAGAAGGCGTCGCCAGGATTTACTTTATTGCTGCTATTCGCGATGCCGGTGACCATCTCGTCTTCGTTGCCGAGGATGGTACACTCAAGCCCCTCGAAAAGTTCTTTGCAGGTCATACCCATACGACGTCACTCCTGAGTAATGTTGTAGCGTTCTACGGCGAAGGTCATTATATCGTTAAACGCTTGGACGGTCTGATACATGCCCGGCACCTGCGTGGCATCCACATAACAAACAAGGTTCTTTGAAGCTCCGGGGATAAAGCCGCAGAAGCTGATGTTGTACACGCCATGGCCGTACTCGCCGTTGGAGTTCACGGTCTGCGCTGTACCCGTCTTGCCGGCAACCTTGAAACCATCGATTGCCGCATCAGGCGCTGTGCCGTCCTCGACAACCGCCTCCATCATCTTGATCAAAGACTTAAGGGCGTCCTTGTTCTTAACGATCTCCTCGCTGTCGTAGCTTTTCGTATCGTTGTCGGAGGGGATGCTGACCAGGAAATGCGGCGTGTTCGCCACACCGTTGTTGGCAAGGGCGCCGTAGAAGCGAACCAGCGAGATGCCCGAGGTAGTAACGCCCTGACCGAAGCTGATGTTGTACTGCTGGGCCTTGGACCAATCCTTGTAGTCGGCGATGCTTCCCGACGCCTCCGCGGGGTAGTCGACGCCGGTCTTGCCGGCAAGGCCGTAGCGCTTGATGTATTTGGCCATCTTCTTTGCGCCAAGGTTCTTCGCAATCAAGGACATACCCACGTTCGAAGAATCAGCGATGATCTTGGTGGTGCTCATCGTTTCGGCGCCGCGCTCATGCGAGTCGCTGATGGTGAAATCGCCGACCTTCAAACTGGAGGGGCAGTAGTAGTTCTGACCCGCCTTGGTGGTGCCAGCCTCTAGCGCGGCAAGCATGATGGCGGGCTTAAACACCGAACCCGGCTCGTAGGCGAAGTTGATGCCATTCATGTTGGTGGCACCTTCCTTAACCTTGGAGGTGTCGGTGATGTCGAAGGTGGGCGAGCCCGCGCAGGCAACTATCTCACCGGTCGAGGCGTCCATGACGATGCCCGACTCGGTTTCGGCCGAAACGCTCTTCGCGTTGACCTCGAGCGCCTTTTCCACCGCTTCCTGCATTTCGATATCAATTGAGACGACGATGTCCTTGCCGGCTACGGCCTCCTTCGTTGTGGAGCTGGAGCCGGGAATCAAAACGCCGTCGCGGCTATACGAAGCCACCCTCTCGCCGGAGCTGCCGGAAAGAATGTCGTTGTAATAGCGCTCCAGGCCGGTAACGCCCGTGAGCTGATTATCTTCGCCGGTGGTAAGCGTGCCGATCACTTGGCTACCGATGGAGCCGCAGGGGTAAATTCGCTTATTGGACTTCTCGTAGTCCAGGCCTTCGATCCCTAGCGCAGTGATCTTGTCCTTCAGGTCCTCATCAGCATTCTTGTAGAGATACTGGAAGTTCTTATCGGCCGTGAGCTTCTCGGTGTAGTCGGCCTTCTTGCCGCCGCAGTTTTCCACCAGGAAGTCCGCAATGGTATTAACCTGCTCCGCGCTTAGCATGTGCGGATGGCAGAAGATGTTGATGGTGTCCACCGTGGTTGCGAGGATAGTGCCGTTGCAATCGTAGATGGTTCCGCGCACTGCCGGGATGGTATAGGTCTGCACTGCCTGGCCGCCGCTTGAAGATTGGATGCCCTCGGAATCGATAAGCTGCACCCAAATCAGACGACCGCAGGCAACCAAAGCCAGCAGCAAGAAGAGCATGAAAGCAACGGCGTAAATGCCGGGGATGCCGAAAATGCCAAAGCCCCCTAGATAATCATGGGAAGATGCCGCCTGATTGCGGCCACTGCGCGTTGATCGTGCACCTCGGGATGCGCGAGATTCATGCGCCTGCGCACTTGCGGAGTCAAAGCCCGAGCGGGCGCTGCGAGAGCTTCGGGCGTTTGATCGTCTTTCGTTGTCCATGCGATAAGAGTCACGCGAAGAACTGCGCGCACTCCTGCGCTCACCTTCCGGGCGAGACGAACGATTCCGCCCCTCCCGTCCATTGCCAAAGCTATCGCGCATGCGGCTTATTCCTTAGCCACCGCAGCCAAGCTCAAAGACAAGGACAAATTACCGGCGGCGTCCGTCTTCACAACGTCCTTGGAGAGCTTGATGGTCTCGGAGCTTTCCGCCGCGGACATGCCGAGCTTTTCCGCCTTGTCACGCAGGTTGGTGGGGCTTGCCACCAGGCTCTTCTGGATGGTGAGCGAAGTGGTTTCAGATTCGAGATCGCTAATCTGGGTGCGCAGCTCGCTCGTCTGCTGAGCAGTGTTATAGGAAAAACCAACAATCGTGATCTTCGCAATCGAAGCGATGGCGAAAACCAAAATCAAGGCGATGATGGGTTTGGCAAGGGAGCGCAGGTCTATCCCGTGCGATTGAGACTTGCCCCCGCGGACAACGCGAACCCTCGCCCCTGAGGGCTTGGCGGTCCTGCGCTCGGTGCGCGAGGGGTTAGCTGCAGGGGAAGAATATTTGCGCCGTGCGGGAGCGGCCGCATTGGCGAGTGCTGGTGCTGCCATGTTGCGACCTCCTTACCGTGGGCGCTTGCGTTTCATTTATCCTTAGCGCCCCAATAAGAGCTCTAAGCGTTTTCGTCCAAGCGCATCGCCACGCGGAGTTTCGCACTCCTGCTGCGAGCATTGCGCTCGATTTCCTCTTTGCAAGGAAGAGTGGGCTTCCTTGTGATGACTTTGAGTACCGGCTTGTTGCCGCACACGCATACCGGCAAGTCGGGCGGGCAGGTGCAGCCTTGCGAGAATTCGCGGAACATATCCTTGACGATCCGGTCCTCGAGCGAGTGATAGCTGATAACCGCTATCCTTCCGCCCGGGTTAAGCCAACGGATGGCCGATTCCAAACCGCGCTTTAAGACGTCCAGCTCGCCGTTCACCTCGATGCGTAGGGCCTGGAAGGTTCGCTTCGCCGGATGACCGCCGCTGCGCCTTGCCGAAGCAGGGACGGCAGCCTTGATGATCTCGACAAGCTGCTCGCTTTCGGTGATGGGGGCTTTCTTGCGCGCCTCTACCACGAAGTCGACGATGCGGCTTGCCCATTTCTCATCGGAGTAATGCCGGATGATCCGAGCGAGATCTGCTGCGTTATAGTTGTTGATGATCTCTGCTGCGGTTAGAGTTTGATTGCTCGGGTTCATCCGCATATCCAAAGGGCCGTTCTCTTTAAAAGAGAAGCCGCGGGATGGCGTGTCGATCTGCACGGAGGAAACACCTATATCGAACAGAATTCCGTCGATTCCAGGTATTTCAGCCTCGGTGAGCAGACGATCCAGGTCCCCGAAGTTTCCCGCAAGCACACTTATCTCCGGGCGCGACTCAGCTGGCAGGGCCATCAAGCGCTCGGTGGCGGCAGCGCGGGCTACCTCATCTTGGTCGATGCCGATCAAACGGCCCTCGGGCCCTAAGATCTTGGCAACTTCCAAAGAATGTCCCGCCCCTCCGAGCGTTGCGTCCACGAACGTGTGGTGTGGTTGAAGTGCGAGTTGCTCCAGGCACTCGGAGAGGAGGACAGGGATATGCCGGTATTCGCTTGTCATCGTTCTTCGATACCCAACCTTGGTCTTCTAGTCGAAGTCGAGAGCAAGAGCCTGCAGCTCAAACTCTTCCCAGCGCTGAGTATCCCAGACCTCGATGTGCTCGCAATCACCGATGATGGTGACGTCCGTCGACAAACCAGCGCGCTCACGCTGCTCGGTCGTTAGGCGGATTCGACCACCGTCGTCCATCTGGCAAGGCTTCGAACGAGAGGCCATGACTTTGCGGAAGTTGCGCATTTGGCGGTTGGAAGGATCGTATCCACCCTTCTTATCGAAGTAGTGGTCCAACCATTGCGTGTACTCCTCGGGATCAAAAATCATGAGGCTCGGGTTCTCGGGATCGTCGGACAGGACAACTTTGAGGTCTCGCTTTAAGTCCTTACGAAACTCGGCAGGAAGCGACAGGCGGCCTTTCGCATCGATTTTGTGGCGATATGAGCCTTCGAACGCGGCCATCTATCCCTCCCTTCAAGAATCCTTAGGGACTTTCGCGACTTCAATCCTAAGGCAGCGGGGGTCGATTTGCAATGATTTATGGGATTTTATGGGCAAGTTTGGGCGGGCGAACCACCCACGCGAGGGAACGGAAACGAGCACAAATTGAGATGCCACTAGATATGGTGCCTTTAGGCTGATTTACCTACAAATTGCGCTTATTTTGTTCTAATTTTGCCTGAAAATCTTTTCCCCTGAACTTGATGGATTTTCGAAGGTCGCTTCACATTTAGACCAAAAATCGCCCCACTTCGCCCATCGAGGCCCATTTTCTAGCAAAAAGTGGGGCGTTTTCCCCTGAAGTGGCGAGGTGGCTTCCCCCGCTGCAAACGACCAAGGCAAAGACAGGAAAAGGTGCCCCGCGAAGGCCAGAAAAAACGCGGATAAAACAGGGGCAAGCCGTAAATGCAAGAAAGCGGGCACAGACTGTCCGAGGGCGAAGAGGAGCCCCGTCAAGGAACAAGCAAAGCGTCTAGTGCAAGGCGGCACGCGGGTGGGCGCTCAGATACTCCTCAATCAATTGGCGCGTTTGCACGTGAGTATAAATCTGGGTGGTCGAGATATTCGCGTGCCCCAGCATCTCCTGGATGGCACGCAGGTCGGCCCCGCCTTCGAGCAAATGGGTCGCAAACGAGTGCCTTAGGGAGTGGGGGTGCAGGCCCTTGATGCCCGCACGCAAGCCTTCCCGCTCGACGATCTTGCAGACGCTCTGCCGAGAGATCCTGCGCCCATGCGCGTTCACGAAAACAGCGGCGTTGGGCGTGGTAGTGCTGCAACGAATGAGGGGGCGATCCTCGGCAATGTAGGCGGACAACCAGGTAAGCGCGTACCCGGAAAGCGGGACCACGCGTTCCTTGGCGCCTTTGCCCATCACGCGCAAATAGCCTTCGTTTAAAAGAACACGATCAAGATCGAGCCCGCATAGCTCGCTTACGCGCAGGCCGCAGCCGTAGAGCACTTCCAAAATAGTGCGATTGCGACGCGCAAGCGGCGTGGAGATATCGCAGCCTTCAAGCAGCTCCTGCATCTTTTCCACAGAGATGACGTCGGGCAAGGCCTCGGGTTGCTTGGGCAGCCCGACGTTGGACGCAGCGTTCTTCTTAGCGTAGCCCTCAAGAACGATGAAGCGATGATAGCCCTTAACAACCGAAATTTTCCTTTTGATCGTTGCGGGCGTACGGCCCATTTCCGAAAGTGCGCGCTCGTAAGCAAGAATGTCGTTGCGCGTGATCTCGGAGGAATCGTCGATTCCCTTTTCAGCCATGAACTCCAGATACTGGTTCAAATCGCGCGTGTATGCATCAACGGTACGCGGGGACGAACCGCGCTCGGCGAGCAAATAGGCAATATATTGGCGGGCATAATGCATGTGCCCCATTCTACGATGCTGGATCGCGGAATGGGGCACACTAAATTAGTTGCTTTTTTAAGCTCGAGGCTCGAGTGCAACGAGCAGAGCGTTTGCCCGCCGGCACTTCCCCACCGGTGGCAATCGCCTAGCGGCAAGACGCTGGCAGCGGCGACGGGGCGAGTTTACCTGCGGGCACTCCCCCCCCAACAAGCGCAGCTGGCTGGCGGCGACACACCGGCCAAGGCCAAAACCAAAGCCTAAAGCTACTTGATGGCAGCCTTCACCAAGCCGACGAACAAGGGGTGGGGCTTGATGGGGCGGCTCTTGAACTCGGGGTGAGCCTGGGTGGCAACGAAGTAAGGATGGCCGGGAATCTCGATCATCTCGGTAAGGCGGCCGTCGGGCGACAGGCCGGAAATCTTCAAGCCGGCCTCCTGCAACTGATCGCGATAGGCATTGTTGACCTCGTAGCGATGACGATGACGCTCATAAATGATTTCCTCGCCGTAAATCTGGTTGACGAGCGAACCCTTCTCAAGCTTGCAAGGATAGGCGCCCAGACGCATCGTGCCGCCCTTGTCCTCGACGTCCTCCTGCTCAGGCATCAGGTCGATGAGTAAGTAATCGGCGTCTTCGTCAAACTCGGCGGAAGTAGCACCCTCCAAGCCGACGACGTTGCGAGCAAACTCGCACACGGCCGCCTGCAAGCCCAGGCAAATGCCCAGGAAAGGAACCTTGTTCTCGCGAGCATAACGCGCCGCCTCGATCTTGCCTTCGAAAGCGCGCTGACCGAAGCCGCCGGGAACGAGAATCGCGTCCATCTTGCCCAGCACCTCCTCGGCGTTGTCGTGATTCAGCTCCTCGCCGTCGATGAGCTGAACATCAACGTGCACACCGTTAGCAACGCCGGCATGGCCCAAAGCCTCAACGATGGACAAGTAAGCGTCGGGCAGATCGACGTACTTGCCAACAACGCCAACGCTCACCTCGCCCTCGCAGGAATCAGCGGCAGCCAGGAAGGTCTTGAGCGGGGTCAGGTCGATCTCGCCGGCCTCCAGACCGAAGCGATCAAGAACCTTCTCGTCAAAGCCCTGCTCACGAAGAGCGATGGGCACTTCGTAGATGGAAGGCGCGTCGATGCAATCCAGAACATCGCCAGGAGCAACGTCGCAGAACAGCGCGATCTTCTTGCGAACGCCGTCCGAAATCTCATGATCGGAACGGCAGACGATGAAGTCGGGCTGGATGCCAAGCGACCTCAGCTCCTTGACGGAGTGCTGAACGGGCTTGGTCTTAACCTCGTGAGCTGCGGCGATGTAGGGCACCAGCGCCACATGGACAAAAAGGACGTCGCCGTAGGGCTTTTCCTTCTTAAACTGGCGGGCAGCCTCGATGAAGGGCAAAGACTCGATGTCGCCGATGGTGCCACCAATCTCGGAAATGACGATGTCGGCGTTGGACTGCTCGGCGATGCGACGAAGGCGCGTCTTGATGGCCTCGGTGACGTGCGGGATAACCTGAACGGTGCCGCCCAAGAAGTCGCCGCGACGCTCGCGTGCGATGAGGCTCTGGTAGATGGAACCCTGGGTGAAGTTGGACTCGCGCGAAAGGCTCTCGTCGATGAAGCGCTCATAATGGCCCAGGTCAAGGTCACCCTCGTGGCCGTCGTCGGTAACGAAGACCTCGCCGTGCTGGAAGGGGGACATCGTGCCAGGGTCGACGTTGAGATAGGGATCCATCTTCTGCATGGTCACTTTGTAACCGCGCGCCTTAAGCAGATGACCCAGGGAAGCAGCGGTGATGCCCTTGCCCAAAGACGAAACGACGCCGCCGGTAACGAAGATGTGTTTGGTCATAGTTCTCCTATCCATCGAAAACGAGCCATACGGACAAAGCACGCCTTCGCAACGTATAAAGCGTGCCCAGAAAACAAAAAACGCTTGCTCGGGCAAAATGTCCTGCAAACGTTTTTTTATTTTAAGATGCTTTGCCCGCGCCGCGCGTGGAAGCCTTCATCGTTAACTTAGCCGAAACAAAAGAAGGAAACGGGCACCCGCACGCTCGGCGCACACGTTACAATTGAGCGCATGCGTGAAATCATTTGGAAACACACGCCCATGCCAATCAAAGGAGCCCTTTCAATGAAAATCGGTTTCGACAACGATAAATACATCTCCATGCAGGCCGAGCACATCAAGGAGCGCATCGCTCAGTTCGGAGGCAAGCTCTACCTCGAATTCGGCGGCAAGCTCTTCGACGACTACCATGCCTCCCGCGTTCTGCCTGGTTTTGCCCCCGATTCCAAGATCCGCATGCTCTCCAGCATGCGCGACGAAGTGGAAATCGTCATTGCGATCAACGCCAACCACATCGAGAAGAGCAAGGTGCGCGGCGATCTGGGCATCACCTACGACGAAGACGTCCTGCGTCTGATGGACATTTTCCAGGGCCTTGGATTCTACGTCGGCAGCGTCGTCATCACCCAGTACGCCAACCAGCCGGGCGCAGACGCCTTCATCAAGCGCTTGGATACCCTGGGCGTTTCGCACTACCTGCACTACCCCATCGCGGGCTACCCCCACGACATCGAGCATATCGTCTCCGACGAAGGCTACGGCAAAAACGAATATATCCTCACCGAAAAGCCCCTGGTTGTTGTGACCGCCCCCGGCCCCGGCTCCGGCAAGATGGCAACCTGCCTAAGCCAGCTCTACCACGAGAACAAGCGCGGCGTTTTGGCTGGGTACGCCAAATACGAGACTTTCCCCATCTGGAACCTGCCTTTGAAGCACCCCGTCAACGTTGCCTACGAGGCCGCCACGGTAGACCTGGACGACGCCAACATCATCGACCCCTTCC
>JAUMVJ010000003.1 GCA_030530215.1 Coriobacteriia bacterium
CTTTGCTTCTTTTTATATTGATATCTACAGCGGGAGACCCATCTTTGCTCCCACTGACCTGACGCATTGTAAAAACGGTTCCATCTTCCATGATAGTTTTCCATGCGCCTTGAGCTAGCTCTTCCTCGTAGCCCCCATAAGCTGCTAAATCATAAAATTCTCTTGCGGTTTCTAGAGGATTTTCCGAAGCCAGGTTTCTTACATGGCTACTTGAACTTAATCCCTTTTCCCCGAAATACCCTTTACTAAAAGGAAAAAGAGAAATTAAACTTTCAAAATTTTCCTTAGTACAATGATAGGTCTCGGAACCACCTTTATACGCGTGACCCATTATGTTCACCTCGCTCCAAGTGAACAGTCTTGGTCCAGTCTAAATAACAATGGAAATTAGTCTTATTCTCTAGGTTCTTAAAAATTCGCTTCGGCATAGAACCGTGGACAATAACGTCTGTTGGCGTCAACACTTCAAGCATCCTAATAAGGCCCTCACGAAAGTCGTCTTGCTCTTTATAGGAATTCGAAGTGCCATAAGGACTTATAGCTACTATGGATTCTTTTGGAGCCCCTATAAAACAATAGTCGTAACTCTTCTTATCACTCCATCTAATATTGCAAATAACAGGAATACCGGCCTTTTGCAAACGAAAACCAACGGCTCGATTGAAATAGGTGTTCGTAGCTTGAAGGCAATTAACTTGCCCTGTCAAAAGAGAGCAATCGGGCGTAAGAACACCGTCGAAATTTCTTAAAATCTCAATGTGAGAATCTATGTCAGTAATTATTGAGGAAAACTTATCGTCGTATTCATAAAAATGAACATAGCCACGCGTATTCCCCTTTTTTAGTTCAGATTTTGCTTTGCTAAATGGAATTAGGCGCGAAGGAATTTCGGCGTTCCCCAAATTCATAAGCTGGGGTATGCCCATATAGCCGCAAAAGCAGGCTCCATCAACAAGGTCAGGGTAGAACCCATCATCAATTTTTGATTTTGATTTTTTACTATTCATATTTCTCCTTAGTAGCTTTTCAGCTAGGCGAGACAAAGCCGCCCAAGACCCATGCATTTGATCGATAGACTGAAAATAAGGAGATATGTCATAATGATTTTGGAAAGAGAAGTCATTATGGCTATCTCGCTTAGCCGTAGATAATTTGTTGCACCAAGTTATCTACGGCTTATTTATTATTCAATAACTTCAATATACTCACTGTCGCCTATCCATCACCTCCGCCTCTTTCAAATCAAACATTAGAACATTTTCTTCCTCGTAATATTTGCCTATTATTTTCCAACTAGTTTCTTCAAGATTCCAATCCATTAACGTTTCGATGGTCATCCTTAAATCAGCATTATTCCATCTCACTCCATATGAAGTACTCCTTCCTTTTTTATAGAAAGCACGATGTCCTTTTGCGTCTTTCTCGCAAGGCACAATCGCAAAACGCTTGTTTTCTTTATCAATCATTGCGCATACATAGCTCGGGCAACCCATCTTTTCAACTACGGTTTTATTAAAGGCAATACCATTTTTTGTAACCGAAATACTAGGAACACCAGTCACGGCATCGATCACTTTGAATCCATCTAAAAGCCCCAAGGGAACCTCCTTAAGTAATTTACACTATTAATTTTAAATCTATCTCATAGTACCACCTATTACGTAATTAATTATTGTGACCGTTTCTCAGATCTTTCTTTTTTATTTCATCTTTTTCCTAATAAGGCACATTTCATATATGAAAACAAATAAGATTTTTAATTACTTGCTCTACTAAGCCACATTCCTTTATCTTTATTTTTAATGAAAAATAAAGATAATATAAACACGGAATATAAGAGATATTTTGATAGAAGACGCTTAAAAAGTTTCACGTGAAACGCTCTAAGCGTTTTCAAGCTACTTCTGCAATTTAATCGATTCGAAGAAAATATTTGCGCTGTCCAGAAGTCGATAGACGCTTCCTTGCCCAAGCGGCATCTTGGCTAGATTGGTTGGGAAGCTTTAAAACGTTAACATGGTCTTCGATCACCGCAATCAGCATCATCCAAGCTCGCCCACCCGTCGACGTTCCTAAAAATTTCCTTTGATGCGTAAGGGCCTGAATCAATGCGCAAAATTGTAAAAATATTCGAAATAGACGCAGGTCAGAAGGTATTTTAGAATTATTGGTAAGGTGCTTTGCATCCGGGCAGCCCTAAAGAAAGGGGGTGCCGCCCATGGACGTTCAGACCGTGATTGCCGTTTGCGCGATCTTCTCTGTTGTTCTTGGGATCGTTGAAGTAAGCAAGCGTCGCTAAATGCGATGCGGGCTTACGGAGAGGAGGTGTGAACTGCATCAAAGAAAGCTAAAAGCCAGGCCCAAATTCCACGGTGACCTGGCTTTAGCAACTAAGATGCTGCCCGGATAGGCGGGGCACCCTTTATTTGGAGTATAGCCGAGCAAAACCGATGTAGCTTGAAGATTCCCCAAACTCCATAATTCACCGCTTGACCTAGGCTTGTGTTTAGATTCCAAATTCAACCGATGCGGGCTCTGCTGCTCATTTAAAGAACTGTTTACGAAAAAACGGTATTGACGCGGGCGCGAAACGCGCGCTATTCTGCAGCCATCACCTAAACCGTTGAGGCGGAAGTAACGGTGGTCGTGCACTCACAGAGAGTCCGGGGCGCTGGGATCCGGGCAGAACGCAAGCCATCAAATGGACCGCTGAGGGCGTGGGGAACCAG
This sequence comes from Coriobacteriia bacterium, assembly GCA_030530215.1. Taxonomy (GTDB): domain Bacteria; phylum Actinomycetota; class Coriobacteriia; order Coriobacteriales; family Eggerthellaceae; genus Anaerotardibacter. Next base: position 2,730 of record JAUMVJ010000003.1, read on the forward strand.
TTGAGCAATCAACCGAAGTATCCGCGACGTAAGACCAACGTTACTGGTCAGGAGCGTGATGGCGCTCCGCAAAGCGCACGAATCCTAGGCATTCGTGAATCAAGGTGGCACCGCGAGCTTTACCAAGCCCGTCCTTGTTTTCGTAAACACGAGCAAGGGCGGGCTTTTTGTTTCCCGCTCGGAAGGAGAGGGATGAAGCACGCGAGCGAACATACGCAAAATGCCAATGCCCCCGCAATCGAAGACCCTGCAGGTACGAAAACGGCGGACGCAGCAAACAGCGCCTTCGATATCATGCCGGTGAGCTGCGAGATTCTTTCGGACGAAGTTACCCCGATCACCGTTCTGCGCAAGATGCAAAAGGTGAGCAAGCACTGCTATCTGCTTGAGTCGGTGGAAGACTCCGTTGAGGGGCGCTACACCTTTCTAGGTTTTAACCCCAGCCTCGAGATCACCTGCAAAAACGGTCACATGAGCATCACCAAGCTCGACGAGCAGGCCTTCATCCCTGCCGAAATCTTGGCACTGGCGAACAACGGCACCGCACATCCCGAAGTCGGAGCTGCCTCCCCAACCAAAAACGAAACCGCCGTCAAAGGCACCAAGACCATCGAGTTCGAAACCACGAATCCCAACCTTGCGATCCGTGCGATTTTGAACGCTCACCGCAGCCCCAAGGCACCCGAGCTCCCCTCTTTCACCGGAGGCCTGGTCGGGTACTTCGCCTACGATTACCTGAAATACTCCGAGCCGAGCCTGCGTTTGGATGCCCGCGACGAAGAAGGCTTCAACGACGTCGACCTGATGCTTTTCGACAAGGTGATTGCCTTCGACAACGTACGCAAGAAGATCATCCTCATCGCAAATGCCCGCGTCTCGAAAGGCGCTGCGGGTATCAATCGTGCCAACAACGAGCTCGCCTGCATGAAGGAGCTCGTTCTTCACGGCGAAATGGCACCCTACAAACCTGGCCGCACGACGAGCGAGTATCGTAATCTCTTCGATAAACAAGGTTTTTGCGATATTGTCCGCCGCGCGCAGGAACGTATCAAGGAAGGCGACATCTTCCAGGTCGTGCTCTCCAACCGCCTTGACGCCGATTTCGAGGGCAGCCTAATGGATACCTACCGCACCATGCGCACCACCAACCCCAGCCCCTACATGTTCTTCTTCGCAAGCGACGATATCGAGCTGGCCGGTGCCTCGCCCGAAACCCTCGTCAAGCTCGAAAACGGCACCCTGCGCACCTTCCCCCTTGCAGGCACGCGCCCCCGCGGCGCCACGCCAGAAGAGGATGCGCGCATCGAAGCCGAACTTTTGGCCGACGAAAAGGAACTCGCCGAACACAACATGCTCGTGGATCTTGGCCGCAACGACATCGGCAAAATCTCGAAATACGGCAGCGTGAAGGTCGAGAAATACTTGAGCATCGAGCGCTTCAGCCACGTGATACACATCGGCTCCACCGTCAGCGGCCAGATTGCCGACGGGCTCGACGCCCTTGACGCCATCTCGTCGGTGCTGCCCGCGGGCACTCTTTCGGGCGCGCCGAAGATCAGCGCCTGCCAAATAATCAACGACCTTGAGGATTGCAAACGCGGCGTGTACGGCGGCGCGGTGGGCTATCTCGATTTCACCGGCAACATGGACATGTGCATTGCCATCCGCCTGGTGTTCAAGAAGAACGGTAAGGTCTTCGTTCGCTCGGGAGCAGGCATCGTGGCCGACAGCGTGCCGGAAAGCGAATACCAGGAAACCATCAACAAAGCCAAGGCCGTCCGCGTTTCGCTTGACAAGGCGCAAGGAGGCATCGAGCAATGATCGCCATCATAGACAACTACGATTCCTTTACTTACAACCTCTACCAGTTCATCGGCTCGATCGACCCCGACATCAGGGTTTTCCGCAACGACGAGATAAGCCCTAAGGAGCTGCGCAAGCTAGACCCCGACCATATCGTCATAAGCCCCGGGCCGGGCAAGCCAAGCGAGGCAGGCAGGTGCATCGACATCATCCGCGAGCTTGGCCCCGACTACCCCATCCTTGGAGTTTGCCTTGGCCATCAGGCCATTTGCGAAGCCTACGGTGCGCGCGTCGGTTATGCCGAGCGCCTGATGCATGGCAAGCAAAGCACGGCAAATCGCGAAAACAGCGTGCTGTTCTCGGGCTTGGCGCCGCGCTTCAAGGTTGCCCGCTACCATTCCCTGGCGGCCGACAGGAACAGCATCCCCGACTGCCTGCGCGTGACGGCGCGTACCGATGACGGCGAAATTATGGCAGTGCAACACAAGCGCTTCCCGACCTTCGGCGTGCAGTTTCACCCCGAAAGCATCATGACGCCCGACGGCGCAACCATCATCGCAAACTTCCTGGCAGTCCAGCGCCCGGGCGGGCCGAAGTTCCCCACTCGGCCAAACGCGCACACCGCAGCCACCACCCCCGAAAGCCCAAACGAATCCGGCAACCCCGGTACTACGCCGACAACATCAACAAATCCCCTGACCAAAAGCAACAAACAAAGTCAAGCAAAGGAGCACAGCATGATTCAGGAAGCCATCTTCAAAATCGTCGACAAGCAAGACCTCAGCTACGACGAATCCTACGCCGTGATGAACGAGATTATGTCGGGTGAGACCTCGCCCACGCAGACCGCGGCCTTCCTGGCGGCGCTTTCCACCAAGAGCACCAAGGCCGAAACCATCGATGAGATTGCAGGTTGCGGTGCTGCCATGCGCGATCAGGCCGAGCACCTGAATTACGACGCGCCCCTGTTCGAGATCGTCGGCACCGGCGGCGACAAGGCAGGCAGCTTCAACATCTCAACCACCGCGGCCATGGTCATCGCGGCCGGCGGCGTGAAGGTGGCCAAACACGGCAACCGCGCAGCCAGCAGCAAGTGCGGCACCGCCGACGTGCAGGAAGCTTTGGGCGCAAACATCAACCAAGACCCCGAGCTCTGTGCAAAACTCCTTGATGAAGTTGGCTTTTGCTTCTGCTTTGCACAGAAATACCACCCCGCTATGCGCTACGTGGGCGCCATCCGCAAAGAGCTGGGCATCCGCACGGTCTTCAACATCCTAGGCCCCTTAACCAACCCCGCTGGCGCCACCAAGTTCTTGCTCGGCGTATACGACGAGAGCCTAGTACAGCCCCTGGCCGAGGTATTGAGCACCTTGGGCGTTGAAGACGGCATGGTCGTGTACGGGCGCGCCGTGCTCGACGAGCTCTCAAGCGCCTGCGACACCGTGGTGTGTGAATTCCACAAGGGCTTCTACCGCAACTACGTGATCAAGCCCGAGGATTTTGGCCTACCCCGTTGCTCCAAGGAAGACCTTGAAGGCGGCGACCCCGAGGAAAACGCCGCTATCACCCGCGGCATCCTGGACGGCAGCATCACCGGCCCCAAGCGCGACACCGTGCTCATGAGCGCGGGCGCCGGCCTCTACCTGAACGGCAAAGCAGATTCGCTTGAACAGGGCGTTCTTCTTGCTCAGAGCCTGATTGATTCCGGCGCGGCACTTGCAACGCTCGAAAAGTACATCGAAGTGTCTAACAGCTAACTGGCGCCACCCCGCCACAGGCGCACCGACCGAATCCCAAACCGCAAACACCCCGCTTAGGATCGCCCATGACCACCATTCTTAACACCATCGCCGACGCTACCGCAGCGCGCGTGGAGCGCGAGCAGGAACGCATGAGCCTGGCACACTTGAAGCAGCTCATCGGCATCGCCGAAAGCAATGGCTCGCAGCTCGGCGACGGAAAACGCTTCTTCGATGCCCTGCAAAAGCCCGGCCTCAGCTTCATCTGCGAGGTGAAAAAGGCCAGCCCCAGCAAGGGGATCATCGCCGAGGACTTCCCGTACCTGCAGATTGCGCGTGAATATGAAGCCGCTGGCGCCGATTGCATCAGCTGTCTTACCGAGCCGCAATGGTTCATGGGCAGCGACCAGATCTTCCTCGACATTCGCCGCGCCGTTAGCACTCCTATGATCCGCAAAGACTTCACGGTAAGCGAGTACCAGATCTACCAAGCGCGCCTGATGGGCGCCGACGCGGTGCTGCTCATCTGCTCGCTTTTGGATTCCGCGACGCTCAAAGCCTACCTGAACCTTACCCATGAACTGGGCATGGTCGCGCTCGTGGAGACGCATGACGAGCAGGAAATCGAGCAAGCCCTTAAGGTCGGCGCGCGCATCGTCGGTGTGAACAACCGCAACCTCAAAGATTTCAGCGTCGACTTTGGCAACGCACAGCGCCTGCGCAAGCTGATCCCTGAGGATTGCCTCTTCGTTGCGGAAAGCGGCGTGAAAACACCTGCAGACGTAAGCACCATCGCTGCGATGGGCGCGGATGGCGCACTTGTCGGCGAGGCGCTGATGCGCAGCACCGACAAGGCAGCCAAGCTTGCGGAGTTTCGCCTGGCTGCAAAGGAAGCGTGAGGCCATGCCTACCAGCCCAAACACGCGGCCCAGCCTTAAGTTCTGCGGCATCTGCTCGCCCGACGACCTTGAAGCCGTGAATGAAATCGCCCCCGATTACGTAGGCTTCGTTTTCTTTGAAAAGAGCAAGCGCAAGGTGAGCTCCGATGAGGCTCGCTCCTTGCGAGCTGAAATCAACGACGAGATAAAGGCCGTTGGAGTCTTCGTCGATGCCGAGCCCACATTCGTTACCCGCCTGTTCGAAGAAGGAACAATCCAGGTAGCGCAGCTCCACGGCAACGAGGACGCCCGTTACATCGAGCGGCTGCGATCCCTAACGCCAGCGCTCGAGATTTGGCAGGCATTCGAAATAGGATGCGCCGCCAATATAGAGGCCGCCAACAGGTCAAACGCCGACTTCGTCTTGCTAGACGGAGGCAAAGGCGAGGGACGCACCTTCGATTGGGCGCTCCTTGGCAAGGTAGCGCGCCCCTTCGGCTTAGCGGGCGGGATGAACGTCGAAAACATCGGCCCCGCGTTGACGAACTGCCAACCGAGCCTTGTCGATGTGAGCAGCGGCATCGAATCCTCCCTGACGGACTCCCAGGGTAAACCGCGCAAGAGCGAAGTTTTGATGCAGCGCTTCATGCGCATAGTCGAGCAAAGCGCGACTCCCGCGCAAGCATCCACACAAACACCCATGCAAATATCCAAGAAAGGAAAACATATGACGAAGAACACCGCCCCTCAAAGCAATGGCCGCTTCGGCGTCCATGGCGGACAGTACATCCCCGAAACCCTGATGAACGCAGTGATAGAGCTTGAAGAAGCCTATGAGCGCTACAAAGATGATCCCGAGTTCAAGGCGGAGCTCAAAGACCTGCTTGATAACTACGCAAACCGCCCCAGTCTTCTTTACTACGCCGAGAAAATGACGCATGACCTCGGTGGATGCAAGATCTACCTCAAGCGCGAAGACCTAAACCACACCGGCGCACACAAGATCAACAACGCCCTTGGCCAAGCGCTCCTGGCAAAGAAGATGGGCAAAACGCGCCTGATCGCCGAAACCGGCGCCGGCCAGCATGGCGTCGCAACCGCAACCGTCGCCGCGCTTCTTAACATGGAATGCCACGTGTACATGGGCGTCGAGGACATGGAGCGCCAGGCGCTCAACGTATACCGCATGCGCCTGATGGGCGCCGAGGTACACGGCGTCGATTCGGGCACCGGCACTTTGAAAGACGCCGTGTCCGAATGCATGCGCGAATGGACCAACCGCATCGACGATACGCACTACCTGCTTGGTTCCTGCATGGGCCCGCACCCCTTCCCCACTATCGTGCGCGATTTCCAAAGCTTCATCGGCTATGAAATCATCGACCAATGCACCGAGAAGGAAGGGCGCCTGCCCGACTACGTTTTGGCCTGTGTCGGCGGTGGATCTAACGCAATCGGCACCTTCTATCCCTTCATCGAGCATGAAGGCACCACGCTTATCGGCTGCGAGGCGGCCGGTCGCGGCATCGACACCTTCGAAACCGCAGCCACTATCAACACGGGCAGCCTAGGAATCTTCCACGGCATGAAATCTTATTTCTGCCAGGACGAATACGGTCAAATTGCCCCCGTGTACTCCATCAGCGCCGGCCTCGACTATCCCGGCATCGGGCCTGAGCACGCCTGGTTAAACGACACTGGTCGCGCGCAGTACGTGGCCATCACCGACGACGAAGCCGTTGATGCCTTCGAGTACCTAAGCCGCACGGAAGGCATCATCCCCGCAATCGAAAGCGCACACGCACTGGCCTACGCGATGAAGATCGCCCCAACGCTTCCCAAGGACAAGATCATGGTCATCACGCTTAGCGGACGCGGCGATAAGGACTGCGTCGCCATGGCTCGCTACCGCGGCCAGGACATCTCGGAATAAGCCGAGCCCCGCCTCATCAAATTACCTTCCCTCAAAACCCAAGGAGTACCCATGAACAAGAAACTCGCCGCGGCCTTCGCCGATGGTAAAGCCTTCATCCCCTTCGTCACCTGCGGAGACCCGACGCTCGACACCACCCGCGAAGTCGTGCGCGCCATGGCCCAGGCCGGCGCAAAGGTAATCGAGCTCGGAATCCCCTTCAGTGACCCCACTGCTGAAGGTCCCGTTATCCAGGGAGCCAACCTGCGCGCGCTCGAAGGCGGTGTAGACACCGACAAAATCTTCGCCATGGCCGCCGAGCTCAACAAGGAGCTCGATGTTGCCATGGTGTTCATGACCTACGGGAACGTGGTGTATCACTACGGAATTGAAAAGTTCGCTGAAAACGCAGCGCGCGCCGGCATGTGCGGCATCATCCTGCCCGACGTCCCCTACGAGGAAAAAGACGAGTTCGCCCCTGCTTTCGCCCAGCATGGACTCGATTTGATCTCGATGATCGCTCCCACCTCCGAGGATCGCATCAGCATGATCGTCCGCGAGGCAGAGGGTTTCATCTACCTGGTGTCCTCACTCGGCGTTACCGGAACGCGCAGCAAGATCACCACAGATCTGAGCAGCATCGTTGCCAAGATCCGCGAGGTCACAGACACGCCCATCGCCATCGGTTTCGGCATCTCCGATGCGGCGGCGGCCCAATTCATGGCCGAAATAGCAGACGGAGCCATCGTGGGCTCCGCCATAGTGAAGATTATTGAAAAGGAAGGCACGCAGGCGGCAAAACCCGTTGGGGAATTTGTCGCGGGATGCGTTGCCGCCGTGAGCAAGGCCTAAGGAAGGCGAGCTTACTCGCCCTTCTTCCCGTCGTCTTCTGCTGCCGTACCCTCGTCGGTGGAGACGACGGGCTGTGCAGCCTCGAAGTCGGCGGCCTCAGCAGAGGCGGCCTCCACGGGAGCTTCGGCCTGTGCATACTGTGTGGGTTCAGCAACAGGCTGCTCCGCCGACGCGGGCTCGCTTGCGGCGGCAGGCTGCTCTGCCTGCACCGATGAAACGGAATCGGCAGCAGGCGCAACGGGTGCGGCTGCCTGGGCAGGGTCCGCATAAGGCTGAGCCGGAGCAACGGGCTGACCATAAGGCTGCGCGGGCTGAACCGGCTGCCCCCAAGGAGCTTGGCCGAAAGGCTGAGCCTGACCAGCCTGCCCATACGGCGCACCAACAGGCTGACCATAAGGCGCCTGAGCATAACCAGGCTGCGCATAAGGTTGAGCCGGCTGAGCATACGGATACGCAGGAGCGGGGTAACCAGGGCCAACGAACATCAGCTCAGGATGAGCCTGCTGCTCGCACAGAACGCTGAAGGGAACCTTGCGCAACCTGTGCATGAAAACAGCGGAGATAATAAACAGAACGCCGGTGATCAAGTTGCCGTCCACCACGTTGATAGCGGCAAAAACAATGAAGAGGACGAACATGCGATTAAGGCGCTTCTCGTTCTTAAGGACGTTCATACCCTGGATGCCGACAACCAAATTAAGCGCAGAAACGATGAGACTCAAAACAAACAGGACTGCGCCGATGATGATTGTGGAATGCAGCGCCTGAATGTCCGAGACCGTATCGTCCGGATAAGCCATGGCGCCATCGATGTCGAGCGAATCTACCGTAAAGGAACCCGACATCTCCGCACTCACGGCCGCATTGGCAACGGCGCACATGATGAGCGCAAAAACGGCGGCACCGATTCCAATTGCCGACAAAACCACGACCGCAATGTTCAGATTGCGGAGCGTCTTTAAATCCTTGAGCATGATTTTCCTTTCATGGATGCAGGTGCGGCGCTTCTCTGCCGCACCTCGATTGGGCAATCATATCCCAGCTAAGCGGCCAGCAGGGCTTTAGGCGCCGCTCTTCAAAAACTTATCGTACATCTGCAAACGCATAAGAATCTCGGAAGGGTCCACATCCTCGAACCGGGCAAGCCGAACAATCTGGATGCGTGCGACCTGCTGAAGCGCGTCAACATCGATACTCTCAGGGATCTCGCAGCCTTGATCCTTCATGCGGCATACCATCAAGATGATCGAGATCAAGCCGCTTACGGAATACTCGATCATCAAAAGAGACTCAAAGCTCAGCTCATGGCCTTCCTCGCACAGGATGTCTTTCCACATGTTGCGGATGATTTCCTTGATTTTGCTACTGACGATCTCCATACCGCCTTGGCTCGCAAGCAGATACAGATGACGAGTCATCTTGTTTTCAACCTGCGCGAGCAACAGCTCGGAAGAAGGGGTGGCAAGCATCCTGAAAATCAGATGAGCATACGACTCATCTTCGCTTCCCATCAGGTCTTTTTCGATAACGCGGTAGAGCAGATCGTCCATATCCTTGAAGTGATAATAGAAGGTGCCGCGGTTACAGCCCGCCGTAGCCGAGACCATGCTGATGGTGATGTCCTTCACCATGTTGTCCTCGAGCAGCTTCCAATATGCCTCGTAAATACGATCAACAGCGCTGGGCTCGTTGGTGTCAATGCGTGGGCGTCCCATGCCTACTCACTTTCCTTTGGTGACGAATCGGAGTCCGCAGCGGCGCGGGCATTCATGATGAGCATCTGCAAACGGTTCTCGATGTTGGCAAAGCTGACATCGGGGTCGTAATCAAGCGGAAGAATCTGCGCGTCAGGGTACATTTCCTTCAGGCGCTTGGCAATGCCGCGGCCAACCACATGGTTGGGCAAGCAGCCAAAGGGCTGCAGGATAACGAAGGCGCGGCAGCCCTCCTCGGCATGATGCAAGATCTCGCCCGGGATTAGCACGCCCTCGCCGGCGTCGAAGGTGTGGTGGATGATCGGATCGGACGCCTTCACCAGCTCGTCCATGCGCTTGGCAGGCTTATAGAGCGGATGCTCCTTGGCAATGCGATCACAGGCATCGTGAGCCAAATCGAAGAACTTGTCCTCAACGGCGAACATGGCCTTGTAGCTAAAGGGCTTGTTGAGCTTGTACTCCTTGACCTGGCGATCCTTGTAGAAGTACGACTTGCGAATGACGTCGGTCATGCGAGCCTCGATAACCTCGAGGCCGTTTTCCTCCAGATAAAGCTCGATGTCGTGATTGGCGCCAGGATGGAAATTGAGCAGGTACTCGCCCACGATCAAGACGGTCGGACGAGGATTGCTGCGATCGTATTCCACCTCTTGCATGAGCTTGAGCGCACGCTTGAACCCACGGCGCATTCCTTTGATGCCATGGTTGCTCAAGCCATCCATAATCAAATCGATTCCCTGATCGAAGGCCTTCTGCGTGCTGCCTTTCTCCAGCTCGTAGGGGCGGATCTTGCGAAGCAGCTCTTCCATCACGTCGATGACGGGAAGCGTGAAGGCGATGCGAATCGCCGCGGGCAAACTCATCTTGTAGCCAGGATGCAGGTTGTGGAAGTCGACATCGTCGTTGGTGACAATGGGAACCTGCGGATACCCGGCATCATCGAGCGCCTTGCGCGTTAAGGCCGCGTAGTGGGTCAGGCGGCAGTCGCCAATGTATTTTCCCTGGCAGATGGCAACTTTGTCCGGGTCATACTCGCCGGATTCCAGCGCCGCCAAGGCCTCGCCAATGACAATTTGGCAAGGGAAGCAAATGTCGTTGTGCACGTACTTCTTACCCAGGCGAATAGCCTCCTCGCGTCCAACGGGAAGCGCTTGAGTTTTCAAGCCGTCACGGGCGAAGGCGGCGGCCATCAGCATGCTGAACGCATGGCTGGTGTTAGGCACCAGCAAGGTCTTTTCTTTAAGGTCGGCCTTGGTGAACTTTTGAGGATACGGATCTTCAAGCTCATGAAGCTCAAGAGCCGCACAAGCTGCGCCACAAGCCGAGCAAGGGTTCTTCAGGGCAACTCCCGACTCAATCTCGCTGGTGCTCGGCAGGCCTCGGCGAGCGTTGACGCTTTCGATGAAGGAGCGCACGCGGATGCGCAGAGGGCCCTGGATATCTGACTCGTCGACCTTCAGGACCAGCGGCGTCTTGCCCGAAATCTCCTTGGATATGCGGATGATCTCGTCGGAAAGGTAGGCGTCGTGGCCGCAGCCGAAGCTGACGATCTGCACGTACTCCAGGTTCTCGCTTCGCGCCGATATCACCGCACTCGAAAGCATGCGCGCGTGGAAGTTGTTCACCACATCGATGAGCAAGTTGGAAAGATCAACCTCGTTACGCCCGGGGACGCTATCGGCCGTAAGCACGGGAATGCCCAGCTCGGTGAAGAAGTGCGGCAGGTCGTGGTTGACCAGCGGGTCGTTATGGTAGGGGCGCCCCGCCAAAACAACGGCGTAGCGGCCTTCCTTTTTCACCTCGTCCAAAACGCTTTCGCCCCAGGCCTCAAGCTCGTTGCGGAAGGCGTCGAGCGCGGCGTCGCCTTGGCGAATCGCGTTGAGCGCCACCATGCGCTCGATTCCGAACTCCTTGTGCAGGTATTCGCCGAGCTGCCTATCGCGATCTTCGTAGGTGTACCAGTGGAACAAAGGCGACAGCATCGGAACGTCGAACTCGCGCTCGGTGTTGTCGGAATTCTGCATGACGATGGGGTATCCCTTAACAACAGCGCACATCGACTCCGAGGTTGACATGGCGTTTTCGGAAGGAATGGTCGTCAAAATCGGATACCAGATGCGATCAACCTTGCGGCGCACCAAATCGCGCACGTGGCCATGCACCAGCTTCGCCGGGAAGCACACGGTGTCAGATGTAACCGCCGATAGGCCCTGTTCATAAATCTTGCGCGTGGAGGCACCGCTTACCACGACCTTGAAGCCGAGGCTCTCGAACACCGCGCGCCAGAAGGGCAGGCGATCCCAGTAGGCCAAGACCCGCGGGATGCCAATGGTAATACCCTGGTCGTCGCACAGCTGCTCAACCGGGCGCTCCTTCAAAAGAAGGCGCTCGCGTACTTCATAAAGGTTGGGAACCTTTTGATCGTTCTTAAGAGCGGCGCGCACCTGCTCGCGAATCGCATCGTCGTGCGGGTCGCCCACAATCTCGCCGCGGGAGCAGCGATGCCCGGTCATCCAGGTGGTGCCGTCGCTGAAGATGGTGCGCGTGCGGTTACAGCGGTTGGAACAGAACGGGCACCTCAGATTCGTTTCCTGGGTATAGGTGAGCTTTTCGAGCGCCTCGAAGCCGATGAAGCTTGAGCGTTTGTTGCCGTCGGGACGGTTTTCCATCTGCTCTTTAACAAGCAGCGCCTCGCCGATGGCGCCCATGAGCCCCGGATACGGTGCACGCACGACCTCGCGGCCGGTGTACTGCTCAAGCGCGCGAAGCACGGCGTCGTTTTGGAAAGTGCCGCCCTGCACCACGATGCGCTTACCCAGCGAATCCAGGTTGCTTACGCGAATGACCTTGGTAAACACGTTCTCGATAATGGAGCGGCACAGGCCCGCCATAATGTCGTCGGGCGTTTTGCCGTTGCGCTGCTCGGAAACGATGGATGAGTTCATGAACACCGTGCAGCGGCTGCCAAGCACGGCGGGGTTCTTTGAACGGAAGGCCGCCTCCGCAATATCCTGTACTTTAATGCCCAGGTTGGAGGCGAAAGATTCCAAGAACGATCCGCAGCCCGACGAGCAAGCTTCGTTGACCACGATGTCGGTGATGATGCCGTTATCGAGCCAGATGGCCTTCATGTCCTGGCCGCCGATGTCCAAGATGAAGGTGGCGTCGGGCACGTAGCTCGTCGCCGCATGAGCGTGCACCACGGTTTCCACCGTGTGATGGTCGGCGTGAAGCGCCTGGGCAAACAGCAGCTCACCGTAACCGGTAGTGCCAACGCCCGCAATCTCGAGCTCGGTGCCCGCGGCCTGGTACTTCGCGTGCATATCGAGCAGGGCCTGCTTCAAAATCGCCAGGGGCTCGCCCTCGTTCGACGCGTAGAAGCTATCTATAAGCAAGCCGTCCTCATCGATGAGGGCGAACTTGGTGGTGGTGGAGCCGGAATCGATGCCCAAATACACCTTCAAAGGCCGGCCGGGGTCGCGATGCGCGCGGACCTTCTTCGGCTCGTGGCTTGCCAGGCCCAAGCGATGGCGCACCTCGAAACGTTCACGCTCCGACCTATCGGCGAACAAAGGCTCGGCCACCGGCCCCGTCGCCATGCCCGCATGCAGGGCACCTACGCAGGCCAGCGCCGCCTCCCCGTTCTTGAATCCTGGCTCGTCGGCGAACGGCGTCTCCAAAGAAAGCGCCGCACCGTAGGCCACGATGGTCTCGGGATGCTCAGGGATGATGACGTCTTCGGGCGCAAGCTCCAAGCGCTCAGCGAAGACCTGAATAAGCCGGGGGTTGAAGGTAAGGGGGCCGCCCTCGAATACCACCGGCGGATTGATGTCCAAACCCTGGGCCAAGCCGCCGATGGTCTGCTTGGCCACGGCGTGGAAGGCGGAAAGGGCGATGTCGGATTTAGGAACACCCTGGTTGAGCAGGGGCTGAATGTCGGTTTTGGCATAAACGCCGCAACGCCCCGAAACGTCGTAGGTGGCGCTGCCCTGACAGGCAAGCTCGTTGTACTCCTCCACGGGAACCTTGAGCAAAGCGGCGATCTCATCGATGAAGGCGCCGGTGCCGCCTGCGCACGATCCGTTCATGCGCATGTCGTTTACCGCAAGCTGGCCGGTGCGCTCGTCTTCGCGGAAGAACACCATCTTCGCATCCTGACCGCCCAGTTCGATGGCACAGCGCGCCGTTGGATGCAAAGCGGCAACGGCTTGGGCGTTCGCCACCACTTCTTGCACGAAGGGGATGCCTGTGGCCTTGGCCAGAGACTCGCCACCACTACCGCACAGAGCAACCCTCCAGGCGCAGGCGCCGAAACGCTCGGCAACCTCGGCCAGAGCCTCCTTCAAGCTTTCGGCCTGATGCGCGTTATGGCGCTTGTAACGGGAATACAAAACAGCGCGGGACGACGGGTCCAGCACCAGAAGCTTGGTAGTGGTCGAGCCGACGTCGACTCCGATATGGATGACCGAAGGCAGGGCGTTCGATGTCATAAATCCACCTTTATTAGTTCATATCATCCTTGCCCGTAGTGGCCCCGCATCGAGCTTCAACGGGGTAGGCGCATGGGATGATCTACCTCTCGCAGAGCGATTATCATACACGTTGTATAATTTTTTTGAACAGATGGTTTTAAAGCGCCCTAATGTTTCCGCAATATTTCCATCTATTCTTAAAAATGCCTACAGGAGCTATTACCTGCGCGTTGGAAAGTGTGAGACACTCTACAGCCCATGAAGAAGACCGATACATACCACACTAACGAATCCCCCCTTGACGAAAGCCAGCTTGCCTACGCGAGCGCAGGCAACACAAGCGTGCAAGGCTCTCAGGTTCAAGAGGGAAAACAGCCCACCACGCTGCGCGAGGCCCTGGAGGAGCGTCGCGCCAGCCGTCACGCCCACCAGACAGACGACGGACTTATCGAGCTCAGCTTCTACAACCTGTTCTGGATTTTCATGGTCGCAAGCTTTGTTGGCCTGTTCTTGGAAACCATCGTCAGCTATCCCATCGACGGCATCTGGAAAGACCGCGCCGGCTTTGTGTGGGGCCCGCTTTCACCTATCTACGGCGTGGGTGCCGTGCTCATGACCGTCGGCCTAAACGGCATGAAGGGCAAAACGGCACTGCACACCTTTGCCTTTGCGGCCCTGCTTGGAGGCGCCTTCGAGTTTTGCGCCGGCTTTTTCTTTGAGGAAGCTTTCGGCATTGTGGCCTGGAGCTATGAAGGGCAGCCCTTCAATCTGATGGGCCACACTTGCCTTGGCATCGCCCTTGTCTGGGGTGCGCTCGGGCTCATTTGGACACGCATGCTGCTCCCTTTGACTATGGACGTAATCGCGCTCATCCCAACGCGCATCGCCTGCGGACTCACCGCAGCAGCCACTATCTTCATCGTAGCCGACATCGTGCTCACCTTAGGGGCCTTCAACTGCTGGTTCGAGCGCAGCGCAGGCGTTGAAGTAAGCACGCCCGTGCAGGAATTCTTCGACCAGAACTTCGGCGACGAATTCATGCAGGAGCGCTTCCAAACCATGAGCCTGTACCCCGAAGTCGCCACGCGCGATGCCCAAAGCGCAAGCGAGGCGTAGCGCATGGACGAAGTCATCCTTCTTAACCCCGACGCCGACGGTACGCCGCGGCAGGGCGCGCACGGCAGCGGCGCGGTTCAGCTGTCCCATGGGGGCGCGCCGCATGACAACGATGCGCCCGTAAACCCCGAGTGCCTCTACTGCGCCAATCCCTGCGGCGCCGGCAGCAGCCTTTCGTTCGGCATCGAACCGGGCATCGATGTGCCAGCCAACGAAGGAAAGGTAATCGCTGCGATGAGCGGCGGCGTGGATTCATCGGTTGCCTGTGCCCTTTTGCACGAGGCAGGCTTCGAGGTCATCGGCGTTACCATGCGCCTGTTCGATTACGATCAGCTGGCCAACGCCGAGCTCGAGGCAATGAACCAATCCTGCTGCTCGCAAAAGGACGTCGAGGATGCCCGCAGCGTATGCTGGAGCATGGGGCTCGATCACTTTGCCTTCAACTTCACCGACCGCTTCGAAGCCGACGTCATGGACAAGTTCTGCAAGTCCTACCTGGTTGGCGAGACTCCCAACCCCTGCATCGATTGCAACCGCTTCCTCAAGTTCACCGCGCTGCAACGCCGGCGCGGGCAGCTTGAGTACGACTACGTGGCAACGGGCCATTACGTACGCCGCGCCTACGACAAAGAAACCGGCCGCTACCTGCTCAAAAAAGGCTTGGATCCCAAGAAGGACCAAAGCTATGTCCTGTACGGAATGACCCAAGATCAGCTCAAGCACACGCTTTTCCCCTTGGGTGAGCTCACCAAAGAGGCAACGCGCGAAATCGCGCGACGCCATGGCTTTACCACCGCCGAAAAGGCCGAAAGCCAGGATATCTGCTTCGTCCCCGACGGCGACTACGCCGCCTTCATCCAAAAGCACGAGGGTTCGCTGCCCTGTGGCGGCCCCATCGTCTTGGAGGACGGCACCGTGGTGGGACAACACATCGGACTTGTGCACTACACCCCTGGTCAGCGCAAAGGCTTGGGCGTTGCCTGGAGCGAGCCTTTGTATGTGCTTTCCAAAGACATCCCCAACAACACGCTCGTGGTGGGGCCGGCGTCGAGCCAACACGTAAGCAAACTTTGGGCCGACGACGTGAACCTTATCAGCGTGGAGAATCTGCCGCACCCCACCGCCGTCACGGTTAAGGTGAATTACCGCGCCAAGGAAGTGCCCGCACTTGCCCAGATGAAGAAAGGCGAGCTTGTCGTCGAATTCCTAGAGCCCATCCGCACCTGCGCCACCGGCCAGGCGGTCGTGCTTTATCAAGGGGACTTGGTGGTCGGCGGCGGCACCATCCGTCGCTACGAGTAGCCTTCCTTAAAGAAGCTCGTTCAAGCTGCCTGTGCGATATCCCTCCAGGTCAAGCGCCACATAGGCAAAACCGAGCGCCTTGAGCTTAGGCACCACTTCCTCACGGTGGCTCGCAATCTCGGGAATCTGCGCCGACGGCACCTCGATGCGCGCGATCTCGCCATGCACGCGCACGCGCACGTAGCCAAAGCCCGCAGCATGCAAAATCTCCTCGGCCTTGGCCACGCGCTCAAGACCTTCCGCCGTGATGGTGTCGCCGTAGGGAAAACGGCTTGCCAGGCAAGCGGCACTCGGCTTATCCCAGGTGGGAAGCCCTAACTCGCGCGAGTAAGCGCGAATTTCCTTCTTGGTCAAACCCGCCTCAAGCAAAGGGCTTTTCACCTCGAGCTCCTTGAGCGCCTTGGTGCCGGGACGATAATCGGATAAGTCGTCAAGGTTGGAACCATCCACCACCACGCTGCCGGGCAGAGCTTCGGCGGCCACTTGTTTTACCTCGGCGAACAGAGCTTTCTTGCAAATGTAGCAACGGTCGGGCGGATTTTGTGCAAAACCGGGGAACTCGAGTTCGTTGGCTCGAACCACCAACTGCGCAATCCCCTCTTCCTTTGCCCACTTCTCGGAGGCAAGAAAATCCGACTCAAGGTTTAAAAGCGAACGCGAGGTGATGGCAATAGCATTGCTGCCCAGTTCGTCGTGAGCGACCTTAAGCAGAAACGTGGAATCAACGCCTCCGGAATAGGCCACGGCAACCTTGCCGTAGCCGCGAAGGATGCTTTTGAGCTGAGAGAGTTTGTCCATGAAGGCTCCCTTATCTATTCAATTTGCGATGCGTGTGTTGCGCTATTCAAACGCGCAAAACCAAAAACTAAATTCAGGCGCGAACTAGGTGTAGTCGATCTAGATGCAGTAATTGTTGATTGCGGCGACCGAGGAGTGATCAAGGACGTCCTGCAGGCTGATGCTTGAAAGGTACTCCTGCTGCACATCGTGCAGACCCTTCCACACGTAAAACTCCATGCAGGGAGTGCCGAAGTTGCACTCGAAGGTGTCGCCCTGCAGGCACGATGCCGGGGCAATGCTGCCCTCGGTTACCTTGAGAATGTCCAAGATGGTGATCTTGCTTGCAGAATTGGCCAGGCGATAGCCGCCCTGAGCGCCGCGAACGGAGCGGATGAGCCCCGCCGAGGTGAGGCTGGGCACAATCTGCTCCAAGTACTTCTTCGAGATGCCCGTGATGCGCGAGATCTCCTTAAGGGAAACCAGCTCCTCGCCGTGGGTGGCAAGAAGAATCATCAGGCGAACTGCGTAGGTTCCTTTGGTGGAAATCTTCATGTTCGCCTCCTAGTTCCCAAATGCCGGGACGCCGAGCCTGTTCGCGAGCACCGTGCGCTCCGATTCCGAATCGATATCCTTGATGCTACCCCAATTCTTGTGCAATGCGTACTCATGAAGTTCATCAAGGTAGCTTGCTTCGTCGGCGGCGAGCGCTTGCGCGGCCAAAGAGAACAAAAGCTCGATCCAGGCCACCAGGGAATACCCATAGCACCTAGCGTTGAAGCCATCCTTGAAAATAGATTCGACGGCGGCGTCAATATCGGCCTTGCCGATGGGCCAAATGCCGTCCTTCACGCCCAGGACGCTCTCGATGGCGGCCAGGCTTTCCTCGCTGTAGAAAAGACCCTTCACCAAAGAGGTGTAGCCGGCCATAATGGCGGCGGGCAACGAGTCGGCAGGGCGAATCTCGACAAAACGCTTCAGGCGCACGTCGGGCCAGAACATCGAAAGCACGTGCTCAACATCGGCCTTGCTCATGGGCGCGTCCGCATACAAGTCGGCGGCCACCTTGCCTTCATCGGCACGCAGAGCGGGCGAGCTTGGATCGTCGGCGGCGGGGCGGGTAACGAAGATAGGGCGCGTGCCCATGATCCAATCAACGTAGCTGCCCACACCAAAGCCTTCGTCAAAGAGCCCCGGCACAACGCCGCAACGCAGAGAATCTACCTGCCGCCACAAGTCAAAGCGGGCGATGGGACGCTTGATGTCCTCGGCTTCGAAGACCGTGGTGCCGTCGGCAATCACCGCCAAAATCGGGGCAAGCGCGTTGGCAACGCGCATCTTACGGACAGCATCGGCCTCGTCGTGAAAATCAACGGAGACCTGCGTTGAGGCACTGGCGCGCATCATGCGATGGCCCACCGTGCCAATTACGGTGAAATATTCATCCATGAAGGCGTAGCGACGCTTAGGGATAAGCGTCAAATCGAAAGCCTTCTTGGTGGGATGATAGCCACCGTGGACAAGCTTCATATGGTGCTCGGCAAGGAAGGGATCGATGCGATCGCGAAAACGCTGATAGGCGGCAAGAACATCTTCCACCTTGGCAAAAGGCGCGATGCTTATCTCAACCTGCGCCGCCGGCTCGAGCGTGATTGATCCGTCCTCGGATGCCAAGCCAAGCAAGTCGCCTTCATCGTTGCAAAAACGCTCCGGATAATACTGGCTCAAGTGCTCCAGGATGTCGGCAACGCCCGGCTGTCCATCGCGCCCGCGATAAGTCACGTCTTCGCCGTTGCTGGTTACCACGAAATGCTCAACCTCAACACCGAGCTTGTCGCACACCTCGTGCGCGCCCTTGAGGATGTAGTCGATTACCGCTTGACGGTTCTGAGCCTTGTAATCCATAACCCCTCGATTCATCGAAAAGCGGCACGCCACCCAGGCGGCCTTGCCCTCGATCTGTTCGTCTTTTGAAGAAACAGGATACTGCACTTGGCGCATAGCACCAGGCAGGCAGGCGCTTTACGCACAAAATGCAAAGGCCGACCGAGCATAAACCCGGCCGGCCTTCGCGAAGCGAAGAGAGGACTAGAAGTTGAACATAGCGGTGGAGAGGTAACGCTCGCCGGTATCGGGGAGGATAACGACGATGTTCTTGCCGGCGAATTCGGGGCGCTCGGCAATCTTCTTCGCAGCGGCAACGGCAGCACCGGAGGAAATGCCTACCAGCAGGCCTTCCTTGCCAGCGAGCTCGCGGCCGGTTGCGAAGGCTTCTTCATCCTCGATGGGAAGGACTTCGTCATAGATGGAGGTGTCCAGGGTGTCGGGAACGAAGCCAGCGCCAATGCCCTGAATCTTGTGGGAGCCGCCGTGGCCCTCGGAAAGGACGGGGGAACCGGCAGGCTCAACCGCGAAGATCTTGACGTCGGGGTTCTGAGACTTCAGGTAGCGGCCAACACCAGTGATGGTGCCGCCGGTGCCAACGCCTGCAACCAGCGCGTCGACCTTGCCCTCGGCGTCTGCCCAGATCTCGGGGCCGGTGGTTGCCTCATGGATTGCGGGGTTAGCAGGGTTGGTGAACTGGGAGGGGATCAAAGAGTTGGGAATCTCGGCGGCAAGCTCGTCGGCCTTGGCGATGGCGCCCTTCATGCCCTTTGCTCCGTCGGTCAGAACCAGCTCGGCACCGTATGCCTTCATGAGGTTGCGGCGCTCAACCGACATGGTCTCGGGCATGGTGATGATGATACGGTTGCCGCGTGCGGCAGCCAGAGCGGCCAGGCCAACGCCGGTGTTGCCGGAGGTAGGCTCAATGATGACGGTGTCGGCGTTGAGTGCGCCCTTTGCCTCGGCTTCGTTGAGCATGGCCTTGGCAATGCGGTCCTTAACGGAGCCGGCGGGGTTAGTGCGCTCGACCTTGGCAAGAATCGTTGCCTTAAGGTCGTTGTTTTTCTCGAAGTTGGAAAGCTCGAGCAGCGGGGTGCCGCCGATGAGTTCTGCAACGTTCTTCTTGATAGCCATTTCGCTTCCTTTCTTGATCGGAGCTATGCACGCCCGATCGTCTGGCTGAGTCCCGCGCTGGTACGTGGGTGTTGTGCGGGGCGGGATTTACACTCAGCCCCTCTGTCGTTGGGCTAAAGCCTACTATTCCCCTAGGTTTTTAGCAATAAGAATTTTCAAAAAATTATGGCTGGCCAAGAATCACCTGGTCAGCCATAGATAATTGTTTCCCTTTGCCCGTCTATTTAAACCGCCGAGCTAGTCTTTTTCGTCTATTTCCTTAAGCTGGCGCATCAATTCTTCGCGCTTTTGGTCGCGCTCCTGCCGCAATTCCCGGTGCAGCTCCACGCGCCGCTGACGGCGCTCGGCCTTAGCCTGCTCTATCAGATCGTGACGCTTATGCTGCTTCTCCAGGCGTGCCTTGGCTTTGTCGACCTTGCGCTTACCGCGCTGGCTTTGCTCGACCAGATCCTCGTTCGCCAGCTCGGCAAAGGCAATGTGGTCGCCCACGATGTCGGTAATATGACGCGGGTCCTGGGCCACTTCTTTAGCGGTCTCCACCGGATGAACGTCGGCAACGCGATAGGTAAGCTGAGCCAAAAGAGGCATAACCAGCACCGTGATGGCGCCTGCTGCAACCAAAACCGAGGCCGTCTCGGAAGACATCGCGCCCGCCTTCGTGGCCACCGAGGTAACCGCCACAATCAAAGGCAGGGCGGTAGTGCAGTACAAAGCAACGCTCACGCGGTTGTGCGAAGACATCGTTTTGGTCTCGCGGTCAGTAGAAAGCGAAACATAAATGGGAACCGCGCGGATAATGAGCAAGGCGACGATGAAGCCCGCCAAAAGCAAGGGCTGGTCGAACACCGCCTTCAGATCGATCTTCGCGCCGGATACCACAAAGAACACCGGGATGAAGAAGCCGAACGCGATGCCATCGAGCTTGTGCTCGAGGTCATGGTTGCCCGAAGGGATGATGTAGCGCAGAACGAAGCCCGCTGCGAAGGCGCCCAGCACCGCGTCCAAATCGAACACCGCTGAAAGCGCCACTAGGGCAACAAGTAGCAGCACCGTGACGCGCATGGTCGTCTGCGAAGTGGTGTTGGCGTTTTCCGCAAGGAAGCGATGGATCCGACTACCGGTTTTGCACGCCTTCGCAGGGATGACCGCGGCCAAAACCGCCACGGCGGCAAAAGCCAAAAGCACCACGATGGTTTTCCACTCCGCGCGCGACGAAAGCAAAAGGGCCATGGCGATAACAGGCCCAAGCTCGCCCCAGGTGCCGTAGGCAAGAACGGAGTCGCCAACACGCGTATCGATGAGGTTTCGCTCCTTCAAAATGGGCATCAAGGTGCCCAGCGCCGTGGTTCCCAAAGCGATGGCCACAGCCACGCCGCCCAAATCGTTGAGCGAGAAATAAGGCGTCACCTGCGAGACCCCGGCAACCGCGGCAAAGCCCAAGGCAAGGCACACTAGCCAGGTGGCAAAACCACGTTTTCCCTGATGACCGGTGATGTTTTTAGGGTCTATCTCAAAGCCGGCCAGCAGGAACAGGAAAGCCAGGCCCAACTCGGAAAGCAATTTGATGGAATCGGAAAGATCGATCACGCCCGCCATGTTCGGGCCCAAAAGCGCACCCGCGATAAGCAAAAACACCGTCTCGGGGATGGGCTTTTTAGGGATGGAGTGCGCAATGATCGGGCATGCCGCCGCAACAAGCACGATGACGGCAAGCGATATCAGTTCTTCAGTCATGTAAGCCTTTCATAAAGCCTAACGCGCCGTCAGGTCGGCCACGCCCACGGGGATCGCCGCCTGAAGCGCTTCGAGCGTGGTTTGAATCTGCGCGCCCACGCGTCCGGCGCTGAACATAATCTCGTCGTAGAGTTCGGCGGACTCGTCGATGGTGGTGACGAACTGCTTCTTCATCCCCAAAGGAGAACAGCCCCCGTGCACATAGCCCGTCAAAGGCAAAAGTTCCTTCGACTTGATCATATGCACCGATTTCTCGCCAACGAAGGCGGCGGCCTTTTTCAAATCAAGCTCCTCGGCCACGGGAACCATGAACACATAGTGCTCGCCGGAGTGCCCCACCGTCACCAAGGTCTTGAACACCAGATCAGGGTCCTCGCCGCGCATCTGCGCTATCTCAACCCCCGACTTACCCTCGGCGCCCTCGAAGGAATGAAACTCATAGGGCATGCCCGTCCGTTCGATCTCGCGCACGGCGTTGGTCTTCTTCTCTTGCTTTTTCGCCACGATGCAACCTTCCGATACGCGCACGGTCGAAGCCGCCCAACAACTCAAGCTTATATTACGTTATCCTTTATTGACACAGATTCATCTAAGGAAGCATCATGCCCATCAGGATTCCCGATACTTTGCCGGCAACCGGCGTGCTTGAAAGCGAAAACATTTTCGTTATGACGGAATACCGCGCCATTCATCAGGACATTCGTCCGTTGCGCGTGCTTATCCTGAACCTGATGCCCACCAAAATCGAAACCGAGACGCTTATCCTGCGCAAGCTTTCCAACTCGCCTTTGCAGGTTGATATCGAGCTTTTGCGCACCGACAGCAATTCCTTCGACAACCAGATGGAACACATGCGCGATTTCTACGTCACGCTCGACGAGATTCGCAACAAGCACTACGACGGCATGATCGTGACCGGTTCGCCCGTCAAAACGCAGAGCTTCGAAGAAGTGAGCTTCTGGCCTGAGCTTTGCGAGATTTTCGACTGGGCCAAAGAGCACGTGTTCAGCACCTTCTACATCAGCTGGAGCGCGCAGGCCGGCATCTACCATCACTACGGCATAAAGAACCACCAGCTACCCGAGAAGAAACTGGGCATCTTCCCTCATCAGGTGGTCAAGCATTCTAGCCCGCTGGTGCGCGGCGTAAACGACCTGGTTTGGGCGCCGCGCGCGCAGGCCGCCTTCATCAGCGCGGCCGACATCGAGGCGCATCCCGAACTTGAGCCCATCATCGTCGGCGGCTGGGAGGGCCTTACCAACTTCAAGGAATTGGCGGGCAACAGCGGCGCAAACGACGACGTTTACATCGCCAAGAGCACCGACAGTCGCCACTTCTTCGTGTTCGGCCACCCCGAATACGAAGCAGACACGCTCGCTCTTCAGTATCAGCGCGACCTTGAGGCAGGCAACGAAGCCGTAATACCGAAGAACTACTTCCCTGGCGACGACCCCACGGCAAAGCCCTGCGCGGTATGGCGCAGCGACGCCCAACTCATCTACACCAACTGGCTGAACTACTACGTCTACCAGGCAACACCCTACGATATAGACTCCCTGACCATGGGCTTTCCTAACAAAGACAACGGACGCTTTTTGTTCTAAGCGCTGGCTCCGGGCAAGCTTTAAGACTTCGATCTTCAAGGCGCCGCTAGGAATCGCGACCCTAGAACAAAGCCGCCAAACCTACCCCGTGCAAGATGAGCACAAAAAAGGTGCAGTCCAAACATGAGCTGCACCTTTTCGTTTTATATGCCAGGCGCGCTTAGTCTACAACGCGGATGACGGAGGGGGCGCCGCCGGTGACGATGTCGAGACTCAAAATCTCGTCGATTGCATCGTTGATCTTACCCTCGTTGGCGGAGTGCGTGATGAACACCAAGTTCACGTCGTCGCGCTGCTTGTTGCCCATCTGCTGAACGGATTGCAGCGAAACCCCGTACTCAGAGAATACCGTTGCCATCTTGGCCAGAACGCCAGGGCGGTCGGCCACGCGGAAGCGCAGGTAGTACTTCATTTCCAGGGTGGAGATATCCACAACAGGGCAGTTGTCGGGCACGGTGTAGCCGCCCAGAGCAGGAGCACCCTTTTCAAGACGACGAGCAATATCAACCACATCGCCCATCACCGCGGAAGCGGCAGGGCCGGCGCCGGCGCCTTCGCCGAAGAACATGGCCTCACCCACAGCGTCACCCGTAACGTAGATTGCGTTGTACACCCCGTTGACACTTGCCAGCTGATGATCAAGCGGGATCATAGCCGGATGGACGCGAGCAACCACACCCTCGCCGCTACGCTCGGTGATGGCCAGAAGCTTCACGGCATAGCCCATGTCGTGCGCAGTGGATAGGTCGAGCGCACTCAAACGACGGATGCCTTCGGTATGCACCTGATCGATGGTGATCTTCACATTGAAGCCGATGGCAGCCAGAATCGCGATCTTGGCCGCAGCGTCGAAACCGTCGACGTCGGCGGTTGGGTCGGCCTCGGCGAAACCGTTGTCCTGCGCTTCTTTAAGTGCCTCGTCGTAAGAAAGGCCTGCTTCCATGCGCGTGAGCATATAGTTGGTGGTGCCGTTAACGATGCCGATGATCGAAGTGATGTCGTTAGCCCCCAAGGAATGCTTCAAGGGGCCGATGATGGGGATGCCGCCACCAACGGAGGCACCAAATCCCAACTCAAGGTTGTTCTTATGGGCGAAAGCAGCAATCTCCTCGCCGGAAGACGCCATAACAGCCTTGTTGGCGGTAACCACGTGCTTGCCGTTCTGCAGGGCCTCGGTGATCACGTCCTTGGCAATGCCGGTACCGCCAAACAGCTCGATAAGCAAATCAACATCGTCAGCCGAAACTACCTCGCGGTAATCGGAGGTGAACAAAGAGCCCAGCCCGTGCGCCTCGGCCACTTCGGAGCTGCGCGAACAAATGCGCGTCAGCTGCAGGTCGATGCCGTAACGAGACAGGAAATCATCGTGGTGCTTTTGAATGATGTCGATGCAGCCGGTACCAACGGTTCCGGTTCCGCACAAACCAACACGAATCGTCATTTGCTTCCTCCTAAAAACAAGGACCGATAAAACACGGGATGGAATTTAATCAAGGTCGCAGGCCATAAGGTCGGCGTAGCTCTCGCGACGGGTAACCAGCTTGGCCTGACCGTCCTTAACGAACACAATGCCGGGGCGGGTCTGGCCGTTGTAGCGGCTGCTCATGGAATGGCAATAGGCGCCAGTGCCGAACATGCACACGATGTCGCCCAGGTCGGGATCCTGGATGGAGGCGTTGGCGGCAACGGCGTCGCCGGACTCGCAGTGCTTACCCACCAGAGTGACGATCTTGGTGCGAGGCTGACCTGCCTTGTTGGCGATCACAGGCTCGTAATCGGAGCCGTAGAGCGCGGTACGGATGTTATCGGACATGCCGCCGTCGATGGCAACGATGTTGCGGATACCGGGCAGGGTCTTCAAGATGCCCACGGTATACAAAGTGACGCCGGGGGTTGCCGCGATGGAACGGCCTGGCTCGACTGCGATACGGGGCTCCTTCACACCATACTCGGCGCAAAGCTCCTTGACCGCGGTGCAGGTGAGCTTGGCAAAGCTCTCGATCGTGGGAGGCTCTTCCTCGGCAACGTAGGCAATGCCCAAGCCGCCGCCCAAATCAAGACCCTCGATCTCGTAGCCGTACTCATCGTTGATGCGCTTGATGAACTGAATCATCACCTCGATAGCCTCGCGGAAGGAGTGCAGCGCGAAAATCTGAGAGCCGATGTGGCAGTGCAGGCCAGTAAGGCGCACGCCAGGGGTCTCAATCGCGGTCTTGACGCACTTGAAGGCAAAATCCTCGCGCATGGTAAAGCCGAACTTGGAATCCTCGCAGCCAGTGCGAATGAACTCATGGGTGTCGGCCTCGACGCCGGGGGTGATGCGCAGGTAAACGTCCTGCATAACGCCCATTTCCTGTGCGATCTCGGAAATACGGCCAAGTTCGATTCGAGAGTCGACCACGATGCAGCCCACGCCGGCCTCGATGGCCTCGCGCAATTCTTGCGGGGTCTTGTTGTTGCCATGCACGATCACGCGCTTTGCAGGAAAGCCGGCAGCCAGAGCCACAGCCAGCTCGCCGCCGCCCGAAACGTCCAGGCACATGCCATGCTCAAGCGCCAACTTAACGATGGCCTTGTTCTGGAACGCCTTGGAAGCGTAAGCAACCTGGGCCTTTTCGCCGTAGTATTTCTTGAAGGACTGCACATATTCGTCCATGCGAGCTTCAAGATCGGCCTGGTCAAACACGTAAAGCGCCGTGCCGAACTCCTTGGCTACCTCAACCATGTCGCAGCCACCGATGAAAAGGTGATCGTCCTTCACCTCGGCGGTCAAGGGCAGAACCTTGCCCAGTTCCATGGTGGTGCGGCCGTCGGCCTTCTTGTTCAAATCTGATGCAGGAAGTGACATTTCTTCTCTTTCTTCGGCCCGCGAACAACGCGCGCGGGTTCTTTCGTATATCAGTTCAGTATCATAGCGGCTCATGGTTTTTCTCGCGTTACCATACGTAAACAGTGCATTAATTTCCACGCGAAAGGGATATGCCCCATGCTTCGAATCACCGTGTTCGCCGTCGGCAAACTTAAAGAGAAATTCTGGAAGGAAGCTTGCAACGAATACCTGAAGCGCCTGGGCGGTTACGCCAAGGTCGAAGTTCGCGAGCTGCCCGATTCCACGCGCGAGAAAGAAGGCGCGCTTTTAGCTGACGCGCTGCCCGAGCGCTGCCCCATCCTTTTGCTCGACATCAAAGGCAAAGAGCTCTCGAGCGAAGCCCTTTCGGCGCGCATCGACGAGCTCTCGCTTTCGGGCGACAGCTACCTATGCTTCGTCATCGGCGGCAGCGACGGCGTCACCGACGAGATCAAGAAAATGGCCACCCAGCGTATCAGCTTCGGGCCTATCACCCTGCCCCACAACCTGGCACGCGTGGTCTTGTTAGAGCAGCTCTACCGCGCCATGAAGATCAGCCGCAACGAGCCCTATCACAAGTAACCGTCAACGCACGAAGCGCCACGTCAGGCGAAAGCCTTAAAGGGTTCGCTCTGAAATCCAAAAAGAGGATTCCGGAGGAATCCGCATAAAAATGCTGAAGGAGTGAGCGCATGAAGAAGCCCAGGTCGCTGACCTGGGCTTCTGAACAGCGGAACGGGCGATACCCGTAAGGCCTTCGCCTGACGTGGCGCAGCCGCGGGTGCTACATGCACGTGTCGACCTGTTACCTGGGCGAGCGGCATGCCAAACATCAAAAAAGGACGGCGCGCAATCGCACCGTCCTTTGAAGATCAGGTTGAAACCCAGAAGGCCTTTAGAGGCCTGGCACCTTACAGGTTGTTGAAGGTGTAGTTCTGGGGGTTGGCCTTCACGTCCTCGCGCAGCTTGGGGTTCATCTTCAGAACGCCGCGACGAGCATCCTCGGTCTGGGAAGCCAGAACCTGGTTGCGGTTCTCCATCTTGATCTGAGTGTCGAAGGAGTTGTCGAGGGAGGTCTGCAGGGACTCCTTGGTCATGCGCAGGCCGAAGGGAGCGGAGTTCTTGATCATCTGCTCTGCCATCTCGACAGCGGTCTCGATAGCCTGATCGTCGGCGACAACGCGGTTTGCGAAGCCCCACTCAAGAAGCTCTTCAGCGCCAATGCGGCGAGCGGTGGTCAGAACCTCGGTAGCACGAGCGAAACCGACGATGCGGGGCAGGTAGTAGGAACCGGACATGTCGGTACCGGTAAGAGCGATGTTGAGGTAGCCAGCCTGCATCTTGAAGGACTCGCCCAGGACGCGCAGGTCGCAAGCGCAGGAAAGGGAAAGGCCGCCGCCGATTGCATGACCGGTAAGAGCACCGATGATGATCTGCGGGCAGTTGCGCATGTTGACAACCTGGTCGGAGCAGATGGTCTGCATGATGTAGAAGTCACGCTGAGCGCGGCCCATGTCCTCGGGAACGTCGAGGTTGAGGTCGTTCAGGTTGAAGCCGGCGCAGAAGGACTTGCCCTCGCCACCAAGAACGATGACGCGAACGTCCTTGTCGTAACGGACGAGCTTCAGGTAGTCGTTGAAGTCACGCATCTGAGCGTAGGACATTGCGTTCAGGTTCTTAGCATCGTTGAACTTGACGATGTGAATCTGACCGCGAACCTCGATGTTGAGGCCCTCGAAGTCGTAGTTAAATTCGGGCAGATGGTATGCCTCCTGGTAAACGCTCATTCGCGCTCTCCCTCCGTGTTTAGGGTGTTAAGTAAACAGGTAAATCGTATGTTTGCGCCCTTTGCAAGTCAAGAAAAGGAGCCCTCGGGATTGCCCGTTTTGTGGTCACTTTTCGCGATTTGTGGAAAAATTTTTCCATATCTCTACACGGCCTCCAAAACCTTGGCCAACCTTTCCTTCTTTTACGGGACAAAATCGAAGGAAAACGCCCAAGCCCATAGCACTTTAAGCTCCTAAGCCCAGGCAAATTGGCTATAGTTTCTTACTAAAAGCCATTGGACTGACTGGAGGGATGGACATGGCAGATTTCTCACCCACGCGTACCCATGCAAGCTGGAAGCCGCGCACCACGCTTTCCCATATCCCGTTTTTCATTTGCGAGGATTGCGGCCACGTATACGCCAACCTCGATGACGCCAAGGAAATCGAACTCATCAACGACGGCGAGCGCTCGCTGCGCATCGATTTGCCCTACGGCCACGAGGCGGTGGCTCCCAGCTGCCACGGCAAGGAAATGAAGCCTCTTGCTCCCATCAACTGGGAAGAAGTCGACGATCGCATCCACTTCGATTACAAGATCTTGGGCGGCTACAACAACAACTGCACCGAGATTTCCTGGAAGGTCGGCGAGCCTGGCTGCGAGCCCAAATGGTTTGCACTCAAGACTTTCACCGGCATGCAGATGAAGTACGTCCAGCCAAAGAAGTGGCCTCCCATCGTCTTTGCCTTCGCCGACGAAGACGCCTTTGCCTACTGCGATCGCAACCCCTGCTTGGAGTGCCAATTCCGCTGCAAGACGGGCATGGAGCTGTATTGCTACGTTCCCAAGATCGGCCTGATCTGCCGCAGCATGGACCGCATCTCAATGGTGAAAGCGGGCCTGCGCTAAAGAAGCTCGGACATCACATCAAAAAATAAAGCTCCAAGGCATTGCGCCTGGAGCTTTCTTTTTATTTGAAGAGGAATGGCACGAGTGCGGGCAGATACACGGGAATCGGGCTAGCGCGAGTCGGGCAAACATGCACGCATCGGACCGATGAGGGCGCGGATAGTCATTCGCACGCAGTTGATGAGCTACGGCAGCGCAGACGCCTTAGACCTTGCGCTTCCAACCGCGCAGGCGCAAGGCGTTGGTAACCACGCACACGCTTGAGAAGCTCATGCATGCCGCGGCAATCCAAGGGTTCAAGCTCAAGCCCGCCCAGATGAAGGCGCCGGCGGCGATGGGGATACACACAACGTTATACAAGAGTGCCCAGAACAGGTTCTGCTTGATGTTGCGCAAGGTCGCGCGTGACAAATCTAGAGCCGCGGGGACATCGCACAGGTCGTTGTGCATCAGCACGATGTCGGCAGCATCGATGGCGATGTCGGTGCCGGCACCTACCGCGATACCCACGTCGGCGCGCGCCAGGGCGGGCGCATCGTTGATGCCATCGCCCACCATGACGACCTTGCCCTCGTCCGACAGCTTACGGATGATCTCTTCTTTTCCTTGAGGCAAAACGCCTGCCACCACTTCATCGATGCCCACCTGGTCAGCAATGGCCTTGGCGGTGCGCTCATCGTCGCCCGTGAGCATGACCGTTTTCAAGCCCATAGAGCCCAGCTCGGCAATGGCTTTGGCGCTTGTTTCCTTGGGCAAGTCGGCCACCGCCACCAAGCCGCGAACCTCATCGCCCCAAGCGAAGTAGAGAACGGTCTTGCCCTCAGAGGAAAGGCGCGCAGCCGTATCAGCGCAGTCGGCAACGGAAATCCCCTGATCAGCCATCAAGCGCGCGTTGCCTGCAAAGCAAACGATACCCTCGATCTCGGCTTTAATACCGCCGCCGGGAATCTGCTCGAAGGACCAGATGGATTCCTCCACCTGCGCTGCGGTGGGAGCTGCCTCATCGCAAGCCTGCCCTTCTTCCTGCGTATTCGTGGCACCAGAGGCAGAGGCGTCCGATCCACTGCCCGCAGCTTCCTCTTTGCACACCACACCCAAGTCGAAAGCGTAATCAACGATGGCTTTAGCCAAGGGGTGCTCGGAGCGCTTCTCGATTGCATAAGCGAAGAAGGCCAGCTGTTCTTTTTCCACGCCAAAGGGAACAACGTCGGTCACGCAGGGACTGCCGTTGGTAATGGTGCCCGTCTTGTCGAAGACGATGGTGCGCGCGGATTGAGCGGTTTCCAAGGCCTCGGCGCTCTTGATCAAGATGCCCTCGGTGGCACCGCGCCCCGTGCCAACCATAATTGCAGTAGGCGTGGCCAGCCCAAGCGCGCACGGGCAGCTGATAACGAGCACGCTGATGCCGTGGTTGACCGCCGCAGCGAAATCGCCGGTGATCGCCCACCAAAGCACGAAGGTCACCAGCGCAATCGCGATGACAGCAGGGACGAACACCGCGCTGATGCGGTCGGCCAATCGCTCGATGGGCGCCTTGGAGGAAGTCGCCTCGTCCACCAGGCGGATAATCCCCGCCAAGGTGGTGTCGGCGCCCACGCGCTCGGCCCTCATAGTGAACCAGCCGTTCATACTGGTGGTCGCACCCGTAACGGCACTGCCGGGGCCAACTTCAACAGGAACGCTTTCGCCAGTGATAACCGACTGGTCGATCGCAGCGGAACCCTTTACCACCACGCCATCCACCGGGACGCGCTCGCCGGCCTTCACCAGCAAAAGGTCGCCCGGTTTCACCTGTTCAACCGGCACTTCTTTTTCATGCTCACCTTCAAGAACCACAGCGCGCTTAGGCGAGAGGTCCATAAGCTTGGACAAAGAATCGGTGGTGCGGCCCTTTGCGCGCGCCTCGAAAAACTTGCCTAAGGTGATTAGCGTCAAAATCATGCCTGCGGACTCGAAGTACATGTCCATCGCAGCCATATGCGCGCCGTCCAAGTCGCCCGCGCCCAGTGCCAGGCCCACGCGATACATCGCCGCCACGCCGTAGACCGTTGAGGCCGTTGCACCAAGGGCAACCAGCGAATCCATGTTGGGGCTGCCGTGAACAAGGCTCGTAAAGCCCACGCGGAAGAACTTGAAGTTAACGAAGACGATGGGCAGCAAAAGCAAAAACTGCGTGAGCGCGAAGGTCATCATGTTCGCGTGGCCCAAAAACACGCTGGGCAGCGGCCAGTTGAGCATATGCCCCATGCTCAGGTAGAACAAAGGCACACAAAAGACGATGCTGATAATCAGGCGTGTGCGCATGCGCTTGGTTTCCTCTTGCGCCGCCTGCGTGGTCTTGTTCGCCTGCACAGGGCTTGCCTGATCGGTGCCGCCTTCTACCAAACTGGCACCGTAGCCGGCCTTCTTCACCGCAGCGCAAATGGCCTCGGTGGTTTCGGGCGCACCGTCGTAATCGACTTCCATCGAGTTCTTCAGCAGATTGACCACCACGTCATCAACGCCCGCAACGGCGCTGGTAACCTTCGTCACGCGAGCCGAGCAAGCGGCACAGGTCATTCCTGTAACGGTGAATTTCTTCTTCATAGCAACCTCATCGATTAAGGCTTACTTTGCAAAGCGCTTGATGAGCTGAACCATTTCCTCAACAACCTCGTCATCGCCCTGGCGGATCTGCTCTACCACGCAGGTTTGCATGTGGTCTTGCAGAATCATGAGCGAGACTTTGTGTATCGCGGCCTCGGCACCGGCAAGCTGAACGAGCACATCGCCGCAGTAACGGTTATCGTCGATCATCCCCTTGATGCCGTTAAGCTGGCCGATGGCTCGGTTCAAACGCTTTTGCAGGTTTTCCTGAAATTCGTCGCTTCGAGGGCTTGCCTTGTGCTTGCAGCAGCAATCCCCACCGTTTGGTTCGTGCACCATAATCTTCCTTTCATCTGCCCACATAATATACCCCCAGGGGGTATATACAAGAAGAAATCGGCGCATTTATAAAACAGCTATGCATCTTTTGCATATAAAAAAGAAGCGAGCTTAAATCACTAGTAGAATGAAATTTCTGAGCTCACGCATTGAAGCTCCTTGCATGTAGGCGAATCAGAGGGAAACGGACCGCAAACATGACCTCCCCTTACGATCAAAACAACACCGGCAACAATCTTGACGCACCCAAAGCCGCCGGCGCCGCGCGCGAGCAACGCAGCAGCGAGCGCGTCTCGGTGCCGAGCGCCCGCGAGACGCTCGAAAAGGAAAGCCGCGCTTATTCCAGCAACCGCGGCACGGGATCCTGGGGCAACGAGTCCCCTTCCGAGCAACGCAACCGCGCCGAGGCCGCCAAGCAACTTGAGGATTACGACTTCATGGCACCGTTCCGCAAGCCGGGCGTGCCTGAATACCGTGTACGAACAAAAGACCAAACCCCCACGCGCCGCTACGCGGATACTTCCTCCAACCACTATCAGGCAGCTGGCGGTGCCGAAGGCGAAAGGTCCGCGCGCCCGAGCGTTCGCCGCTCCTCCACTTCGCGGCCAAGCGTTCGCCGTGAACAGGAACGCAAGCAGCAACGAGCCGCGCGCCCCAAAGCGCGCCGCAGCTCCACCAGAGCAACCGATGGCGCAAACCGCGGCTTCGAAACTGAACACACCCCGGCAACCCCTGCAGCAGACGCGCAAAGCTACCAAAAGCGCGCCACCAGCCGTTTCAGCGCCGAAGAAGTCTCGAAGGGCATCCAAACGGTGCAAGATTATTCCATCGCCGCAAAAGACGGAGGCTCCACACGCGCATCGTCGCGCTACTCCCGCAACGACCAGCTAGCGCATAGCCGCTATCGCGACCTGGGCGAGCGCGAGGAAGAGCGCGCAGAGGGTGCCCGCGGCTTCGTCCAAGGTGCAGCCCATGCCGCCCGCACGGCAACCGAGCGCACCCGCTTCGTCCCCATGGGAACACCGGGCACCGCCCCCAAAGACCACGGCCCCAACCCCTTCGCCACCGCGCGCAAGGCGATTATCGGCGCTGTAGCGCTTGTGGCCGTAGTGGCCCTAGGTGTCTTCGGCCTCCAAAACTGGGACGCCAACCGCCCCGTGCACATCACCTTGAACGACCAGGAAGTCAACGTCGAAGGCAACCAGCGCTCCGTCCAGGGCCTGCTCGATGCCGGCACGGTCAACGTGTCCCCCGGCAACTACGTGGCCGTCGATGGATCCACCATCCGCTCAGGCGAAGGCTACCGCGCCACCGCCAAGATCAACGATGGCGACGTTGACGACCTTTCCACCCATCTGTACGAAGGCGATGTTGTCTCGGTAACCAACGGCGGCGACATCATGGAGCCCTACACCGACTCCGACGAGAAAACAATCAAATACAAAACCACCATCGAAGGCTCCGGCCCGGTGCACATCTACACCTCCAAAGGCCAAAACGGCACCAAGGTAACCCGCACCGGTCAGGAATCGGGCAAAACCGCCGAGGTGGTTACCAAAGAAGCAAAGAGCACCGTGATGACCAAGTATCACGTCGACACCAAGGGCGACAAAGTCATCTGCCTCACCTTCGACGACGGCCCTTGGCCCACCACCACCGATGAGATTTTGGATATCCTCGAGAAATACAACGCCAAGGCAACCTTCTTCACCATCGGCCAGCAGATTGCCAACCACAACAGCAGCATCCAGCGCATGATCAACGACGGCGACCAAATCTGCACGCATACCTATGACCATGCGGCTGGCTCGGGCAAGGGCGTCAACATCACCTACATGTCCAACAGTGAGCAGAAAACCGAAATCGAAAAGGGATACTCCTGCATCAAGGAAGTCACCGGCACCGATGCAAGCACTGTGGTACGCCTACCCGGCGGCAACCTTAACGAAAAGACCGCCGACAACATCAAAGACCTCATCACCTGCGAGGCGGGCTGGAGCCTCGACACCATGGACTGGAGCAAGCCCGGCGCCGATCACATCTACAACGTGCTCATGCAGGCCGAGGGCGGCTCGATCATCCTCATGCATGACGGCGGCGGCGATCGCTCCCAAACGGTTGCCGGCCTGAAGAAGGCCCTGCCCAAGCTTGTTGAAGAGGGCTATTCCTTCATCACCA
This sequence comes from Coriobacteriia bacterium, assembly GCA_030530215.1. Classification (GTDB taxonomy): domain Bacteria; phylum Actinomycetota; class Coriobacteriia; order Coriobacteriales; family Eggerthellaceae; genus Anaerotardibacter. The sequence goes on from JAUMVJ010000003.1 coordinate 36,279, forward strand.
TGGATGAGATGCTATCCAAGTATCCCTACGATGGCGACATCGACGATTCCGCGAAGACCTCCAGCACCGAGTCCGCAGATTCCTCGAGCGACACCACTTCATCCGACAACTCGGCCGACAGCAGCGCCGATACCAGTGCGCAGGGCGACACGGGCGATAACACGGCTGCCACCAAGGAAAACGAATAGGCGCAAAGCCGATTCGACTTTAAGCCCTGTTTCAGCTTTATCGGTAAAATCAAGGATGTTCGGACACCTGTCCGAGCATCCTTTTTTCGTCCCGCTTCGCCCTGTTTGCAAAGGAGCTGCCATGGAAGTGCTTATCGCCGAAGATGATGTTCGCTTGGCGCAGGCCCTTGGCGCGATTCTTGAAGAAAACGATTATCAGGTCGACCTGGTGCACGATGGGCAAAGCGCGCTCGATTACGGCGAGTCCGGCATTTACGACGTCATCATCTTGGACGTCATGATGCCCAAGATGAACGGCTTCGAGGTGGTAACTAAGCTGCGCCGCAAGGGCATTTCCTGCCCGGTGCTCATGCTCACCGCTCGCGCCGAGATTCCCGACAAGATCCGCGGCTTCGACTCCGGGGCCGACGATTACATGACCAAGCCCTTCAGCCCTTCTGAGCTGCTTGCCCATCTGCGCGCACTGCTGCGCCGCCAAGGCGAGGTGCACTTCGAAACCACCCAGGTTGGCAACCTGGAGCTCGACTTGGAAAACCAGGACCTCAACTGCAACGGCAAGACCGTGCACCTGAGCCACAAGGAATTCCAACTCGCGCGCCTGCTGATGACCAACCACGACCAGATCCTGCCCAAAGACAGCATCCGCAACAAAATCTGGGGCGTCGATTCGCAGGCCGAAGACAACAACGTTGAAGCTTATGTATCCTTCTTGCGTAAGAAGTTCCGCTTCATCGGCGCCAACGTGCAAATCGAAGCGCTGCGCAAGCTCGGCTACCGCCTCTCGGTGAAAGACGAAGAATAATCAATGACGCTGTTCAAAGACAAATCCATGCTCGGAAAGCTGCGCAGCAAGTTCGTGGCTTTGAACATGGCGACGGTCGCGGTCGTGCTCGTCGTCGTCTTGGGCGGCATTCTTTTCTTCAACCACCAGCAAACCCAGGCGCAGGTCGACGGCGCGCTTGACGAGGCACTTAAACCCTATGTCACCTATGCGCTCGAGCAATCGGGCGACATCAGCAAGTCCGACGCCGTCGATATGGCTAAAAACGACCGCTCCAAAGTTGCATCGAGCATCGGTAACCGAGGCGACAAGGACTTAACGCCCATCGCGGTGTACAAAGTAAGCTCGGACGGATCCTACAGCTACCTGTCCGATGCAAGTTCCGCGCGCTTGTCTGACTATATCCTTGAGGATGCCCTCACCGACACCATCCACTCCTCCGACTTCGACCAAAGCGCAAGCATCGTGCAGAAAAGCGAAGCTCTGGACGACCTGGGACTGTACTGCCACGTTGCCTTCATTGGCGACACCGCCTACGTCGCCTACGCCGACATGAGCTCCATCCAAGGATGGCAGCAGCTCGCGGTGATCCTTGTTCTGGCAGGCTTGGGCGCGCTCGTCGTCTTCTTCGTCATCAGCCTGTACTTCAGCCGCTGGGCCCTTAAGCCCGTGGAGGAATCCTGGACGGCGCAGAAGAATTTCGTGGCGGACGCCTCGCACGAGCTGAAGACCCCGCTCACCGTCATATTGGCCAACACCTCGCTTGTGCAGAAGCACGCGGATTCAAGCGTGGCAAGCCAATCGCAGTGGCTCGAAAGCACCGAGCACGAGGCCAAGCGCATGCAGGGCCTGGTGGACGACATGCTCACCCTCGCGCGCCTTGACGAAGGCCTCCCCGAAAGCCATCAGTTCTCGCAGCTCGACCTTTCCACCATTGCTGAGGGCACGCTTCTGCAATTCGAATCGCTGGCCTGGGAAAACAACATTACCGTCACCGACCAGATTGAGGAAGGCATCGTTCTTCAAGGCGACGAGAGCAAGATCGACCGTCTGGTGAACACCCTGCTCGAGAATGCCTGCAAGTACGCCGGCAAGGGCGGGCAGGTCAATGTGCTTTTAAAAAAGGAAGGAAACCAGGCGCTGTTCAGCGTATCCAATTCAGGCGCGCAGATTCCCGCCGAAGACCTGCCTCACGTATTCGACCGCTTCTACCGCGCCGACAAAGCGCGCACCCACAGCGACGCGGCCGGGCATGGTTTGGGATTGAGCATCGCCGCGAAAATCGTCGAGGAGCATCATGGCTCCATCGGCGCGGCAAGCGATAACAAACTCACCGTCTTCACCGTCAAGCTTCCTTTAGGCAAATAGGCGCAAGACAATGGGTCGCCTGATTGGCACCAGCCGCAAGCCGTGTGCCCAGCCCATAGACAGAGCCAAAGCATCTAATCCTGAATAAAAAAGAAGCCAGCTCGCCCCGCCTTGCCCAAACCAGAAAACAAGCCTAGCCTAGCCTTCTTACTGTGCGACGCGCAGGCTCACATCGCGAATTGCCGCATCATAAATCAAGTGGCCGATCTGGGATTTCGAGATATCGCCCGGGTCCTGCAACCAGCGCGAGATCATGAACAAAGTCCCCGTGAGGGTGTATTCCAAAATCAAATCGATTTCTTGCTCGGAATGCTCGCCGGTATCGGCAACTACGTACTTGCGCCACAAGGGCTTAAGACCCTGCTTGAGTTTGATTAGAAACGAGGGGTCGCCCGTGTCGCTCAGCAAAACCACGATGTAGCGTTTATTCCGCTCGTAATAGGAAACGACTTCCGCCAACGCAGCAATACGCGCAAGTTTGGAGCCGTCGTCGGACAGGCGCTTCATGCACGATTCAACGCAGGCAACCATGCCCTGCAAAAAGCGATCCTCGATTATCTCCAAAAGCTGGTAGACATCCTGAAAGTGCAGGTAGAAGGTGCCGCGATTGTATCCGGCAAGCTCGCAAACCTGAGCGACCGTGATCTTCTCAATAGGCTTTTGCGCGTACAAACACCAAAAAGCCTGCTCGATGTCGGCTTTGGTGCGCTCGGTCTGTTGGGTGCGTTTCCTCATGCTCAAAACGATACCATGCCAAGCTCTTGCCCCTCAAACTCGCCCCGGCCTTGCACCCCAGGCCGCGCTTAGGCGCCCTTGCTTAGGAGCTTTGCCTCTACCAGCGCTGCCCCGCGCGGCGCCAGCGAGTAAGCCTGCGCTCGCACAGGTCGAAGAACAGGTAAATGAGCACGCCCAAAATGGCAAGCGCAATAATGCCTGCGAACATGCGCGGATAGTTGACCATCGCCCACGAGTTCATAATGAAATAACCCACGCCGGTGGAGCCCGCAATCGACTCGCTGAAGAACAGAACAGCGATGGCGATGGCCGTGGAAACACGCAGGGTGGTGAAAAGCTCGGGCAAGGTGGCGGGCAAGATAACGTGGCGCCAAACGTCGAGTTTGCTTGCTCCCAAGCTGCGCACCGACTCGATCATGGGCTCGGGGATCGCCTTGGCAGCGTCGCGCATGACCATAACCACCTGGAAGAAGATCGTCAAAGTGATAAGGACGATTTTCGGCGTGCCGCCCAAGCCGAACAAAACCAGCAAGATGGGCAGGATCACGATCTTAGGCAGCGGATACAAGATGTACAAAACAGGCGCAAAGAGCGCATCGACCTTGCGCGAACGACCTAAGAACAAACCCAACGGCAGGCCGAGCGCAGTGCCCACCACCAGCGAGAACCCGACGCGGTGCAAGCTGATGCAGAAATCGGGCACCAAGGCCTCGGCGTAGCGGCAAAACACCGGAACTGTTTCCTGCGGCGTAGGGAAGGCGGGAGTATTTAAGGCAAGCGAACCAAACTCCCAAGCCGCCAGCACGAAAACAATGCCGAAAACATAGCAAAGTACCTGCTTGATAGCGTTATTCATGCGTTGCCCCCTTTTCCTGCTCGGTAGCCTGCGCCACGCCCGCATCCAACAAGGAGCGCACCTTCTTACACCGCTCGAAGAACACATCGTCGCTGCGATAGGTTCGCGCACCCATTTCCGGGTTGTCCACAATCCCGAGCACACGCCCCGGCCTGGGCGACATGACCACAATACGCTGACCCAAGAACACCGCTTCCTCGATGGAATGAGTCACCAGAATCTGGCTATGCTTCGAGCTCTTCCACAGATCAAGCAGGGTATCTTGAAGCTCCTCGCGCATCAGCGCATCCAAGGCCGACAGAGGTTCATCCATTAAAAGAAGGTTCACATCCATGGCCAAAGCTCGCGCCAAGGCCAAGCGCTGCTGCATTCCTCCCGAAAGCTCCGCGGGATAGCGCTTCTCGAAACCCGCCAGGCCAACCTTCTTTAGGGCCTCGAGCGTACGGGCTTTACGCTCCGGCGCGACAACGTGGGCAATCTTCAGGCCCAACTCTGCGTTGGCAAACACCGATTTCCAGGGGAGCAGGCCGTAATCCTGCAAGATCAAAGCCGTGTCCGACCGAGGGCTTTTAAGTTCTGCGCCATCCAGGCTCACCGTGCCCGAGCTCGGCTGCATCAAACCTGCGGCCAGGCGCAACAAGGTCGATTTTCCACAGCCCGAAGGCCCGATAATCGACACGGCCTCACCCGTCGCGAGCTCCAAGCTCAAGCCATCAAGCGCCCGCATGGTCGTTTGACCTGCGGAATCGGTGCGGTAATCAACCACAAGCTTATCGAATACAAGCAAACTGAAGCTCCTCTGTAAACAAGAACAAGGACCAAGGCGTATTTGCCTTGGTCCTTGATTTTACTCAAGCAAACGGGTTCCTAGCTGCGGCCCTTGAAACAGCCGCTTTCCGCATCGTAGGTGATACCTTCGTCAAGGTAACCCTTCTTCTTCATCCAAGTAAGGACATTGTCGACCATCTTCTGCTCAGGAAGCTGGCAGATGGGATACTCGCTGACCTCGTAGGTTTCAGCGATGGCATCGGAGAGATTGGCCTTCTCGGCAAGAAGGGATCGGTAATCGCTAGGGTTGGCGTTGATCTTCTCGACCGCCTTGTTCCAAACATCCTTAAGAGCATCAAGCGTGTTCTGGCCGGCTTCATCGCTGACGAACTCGGAACGCACGATCATGACCGACTGAGAGATGTTCTCGCCCGTGGTGTCGTCGGCGACAACCGTAAAGCCGTTTGCCTCGCCCAAGGCCAGCAAGCTTGCAGGCAATGCTGCGGCCTTAACCTGGCCGGAAGCCATGGACTCATAACGAACGGGAAGCTTCTGAAGTTCCTCTACCTTGATATCGTCCTCGTCCACACCAGCGTTTTCCATCAGCGTATCCATGACATACTCAAGAATGGTATTGGACCCAACGCCGATAGGCACACCCGCCAAATCCTTCAAGCTCTTGATGGAGCTGTCGGAGGTCATGATGCCGAAGCGGCCCTGCTTGGCGTCCATGCCCAAAGTAACCCAAGAAACCTGAACGTCGGTGCCGGAAGCATAGAGCGACGCCGTGACCATGGGATCGGTCATGGCAAGGTCGACCTCACCCGCGTTAACGGCGGCAATAAGCTCGGTGGCCGACTGGAAGGTGGTCACCGTGGCGTCGATGCCAGCGTCGGCGAACAGCGACTCGCTTTCGGCAACCCACATGGGCAGGATATCCTCGGTGGCCAAGGTGCCGATGGTCACCGACTTGGTCTCAGAGCCAGACTTGCTCGAGGAATCGGTGCTTCCGCAGCCAGCCAGGGCAAGCACCAGGGCAAGCGCGGCGGTCATAACGGTCAGGCAAGCGATAAACCTTTTCACCTGAGCTCCTTTCATTCGTTTAATGCATAAATCTTCACCTCATGCACGAATTAGCCTATTGGTGCCGAGCAAGGCTCGCAATGAACAATCGCCACGCGTGTGTCAACGTTAGCGAACACGCTAGGGCCTCAAGCTCTATTGGTTCTGTAAAAGCAAACGCTCACTGGGCAAACACTTGGTAAGCGAGGTCCAGATGCAGCCTATAATGAGGGACAACTACCACCGCAAGCTTGGCAACATACCGGCAGCGCGTGCCCTCTAACTTGGCAGCGCTCCACCACAGGCATAATGCGATCGAAGGAACAGGAGCATCCATGACCTCACGTATCACCGCACGAACAGGAGTCTGCTGCGTCTTCGGCGACCCCGTTAAGCACAGCTTCTCCCCCAAGCTTCACAACAAAGCCTTCACCAAAGCCGGGCTCGACTACGCCTACGTCGCCTTCACCGCCAACGAGCAGACGATCGGCGACTGCCTTACCGCCGTACGCACCCTGGGTATTCGCGGGTGCAGCCTTACCATGCCTAACAAGATTGCCTGCCTGCCCCACTTCGATCACATCGACCCAACCGCTCAGATGATCGGGGCCTGCAACACGGTCGTCAACGATGGCGGCGTGCTCTCTGGCTACAACACCGACGGTTACGGCATGCTCAAGGCTTTTGAGGACATGGGCGTCACCGTAAAGGGCAACAAGATGGTTCTTCTGGGCTTGGGCGGTGCGGGTTCGGCCGTTGCCATCACTGCCGCGATGGATTACGAGCTGGGCGAGCTCGTTGTTTTCAATCGCGCGGGTGGCAAGTCCTGGGGTCACGCCGCCGAAACCGTCGCGCTCATCAACGAAAAAAGTTCTTGCAAGGCCCGCCTGTGCGACCTGAACGATCTTGACCTTCTTAAAGAAGAAATGGCTACAGCGCAGATGCTCGCCAACACCACTAACGTTGGCATGGCCGAACTCGAAGGCCAAAGCGTCGTCCCCGATGCCAGCTACTTCCCTGCCGGCATGGCTGTGCAGGACGCCATCTACTCGCCAGCGGAAACCAAGCTTCTCTCGCTTGCTAAGGAAGCCGGCTGCCAGTGCGCAAACGGCCTGTCCATGCTCTTCTACCAGGGCGCAAAACAGTTCGAACTCTGGACTGGCCAGCCCATGCCGCTCGAAGTTTCCGACCTGGAAATGGAGTAGCGCCAGCTGGCACAAAACATCGCCCAAGGAAAGCTTCTCAGCTCGCGGGTAGAGCCCAAAACTCGCCTTGTATATAACATGCAGAACTCAAAACCCCTGCCGCAACAACAAAAGCCTCGCTCCTCTGAAGGAGTGAGGCTTTTGTTGTTAAGCGAAATCGCAGACCATCCGACCGATCAACTCGACGTTGCGTGCTCGGACTTACTGCCACAGGAAGGAGCGCCGTTTATTCCTTAGCGCCGTACTGCTCGTAATAAGCGTCGATACTCTTCTTCATCTCATCGTCGATGAGCACCTTGCCCTGAACCTCGCGATTGTACAGGTACTCAGTGACCTCGGACATCGTAACGATAGCCGCCGTGGGGAAGCCGTACTTCTCGGAAACCTCGTCGCAAGCGCACTTCACTCCACCCTTGCCAACTTCTTGACGATTCAGGGAAACAATCAGGCCCTTAATCTCGATGTCGGCAGCCTCGGTGATGATAGGGTGCGTCTCGTCGATGGATTTACCGGAAGTCGTGACATCCTCAACCATAACCACGCGGTCGCCGTCCTGAAGAACGTGACCCAAGAGCTTGCCGCCCTCGCCGTGGTCCTTAACCTCTTTGCGGTTGGAGCAGTACTTAATCTCTTTACCGTAAAGCTCGTGGTAAGCCATGGCCGTAACAACCGACAGGGGGATGCCCTTGTAAGCAGGACCGAAGACCACGTCGAAGTCGTCACCGAAGTTGCCATGGATGGCGCGAGCGTAATACAGGCCCAAACGATGAAGCTGGTCGCCCGTGACATAAGCGCCGGCGTTCATGAAGAAGGGGCTCTGACGCCCGGACTTCAAGGTGAACGAACCGAACTTGAGCACTTGGCTCTCAACCATGAACTCGATGAATTCCTTCTTGTACTCTTCCATGAGCATCCTTTCCCGTTTTGTTACGGGTGATTGTACGACATATAAGCCCTGAGTTTCTTAGAACTCCAAGCCCTCCAAACGATCGAATACGCGATCTTTGCGGGTCAAGAATGCCCAGGGGTCGAAGATCTCGTCGAGCTTGTCGGCAATGCCGGCGGCATCGGGGTCGGCCTCGATGCGCTCGCGATAGCTGGGGCCATCAACTGCCTGCTGAATATCGTCCCAAACCGCCATGGCGTTGCGCTGAACGATAACGTAAGCCTCTTCGTTGGTAAGGCCCGTCTGAACCAGGGCAAGAAGAACCTTGGACGAGAAAATAAGGCCCTTGGTGCGCCAGAGGTTGTGCTCCATCTTGTTGGGATAGGTCTGCAGACCGTCAAGCATCCACTGCATCTTGCTGAACATATAGTCCAAGGCGATGAAGGAGTCGGCCAGGGCAACGCGCTCGGCGCCGGAATGCGAAATGTCGCGCTCGTACCACAGGGCCACGTTATCGTAGGCAACCTGGGTATTCGCCTTAACTACACGGGACAGGCCGCACACGCGCTCCGCAGTGATGGGGTTGCGCTTGTGGGGCATGGCAGAGGAGCCCTTCTGGCCTTTGGTGAAAGGCTCTTCGGCCTCGATGACGTCGGACTGCTGAAGCAGACGAACCTGCATGGCGATGGATTCCAAAGTGGAAGCGGTCACGGCCAGCGCGGACATGGCGCCGGCATGACGGTCGCGAGCGATAACCTGAGTGGACAAGGGGTCAGGGGTAAGGCCAAGCTTCTCGCACACGTATTCCTCAACGAAAGGATCGATGTTGGAATAGGTGCCTACCGCACCCGAGATGGCGCCCGTTGCGCTTACCTCGCGGGCCTGCTCAAGACGAGTCTGTGCACGCTTCAAAGCCCATGCCCACGATCCAAATTTCATGCCGAAGGTCATAGGCTCGGCATGGATGCCATGAGTGCGGCCGACGCAAAGCACGTCCTTCATCTCGAAGGCGCGGCGCTTACAAGTCTCGCCGAGCTGCTTAACATCCTCAAGAATGATGTCGAGCGCCTGGGTAACCTGATAGCTCAGCGCAGTATCGCCCAGGTCGGAGGAGGTCATACCGAAATGAATCCAGCGGCCAGGCTTGGGCTCGCCTTCAGGGATGTCGGCGTTGACGTAGTTTGCCATAACCGTTTTAAAGGCGATGACATCGTGATTGGTGACTTTCTCGATCTCGTCGATCTCGGGAACCGTGAAATTGGTATGCTCGCGGATGTAGGCGGCTTCATCTTTAGTGATGCCGATCTGTCCAAGCTCGGCCTGAGCTTCGCAAGCAAGCACCTCGATTTCCTGCCAGATCTCAAATTTGTTCTGGAGTTCCCAAATAGCGCCCATGGCAGGGCGGGTGTAACGACCGATCATTAAAGTCCCTTTCCTTTAAAGCCCCTTGATAACACGACGTGCGAATTCGAGCTTGTCGGTATCTGCAGCCAAGATTACATGGTCGCCGGGAAGAATGCGAGTTTCCGTTCCCACGACCTCGATATCACCACCACGGTTCACCGCAACCAAACGAATGCCGTCTTCAAAATGCTCATCCAGATCGAGGGCAGATATGCCCTTCTCGGAATCGTTTTTCTTGAACATGCGCGGCGTCATAACACTCTCGAGCGCCAAATCGTCGTTGGTCAAAGAAACGGCGACCGTCATCGATCCCACCGTTGCCTCTTCCTGAATCATGCGGGCGATAAGGCTAGTCGACGAGATGCACTCGATGCCCAAACGGCGGAAGATGCGCAGGTTCTTAGGGTTGTTGACGCGCGCAACGCAACGGGGAACCCGGTACAGACGGTCGGCAATCTCGCAAGCCGCCAGGTTGTCCTCGTCGCGGCCGGTAATGGCAACGAAGACGTCCGCCCGATGAACGCCGGCCGATTCCTGAACGGTGGTCTCACAACCGTCGCCGTTGATAACCAGGATCGAACCGCGCAGCTCCTCGGAAAGATGCTTGGCAATTGCCGCTTCCTTCTCGATGATCGCAACATCGTTGCCATCACCCAGCAAAACGCCGGCAAGATACTGGCCGATTTTTCCACCACCTGCGATTACGACATACATAGCTACACCTGCATGAGTCGGGAAAGCTTGCCCGACATCCCGTGACGTACAGCAACCAGCACGCAATCGCCCTGGCGCAAAACCGACTTCGAGGTGGGCAAAGATGAAGATGAACCGTCGGCGCGCTCGAAGGCGCACACGCGGATGATATGGTCTTTTTGGATCTCGCCTACGGTGATGGAATCCTTGCCCGTCGCGCTTAGATCAAGCGCAAACTGCAGGATCTCGTAGTCGCCAAAGGTGGTGATGTGGTCGCCCACACCCGACATAACCTTCGAGAAAATCTCCTCGGCCACCAACGCGGTACCGCAGACGTAATCGATTCCCAGCTGAGAATACGTGCGCTCGTGGGCTACGTTGTACAGGCGAGCGATGGCATTGGGAACGTCGTAGAGGCGTTTGGCAATCTCGACGCACATAAGGTTGGTGTTGTCGGATTGGGTAACCGAAGCAAGGAAATCGCATTCCTCGATGCCCGCATGCTGCAGCGTGGCCTCGTCGATGCCGGTTCCAACAATGGTCGATCCGTTGAAATCGCGGCCCAGCGAAGCGAAGGCCGATTCATCGCGGTCGATCACCGTGACGTTGTTGTCGTAGCTTGAAAGCATCGTGGCAAGCCGCGAACCAACTCGCCCGCAACCGATGACGATAACGTTGCCCATGAAGGCTCCTTAGGAAAGGAAGCGATAGCTTACGGTGCGCGTACCCCAATCGGAGACGGAATCAAAGCCGAAAGCCTTGTATACGCCGGGCGCCAAGTCGAGCGCGCGGCCGTACTTGGCAAAACCGCCGGTGTCGGTAACCGTCGCAATAACAACTTTGCCGTCGTAGCAGACCTCGGCAATCTGACCGAGTCGCCAAGACTCGCTCTCAGGAACGGCCACGGTAATACTCTCGGAACTCAGATCGATACCCGAAGCGGTGTCCGTCACACCGAAATTGCCCTTGCCGTCGTCGTTGTCGGCGATGGAGTAAGCGCTTGCGATCCCGCTCGACCAGGTGCCGTCAGATGTGTCGGGCGCGATATGCTTTGCGGTAGGAAGCGGATCAAGCGTGCAATACTTCTCGGCCATCTCGACTGCCAAATCATTGGTGCGATCGATGGCGATAGGCACAACCACGGGATCCGGATCCTCGACGGTAATAGTGCGCTGGGCACCCTTGGTAACATCCTCAACGTCAGTGACGTCAGAAACAGTTGTGGATTGGAAACGCTGAGAGGCATCGAGCTGCGTGGTGCTTGATTGATTTTGGCCGACACCGATGGTGGAGGAATCGACCTCGCTCGAACCTTGCGCCTTGGTTACCGCGCCAAGCGAAAGAGCTGCCAGCGCGAAAGCCACGACGACGGCGATCAAGACGATGTTGAGCGCGCCACGCTTTCTTCTATGTGTTTTGGCTGCAGCCAAAAACCCTCCGATGTCCTAGGCTCAATTAACCACCGATATCCAACGTGGTGGTTCTTCGCCTGTTTCCTTGCAGCATGTCTGGTTGGTTAATGTTGCGTGATGCAGCAAGGCTTGCAAGCCGGCATTGCGAAAATGCACAGCAGATGAATTATACCCCTAGCACCTATAGGCGCCAAATTGGCTCTACAGGTACCTAAAATATGCGGCGCAGGAGCCCTCCGAGGAAACCATGCAAGGGCCCACCGGGTTTTCCGGAGTGCACACACGACGGAACAACGGGCACTCGGCGGGGGTCATCATGCCGCGCAGCACGTCACCGCAACGGCAACCGCGCGGCTCCTGAGTGGGCTCGACCTCTGGCTCGAAGCGGCGGAAGGCGTCGAACTCAGCAAACTCGGGGCGCACTGCGTAGCCGGACCCGGGGATAGCGCCCAGCCCACGCCAGGTAGCATCCACGGTCTCGAACACTTCGTCGATCGCCGCAATTGCCACGGGGTTGCCCTCGGGCATAACGCCGCGGGCATAGGCAATCTCGATCTCAGCGCGACCCTCGTGCAGCTGACGCATGAGCATCGCAATGCCTTGCAGCACGTCCACCGGCTCAAAACCGGTAATAACACCGGGAATCCCATACTTCTTGGCAAGGAACTCATAGGGCTTAGCACCGATGATCGTGGACACATGGCCAGGAAGGATGAGGGCGTCTATCTTGAGCTTGGGGTCAGAAACGATCGTTTCAAGAGCACCCGGCATGTTCTTATGGGCAACGAAGACGCTGAAGTTCTTCAGGCCCAAGGCGCGGGCCCGCTTGATGGCCATAGCCACCAAGGGAGTGGTCGTCTCAAAGCCAACACCTACAAAAACAACCTGCTCATCGGGGTGTTCTTGCGCGTAGCGCAGAGCATCGAGCGGGGAATAGACGATGCGGATGTTGCGGCCTTCAGCTTGTTCCTTAAGAAGGCTCGAGGTGGAGCCAGGGACACGCGTCATGTCGCCGAAGGTGGTGATTGTTACCCCCGGGACGCGCGACAAAGCGATGACCGTGTCGATATCTTTGTTGGAAGTGACGCACACCGGGCAGCCAGGGCCTGAAGCCAGGCGCGTGCCCTCGGGCATCATCGTGCGCAGGCCGTTACGTGCGATGGCGACGGTATGAGTGCCGCAAACCTCCATCAAAGTAGCCTGCTCGGGCGCCCATTTCTGAATCGAATGGATAAGGCCGCGGGCAAGCTCGGGATCTTTAAACTGATTAAGATCGGCGACCTGCATGCTTAGAGCCCCTCGACGTCGGCAAGCTCGGGAATCTCGCGAATCAAATCAAGGGTTTCCTGCGCATATTCCTCGGAAACGACTTCGATTGCGAAGCCAGCGTGAACCAAAACGAAATCGCCCACCTGAGCCGCAGGCGTCAAATCCAAAGAGCATTCACGCTTAACGCCCAAAATGTCGACGATGGCCAAATGGTCATCAGTGATCTCGGAAATCTGTGCGGGGATAGCCAGGCACATTATTCATCACTCCTCTTCAAAAGGCTCGTGCGCATTCAATGCTAACACTGCCTGTCCGTACGAAACGGACGCATCGCTCGGCGGAAGCTCACGGTTCAGAGCAACCGTGAAACCGAGCTCAATCAGCTTCGAAACCGCGTGCTCGCTTAAATAGCGGTTAAGGAAAACGCCGCCGCCCAAAGCGACCGTGGTCACACCGTAAACGTTGTACACCAGCTGCGCCGCCTGCAGGATCACCTGGACCATTGCATTATGGAAACGCTGAGCAATCAGCGCGGGCTCCGTACCTGCGGCAACATCATCAAGAATTGCCTTGAAGGCAGGAGCGGCGTCGAACAGCACCACCGAGGTGTCCTCGGCGGTGGAGCTTTCCGTTGCCGTGTTCTTTATCAAATCGATGGGGTAAGCCTCGTTGTTGGAGGGGTCCAAGCACCCCTCAGCAATGCCTTGGTGCACAAGTGCCTCAAGCAAGATGGCCGCTTCACCCTGATAAGTGGGCTTGCTGCACACGCCGGTAAGGGCGGCAACTGCGTCGAACAGGCGCCCGACCGAGGAAGTCATGGGAGAATTGATGCCCTTTTCGATCATCTGCTCCAGAAGCTCGACGCTTGCGGACAGGCGATCGAGCAGCGGCTTGGCGCCAGGGTGATCAAGCAGGTCAAAAGCCCACAGCGCGCCGAAGGCGGTGCGATCGGGGTTCTTCACCGCTGCAGCCCCACCGGGCAAGGGGAAGTAGGCGAAATTGGCAAAGCGCTCGAAGGCCTGCAGGTTGCAAAGCAGCACCTCGCCACCCCAAATGGAACCATCGAAGCCATAGCCCGTGCCATCGAAGGCAATGCCGCACACAGGGCCAGCAAGCTTGTTCTCGCCCATCACCGACAAGATGTGAGCATGATGATGCTGGCATTCCAGCAAAGGAAGCTTCCGGGATTTTGCCTGTTCACGTGCCCATTTGCTCGGTAAATACTCAGGGTGAGCGTCGGCAACGAGCACCGTGGGGTTGAAATTCATCAAGCGCTCATAGAGCTTCATGGTCTCAAGCCAGGCATCGAAAGATGCGGCATCCTCCAAGTCGCCCAAATGCTGGGAGTTGAAGGCTTTTCCTCCGCGAGCGAAGGTGAAAGTATTCTTCTGCTCGGGGCCAGCAGCCAACACGCAGCGGTTGGCGGTAACCATATCGGCAAGCTGATGCGGCTCGGCGGCGGAACCCTCGGTGTCCGAGCCCGTGCCGGCAAGATCTTGAGCGGAAGGCTCCAGGTTAAGCGGTGCGGGGGCATAGCCACGCGCACGGCGAACGAACTGGGTCACATAGCCCGCTTCGCCCAAGTCAAAGATCCTCAACACGGAGTCGTCGTAGCGGCTGATGATCTCGCGATTGTTGACCACGAAGCCATCGGCGATGGAACCCAGCTGGTCGAAAAGATCGGCCTCCGTCGTGACGATGGGCATATCGTGCAAGTTGCCCGAAGTCATAACCAGCATGCCGCCGAAATCATTGACGATCAGATGCTGCAAGGGCGTTGCAGGAAGCATGACGCCCAGCTCGGGAAGCTTGTCGGCCAAGCCGACGGCAAAGCTCACGTCGGGGCGCTTCTTCAACAAGACGATCGGGCGCGCCGGATGTTCAAGCTGCTCGGCTTCCGCATCGTTCACCTGACAAAACTCGCGCACCTCATCAAGGCCGCCAAGCATAACGGCAAAAGCCTTGCCGTCGCGATGCTTGCGCGCGCGCAAGTTTGCCAAGGCCTGCTCGTTTGCGGCGTCGCATACCAGGTGGTAACCGCCCAGGCCTTTAAGCGCCAGAATGCCGCCTTCGCGCAAAAGCTCGACGGCAGCAGCGATGATCTTGTCGGAGGAATCGCGGTCGCTCGCCCACTCGATGTCAGTTAGAGCGGGGCTCTGCTCGGCGCGACGCACCCAACCGATCTGCGGCCCGCAATCAAAGCACGCATCCGGCTGAGCATGGAAACGGCGATTGGAAGGATCGTCGTATTCGCCTTGGCATTCCGGGCACATCTTGAACGCACGCATGGAGGTGTTGGCGCGGTCGTAAGGGAGCTGCCGCAAAATCGTGAAACGCGGTCCGCAATTGGTGCAATTAATGAAGGGGTAGCGATAGCGACGGTTGCTCGGGTCGAACAACTCCGACACGCAGGCGTCGCAGGTTGCCAGGTCGGGCGACACGAAGGTCGTCTCCAGCGAAGGAACGTCGTCCGAAAAATGAATTTCGAAGCTTTCATAACCTTCCGGCTCAACTTCCTCGATGTCAATCTCCGACACCTGGGCTGCCGCTGGGGCTTCCTCGGAAACGCGAATGACAAAGCGATCAAGCTCGTCGGGGTCGCCCTCAACACGGATGAAAACACCCTCAACGGAGTTGAGCACCCAACCATTCAAGCCATGCTCGTGAGCCAAGCGGTACACGAAAGGCCTGAACCCTACACCTTGGACAATACCCTTAACCTGAACATGCAAAGCTTCCATGGCAGGGCACCTTACATCTGCGCCAGGGTGTGGCGAATAGCCTTGGCAAGCGCGCGCAAAGTCATTGCGGAGTTATCGGGAAGATGCAGATAAACGGCGCGGCGGCCGCGCTCGTTCAAAACGGTGTAGTCACCCAGCGCCTGAGCCTTGGCAAGCTCGCCCAAGCTCGAAGCACGCTCGTCGGTCACCGGAATGTCCTGCGCTTCCTCGGAAGACAAAATCAGGAAAACGCCTTTGTTCATGCCGCCCTTTTGCAGCTGGCCAACCGAATGCAGGTAACGTGGGCCAATCTCAAGACAGGAAACAGTGCCGAAGCGGTCGGCCATAGCATGGCGGATTTCCTCCAAAGCCTCACGGCGGCCTTCACCCGCGAAGGGCAAGAAAGCATTGATGCTGAAGAAATCGCCGGGGCGGATGCTCTCAAGCAGAACGCGCAGAGACTCGCCGATTGAAAGGCGCCAAAGATCGCCGCGCAGAGCGTCGGAAACGCAAACCTCAACCTGACCCAAGGGAATGCCGACCAAACCACCCTGAACGCAGGTAGGCTTGGGACGGCCTTCCTTCAAGATCTCAAGCACGCGAGTTTTGGCAACCTGAACGTCGGGCTGGTCGAAGGGGCACACCTTCATCAGATAGCCGAGCATCGCGGTGGCGTATTCCCACATTACGAAGTGGCCCACCAGATCGCCGACGCCGTCGACCTTGAAATCCATACGGGGGATGGTGGGGCTCACGAACTCGATGGAACGCGAGAAATTCTGACGCTCATCCCATAGGTCGGTTTTGGTGTTATACACGATGACCGTGCGATCGCCTGGATCAAAGGACAAGGTCAGCGGGTCAATCTCGATATTAGGAAGAATACCGTGGCCTTCTTTGCCTACCGATTCGGCGATAAGCTGCTCAACCCACAGACCCAAAACACGTCCGCGCTTAGGGCACAGGAAGCTGAACTTATCGCGCCCAGCGCGCAGGTTGTCGTACAAAAAGGAAGCAAGCAGGACGGCCGGGTTGTCCAGCGAGTCCGTAGAGCAGATGCGCTCGGCCTCGGCGGCGCTCTCCATCAGGGTATGCAGCGGAATGCCCACCAAAGCAGCAGGGACCAAGCCGAACACCGACAAGGCGGAATAACGGCCACCCACGGTGGGCTCGCCCGAGAAAACCTTAGCCCAACCGCGCTCGTAAGCTTCCCTCTCCAATTCGGAGCCAGGGTCGGTAATAGCGATGAAATGATTCCCGATCTCGTCTTCAGGCAAGCTATCCGCCAAGAAATCAAGAATAGCCTTGGTAACGAGCGCAGGCTCAATGGTGCTTCCCGACTTAGAGGATTGCACAAACAAGGTGTGCTCAACATCGATACCGGCCATGATGGTGCGAACGCGCGCAGGCGACACGGAATCAAGCGTGCGGAACTTAATGAGGTTCGAGTCGACCGAGTTGTACTTGGTCATCGTCATCGGTGCCTGAGTGGAGCCGCCCTGACCGATAAGAACCACGGTGTTCATACCGCGCAAGATCATCTCGTCGGCGAAAGCCTGAATCTCGTCGATTGAATACGGTGGCTCGCTGGCCAGCGAAGTCCAACCCATGTAGTTCTTGGCGAAATCCTCCGCGTTCTCCGAAAAATCGTAGAGCGTATGGTCTTTCATGTTGATGCGGCTGGCAACCTGCTCCTCAATAAGAGTGCTCGCGCTTTCGCACACATGTCCTGACTGATACGTAATCATCTGTCTTGACCTCTTCACAACGTTGCTCGCACTCGCTTTTCCAGCGGTTTAGACGAGCAAGGTTTTCCGTAAATTTAAGCCACCTCATCAGGCGGCTTAAATTAAAACATCTGTTTTCAGCGCCTGCTGGCAAACATGCCGCCGACAGCTTTGTTAATTCTAACAAAACAGTTTGTTCGCGTGCATTTGTCTATACTTGATGTAAAGCACGAACGAAAGGAGTTGCTTCATGGTTTCCTACGATTTTTCAGGTAAAACAGTCGTTGTCACTGGCTCCGCTCGAGGAATCGGGCGACGTTGCGCCGAAAAGTTTCTCGAAGCTGGGGCAAACGTTGCGCTATGCGGCCATTCCCCGCGCGACATCGATGCCCTGCTGAAAGAGCTTGAGCCTTTCACCCACGGCGAACACGAGCGTGTAATGTACGAAACCTGCGACGTGGCCAGCATGGAGTCCATCAACGCCTTCCTAGAAGCTGTGGTGGAACGCTTCGATGCGCTCGACGTGCTTGTGAACAACGCCGGCATCTGGGAGGCAACGCCTGTCGGCGAAGTCACCGAGGACATGTGGCAGCGCAACATCGATACCAACCTCAAAAGCCAGCTCTTCGCCTGCGATTGGTTTGCTAAATATCACAAGGAAAACGGTGGCGGCCAATCCATCGTAAACATCAGCTCGGTAAGCTCCATCCTCACGGGGCCAAACACGCCGCTCTACAACCTGTGCAAGGCCGGCACTAATTCGCTTACCCGCACCTATGCGCATGGCCTGGGCGAACTCGGCATCAACGTTAACGCTGTGGCCCCCGGCTCCATCGCAACCGACATCAACAAGGCCACCTATTCGGATCCTAGTGCGGAGAAGGCTATGTGCGATTCGCTGGTTATGGGAAGGCGCGGCGTCACCGACGACATCGCCAATGCCGTGCTGTTCCTGACAAGCGAGGAAAGCAACTACATCACTGGGCAAGTGATCTTCGTCGACGGCGGCTGGACCTTGCAGCAAGCCCCCAGGAAGTAAAACAAGCCAAGCTGGCGATTGCGCATGGCTTAAGCTCGAAGATACCCAGTCACAAGCTGCCGAAAGCGTAACGGGCAAACGAACAAGGCTCTTACAAGCTTTACGTCAATAAACCACAGCCCCGAACATGAAAGGGAGCTCAGCCTGCTGGCCGAGCTCCCTTTGTTCATCGCTTATTTAGCAGACTGCCTAGCGCCTTGCGCCGCGGAACCTGCGGCTAGCGAAGAAGGCGCCGAAGGCTGCAAGTGCTGCAACAAAGGCTGCGCCCATTGCGAACTGGGCGAAATCACCCGTCTGTGGAGTTGCGGAATCGCTGCTCGTATCGGAGCTGCTATCGGATTCGTTATCGGAGCTGTCCTTGCTGTCGGCATCGGTGTCCGCAGAGGAATCAGCCTCGGTAATGGTAAGCTCGCCCGTCACGTTGAGCGTGTAGTTCTTGGTGACGTTAAGCTCGTCGTTGATGACGTCCCAGGTGTACTCGGAAACCTCGTTGTAGGTGCCGGGCTCGGTGCCCCTGATCTGAGCGTTGAAGAGGTTCAACCTGTCGCCGTCCACAAGGCCAGTGACTTTGGAAGCATCGATGTTAAAGGCCTGTTCCTTGCCGTTGTAAACAAGGGATGCGGAATCGTTGAGCTCAAGTGCGCGCTTCTCGATAGTCAAAGAGCCATCGGTGACCTCGAAGCTAGGTGCGAAGTTGGAGTCGTTACTGACGAAGGACTCTTTGGTCAAGCCCATCTCGTAAGTTCCCGCATTAGTGCCCTTGGCCTCGGCGATTGCACCCTCAGCCAAAGCAACTTTATCCGCAGAGTAAAGGCTTGCCTGATCACCCTCGATTCCGGTCACTTCAAAACCGGAGATAGCCTGCTCACCACCATTGTAGGTCTGAGTGTCGGTGTTGCCCTTGATGCTAACGGTCACCTCGGCGGGCTTGATGGTAAGCACACCGTCGGCAACCTTGAAGGTGACATCGAAGTTAGAATCGGCATTAGCGAAAGAATCCGCGGTCAGACCCATATGCCAAGTGCCGGCCTGGTTAGCCTCGACGAAAGCAGTTTTACCGTCCTTAAGAACCACATTTTTCTCTTCGTAGAGGCCTTCTTTGACGCCATGGATTTTCGTCACCTTAAATTTAGAGATCTGATGGTACTGACCATCATAATCTACGATATCGGAACTACCTTCAACGTAAGCGGTCACTTTAGCTGGAGTAACCTTAAGCGTGTAGCTGGCCTCTGCCTTTTTCTTGAAGTTTGGGTTAGTTGCACGTACATAAACGGTAACTACATCTTCAGTAACATCCTTAACCGTAGGCACAGTAGTAGACCAGTTATCACCATCGGTAGAGTACTCAATGGTAGTGCCCTCGGTTTGGCTAGCTACAGCGGCATCGCCATGGGACTCGCCGTCATAGCAACCTTCATAGTCAGTTCCTGAAACGCTCAGAGTATCCAATGGCTGAATGGTGTAGGTCCTGGTTTCCTTGACATAGCTGGAATATTTGCCAATACCGTAAACTGTTACCTTAATCTGACCTGCGCTTTTGAAGTCGTCGGTATCCTTCCCGTCGCGGGAATAAGAAACCCTATAGTCGGCGCCTTCAACGAGCTTCTCGCCGTCGGGACTTTGAGTAGTTTGCATGCCGGTAACGACGGGCTCCCACTTATGGTCATTCCCATCATACGTGACGTAAGGATCAGGGGTGCTTACAGCAACATTCTCTTGGAGTATCAGTGTTTTGGTGTAATCAGTCCAACCTCCCGACCACTTGATCGTGAAGTTGTACCGTCCCCTATGGTTTTCGTCGATCGCGGGAAAGTTATCACCTTTGTTGAAAAAACTAAGTGTTGTAAATTCATTGCCCCCGTCATATACATGAACAGTACTCCACTTCAAGCTGAACATGCTGTCGATCTCGTCGTAGACATTGCCTTTTGTCATCTGACTCCAGTACTTGAAGTAAACCGAATCCTCGTCGTTCAAGCTGGCAGCCGCTATGCCGTCTTCACTGGACTCCTCGGAGGAACCTTCCTCGCCGGATTCCTCTGAATCACCTTCTTCACTGGAAGGGTTAGCCGTGTCGGTCAGGCTGACAGCCGCTACGCCCTCTTCGGCGGACTCACCAGCAGAGGAATCATCCCCATCGCTAGATCCCTTTTCTGCGGTAGCATCATCACTTGTGTTGGAATTTGCAGCATCGCTGGAGCCCTTGTTAGCAGCAGCGTCACCGCTTGCACTGGAATCTGCACCCTCGGTGGAGGTGCCTTCACCCTGATCGCTCTGCTGCTCTTGGCTTGCATCGCTTTGAGCTTCATCGCCTTCGGCCCAGGCGCTAATGGGCATTAAGCCAATCACCAGTGCAAGTGCGAAGAAAGCAGTCAGCAAGCGTTTTGCCAACGATAGCTGCGCTTCGGTTGTATTCATACATATACCCTTCGATGTGCATTTTTGCATCAATGAAAAAGGGTAAATTTTTTTTTTGAAATTACAAGGGTTTAAATTGAGCCGTAACAATAAAAAACGCCCTGTTTTACAGGGCGTTTTTGAATTTAATGGTGGTCGGAGGGGGACTTGAACCCTCGACACGCGGATTTTCAATCCGCTGCTCTACCAACTGAGCTACCCGACCATCGGTGCGCTTTGCGCGAGTAGTTATAATACGCAAAGCTCACATGCGCGTCAAGAAAGTTTTTCTTTCCAACGCTTGATTGCTGCCACACGATAAAACTAGTGCTGCAGCTTTAGGCACTACGCCCAAGCGCTACGACCGCGCAGCGCCTTTGCGGCAATGTCGCGACGATACTGCTTGCCTTCGAAATCGATCAGATCAACCGCTGCATAGGCCTGGTTGCGTGCTTCTTCAAAGGTGTCGGCAAGCGCAACCACGTTAAGAACACGGCCTCCGCTCGTAACAAGCTCTCCCGCTTCGTTAAGCTTCGTGCCCGCATGGAAAACCTTCACGCCATCAAGCGCTTCGGCGGCGTCAATGCCGGTAATGAGCTTGCCCTTTTCGTAAGAACCGGGGTAGCCGGCACTTGCCAGCACAACGCTTACCGCCCATTTATCCGACCAAGCAAGCTTGATATCTTCAGGTCTGCCCTCAGCTACGGCAAGCATAACCTCAACCAAGTCGGACTCCAGGCGAGGCAGAACAACCTGCGTCTCAGGGTCGCCGAAACGTGCGTTAAATTCAACGATCTTGGGGCCCTGCGCGGTGAGCATGAAGCCACCGTACAGGCAACCGCGGTAATCGAGCTCGAACTCGGCCTTGGTGGCCTCGGCGGCGCGCTGCATGATAGCCTGCATCGATTCCAGCTCTTCAGCGATTGCAATGGGAACGGGAGAATACACGCCCATGCCGCCCGTGTTCGGACCAAGATCACCATCGTAGGCACGTTTATGATCCTGCGCGGGAGCCATCGGATGCGAAACGCCATTGGAAACAAAAGAAAGCATGGAGCACTCGGGGCCCTGCATGCATTCCTCGATTACCACACGCGCGCCAGCTGCACCAAAGCCGCCATCGAAGCAATTACGAACTGCGGCAAGCGCCTCCCCAACAGTTTCGGCAACAACAACGCCCTTGCCCGCTGCCAGGCCATCCGCCTTGACGACGATGGGAGCGCCCTGTTCCTCCACATAAGCGCAAGCCGCATTAGCATCATCGAAAGTTGCGTAGGCCGCGGTGGGGATATTGTTGCGCGCCATGAAACGCTTGCTGAAATCCTTGGAGCCTTCAAGCTGAGCACCCTCGGCACTGGGACCGAAAACCGCGATACCTGCCTTGCGCAAAACATCGGCAACGCCTGCAACCAAAGGAGCCTCGGGGCCGATGACTACCAACTCAACTTTATGATCCTGGGCAAATGCCAGTACCTCCTCGCCGGATTCGGCATTAACGCCCGAAACATTGGTGGCGAACGAAGAGGTTCCGCCATTGCCAGGAGCGACGAAAAGCTCGGAACAGCGAGGGGATTTTGCCAAGGCCCACGCGATGGCATGCTCACGGCCGCCGCTGCCCAAAACAAGGATATTCATAGCTTCGTCCCTTCTTGCAGGAATCCTCAAGCCCAACATACGGGCCCCTAAAAAACAAAGGTGCCCTTAGCTAGGGCACCTTACTTATATCAATACTCGAACGACCAGTTACGGTAAATGGTCGCATCGCGCTCGGGCGCCACAGAGATCATCGTGATGGGAGCACCAACGAAGTTCTCTACATACTCAATGTAGCGCTGAGCATTTTCAGGGAGTTCCTCGAACGTGCGGCATTCGGAGATATCGACACCCTTCCAACCAGGAAGCTCCTCGTAAACGGGCTTAGCGTGGAAAAGAACCGACTGCTGCATGGGGCAGTAGTCGTAACGCTTGCCCTCGTGCTCGTAGGCCACGCAAACCTTGATGGTGTCGAACTCGGACAACACATCGAGCTTAGTTAGCGCAATGTCGGTTAGGCCATTGACGTCGACGGCGTATTTGCCGATAACCAGGTCGAGCCAACCGCAGCGGCGCTTGCGGCCAGTGGTCACGCCGTATTCATGGCCAGCGGAACAAAGGAGTTCGCCCACCTCGGCCTCAACGCCCAGGCCGCCGTTCTCGGGGAACAGCTGCTCGGTGGGGAAGGGACCACCGCCCACGCGCGTAGTGTAAGCCTTCATGATGCCGATAACCTTGCCGATGGCCATGGGGCCCACGCCGGTACCGATAGGTGCACCGCCGGAAGAGCAAGAGCTCGAGGTCACATAGGGGTAAGTTCCATGGTCGATGTCGAGCATGGTTGCCTGAGCGCCTTCAAACAGGATGTTCTTACCGGCACGCTTAGCCTCAGCCAAAAGCTGGGTGGTTTCGGCCATGAAGGGCTTCAGGATCGTGGCATAGGGCAAGTACTCGTCGCAGATCTCGTCCACTGTATAGGTATGAATGCCGTAGATCTTGTCGAGGATGGGGTTTTTCTGAGCCAGGGCGGCCTCGAGCTTCAAGCGGAAAATCTTTTCGTCCATCAAGTCCTGAACGCGGATGCCCTTACGTGCGGCTTTGTCCTGATAGCAGGGGCCGATGCCGCGTTTGGTGGTGCCGATGGAATTCTTACCTAAGCTCTTCTCGTCGGCGCCGTCCAAATCCTTATGATAAGGCATGATCAGGTGCGCATTACAGCTGATTTTAAGGTTTGAGCAGGAAATACCCTCGGCCTGGAGCATTGCCATTTCCTTAACCAGGGCGCCGGGGTCGATAACCACGCCATTGCCGATAACAGGAACGGCGTTTTCGTACATCACGCCAGACGGCATCAGGTGAAGAGCAAGCTTAGTGTCGCCATGAACCACCGTATGGCCGGCGTTGTTACCGCCGCCATAACGGACCACGTAATCGTAATGGCTGGCAATGAGGTCGGTGATCTTACCTTTTCCCTCGTCACCCCACTGGGTACCCACCAAAACCGTACTAGGCATGTTTTATTCCTTTCGGTCACGTTGATGAGCCGAAGCGTGCAAACTTCTTTCGTGGCCACGACGCTTTGCAAGCGCCTTTCATCAACGAACAAAGGGGCTGCCAAAATGCCCCCAATGACTAGGAAATGATACTACAGTTCAATATGGTTGACCGAAGGTTCTAGCGAAGAAAACAGCTTGACCACCTCTGGGTGGCAGGTGAACAAAATCACCTGGCGGCGCTCGGCCAACTGAGCCAAAGCACGCGCTGCGCCGGCTCGACGCTTTTCATCGAAATTAACCAAAATATCGTCGCACATGACTGGCAGTTGCTTACCAACCGCGTCGGCGGTGAGCAAAAGCGCGATGCGCAAGGAAAGATAAAGCTGCTGGCGGGTGCCCATCGAAAGATGCTCAGGGCGCTCCACCGCAAGGAGGGCGTTCGCGACCCGAATGGCGCCGTTGGCATCCATGGAAACCTTGCGCCACGCGCCTTCGGTCATAAGCTCCAAAAGCTCAGAAGCGCGGCGGTAAACCTCGGGCTGCGAGACCTTTTCCCAATCGGCAATTGCACGCTTCAAACTCACACGAGCCAAAAGAAGGCAGGCTAGCTGACGCTCAGCTTCCTTCAGGTTGGTCCTTACTCGATTGAGCTCAAGTTTATCGGCATCAAAATCCCAGCTGGAAAGTGCGGAATTCAACTTTTCTTTAAGTTCGCCGGTGCGCTGGCTGGTTTCCTGGGAGACCTGGATAACGCGCTTCCTATCGGCAGTTAGACGCTCTACTATGACGTCAAAACCCTCAGGGGAGGCATCAGCGGGGAGCTTGTATGCCGCGCACAGCTCCGACCTGCCCTTATGCAAGAGGTCAAGCTCCTCTTCAAGTGATTGGATTTGAAGCTTGGCAGCCTTGCTCGTTTGGGCACAGGTAAGCCTATCCTGTTTGCCTTGCTGCACGTTGGCAAGCAACTCGCGGGCACGCTTGATGCTGCCCGCGGCTTTAGATAGATGGTGGGCGGAAAGATAGGTTTCGACCTTTGCCTGTTGATCATCAAGCTCACGCTGGCATTCCGCCAGCATCAAGGAGTCCTGGCGTTTAACCCATTCAGCCTTTTTCAAGCGATCGTTCATCTCATCTTCAACGCGACTTGGCTTGAAATTGGTTGCAAAGCCGGCAATGCAGATAAACAAAGCACCTATCAGCATGACCGAAGAACCGGCGAGGGCCGTCATGGTCGGTTTGGCCATAGCGCGCATAACGAACCAAGCGCAAATAGCAAGCATCACCAAAGAAACAACGACGGACAAAACCAATCTGACTCTTCGTTGACGCTTGGCGCTTTGGCGTTCCTTAGTGAAGTCGGGGTCGCTTGCAAGCGCCTCATAGGCCAGGCGGCTGGCTGATTCGTTTTTCTTGGCGATGTCGAAGGCGTGCTGAGCACGGTCGAGGCTTGCCTGCTGCTCGGACAGACCCTCTTCCAAGCGGAACATCTCGGCCTCGCTTAAAGAGGCAAGACGATACTGGTCGCTCTCTTGGGGATGGCGAAGTTTTTCGGTCGTTTCCTTTTCAAGGGAACGCGCCTCGGCAAGCCTTCCTTCTAGCTCCTGCGCACGTTCATCAAGGTCACGCAAACGATTCTGCGCATTGCGCGTTTTTTGAATCTCGTCGTTTAGGTCTTCCTGGTTTTGCGCCAATGAATCCATGCGAGGAGCAAGCTCATCGAGCTGCCTTTGATCGGAAAGGTAAGATTCCGACTGATCGGCACCTTCGCGCACGCGATTTTTCAGGCGAAGCTCGGCAGCGCGCAGGTTGGGAATGCTGTTAGGGCGCTGCGCCGATCTGGACATAAGCACATGAATTTCCGAATCGATTTCGGACAAAGCCTGAGCAGGCGATGCACCCGTGCCGGAACCAGCGGTGAGCAGATGAGCAGTAACCTCGTCATGGCTTTTAAGGTCAAGGAGCTCGTCCGAGGTGAGCAAGAACATCGTGTCGTAGGTGTCGGCGTCGATGTCGGACAAAACCCCGTACTCGTCGTTAAGCTCGTCGGTGTTTTTTGTGCGCTTGAGCTCAGTTGTTTCACGCGTGTCGGAATCGGTGAAGAAAAGGCTTCCCACGCGCTCAGCTGATTCGGGTTTGTACGAATTAGCGGAAGCGCGCGAACGGGGCCATCCGAACAAAACGCCACGAACAAGCTGGTTAACGGTGGTTTTACCCGCCTCGTTGGGGCCATAAACCAGGTTCAAACCCAGCTTGAAAGGCCCTATCACACGATTGGCGAAGGCACCGAAGCTCGTAAGCTTCACGTATTCCAAGAACACCGGGTTCGCATCGGTTTGAAGAGTGCGCTCGTTTTTATTTTTGCCGGCTGCGGCTTTATTTCCCTTTCCCATGGTGCGCCTCAATCCAACAAATCCAAAACGATGGTCTTCGAGCGCTCGAGCATCTTCTCGGGTTTCAAGCGCACATTCATAGGAGTGCCCAAGCCCAGCTCCTCGCATTCGCTTTCGAGGGCGGCAGCGGTGGCAGCCGGGTCTGCAGCCATGCTGTCGATGGTTTCAAGGAAAAGCGCCGAGAACAAGCCTTCCTGCCTTAATTTCTGTTCATCAGTGGGCAGCTGAGTCTCGTTGCTGATTTCATCCACATAAAAGAAGGGAAAGCCCTCGTTCACCGAATGGCGTAAATCCTCGACAAGCTGATCGGTCAAACGCCTATGCAAATCGGTGCGACCCACCAGCTTCACGCGGAAAATCATTTCCTTGGCATGGGAATTCGAGTTAAGCGCAAACTGCTTGTTGATAATGAGCTCGCGAATTTCGGAAATAGTCGCGCAATCCGAAACGTCGATCTTGAATTTTTGCCATTCGATGACCGCCGTGCTAATAAATTGCACATGCGGCGCGGCACCTTCTGTCAACGTGACCTTGAGCACGCCATGAGGACCAACCTCCTGCGCGGCCCTGCCTTGCGGGGCGCCCGAGTAAGCGATGTAGGGATGCTCAACGCTAGGCAGCGCCCGGAAATGATGAACATGCCCAAGCGCCCAATAATCAACGCCGCGCGCGTAGAGGCTCTTAGGGTTAACTGGCGCGCGCGTGGGATCGATGTCCAAGCCGGAATGCATAACCCCCACCATGAAAGGTGCGGTTTTGTCAGTTGCTTGCTCCGCAGAAAGGCGATCAATCCCCTCTGAAATATCCTCATCGCCAGGGAAAGAGGCATTCAAAAAGCCGCGACCTCCCAGCAAAGCCAAAGTCTCTCCTTCTTTCTCAAAAGCGAAGAAGGATGCTTTCTCGGCGGAAAACCAGTGCATGTTGGCGGGCAGGATGGAGTAATCATCATCCCAGCTCACGTAAGGGTCATGGTTTCCGTTGCAAAAGTAAACCGGGATCGAGGCCTGGTTCAAGCGCTCCATCCCCGCTACGAACATGCTGAAATCGCGATAGCTCGGATGCGAGTTATCGAACAAATCGCCTGGCATTACCACGAAATCAACTGTTTCGTTAAGCGCAAGATCAACAAGCTTCTCGAATGCAGCAGCCACGGCGCGCATCATCTTTTCTGACCACTGCTCTGACGAGGTGCGCAAACCCTTAAAGGGCGCACCGATGTGCAGGTCGGCTGCATGGATGAAAGTGACCTGGCGCGGCATAGCTGAATCCTAGTAATTCGAGTCGTCGAAGAAATCGCCGAACTTGGTGAATTCAGGAATGAAGGTGAGCTTGATGTCTTTGGTTGCACCGTTACGATGCTTGGCAACGATGAGCTCTGCGGTTCCCCAGTCGGGGCGCTTGTCCGATTCAGCCTCGGCCTCGGAAGTGGAACGGTCGATGAACATAACGATGTCGGCGTCCTGCTCGATGGAGCCCGATTCACGCAGGTCGGAAAGCATGGGGCGTTTATCGCCGCGCGTTTCGACCGAACGGGAAAGCTGAGACAAGGCAAGAATGGGAACGTTGAGCTCCTTTGCCAAAACCTTCAAGCCACGGGAAATTTCCGCGACTTCTTGGTTACGGTTGTTGGGATGGGGGATAACGGGCTGCATCAGCTGTAAGTAGTCGATGATGATGATACCGCGCTCGATGTCGCGCATTTCGCGACGTGCCTTCGTGCGCAGTTCGGTAAGCGTGAGCGAAGGGGAATCGTCGATATAAAGGTCGCAATTGGAAAGCGAGCCGGAGGCGCGCACCAGGTCTTCCCAGTCCGAGTCTTTCAAAAAGCCACCGCGCATGCGATGAAGCTCGATGCCCGACTCCGCAGCAAGGAGACGCTGGGTAATCTGAACAGACGACATTTCCAAACTGAACAGAGCAACCGTGCTCCCCAATTTAGCGGCATTGGTTGCCAGGTTCATTGCAAACGAGGTCTTACCAACGGCAGGACGAGCGGCCAGAATGATTAAATCGCCGCCGCGCAGGCCATTGAAAAGCTTGTCGATATCTTTGAAGCCCGTCGGTACACCCTGCATGGAGTCGTCGCGCTGAGACATTTTGACGATTTCCTCAATAGCCTCAGCGTTGAGCTCCGCGATGCCTTTAAAGGTGGAACTGACGGTGCCTTCGGTAACGCCGAAGAGCTTTGCCTCGGCTTGGCTCACTAATTCTTTAGCATCGTTGGGGGAATCGTAGGCAAGTGCCTTGATCTCTCCGGCGGCGCGGAGCAACTGCCTGCGCAAAGCATCGCGGGCAACAATATCGGCATGATGCTGCCAGCTTGTGAAGGCAAAGGTGTTGTCGGCTAACTCCAGTAGATAACTCGAGCCACCTGCCTGCTCCAATTCGTTCTTGGAATTAAGGTAGTCGGCAACCGAAATGGCGTCGATGACGATGGACTTCGAGTTCATCTCGCGCATCGCCGCAAAAATAACCTGATGCTGATTCCTAACGAAATCCTCAGGCTTAACCTTCAGGGATACTTCTTCGAATACGCCGGTAGAAAGAAGGCAAGCAGCCAAAACTGTTTTTTCCGCCTCGATGTTCTGAGGTAGAGAAGCTTGAGAGGTATCAGTTTGCTTGCCTTGAGCAAATTCCGGCATCAAATGCCCCTTTCGAATACGCATGCGCACCTATGGTGCCTGGAAGAAGATGTTAGCTGCTTTTCATTGTAACCGCCGAAAAGGCCGAATAGATTGAATCTAGATCAACTACATCGGCCTAAGAACTTACAAGGCAAACCCGCGAGGAGCAAAGAGTCAAGCTTGGATTCAAGCCGGAGGCAAACCGCCGACCACTCTCAGACTTTCTTGGCTTATAAGCTACTTTTTTAGCCTCATACACCACCCTAGCTTGGATTCCCTTTAGTTTCACGTGAAACCAAAGGAAAGGAGCTTATGAGACAAAAAGGCGAACCCCGGAATCGGGATTCGCCTTAAGGAATATACGCGGTAGCGCTATTTACTCAGCGTCAGCTTCCTCAGCGGGAGCCTCAACTGCAGCTTCCTCGGCCTCGACGACCTCTTCCTCAGCTGCGGGAGCAGCGAAGGTGGTCTCGTCGCCAACCAGAACGGTGACGGTAGCCTTGATGTCGCGGTAGAGAGCCAAGGTGACAACATGCTCGCCAGCAGTCTTGATGGCATGCTTGAGGTTGATGTCACGCTTGTTGAGCTCGATGCCGGCCTGCTCCTTGATTGCCTCGGCAATCTGAGCGGAGGTAACGGAACCAAACAGAACGCCTTCCTCGCCAACGCGGGCGATGACCTTAACCTGAGCAGCCTCAAGAGCAGCCTTGGTTGCGGTAGCTTCAGCGATACGCTTCTCTTCGCGAGCAGCGATGTTGTGCTTGCGGTTCTCGAGCTGCTTCAGGTTGCCCTTGGTAGCGCGGAGAGCCTTCTTCTGGGGCAGAAGGTAGTTGTTGGCGAAACCGTCGCGAACGTCGATGACGTCGCCTTCGCCGCCCTTGCCCTTAACTTCGGTAAGCAGAATAACCTTCATCTGTTACCTCCTATTAGCGATCGCGACGATTGCCACGGCTGCTGACTGCAGGCACAACGTAAGGCATAAGAGCCATCTCGCGTGCACGCTTGACAGCGTTGGCGATGTCGCGCTGATGCTGAACGCAAGCGCCGGTCACACGACGGGGCTTGATTTTGCCGCGATCGGTGACGTACTTGCGGAGCATCTGGGTGTCTTTGTAGTCGATGTACTCTGCGTGCTCTTTGCAGAACTGGCAGTACTTACGACGAGGTTGCTTGTTATGTTCAGCCATTGTCTTGCCTTTCGGTGATTAGAATGGGATGTCTTCGTCGTAAACCGAGGCATCAACCACAGGAGCCGCCTGAGGAACCTGGTAAGCAGGAGCCTGCTGCTGATAGGCGGGTGCCTGATAGGTAGGTGCGCCGTTGGCAGGAGCAGCACCGTTGCGGCTGCTCATGAATTCGATCTCGTCAACGATGACTTCGATCTTGCTGCGGCGCTGGCCGTCACGCTCCCACTGGCTCCAACGAAGCTTGCCTTCGATTGCGACCTTGCTTCCTTTGGAAATGA
Organism: Coriobacteriia bacterium; assembly: GCA_030530215.1. GTDB lineage: Bacteria > Actinomycetota > Coriobacteriia > Coriobacteriales > Eggerthellaceae > Anaerotardibacter. Next base: position 66,300 of record JAUMVJ010000003.1, read on the forward strand.
AGCGGGAAACGCTTTCGGCACGATTACCGAACATCGTACAGTCGATGAAGTTGGGGTAATCTTCCCACTCACCGGTCTGCTGGTTGCGACGACGATCGTTGACAGCAACACCGAAGCTCAAAACGGAAGTACCGCTCGCAGTCGAGCGAAGCTCGGGGTCGCGCGTCAAATTACCGCTGATCAAAACCTTGTTGATGCTCATTTTTATGCCTCTTTCGGTTTGCGAATTCCCATTCGCTTTGATGATTTCCTAGATTAGTCGCGATCGGTGCGAGCAACGATCATGTGACGCTCGACTGCGTCGGTGATACGAAGAACACGGTTGAGTTCCTCGATGCTCTCGGGATCAGCATGGAAATCGATCAGGGTGTAATCACCGTCAGACAGGTTGTTGATTTCGTAGGCCAGCTTGCGCTTACCCCAGTTATCAACGTTATCGATGGTGCCGTTGCTTGCGGCGATAGTGGTCTCGATGCGCTTGAAAGCGGCGAGGCGAGACTCCTCATCGATAGACGGGGCTACAAAAAACAAGAGTTCATAAGCCTTCATCTTTTCACCTCCTCTGGACTTACGGCTCCGGGCGATAAAGGACAGTCCCGGAACAGGAATAGCTTGATTAATCTATCAGACTATTCGTCCATTGTGAAGAAAGTTTTTACCAACAGCGAAAACCAACACAATTCAGACCGATTTCCTTATTTGCATCCTATGCGGAAACTCTGATGAAAACTTGAAGAGCGTCTGAAGCCTTAATGAAACCCAGCTGAAAAGCTTCCCAAGTTTCACTGAATATTACTTGAAGGAAACAACAAGAAGCTTGCGAAGCAAAAAGAGGGGCACCGCTAAACGATGCCCCTCTCTAGTGATTCTTATATTCAAGAAACAGTCGCGCCAAAGTTGATTGGCAGCCATTATTCAGCAGCAGGAGTTTCTTCCTTCTCGTCGGCTTTAGCCAAAGCCTCCTCCATACGAGCCACTGCCTGCTCGGCGTTGAAGGCCCCGTGTGTGCTCACTTCACCGGTGCGTTTATCGAGCTCGGACTCAATCTCGAGTTCTTCCTTCAGGCGTGCCATGAAATTGGGGCTCTTGCCGATGTAGGTAATTTCGTCGCGATAGATTCCGTCATCGTCATAGATGTAGCCGAAGGTGATGCCCTCATCTTCGCCAGGCAAACCGCATTCGGCAAGCAGGCAATCGACCTTGCCCTTATTGGTGTCAAGCTCGCCGTCGTAGCAGAATGCGTAACCGGTTGCACCACGCGCGCCCTGAACCTCAGCGCGCGCGGCATCGTAGGTTTCCTCGGCGCTGGGGCGCTCATGCGTTTCAATGAACAGATTTTCTTTAACCGCCAAAGCAGTGAAAGGAACAACGGCCTCGCCCGCGATCAATTTGTCGGCAGCTTCATCGAGCGCCGCCTTTGCAAGAGCCAAAAGCACAGGGTCAGCACCTGTGTATTCGTTGTTCTTAGGGTCAACCAGTCGATCAGCCATGCACAATCCTTTCTCACACATGTCCAAACGCCCACATCTTAGTGCAGTAAAAAGAAATAACCAGAAACCTTTAGGTTCCTGGTTAGTTACTCGTGGCGGAAGGAGAGGGATTTGAACCCTCGATGCCGGGAATACCGGCATAACGGTTTTCGAGACCGCCGCATTCAGCCGCTCTGCCATCCTTCCAAATGGGGTTTTACCCCTTTATACGGAAAAACGCCCTTCCGAGCGTTCCCCTTGCGGTTTCCCGCTATAGCAAAAACCCTTGCGGGTGAAATATGTGGCGGAGAGATGGGGATTCGAACCCCAGGTACCCTTATGGGGCACACACGATTTCCAATCGTGCTCCTTCAGCCAGACTCGGACATCTCTCCATTGGCTACACTTTTTCAAGTGCGATACGAGAGTATACACAAATTAATATTGGCTAACAAGCGAGAAATAGTCTCCTTGAGACAAAATTTTCAAAGGAACTTCGAAAAGCTCAGTCATCCGCTCGGTTGTAAGCACTTCGGATTTTTTGCCATCGGCGAAAACATGCGCATTCTTTATAGCCATAACACGATCGATCTCGGGAATGATGTCTTCGGGATAGTGGGTCACCAAAATAATGGAAGTGCCTTTGGCGACGAGGTCGCGCATGGTGCGCCGCACGTAGTACATGCCCTCAGGGTCAAGACCCGAAGTAGGCTCGTCGAAAACCAGCACCTTGGGCTTGTGAATGAGCGCACGGGCAATAAGAACACGACGCGATTGGCCGGTAGAGAGCGTCATTACGTCGCGATCCTTGTACTCAAGCATTCCAACCTGAGCCAAAGCTTGCTCAGCAAGTTCGAAAGATTCAGGCGAAGCAGTGCAATGGTTGGGGATGCCAAGCGCACCGAACAAGCCACCAACCACAATTTCGATAACCGGAAGATGAACGGTGATCTGGCTTTGCATACTCGACGAAACTACACCTAAATCTTTTTTCGTTTCAGCGAGGGTAGCGCGTGCGTTGCCACGATAAAGAACAGGGGGTTCCTCGCGCCACAAGGGTAAAACCTCACGCGTTATCAATTTAACGAAGGTGGATTTACCCGCTCCATTCGGACCGATAAGCGCAATATTCTCACCCTCCGCCAGCTCGAAATCTTCGATATTCAAGATTGCGCGCCCATCACGACGAACAATGGCGTTATGAATCTTCAAAAAAGGAACTTTAGAATCACCGGACATAAGAACTTCTTTCACTAAAGAACGAAAGGGCCGCTTTTGCAGCCCTTTCGTTTAATCCATCACATTGAGTTTGCGCTGGGTTTACTTACTGGAATCCGAACTTGAATCATCGGACGAATCGGAGGAATTATCCGAGCTGCTATCGCTGGATGAATCACTGGAAGAATCGTCGCTCGAGTCGCTCGAAGAATCATCGCTAGAGCTGCCCGAATCATCGGAGTTGGAGTCATCCGAGCTGCTGGAATCGTCGGAGCTATCCGAATCTGAGCTCTGGTATTTGGTCATATCCAGGTTGTAAGGCACGTTTTCGGGCATATCATTAACCGTGATCTCAGCCTGCTCCTTGTACTTTTCGTACCACTTGTTGTATTTCTCGTCCTCGGTGTTGGATTTCACGATGGACTTAACATAGTCGGCGATCGCATCAGGATACTGGGAAACCTTGGTCTCGTTGCCAGTAGGGCTGAACTCATCGGTGCACTTGATGATGTGGTAGCCGTAATCGCTCTTCACCAACTTGGAAACCTGACCTTTTTTGAGCTTATCCAAAGCATCGGTGTACTCGGTCACGAAGTTGTTGATCTTATCCCAACCAACATCACCGCCGTTCGAGGCGCTGGAGGTGTCGGTGGAATATTTTTTAGCGGCCTTCTCGAACGAGATCTTGCCGGAATTAATCTTCTTCAGAACCTTCTTGGCGGTTGCCTTGTCGTCAGAAGAGAAGAGGATATGAGAAGAACGCTTGGCGCCGTCAAGATAGCTGGCGTAAGTCTTCAACTGCTTGAGCAGCTTGGAATCCTTGACTTTGACTTCACCGACGACGTTTTCCTTGAGCTTATTGGTAAGCAGGCCGATCTGAACCGACTCGCGATACAAATCCTCGGAAGTGCCAGCATTGGACAGAGCTTCCTGCCATGCCTCGTCGGAATCGTAGTTGGCCTTCATTTCGGAGACCTTTTCGTCAACCTCAGAATCCTCGACGGTGATGTTCTTGGCCTGGCAAGCCTGCTTCACAAGCTCATTTTCCTCGTAGTGCTCAATCACCTGTGTGCGGACGGAGGAAGGATCGTAGCTGTTGGTGTTAAGCCATTCACCCCAGGAATCATCGCTGGTGATATTCGAAGAAGTCCTGAAATCCTGGATATATTTGGTAACGGTGTCCTCGGCGATTTCGGTAGCTTCGGAAGCATCGGACGCCTTAACAGTGGCAGCAACTCCACCGGTGTAACCATAATTCTGCGCGCTGCAGCCAGCGATAGCGAAACAGCAGGCAGCAGACAATCCAAGCGCTGCGAGCTTAGTTACGAGCTTGGTATTTTTCATCCAGGTCCCTTTTCCAATATTTATTTAATATGCCCACGCATTGTTGCACAAGTTTCATAGCCCGAACTCGCATTATTTCAGTTCTGCACAATTCACCCATGTATCCGGTTTATTCACCAAAAGAAACAACCCCGGGATTAACCGAGGTTGCTTCCGAAAAACATATGAAGTCTAGCGATGAAATGCCGATCCCCTTTATCTAAACACCGGGTTCGTTTGAACTCAATTCGGGGGCGAGGAAGTGGCAATTACCAACGCTTAAACGAACTTTCTATTTGTTGGCCTTTTTACGGTCGACAGCGGAAAGCAGACGTTTGCGCAAGCGGATGTTCTTGGGGGTAATCTCAACCAGCTCGTCATCCTGGATATACTCCAGCGCTTCTTCCAGAGTGAAGGTCACCGGGGGAGTAAGCTGGATTGCCTTATCGGCACCGGAAGAACGCTGGTTGCCCAAGTTCTTTGCTTTCTCGACGTTAACCACCATGTCGCCTTCGCGTGCGGACTCGCCAACGATCATGCCCTCATAGACATCCTCGCCGGGGCCGATGAAGAGCGTGCCGCGCTGCTGAAGAGTATCCAGCGCGTAAGCAACCGATTTACCGGTAGACATCGAGATCATCGAGCCATTCTTGCGACCACCGAAATCACCGCGGAAGGGACCATACTCACTGAAGTGATGGAACATGATGCCCTCGCCTCGGGTAACGTTCAGGATGCGCGTACGCAGACCCATGGTTCCACGAGAAGGAATCTTGAAGACGAGGTGGGTCTGCTCGCCCATGGGATACATGTCGGTCATCTCGCCGCCGGCGGTGCCGAAGACCTCGATGCACTTGCCCGCATACTCGCTGGGGCAGTCGACGGTTGCTTCCTCGATAGGCTCGACCTTGTTGCCGTTCTCATCTTTCTTGATGATGACGCGAGGATTACCCACCTGGAATTCAAAGCCCTCGCGGCGCATGGTCTCCATAAGAACGGACAGATGCAGCAAGCCACGGCCTGCAACTTCCATACCGGTCTTGTCTTCAAGCTCGGTAATGCGCATGGAGATGTTGCTTTCAGCCTCTGCGAACAGGCGCTCCTTCAGCTGACGAGCACCAACGATTTCACCCTCGCGGCCCACCAAAGGAGAGCTGGAGGCTTCGAACACAACAGCCATGGTAGGCTCCTCGACCTCAATAGGATCAAGAATAATAGGCTGCTCGCGGTTGGTGACCATGTCTCCAATGTCGGCATCCTCAACGCCGACAATGGCGATAATGTCGCCCGCATAGGCCTCTTCAACCTCACGCTTACCGAGCTCCTCGAAAACGAAGACCTGCTTGATCATGGTGTTGTAGCGAGTACCGTCGTTTTTAACAACCAGGACGGGCTCGTTCTTATGCATGGTTCCGGAGAACAGGCGGCCAACGCCAATACGACCGACAAAGCTCGAGTGATCGACGGTGCAGATTTGCAGAGCAACCGGGCCATCAGGCTGAACCTCAGGCGCAGGGATCTTCTCCAAAATGGTATCGAGCAAGGGGATCATGTTCATGTTCCCGTCGTCGGCCTCGTAACGAGCGTAACCGTTCACGCCGGAAGCGTAGATAACAGGGAAATCAAGCTGCTCATCGTTGGCATCAAGCTCGACCATGAGGTCAAAAACCTCGTCTACAACTTCTTCAGGACGAGCGCCGGGACGGTCGATCTTGTTGATTACCACAACAATACGCAAGCCGAGCTGCAAAGCCTTGTTAAGAACAAAGCGGGTCTGAGGCATAGGACCCTCGAAGGCATCAACGATCAGCAGGGCGCCGTCCGCCATATTAAGAACACGCTCGACCTCGCCGCCGAAGTCGGCATGACCGGGAGTGTCGATGACGTTGATCTTCGTGTCTTTATAAGTAACGGAGATGTTTTTGGAGAGAATGGTGATGCCGCGCTCGCGCTCCTGATCGTTGGAGTCCAACACGCGCTCGGCAACTTCCTGGTTTTCACGGAAGACGCCTGCGGTGTAAAGAAGGCGGTCGACCATGGTGGTTTTACCGTGGTCAACGTGGGCGATAATCGCAACGTTGCGTATATTTTCCTGTTTCATCATTCTCCTTTGGTCCAATGCCGCTTAATCATACGCCTGCGACGTTCATCACGCAGCTTTAAACGCAAGAAGAGCCGCTCGATGAGCGGCTCTTCGAAAATTCATGGTGGAGCATAGGGGGATCGAACCCCTGACCTCAGGCTTGCAAAGCCCGCGCTCTCCCAGCTGAGCTAATGCCCCATGACGCTGGACGATTCTTCGAGTTTTAAACAAACGCTCCACCGGCTTATTGGGCTCACGGTGGAGCGATCGTTATCGGAAACTGGTGGGCCTGAGCAGACTCGAACTGCTGACCTCCCGCTTATCAGGCGGACGCTCTAACCGGCTGAGCTACAGGCCCGAAAAATCGCGCTTGATTAAATTACCACATGCATGGAATCGGTCAAGTCCTAATTTTAAAAATTTCCCTCGCTCTATTCGTCGGTCTTGGCTTCCTCGGTTTCAGAGTTTTCCTCAAGCTCTTCGAATTCCTCGATTTCCTGGGATTCTTCCAGAGGATTGCCGTCGCGAACCTCACCATGCTTGCGCTCCAAGGATTCGGAAAGGCTAATGCCGATGACCTTGTCCTTGTCGGCGACATCCATGATATGAACGCCTTGAGTGCTGCGGCCAAGCTCCGAAATACCCGAAACTGGCGTGCGGACAATGACGCCCTCATTGGTGATAACCATGACCTCGTCTTCAGGTTTTACAACCTTGACCTGGGCAAGAGCTCCCTTCTTATCGGTCATGGTGATGGTGTTAACACCCTGACCGCCGCGATGGTGAGCAGGATATTCGGTCACGGGAGTGCGCTTACCATAGCCCTTGTCGGTAATGACCAAAAGCTGGCCACCCTCGCGAGCAACCTCCATGCCAATAACGCGCTCGGCATCGGAGCTGAGCCTCATGCCGCGCACACCCATGGTGCCACGGCCCATGGCGCGAACCTCGGACTCGTTCCATTTGATAGCCTTGCCATCAGAGGAAACAAGAATAATGTCTTGATCAGCCACAACCTGTTTAACATCAAGCAGGTTGTCGCCTTCTTTAAGGTTGATGGCGATAAGGCCGTCCTTGCGGGTACGGTCGTAAAGATCCATCGAGGTCTTCTTCACCATGCCCTGCTCGGTGGCGAACATGAGGTACCTGTCGCTCGGGAAGCTCTTGGTAGAAACAACGGAGCGAATGGTCTCGTCTTTCTCGAGCGGCAGTAGGTTGACGATCGCCGTGCCACGCGCCTGGCGCGATGCCTCGGGAATCTCATATACCTTCACGCGATAGACTTTACCCTTGCTGCTGAAGAAGAGCATATAGCTCAGTGTGCTTGCGATGAAGAGATGCTCGACGTAGTCGCTTTCCTTCAAGTTGACGCCCTGAGTGCCCTTGCCGCCGCGCTTCTGCTGGCGATAAGCCGAAACGGGGATGCGCTTAACATAGCCTGCCTTGGTAACAGTGACGGCGACGTCCTCATCGGCGATAAGGTCTTCGACGTCGATATCCTTGGCGGCGGAGGAAATTTGAGTCCTACGAGGAGTGCCAAAGCGCTTTTTAATGTCTTCCATTTCTTCTTTGATGATCTGGCGAACCAAGGAATCATCTTCAAGAACACGCTTGTAGTAGGCGATTTTCTCGCGAAGCTCTGCCAACTCCTGCTCGATCTTCTCGCGCTCCAAACCGGTCAGGCGACGCAGGCGCATCTCCAAAATTGCGGAGGTCTGCTTGTCGGTCAAACCGAAGCGCTCGGTTAAGCGAGCTGCAGCGATTTTGTCGGTTTCGGAGCCGCGGATGATCTGAATGACCTCGTCAATGTTGTCGAGTGCGATCACATATCCTTCGAGGATATGGGCGCGCTCCTCGGCTTTGGCCAACTCGTAGCGAGTACGACGAATGATGACGTCACGCTGATGGTCGATGTAGTGGCCGAGCATCTGACGAAGCGAAAGAACTTGCGGAACGCCGTCAACCAGAGCCAAATTGATGATGCCAAAGCCAACCTGAAGCTGCGTGTGCTTGAAGAGCTTATTAAGGACAACCTGCGGAATCGTATTCTTTTTAAGGTCGATGATGATGTCGATGCCTCGACGGTCAGCGGCGTCGTGGACGTTCGAGACCTCAGGGAGCTTCTTGTCTTTAACGAGCTCGCCGAGCTTCTCGAGCAAACGGCGACGATTCACTTGATAGGGAATCTCGGAGATAACGATCGAATAATTACCGTTCTTCTTTTCCTCAATGCGAGTCTTGGAGCGGATGGTAATGGAGCCGCGGCCGGTTTCGTACGCCTCGCGGATGCCGTCGCGACCCATGATGATGCCGCCCGTGGGGAAGTCGGGGCCAGGCATGATCTCCATCAACTCGGCGGTGGAGATGTCAGGATTATCGAGCATCGCGCAGGTTGCGTCGATGGCCTCGTTGAGGTTATGGGGCGGGATGTTGGTTGCCATGCCAACGGCAATACCGTTGGAACCGTTAACCAGCAAGTTCGGGAAGCGTGCAGGCAAAACTGCAGGCTCTTCCAGGGATTCATCGTAGTTAGGATTGAAATCGACGGTTTCTTTATCCAAGTCACGAAGCAATTCCATAGCCGCCTTATCAAGGCGAGCCTCAGTATAACGCATTGCCGCCGCAGAGTCGCCGTCGATGGAGCCGAAGTTGCCATGACCATCAACCAAGGGGACGCGCATACTGAATGGCTGCGCCAAACGAACCATCGTGTCGTAAACGGCGGAGTCACCATGGGGGTGGTACTTACCGATAACGTCACCAACGGTACGGGCGGATTTCATATGAGGACGGGTCGGCGTATAGCCCGACTCGTTCATTGCGTAAAGAATGCGGCGATGAACAGGCTTTAAGCCGTCACGCACATCGGGAAGTGCTCGCGCGACGATAACCGACATCGAATACTCCAAAAACGATGTCTGCATCGATTCACCGAGTTCCGTGCGCAGGATTTCGGTGCCCTCGCCAAAGGTCTCGGCCTTAGGTTCTTCCTGGGTCTCAGTTTCGACGTTTCCGTCGAGCTCAGACTGATTCTGCTCGTCGTTCTGATTATCTTCAGCCACTGAGATCCTCCTTTAAATATCGAGATAACGGACGTCTTTAGCGTGAGATTGAATAAACTCACGACGCGGTTCAACCTGGTCACCCATAAGTTCGGTGACAACGCGCTCAGCCAGGATGGCATCCTCGACGCTCACCTGAACCAAAGTGCGGTTGTCGGGCTCCATGGTTGTTTCCCACAGCTGCTCAGGGTCCATCTCACCCAAACCTTTGTAGCGCTGGATGGTGAATTTATCAGGATCGGCCAGCTCAGACATATGGGATTTGAGCGCCTTCTCGTCGAAGATGTATTTCTCAACCTTGGGGTTGCGGGAATTCTTCTTCTTCAAACCGAACAGGGGTGGCTGTGCGATATAGATGTAACCCAGCGTAATAAGCTCGGGCATATAACGATAGAAGAAGGTCAAAAGCAGGCAGCGAATATGAGCGCCGTCGACATCCGCATCGGTCATGATGATGATGCGATGGTAACGGGCCTTACTCGCATCGAACTTCTCGCCAATGTTGGTGCCGATGGCGGTGATCAAGCTGCTGATAGTGTCAGAGCTCAAAGCGCGAGCCTGGCCAACCTTTTCAACATTTAGGATCTTTCCGCGCAAAGGAAGAATAGCCTGATACTTACGATCACGTGCCTGCTTAGCCGATCCACCTGCGGAATCGCCCTCCACAATGAAGATTTCGGAGAGCGAAGGATCCTTAGAGGAACAGTCGGCAAGCTTACCCGGCAGCGAAAAGGACTCCAAAACGCCCTTACGCGCCGTCTCGCGCGCGTTGCGTGCGGCCTCACGCGCCTTGAGCGCCTGAGAAGCCTTGCCGACGATGCGCTTTGCGGCGGCAGGGTTTTCTTCAAGGTACTCGGCCAAACCCTTGGTGACAGCACCTTGCACCAAACCACGAATCTCGGTGTTTCCGAGCTTGGTCTTGGTCTGTCCCTCGAACTGAGGGTCGGCCAGCTTAACACTAATGATTGCGCCCAAGCCCTCACGACAGTCGTCACCGGTAAGATTCGGATCCTTGCCCTTCAGGATGCTCTTATTTCGCGCGTACTCATTAATAGTGCGCGTGACGGCGTTTTTGAAGCCATCCATATGTGTGCCACCCTCATGGGTGTTGATATTGTTAGCGAATGCCAAAACACCAGATGAGGTGTAAGAACCAGTCCACTGCAAGCACACCTCAACGGAGCCATCGTCGTTGGAGGCGCTGAAATAAATGGGGTTGTTAAGGGTTTCCTTGCCTTTATTCAGGTAATCGACGAAGTCGATGATGCCTCCTTCGTAATAGAAGGTTTCCGACTTGAATTCGTTGTCGGCGGCTTCAACGGAATCGACGCTGATACCCTCGGCTTTGTCGGCGTCAGAAATAGCACCGCCCTCGACGCTGTTCTCATCAATCACCGCGGTCTGTTTGCGAGCAGCTTTGGAGCGTTCATCGATGAAATTGATCTTCAAGCCCTTATTAAGGAAGGCGAGCTCACGGAAGCGATTGGCCAAGGTACCGTAATCGAACACCGTCGTTTCAGTGAAGATGGTTTCATCCGGCCAGAAGGAAACGGTCGTACCGGTGCCTTCCGCGTCGCCAACTTCACGAAGCTTCTGCACGGTTTTGCCGTACTCGAAATCGATCTCGTATTCCTTGCCATCGCGACGGACCTTAACCTCGGTTCGCTTGGACAGAGCGTTGACGACGGAAACGCCGACGCCATGAAGGCCGCCGGAGACTTTGTAGCTGTCGTTGTCGAATTTACCACCGGCGTGAAGAATAGTAAGAACAACCTCAACGGTAGGAATCTTCTCTTTCGGGTGCTCGTCGATGGGGATACCACGACCGTTGTCGACGACCGTAACCGAATTATCCTCATGAACAGTAACGGTGATTTCAGTACAGAAACCAGCCAAAGCCTCGTCGACGGAATTGTCGATGACTTCGTATACAAGATGATGCAAACCGCGAGGACCCGTAGTGCCGATATACATGCCTGGGCGCTTGCGCACGGGCTCCAAGCCTTCAAGGACCTGAATGTCCGAGCCGTCGTAATGCTCGTTAGCCAAACCTACTCCTTTTATGCTTCGAATTGACTATTCAAGACAAGGGGAAACCATGCTTTATGCACGTGAAACTCCTTGAAGTAAAGATAATAAATTATAACGTAAAGGAGTATTATTATCCACTTCCAACTATAGCTAGAAGCTCATGAGAGCCGTTCTAAGCGGGTCTCATGCGTCTTTTCCAGATAACTTTCGTTTTTTATTGAAAGTTGCCGCTATCGCACGTTCAAAAGATTTTTTAAGGCGTGGGTCTTCGATCTGCTCCGTAAGGCCGTCGATTCGTTCGCGCTCGTACTGCGTCAGTGTTTCACGTGAAACAATCTCTTCTTCAGTGCAATCAGTATGCGAAGACTCTAATTGGTGACCACGCTCCGACAGGCGATCGACGAACGGATGGGGGATCCTATAGCGACCTTTGGAGATGTTCACTTCAAATTCAACGAGCTCGACATTGAACTCGCTGAGGTATTTGAGCTTTAACAATTCTTTCTGGGCGCCAAGCTCTGCAGCAACCAAGGAGTTGTCCACGTAAACAATCAGGCGTTTCTTGTACGGCTTTGAAGCTTTCCATTGGGCTAATGGTTTCTGCGCATCGGGCGCAGCCTCTTTTTCGTCTTGAGGGTTCAAAAGGTAAACGGCATTTACGTGCTCAAGAATAAAGTCGTTCACCAGGCAGGAAAACTGAGCATAAATACGCTCTACAGCTTTCTCATGCGAAAGTTTCGCTTTAACCTCGCTGGGAAGTTGATCTTGCCACTCCTGGAAAAACAAGGAAAACGAGCTCAATGAACGGCGATGATTTCGATTTTGGTAGGACATCTTACAGGCCTCCCATACCAACACTCGACCACCTGAACTCAGACAATGAAGTCTCTGGCTTAAGCGAAGAAGACGCAGAAACTTCGCTATTTAATTCGCTATGTTCAGCCAAAATGGAGCCTAAATCAACGACGTCCGCCTCAGATAAGCTCACCTGATCAAAATAATCCTTCGTTGTTGCCGTTATGAAAGTTTGAACCTCGGCAGGTATGCTCCCCATGAAGGCATGCCTGCGATTTTCATCCAACTCACTCATAACGTCGTCTAGCAAAAGTACCGGGTTCTGATTCAACCTATCGCGAACCAACAACACTTCAGCGGTTTTCAGAGCCAAAACGATAGATCGCTGTTGCCCTTGGCTTGCGAACAGGGATGCATCTTTGCCGTTGATAGAGAAGAGCACCTTGTCGGCATGAGGGCCGAACAAAGAGCGGTGACGGCGGTGCTCCTCATCGGAGCGGCTCGCAAGAACCTCGAGTAAACGCTTTTCGACAAGCGTGCGATCGAAATCCATGGTGAAGCTTGCAGTAGGACAATCTTGTTCCCAAGAAGGAATATACGAGAGCGCGATCTCGTCTTTGCTCGACGAGATTCCTCGATAGCATTCGTTAACGTATGGTATTAGTTCCTTCACCAGGTGGATCCGAAGCATGAACAACTGGGCACCAACGCGCGCAAGAACCTCGTTGATCGCCGTAAGGTAACTATGCGTGACCTCTTCTTTAAGGTAGCGATTCTTCTGCTGAACTATCTTCATATAGTCGCGCAGGACGGAGTTATAACTCGACGAAACCTGGGAACCCAGCTGGTCAAGCTGGTTTCTCCTGATAGAAGAAGACCCCTTGACAAGGTTTAGGTCGTCAGGACAAAACAAAACAGCAGGCAAAATCCCCTTTAAGGAGTTCGCCGTCTTCTTCTTTCCGTTAAGAAAATAAGCACGACCAAGTTTGCTCGCCCGTAGTTCTAGCTCCAAGAGCCGAGAACCGTCGCTCAAAAGGGCACTCGAGCTCGCCTGCTCCGCGCCGAATCTCACAAGATGCGCTGGTCGAGGGTTCCTGAAGCTCGCGCAAGCAGTGCAGAGCTGTATGGCTTCAATCAGGTTCGTTTTACCGATAGCATTAGGCCCCACAAAGATAGTCGTGGCCCCCAGCCCCGATAGTTCCACTTCCTGATAGCTCCTGAAATTGCGAAGCCTCAGCTCTCTAACGGTCAACCCCATAATTCGCCTATACGCGAACAGGCATAATCAGATAAAGGAAGTCTTCCTCAGTCGAACGAAGGATGCCAGGTTTCATGCTTCCCGCCAAATCGATATAAACCTTCTCGCTCTTAACGGAAGCCAAACCATCGAGCAGGAACTGGTGATTGAAGGCGATCGAGACCGATTCACCCTCGACGCTACCCTCAAGGGCCTCCTGGGCGTTGCCTACATCTTGCGAGCTGGTCATGCAGGTAATAACACCCGCATCGGCGTCGACACTTAGCTGAACAGGTGAAACTTTATTACTCAAAAGAGCAACACGTTTAACTGCAGCCATAAGGGATTGAACATCAACCTTGACCCTGGTGCTGCGTTCCCCTCCAATAAGCTGACGGTAATTAGGGAAGGTGCCCTCGATGCGACGGTTGATGAAGGTAGTGCCGTGATAGCTGACAATAACCTGGTTTTCGCTCAATGCAATATGAATAGGGTCGGACGAATTCGGAAGCGAAGCAATTTCGCTCAAGAAGGGGCCTGCGACAACTGCCTCAAAGTCACTGCCGGGCTCGTCAAGGACGGTGGAAGCAACAGCCAAACGGTAGGAGTCGGTTGCCACCATCTTCAGCTCATTGCCCGACTGGCTAATCAGAACGCCCGTGAGGATAGCCCTTGTTTCATCCTTGGAAACATCTTTTGCAACCGACTTAACCATGCTTCCGAACACATTGAAAGGGAAGCTCGCCTCTTGTTCGGCTTGAACGTCCGGGAATGAAGGAAAATCAGTGGGGTTGAGCGTCTTCAGAGCGAAGGTGGTTGATCCGCAGAAAACATTCATGCCCGAATCGGTAGTTTCTATGGTTACCGCCTGGTCAGGCAGCGTTTTGACGATATCTGTCAAAAGCTTAGCAGGAGCTACGGTTTCACCCGGCTCGTCGACTAGCGCAGGGACAGCCAAGCGAATGGAGAGTTCCAAGTCGGTGGTTTGCAGTACCAACTCAGCATCTTCAACCATGAGGTATACACCTGCAAGGATAGGAAGCGTCGAGCGCGTTGAAGAACCTTTGGAGACAACGGCTAACGCATCGCGAAGTTCTGCTTGGTTGATACTAAACCTCATACTTACTCCTTTTCGTCGAGTCCTAATAATAGCCTTAGATAGCAAGGGAGGTTGCGTCGGAGGCTGAAAAGCTGCTTTGTTATCCCTTAAGACATCCAACCCTATAGGGCCGACAATCTTGGGTCTCTTTAATTCCTAACCCTTTTTAAATTAAAGAAAAGTAGTAGTAATAATAAGGACGGTTGAAAAGTCGAAAAATAAGGAAACACCAGATAGGGTACCGTTTAGGAAGTTTTGTTCCTTGTTGAAATAGGTCTTTGCTTTGAACGTCGATTGGCTGTCGAATTCTGTTCAAATTAGTTTCAGATATTTTTTAGTCAAAGATTAAAGGGTTTTCGATAGTGTTTTGAACTTCTTTTAGTCAATGGGAGGCGCAACAAATCCCATGGCTCTTGAATGGTGAACCATGGGGTTTGTTGTGCTTTAGTGCTCGGACTAGCTCGATTTTAGGCTTTGGGTCGTGAGTACTGGCGTGGACTTCGTCTCTTTATGACGCCGCTTCTTCGGTTACTGAACCCTGATTTTCTCGCGAATAGCTTCTACTTCTTCGTGCAGGCTTCTGTCTTCGTTTACTTGTTTTTGGAACACTTCATACGAATGCATGATGGTGCTGTGCGAGCGATTGAAGGCATCGCCGATGGCTGCAAAGGTGCTGTCGATCATCTCGCGACTTAGGTAGATGGCTACGTTGCGAGGATTTTTGATCTTCTTACTGCGCCCAGGCCCCGTTAGTTCCTTTTCGCTCACATCGTAAAACGAGCAAACGGCATCCTTGATGATGTCCATGGTCACCTTGTTTGAGGTATCGCTCGCGAAGTGATTGGAGAGCATTTGCTTGACTTGCTGCTTCGTTATGGTGTGCTGAGGGTCGATCTTGAGCGCGAAGACAACATTGGTTACCGCGCTTTTGAGCTCGCGAACGTTTGAGCTGGAGTTTTCGGCGATGTAGTCAAGCACGTCGTCGGGGAGTTCGAGTTTGAAATCTTCTTCTTCCTGGCATTCGAGCAAGAAGCTTTTGGCGATGTTTCGCTTGGTCTCAGCGTCGGGCGGATGGACATCGATGGTTGCGCCGGAATTGAACCTTGATACGTATCTTTCGTCGAGGTCGATGTTTTTCGGTGCACGATCTGCACTGAAGACGAACTGCTTCCCTTTGGGGATGAGTTCGTTGAATATCCTGAACAAAATATCGAGCGTTTGCTGTTTCCCGCGCAATGCCTGAATGTCGTCGATCAGCAGAACGTCCAGTTCCCTGAACGAATCCTCGAAGCTTTGGAAGCTTTTGTTGATCGCAGCGTTGCCGTATTCGTTGACCATTTCCATGGCGTCGATGTAGCGTACTTTAAGTGTGGGATATTGTTCTTTGATGTAATTGGTTATCGCGCAGAGCAAGTGAGTCTTGCCGACCCCGCTTCTTCCGTAGATGAAGAGAGGGTTGAGAGCGGAATTACTCGGCTTGTCTGCTACTTCGATAGCCATGGAGTACGCCATTCGGTTTGAGGCGCCCGTGACAAAATTATCGAAGGTGAGCTTGGTTTCTCCGTTTGCTCCTCTTCTCGAGGTTAGCTTCCGAGATTCGCTTTCGGGCACTGCTGGCTCGTCGTTATGTGAGCTAGTTGATTCGGCTTTGGCTTCGGTTGGTGCCTTAGGCGTTATGCCCTCTTGCTTGTTGGATTGATTCTCGGTAGCCGTCTTATCTTCGGTTTTCGGGGTTTCCTGAGTTTCCTGCTGGCGTTCGGTTTCTGGGGCGGCGTTTTGGGTTGGCTTTTCCTTTTTTTCTGCATTTGCACTCATCGACGTATTATCAACTTCGAACTGGAGCATCCAGTCGCCGCCGTAGAGTTCGTTCAAAGCGCGTTTGATGTCGCTTATGTAGTGAGTCTCGATCCAGTTTTTGATGAATTCGTTTTCGAATGTGAGCATCGCGAAGCCGTCGGCCATCGCCTGGATCTCCATACGGTTGAAGAATGCGGTGACCTGGCTTTCTGATGTGTTGTTTTCGACGCAATAGCTCTTCAGCTTTTCGATGAGATTTTCACGTGCCTCTTCTAGGTTCATGATCTACCTCTCCTTTTGCTATCGCTCGTTGCGAGCGATGAGCTCGCCCTCGTTGGTGAGCGCGCGTTTTTTACCTTGCTCGCACACCAAACCAGCCTGAGTGAGTCGGTCGAATGAATTGTGGACGGAAGATACTGGCAAGTCTGTTTCACGTGAAACGTCGGAAACGCCAGCCGGCCCTTCGAGCAGCGCGATAAGAACCTTCTTGTCGTTTTTGGTGATCTTGCGTTTGTGTTCGTTGGTCTCGGGAGCGGTAGCGCCAGGCATTGCCGGCTTATCCATGAGACTGATAGTGACTACTGTTCCCGAATTGACATTATCTTCGATGGTGATTGTTCCGTGGCTGAAACTGAGTGCGTCCTTCACCAATGGGAGTCCGGATCCTACGCCGCGGATGTAGTCCTTCATAGCTTCTGTTGCGCTGGTCACACCTGGTTTTTGCACCAGTTCTTTATCTTTGATTCCGGGGCCCTGATCGGTGAAGCGAATCGTGTTGCCGGAATCGAGGATTGAGACCACTACTTCTTTGAACTGCGCATGGATGAAGTTTTCCGATACCTCGCGAATCACCGAATAGGGGATTTTTCCTCCAGCCGTTTGTGAATGCTGGTAGGTAAGGGATGCGATGCGCTCTATAAATTCATGCGTCGCGCCGCCTGGTATTTGTATTACACGAGGAGCACTGTGCAAGTCGTCGTAGATTGCAATTCGAGCGGAACCTTCGATGTTTGAGTAGTCGTAAGTGTCTGCTTCGGGGTTTTCTTGTTTTACCTGCATGTTTGGATGGGCTTGCTGGGCGGGTTGGTAACTGGGAATGTAAGTCACCTGCTGCTGATACCCAAATGCCTGCGGATTAAATGCCATTTCTTGCGGGTAGTTGGTCATAGCTTGCTGGCCGTAGATATTTTGGGCCTGCATGCTCATTGATTGTTGATAGCTTGCCTCTTGCTGGTTTGCCGCTTGTACGGGAACTTGCTGGGGGTAGATGGGCGGCTGATATTGATTTTGATACTGGTTTTGCCCATAGGTGAATTGGGGTATCGCTCCCGATGGGTAGGATTGCTGTGCGGGTGATGCTACTTTTTCCTGTCGGTTTTGGTCGGCCTGTTGCTGAGCCTGGTTGGTGAACCCTGCCCTTCCGCCATTAACCGTGTAAACACCGTTTCCAAGCCCCATGCTTGTTAAAGACTCGCCTTCCTCCAGCGTAGATCCTCCCTCGGAGAGATTTCCTCGCGGGGGAAGCATATCTGGTGTTTCGTTTAAAGATGTGTCGCCAGTGTTGTCCATTTGAGTTTCGTTTCCGTGCGGCTTTTTTAGGGTTGTGTTCGAAATATGTGCGGCCGAACCACAAGTGCTGATGGGCGGCGCTTTCTTTGGGCTGGGTGTTTCGTTTTGCTCGTAATTTCCAAGGAAAGGTCGAAAACTTTCGCCTTTAAGCCGAAATTCTACCTAGATTTCGATGCACTTTCAATTTTTCGACAAAGTTTTCGGTTTTTCGACATTTTGGCTGTTAATAAATTTCGGCATTTCCACAAAGTTTTCGACCAAATGTTGAAAAGTTGAAAGAAATATCGAAAACAAATCGAAAAAAGGAAACCTAAAGCTGCAGATATCGAAAACCCCTTCGTTTTCGACGTTTTCGACAAAATGGCAGCTTTAACCATTGCGATCAGCTTTGCTTGCTCAATGCTTTTCCTTTGCGCGCGCGACTAATATATGCGTTGCTACAAATTCACGTTGACAGCTATATGTTTCTCTGTATAATTTCGAATTTACGAGAACTGAAAGGATAGGCAATGAAACGCACTTATCAACCCAACAACCGCAAGCGTGCAAAGACTCATGGTTTCCGTGCTCGTATGGCAACCAAGGGCGGCCGCGCTGTCCTGTCTGCCCGTCGTGCTAAAGGCCGTAAGCGTCTTTGCGTGTAATTTGATGAGGAACCGTGCACGGAACTATTAAATCCAGCACCGAAGTTTCCGAAATCTTCTCAAAGGGTGAACGTATTGATACCGCGTTCATCACGCTTTTGGTATCACCTCGACGCGGCCCTCAGGGCCGCGTTGCTTTTGTAGCGGGCAAACGTAACGGTTGTGCCGTATGGCGCAACTCTGCAAAACGTCGTATGCGTGAGGTCTGCCGCCAATTAGGTGGCCCTTGGCCCGATTACGATGTTGTTTTTCTCGCCAAGAGGAGAATTATGAAGCCCGCTTATAGTAAAGTTCTACAAGCGTGCAAAAAAGGAGTCGTCGCCTTAGATAAGGGGTCGATTTGATGTGAGGATCAAGGAATTTCTGGTTAGCATCCCTAAGCGCATTGCCTTGCTGCTTATTCGATGCTATCAAATTGCCTGGTCACCGCATTTTCCTGGGCAATGTAGGTTTATCCCTACTTGCTCTCAGTACGGGGTAATCGCCATCGAGCGTTTTGGTTTCCTCAAAGGTTGTTACCTTACCGCGCAAAGGATTTTTCGCTGCCGGCCTGGCGGTGATTACGGATACGACCCAGTCCCGGAGGAATTTTCCTTCAGGCGTAAATAGAGAGGTTTATTTCAATGTGGGAAGCGTTTAAGGACGCGATTTTCTGGTGTATTCAGTCTCTGTACACCTTCGTGGCCGACTGGGGCCTGGCAATTATCGTTGCTACCCTGATTTTCCGACTGGTGCTTTCGCCGATTATGCAGAAGCAGATCAAGTCGTCCTATCAGATGCAGAAGTTCAGTCCTCGCATCCAGGAGATTCAGCGTAAGTACGAAGGCGACCAGCAGCGCATTGCAGCTGAGACCCAGAAGATTTACGCCGATACCGGCTTCAACCCCATTGCCGGCTGTCTGCCGATGCTTCTGCAGATGCCTATCTTCATCGCGCTTTTCCAGGTGCTGCAAGAGATGGGCACCCGCGTTGGCTCTCTTGATAACTATTGCTTTTATCATATCCTCCCAAGTTTGGTTTCTTCTCCCTCTTCGTTCTTCAACGAGGGGAACATCATGGGAGGCTTGCCTTACTTCCTGTTGCTGATTTTCTTTGCTGGCTTGACCTTCCTTCCTTCTTTGATGCAGATGCGCGGTCAAACCGACAATGCTCAGAAGAAGCAGACCATGATCATGATGGCCGTTATGTCGGTCATGATGCTCTTCATTGGTTGGGGGTCTCCCGCTGGCGTTCTTTTGTTCTGGGCGGTTTCTTCCTTCTGGGGCGTTGCTCAACAGCAGATCACCACTGCTATTCTTCGTCGCAAGGATGCAGCTATCGAGGCTGAAACTCCTGCTCCCGCCAAACCTGTTGAGGTTAACGTGGTGCGCAAACAGCAGAAAGCTCGTCCTAAGAAGAACGGTTCTGGCAATCAGTCCAAGAAGAACAAGAAGCATTAGTTTTATTTGATAGCTGATCGCTTCAATTAATTTATCGACTCCTCCCCTTCCGACACCACGGGAGGGGAGATTTGATTTTAAGGAGATAAAAATGGAAGAAAAGAACGTTTCCCAGGAAGTGGATGAGCAGCTGGAGTCTGAAGTTTCCGATGGTGCAGAATCTGAAGCTGGTTTTACTGACGAGCAGATTGACGCTGTTGCTGATACTGCGATGTCCGTTATTAAGGATCTGGTGAGCTATTTCGAGGTTGGCGATATCGCCATTGACGAGTACGAAGGCGATGAAGGTGAGCTGATTCTCGACATTACGGGCGATGATCTGGCTGTTTTGATTGGCCGTCATGGTCGCACCCTCGATTCGCTTCAGTTCATGGTTTCCGCCATTACCACGCGTAAGCTCGGATATCGTTATCCTCTTGTTGTTGATGTGGAGGGATATAAGTCTCGTCAGCGTCAGAAGCTCGAGGATATCGCGTATAACGCTGCTGAGCGTGTTGCTGAGCAGGGACACAGCGTCAAGCTACGCCCCATGAGCCCTTACGAGCGCCGTATCATTCATCTTACCCTCCGCGATTATGACGCAGTCGAGACCTTCTCTGAGGGTGAAGGCCGCGCCCGTCGCGTGGTTGTTGCTCCTCTGTAATGTTTCACGTGAAACTCGCCTGGCAGTTGAATCATGGAAATAAAGCAACAAGAGTTACTGGATAAGCACCTTGAATTGGTTATCGAAGCCAATAAGATAACTAATCTCACACGTATAATCGACTGGGAGCAAGGTCAGCTTCTTCATGTAGAAGACTCTCTAGTTGGTTTGCCCGAGGTACAGGATGCGCCTGAAGGTTGGTATGCCGATTTAGGCACTGGCGGTGGCTTTCCTGGTATTCCTCTTGCCATATGCACCGGCCGCAGGACGCTTCTTGTCGACTCTGTGGGAAAGAAAACCAAAGCTCTGGATTCCATTATTACGGAGCTGGGCATCGCAGACCATGTGAGTACCTATACCGGAAGAGCCGAGGAGCTTGCTTTGGAGCATCCCGGAGAGTTCTCGCTTGTTACCGCTCGCGCCTTATCTTCGCTTCCTTCCTTACTGGAATTGGCTGCGCCTCTTTTGAAGTGCGGGGGACGTCTGGTTTGTTACAAGGCAAGACCAAAGGAAGATGAGATTAAAGGAGCTGTATCCCTTGAGAAGAAGCTAGGTATGAAGCTTGTGTCACAGCGGGAGGCTCTTCTTTCCGACGATGAAACTCAGAGGGTCATCATCGTTTTCAAAAAAGTGAAAATGCAAAAGATCAAACTTCCTCGCCGCGTAGGAATGGCTCAACGACATCCACTTGCTTGATTTCGTCGAATTGTTCTGCGGATAGACCGCTTAACCGAAGGCTCCGTTATCTTGATGACGGAGCCTTCCTGTTCGGGGTTTCACGTGAAACATCAGCTATAATTTTTGCGATTAACGAAAGGGGTACACGTGGGTTTATTCGGTAGTCTTAAACAAACCTTCACCGCAACATCGACTTCCAAGAACGACCACGAGAAACAGGTCGATCAAGTTCAAGAAGAGGAGCTTGATCGGGATCCCTCCGGTTCGCTTGAGTCTTTTGACGTTAAGAATGAGAATGCTGAGGTGACTGAACGAGCGGTTGTCGTTGAAAGCGATGATTCCAAGAGTGCTTCGGATGAAATTATTCTTGACGATGAAGAAGAAGAGGACGATGCTCCCTCCTATGTCCCCTTCCGTGAAAAGGGCCCTATTGGTCATATTGTCGGTCAAACGAAAATTCTAGCCATCATTAACCAGAAGGGTGGCGTCGGTAAATCCACTACCGCTGTTAATCTAGCTGCAGCTCTTGGTCAAGCCGGCAAAGAGGTGTTGATCGTCGATTTGGATCCTCAGGGCAATGCAACCAGTGGATACGGAATCGATAAGCGTGAGATTAACTCATGCGTATACGACGTGCTTTTAGGTAACGTTCCCGTAGAAGATGTAATCCTTGCTCGCGTAACCAAGGGTGTTGACATCTTGCCTTCCACCATTAATTTGGCAGGCGCTGAGGTTGAACTGGTTAACGAGATGGCGCGCGAGAACCGCCTTAAGAACGCTCTAGGCAGCCTTCGTGGATTCTATGATTACATTCTTATCGATTGTCCGCCGTCGCTTGGTTTGCTGACCATCAATGCGCTGGTTGCTTCAGATAAGCTTTTGATTCCTATTCAGTGCGAGTTCTACGCCCTTGAAGGTGTGACAAAACTTCTTGATTCGATGAATCGTGTCAAAAGCATCTTGAATCCAGGCTTGGATATTTACGGCATCGTTATGACCATGTACGACTCTCGTACCAATCTTTCCAATCAGGTTGTCGAAGAGGTTAGGAACTTCTTCGGACCGGTTGTGTTCGAAACACTTATTCCTCGTACAGTCAAGCTGTCAGAAGCCCCCAGCTATGGTCAGCCTATTTGCGACTATGCCCCAGACAATAAAGGCGCCCTTGCCTATAACGATCTTGCACAGGAGGTAATTGCTCGTGGCTAAACAAAAGCAAAAAAACGGCCTTGGACGTGGCTTGAATGCCTTATTTGAGCAATCTGATGTAGCTCCTTCGCATTCTTCCAAGCAAGAAGCTCCAGTTGAAGAAAGCGCTCCTGCAACTCAGGCTGTAGAAACCCCTAAACAGCAGAAACAGACCGTTAAAACGGCGGAGCCCGTTCAGGCTTCCCGTAAGATAGAGCATGCATCCGATATTTATATCTCGGAAAATGCTGTTGAAACAGCTAAGGTTGTCGAGCGCCAGGCTCGAACCAGTGTTCCAGTTGCAAATGTTCAGCCAGTTGCTGCTCCTGTTGAAGAACCTGCAAAGCCCATCGATCAAAAGCCAGTGGTTAAGGCTGCCGAGCCTGTTAAAGGTGATGTGGTGGTTGTTGCGCTGAACGAGGTTCATCCTAATCCGGATCAGCCCCGAACGCTCTTTAAGAAGGAAGAGATCGAGGAACTCGCTGAATCCATTAAACAGGATGGTTTGCTGCAGCCTATATTGGTTCGTCCGGATGGCGCAGGATATCAAATCATCGCTGGTGAGCGTCGTTGGCAGGCTTGCAGCTCCCTTGCCCTTGAGACGGTTCCTGTTCGTATATGGGATGGCGATGATGATAAGGCGCTTGAGCTTGCCCTTATCGAGAACATCCAGCGTTCCGACCTGAATCCCATCGAGGAAGCTTACGGCTACAAGCGCTTGATGGAGCGCAAGAACATGACGCAGTCGGAAGTTGCGAAAACGGTTTCTAAAGGTCGCTCGACTGTTGCTAATGCTCTTCGTTTGCTTGAGCTTCCCGAAGAAGCGCAGAAGCTTCTGTTTGAAGAGAAAATCACGGCAGGCCATGCACGTGCTATCCTTTCGATTCCTTCAACCGAAGGTCGCTTGCAGCTTGTCGCTAAGCTTGAATCCGAGAAGTTGAGCGTTCGTGAAGCGGAGTCTTTGGCACGCTTGATCGCTGGTCGAGAGCAGGCCGCCGAAAAAGGCACCTCTAAGCGAACTCCCGCCCCCGCAAGTTTCAAGAAGGCTCAGCGTAGTTTGCAGAAGCTCCTTTCGACCCCTGTCCGCGTTAAAACCGTTAAGGGTAAGAACAAGATCGAAATCCAATTCAAAGATGAAGAAGAGCTTAAACGAATCTTCGATACGATTTCACATGTTGAAACCAAGGAATAATCAACCTCACAGGATCGCTTCTAATAGCCGATACGTAATGAAATCGACTACAGCTTAGTAAAAATAAAATTAAGCCCTCAGATAAGCTCTGAGGGCTTAATTATTTGATTTAGCTGTTTTAAGCCTGAAATCTGAATTTTCAATCAAGCTTGTAGCAAGGTGTTTTTTAGTTGGCCGCATGCGCCATCGATATCGGAGCCTCGGGAATTTCTAACCGTCGTTTCGACACCATGTTTTTCAAGAGACGCTATCCAGTGTTTGTAGGTTTTGGTGCTGGAAGGCTTGAAGGGTGAGCTTGGAATATCGTTGAGGGGAATCAGGTTGACGTGACAAAGGAGCCCTTCGGTGAAACCGATGAGTTCATCTAAGTCCGACTGCCTATCGTTGACTCCGGAAATCATGGTGTATTCCAAGGAGGGGCGGCGTCCTGTTTTGCGCACGTAATCCAAAAGCGCTTTTTTCAACTGGGTAAGCGTTTGGGATTTACATCTTGGCATAATCTCGTCGCGAAGCTTCTGGTTGGCAGAATGCAGCGAAACAGCCAAAGTAAATTGCTCGGTTTCGCTTGAGAGTTTATTTATTCCAGTGATGATCCCGCAAGTGGAAAGCGTGATATGACGCGCGCCAATACCGAAACTGTTCTTCGCATTCAAAAATTTTAAGGCTTCAAGCACGGCATCGTAGTTTTGAAAAGGCTCACCTTGTCCCATCGACACGACGTTTGAAACGCGTGTACCGAAATCATCTTGAACGATCCGTATTTGCTCGACCATTTCGATGGAGGAAAGGTTGCGGCTTAGGCCTTCCTTCCCTGTCGCGCAGAACGAGCATGACATGGCGCAACCAACTTGGGTTGAAAAACAGACGCTAAGATGGTCGTTGCCTTTTAGTGATGGCATCCCCACCGTTTCAACCAGACAGCCATCGGCAAGCTCGATGACATACTTCCTAGTTCCATCGTTTGAGATTCGGCGTTCGATAATGGAGGCCTGCTTGAGCGGATAGCTGCTCTTCAGCGTCTCTCTGAATGCCTTTGGCAGATTTGTCATCTCGTCGTAAGACTCTGCGCCTTTAATAAGAATCCACTCTATGAGCTGTTTAGCTCTGAATTTGGATTGCCCCAGTTCAACAACGATATTTCCGATGTCTGATATGTTGTGTTCAGTGATGTAGTCAACCATGTTTGTGATTATACCGTGAGCCTGCGCGCATAATGCCCAGTGCTTCAAGCTGAAACAGAGCGTTTGATATACTTCACGCATGCACCCGAAGAAGAAAGAAGATTCCATGGCATCGTTCAATCCTTCCGATATTAAGGTTGCACTCTTAGCTGGTGGAAAGAGCGGTGAGCGTGAAATCTCCCTCGCTTCAGGCGCTGGTGCTCATGAGGCCTTGCTTGCTGCTGGTTTTCAGGTAACTCAGCTTGATCCTGCTGAGAAATCCGATTTGGTTCGTTTGATTAACGAAGATTTTGATGTGGCCTTTTTAGCTCTTCACGGAAAAGGCGGCGAGGATGGCTCCATGCAGGGAATGCTCGAGTTACTTGGCATTCCGTATACTGGTTCGGGCGTTTGGTCATCTGCGACTGCGATGGATAAACCTAAATCCAAGGTGTTTTATGAATCCCATGGGGTGCCCACTCCTAAATCGCTGACTTTGTATGCTCAAGATCAATATTCCGCAGAGGAAATCGCGCAGGCTGTCGGAGAACATTGCGTTGTTAAAGCTGCAACCGAAGGAAGCGCTTTAGGCGTTTACCTGTGCAACGGCGTTCAAGAAATCAATGATGCCTTGGCTAAGGTTTTTGAGATTGACAACGAGGGTTTAGCTGAAACCTTTATTTCAGGCGACGAATATACCGTTGCTGTTCTTGGGAACGATGATCCGCAAGCTCTTCCTGTGATTCAAATCGTTCCCATGCATGAGTTCTATGATTTTGAATCGAAATACGCGGCGGGCGGTTCTCAGCATATTTGCCCTGCTCCTCTTTCTGAGGAAGACACTCAGAAAGCGTATGAGTTGGCGGTTGCCGCGCATAAAGCGCTCGACTGCAAGGGTGTGTCGCGTTCCGACATGATCAAAGACGAAAACGGTAAGTTCTGGGTTTTGGAAACAAACACCATCCCCGGCATGACCGCAACCTCCTTGTTGCCTGATGCGGCTTCAGCGGCGGGGATGAGCTTCCCTGAGCTTTGCATTCGTATGATCGGTGATGCGCTGGAAAAGTAGATTCCGGTTTAGAACAAACCGGAATAATGGTAGACAACATGGGCGATAGCTGCGATAAGGAATATCACTAAAACCCAGCTAGCCACAACGCAGCCCTTGTTGCCTTTGCGCGCCTGCGATACCAGTTTTTCGTTCATTGAGCGCTCGGTTTTTACGAAGGCCGTCCCTTTCTTCTTTTCGGGAAGGGGTTTGCGGCCGCTGGGAAGATAATCACCCTTTGCGGCGACGAGCGAGTTTAAACCTTTGGAGCCGAGTTTGAGGTCGGGGCGGATACCTTCGCCAATCGACTTATCGAGTTTGTCGATAAAGGTTTTGAAAGCGTCTTTGTATTGAGGATCGTAAGCAACAAGCGCAACTTCGCCCCAGTAGTAACCTGGGTTTTCACCCTTTGCTTCCGTGAATGCGACAAAGCTTAAAATCGCTTCGACATCCCATTTTTTCGCTTGAATAAGATCGAGTTTGTCGGCAAATTTTGGATCCAATTCACCCATTTCAACGTCAAAGGCGTTAACGATCCAATCGCTTCGTTCGCCTTCGATGTATTTGGTTTTGATTTGGTAATGATCACCGACGGCGTTATCTAAACTAAGGAATGCAACGGCTTTTTCTTGGTCTTCGGTTTTGAAACGAACGTAATCACCGTAGTATCCAATCTCCGCCATGTGTATTCCTCGGACTTTCCTCGATCGAGCCGCGACGTGAAGCATTCATGATAATCTGCTTAGCATGAAAAAACAAAACGAAAAGCTTGCTAGCCTTGATGGCTATATTCTAGATAATACCCCCAACAGAATCCGCGTTCGTTACCACGGCTTGGCTGCGTATGCCCAAGAGCATACTTTTGGCTCGATAGATGAAGATGTGGTCGTGCTCGATACCGAGGCAACCGGTCTTTCCTTTAATCATGATGAGCTGATTCAAGTTGCAGCTGCTCGTATGTGTAACGGGGAAATTACAGGCTGGTATGTAAGCTTTATCAACCCTGGTAAAACTATCCCCGATGAAGTGGTCCACTTGACCCATATAACCAACGAGATGGTAGCGGACGCGGACCCGGCCGATAAAGTATTGAGCGGTTTGGTTGAGTTCGTTGGCAGTTCCCCCATCGTTGCCCATAATGCCAATTTCGATCGCACTTTTTGTACCAAGTACGAAGGTGGTAGCGCGCTTGCGCAGAATGTTTGGATCGATTCCCTTGATTTAGCACGTATTGCCCTGCCAAGGATGCGATCTCACCGCCTTCTTGATCTTGTGCGCGCGTTTGGCGGGCCTGAGTCTACTCACCGCGCAGACGATGATGTTGTGTCAACCTGTTTGGTGTATCGCATTTTGCTAGCCGCAGTGGCTCAAATGCCGAAGGATTTGGTTAAGCATATTGCCTCTCTTCGTAGCGTTGAGGAATGGAACACCGTAAAGGTATTCAAGGTCCTACAGGATGAAACGGCTCCCTCGTTTAATTTCAAAGCATCCCGTAGAGCTGCTTTGGTTGGTACTTTGGATGAAGTAAGGCGCGATGCTTTTGCTTCGGAGCTCGTGGAGCTTGAAGACCGTGAAACGGAATCGCTTGAATCGCAAAGTGTTTCACGTGAAACAGAGGACTTGGCAGGCGAAGGGTCAGCCGTCGAGGAAGACAGCTATCGTTTGTTGGAAAATACCGATGGCGATTTGAAGGTAAGGAAAATCATCCCCGTTGAAGAGGATGAGGTAAGGAAGGCTTTCCAATCCGGAGGGCTTGTTTCCGGTTTATATCCTGAATATGAGTTGCGCGATGAACAGCTGCATATGTCTGAGGCAGTTAACAAAGCCTTCGCTAATAAGCGTAACCTCGTAGTTGAAGCTGGCACTGGCGTTGGCAAATCCATGGCTTATTTGGTTCCGATGGCTCTTCTTGCTCAGAAGAATCAAATTACCGTGGGCGTTGCTACCAAAACAAACGCTTTGCTTGATCAGCTGGTGAACAAAGAGCTTCCTCTTCTTCAAAAGGAGTTAGGGGTTACCTACGCGCCGTTAAAGGGTTTTAACCATTATCTTTGCAACCGTAAGGTGGAGCAGTTCGTTAACAGGGGCCCTCGTTACGTTGAGTTTAAGAATCAGCAGGTAGATCAGGCGCCTGCGATAGCGGCGTTGATTTCTTATGTTGAGCAAACCGATTACGACGACATCGACGCTTTGAAAATTGATTTTCGTGCGGTGCCCAAATGGTCTATTACGACGAAGAGCACTGAATGCCTGCGTCGTAAATGTCCTTATCATGGTGTTTCGTGTTTTGTGCACGGCGCGCGTGAGCGCGCCCGAAGATGCGACATCGTGGTAACAAACCACAGCCTTTTGTTTTGGGATCAGCGATTTGAAGGTTCCTTACTGCCATCGATAAGGTATTGGGTAGTCGATGAGGCTCATGGTGCCGAATCTGAAGCCCGGCGTGCCTTCAGTGTCGAGATATCTTCGTCTCTTGTTCAGTCTCTTATCCGTCGTTTGTCGTCGGAAGAGGCGAAGCATAACGTGCTTTTGCGCGCCGAACGAAACCTAGATTTAGTGCCTGAGGCTCAAACTCTTTTCGATGCTTTGCTTAACAAGGCCATCGTCGAATCAAGGGAATTTGCCATTGCTGCTGAAGAATATTGCTTAAGCGTCAAAGATCTTTTGTTCTACGACACACAGAAAAAGGGTCGAGGATATGACTACCTTGATCTTTGGGTTAGCGACGAGGTTCGCAATGGTGAGCACTTCAAGGGCGTGGCAAGCTGTGCTAATTCTGTAGTGGATACTGCGGAAAAAGCCATCAAGTGCTTGCGCGATGTTGTTGCTTATCTTGAATCGCAGGAAGTATCTTCCCGTGAGCTGCGCGACATCGCTTTGGTGACGATTGAGCTTCGTGAGCTATATGAGTCTATGATCCGCATGTTCCAGAAGTCAGACGACGATCAGGTTCGTTCCGTTCGTCTTTCGCGTACCAAATCCAATTTGAGCGATAGCTTTAAGGTTCAGCCGCTTGATGTTGGCACCAACCTTGCGGATTCTTTGTACGCATCAACCAGTAGCGTGGTGTATACCTCTGCGACGCTTGCCGTAGATCATAAATTCGATTCTTTCACTGCTGCGATGGGACTCAATGCCGGGCAGGGTACCGAGGCCGATTGCCTGCAAGTTCCTTCAAGCTACGACTTTGATTCAAATATGCGCGTTTTCGTGCCAACCGATATGCCTGAGCCGAATACGCTTGAATATTTGCCTGCCCTGCAGACATTCCTTAGTCGTCTTCACGTTGCGCAGCATGGTTCCCTTTTGACTTTGTTCACTAATCGAAGGGAAATGGAATCGTGCTTTGAGGCGGTTAATCCGAAGGTTAAAGAAGAAGGCCTGCGTCTGGTTTGCCAGAAGTGGGGCGTGTCGGTTAAAGGCTTGCGCGACGACTTCCTTAAAGATGAAACTCTGAGCCTTTTTGCGTTGAAATCGTTTTGGGAAGGCTTTGATGCGCCAGGCTCGACTCTTAAAGGGGTCGTTATCCCTAAGCTTCCCTTTGGTTTGCCGAGCGATCCTTTGTCGCGTGAACGAGAGACGCGCGATTCTCGCGCATGGAGCCATTATTCCCTGCCTTCTGCGGTTATTGACGTTAAGCAGGCGGTTGGCCGTCTGATTAGGAAGTCGACCGACAAAGGTTTTGTTGTTTTAGCAGATCATAGGCTTATTTCCAAACATTATGGCAAGAAGTTCATCAACTCATTGCCAAGTAACAACGTGGCGTATCTGACGATGACTGAGATTATTGAAGAAGTTGCCACGGGTAAATGGGGAAGTGCCGGGGGTGCCCGTTAAATGGCGCGCAAGCAAAAGAAGGGCTACGGACTCGGGGACAAAGAGAAGCGCTCGCTCCATATCGTTGAATTCTCTAAGGGGAAGCCGAACGAGCTTTCTTTAAATGTTCTGGATAATCTAGCTTCCGATACGGGCGAGAAGCGCGGGTTCTTATCTCGTTTGTTTGGCGGAAAGGCGAGCGGCGCGCATCCGTCGAAGCAGGTCATCGGTTCCGATGTCGGTGCCCCGAAGGTGTCGGCAACAAGCTCGGCTACGGGTGATACGGGTCGGGTGTTAGGCCTTGCCGGCAGCGACGCGGCAAAAACCAAGGTGAGCGACGATGCTCTGGCTCCTGCTGGCGCCAAGCGTATGCACTCAAGCGGAGCTCTTTCAGGTTCTCGTCACCAAAAAACGCAAGAAAAGAAGGTTTTAAAGAAAAGCAAAGAGAAAGCGAAGCAGGAGCGCCTAGTTAAAGCCGAACTGGCAGCTTTGAATCAAGCGCCTTTGATGGGCAGCGATTTGCTCGATGAGGTGAAGCGTCGCCAAAAAGCTCGTCGCAGGTATCGCATCGTAAGCATCTGCGTTGTGGTTGCCCTTTGCTTGGCTGGCATCGGTGCGGGCGGCTATTATCTTTATCAGCAATACCTTGAGCAGCTTGAGGGTATAGACCTGCTTAAAACCTCGGTGGGCGATATCGATGGCGCGGACAACACCATAGTTGCGATAGACAATTATTTCTCGCGGCCTTTCGATGATAGTTCCTTATCCGAGGCCAATCATCTTCTGGACGATATTCCCAGTGCACAAACTCGTTTGGATAGCGCCAACGAAAAAGCTACGCGTGCCGTCGAGGGTTTGGATCTTGGTTCCGACGATCGTCAAGCAGCTGAGCATGCGGTTTCCTCGATCGCACTGCGTAAACAGCTTCTTGATGTCGCCGATGATCGTTTGCTTGATGATGTTGCTGCGAAAACTGCCTACGACGACATGGAAGAAGCCTGGACTGCAGTTCAAGAAGCCAATGCTTTGATGGTTCAGGCAGCGAGCTTGGTTGCCGACACCACGAACGATAACGTCAATCAGGCGAGCGAATACATGAAGCAAGCTAAGTTGCGTTTCAAGGACGCTAAAAAATCGCTCAAACAGGGATTCAAGGCATATCCTTCAGCTAAGGAAAGCAAGGAATACGACTATTTGGATTTGCGCATCAAATCGATTGCTTATGCGCTTAAATCCAACGAAGCAATTTTGATCCAAGACAAGAAGACAGCCGAGAAGAATAACGACAAGTACAACAAGCTTGATAAAAAGGCGGCGAAGCTGAGCAAGAACTTCAGCGATGGATTTACTTCCGTGATCGTGGAAGCCTACGCCGTCAATCAGAAGGAATTGCAAAGCAAATATGAGAGCATCCGAAGCGACATGGGCACCCATGATTCCTACCTGCGCGATTACCTGGGCAAGGATTCCTGGGTGTAGCTTTCGACCCGGTTTGCAAGGTTTGGCGCAGCTCTGCGGTGAAGAGCATTTGAACATGTCATAAGAATGTCAAGCTTAAGTTGAAATGTCGTATACTAGCCATTACGTATGACTAGATATAAGGCCATATCAGCGCGCCTATGCCTGCTGATTGGCTCAATGAAATATCCCAGAAGGGAAGATCAATGGCTCAACTAATCGATGACGTCACGTATCTTTCAGAAGAAATCGGCGCCCGACCTGCAGGAACCGAAGAGGAGCAACAGGCGGCCCTATTCGTTGCCGAGACTCTTCAGCAAGATGCTGGCTTTCAGGCCGTTATCGAGGATTTCAACGGCATCGTGAATCCTGACTTGCCTAAGGCTGTCTGCTTCACGGTTGCTTTCGTCTGCGGTTTGATTTCCCTGCTTGTTCCCCTGCTCACTTTGCCCGCAGCTTTGATCAGTTTGATCGCCGCGGTTCTGTTTGCTCTTGAGATTTTGGATAAACCCTTTCTTTCAAGGTTTTTGAAGGGCGGCATCAGTCAGAACGTCGTTGCGAAGTATCAACCTGCGGGCGTTCCTAAAAAGCGACGCAAGATCATCCTTGTTGCTAATTACGATAGTGGCCGTGTGGTTCCCGATCAAAAGGGTTTCATGCAGACGTATCGTCGTATTTTCGAAATTGCCTACATTGCAGGAATTGTTTTGATTCCCGTTTTGCTTTTGCTTCAGAGCGTCGTGTTTCCCGGTGCCTCAGGCGTCGTCGACGGCGTGTTCAGCTTCCTGACGGTTGTTGCCATGATTCTGGTTGCCGTTCCCGTAGTGCTTACCATCATTCATAAGAAAGCTGACTACACGGGTGCCGCCAACAATAATGCTGCCGGTACTGCTGTTCTTCTGGACGTTGCTCGTAAGGTTGGTAACGGTTGCGTTAGCCTTGAGGAAATGGAGCGCATGGCCCAAGAGGCCGGTACTGAGCTCGAGGGTGAAGATGCCGTGCGTGAGGCAGGTCTTGTTCCCGAAGATGCTGAACTTGAGTACGTGGCTTCCTCGAAAAAGTCCGAAACCCCTCAGGATTCTTTGGCGGCAGCTCATGCAGCCATCGCCGCTTTAACGGGAAAGCCGGTGCCTGCATCGAGCGCGTATGCGGCGGCTCCTCATCCTAACGACACCTTGAACCCCGAAGAGCTTTTTGCGCATGATCAGCTTGCGGAAGAGGCCCCCGTTGAGCCTTCGCAGGAGGAAAAAGCCGATCAGGTTTCTGCCGAGGCTTCCTTGTATAGCACTAATTACCAGGACTTTACGACTCGTCCGAGCGCTCAGACTGATGAAAACTCCGCTGACCAGCCCGAAGCTCAGGCTCAGCAAGTCGAAACGTTCAAGCCTGCTCCGGTTGTCAGGTCTTCATCGGCTGATGGCATTCCTTCGTGGGCACGTACCGCTCAGGCAAAGGCACGTGAGAACAAGCCGGAACAGTCTGCTCCAAGCTATTCACTTCGTTCCCGTTATGCCGACACCCCCGCTGCTCTTATTCAGGATGGGTCTTTCCATCAGCCCGCAGCGCCTGTGATCGCCGCTGCTGGCGCTGGTGTTGCCAGTGCAGCCGCTGGTGCTGTTGCCGCAACCGCCGCCGAAAGTGCAGCAGCCGCAGCTGCGGACGTTTCTTCGTCCGAGCATGCCCAGGTTGCCGATGCATCTGCTAAGAGCACGGTGGATTCCGCCGAAAACAGTTCGGCCGTGGTTGAGCAGGAAGCTCCGGCAGCTCGCAGGATGCCCGAGCCTCAGCCTGAGGTTCTGTCCTCCGATCCGGCGCTCGCCGCGCGCCTTGCCGCCTTGCGTAACGAGATCAATTCCGCTCCTGCTCCTCATATTTCCGACGAAGCTCGTCAAACGTTCGCCGATATGGAAGCTCAGGTTCAGAAGAAGCAAGCTGTTGTTTCATGTGAAACAACGAAGACGGCCAAGCCCGCCGAGCAGTCCGAGGCTGCTTCTTCTTCTAGTTCCTCCACGGAAGCCTTTGATGCTGTTTCCGCTGAAGCTGCGGTAGACGAGCTGGGCAGCAAGGAAGCTCTTAAAGAAGAAGCGCCTGCCCCAACTGCTGAGTCCGAGCAAGTAGAGGCCCTTGCCGGAAACCTTGAGCAAACTGATGCAGCTCCTACTGATGAATACGAGCTCGAGGAACAGCAAGTTCCTTCTTCTACCGCTCGTTCCTTGCGTCATCAGGCGGCTAGCGCAAGCTCCGCATTCGGTGGCTTCATGAACAAGGTTCAGCATATGGCTGAATCCGCAGCTGCCGCTGCAACGGAAGCCGGTACGCATCTGGCCGAGAAGGCTTCAAATGCTCGTGTTTCTTCGAATAACACTGAAGAAGCCTTTGATCAGCCTGTTTCCGAACAAGATCCTGCCGAGGAAGAGCTCGACTATCGCGAGGATGAACTTGTAGAGCCCGAGCAGGATTTCGTTGTTGCTCCCGAAGGGGAGTCCGAGGAAGTTTCCGTCGCTGAAAACGCGGATGGAAACGCCGCATCGGAAAACGAATCGGCTGCCGAGCCTAAGATCCTTGATGCAATGGATGTGTCTGCGTTCATGGATAAGGTCGACTCCGAGGATTCTTCTGACGACGCAGACGATGAAACCACCAAGCCTGTCTCTATGCAGGAGATTCGTGAGGCTATGGCAAGCGTTTCGGATGCCGCTATCCCGGCGAAGGAAGCCCCTGAACCCTCCGCCCCGGCACCTAAGCAGGAAGAGCAAGTTTCGCCCATCGTTGGCATTAAACTCGATTCCTTGCCTGCAATTCCTGAAAGCAAGGGCTCCGATCAGATAATCAAACTTCCCGAACTCAACGCAAATGAGGTTTCTCAGGTTGAGGCGGGAAGCCAGCGCGCTCCTATGTCTCAGGATGCAAAGCGCTCTCCTTTGGTTTCCGGCGCCATCCCTCGTATCAGCGTCGGTGAACTTGAGCGCGATTCCCAAAGCGATCGTTTTGGTTTGGATCTGCCTCCTCTGGGTGCTGAGTCGGATGTTTCGCACGAAGTTGTTTCCGCTACCAGTTCCTTCAGTACGGTTGGCGGAACGGGCGCATTTGCTCCTGTTGGCGATGAGTTGGTCGAGGGCATCCCCGAGGAAAACCTCTACGTTGAGGACGCCGACGATTCCTCTTTCGAGGAATCCCATACCGAAACCGGTGCTTACGCTGGTCCCGAGTATGTTGATATGCCTCAATCTCGCGTTGGCAGGCTCTTCGGTCGTTTTGGCCGCAAGAACAAGAAGGTAGAGCAGGAATCGCTTAACGAATGGATTGGCGCTGACGAAGGTTATACCGCCAAGGGCGCCGGCGAAAGCCGCGAAAGCTGGGAGAGCTTCCGCGAGCAGGACAACTCCGGTAAGTACGAAGGTGGCGCGTTCAGCCTCGACAATCTGCGCAACATCGACGTTAAATCCATCGGCAAGCGCTTTGGCAAAGCTGGTCAGGAATCTAAGGAAATGCCCGTTGACGACGCATTTGCCGCCGATGAAACCAAGGGCTTTAGCATTACCGATGTGGCGGATGCTGCAGACAGCGTCGACCTTGATGCCGTGATGAGTCGTCCTCTTGATTCTTCGGATGATCCTGCCGCCGAGATCAGCCAGGCAATGCAGCATATCAATGAATTCCGCCACCCTGGGATCGATACAGAGGTGTGGTTCGTTGGTTTGGGCTCCGAGATTGGCAGCAATTCAGGTATGCGCGCCTTCTTTGATGCCCATAAGGACGAGCTTGAGGGCGCCATCATCGTCAACCTACAGACTCTTGGTGCAGGTCGTTTGTCGCTGATCGATAAAGAGGGCGTTCTTTTCCCTGTTAAGCCTTCTTCTCGCGTTAAGCGCTTCATGCGTCAGGCTGCCGAGCGTTCGAAGGTGTCTTACGGTACCGCTCAGCTGCTGAGTGTTGAAACGCCTGGCTCCTTCGCCATTCGTCGCGGCTATCAGGCGTTCAGCATCGTTGGCGTTAAGGACGGAAAGCCCGCCTACTACGCCGAAAAAGACGACGTGTTGGACAACATCGACGTTCAGTCTTTGGAGGATGCAAGCTCCTTCGTCATGGAGCTGTTGAAGGTCATCTAATTTCAACTTCATCAGCTTCAACCGACAAGGCGCGAAAGCCTTGTTTATGTGGTTTTGATACCCCTTGCTGTGCATTTTGGCGGCAAGGGGTATTTATTTATGTTTTATCTGGTCAAATGCAGATGCTGCAAGTACAATGGTTTGCGCATTATGAGCTGTTCTGATTATGGGGAATTAATTAGGACGCGATACCTTATTAGAAAGAGGATTAACATGGCTGTTGTTGGCTATTGCGTTAAGTGCAAGGATAAGAAGGAAATGGTCAACCCTACCGAGGGCGTTACCAAGAATGGCCGCGTTATCACCAAGGGCACCTGCCCTGAGTGCGGCACCAAGATGTCTCTTATCGGTGGCGTTGCTAAGAAGTAACTTCTAGCTACACTTTCGCGGGTGTCGCCAAGTGGTAAGGCCCCAGCTTCCCAAGCTGGTACGCGCGGGTTCGAATCCCGTCACCCGCTCCATAGCACTTTACGAGCAGGATAATCTCCTGCTCGTTTTGTATTGAAACCCTGTTATAGGGATTCGAACCCATTAGGGTGGAACTCCGTTTAGAAAATGCCCCAGTGGGGCATTTTTAGGAGTTCGCCCGAGGGCGTGAAGCCCGAGGGAAAGAGCGCGAAGCGCGGGAATCCCGTCACCCGCTCCATAGCACTTTACGAGCAGGATAATCTCCTGCTCGTTTTTTTGTTTTAGGCGTGGCTCCCTTGAATGCTTCCTAAGCTCTGCTTACCCTTAATGCGTCGTATTCAAACGAAAGGATCAATCATGACCTTCGACGCTTATATATTCGACCTGGACGGAACTCTCCTCGATACTTTGCCGGACCTTCACGTCAACGTTAACGAGGCTCTCGCGCGAAAAGGCTTTGCGCCGCGTTCCCTTGAAGAGGTGCATAGCTTTATCGGTAACGGTGCCCTTGCTTTAGTGTGGTCATGCGTTCCTGAGGGGACTTCTCAAAAAGATGTGGACGAGGTTTACGAACTCTTTTGCTCCTTGTACAAGGAATACGGCATGAACCTCACCAAGCCCTTCGAAGGAATTCCTGAGGTGCTAGAAACCCTTAAAGATAAAGGCGCAAAGCTTGGCATTGTTTCGAATAAATTTGATGCCGGCGTTAAGGCGGTTGAGGCGCGCTACCTGCCTGGTTTGTTCGGTTGTGCTTTGGGCGAAAGCACCGAGGTTCCTCGCAAGCCCGATCCAACAGGCTTGCTCAAATGCGCTCAAGAGCTTGGCGTTGCGCCTGAAAAATGTGTGTACTTCGGCGATTCTGCCAGCGATATGCGCGCAGCTCACAATGCGGGTATGTACGCCGCAGGATGCACCTGGGGTTACCCAAGCTTGGATATGCTCAAAGAAGGCGAGCCCGACGTACTGATTGACTCCCCAGCACAGATTGCCACGGTCAGCCGTTAAACCGCACTGGTTTTAGCCGATCTGTTTGTCTTAGCGAGGATATAAACCAAAGCTCTTAGGCAAGCGTTAGCTCTCAGCTGTACTCCTGGGTCCTTCCCTCGGGCTGTAGGGAAATGCTTTCAAAAAACCAAAAGAAACAGGCCATGCGAATAAGCCTCGCATGGCCTGCTGTTCGTTTATCGCCCGGAAAAGGGCATCCGGCTTTGACAGGTTAGCCTTCGTAGCCGTTGGGGTTGCCGGACTGCCAGCGCCAAGTATCCTCGCACATGCGAGCGATGTCGTATTGAGCCACCCAGCCAAGCTCGTCGCGCGCTTTATCGCAGGCTGCATAGCAAACCGCGATGTCGCCAGGACGACGGTCCTTTATGGCATAAGGAATCTTATGGCCGCAAGCCTTCTCGAATGCGGCAACCACTTCAAGAACACTGGTGCCCTTGCCCGTGCCAAGGTTGAACACGCCAACACCGTGGCGGGTTCCGTCCTCGCTTACCGGACCCTGGTAGCTGCCACGGCCGATGGGTTCACCGGTGCCGATCTTACCTGCCATCCATTCGAGGGCCTTCACATGGCCAACAGCAAGGTCGACCACATGGATGAAGTCGCGCACGCCGGTGCCATCGGGCGTGGGGTAATCGTTTCCGAACACGCCAAGCTCCTTGAGCTTGCCCGTGGCAACCTGGGCAACGTAGGGTAACAGGTTGTTGGGGATGCCTTTGGGATCCTCGCCGATAAGTCCGCTTTCATGCGCGCCGATGGGATTGAAGTAGCGCAGAAGAACAACGCTCCACTCATCGTCGGCCAGATAGAAGTCGGTGAGGATGCGCTCGAGCATGGCCTTGGTTTCGCCGTAGGGGTTGGTGGTTTTACCGCGCTCCAGCTCCTCGGTGAAGGGCACCTGCGCCTCTTCGCCGTAAACAGTTGCAGAGCTTGAGAAGATGACGTTCTTGCAGCCATGCTCGCGCGCGACGTCGAACAAGGTGAGTGCGCCGCCGACGTTGTTCCAGTAGTACTCAAGAGGTTTCTGCGTCGATTCGCCGACGGCTTTAAGCCCGGCGAACATAATGATCGCGTCGACGCTGTAATTGGTGAAAACCTTGTCCATCGCGGGGCGATCGAGGATGTCCGCCTCGATGAAGACGAGCTGCTCGTCGTTTGCGCCGGTGATCTGGCGGATGCGATCGATAGCTACCTTGCTGGAATTCGAAAGATTGTCGACGATGACGACCTTATAGCCTCGATCAAGCAGCTCGACGGCAGTATGGCTTCCGATGTAGCCCGCGCCGCCGGGAAGCAGGATGGTGAGCTCTTCGGGCTTTTTATTAAGCTCCTTGTTTGCCATATCGATCCCTTCTAACGTAGCCGGCCCCGGCAAAATCCGTTCGCCAGCTTGTGTTTGTTTATGCGCACAGCAAAATGTTATTCCACGTTGCGCCTTGTTTTTGAAAGATGACTCGTAGTTTATCGCTTATACATGGTCCCTGAGGTGTTTTAGTAGTTTCCATGCAAGTTTCTTACCTTCCGGGGAAGAAATTTTGCCGCCAAAATCTTCAAAGCAAAGCAGCGGCCTTCCAAGTAGGCGCTGCTCGGTTTCCAGCGCGATTTGCATATGGTAGGCATCGGCCAGAGATTTGCTTGCCGTGATGTCGCTTGCAACCACGGCAAGAGGGTCGAGCGTTTCGATGATGAAGATAAGTTCTTTGGGTTCTAGCTGTTCCACGTTGTTTATCGCGGTAACTGCCCGCCCGCAGGCACCCTTTGGGAAACCAAGCTGCAAGGCGCTGTTCTCAAGCGCAGTTTTGACATCTTCGTTTGCGACCCCCGAGGAAACGACAACGAACAGGCTGTTTTCGTTCCCGGAAAGATGTGCATCGTAGCGCTTGAAAAGATCGTTTCTGATTGCCTCGAAAGCTGACGGCACGGGCATCCCCTTTGAAAATGCTTAGATCCCTAATACTTGAAATGCTAGCGAATTTCACCGTTCGAAAGGTTCTTTAACAAATAAATTTCAATTCCCGAGA
The DNA here is from genome assembly GCA_030530215.1 of Coriobacteriia bacterium. GTDB lineage: Bacteria > Actinomycetota > Coriobacteriia > Coriobacteriales > Eggerthellaceae > Anaerotardibacter. The sequence continues at coordinate 104,789 of JAUMVJ010000003.1, forward strand.
ACCATGTGACCGCGGTGGTGTTACATTTTCTATAATTCGTGTTCACATTACCTTGATAGGAGCAGTTATGTGCACTAACGGAATCAATACCGGTCAGTTTGAGAAGATGATTGACCAGATCGACGACCATATTAAGCTCGAGCGCCGCTGGGTCCACAACCTTGGCCACGACGCTGAGGATGCAGGTTTTCCCACGGTTGGCGCTAAGCTTCATGAGGCTATGGCTCTGCTTGATCAGGTTCGTGCGACACTCGACGATGCTAAGGATGCCCTTGAAGATGACGCCGAGGCCGCTTCGGGTGTTCAAGTTAATTTGGTGTAGCCTCCATGCGCAATGATTTGATGCGTTTTTCCGTGGCGATGCCTGAAGACCTGCTCGTCAAGTTCGACAGGCTGGTGGCGCGCCGCGGATTGGCTAAAAACCGTTCGGAGGTTGTGCGCGATCTGGTGCGCGAAGCCCTGGTTGAAGACGAGTGCTCTATCTCTGGACGCATCGTCATGGGCACACTGACCATCGTGTATAGCCACCATGCTAACGACCTGCAGGAAAAGCTTCACCACATCCAGCATCATTACCTTGATGTGGTAATCAGCTCGACTCACGTTCATGTTGATGAGGATAATTGCCTTGAAGTCATCATCATGAAGGGCGAAACGGGCGAGGTGCAGGATATTGGCAACCTTATCCTGGGAACCAAAGGCGTTAAAACGGGTCGTTTGGTTATGACCACGACGGGCCAGTTTATCTAGTAGAGCAGCCAAAGCAGCAGCCTTGCCAAAGGCGCGTTGCATCGCATGCCAGGAAGCTTTATTCCATTCCTCAAGGAGGTCGGATATGGATCAAACGGTGTTGTTGGGCCACGGCAGTGGCGGCACCATGATGAAGCGCATCATCGACGAGGTGTTTTTCGATGCGTACGCAGGCGAGGAGCTTCGTGAAGGAAACGATGCCGCTCGCTTGAAGGCGGAGCCCGGCCGTGTTGCTTTTTCGACCGATAGCTTCGTGGTAACTCCGCATTTCTTCCCTGGCGGCGACATTGGGCGCTTGGCTGTGTGCGGTACCGTCAACGACGTGGCGACCTCGGGCGCGGTTCCTAAATATTTGAGCTGCGGCTTTATCCTTGAAGAGGGTTTCCCCATGGAAGACCTCAAGCGCATCTGCCAAACGATGGCCGATGTTGCCAAGGAAGCTGGCGTGCACATTGTCACGGGCGACACGAAAGTGGTTAACCGCGGCTCGGGCGACGGTGTGTTCATCAACACCTCCGGTATTGGCTTCATTCCCGACGGCATCGACCTGTCGGGCGCCAACTGCAAGCCCGGCGACAAGATCTTGGTAACGGGTACGCTTGGCGATCACGGTATTACCATCATGGCCTGCCGCGAGGATCTTTCCTTCCAGGCTGATATTCAAACCGACGCCGCCCCGCTTAACCACCTGATTCAGGAGGTTATCGCCGCAGCTCCCGGCACCCGTTGCTTCCGCGATCCAACCCGCGGCGGTCTTGCGAGCACCTTAAACGAGCTTGCCGATCAGTCGGGCGTTGATTTTCTTGTCGAGGAAGACGCCGTTCCGGTGAAGGATGCCGTACGTGGAGCCTGCGAGATGCTCGGCTACGACGTGTACCAGGTGGCTAACGAGGGTAAGATGGTGTGCATCGTTCCTGCCGAAGAAGCCGAAGCGGCGCTGGCGGCCATGAAGGCCAACAAATACGGTGCGGATGCCGCGATTATCGGCGAGGTTCAAAAGAGTGAGGAAGGCCGCGCACCTCGCGTTATGCTGCGAACGGGCTTCGGTACGACGCGCATCATGGACATGCTTGTTGGCGAGCAACTTCCCCGTATCTGCTAGCTTTATGCATCTTGGGTGCCTTTAGGCAATAAAACTTGCATTGCCACTTGCAACGGGCTTTTGTTCTGGTATGTTCGCAACCATGGAAATTGCACTTTCCATGGAGCGAAGAAAAGGAAGGGGTACCAAAATGGCACATCCCGTAATTCTTACCGATGAGTGCATCGGCTGCGGTATCTGCGTTGACTCTTGCCCTCAGGGCGCTATCGATGTTGTCGACGGCGTTTTGAAGGTCGTCAACGAAGACGCATGCATCGCCTGCGGCGACTGCGTCGAGGAATGTCCCATGGGCGCGATCGAAGAGATCGCCGAGGATTAATCCTCAAGATCACATACCGCGCAAACTAGGAGCCGCAAGGCTCCTTTTTGTTTGTAGGGCTTGTTTACAGACTTATATAAGGTCTTGTTAGATTTTCAGAGCCTTTCACGCTTGAATTATGAAGAGTAAACTCAAGCTGTGAACTGGGGAAATGTAGTATCATCAAATAATCTTCAAATTACAAAGAAGGAAATTTGACAATACCTCACTTAGATTTTATATTCCTAAGTATCGAAGAAGGCCGAAAGGCCCCGCGCCTCCTTCTTCATTTACTTAGGTAATAAAGGATGGCCGGTGCAAGCCGGTCAAAATTGAAAGGATAAAACAATGGCTAAGATCATCGGCATCGACTTGGGTACCACCAATTCAGCTATGGCCGTAATGGAGGGTTCTGAGCCTGAGATTCTGGTTAACGCAGAAGGCGACCGCACCACTCCTTCCGTCGTCGGTTTCAAGGACGGCGAGCGTACCGTCGGCAAGGCTGCTAAGAACAAGGCAGTCACCAACCCCGCCAACACCATCGCTTCCGTAAAGCGCTTCATCGGTCGTTCCTACGCCGAGACGAGTGACGAGCAGAAGACCGTTGCCTACAGCGTGAAGTCCGGCCAGGGCGGCCGTGCGGTTGTCGACATCGACGGCAAGGAATACACCCCCGAGCAGATTTCCGCTGAGGTTCTTCGCAAGATCAAGAACGACGCCGAGAAGCGCGTTGGCGAGCCTGTGAACCAGGCGGTCATCACCGTCCCCGCATACTTCAACGATGCTCAGCGTCAGGCAACCAAGGACGCTGGCAAGATTGCCGGCCTTGAGGTTCTGCGCATCATCAACGAGCCTACCGCTGCAGCACTGGCTTATGGCCTTGACAAGACCACGACCGAGCAGAAGGTTTTGGTCTTCGACTTGGGCGGCGGCACCTTCGACGTCTCCATCCTCGAGCTGGGCGACGGCGTTTTCGAAGTTTGCTCCACCAACGGCGACAACCACCTGGGCGGCGACGACTGGGATCAGCGCATCATCGACTGGATGGCCGACAAGTTCAAGAACGAGAACGGCGTCGACCTTCGCGCCGACAAGATGGCTCTGCAGCGCCTGAAGGAAGCAGCCGAGAAGGCCAAGATGGAGCTTTCCTCCACCAGCCAGACTTCCATCAACCTGCCCTTCATCTCCATGAACGAGAATGGTCCGCTGCACCTGGACTACACGCTCACCAAGGCCGAGTTCGAGCACATGACCAGCGATCTGCTCGCTCGCTGCAAGAAGCCTGTTGAGCAGGCTCTGCGCGATGCTGATCTGACCGCTTCTGACATCAACGAGGTCATCCTCGTCGGTGGCTCGACCCGTATGCCCGCTGTTCAGGATCTGGTCAAGCAGATCACCGGCAAGCAGCCCAACATGTCGGTTAACCCCGACGAAGTTGTTGCAATGGGTGCAGCTGTTCAGGGCGGCGTTCTTGCCGGTGACGTTCAGGGCATCCTGCTGCTCGACGTCACTCCCCTTTCCTTGGGCGTTGAGACCATGGGCGGCATCATGACCAAGATGATCGATCGCAACACCACCATCCCCACCCGCAAGACCGAGATTTACTCCACCGCGGCCGACAACCAGACCAGCGTCGAGATTCATGTTCTTCAGGGCGAGCGTCAGATGGCTCGTGACAACAAGACCCTGGGCAAGTTCCAGCTGACCGGCATCCCCGCAGCACGTCGTGGCATGCCTCAGATCGAGGTTACCTTCGACATCGACGCTAACGGCATCGTGAACGTTTCCGCTAAGGATCTGGGCACCGGCAAGGAACAGCAGATCACCATCTCCGGTTCCACCGCTCTGTCCGACGACGAAGTCGATCGCATGGTCAAGGACGCCGAGGCTCACGCCGAGGAAGACCAGGCACGCAAGGAAGAGGCCGAGACTCGCAATAACTGCGACGCTCTGGTTAACGCTACCGAGACCACTCTGGGCGAGGTCGGCGACAAGCTGAGCGCAGACGTCAAGTCCGAGGTTGAATCCGCTATCGCAACCGCCAAGACCGCACTTGAGGGCACCGATATCGAGGCCATCAAGCAAGCAACCGAGGCGCTGCAGCAGGCCGGCCACAAGATGGCAGAGGTCGTCTATTCCAACGAGCAGGCTCAGCCTGGCGCGCAGCCCGGTGCAGGTGCTGCTCCCGCAGACGACGTGGTTGAGGCCGACTTCGAGGTTGTCGACGACGACAAGAAGGAGAACTAATCATGGCAGCCGATACCGAGATCGACGAGAGCCCGGAGGTCCCCGAGCCCGAGCCTACCTCGGACGAGGCCGCCGTTGATGCCGAGCAGGAAACCAAGGAATCCGAGGCAAGCCCCGAGGATGAATTGGAGAAGGCGCTTGCCGACGCCAAGGAGTGGCAGGATAAGTACCTTCGCCTGCACGCCGAGTGGGATACCTACCGCCGTCGCATGAAGGAGCAGCGTGCCGAGGAAACGGCACGCGCCACCGAGGGTCTGATGAAGAACCTGATTCCCGTGGTTGACGACTTCGACCGCACTTTAGCCTATGCCAAGGACAACGGCGAAGGCGGCTTGATCGAGGGCGTTGAAGCGGTGTTCAACAAGTTCACCGATGCACTCGTGAAGGATGGCCTTGAGATTATCGATCCCGCTGGCCAGGCTTACGACGCGCTTCTTGCTCAAGCGGTCGGCGTTGTGGAAGACGCTTCGGTCCCCGACGAGACAGTCTCCCAGGTGTTCCAGAAGGGATACCGCCTAGGCGTCAAGGTTTTGCGCCCCGCGATGGTCACCGTGACCAGCGGCGGGCCCAAGCGTGAGGCCGAGGACACCGAGGAAGACTCAGAATAAGAATGGTTAGGAAGGCGGGCATATGTCCGCCTTCCTTTTAAGAGAAGAGGTGAGTCGCTATGGGCGCAACCCCCGATTACTACAAGACGCTGGGCGTTTCGCGTGACGCCTCTGCTGACGAGATAAAAAAGGCTTACCGCAAGCTTGCACGTGACAATCATCCCGATGCGGTAAAGGCTCGCGGCGGCAACGCCGAAGAAGCCGAAGAGAAGATGCGCGCCATCAACGAGGCTTACGAAGTTCTCTCTGACGACAAAAAGCGCCAGATGTACGACCAGTACGGCACGGCGAACGAGAACCAGATTCCCTTTGGCGGTGGCGCTGGCTTCAGCGGGTCGTGGGCCGATATTTTGGAGAGCCTGCGCAACGGCGAGGGCTTTGGCGGATTCGGCGGTTTCGGTGGATTCGGCGGCCCCTTCGGCGGTGGCCAGCCGATGCCCCAAAAGGGCGCCGACAGGACCGTGAAGCTCAACATCAGCTTCGATGAGGCTTTCAAAGGCATTGAGAAGAAGATTCGCGTCCGTTTGGAAGCGGGTTCTGAGCCCCAGACCTTGCCGGTGAAGATCCCTGCCGGCGCGATTGATGGCGGTCAGGTGCGCTTGCGCGGCCGTGGCAACCCCGGAATCAACGGAGGGCCTGCCGGCGACCTGCTGGTGAAGGTTCATATTACCGAGCATCCTTATTACCGCCGCGACAAGGCCGACGTGCTTATGGATGTCCCGGTTTCGATTGCCGAGGCTGCGCTGGGTACCCAGATCACCGTGCCTACTCCCGATGGTTCCAAGGTGAGGGTGAAAGTTCCTGCCGGCACGCAGTCGGGCACCAAGCTTACGATTCGCGGCAAAGGCGCTCCCCGTTTGGGCGCGGCCGGCGGAAACGGAGACTTCCATCTCGTCATCAAGGTCGAGATCCCTTCGTCTTTGAACGCGAAGCAGGAAGAAGCTCTTCGGGCCTATATGGAAGCAGACGAATCTGATTTGAGGCGATGGTAATGAACGACGCGGAACGTCCCGTTTACATGATCGGCGTTGCGGCCGAGCTTGCCGGAGTGCATCCTCAGACGCTGCGCATTTATGAGCAGAAGGGCTTGGTTTCGCCCCAGCGTACGAGCGGCAACACCCGCATGTACTCGCAGGCGGATATCGATCGCCTTCGTTTGATCAACGAGCTTACGAGCGAGGGGATCAACTTGGCAGGCGTCATACGCATTTTGGACTTGCAGGGCCGTCTAACCGAGCGCGACAACGAGCTCGATGCCCTGCACCAACGCGTGCGACGCCTTGCCGACAGGGTTCACGAGCTTGAGACGCGCCAAAACGTCAACGAGTTGATGGAATCCACGATGGCCATCCAGCTGCGCCGCATCTAGCGCAGGTGGGGGCGCGCGGGCATTAGGCAAAAGCGTAGGTTAAAAGCCAAACGCAGCCTTGCCCGCGGCAACAAAAGAAACAATTCGATGGCCTGTTCATCGGAAGAGTAATAGGAAAACAATCTTAAAGGAGGCAATTATGAGACTCGATAAATTGTCCCTTACCGCCCAAGAGGCGATGCAGTCCGCGATGAGCGTGGCCGGTGAGCATGAGGCAGGCTCGGTTGAGCCCTTGCACTTGCTAGGCGCGCTGCTCGATGCGGGCGAGAACAATATCAAGTCCATTATCAGCCGCATCGGTGCCGACCCTGCGGCCCTGGCTAACGACGTTAAGGCGAAGCTCGATGCTCAGCCCCACGTTCAGGGTGGCGGCTTCATGGGAATGGCCATGCCCTCGCAGCAGTTTATGAACGTCTTCGATAAGGCGGTTAAGATCGCCGAGAAGCTGGGCGACCAGTATGCCACGACCGAGCATCTGCTCATTGCGCTTTCCGAGGACAAGGGCGACGCGGGCAAGCTGATGGCGCAGCATGGCATCACGCGTGCCAACATTGAGGAAGCCTACGAAGAATTGCGCGGCGACACTCGCGTTACCGATCAACAGTCCAAGACCGAGTTCGAGGTTTTGTCCCAGTACGGTATCAACCTGACTGCCCAGGCACGCGAAGGCAAGCTCGACCCGGTTATCGGCCGCTCCGAGGAAATCCGTCGCACCATCCAGGTGCTTTCCCGCCGTACCAAGAACAACCCTGTGCTCATCGGCGAGCCTGGTACCGGCAAAACTGCCATCGTCGAGGGCCTGGCTCAGCGCATCGTTGCCGGCGACGTGCCCTCGAGCTTGCGTGACCGCGAGCTTATCTCGCTCGACTTGTCGAGCATGCTGGCAGGCGCCAAGTACCGTGGCGAGTTCGAGGATCGCCTGAAGGCAGTGCTGCGCGAGGTTAAAGAGTCCGACGGGCAGATCATCCTCTTCATCGACGAGCTGCACACCATTGTTGGCGCAGGTTCTTCGGGCGACAGCTCGATGGACGCCGGCAACATGCTCAAGCCCGCGCTTGCTCGCGGCGAGCTTCATGCCATCGGCGCCACTACCTTGGACGAATATCGCAAGTACATCGAAAAGGACGCCGCCCTTGAGCGTCGTTTCCAGCCTGTGCTCGTCGACGAGCCAAGTGTGCCTGAGACTATCGCGATTCTGCGTGGTCTGAAAGAAAAGTACGAGATCCATCATGGCGTGCGCATTAAAGATGCCGCCCTGGTGGCCGCTGCCGAGCTTTCCAACCGCTACATCTCCGACAGGTTCCTGCCCGACAAGGCAATCGACCTGATGGACGAGGCCGCAAGTCGCCTGCGTATCGAGATCGACTCGATGCCCGAGGAGGTGGATCTTGCCGAGCGCAAGCTGACTCAGATGCAGATTGAGGAGCAAGCGCTTATGAAGGAAAGCGATGCTGCCTCTGCCGAGCGCCTGGAGGAGCTGCGCCGCGAGATGGCCGATGCCCGCGAGAAGCTTGATTCTCAGAAGGCTGCCTGGAAGAACGAGAAAGACGTAATCGTCAACGTTCAGAACCTCAAGTCCGAGCTCGAAAGCGCTCAGCATGAGGAAGAGCAGGCAACGCGTGAGGGCAACCTTGGGCGTGCCGGCGAGCTGCGTTTCGGCACCATCCCCGAGTTGAAGGCGAAGATCGCCGAGGCCGAGGCCGTGCTCGAGGCGCGCGACGACGACAGCAGCCTTTTGAAGGAAGAGGTTGGCGAAGAGGAAATCGCCGAGGTCGTGAGCGCCTGGACCGGCATCCCTGTCACCAAGATGATGCAGGGCGAGATGGCCAAGCTCGTTGATCTTGAAGCAAAGCTTCATGAGCGCGTGATTGGCCAGGATAAGGCCGTTAGTGCCGTGTCCGATGCGATCCGCCGCAGCCGTGCAGGCTTGGCCGACCCCGAAAAGCCCATCGGCAGCTTCCTGTTCTTGGGCCCCACCGGCGTTGGCAAGACGGAGCTCGCGAAGGCCCTGGCAGAGTACTTGTTCGATACCGAGCGCAACATGGTACGTATCGACATGTCCGAGTACATGGAGAAGTTCAGCGTGCAGCGCTTGATCGGTGCCCCTCCGGGATACGTGGGTTACGACGAGGGCGGCCAGCTCACCGAAGCGGTTCGTCGTCATCCGTACTGCGTTGTCCTGCTCGATGAGATTGAAAAGGCGCACCCGGATGTCTTCAATATCTTGCTGCAGGTGCTTGACGATGGTCGCCTGACCGACGGCCAAGGTCGTGTGGTGAGCTTCAAGAACTCCATCATCATCATGACCTCCAACGTCGGTTCCGAGAGCATCCGCGCCTTCGGTCAGGAAAAGGCCGCGCGCGCCAAGAGCTTGGGTAAGAGCATTGAAGACATGATGCAGGGCGATCTGGACTCCATGGCTGAGGCGATGGCCGAGCTCACCACCAAGGTGAACGACTCGCTGCGCAACACCTTCCGCCCGGAGTTCCTGAACCGTATCGACGACATCATCACTTTTGACGCTTTGTCGATCATGGACGTCGAGCCCATCGTCGATCTGCAGCTTAAGGAAGTTTCCGAGCGCCTGGCCCATCGTAAGATTGAGCTTGTCGTTAGCCCTGCGGCTCGCGAGAGCTTGGCGATCGACGGCTACGACCCGGTGTTTGGTGCACGTCCTTTGAAACGCCTGATCCAGCGCCAGGTTGTCGACCGCGTTGCTACCGCGATGATCCAAGGCGAGGTGTTGGCTGGCTCTAAGGTGGTGGTCGACCTTGATGGCGACGGGCACTACACCGTTGACATCCAGCAGCCCACCCCCGAGCTCGCTTCTGGTGCAACTAACTAGTAAAGGCTTACAGCCTCTTCAGTGAGCAGCAGATTTTACAAGCTCGCTTGCGAAATAGCAGCGGCCGTCCTACGGGGCGGCCGCTTTTGTGTTTCCTGGGCAAGCTCCCCTTCGCACAAGAGCCGTGCTATGTACTAGGGCGAGCGATGTACTAGAATTGGCTGCATGAAATTGCCTGAAATCAAAAAGGACCAGACGAAAGTCTCGTTGGCGGGCGTCGGCGCATTGCTGACGTCCATCATTTCCTTTGTGATCGTGCTGTATGTGGTCACCATTTTGGTGAAGCTTGCCGCCACCTTCTGGGGATAGCGAATGTGGCAGCGTTTTAGTTTCGACGACATCCTTACCATCGGGCATTACCTGGGCGTTCTGACCTCGGTGTTCGCTTTCGCCTTCCTGGCGCCCCTTCTGACGGCGCTTGTATGCCAGGAGTGGGAGCCCTTCCTTCGCTACGCTATGTCGGCGGGAATCGCGCTTACCTTCGGCACTTTGCTGCGCCTCCTGCGTGTGAACCCTGGACGCCTGACTCACCAACAGGCCATGGCGGTTACGGGTTTTGCCTGGATGTTCTTGGCGCTTATCGCGTCGGTGCCCTTGGCGTTATCGGGGCACTACGCCACCTATTTGGATGCCCTGTTCGAAGGCGTTTCGGGCCTGACGACCACCGGCGCCTCGCTTGTAATCGATCTAGACCACATGGCTTATGCCGATAACATGTGGCGCTTTGTTCTGCATTTCCTTGGCGGCTTGGGCTTGATCGTTGTTGCCCTGGCCCTGGGGTTGATGGGCTCATCGATGTCGGGCTTGTACTCTTCCGAGGGGCGCAGCGACCACGTGCTTCCCAACATTGTCACCACTACACGCCTCATCGGCGGCATCTCGTTGGTGCTCATTGCAGTGGCAACCTTGTTGCTTTCCGTCTTCTGCCTTATTTCGGGCATGGAGCCTCTGCGCGCCGTGTTCAACTCGCTTTGGATTGCGATTTCGGGCTTCATGACGGCCGGCTTCGCCCCAACGAGCCAGTCGATTTCCTATTACCATTCCTATCCTTTGGAAATGGTCTGCATGGTTTTGATGATCCTGGGCTCGATCAGCTTTGCCCTGCTGGTTGAGGTGTGGAAAGGCCGTACTTTCAACTTCTTCAAGGACCTTGAGATTCGCGTTGGCGTTATTTGGCTGTTGGTGGCCACGGCGGTGTTCATGGCCTCCCTGGCGGTCTCGGATACCTTCCCCAACTTGCCCGAGCTTTTGCGTCGCGGTGTGTTCATGGTTATTTCGGCCATGTCCACCACGGGCTTCGAGGTGGTGACAAGCAATCAGCTGACCACCAGCTTCTCGTCGGGCGCTCTTTTGATTTTGATTTTGCTTATGGCCATCGGCGGTTCAAGTGGATCGACTGCTGGCGGTATGAAGCTCATGCGTGTGGGCATCGTGGTGAAGTCCCTTGCCTCCACGGTCAAAGAAACGCTTGCTCCGGAAAACGCCCGCGTGTCGGTTGTGTACCACCATCTTGGCAGGCATGTTCTGTCGACCGATCTTGCGCGTTCGGCCATGACCGTTTCAACCCTGTTCGTGGTTGCCTTCATCATCGGTGCCCTTGCTGGCGTCGCTTATGGCTACGATGCCATCTCGGCTATCTTCGACTCGGTTTCCATGGCCTCGAATGGTGGCTTGTCGGCCGGCGTGATCAGCACCGGCATGCCCGCGCCCCTAGAGGCACTCTACATTCTTGAGATGTGGGCGGGTCGTCTGGAATACGTGACCCTGATTGCGCTGCTCGTCAAGATTGTGATGTCGGTGATTCCTCGTCGTAAGGGCGCAAATTAATGGGCGCTCTGGCTAAGAATACGAGGAAGTGCATCTTGGGTTTTGCGCTTGCGTTTGTTTTGTGTGCGGGTGCGTATGCTCAGGCTTTGGCCGACGAGCCCGACACTTCTTCGGACAACACAGTTAACACCAACCAGCTGCCCGACAGCTCCTTTTTGTATGACGTGCCCATATCCGAGTTGACTACGGCCGATTCCTTCCACGACAACCAGACTGTTCAGGTGAAGGGCGAGGTTGTGGGCGACTTGATAGCTGACGAGGGATCCTCTTCCTATTGCTGGGTGAGCTTGCAGGAGCTCGATGTGGAAGATCCGTCTGTCGTTTCCATTCACATGACGCGCGAGCTGGCCAACCAGATTGACTCCTACGGTCACTATGGCCAGCAGGGAACTACCCTGCAGGTTATGGGTACCTTTCATCTTGCTTGCGGCGACCATCAAGGCTTGTCCGACATTCATGCCGAAACGGTTTCCGTCGTTGCCAGTGGCAAAGCCGCCGAGATAGAGCCAAGCTCGATACTCTTCACTTTGGCCTGGGTGTTCCCTCTAATCGGTTTGCTGCTGGTTTTGTATTACCGCCATCGTAACGAGCAGGAGCGTTGATGCGAGGACGTGTGGTTAAACTCGATCGCGGTTATCCCCTGGTGCGCCTTGAAGATGGCACCGAGGTACGCTGCGAGCACGCTGTTGCCCTGGTGAAGACCAAGGAACACCGTGCGGTGATCGGCGACGAGGTAGAGATTGAGCTGCCGGAAGGCCACGATAAAGGGCGCATCGTCGAGGTGTCCCCCCGCCGTACGAGCTTTGTTCGCAAGGATCCGACCGAGCGCGCCCTGCCCCAAACCCTCGCCGCGAATTTCGATCTGGTGCTGGTTGCCCAGCCTTTCGACCAAGTGAACACGCGCCGCCTGGAGCGCGAGCTGGTGCTTGCGCATGAAACAGGTGCCGAGGTGGTGGTTGTTTTAACCAAGGCCGACCTTTTGACCGACGAGAGCCAGGCCAAGGCTGTGCTCAAGAGCATTGAGGGCTTTGTTGGCAACGATAAGGTCATGGTCTTGTCGGGCGAGGATCGCGCATCGATCGATGCGGTGGCTGATCTTATTGCCGACGGCGACAAGGTGGCCATTTTGGTTGGTCGCAGCGGCGTGGGCAAATCGACCCTGGTCAACATGCTGGTTGGTTACGAGCTGCAGAAAACCACCGAGGTGCGCGAAGACGGCAAGGGCCGTCACACCACTGTTTCACGTGAAATCATCAAGCTTCCCCGGGGCGGCTACATCGTTGACATGCCCGGTGTGCGCGGGCTTGGTTTGTGGGATGCCGAGGAAGGCATTGGGGCCGCGTTCTCGGATGTCGAAGAGCTGGCGGCATCGTGCAAGTTCCGCGATTGCAGCCACACCAACGAGCCGGGTTGCGCTGTTCAAGCGGCGGTTGCCGATGGCTCTTTGGCAACGCATCGCCTCGAGAGCTACCTGCGTTTAAAGGACGAGAGTGCCGAGGTGCGTCGCCGCCGTACCGAGGCCGAGCGTATCCGCACGCGTCGTGGGCATCCGCGCCGCCGTCGTTAGTTTCTTTTCCTTAGGAATCTTTCTCAAAATTAATTCCCAGTAAATTACTATGATATAGTTCTGCATAGACTGAATAGGCTGCCTGAGGTGTGCGCCTGCCGCCTCGGCCTGACCGCACATCAGGCGAAGGCAGCCTTTAAAACATACTGGAATTACGAGGAAGAGGAGTGATTCCCATGGCCAAGGCCATCCTTGAAACCAAGGGTTTGACTATCGCTGCGGACGAAACCCCGCTGCTGCATGAGATCGATTTGACCATCGATGAGGGAACGACCCATGTTCTGATGGGCCCCAACGGCGCGGGTAAATCCACGCTTGGCTCTGCTTTGATGGGAAATCCCGAGTACACGGCCACCGCCGGCAGCATCATCTTCGATGGGCAAGACATCACCGAGCTTTCGCCCGACAAGCGCTCTGCCGCCGGCTTGTTCATGAGCTTCCAGGCTCCCGTCGAGGTGCCCGGTGTGCCCCTGTTCACCTTCCTGCGCGCCATCGTTGCGCAACGCCCCGACCTCAAACTGCGCGGTCCCAAGTTGAAAAAGCGCATCACCGAGATCATGGCGCAGCTTGACATGGACCCAAGCTATCTTGATCGCGAGCTCAACGTGGGCTTTTCCGGCGGCGAGAAGAAGAAGGTCGAGATGCTGCAGCTTCTTTTGTTGCAGCCCAAGCTCGCCATTTTGGACGAAACCGACTCCGGCCTCGACGTTGACGCGCTCGATACCGTTTCGCGCGCTATTCGCATTTACCAGGAGGAGATGAACGGTTCCCTCCTGATGATCACGCACAACACGCGCATCCTTGAGCACTTGGACGTTGACCAGGTGCACGTTTTGGTGCGCGGCCGCTTGGTTGACGCCGGTTGTGCCTCCCTCATCAACGAGATTAACGACCACGGCTTTGAGCGCTACGTCGGCCAGGCTGGCTCCGGAGCCGCATCCGTTGCTGCCGCCCAGGCCAAGGCTGCTGCAGCCAAGGAAGAGCCCCAGTTCGATGCCGCGTTGGCAATCGAGAACATGGAGGCCGCCCTTGCCGAGGCCGATGCCAAGGCAGGCGAGTAAAGATGACGTCGCGATCCAAGGTCGCCGACGTCGATCGTTCCCGCTACGACTTCATTAAGAGTGAGGCTCATAGCGAACGATTGAGCGCCGGCTTGACTCCCGAAATCATCAGGGAAATCTCTGCGCGCAAGGACGAGCCCGAATGGATGCTCGACCTGCGTTTGAAGTGCCTGGACATCTACCATCGCACGCCCGTTCCCAACTGGGGCCCGGCGCTCGATGGCCTTGATATCGAGAACATCGTTACCTACGTCAAGCCCGAGGGCGAGCAGAAATCCGACTGGGATTCCGTTCCCGAGGATATCAAAGACACCTTCGATCGCCTGGGCATTCCTCAGGCCGAGCGTGCCTACCTCGCTGGCGTAGGCGCTCAGTACGACTCTGAGCTGGTGTATCACAATATCCAGGATTCCGTCGCTGACCAGGGAATTATCTATTCCGGTATTGAAGAGGCGATGAAGGATGGCTGGGAAGGCGTTATTCACGACCACTTCATGAAGCTGGTTCCGCCGACCGACCATAAGTTCGCCGCACTGCATGGTGCCGTGTGGTCGGGTGGTTCCTTTGTGTACGTACCCGCCGGTGTGAAGCTCGACTTCCCCCTGCAAAGCTATTTCCGTCTTAACGCCAAGGGCGCCGGCCAGTTCGAGCACACTTTGATCATCGTCGAGGACGGAGCCGAACTTCACTTCATCGAAGGTTGTTCCGCTCCCAAGTACAACGTGGCCAACCTGCATGCGGGCTGTGTTGAGCTCTTCGTCGGCAACGACGCCAAGCTGCGCTACTCGACCATCGAGAACTGGTCGAAGAACATGTACAACCTGAACACCAAGCGCGCTACCGTGGGTGTCCGCGGCAGCATCGAATGGGTTTCGGGTTCCTTTGGCAGCCACGTGGGCTGTCTGTACCCCATGAGCATTCTTGCCGGCGAAAAGTCGACCAGCGAGTTCACAGGCATCACTTTTGCGGGTACCGGCCAGGATCTGGATACCGGCTGCAAGGTGGTATGCGCCGCGCCCGAAACCAAGGCAGTGGTAAACACCAAGTCGATTTCCAAAGGCGGCGGCGTTTCGACCTTCCGCTCGTCGGTTTCCGTAACCGAGAAGGCTGAAAACGCGAGCGTGGCCGTTTCCTGTGCCTCGCTCATGCTCGACGACGAGTCCCGCTCCGACACGATTCCCGCCATGGACATCCGCAACCAAAACGTGAGCGTTGGCCATGAGGCCTCGATCGGCCGCATCGGCAACGACCTTATGTTCTATCTGATGAGCCGTGGCATCCCTGAAGAAGAGGCCTCGACCATGGTGGTTAACGGCTTTGCCAACCCGGTGTCAAAAGAGCTGCCGCTTGAGTACGCGGTTGAGATGAATAACCTGATCAAACTAGAGATGGAAGGGGCGATTGGCTAATGGCAACCGAAACTAACACCGCTCGCGCTGCCGCTTCCTTCGGTTCTATGAACGGCCTGCTTACCAGCACTTGGAACAGGCTTGAAGCCAACGGCACGCCCTTCGAACTCGATCCACTGCGTGCGGCTAATCCTTTTGCAGTTTCACTTGATTTGCCCGTGGATGCGATAGGCCACGACCAAGCTTCCTTCGACGACGCTTGGGCGCGGTTCGAGCAGCGTGCGCGCGACATATCCGCCCAGCGTGTGACCGTACGTTCCACCGACGACGTGGATAAAGCGCCTTTCAATGAGTTTGCCGCTCAAGCGACGGACGAGCTCGATGTTCCTGCCCGCAATGCCATTCCTCGCTCTGCGACGGATGCCGCTCTGGGCGACGAGGCCAGCGCGTTCCTTCGCGCTCGGGCAACTGCTCATTCCATCGTCGACGTTGCGGCTTATCACGAGGCCAGCGCCCCCGTTGTCATGCGCATCAAGGCGCAGGATGGCGCTTTTGCCGTGGGCAGCCTTGATGTTTATGTGCACGAAGGGGCACGACTTAACCTGGTTTTGGAGGCCGATTCCCCTTCGGCGGGCACCGGCGCCGTTGGCATGGCGGTTCGCATTATCGCCGATGCGGGTTCGCGCGTTAACATCAAGCAACTGCAAACCCTAGGTTCCACCTGGGATTACTTTGAATCCATCGAAATCAAGACGGCCGATTCGGCGCGCGTGGACGTTGACCAGGTGTATCTTGGCGGCAAGAAGAGCTTCTTCGGCTTTGGCAACGCTTTGCTTGGCCACAAGAGCACCTGTAACATTGCCACCCATTACTTGGGCGCTGGAAGCTCTATCCTTGATTTCAATTACCTCATCAGGCAATTCGGCAAGCAATCCACGTCCAATCTCATCGCCAACGGCGTGCTTATCGGCTCGTCCGATAAGGTCCTGCGCGGCACCATTGATTTGATCCATGGCTGCAAGGGCGCGGTTGGCCACGAGTTGGAAACCGTTCTTCTTGCCAACAAGGATGTGCGCAACCGCACCATCCCCATCATCCTGTGCGACGACGACGATGTTCAGGGCACCCATGGCGCCACCATCGGCCATGTGCCGGAATCTCAGCGCCACTACCTAGCCTCGCGCGGTCTTTCCGACGCGCAGATCGAGGCCCTGTTCACGCGCTCGCTTTTCGAGAAAGCCCTGATCGACGCCTTTGACGACGAGTCGCGCGCCGCGATTTCGCGCTTGGCCGAAACGAGCTTCGACTACGAGCTGGGCGATGCGCCCGACGAGCGCGACGAGGAATCAATACAGGCTGCAATCGATGCCAAGTTGGCAGCGGGTTTGGCCGCCGGCGCGGCTGCGCGCTCGCAAGCTCAAGCTTCCGAAGGAGAGTAAGCATGGCAAATCCAAGCATGGATGAGGCTTTGGACATCAAGGCCAATCCTTTTAAGATTGATTTTCCCCTGTTGGTTAACGAGTCGGGTCTGGCCTTTTTGGATAGCGCCGCCACCGCACAGCGCCCTGCCTGCGTGCTCGATGCCCAGCGCAATTTCTACGAGACCATGAACTCGAACCCTCTGCGTGGCCTTTATCGCCTAAGCGTTGCCGCCACCCAGGCTATCGAGGATGCGCGCAAGGAAGTGGCTGCCTTCATCGGTGTCGGTGATGCCGACGAGATTGTCTTCACTCGCAACGCCTCCGAATCGCTCAACCTCTTGGCGGTAAGCTACGCCCCTTCAATCTTGGAGCCGGGCGACGAGGTGGTCATTTCTATCATGGAGCATCACTCAAACCTCATTCCTTGGCAGCAGGCGTGCGCACGTACGGGCGCCAAGCTGGTGTACCTGCGCCCCGATGAAGAGGGCCTTATCACCGAGGCCGAAATGGATGCGAAGATCGGCCCTAAAACCAAGATCGTTTCTTGCACGCACGTGTCCAACGTGCTTGGCGTGCGCAATCCCATCGAGCTTTTGACGAAGAAGGCTCATGCCCAGGGTGCGCTCATGTTCGTCGACGGCGCGCAGTCGGTGCCCCACATTCCCGTGGATGTGAAGGAGCTTGGCTGCGACGCCTTGGCCTTCAGCGGCCATAAGGTCTTCGGCCCGATGGGCGTTGGCGTGTTGTGGGCCAAGCGCGAGCTTTTGGAGGCAATGGATCCGCTCTATACCGGCGGCGAGATGATCGACAACGTCACCGAGACCACAGCAACCTGGGCCCCTATTCCTATGAAGTTCGAAACGGGCACTCAGGACGCAGCAGGCATCGCTGGCTTGGGCGCCGCCATTCGCTACGTTGAGGGAATCGGGCTTGATAAGCTTGAGGCCCGCGAGGCGGCGCTTACCTCCGAGTGCGTCCGTCGTCTTTCTGCACTTGATTACGTTGATATCATCGGCCCGAGCGACCCGGCAGCTCATATTGGCGTTGTTTCCTTCAACATCAAGGGCATTCACCCGCACGACGTTTCGTCCATTATGGACACCGCCGATGTTGCCATTCGCGCAGGTCATCATTGCGCTCAGCCTTTGCTTGCCTGGATGGGCGTCGAAAACGGCAGCTGCTGCAGGGCGAGCTTGGCATTTTACAACGACGAATCCGACATCGATCGCCTGATCGAAGCGGTGCAACTGGTTTGGAGGATTTTCCATGGGGCTTGAGAGCATCTATCAGGGTGCGTTGATGGAGCACAACTCCTATCCCACCTGTAAATACCCACTCGACGAGGCCACTCATGTGCATGAGGGCGTCAACCCTTCGTGCGGTGACGATATCGTCTTGTCGCTCATCGTCGAGGACGGCGTGATCGTTGAGGCGGCCTTTCAAGGAAGCGGCTGCGCGATTTCCCAGGCATCGGCCGACATCATGGCCGAGCTGGTTACCGACAAAACGGTTGAAGAGGCCGAGGCCCTAGCCGAGACCTTCCTTGCCATGATCCGCGGCGAAAAGCTTACCGACGAGCAAAAGGCTTCGTTGGGTGAGGCGGCCGAGCTTGAGGGGATTTCCCGCATGCCTGCCCGCGTGAAATGCGCCCAGCTTGGTTGGCGTACGCTCAAACAGATCATCGACGACGATGGCGACGGCTCGGGCAAGGTTGATTTTGAGGCACTTGACGGCGAGGACCCCGAGGCTGCCAAGGCCGAGGCCGCTGCCGTGCGCGCTCAGGGCATCGAGTAGGTTTTTGCGATGATGATCACGACAAAAGGCCGCTATGCCTTGCGTTTGATGATTGACGTCGGCTGCCTGCCCGAAGGCGAGCGCACGAGCTTGCGCGCGGTGTCCGAACGCACGGGCATCAGCGTCAAGTATCTGGAGCAGCTTGCCAAGACCATGGTTGCGCAGGGCTTTTTGGTTTCCGCCCGCGGTGCTCGCGGCGGCTATTCCTTGGCGCAGAGTGCCTCCAAGATATCCGCAGGCGATATCTTGCGCGCAGCCGAAGGATCCTATGCCCCGGTGGAATGTCTGGAGGACGGCGCGCCCTTGTGCCCCTTGCACGACGATTGCGCGACCGTGGGCTTTTGGGCGGGGCTTGAAAAAGCTATCGACGAGTACGTGAACAGTGTTACCTTGGGCAATCTTGTTGCCCAACAGCGCATGAGCCACACTATTTCCGGCGATAAGTTTGCTCAACAGGTTGAGGCACGTTTGGCCAATTGTTAGCCTACGGGCTTTAAGGCCAAGCACCCAGGGCGCAAGGCTCTTGCTTGCCTAAGTTGCCCAGCTGCTTTCCTATTCCTATCTACGATAAAAAGGCGAGCCCGTGAATAACGAGCTCGCCTTTGTTTTTGTGTTGTTAAGTGCACGCCCAGGTTTAGCCTCCGAAGGCATCGCCCAGCTTTCCGGACTTGGTGCTGAATACGCGCACAAGCGTATAAGGATCGGAATTGTCGCTTGGCGTGATTTTGGCCATACTCACGATCTTCTTGCAGGTGCCTGTGCTTACCAGGTATTCGCCCCAGTCGTCGGTATCGGAGGGCACGGTGATGCTGAAGTAGCGTTTTTTGGCGAAATGGATACCCGCGATGCCGCGCGTGCTTTTGACGCAGAACCAGTCGCCGCACCAGCAAGGGTCGGCGCTGGGGGTGCGCCCGTAGCGCAGCCAGCTGGGAAGATTGTCGTAGTTGTAGGCCTCGGCCTTTCGCATGGGGGTGTAGGTTCCCAGGTTGGCAATGCCGCCGCCGTAGTTGTAGGTGTCGGTGAAGCCGAAGCTGAAGCCGCTGCGCCCGTAAGATGCCTGGTCGGGCGACATGTTTGAGGGCAAAACCATCGTATCGGCCACCTGACCGCTTGCAGCGTCGAGCAGGGTGAGCTGGTAGTAGGTACCGGTGCTTTCCGCGCGCGGGGTCACAACAACACCTTCGCTGACGCATGAAATGCGCGTGGCGAAGGCGCGCTTGCTCGTGATGAGCTCCTCGTAATCTTTGCTGCCGAAGCTCGCGCTTCGCACCACGCTTGCAGATGAGGCTTCATCGCCGTCGGTATTAGGGCTGACCTGCCAAAAGGCGCGGCTCCCATTAGCTGCGATTGAGGGAGTGAGCCAGTTGGAATCGCCTTCGTCCACCTTCTTCGCCTTGCCCAGGCTGGAACCATCGAAGCTTGCGGTGTAAATGCGCCAGGAGCTTTCGTAGGTGTTGGCCTCGGTCCAGATAAGGCCACCTGTTCCCAGGCGCGCATCCATGATTTCGAAGCCATCTTTGGCGCCGTGCGCCTTCTTCACCAGGCTTTTGGTTTTGCCCGATGAAAGGCTCATAGCCTTGATGGTGTTGAGCGGGGAGGAGGTGTCGCCAGGTACCAGAAGGCAGGCGTAATCGTCGTTGTCGGCGAACACCAAGGTGCCGAAGGGAAGATGGTAGCTTGCCTCGGTTATTACGTAGTTTTTGGCTTTTACCTGTTTTAGGTCGTCGACGCCCGTGATGGCATCTTCGGCTACCGAGATGTAATCGGCGGTGCCGGAGCTGCCTTCGAAGGCATCGATTGCCATGGATATGCCGCCGCCTGCAAGGGCCACGCCGCCCAGGGCTGCCGCGCCCGCAACGACTTTGCGGCGGGTAAGGAGCACGCCGTCGGAGCCCGCACCGCCTTCGATGTTCAGCTCTCCAGGGTCGGAGTTGCCTGCTCTTTGCGAGGTGAAGCTGGGGATGGAGCTTTGCGTTCCTTGGTACGAGGTCGAAAAGCCGCCTTGCGGGTTTTTGCCAGCAAACGAGCCGATGACCCCGTTAAGGCCGTCCGCGATGCCATCGAGCACCTTGGTTACCGGGTTGCCTCCCGTGCGCCCTTGCGCGCGGCCGGCGCCGATGTTGCCGATGGTGTTGGCGCTGTGCTTGGGTGCCGACCTGCGAGCTGCAGGAATCGCGCTCTTGGTTGGGCGATTGGCGGCAGGCCCGGCCCCAGCAGAGCGCCCTCCGACCGTGCGCCCGCCGACGGGGCGGTTGTTGGACGGACGAGCCGAGGGGGCCTTTCGCCCGCGGGGCGTACCCGTGCGCTTGCCGGCAGCCGCCGACGAGCGCGTCGTGGGGCTTTTGCGACGAGTTGTATGGTCGGTGCGCTTGGTGGGCACGGCGGGTCCTTTCGATTTGAATCTATGCATTCTTTATGGGAAATACGAGAAAACATTGTGGCATCAATGATCCCTTTAAAAGAGATTTAAGCCAAATTGCTACAATATTCTCAAACACGTCCGCAGTGCGGTGATTCGCATTGTCTTGGGGTCGGCATTTGGGCATTCAGCAGGTAAAGCGCGTTTCAGGCAAGCAAGCAAGATCGTATGCCCGCCAGGTGCCAAGCCCCGCGCACGTTGCGTAAAAGGAGAGAGATCATGAACAACGCAGAAACCCCTCGCATTCTTCTTGTTGAGGATGAAAAGGCCATCCGCGATGCTGTGGCCGCCTACCTCGAGCGCGAGGGATATTGGCTCACCTTGGCCGCCGATGGCCAGGAGGCTCTTGAAGAATTTTCCAAGCATCATTTCGACCTGGTGATCCTCGACCTGATGCTCCCCCGCGTTCCCGGCGAGCGCGTTTGCCGTGCCATCCGCGATAGCTCGGATTGCCCCATCATCATGCTTACCGCCAAGGGCGAGGTCGAAGATCGCATCATCGGCCTTGAGCTTGGCGCCGACGATTACTTGGTTAAGCCCTTCAGCCCGCGCGAGCTCGTTGCCCGCGTGCGCGCCCTTCTTCGCCGCACTAGTTCCGGCGAGCTGCAGCGCGAGGTTCTGGAGTTCGGCGATCTGGTTATCGACATGTCGGGCCACAAGGTGCTCGTCAAGGGCAAAGAGGTCGACCTTACGGCTTCCGAGTTTAAGCTCCTCACCACGCTTTGCCGCTACCCCGGCCGCGTGTACAGCCGTATGGAGCTTGTCGAGAAAGTTCTGGGCTACGACTTCGAAGGCTACGAGCGCACCATCGACTCCCACGTTAAAAACCTGCGCGCTAAGCTGGGCGACAACCCCCGCAACCCAACCTGGCTGCACACCGTCCATGGCGTCGGCTACCGTTTCGAGGATCCCACCAAGAACGGCGACTAAGCCAAGGCTTCGTTGCTTGCCGGGCAAGTGCTTCCTTTAAGGGGGCTCTGGCCTGGCGCATGATATCCGTATGAACCCGGGCGGCCCCGACACCTTGCGTGTTGCGCCGCCCGGTACGTTTCACTGAAAGGTCGGCTGATGGCTAACGAGCCTCTAATCGATACCACCGAGGGCTTGGACCCAGAAACCGGCCAACCTCGTACCCGCCGCAAGCCCGGTTCCTACACCAAGCGTGTTATGGCGGCCTTCTTCGCCATTGCCTGCATGACCGTTTTGGTAATTACTGTGGTGTTGTACCTGGTTTGGAACACCCACTTCAGCGATTACACCCACGAGAATATGCAGAAGGTGGCCAATTCACTGTCCGAATCCATCGGTTACTCCTATGAAGGAAAGGACGCCGACGGCGAAGAGGAATGGTCGATGGAGGTTTTGTCCTCGGTCAAGGTGGCAAGTGACCTGTTCGACACCTGGAACATCCGGGTCGAAAACAGCAAGGGCATGGTTGTCTACGACAACGACAAGAGTTCGTCGAAGTCATTGCTTGGGCCCCAGAAGGCTGGCGCCGACGTTGCCACTTCGGCCATTTATTCCGATGGCAAGCAGGTGGGCACGGTTTATGTCCGCGTTTTTGGTTCGTCCGATTTGTCCAGCTCGCTCGATCGCGAGTTCCAGCTGCGTTCCTATCAAGCTATTTTGCTTGCCGGCCTGGTGGCTTTGGTCGTGGCTTTGGTTGGCGGATTCTTCTTCAGCCGCGCATTGGTGCGCCCCATCAACGAGATCACCCATGCGGTCAATCGCATCAAAGACGGCGATTACTCGGCGCGCTCGGGCCTAAGCGGCAACGATGAGATTTCGCGCCTGGGCGAGACCTTCGACCGCATGGCCGACTCCATCGAGGCCAACCGCAACCTTGAGCGCCGCTTGGTTACCGATGTCGCGCACGAGCTGCGCACGCCCTTGATGGCCATTCAGGCAACAGTCGAGGCCATTATCGACGGCGTGTACGAGCCAAGTCCCGAGCGTCTGGAAACTCTTAACGCTGAGGTGCGCCGCTTGTCGCGTTTGGTCGATGCTCTTCTTAAGCTTTCGCGTCTTGAAAACCGCGCCAACCCCGTCGAGATGACGCGCCTCGATTTGTCCGAGTTGTTGGAGCAGGTGGTCGATACTCATAAGGCCTTCGTGGTTGACTCAGGGCTTAACTTCGAGTTCAGGCGCGATCCTCATGTGTGGGTCCTTGGCAATGCCGACATGATCCGCCAGGCAACGGCCAACCTTATTTCCAACGCAGTGCGCTATACGCCTGAAGGCGGAACGGTGACGCTCACGGTGAAGAAGGGCGATATCATGGGCCAGATCGCGGTTAAAGATACCGGCATCGGCCTTACGCCTGAAGAATCCAAGATGGTGTTCAGCCGCTTCTGGCGCGCCGATCGCGGCCGCGCTCGCGCCACGGGCGGCTTGGGCATCGGTCTTTCGGTGGTTAAGGAAATCGTCGATCGCCATAACGGCTGGGTCCATGTGGACGGCCGTCCGAACGAGGGCGCCTGCTTCACCATCTACATTCCGCTCATCCGCGAACAGGAATCGCCACGTCGTTTGCGAATCCGGCGAGAAAACGGAAAGAACCTTCCATAAATTCAGCGCGTTTGCTTCATAATAAGAAGGTACGTTTCGTAAATTTCCGTAAACGAAAGAAGGCACGCATGCCAGGAATCGACATTAAACCTGATGCGCAAGGTAAAGTTCGCGATCTGTACGATCTGGGCGACAAGCTGCTTTTGGTGGCGTCCGACCGTATCTCGGCTTTCGACTACATTTTGCCTGATGAGATTCCTTACAAGGGTCAGGTCTTAACCCAGCTTTCCTGCTTCTGGTTTGAGCTTTTGGAGGGCGTGACCGAAAACCATCTGATCAGCTGCGACGTGGCAGACCTGCCCGAGCAGTTTAAGCCCTACTCCGATTACCTGGCCGGCCGCTTCATGCTCGTGAAGAAGGCCAAGATGTTCCCCGTTGAGTGCATCGTCCGCGGCTACCTTACCGGCTCCGGCCTGAAGGATTACCAGCGCACCGGCGCAGTATGCGGTATCAAGCTCCCCGAGGGTTTGGTCAATTCCTCCAAGCTCCCCGAGGTCATCTACACGCCTTCCACCAAGGCTGAAATCGGCGATCACGACGAGAACATCAGCTTCGAGCGCACGGTCGAGCTGATGGGCGAGGCCGACGCCGCCGCCCTGCGTGACCTCACCATCAAGGTTTACACCACCGCCGCCGAGCATGCGCTTAAGCGCGGCATCATCATCGCCGACACCAAGTTCGAGTTCGGCGTGATCGACGGCAAGATCGTCCTGGGCGACGAGGTTCTTACCCCCGACAGCTCCCGTTTCTGGCCTGCCGACACCTACGAGGTGGGCAAGGAGCAGCCGAGCTTCGACAAGCAGTTCGTGCGCAATTGGCTCAACGCCAACTGGGACCGCACCGGCGAGCCTCCTCATCTGCCCGCCGACGTCATCAAAGCCACGTCCGATAAGTACATCGAGGCCTACGAGAAGATCACCGGCCGCAAGTTCATCGCCCAATAGCCCAAAGTTGCGCCGCGCGGCCGGAGCGTACAGGCTGCCGCTGACGCAAGATGTAAGTAGCAACAAGCAAGAGAAAGCGTTTTAATGGCCACTCGCAATCCTATGAACGAACGCAACACCACGTCCAAGCCTTCCGGTCAGACTCGCAAGAGTGCTGCATCTGCAAAGCCGGTTACCAAGGCTGCCGCGTCCGTTTACGTCAAGGACACCTCCGCCGCTCCCAAGAAAAAGGGCTTTTTGGCCCGCATGTCGAGCTCCAACCAGGAACCCGAGACCTCCAAGGAGCGCAAGGCCCGCGAGCAGCGTGAGGCCAAGGCCGCCGCAAAGAAGGCCGAGGACAAGGCTCGTCGCAGCTTCAGGCCCAAAACCGCCGAATACAAGAAGTGGCGCATCGTCTTCTTCGCCTTCCTGGCAGCTGGCCTGGTGATCATGCTTATCGCCACTGCGTTCTCTTCGCTGGCTGAAGATAACTACATCGTCTACACGACGTTGCTCATTCTTGCTTGGGGTTGCTTGACCGGCGCCATCGTCACCGATATTAAAAAGGTCAAGCCTGCGCGCGACGAGGCTTACTACGCCTCGGTCAACGTGCGCAACAAGTCCAAGAACGCCAAGAAGAGCAAATAGAGGCAACATGCAACCGAATGCCCACGTTCGCGTGGGCATTGTTCGTTTAGGGTGGTAATGATGGAAAGCGCGCTTTGCGCACCACCGATTGCCCAGTAAACCAAGCCCGGAGCGCCTAAGCTCCCTTTGGAAGGAAGGCAGAGAAGCAATGGTTTCCCGTGTCTACGTTGAGAAGAAGTCCGGATTCGACGTCGAGGCCAAGCAACTCTTCAACGAGCTGCGCACCATCCTCGGCATCGAGGCTTTAACCGGTTTGCGCCTGATCAACCGCTATGACGTCGAGGGCATCGACGCCGAGCTGTTCGAGCAGTGCGTCCCCACGGTTTTCAGCGAGCCTCAGTCCGATGAGGTTTCCTACGACATGCCTGAAATTGGCGACGCGCACCTGTTCGCCGTCGAGTTCTTGCCCGGCCAGTTTGACCAGCGCGCTGCCTCGGCTTCCGAGTGCATCCAACTCATCAGCCAGGGCGAGCGCCCCGATGTTCTTTCGGCAACCCTCTACGTGCTTGAAGGTGCGCTGAGCCAGGAAGACGTTGATGCCATCAAGCACTACGTCATCAACCCGATCGAGGCGCGCGAGGCATCCCTTGATGCGCGCGAGACCTTGAAGATGGACTACCCCGTGCCTGGCAAGGTCGAGGTCATTGAAGGCTTCACCGAGCTTGACGAAGCCGGCCTTCAGTCTTTCATCAGCGAGCGCGGCCTTGCGATGGACCTGGCCGACATTGCCTTCTTCCAGAGCTACTTCCGCGACACCGAGCATCGTAACCCCACCATTACCGAGGTGAAGATGGTCGACACTTATTGGTCGGACCACTGCCGTCATACCACCTTCGGTACGGTGCTCACCGATGTTGAGATCGACGACCCCAAGGTCAAGGCGGCCTACGACAAGTACCTTGAGATGCGTCATGAGCTTGGCCGCGACGACCGCGACATCTGCCTGATGGACATGGGCACCATCGGCGCTAAGTACCTGAAATCTAAGGGCATCCTGAAGAACCTCGACGAATCCGACGAGATCAACGCCTGCACCGTCAAGGTGAAGGTCGACGTCGATGGCGAGGAGCAGGATTGGCTCTACCTTTTCAAGAACGAAACTCACAACCATCCCACCGAGATCGAACCCTTCGGCGGCGCAGCTACCTGCGTCGGCGGCGCCATCCGCGACCCACTTTCCGGTCGCGCTTACGTGTACCAGTCGATGCGCGTGACGGGCGCAGCCGATCCTTTGGTTCCGGTGTCCGAAACCATCGAGGGCAAGCTGCCTCAGCGCAAGCTCTGCACCACCGCTGCTGCCGGCTTCTCTAGCTACGGCAACCAGATTGGCTTGGCAACTGGTCAGGTTCACGAGCTTTACCATCCGGGATATGCCGCCAAGCGCATGGAAATCGGCGCTCTGGTTGCGGCGGTTCCCGCAAGTCATGTGGTGCGTGAGGTTCCCGCCCCCGGCGACGTGGTTATCCTGCTCGGTGGCCGCACCGGCCGCGATGGCATCGGCGGCGCCACCGGTTCTTCCAAGGCGCACAACCTCGATTCGCTTGAGGAATGCGGCGCCGAGGTGCAGAAGGGCAATGCGCCCGTCGAGCGCAAGATCCAGCGCTTGTTCCGTCGCAAGGAGGCAACCACCCTCATCAAGCGCTGCAACGACTTCGGTGCCGGTGGCGTTTCCGTTGCCGTGGGCGAGCTTGCCGACGGCGTTCGCGTGAACCTTAACGCTGTTCCCAAGAAGTACGAAGGCCTCGACGGCACCGAGCTGGCCATCGCAGAGTCCCAGGAGCGCATGGCCGTCGATGTTGCGGCCAAGGACGCCGAGCGCTTCATCGAGCTTGCTCACGAGGAAAACCTCGAGGCAACCATCATCGCCGAGGTCACCGACGACATGCGCGTGCGTATGCTCTGGAACGATGACGCGATCATCGACGTTTCGCGTGAGTTCCTGGCATCCAACGGCGCTCCCAAGCACCAGGACGCCAAGGTGAGCGCGCCTGTAACTTACGCTCGCGATTGGGCGGGCTCCACGCTTTCCGAGAAGCTCGAGAGCTTGGTCACCGATATCAACGTTTCCTGCAACAAGGGCTTGGCGGAGCGCTTCGACTCCACCATCGGCGCGGCAACCGTGCTCATGCCCTTCGGCGGCAAGAACCAGCTCACGCCCACCATGGCGATGGCGGCCAAGCTACCCGTCCCCGGCGAAACCACTACCTGCTCGGGCATGGCATGGGGCTTCAACCCCTACCTTACCGAGGCCGACCAGTTCACCGGTTCCTACATTGCGGTCGTCGAATCGCTGGCGCGCATGGTCGCTGCCGGCTTTGAGCGCAAGAACCTCTACCTTTCCTTCCAGGAATACTTCGAGCGCCTGCGCAATGAGCCTGCGCGCTGGGGCAAGCCCGTTGCCGCCGTTCTTGGCAGCCTGATGGCTCAGCTTGATTACGGCGTCGGCTCCATCGGTGGCAAGGATTCCATGTCCGGTTCCTTCGAGGATCTGGACGTTCCTCCTACGCTGGTGAGCTTTGCTACCGGCTGCGGCACCGTCGAGCGCGTAACTTCCCCCGAATTCAAGGCGGCAGGCAGTCGCGTTGTTCTGATTGAGCCCTTGCGCGAGGAAGATGGCATCACTCCTGTGGCTACCTCCGAGCGCGAGGTCATGAACCTCGTCGAGGCTTTGGTTGGCGCATCCGCCGCCACGGCTATCAGCACTCCCGGCTACGGCGGCTTGGCCGAGGCCACCTTCAAGCAGACCCTCGGCAACGGTATCGGCATTAAGCTTTCCGCCGACATCGAGGCCGACGACCTCTTTGCTCCCGCATACGGTTCCTTCATCGTCGAGCTGTCGCAAGACGCCGACATCGAGAAGATCGCTGCCGACGCGGGCGTTGATATCGAGGCCGCCTGTGTTTCCGAGTTCGGTACCACCACGGCTGCCTATGAGCTTGTTGCAGCTGGCGAGACCATCGATTTGGCCCAGCTTCAGGAAGCATGGGAAGCCAAGATCGAGCCTGTGTTCCCGTACCGCGCTGCAGGTGATGAAGTTGAAGTCATCACCACCACCGAGCATCTGCCCCTTACCTATCGCGGCAGCTTGGCCGCCCCGCGCGTGGTTATTCCCGTGTTCCCGGGCACCAACTGCGAGTACGACACCGCCAAGGCTTTCGAGCGCGCCGGTGCCAAGGCCGAGGTCCTGGTGGTTAACAACCTCAATCCCAATGCAGTTCACGAATCCATCGAGAAGTTGGTTAGCTCCATTAAGAACAGCCAGATCATCATGATTCCTGGCGGCTTCTCCGGCGGCGACGAGCCCGACGGTTCTGCCAAGTTCATCACGGCATTCTTCCGCAATCCTGCGGTTACTGAGGCTGTGCGCGACCTGCTGCAGAACCGTGATGGCCTGATGCTGGGCATCTGCAACGGCTTCCAGGCTTTGGTGAAGCTTGGTCTGGTGCCCTATGGCGACATTCGCAGCATGGACGCCGAGTGCCCCACGCTCACCTTCAACACCATCGGTCGCCATCAGTCTCGCCTGGTGCGCACGCGCGTTTCCTCAAGCTTGAGCCCCTGGCTTAGCAAGACCAGCGTGGGCGACATCCACACCGTGGCCATTTCCAACGGCGAGGGTCGCTTCGTGGCCAGCCCTGAGCTTCTGGCCAAGCTTGCTGCCAACGGCCAGATCGCAACCCAGTACGTAGACGAGGCTGGCACCCCGAGCCTCGATCTGTCGGTCAATCCTTCCGGCTCGATGCTTGCCATCGAGGGCATCACCAGCCCCGATGGTCGCATCTTGGGCAAGATGGGTCATTCCGAGCGCTCCGGCCTCGGCCTGTACAAAAACGTCCCCGGCGATACTTACCAGCCCCTCATCGAGGGCGGCGTGGGCTACTTCCTGTAGTCTTCGCGGGAACCTTTCATGGCTAGCTTGCAAGAAGAAATCGCAACCGGCGCGGCCTCCATCAAGGAGGGTCGCGCCGCCTTGCGTGCCGAGGTTAAAGAACTCAGGGCCCAGCTTGGCTTCGAGCAGAAGAGGGAAAAGAGCGCCAAAATCTGCGCCGAGCTTCTTGCGCGTATCGACCAGGCCCTGGCCGAGGAGCCATCCGCGGCCGTGTCTGCCGGCGTCGCGCCTGCCATCTCCGCCGCTGCCCCTGCCACACCCGTTGAGCCTGCTGCTACCCCTGCTGCACCAGCCACCGTTTCGAGCGCTACGCCATCCCGCAGCTTCAAGCTGGGCGTATATTCGGCCTTTTCCGACGAGGTCGACCTGGATCTGCTTATCCAGGGTGCCTACGAGCGCGGCGTGGAGGTTTCCTTCCCCTGTATGATGCACGATGCGCACGGCATTGCCGGCGCCTGCGAGCAGACGATGGAGTTTCGCCGCATCTCGAAAGGCGACTACTTGGCAAGCGAGGAGGCCCTGGGCACAGGCGGTTCCACCCGCAAAACCGCACTTGCCGAAGGCGAGTCGGGCGTTCCCTTCTTGTTGCATCCCCTGCGCCGCTACCATCACGACAGCCCCGAACTTGCGAGCATGCCCTATGTTGCCGCCGACGAGCTCGATATGCTTGTGTGCCCCTGCGTCGCCTTCGACACGCAGGGCAATCGCTTGGGCTACGGCGCCGGCAACTACGATCGCTATCTAAGCCAGCTGCTCGAACCCGGGACGCTTAACTTCGTGGCCGGGGTGCAGATTGTGGGCGTTGCTTTCGCCGAGCAGCAGGTGCCCAGCATTCCTGTCGAGGAGCACGACATTCCCCTTCCTTTCGTTTGGGCCTAAAGCGCCGCTCTTCTTGCCGGAAGCAGTTTTTACGTCGCTAACTCCGAATTCCTGCGCTTGCGTGCGCTTTGGGCGCTCGTTTTTGGCACCTTCCAGCTTGCCAAAGCCTGCACATGCCACGCGTACGCCTAAAGCGCCGAATCTAATCCAACAGAAATCCTTGTTTTGCCGAGCCTTGTATTAAGTTCTGGTATCGTTTGCCGCTTTATGCAGGTGAGCGTCGAGCCTATGGGGGATAATTAACTTCTAGCGAAAGGAAGCCTCTTATGAACGATCAGAACAACCTGACCGAAGAACTTAAAGCTCACGCGATTACGCAGGATGAAGATCTCCGCGAGGAAAAGAAGAAGATCTCCCTGTACAAGAACTTCATCGCCGTCAACTCGATTGACCCCTCGCTTTACCAGCAGTACAACGTGAAGCGCGGTCTGCGCAATTCCGACTCCTCGGGCGTTATCGCAGGTGTCACCAACATTTCGAACGTTCATGGTTACATGATCAGCGACGGCTTCAAGGTTGCCGACGAAGGCAAGCTGCTCATCCGCGGCTACGACCTGTACGATCTTCTTTCCGGCGACCCTACCAAGCGCTTTGGCTTTGAAGAGGTGGCCTATCTTCTTCTGATGGGCGAGCTTCCCACCAAGGAGCAGCTGGATTACTTCATTTCTGCGATCGACGCTCAGCGCGACCTGCCCGAAGGCTTTACCGTCAACAAGATTCTCTCCACGCCAAGCCGCGACATCATGAACTTGCTTGCGCGCTCGGTTTTGACGCTCTACGCCAACGACGACAATCCCGAGGATCGCTCTTTCGAGCACGAAATTCATACCGCAGTTAGCCTGCTGTCGCGCCTGCCCCGCATTTCGGTGCTTGCCTACTACGCCATGCGCTCGCATTACCACCGCGATACCATGGTGTACCACCACTTCCTCTATGGCGAGTCCACGGCCGAGACCATTCTTTCGGCCCTGCGCCCCGACCGCAAGTACACTCCCGAGGAAGCGCGTATGCTCGACATCATGCTCGCACTCCATGCCGAGCATGGCGGCGGTAATAACTCTACCTTCACTTGCCGCGTGCTGACCTCGGCCGATACCGATGCTTACAGCGCCTACGCCGGAGCTATCGGCTCCTTGAAGGGCCGCAAGCACGGCGGTGCCAACCATCAGGTTGCTGCCATGCAGGAAGAAATTAAGCAGAACGTCGGCAACTGGGAAAACGACGACGAGGTTGCAAGCTACCTGGCTAAGATCCTGCGCAAGGAAGCCTACGACCATACCGGTTTGATTTACGGCATGGGCCACGCGGTGTACACCAAATCGGATCCTCGCGCCATCGTTTTGAAGGAGTACGCGACCAAACTCGCCGCCGGCACCGAGTACGAGGCCGAGCTCAATCTGCTTAAGAGCATCGAGCGCCTGGCGCCCGAAGTTATTTTGGACGTGAAGGGCACCAAGAAGGACATGTGCGCCAACGTCGATATGTATTCGGGCTTCGTTTACCGCATGCTCGGCATCCCCGCCGACCTCATCACCCCGCTGTTCGCCTGCGGGCGCATGGCCGGTTGGGCGGCGCATCGCTTCGAAGAGCTTGTCTCGGGCAAGCGCATCATCCGCCCCGCATACAAAACGGCAACTGAGCCGCGCGCTTATCTGCCAATCGACAAGCGCTAAGAGTCAAGCGTTTATTGCGCATCGTTTTGAAGGCGGTCCAGGCTTGGGCCGCCTTTTTGCTAGAATCAGGGCACTAGTTAATCGCGTGCTCGCGCTGTGCGTCGTTTCTCTCGACGCGGAAAGGGGAAGCAATGGCTGACCAGGAAAACGACATCATCGAGATTGACGATGAGTCCTTGGAAGAAGAAGTTGGCGGCACCATTTTCCTGACCGACGACGAGGACAACGAGGTTGAGGTTGAGCTTCTTGCCATCATCGAGACCGACGACGGCAAGAAGTACGTGGTCCTGCTTCCCGTCGAGGATGACGACAACGAGGTCATCATCATGGAGGTTGTCGAGGTCGAGGACGACGAGGCTCTGGAAGCCTACATTCCCGTCGAAGATGAAGAGGTCTTGAACGACGTCTTCGAGATCTTCCGTGCAGAATTCGAAGACGTCATCGAGTTCGAGGACTAGCGGCATACGCCTGCTCGCAAGCATAAGCAAACAAAAAGAGCTGCCACACCAGGTGACAGCTCTTTTTTTGCGCCAAAACAGGAGTTCGATCGGCGCCTAAGCTAGGAATCTAGCCACTAGGAGCAAGGATTTACTTCTCGGTGACGATGTCGCGGATGTAGTCGATGTCCATGTCGATGTCGTACCACAGCTTCTCGCCGATGGCGCCCTGCCACAGCATCATGCCGATGCCGGGAGCAACAGGGTTGCCCAGTTCTTTGGCGGTCTTGATGAGCAGGGTCTCCTGGGGGTTGTATACGGTGTCGGCAACGAAGACGCCGGGCTTGATGTACTCAGCAGGGATGAGGGACTGGTCGTCCAGGGGCTTCATGCCCACCTTGGAGGCGTTAACCAGAACGTCGGCGTTCTCGCAGCATTCCTTAAGGGTGGCCTTGTCTTCAAGGTCGTGAACGTTGATCACGCAGCCGGTTTCGGCGGAAACCTTTGCGGCACGCTCAACGGCGCCGTCGAAGAAGGCGTCCTTTGCGTTGAAGATGTCGATCTGGGCCATGCCGTCAAGCGCAGCCTGGACGAAGATGGCGGAGCCTGCGCCACCAGCGCCCATAAGAACCATCTTCTTGCCCTTGCACTCGAAGCCGCACTCCTTGAGGTTGCGCATGAAGCCGGCACCGTCGGTGTTGTGGCCGGTGGACTTGCCGTCCTTGTTGACAACGCAGTTGACGGCGCCCATCAGGCGGGCAGCGTCGGTGAGCTCGTCAAGGTACTGGCCGATGGCCATCTTGTTGGGCATGGACACGTTGTAGCCATCGACGCCGGTGCGCTTGAAGGCCTCAACAACGTAGGGCAGATCTTCGGGCTCGGTTTCGAACACGATGTATGCAGCGTCAACGCCCTGCTGCGCAAAGGATGCGTTGTGCATTGCAGGGGACTGGGAGTGGCGAATGGGGTTTGCGATCAGGCCAACAAGGTGGGTGTGACCTGTGATGCGCTCGATTTCAGCCATGGAATTTCCTTTCCGAGGGCGGTTTTATGAACGTGTTTATCCTAGCGCGCATAAGCGGGAACCATGTTCGATTTGTTTAAACGCAAGTGGGCGTTTCTCAAATAAATTTTTTGGAGATCTTGGCGTTAGATGCGCAACTCGGCTTGGCCTCGGCTGCTCTCAATCGAGCGAAAGCATATTCTTAAGCGAAATCTCCCGTATGAGCATTATTATAGTAAGATAAAAACCTATACCAGAGATGGTATGCAGCTTTTAGAAAAGTTTAAGAAGCAAAAGATGGTATGTACTTGGATTTCATACCAAGAAGAGGGAGGCAAGATGACGAAACGCGCAAAGATGGCGAATGCCTTTGTTGCTTTCGTGCTTGCCTTGGCTGTTCTTTTGCTCGGGGGGGGCGTAGCCTTCGCCGAGAGTGAAGAAGGTCAAGAAAGCACGGGGGAAGCCGCATCGGCTAATGCCAGCAGTACTGCGGTGTCTGACGATTTCACCATTTGGGATTGGGCGGGCCTCGTGCAGGACTCGACGCAGTACATCGGTCGAATCTGGACCGATAAGACGGTCCAGACGGGGGATATGACCCAGGACGATATCACCGTCAAGAAGGCCGAGGGCTCCGATTTCCTGACGGCCCTTACCGCACTTTCTTCCACCTCCAACCTTTCGAGCACGTCTACCACTCCGCTCGACATCGTTATGGTCCTGGACGCTTCGGGCTCCATGAGCGACAGCATGGGTAGTGGCGATTCCACGTCGCGTATTAAGGCGCTTCAGACTGCGGCCAATTCCTTCATCGATACCATTGCCGTGCAGAATGCCGGCCTCG
The DNA here is from genome assembly GCA_030530215.1 of Coriobacteriia bacterium. GTDB lineage: Bacteria > Actinomycetota > Coriobacteriia > Coriobacteriales > Eggerthellaceae > Anaerotardibacter. Next base: position 138,310 of record JAUMVJ010000003.1, read on the forward strand.
ATGAATCCAAACAGCATCAGGTTTCCCTGATTAAGTTTGCGGGAAACAAGACCACCGACATTGGTAATGACACCTATAGGGAGGGTGGATATACCTACAATTACAGCCAGGTAATGATGAGCCTGTCTGCCTGCACAAACGACACCAAAGCCAACTTCAAGAACCAGATAAATGCCATTAATCCTGCTGGCGCTACGAATGCTCAGGCGGGAATGGAATTGGCTCAAGATCAAACGTCAGGCCGTAGCGATGCCAAGAAGATCGTCGTCTTCTTCGCCGATGGCACGCCTACTACAGAAAGTGAGTTTGACTCTCCTGTGGCAAGCAATGCCGTTACTGCTGCGTACAGCATGAAGCAGGATGGCACGACGGTGTATTCGATTGGCATCTTCGACGGAGCCAGTCCAACAGCTGACCCTACCGGCAGCAGCGTTTCCAATGAGAACAAGTTTATGCATGCCGTTTCGAGTAACTACAAAAACGCTACCTATACAAGGGGCAGCGGCAAGCGCTACAACTGGAACTTCGGTGATCGCTCAAAGGACGATGAGGGCAATGCTTCGGCGTTCTATAAGAGCGCAACAAACGCTAGCGACCTAGAGAAGATCTTTGAGGACATTTCCAAGGAGATCACGGAAGGTGCAGGTTACCCCACCGAGACCACAGAGGGTGAAGCATCTACAACGGGCTGCATCATTTTCGATGACCAGCTGGGCGACTATATGCAGGTGAACGAGCTGTCGACGCTTGTCTATAACGGCCAGGTGTATAAAGATCCCGAAGTTACCAAAGTGAGAGTTGATAAGGAAGATTTCGAGGGGTACAGCTACACCTACACATTCAACGGCACGGTGAATTCCGAGAGCCTGAGCAACATTATCATTAACGTCGAACAATCCGATGAAATAGAAGACGGCGATAAAGTAACCGTGCAGATTCCTGCCGCACTTATTCCGTTGCGCCATTTCAAGATTGACCTGACTAACAACACCATGACGGTCGACGAGCCTACCACCCCCGTTTCGGTGTTCTATTCTTCCGGTTTGAAGGATGGGGTCGAGGAATTGTTGGCCAACCCCGATAGCTACATGGAGAGGTATATCGCGGCCAACACCGACGAAAACGGCAAAGTGAAGTTCTATGCCAACGAGTGGTCGGACACCAAGCAAGATAAGGATCTTGGTACGACGAAGGCCTTGTTTAACCCATCTAAGCAGAACAAATACTATTACTTTACCCAGAACACGCCTGTTTACACCGATGAGGCATGCACGCAGCGGGCCACTTCGGTTGAAGCGGACGGAACCTACTATTACAAGCATGACTTCTATCGCAACGAGAATGGCACGCCTGTTGCCGATTGCGAAGTATGTTCCTTCCCCGGCAGCTCCGCATTGGATTTCACCGATGCGATCGGATCTGATGACGACGGAGCGATTATCAACGCGGGCACTCCGCGTTTGCTGTACCTCAACGGCCTGCATAAGGCAAAAGAAGATAACGTCACCGGTACGGCAACAGATGTCTTGAGCCCCAAATGGGAAGGCGGCAAGTCAGTCGCCGACACGACGACGGTACGTTCTTTCTTGGGTAACAACGGTAAGCTGACGCTCGACAAGCCGGCTACCTTGGAAGTTAAGAAGACCGTTAAGGTGCCTGATAGCTACGATCTGAACGACTACAAGGACACCGACTTCACGTTCAACATCAGCGTTCCCGATGCTGCGGGCAAGAGCCTGCAAGCCAAGGTGGTCAATGAAGACGGCACGGCTGCTGGCGAAGTTTTCACCCTGACCTTCGACGGCCAGGGCAAAGCAACCCATTCCATCAAGCATGGGCAGACCCTGCAGGTATTCGGCTTGAGCGCCGGCTGGAGTTATGAGGTTTCCGAGGCCAGCTTGCCTGGTGGCTTTACGCAAACCGACCCGGTAAATGACGATGGTAACCCTGTTGCAGTTGCTGGCACCTTCGAAGCCGGCGCTACCGCTACGGCAAGCTTTACCAACAAGTACAGCGCTACGGGCACGCTTGATGGCGCTACCAATCTTAAGGTTGAGAAGAATCTAGAGGGTCGAGATTGGATCGATGGCGACGAGTTTACTTTCAAGATCGAGGCTTTGACCGAGAGCGCCCCGATGCCCGAGAGTGACACTGTGACCGTTACTGGCTCCGACGCCTCAAGCTTTGGCGACATTGCCTATACCAAGCCCGGCACCTATAAGTACCAAGTAACCGAAGACGTGCCTGAGGCCAAGATTGGCGGTGTCGATTACTCCCAGGCGGTTTACCAGGTTGTAGTGACCGCGACCGACAACGGGGACGGCACGCTAAAGGTTGAGTCCGTCAAGGCTCAGACCAAGGATGATTCGGGTACCGAGCAGACTGGCGAGTTGACTCCTGTTGAAACCATGGTCTTTACCAACACCTACACGGCAAGCTACGACTACGGCGCCAACGGTGGCCTGCAGGTTTCCAAGACCCTGACCGGCCGTGACATGGCTAAGGGCGAGTTCGCCTTCACCATCACCGGTGCAGACGATGCCTCTAAGAAGCTGCTTACCGACGCCGATACTGAGTTCTCTAACGATAAGACTTGCGCCGCAGGCAAGGCTGACGTTATGAAGAAGCTTGCCAACGTGAAGTTCACGCAGGCCGACGATGGCAAGGAATTCACCTTCACGGTGGCCGAGAAGGTTCCCGCAGAAGCTCAGAAGCTTTCCGGCGTTACCTACGACACGACAAGCCATGAGGTGAAGATCACGGTTGCCGACAATCACGACGGCACCCTGAATGTGGCAACCACAGTTGACGGTAAAGCTGGCAACACGGTTGCGTTCACCAACAAGTACACGGGACCGGCCACCTACGATACTGCTGCGGCTGGCTTGACGAAAGTGTTGAAAGGCCGCGACTGGAAGGAAGGCGAGTCCTTCACCTTCTCCATCTCTGCCGAGGATGGCGTTCCAATGCCACAGATCGATGGCCGCGAGGTTTCTTCGGTGACCGTTTATAAGGCTAATTCAGAGAACTTCTCATTCGGCACTATAACTTTCACTCCCGAAATGCTTGGCGGGGAAAGCTCGAAGACGTTTGTCTATAACGTTGCCGAGCAGAAAGGCGGCGAGGGTGGCATCACCTACGACACCCATACTGCCACCATCGAGGTAACGGTAACCGATAACGGCGAGGACAAGTTGACAGCGACCGCCCAGGTGGATGGCGCAACGTTCACCAACACCTACAAGGCCGAGACCAAGGAGCCAGTGAGCATTTCTGCAAACAAGGTTCTTGATGGTCGTGATTTGGAAGACGGTGAGTTCAGCTTCGGCGTTAAGTACGCCAAGGACTACGCTGCTGCTGAAGGCGAAGACCTGTTTACAGCAACTAACGATAAGGATGGCAAGGCTGATTTCGGTGCCTTCAACTACGGCACCGAAGAACTTACCTCTTTGGTAAAGGAGGGCTATGCCTCCAAGGATGGTAATGTCTGGACCATTAATTATGTTGCCTATGAGAAGACCGATGGTCTGTCGGAGAAGGGTATAACGTCCACTGTTTCTTCCGTTCCTTTCACCGTGAAGGTGACGGACAAGCTTGACGGCACGCTTACGGCGAAAGTTGACAGCCCTGAAAAGATCACCTTCAATAATCAGTACAACACTGATGAAGCAAAGCTTTCCCTTGATGGCTTAAAGCTTCTTAAGTATGACGAAGGTCTTACTCCCGACAGCATTGAAGGCAAATACACCTTCACGCTGACTTCAGATGATAAGAATGCGCCTATGCCTGAAAAGACAGAGGTTAAGAACGGCGCTTCTGGCTCGGTTAGCTTTGGCGAAATCACTTTCACCTTGGGTGACCTTAATAAAGCATTAGGAAACGTATCCACCGATGAGGATGTTGATACTGCAAGCGTCAACGAGGATGAAACTGCTAATGCAGAAGAGAATACTGTAGACAGCAAGGCAACTAAGGCTGACGAGAGCAAGTCTGAATCTGGCGCTGAAGATGCCGATTCCGATCAAAGCACCGAAAACAGCGATTCCTCTGATGCAGATAACAATGTCGAAACTCAGAACGATAATTCCATCTTTGATGTGGCCTCTGCTAACGCTGACGAAGTTGTTCCCGAAACTGGCAAGGTTCGTTCCTATACCTTTATTTACAAGGTAACCGAAAGTGGAAAGGTTGCTGGTGTTACCAACGACAAGGAAGCAGCAAAGAAGGTTTATATCAAGGTAACCGATGACGGTAAGGGCCATCTTACTGCTCAGTTTGTTGATGAAGACGGTAAGGCTATATCAGAGAAATCTGCCTTTACCTTCACCAATACTTATTCAGTTGAGCCTACTAAGAGCAGCGTGACCGATAGCGTTGAAGTTACCAAGAAGCTCACCGGCCGCGATTTGACCGAGGGCGAGTTCACGTTCGAGCTTCTTGATGCGGACGACAAGGTTGTTGCCACTGGCTCCAACGATGCCAAGGGTAAAGTAAGCCTGAATTCGATTGAGTACACCAAGCCTGGTGAGTATAGATACACCCTGCAAGAGGTCGACGGCGGTAAGACTATCGATAATGTTGTCTACGACAGTGCTAGCTATGCTGTGGTAGTGAAGGTTACCGACAACGGCGACGGTACACTTAAGGCACAGAGCCAGATTGGTGAAAGCTCGGACGGCCTTGCCTTTACCAACACCTACGTTGAGCCCGAGCCAGAGCCTACTCCAGATGATGATTCGGATGACACCGCAGATGATTCTTCGGACGATGAAGAAAGCACCGATACCGAAGAAGCAGCAAGCGAGTCTGCCAAGACGGGCGACGATCTGCTGAACTTGGCGGTTGCTGTTGTTGTAGTGGCTGCGGCTTCCGGTGCCATTGCGTTTGCTGCAAGGCGCAGGCAGCGTTAAGCACGCGGCTCTAGATATGCAATGCTAGGTTTGCGCAGGCTTTGCTAAGGTCCCCAACCCTGCAGCAAAGTACATACAGCGCAAAAAAGGCGACTCGTGAAGCACGGGTCGCCTTTTGTTTTACTTGAAGTGGTGATCGGGCGGTTTCGTCTGGCCCTGCCTCGGCCCCTCTGAGGGCGCATGGATCAACGAGCGGGATCCCGCGCTCCTTCTTTGCTTGCCTCTACGCCGGCCAGGTGTTGGCGTATTTCTTGGCTACATCGATGAACTCGTCGACGGCGGGCGAGGTTGAAACGCCTGGCAAAGTGGCAACGCCGAACTCAAGGTATTGGCGGGGGCTTAGGCTGCGCACTTCCACATCGCCCTTCCAACCTTCTGCCAGGCCGCTGCAGCAGAGTGTGGTGCCAAGGCCCGCCTTGACCATCGCCCACGCCGCATAGCAGTCGGTTGCCGTGAAGCGGATGTCGGGCTCAAGGTTGCGCTCGCGCAACAGGCGCTCCGCGAAGGTTTCACCTTCGGGGTGGATGCGGATGAAGGGCTGCCCGTCGAACTCGGCCAGCAGAACCTCGTTGTGGCGTGCCATGGGGTGCCCCTTGGGAATCCAGGCGGTGAGTTCCTGCTTTCCCAGCGGGATCCAATCGAACTTGCTGTGGTCGCCGTGGAACACCAAGCAATCAACCGCATGCGATTCCAGGCGCTCAAGCAGGCTGATGTCGCTTCCGCCCACGACGTGCACCTGCACGCCAGGGAACCTTTGCTGAAACTCAAGGATGACCTGCGGAAGCCAAACGGCGGCGACGCTGGAAAGAACGCCGATGGCAAGCGAGCCTTCTGCCAAGCCGCGGATGCGGATACTCGTTTTCTCGGCCTGCTCGGATAGCTTCACGATCTCGCGGTACATAGGCAAAAGCTTGCGACCCTCGGGCGTGGCAGCCACGCCCGTGCTTGAGCGCGCCAAAACAGGGAAGCCAACCTCTTCTTCCAGGGCGTTGATCAGGCGGATGATGCCAGAGGGCGTATAGCCCAGGGCCTTTGCCGCGGCCGACATGCTTTCGGTGTCCACGGCGGCCACAAAGGCGGCGCAACGTTTGATGTCCATAGGTAAGGCTTTCTCGAAATGTCATAAGTCCTATAACTGGATGTTACCTCTTCTTAGGGTTCTCTAACCGCTTGCGCTATCACAAATCGTTATAGCAACTATAAATTTGTGAGAGCGGTATTTCCGGGTGATAGCTTGCCCTAGACGTATTAGCGGCGCATAGGCCGCCAGATAGGGAAAAGGACTCATCGTGATTGCGAAAATTGCCGTTATCTTGATATTCGTCGGCGTGGTGATAGGCGTGGGCGCGTGGGCGCGCTCCAGCGCCAAAAGCGTGGACGGCTTTATTTTGGGCGGGCGAAACGTCGGCCCCTGGCTTTCTGCCTTTGGCTTTGGTACCAGTTACTTCAGCGCCGTCGTGTTCATCGGCTACGCGGGGCAATTCGGCTGGAAATACGGCCTTGCCGCATTTTGGGTTGGCATTGCCAACGCAGTGGTCGGATCGCTTCTGGCTTGGTACGTGCTCGGCCCGCGCACGCGCGAGATGACGCAGCGCCTGGGTGCCACCACCATGCCCGAGTTCTTTGGCAAGCGCTTCGATTCGCGCGCCATCCGCATCGCGGCGGCCTTGATCGTTTTCGTGTTCCTGATTCCCTACACCGCTTCGGTTTACAACGGCCTATCGCGCCTGTTCGCCATGGCCTTCGGCTTGCCTTTTGAGGGTTGTGTCATCGGCATGGCGGCGGTTACCTGCATCTACGTGGTGCTCGGCGGCTACATGGCCACCGTGGTCAACGACTTCATCCAGGGCATCATCATGCTCATCGGCATCGTCGCCGTTATCGCTGCGGTGCTGGCGGGCCAGGGCGGCTTCATGGAGTCCATCGTCAGCTTGTCGCAGGTCAGCTGCGAGACAGCCCCCGGCTTCGAGGGCGCCTTCACCTCGATGTTCGGCCCCGATCCGCTCAACCTCTTCGGCGTTGTGGTGCTTACCTCGCTGGGCACCTGGGGCTTGCCTCAGATGGTTACCAAGTTCTACGCAATTAAGGAAGGCCCCGCAATCAAGCAGGGCGCCATCATCTCCACCCTGTTCGCGCTTATCGTTTCGGGCGGCTGCTACTTCCTGGGCGGCTTTGGGCGCCTCTTTGGCGATCAGATCGAGTTCGCCGCCAACGGCACGCCCATCTACGACTCCATCGTGCCTACCATGCTTTCCGGCCTGCCCGATATCCTGATGGGTGTCGTGGTGGTGCTGGTGCTTTCGGCGTCTATGTCTACCTTGGCGTCGCTTGTGCTTACTTCGTCCTCGTCGCTAACGCTCGATGTGATCCAGGGCAACTTCGTAAAGAACATGGCCGAAAAAACCAAGGTGCTGTGGATCCGCGTGCTCCTGGTGGTGTTCGTCGTTCTTTCCGCGGCGCTGGCGCTATTCCAGTACACCTCAACGGTTACCTTCATTGCCCAGCTGATGGGCATCAGCTGGGGCGCGCTTTCGGGCGCCTTCCTGGGACCTTACTTCTGGAGCCTCTACACCAACCGTGTTTCCAAGGCGGCCGTTTGGGCGAGCTTCATCTTTGGCGTGGGACTGACCTCGGGCAACATGATTCTGACGCTTATGGGAACGCCGCTTATCGCAAGCCCCATCAACTGTGGCGCCATCGCCATGGTAGCTTCGCTCGTTATCGTGCCGGTGGTTAGCCTGTTCACCAAGGCGGTGCCGTTTAGGATCGAGCCCGTGCATGAAGAAGGCGCGATCGACCGCGAGTATCAGCATCATCTTGAGGAAGAGGGCGCGGCTTAAGGCCTAGGGCGGGCTGCTTGCGCGCCGCGAGTCTTGCTGGCTGCAGCTTTCTGTTGGTTGTGAGGCTCGGCCTTCCCGTGTCTTCCTGCTGGTCGCGTCCCCGGCTTCCTTGGCTGCTGCTTGTTTCCTTTCGAGGGTTTTGCGGTATCGATGCGAGCTTGCCCAAGCTTGCGCTAAAGCAGGCCCTGCCGCGGTAAAATGGCGAGACTGCAACGAAGGGGCGTCGGCGTCCCTCGCATCGGAATCGCTTGCGGCTGTACGTGTCGCGTTAGGGGGGCCTGCATGAGGCTTGTTTCTTGGAACGTTAACGGCTTGCGCGCCGTCATGAAAAAAGGCTTCATGGATGTCTTCGCCGAACTGGACGCCGACGTCTTCGCCCTGCAGGAAACCAAGCTTCAAGAGGGGCAGATTGAAATGGATCTGCCCGGCTACGTGGAAAACTGGAGCTACGCCGAGAAAAAGGGCTATTCGGGCACGGCGGTTTTTTCCAAGGTGGCGCCCTTGCAGGTGATTCACGAAGTGGGCGTGCCCGAACTCGATACCGAAGGACGCGTGGTTATCTGCGAGTTCGACAAGTTCTGGTTCGTCTGCGTCTACACGCCCAACGCGCAAAACGAGCTTAAGCGCATCGATCACCGCATGAGCTGGGACGATGTCTTCAGGCAGGTGTGCAAAAACCTCGAAGCGGGCATTTTGCCCGACGGTTCCCAAGGCGCCGCCAAGCCCGTGGTGATGTGTGGCGATTTCAACGTCGCCCACAACGAAATCGACCTTAAGAACCCGCGCACCAACCGCGGCAACCCCGGCTTCTCCGACGAGGAGCGCGGCAAGTTCACCGAGCTTCTGGACGCGGGCTTTGTGGACACCTTCCGCTATCTTTATCCCACCACCGAGGGGGCATACTCCTGGTGGAGCTATCGCGGGCGCGCCCGTGCCAACAACACCGGATGGCGCATCGATTATTTCCTGGTGTCGGAGGCTCTGCGCGATGAGGTGCAGATGGCGCACATCTACAGCGACATCATGGGCTCCGACCACTGCCCCGTCTCGCTCGAGCTCGACCTGTAGGGCACAGGCGGCGTGCTTGCAGAGGCGCCTGAGGCTCTCCGTCAAAGCTCCGTGTGTAAAACCCTCGTGTGTACTACAATGAGCTTTCCTATTAAGTAAGAAAGGGTGCCATGAGCAACGTTGAAGTAGAGACCCCGATGGATCTTCAGAAGATCGAGCAGGGCGTTCGTTTGATTCTCGAGGGCATCGGCGAGGATGTGAACAGGGAAGGCCTGTTGGACACCCCTAGTCGCGTGGCGAAGATGTACGCCGAGTGCTGCGCTGGCCTGTATCAGGATCCCGCAGTTCATTTCGAGACCCTCTTCAACGAGGATCACGAAGAAATGGTCATCGTCAAGGACATCCCCTTCTATTCCATGTGCGAGCATCACCTGGCGCCCTTCTTCGGCAAGGCGCACATTTGCTACATTCCCGCCGCCGACGACGGCCGCGTGTGCGGATTGTCCAAGCTCGCGCGTTTGGTTGAGGTGTACGCCCGCCGCCCACAGGTGCAGGAGCGCCTGACGCGCCAGGTGGCTGACACCTTGGTTCAGCAGCTCAACCCGCAGGGCGTCATGGTCGTCATTGAGGCCGAGCATCTGTGCATGAGCATGCGCGGCATCAAAAAGCCCGGCTCAAGCACGGTAACCAGCGCGGTACGCGGCGCCTTCGACCGCTCCGCTGCCACGCGTTCCGAGGCACTGTCCCTGATCTTCAACAAGTAACGTCAGCAAACGGCTTCGTTGGGCGCGATTCTTCGAACTTCCCAACGGATCGCAAAGAACCACTAAGCACCGGCAATAAACGCAAAGAAAGGAACCACCGATATGCGTTGCGTCATTTCTGTTCTAGGTAAAGACCGTACCGGCATCGTCGCCGCTGTTTCCACCGCCCTTGCAAACCATGGCGTGGGCATCGACGACATCAATCAGTCGATCCTGCAGGATATGTTCAGCATGACCATGCTCGTGAGCATCGACGAGGAAAAGGCTTCTTTCAACGAGGTCCAGGACGCGCTTGCCAAGGTTGCCGATGAGCTTGGTGTGCAGATTGTCATTCAGCGCGAGGACTTATTCCAGTTCATGTATAAAATCTAAGCTTGTAATCGGCTTTTTGGGGAGGGGTATCGATGTTCTTCGAGGACATGCAACCGGTTGACTATTTGTCTTATATTTTGGTGGCGGCGCTCACGATTGGCGGCCTTATTGCCATCGTTGTTTCTTTGGTGCGCAACGCCGAGAAGAAGAAGATCGAGCAGGATCGCTACGATTCTACCGGCGTGTACATCCCTGCCGAGCTGGCAAAACTCGATAAAAGCAAGTACATCGTCGTCAAGAACCCTCGCTATATGACGCTGCTGGGCAAGTCGGTTGGCAGCCATATCGTCTTCAGTATCTTCGGCATCTACATCATTGAGTACTCCATCGAGTCCGGACGCATTGGCGGGCGCTTTGGCAACAGCCATTGGCACAAGGCAACCGCCATGGGCATGGGCTCCCGCGGATTCACGTCCCCCATGTGGCGCGCCCTGGTGCATCAGCATGCGCTCACTCATGCGGTCCCTGCTACCAACGAGGTTCCCATCTTCCCGATGGCGGTTATGCCCAACGGCACGCGCATCGATATTCATCTGAACCCGTATCGCCTGGACGACGAGTTCGAGGACGACGATGATTGGGACGATTACGACGAGGAGCTCGACGGCTCCGAGGGTGATTCCGCCGCGGGCGATAGCTCCGATGCCCAGGGTTCTGAGGGCCTTGAAGCACCCGAGATTTCCGCCTCCGAGGATAAGGGCGACGATTCCTCCATCGTTTCCGACGATTGTCTGGATGAAGAGGACGAGGACGCCGAGGATCTTGACGTCGCTTACGACCCCACCAAGTTCGTCGGTTGCATCGAGGATATCTGCGAGTTCATTGCCGATAACTCTCAGGAGGAGGTTATGACCTTCGCCGAGGCGCAGGCGCTTGCCAAGCAGTGTGAGGAGTACTTCGCCTCCGTTAAGGAGATGGAGAATCCCGAGGTTGTTAAGGGTCAGATTCCCGTTGAGTACCTGGGCTTCTCTCGCGATTACGGCAATAAGAAGCACTTGAAACAGCTCGCCGACGAAGGCGTCATCCTTATGGGCAACCGCAAGGATCTGGCCGAAAACGAGGAAAAGTACCAGGCCGAGGCCGCCAAGAAGTATGCGGCCGCGCACACTGACGACGAAGCTAAGAGCGACGGCGAGTAATTTAGCGGCAAGTTCGGCTTTCTTGCGCTGGCAGCTCTCAACTTCATAAGCGTTATTATTAGGGCAGGCGTGCAGGGCAAAATGCCGTGAACAGCCCTGTGCAATCCGAGTCAAAACGCAGTTTGGACGGATCAATGAACGATATCTTGCATGAATTCGAGCGCCTTTCGCGCGCTTACGGCTCGCACCCCTTCATTTACTTGCAGGGCGAGGGTCCTTCGCGCACCTATTCGTTCGCTCAGCTTAATTTCGCGGCTGCTGCCTTGGCGCGTGAGTTGGCAAAGCGCGGTGCCGTGCAGGGTTCAACCGTTTTGTGCCGCGCCTACAATTCGCCGGAGCTTGTGGTTGCCGTTCTGGCTGCAGCCTATGGTGGTTTTGACCTGGCCCTTTTGAGCCCGCATTTGTCTTCGGCCAAGGCCGAAGAGGCCCGCTCCCAGTTGAAGAGCGTGGCCATCAGCCTTGAAGAACCTGATTTCCTGCGCTTGATGCTGGACGCCTGCGGGCGCAGTTTGGGCGAGCTTTCCACGCTGGCGAGCGACAAGGTTTCCGCCGAGCTTGGGCGTCTTGGTTTGGATGTTTATATCGATGAGCGTCTTGAGGCCTTCGATCCTGCAGAGAGCGGTGTGTGCTTGTTTGAGGCGCAGGGCACGCAGCTGGTAGCCGCAAGCTATTCTTGGGCGGCGCTTGCTCGTGCTGCGGTTCAGGCCAACGAGAAGCTTGAGGTTGGCGATGCCGTGGTGTGGCAGTTGGTGCTGTCGCTCTGCGACGCCAAGGGGCTCAAGGTTTTGATGTGCGCGCTGATGAGTGCATCGTCTGTTTTGGTGTACGAGCATTATTCAGCGCTGCGTGTGTTGAACGATGTGTTGCCCTTCAAGGTGACGCATATTTCGCTCACCGAGGCGCATCTGCGAGATTTGCTTGAAACTAATTACGACGGTGTTTTGTGCCAATACCGTTGCATTTTGCTGGAGGATGGCAAGCCCTCGCGTAGGACGTCGTGGGCGGCCCGTCGCGCCGGTGCTCATCTGGTGGAGCTTCAGCGATAGCGGCGCGCTATTATTCAAGGCGCATTGCGCTGAAAAAGATTTGAAATTTTCCTTGCGTTTCATCGTGCAGTCTAGTAAATTAATTAATTGCGCGATACGCGCTGCACATAGTGCGGGGTGGAGCAGTCTGGTAGCTCGTCGGGCTCATAACCCGAAGGTCGTTGGTTCAAATCCAGCCCCCGCGACCAAATGTTATAGCAGGTCAGAACGATGTTTCTGGCCTGCTTTTTTGTTGTCGAAGCACTCTTTTTGTGTGTGGTCTTACCTCTTGTTTGTCCTTGTCTAGCCATCGCAAAGCTTTGATCGCTTTTTATTTATCCCGGTTAACTTTGCTTGAACCTGTTCAGCCTTGACTAATCAACAAAACACCAGGTTAGGCAAGAAAAAATTTTGTATAAATTTCGGACTGATTTGTTTCAGGCCATTGACTTAGCGGTAAAATATAGGTGCATAGTTATGCCCTTTTGTCTAAAAGCACAAAGACGTGCATTTAGGCAGGTCATAGCTGTAATTGGTCGATATAACGTAGGGCTTTTACGTTGTTTGTTTGAAGGTGGAAGTTATGAGAACGAACAGAGCGCAAGGTTCGCAGCCTGCAAAAAGCATGACCGAGTACTACTCGCTCGGTCACAAAATCGTAGCCGTGGTGCTTGCTTTGGTCCTTATGGGCTTTGGTTGGCCTGCGGTAAACCCTGCTTCGATTTACGCGGAAAACGATTCCGAAACCGAGCAGTCCGACTCCGCTGCCGAGCAGAAGGCTGAGGAGAAGGCCGCCGAGGAAGCCGCGGCCAAGAAGGCCAAGGAAGAGGCTGCCGCAAAGAAGGAGCAAGAGGCCAAGGCTAAGGAAGCCGCCGAGAAAAAGGCCGCCGAGGAAGCTGCGGCCAAGAAGGCCGAGCAAGAGGCTGCCGCAAAGAAGGCCAAGCAGAGCAGCGATTCCTCTAGCACCAAGGCTGATTCTTCTTTCACCAAGAATTCCAGCTCTTCCGATTCCTCCAAGGACGACAAATCCGAGTCCGACGAGGTAAGCGAATACAAGATCACCTTGGATCTTGGCAATGCCTCCATCAAGGTGAAGAGCTCCAACAATCAGGTCCTTACTGCCCCTGCCACAAAGGTAACCGTTCCTGCTGGCAAGGATTTCAAGTTCACGGTTACCCCCAACGAGGGCTATGAGCTTACCAAGGTTGCTTTGAAGTCTTCCTCCACCAAGACTTTGAAGGCCGATAGCTCTGACGTATACACCATCGCTGCTTCAGACCTTACCGAGGGCATGAAGATCACCCTCAAGACCAAGAAGCAGGAATCTTCCACCACCGAAACCGATGCGACCCCCATCGAAGAAACTGAAGACACTGATGCTAACAAGGCAGCCGTAGAAGAAGTCACCGACAACACTGGAGAAGCTGAATCCGACGATGTAAATGCTGACGAATCCAACGAGAACGCAATTAGCATCGCAAGCGAAACTGCTGAGATAGATTTTGATGGTAGCGTTTCAGGTAACGATACGCTTGAGGTTGGTAAGTTTGCTGTTTATACCGCAGACGGATTTTCCGATGCTGTGACTTGGGCTTCTTCCGATGAGTCCTTGGCGACTGTTGACGCCAACGGCATAGTAACCGGTGTTGCAGCAGGTAGCGTAACTATTACGGCTACTTATGGTGATGAAACAGCCAGCAAGACTATTACCATTACCGATTCTTCGGCTTCATCAAACTCGCGTTGGAGCAACGGCAATACCGCTACATTTAAACCCACTATCTCTAATGCCGACGTTGCTTACTTCAATTGGCATAGTGACAGCGATATGAGCAGCATTTCGTTCACGCCTGTTAGCTCGGGTGGCACCCTGTCTATTAGCGATTACTACAGTCGCTATCAGGCTGGTTATGTTGTCTTCTTTGTAAAACCGAACAGCAATTACCTGTTTACGGGTCTTGGCGCAGACGGCAATGGAGACACCTATGTTGTTGGTTCTGGGTCCTACGGGAATATCGCCAACTACCCCAAAATCGATAAGGTGATGAAAGCAGCAAAGGCTGCTGGTTATGTGGCAGCGTTTGGTTATTCCAGGACTTGGGGAGAGACGCCTCTTACTAATTGTGCATTTCAGGTAAAAGCTCAGTCACCGGATATGACCATTGCTGCAACAAGCGATAAGACCAGTGATGTTCTTGCTGGTGACACTCTGACGTTTACGATTGTCATGACGCCTCAGCTTACAGGCAGTGGCAGGGACAAGGTAACGGATGTCAAGGTGAATAGTGTTACCGTAAATGGCAAGTCTGTGGAATGCTCCAAGATTGTCGACAACGGTGACGGGACGTACACCACAACGGTTACCTATACCGTTAGCGAAGCTGATTGCAGTCGCTCGACTGTAGAACTTAAGGTTGACGCTACATCTACCTATGAGGCAAGTCTTAGTACGTCGCTTGGCTCTATCACTACCACAGCGTCTATCAATAAGACTGCTACTGCTAGTTGCGCTATCGCTCCTAAGATCGACGTAGCGTATGAGTTTAAGTCAGGCACAAGTGGCAAAGAACTCCCCGACGGCATCTATAAGCTGGTACCCAAGGATTCCAATAAGTACCAGAAGGGCGTAAAAGTCACTGCTTCCAAGACCCCAGCGTCAGGAGCTATTTACGAGGATGCTGACAATGATGGTTATTGGACGTTCGAAGGTTGGGATGCCAACACTAAGACGATGACCGAAGATGGCATCACCTTTATTGGCACGTGGACTTTTGCCGAATATAGTAAATACACTATTAAGTATGTAGACGAGCAAGGCAACGAGCTTGCCGAGTCTAAAACTGTTTCTGGCAACAAGGTTGGCGACAAAATTAAGGTTTCCAATATTGAGAAGCCTGAAATTGAGGGGTACAGCTACAGCAAGGCTAATCCCTCTTCTACACTGACTATCGATTCCGATGAGTCGAAGAACGTCATTACGATTATTTATAAAGCTAAGGCTGGCAAGGCCGGTTACAACTTAGTGCTGGGCAGCGCTTCTTGGACTGCGCCAGAAGATACTTCGCAGCAGGCTGGAAGCCAGAAGTGGTATTACAACTATGGCTTTGCGAAGGGCGATACTTTTACGGTGACTTCCGCTGAACCATCGGCAGAGAATCATGCCTTTATCGGCTGGATGGATAAAGAGCGTGATGGCCAAGCTGCTGCAATTCGTGGTGCGGGCGATAGCGTGACTTATTGCTACAGCAATGATCAGACCTATACTCTTGATGCTCTGTGGGCAAGCCTTTCTGCTACGGGTGGAGAGTACGTTTATGACGGCACATCCCATACTGTTTCTGTTGATGTAAACATCAATGAAGGTACAGGTCTTGGCCCTAAATATGTAGAGCAGGCAAAGAAGCTTATCAAGACTGGTGATATCAAGTACTCAACCGACGGCGGGAAGACCTGGAGTCCGAACAAGCCAAGCTTTACAGATGCTGGCGAATACACGGTGAAGGTAAAGCAGGATGTCACCGTTGGCGATAAGACCACTACTCTTACCGCCGAAGCAACGGTAAAGATCGCTAAGAAGGCAGCTTCCATTACCGCTGGCTCTGCTGAAAAGGAATACGACGGTACCGCGCTTACCACCAACGAGTTCACCACCGAGGGCTTCGTCGAGGGCCAGGGCATCGCGTCCGCGACCATCGAGGGCTCCCAGACCGTGGTCGGCTCCTCCTCCAGCACCGTCAAGGACAACAGTTGGACTGCCCAGGAAGGCACTAATCTTAATAACTACACCATTACCACCAAGCCTGGCACGCTCGAGGTAACTCCCGTGTCCGAAAAGGTTACGGTCACCATCACCGAGCATGGTGGAAGCTACACCTACGATGGCACCGAGAAAACTGCTACTGGTTATGATGTGTCGAGCAGTAACGATCTTTATACTGCGGACTGCTTCAGCTTCAGCGGCAACGCCAACGTTAGCGGCACCGATGCCGGCACCTACGAAATGAAGCTCAAGGCCAGCGATTTCAAGAATACGAGCAAGAACTTCAGCAACGTTGAGTTCAAGATCGTTGATGCTACGCTTGCAATCGCGAAGCGCAACGTGACGCTCACTTCCGCTTCTGACGAAAAGGTGTACGACGGTAATGCACTTACCAACGATAATGTGAGCGTATCCGAAGATGGATTCGCCGAGGGCGAGGGTGCAACTTACGATGTCACCGGCACCATCACCAACGTCGGTAACAAGGAAAACGCCTTCACCTATACGCTGAATAGTGGCACCAACAAGGACAACTACAACATCACCCAGAAAACAGGTGAACTCGTCGTTACCCCGGTAACCGATGAAGTGGTTGTTAAAGTTGTCGGTAACAAGGGCGGCCAGAAGTACAACGGCTCCGAGCAGTCCGTTAAGGGCTATACCATTTCAGCCGACAACACCCTCTATAACGTGAATGATGACGTTGAGTTCAGCGGTACCGCTGTGGCAACAGGCACCGATGCAAATACCTATTACATGGGCCTTTCGGAATCTCAGTTCAAGAACACGAACGATAACTTCACCAACGTTAAGTTTGAAGTAACGGACGGCGAGCTTGTCATTGCCAAGCGCCAAGTTCTGCTTAAGTCCGGATCGAAGGAAAAGGAATACGACGGCACGGCGCTCACCAATCACAAAGTTGAGCGCTTGGGTGATGGCTTTGCTTCCCGTGAAGGCGTGAGCACCGTTGTTACGGGCTCTCAAACCTTGCCTGGCTCTTCCGAGAACATTTTCACCTATAGCCTGCATGCGGGTACAAAGGCCGATAACTACGAGATCACGGTGCAATATGGCACCCTTACTGTCACCAACCGTGAGACTCAGTACGAAATCACCGTTGAGGCTAATTCCGAAACCGCTACCTACGACGGACAGCAGCATTCCGCTACGGGCCTCAAGACCACGAGTTTCGTTGTGAACGGTAAGACCTACAACGTTTCCGGCCTTACCACTGAGGATCCCGTCGAGACCAATGCGGGTACTTACACGAACAACATTACTGGTACGCCGGTTGTGACCGACGAGAACGGCAACATCGTTACCGATCAGTTCAAGGTAAGCACTAAGAACGGCTCTCTTACCATTGGCAAGCGCGAAGTAACCCTTGAATCTCAGAGTGGTTCCAAGCCCTACGACGGCACGGCGCTCACCAAACCCGAAGTCACCATTTCCGACGAGTTGTTCAAGAGCGAGACGAGCAACGTCACGGCCACCGGTAGCGTAACCAACGTGTCTGAAGGCAAGGTCACTAACGCCATCACCTACACTGCAGGCGAGAAATTCAACGAGAACAACTATAAGATCACCAAGACCGAGGGCGAGCTTTGGATCACCTCTAAGTCCATTGAAGATCCAAGCATGAACATCGATAGCCCCGAGAACAAGGTTTACGATGGCGCCGAGCACAAGTGGGCTCCTACCGTCAAAGATGGCGACAAGGTTCTTACCAAGGATGTTGACTACACGGTCGAGTACAGCACCGAGGATTTCACTAACGTGACGGGTGCTATCACCGTTACCATCACGGGCATTGGCAATTACGAGGGGTCTGTAGCTAAGTCTTATCAGATCACGCCTGCTCCTTATAATGTAGTTACCTACCAGGCCTATAAGGATTATGACGGCGAGGCCCTTACTGCTGGCGGCAAGATCGAGGGCATCGTCAATGGCGAGGATGCCGGCTTCGTTGTAACCGGCCGCCAGATCGCGGTTGGCCATTCTAATAACACCTATACAGTCAAATGGGATAAGACAGCCAAGAAATCGAACTACTACTTCGCCGGCGAGGAGCTTGGCCAACTTACGGTTGGTGAGTATTCCGGCCAAATCATTGTGACCACCGTGGGCGGCACCTTCACTTACGACGGCAAGGCACATGGCGCCACCGTTACTGTTTCCATGCTGCCCGACGGGTATCATCTCGATGGCACGCCTAGCTCTTCTGCAAGTGCGACTGACGTTACGTCGGAGCCCGTTAAGGCAACTGCCGATAATCTGGTTATCCGCAACTCTCAGGGCGATGACGTTACAAGCAAGCTCAATATCAAGCACAACGATGGCACCATCGTGGTCAATTCTGCAATCCTTACAGTGACCACTCCCGATGCTACCAAGGTTTATGACGGTACTCCGCTTACCGCCGCGGGCAGCTATTCCGGCCTGGTGAACGATGAGACTGTCGAGTTCAAGACTACTGGTACTCAGACCGATAAGGGCGAGAGCACCAACACTTACGAAATCGCTTGGACCGGTACCGCAAAGCAGTCCAACTACACGGTCTCCGAGAGCCTTGGCACCCTGACGGTGACCGAGCAGTCCATCGTGCCTGATGACCCCGCCTACAAGGGCGTTGAGATCAACGATCCTACGGGTAAAATCTACGACGGCGTCGAGCTTAAGTGGATTCCCAAGGTCAAGGACGCCAAGGGCAACGCGCTTGCCGAGGGCACCGACTACACGGTCACTTACAAGCGCGACGGCAAGGAGACTACCGACTTTACCAACGTCGGCACCATCGAGGTCACCATCACTGGCAAGGGCAACTACACCGGCACCGTGACCAAGAAGTACCAGATTACTAAGGCTCCTCTTGAGGTAAGCACTCCTGATGCCACCAAGGTTTATGACGGCACGCCTTTGACGGCAGCCGCAACGGCCGAAAACATCTCCGGCCTTGTTGCCGGCGAAACTGCCACGGTTAAGGCGACCGGATCTCAGACAGAGGTCGGCCATTCTGCTAATACCTATAGCGGCATCGAGTGGGGAACCGCGAAGGAATCCAATTACTACGTGAAGTCCAAGACCGAGGGCACCCTGACGGTGACCAAGCAGTCCATCGTGCCCGATCCCGATAACCCCGACTCCTACAAGGGCATCGAGATCAGCGACCCTGAGGACAAGACCTACGACGGCGACGAGCACAAGTGGGCTCCCGAGGTCACCGCCAAGGACGGCAGCAAGCTGACCGAGGGCACCGATTACACCGTCGAGTACAGCACTACCGACTTCACCAACGTCGGCACCATCGAGGTCACCATCACCGGCACGGGCAACTACACCGGCACCGTTACCAAGACCTACAAGATCACCAAGCGTCCTGTGACGCTCACCTCCGAGTCCCATACCTTCACTTACAACGGCAAGGCTCAGAGCTGGAATAAGTTCACCTGTTCTGACGATCTGTTTGCAAGCCAGGTTGATGATCTTGGCTGCACGGTGACCGTCAAGAATGCAGGCGAGCAGAAAACGAATACGGTTAGCTACGCCTTCAAGTCCGGCTTCAGTGCCGACAACTATGAGATCACCAACGGCTTCGGAACCTTGTACGTCAAGAACTCTGAGGACGAGATCGTGGCCACCACCACGGGCGGCGCCTTCACCTACGACGGTCAGGCTCATGGCGCTACCGTTGAGGTGAGCAGCCTGCCCGATGGCTACACGCTCGACACCGCCTCCTCCAGCGCCACGGCCACCAACGTTGCCGACGGCGAGGTTGCGGCCACTGCCGACGCTCTGGTCATCCGCAACGCCGAGGGTGAGGACGTCACCAAGGATCTCAAGATCACCTACATCGACGGCACGATCAAGATCGTTCCCGCCGAACTTAGGATTACCACTGGCACCGCAGCCAAGGCCTACGACGGCACGGCGCTTACCAACAGCGATCTGAAGATCGCCGGCCTGGTTGGAACAGATGCGGTTATAGCTAAGACCACTGGCGCCCAGACTGAGGTTGGCAGCTCCGCCAACACTTACGAGATTGACTGGGGCACCACCGACGCTAACAACTACAGCATCGTTGAGAGCTTGGGTACCCTGACCGTTACCAAGGCCGCCGTTACGCCTAGCAACAATGATGGCGACAACGACGGTAATGGTGGCAACGGCGGCACTACCCGCACCACGCCCGCAGCAACGCCCGCTGCTCCAGCGGCTGCAGCTGTGAACAATGTGGATAACACGGTAACCAGAAACACCGAAGGCGAGACCATCTACGACGCCGAGAACCCCTTGGGTACCACTGAAGCTGAGTGCTGGGTCCATTACTACATGATTATCTGCATGATCCTGACTGCCTTGTACGGTATTGGCGTATGGGCGCATCGCGCGAACTACACGCGTAGGCTTCGCAAGGATATGGATGATGTCATGAACGATGGCGACGGCATCAACCCCGAGAAGGGCGAGCTTGCAGGAACGAGCACGGTTACTAACCAGGCTTAAGCCGCAAAGCTTGAAAGCCTTAGCGTTCTGGCTCTAACGAAGATGGCCGGCAGCGAAAAGCTGTCGGCCATCTTTTTTGCTATGGAAAATCGAAGCCTAGCCTAAGGCAAAAGCGAAGATCGAACTCAAGCCTGGCTTAATCCGACCCAACCCGGTTTCGCCCGTTTCAACTTGGCTAAGCTCAGCTCAGCTCAACCAAGCCTAGTTAAGCTGGATTAGCCAGGCCCAGCCAAACCCGGCTTATCCCGACTCGGTTCTATTCGGCCCAACCTAACCGAACCTAGTCGAAATCGGCGCTGGGTTCAGAGATACTGCCGCGCTGAACAAGGCCGCTCGCTAACAGCTTAGTGAGCAGCTCGAGCTTCATGGGCCTGTAGAAGAAGTAGCCCTGCGCGTAGTCGGCGCCAAGCTCGTCGAGCAAGCGGACTTGCTCAGTTGTTTCAACGCCTTCGATGATGAGCGGTTTGTCGACGGAGTTTGCCAAGGTAAGCATCGAGAACACGATGTTGGAGCCCTTTTCCTCCTCGTTTAGTGCTAGCTCGGGAATGAAGTTCCCATCTAGTTTGATTATGTCGATGTTGATGTTGCGCAGCATGCTCAGCGAAGAAAGCCCGCTCCCAAAATCATCCATCATCACCTTGATGCCCGCATCATGCATCTCTTGGGTGAATCTAGTCATTTTATCCATGTTCTGAAGGAAGCTTGTCTCAGTGATCTCGACCTTGAGGTAGCGCGCAGGAACTCTATGGCTTTGAAGAAGCTTAATAAGGAATTCGGAAACCTTGAACTCGTCGATATCGATGCGCGACACATTGATCGACACAGGCACCGGCTCGATACCCTTTCTTAGGCAATCGGAAAGCCAAGTGATTACCTGTTTCCATAGGTATTTATCGAGCTTGGAGATGAATCCAGTTCGCTCAGGAACGGGAATGAAGCAACCAGGGGGGATGATTCCTCCACCTTCTTTGTGCCAGCGCGCAAGGGCCTCTGCCCCAACCAATTTTCCTGTATGGATGTCGACCTGAGGCTGCACCTCGGGATAAACATCTCCTTCGGAGATGGCTTTGTGGAAGCATGAAAGAATTTTGAAATCGTTGTTGGGTTCTTGGCTCCTATGCTCTTTGAAGTAATTGATGGGGTGGTGAAGATTTGCCTTGGCCTGGCGCGCGGCGTAGGCTGCGCAGGTGTAGCAATCCATGCCCATTCGCTCATCGGGATTAAGGAGATAGACCCCAAAGGCCGGCCTAAAGCCAAGGGAAGCGTCGCGCTGGGCGATGATGCCCGATAATGCGTGATAGATGCTCTCCACCAGCGCAGTATCTACGCTGCCGAAAACGCTGAAATCGTCTTCTCCCCAATAGCCGGCAATCGCGGAGCCTTTGCGCTGAACTTCGGTCAAATAGGAGGCAACCGCACTCAGGAGTTCGTCGCCTTTTTCACGCCCGTACCATTCGTTGAACACCCTTAAATTGCCTAAATCGATGGCAATCACGCCCCAGGTTCTTCCCGGTTCTGACATTTGCCTATCTTTGGATGTCGTTATGAAATCGGCTCCGGGCAGTAGGTTCAGGGCGGGGTTTTTAGGATGGAGAGTCATGTGTGAAGCCTCTATTTCGGGCATGATCTGGAATGGGTTTGGAGTTTATGGGCAATAAAAACGCGAGTGCAGTGCACGCGCAAAGCTCCTGGAAGCGTAAGAGTCTATGGCGCCCGTACTGCAAACTCGCGGGATTTGTTTGCCATGAGGGCATCCTAGCAAGCGTTGTCGAAGGACATATCCGCCGCGGGTAAAGCTCGCGTAAAGGCGGCTCCGAGGAGCAAACTTTACTGTGCCTCCATCGGGTCCATACGAAAAAAGCTTGCCAAGCTGGTATCATCGACAGCAAACATGCTAAGGGCGCGGCGGCGGCGAATATAACTGGTCGCAACGGCAAATCAGCCAATCAAAGCTGCCCAAAGTTTGCCGAACCGGCACAGCCGGAGCTCTTGGTACGAGGAAGGAAAAGGCTCCTCATGAGCGATAAAGAAATAGAGGTCAATCTGACAAGCGCTGAGGCCGCTGAAGAGGTTTCGCGCTTGAAGAACATTTTCCCCATCGTTCGCCTGCTCGACGCCGACGAGGTGGAAAACGAGATGAACTGCTTGCTTTGCGGCGACGAAACTCCCTGTATGCGTAAGGTTTGCTCTCAGCTTCTGGAAACTCATGGAAACGCCAAGCGCTTGCTTCAGCTTGGCAACGAGCAGCATAGGGTTACCGCCCGCTATCTTGAGGTCGATGGCGTCCCGCATGTCATGTTGTACTCCGCCAACGTTGAGCACGAGGACCGCGTCGATCGCAACGAGTTTTACCTCGACGTTCTTTCCGGCTTGTACAATCGCCGTTTTTATGAGGACGAGATAAAGCGTGAGCATCTGTTTGCCGGCGTTGCGGTAATCGACCTTGACGACTTCAAGCTCGTCAACGATTCTTTGGGCCATCACGCGGGCGATCTTGCCCTGCGTGCCGCCGCTCAAACAATGCTTTGCTGTATTCGCGAAACCGACATCCTCATTCGCTACGGCGGCGATGAGTTCGTCTTGGTTATTCCCAGCATCGATAGCGCTACCTTCTCGCGCAGGCTGCGTGCCATTTCGGTTGCGATCTCGCAAACAAGCGTGCCTGGAAACGAGCAAGCCTACCTTTCCTCGAGCATCGGTGGCGTGTTGTCGAACGGGCGCACCGTCGACGAAGCGGTGAAGCAGGCAGACCGTTTGATGTATCTTGCCAAGCAGCAAGGAAGCTCGGTGCTCACCGATAGCGATCCTGTTGAAGAAATAGACTCATACAAGCCCGTTCTTTTGATCGTCGACGATTCTGAGCTTAACCGCGACATTCTGAAAGAGATGCTTAAAGACGACTACGAAATCCTTGAAGCAGAAAACGGCTATCAAGGCGTTGAGCTTCTGCGTGAGTGCGGCTCGGGCATTTCCTTGGTGCTTTTGGACATCATCATGGAGGGTATGTCGGGATTCGACGTTCTTTCGACCATGGTTCGCAGCGGCTGGATCGAGAACATCCCTGTCATCATGATTTCCAGCGAGGATTCCGACGAAGCCGTATTGCGCGCGTACGAATTGGGCGCCTCGGACTATATTGCCCGGCCCTTCGACATTCGCATCGTTCGTCAGCGCGTAAGCAACATCATGCGTCTGTATGCGCGCCAGCGTCGGTTGAGCTCGATGCTTGCGCAGCAGTACTACGAGCGCGAGAAAACCAGCAACGTGCTGACCAACATCATGGGCGGCGCGATGGAGCTGCGCAACGGCGAAAGCGGACCGCACGTTTTGCATGTGCGCAACCTAACCGAGATTCTTTTGGATTGCCTGGTGAAGAAGACCGACCGGTATGGAATTACGAGCCTCGCTCGCTCGATGACGGTGATGTGCTCCGCTTTGCACGACATCGGCAAGTTGGCCATTCCCGATAGCATTTTGAACAAGCCCGGTCGTTTGACCGACGAGGAATTCGAGATCATGAAATCGCATACCGTTCTTGGTTCCAACATGCTCGATAACCTCACGATGTATAACGACAACCCCGTGCTGCTGCAGACGGCACGTGACATTTGCCGTTACCACCACGAGCGATGGGACGGCGGCGGCTATCCTGACCAGCTCAAAGGCGACGAGATTCCCATTTCCGCTCAGGTTGTTTCTTTGGCAGACGTGTACGATGCGCTCACGAGCGATCGCGTGTACAAAAAGGCGATTCCCCACGACGAGGCAATGCGAATGATCATCAGCGGGGAGTGCGGGCAGTTCAACCCGCTGCTTATCGAATGCCTTTTGGAAAGCGAGGACCGCATTAAAAGAGAGCTCGACGTCCCGGCATTAACCCCCCCCCTATCACAAGTAAGCCAGTAAAGCTTAGCTAGGAGAAACGATATGGCTACATTGAAAGAAGCTTATGAGCAGATGGGGGCAGACTACTCGGATGTTCTGAAGCGCTTGATGAACGATGCCTTGGTTACGCGCTTTGCGACCAAGTTTTTGGACGATGCAAGTTTTGACGCCCTGAAGGAGGCCCTTGAGGCGGGTGATGCCAAGCAGGCCTTTATGGCGGCCCATACGCTTAAGGGTGTGTGCTCGAACCTGGGCTTTACCAATCTTTATGAGCCTGTGTATCAGATCACGGAAACCCTGCGCGGCGGTTCGTTGGAGGGCTCTGACGTTTTGTTCCCTCAAGTTGAGGCCGAGTACAACAAGACCGTTGAGGCATTGAAGTCGGCGCTTTAGTTTTTGCGCCGCGCCTGCTTCGAAGGGCGAGTTGGTTGGCAGTGGCGTGCAATCGCCTCCGACGAGCCGACTAGGATGCGCGCATCGTCGAGCAGAAGTTTCCGGGCCGCAGCAGCCCAGGGTGCACGGCGGCTCGGCGGTAAAGCCCCACTCGTCATATCTTTGTTCCTGAACCAGAAACGCCCAGGTCGTGCGACCTGGGCGTTTTCATGCATTGCCAATGCCGAGTATCGGCTTAGATGCGCGCATTGCCCTACGACTTCGGCCGCGCACTGGGCCGAGGGAACCTGCGGGGCTCTGCGGGAGCCTACAGACCCTCGGCTTCGAAGCGGCGGATTAGCGCTTCCTGATGGTTGGCGTAGCGCAGGGCAACGTCCTTGGTGATCTTGCCTTCCTTGTAGGCGGCGTAGAGACCCTGATCCATGGTCTGCATGCCAAGCTTGGTGTTGGATGCGATGACGGAATCGATCTGATAAGCCTTCTCTTCGCGGATAAGATTGCGGATTGCGGTGTTCATCAGCATGATCTCGAAGATGGGAACCGTGCCGCCGTCGACTGCGGGAACAAGCTGCTGGCTCACGGTTGCCTGGAGCACCATGGAAAGCTGAACACGAATCTGACGCTGCTGGTTTGCAGGGAAGGCATCCACGATGCGCTCGACGGTGTCGGCAGCGCTAGTGGTGTGCAGAGTGGAAAGAACCAGCTGGGCCATCTCGGCGGCGTTAACGGCTGTGCCGATGGTATTGGAGTCGCGCATCTCGCCGAGCAGGATGACATCGGGGCTCTCACGCATGGCGGAGCGCAGTGCCTCGGAATAGGTAGCTATATCGGTAGGAACCTCGCGCTGGGTCACGATGCAGGTGCCGTGGCTGTGGATGTACTCGATGGGGTCTTCCATCGTGATGATGTGCCCCTGACGATTGTGGTTCATGCGATCGACCAGGCAGGCGAGCGTGGTCGACTTGCCGGAGCCGGCGGGGCCGGTGATAAGGACAAGGCCCTTGGTCACGTCGGCCAGGCTCATAACGGATTCGGGGATGTTCATTTCCTCGGGGGTGGGCAGGCCGAAGGGGATCACGCGGATAACGGCGCCGTAGGAGCCGCGCTGGCGGAAGATGTTTGCGCGGAAGCGGCCGACGCCGGGGATGGCAAAGCTGAAGTCGTCGTCGTGATTGATGGTCGACTCGAAGATGGCGATGTCGCGATTGGCCAGCTCGTAGATGGAGTGGACGTACTCGCGCGTATCGGCGGGAGTCAAAGGAGCGGAATCGGTACGTACGTGAACACCGCCCGCATGGTAGGCCAAGGGCAGACCCGCGTTAACGAAGACGTCCGAAGCCTTAAGATCGATCATCTGCTTAAGAAGCTCTTTTAATTCCATATCGATGATTCTCCTTTAATCATTGTCAACGGAGCCGGACCAAAGGGTTTCCTCGGCGTCCTGTTGCTGGCTGGTAAGTTTCCACTGGTCTACTGAAAGCGCGCCGTTCTTTTGGCTCACTTTAGCATCGAGTTTTTTCCCGTTTTGCGCGGCTATGGTGAAGCTCAAGCTCTTGGAATCGGAAGAGGTCTTGATGGTAAGGCTTTCTTCGCCAACATCCTTTTTCGCCTTTTCGGCGATTGAGGAAAGCTTGGATGCCGTCGCTTTTAGAGAGCTCGAAGAGGAAAGCTCCTCGCTGATGCTCGCAAGCATTTTCTGCCCGCAGGAATCGAGCGCATAGGTTTCAGTGGTTGCGCTGGCTTGACGCTGCGCCATCGTTTGCGCTGCGTTTGCAGTTGTCACGCATAAGAGTGCAAGAACGCCGACCAGCAGGATGGCGATGAGTGTTGCAAGGCTGATGGGGCCGATGCGCACGCCTTCAGTTCTGTCTGCCATCATTTGCCCCCTTCCACGAAGCGCTCGGCATCTAAGGAATAGGCCTCTCCGTTATCGTCGGAAACAACGATGTGTGCGGAGTAAAGGATGCCGGTGCCTTTCTTCTTTTTGTTAACGTCGCAGCTAACCTTAAAGTTGCCGGAGGTGCTGGTGGCGGCCCCCAGGCCCACTTGCGACCCCTTGGCCACGCTTGCAGGGTCTGCCGAGAACTCCTCGGCGGCGTTTTGCGCAAGGGTGGTTGCACTTGCCAGGCGCGCGGCCTCGGTTGAGGTGGTGGTGGCCAAGCCGAAGAGCTGGGTGAATACCGCCATGGAGGCGATAAGGAAGAACAAAAGCACGATGGCCTCGACCATGAAGGCCGTGGAGGTCCAGGAGGCCTTGCCCTGTTGAGGGCTGGTGAGTGAAGATGTTTCAGCCATTAGTTACCCCCTTGTATCGAACGAAGGGCGGTTTCGGCCGTGCCCTGGTCGGTGCTTACCGTGAGCAGGCCGTGCTTGTAGCTGAAGTCGAATTTGCTTGATTGAATGACCTCGGATGCGTTTTCGGGTGTGTAGGCGCTGCCAGCGATGCTGTATTCCTGCACGACCTTGCCCTGATACAGGTAGAAGCGCGTTTCGTAAGTGCCGGAATCGAGCTTCTCGGTGACCACTAGGGATCTTCCTTCGGGGCCTTGGCCCACACCGATAGCGCCCTGCGCATCGTTGGCGTGTACGACGTTGACGATGAGGCCGGCGCCTTGACGCGCCGTGTTGGTGGCGGCGGTGCTGTTTGAGATGGAGGAATACACGCTAACGCCCGCGATAAGCGCGAGCATCAGTGCGATGAAGAACACGCCAAGCACCAAGGAGGGAAAGATTCGCTTGGGCGAGAAGGGCTTTTCCTCGTTAAGGTGCAGATGCCCGAGTGAGGAAAGCGCTCTTAGGCGTTTTTGGGTGGCAAGGGTTTCGTCATGCATGTTCATCGGGGCGTCACCACCACGGTGGGCATGATGTTGCCTGCGAAGTTTTCGTACGAGATTACGTAATCGTCGTGGTTGATGGTGAGGCCGTAGTTTTGCTCAAGGTATTCAAGCGAACTGGGGTAATTGCCCTCTATCGCGCAGCACTGCTTCGCCGAATCCATGATGGCGTCGTGGATGGCGACGGCGCTTTGCTCCTTGGCGTTGGCTTGCATGGCGCTGAACAACGCCACGGCAACGATGCATACGGCCACGACAACGCATGCGACGATGATGCGCATTCGCTTGCGGCGGGCAAGCTCGCTGTCTGTTAATTCGTGGAACATTGCGGGCTCCTTTAAGCGATGGATCCCATGATGCCGATAAGGGGAAGCATGACGGCGATCAGCGTGGCGCCGACGGCAACGGTAAGGAATGCCGCCAGGGTGGGCTCGATCGTGTCGACCGCGGAATCAAGCTGCGCGTTGGCATCGTCGAAGAAGATGTCGGACAAGTGGCCAAGCACTTCGTCGGTGGAGCCGGAGCGGGTGGACATCAAAAGCATGCGGCCGTAAATAGGTTCGAAAACCTCGTTCTCGACGATTGCCTGGCCGAGGCTGCGTGGGTTGTCGATGTTGACCATGGCATCGAAGGTGGCGTCGAGCTTTTGCTTGAGGGCGGGGTGATCGACGGTTGCCATAGCTTGGCGAAGAGCTGCTTCCTCTTGGACGCCCGATGCGATGAAGGAGGCAAGCGCGTTGGTGAAGCGCGAAAGAGCCAGCTGGTACATGGCTTGCTTGGTGCCGGGGAGTTTCCGGAGCAGATGATCAACATGGGTGCGACCGTTTTCGGAGTGGGAGAGCCCCGATATGATAAGCGCGCCGATGGTGGCGACGAGCACGATGATAAGGGCGATCCAGCCGATGATAACCGAGGCGTTGACCATACCGAAGGAACCTGAGGTCAGCGCCCCGGACATGCTTTCATAGGTTTGGCCGAAGATGGGCAAAATCAAGATGACCGTGAAGAGCAGGATCACGCTCATCACGCACAGAAGCGCCGCGGGGTAGCCAACCGAGCTTTGCAGTTTGGCGAAGGTGCGGCGTTCGCTTTCGTAGTAGTGGCCCAAGGTGCGCAGCACGCGCTCGGTGCGGCCGGACGATTCGCCGACGCGAACCATCTCGACGGCGTAGGCTGGGAAGGCCCCGGTTTTATCCATGGATTCGGCAAGGTTGCTACCGTTGACAAGATGGGAGTAAACCTCGTCGCAGACACGCTTAAAGTTTGATTGCTTGCGGTTTTCGGAAAGCATGTGCACGGCTTCGTCGGTCTGAACACCGGCGGCGAGCATGGTTGCGACGCTGCTGCAGAACGCGCTGATCGCACTGCTTTCAAGTAGTTTGTTTGCCATTGGATTCTCCTAGTTGTTTAGGTTGTCCCTCATTGTCGCACTTAATAAGAGCCTCGGGTTTGAGAACTTGTTGTTCGTAATTGAAAAACGCCTGATTATCGCCAAATTCCTTCAGAAAAATTTGCTGGTATTTCGCAAAATCTTTTTAATCGAGCACCTGGCGCCTTGGCTGCATCGGCCTGGGCAACGGCCCCCTTCTTTAATAGGTATATCTGTCTTGGTAGTCCAATCCATCGCCAACGAGTGTGTTGCCGGAGCTTGCGGCAAAGGTCAAGTCAACGCGTGACCAGGTATTTTGGTCGACGCTAAACTGCGCACTGCTCCAGGTTCCATCTATGTAGACCATGATCCAAGCATGGTAGATGTTGTCAGGGCTCACGTAGCCCGTCATGATTTTGGTGGGTATGCCCTGGCTTCTGAGCATCGCCGCGCCCAGGCTGGCGTAGTCGAAGCAGATGCCCTTTCCGCTCGAGAGCGTGCTGTCGGGGTCGGGCACATAGCCGGTTGTTTTGCCGACCTTTTGAGCTTTGGCGTTGTCGTAGCTGATGTTGTCGACCACGTAGGTGCAGATGGCCTCCACCGCATCACCGACGTTTTCGGCATCGGCCACCAGTTCGCGCGCTTTCTTGGTCGCGGCGCTTTTATCCGAGAACCGGCAGTACAGGTTCGGGCGCAGGAAGGGGGCGAACTCGCTTTTGAGCGTGACGCCTTTCTGCGTGCGGTAGATCTCGACGTAGTTGCTTGCCGAGGTGTTTTGCATAACGCGGATGCTGTAGTTGCCATCGCCGAAGGTAAGGGGATAGATGGCTTCGCTTCCGTCGTTGGGCAGGTCGTGGCTGATGCTTTGTTCGCCCAGGGTGATCTGCAGTTTTAAGCGGGAGGAATTCTTCGCCTTTACCGCGATGTATCCCTTGTCTGCGCAGGAGCTGTCTACCAGCGCGCCATGTGCGCCCGCGGCGCTTGAGGAGTGAAAGCTTGCTTCTTCGATTTTCTTTGGGGAGGAAAAGCTTACCCCGCTGGTACCTTCCGGATTTCCGCAGCCCGCAAGGCCGGAAAAAGCAACAAGAAGAAGAGCCGCAAAACTTGCAGCTAGCAATAATCGAAGGCGCGGAGTCGCCGGGCCTTCGTGCTTTATCGGCGGGCGCGCGAACATGGCACAAGTATACCCGCTTGCTGGGGCTTCTTGGCTTTTCGTATTGCAGTGCGTGCGTGGTAAACTTTTGCGGTTGCGAAGATGCAAAAACTTAAGGAAAGCGAACAAGGAAGGTGGCGGGGCTTTGAGCGTGAAGCAAAATGTCCAAAGCGCGGTAGCCCGGGTTTACCAGCTTCTTTACGATCGCTACCGCAGCGCCGCTTTGCTCGAGCCCAACCGCAAGCCGCTTATTTTGTTCACCAGCGTTTCGCGCGCCGAAATCGGTGGCAACGCCAAATTCGTGTACGACCGCATTTGCCAGCGTGGCCTAGCCGAGCGCTTTAACGTGGTGCTTGATTTTTCCCCCGACATCAAATCGGTGGAGACGCCGGCTAAACAGCTGGCCTTCATCAAGCGCTTGGCCAACGCCGACATTATCTTTTTGGACGACTACCATCCTTTTGTTTACTTTGTCGATTTTCCGGCCGACGTAAAGGTGGTTCAGCTGTGGCACGCCATCGGCAGTTTCAAGACCATTGGCTTTAGTCGTAAGCGTGCCAACCAGGAAGAGCATCGTCGTACCTCGCGCGCGCATCGGGGCTATACCCACGTGATCGTGAGTGCCGACGTTGACAAGCCCCACTACGCCGATGCCTTCAATATGCCTGAGGAGCGCATTTTTGCTACGGGTATTCCGCGCGTTGATGGTTTTTTGAACGAGGAATCGCTTGCTCAGGCGCGCCAGGCGTTTTTTGAGCGTTTCCCGCAAGCGCAAGGCAAGCGCGTGATCGTTTTTGCTCCGACTTTCCGCGAGGACGATATTCGCAAGGCCACTTATGATTTTTCGCAGCTTGATTTTGCGGGTATCGCCGACTATTGCCGCAAGAACAATGCCCTGTTCATGCTGAAGTTTCACCAGTACACGCATGGTTTCAACGGGGTGCCTGCGGGCATGGAGGACGTGATCGTGCTCGCCGACGGTATCCGCGAGGTGAACGATCTTCTTCCTGCCGCCGATTTGCTTATCACCGATTACTCCTCGGTGCTCTATGAGGCGGCGCTTATCGATGTGCCCACGGTGTTTTTCCCGTACGACCTGGAGTATTACGAGCAAACTCGCGGCTTTTACGAGCCTTACGAGAGCTTTGTGCCCGGGCCTATCGTGCGCACGCCCGAGGCTTTGGTGGCCGCGCTTTCGTATGCGGGCGATCAGGCGCGGATCGACGCCTTCAAGCGGCGCCATTTTGCTCATTTCGACAACCATTCGTCTGATCGGGTGGTTGATTTGGTTCTTGGAACAACAGAAGGAAGCTTGGCTGTATGAATGACGTGCAAGTAAACGAAGAGGCGGCGGGAGCTGTGACGGCTGTAGTGGAGGCTGGGGCTGCGCCCACGGCTGCGACTGCGACTGCGACTGCGGCAGGAGCTGCAGCTGTGCCCACGGTAGGTTTTGGCTCTTCTCAGGCGATCGAGCTCGTTGATTTCCGTTGGTCGCGTACCACGCTGTATCTGGAGGTCAATCCTGCAACGCCGTTTACCCCCGAGGATAAGATCTTGCTTCGTCGCCCGCGCGAGACCTTCGACGAAGACGGTAACAAGCTTGCAAGCAACGTTGTCCTGGGCGAGTCCTTCTACGAGGGCCCGACCAGCTGGCGCGTGCGCCCCATCGTCGCTTATCACGATCGAGCCATTCCCTTCGGCGAGTTCGACGCTTTCATTGTGCGTGAGGGCAAGGAGCTGCCTCTAGTTATGGCATCCTTCTGCCGCCGCTCGGGCGAGCTTGCCACTCGTCGCGACGATGCCCTTCTCTATTACAAGACCGGGCATCACTACGAGATTTTGATTTACCCGAACGATAAGGGTCAGGCTCACTTTGAGGTGCTTGGCCGCGGTCCGAAGATGGCGCACTATTCCCCTAAGGGCCAGCTCAAGATTTCGCTGGTCAACTTCGTCCGCGGCGTTCACGGCGCTTTGTGGACGCGTACCGAGCGTCGCTTCAAAAAGCATGCCAAGCAGCACAACAAGATTGTTTTCACCTCCGACAGACGCTCGGAAATCGGCGGCAACATGGAGCCGCTGCTACGTCGCATGGAGGAGCGCGGAATCACCAAGGACTACAAAGTCGTTTACGGTTTCACAAACGAAAAAGGCTCACGTGGCATCGGCGCCTACCTTAAGCTCGCCTGGGACCTGGCCACCGCAAAGGTTATTTTCTGCGACGATTACCAGCTCACGCTCTACCGTGCCGACTACCAAAAGGGCACGCGCATCGTGCAGCTGTGGCATGCCTGCGGCGCGTTCAAGACGGTGGGCATGGGCCGCATCGGCACGCTCGACGCTGTTTCGCCCTTTGCGGAATCGCACCGCTGTTACACCGACGTTATCGTGGCTGCCGAAAAGGACGAGCCAATCTATGCCGAGGCCTTTGGCATCCCCGAGTCGCGCGTGAAGGCGCTGGGCATCCCGCGTCACGACTGGATCTTGAACTCCGCTTGGCAGGAGGATAAGAGGGCCTTCTTCAGGAAGACTTTCCCCGGTGCTGCGGGTAAACGCGTCATCGTTTTTGCGCCGACCTTCCGCGGCGCGGGCAAGAACAGCGCGTACTTCGACTATAACTACCTTGACCTTGAGGCCTTGGGCGCTGCCTGCCGAAAGAACAACTGGTTCCTCATCTTGAAGATGCACCCCTTCATTAAGCAAATGCCCAGCATACCCACTGAATATGCCGATATCATCGTGGACGGCTCCGCCATTCCCGAGATCAATGACATCCTTCCTAGCACCGATGTTTTGGTTACGGATTATTCGTCCACCTGCTACGAAGCGGCACTTCTGGACATCCCGACGCTCTACTATGCGTTCGACCTTAACAATTATGTGGCCACACGTAACTTCTATGAAGATTTCGAAAGCTTCGTAAGCGGCAAGATAGTCTATACACAGGACGAGCTAACCGCCGCCATCGAGCAAGATGATTTTGATCTTGAGCGTTTGCAATCATTCAAGGCTAAGAGCTTCAAGTACTTGGATGGCAAGGCTTGCGACCGCATCATCGACGAGGTGCTGCTCTAAGAAGCAAAGCTTACGTTTGCGCCGATGCGCCTCTGAACGCTCCAGCGTGCGCCATGGGCATCGTGTGCGCCATGTGCGCCTGCGGCTGCTATGCTCTTCCGCTTACAACCGAATACGCCAAAACGCAGAAGCGGCCTCTTAGGCCAGCTTCGTAAGCGAACTTAAAACGAAACTGAATCGGACTACGAAACGAGCTATATGACTACCACTTCTTTCAGCACCAAAAAGGTGCTCATGCTGTTTACCCTGATAGCCTTGGCAATTGGCTTGGCTGTTTCCTTGGGTGCACGCGAGGCGCAGGCGGCATCGGTATGGGTGCTCAACGTGAAGACGGCTTCCGGCCAAAAAGCTAGCACCACCAAGCAGGCCAAGCGCACGAACCTGAACAGCACGTCGTATACCATCTACCCTAGCGGCGACACTTCGGGTCGCACCGACTTCAATGCTATCCATAACGTGATGAACAAATATTCCGGCTATGGCCAGAACTGGGACCATCGCAACAAGAAGATCACGGTCAGGTTGATTTCGGGCAAGACCTACTACATCAACAAGACCCTGAAGCTCTACAACAACATCACCTTCATCGCCACCGGCGCCACGCTCAAGCAGGTGACTAACGGCAAGGGCATCTTCATCAACGCGTTGTACAAGGATTCCTCCGACAACGTTGGTTCCAAGCGCAGCATTGGCGGCTATAGCCGTGGTAAGAACTTCACCATCACGGGTGGTAAGTACGTGACCACGGGCAAGGCCGGCAGCACGAGTCGCAGCAAGAACGGCTGGCGCTATGGCTATAGCACCTTCTTGTTCATGCATTGCAAGACCATCCGCATCAAGGGCGTCACTATCACCAACAACTACAACGGCCACTCCATCGAGCTAGCGGGTTGCCGCAACGTGCGCGTGGAGTATTGCACCTTCAACGGTACCTATCGGGGCGACAGCACCAACGAGGTTATTCAGCTCGACACCACGAAGAACTCCAATTGCAGTCCTCAGGGCAAACCATGGGATGGCACCACCACGCGCACCACGCTTATCGATCACTGCACTTTCAATGTGCCCAATTGCCCTAAAGGCGTTGGCACCAACAATATGTCCAGCACGGGCTACTATCGCGTTAAGGTGACCAATTGCAAGTTCAAGGTGAAGAACTACGGTATTTCCTTCTATAAGGTCACCAAGGGCGGCGCATCGGGCAACAAGTTCACGCGCGGCAAGGTGCTTATGCGCAGCTGTTCTTCGCAGGTGACTTTGGGCAAGGCTGAGAAGGCTCGCAAGGTTTAGGTTTCGATTCTTCGGGGACGCAGAGCCTCTTCCATATTCAACGATTAAGCGCCGGGAGATGTTTGCCCGGCGCTTGGTTTTTGGCTTGGCTTTTGAAGAGGGGAAGGCCGCGAAGGGGTTTAGTTGCGCGCTGTGTCCGCCTTTTTCGGCAGCTTGCGTCCTGATCGCCGCTGAGAGTAAAGGGCTCGAAGAATCGTCCGCCCCCTCCTTATCCTGTTGAGTTTGGCTCGCCGTTCGCCTAAAGCTTGCTTACCGCGAGCTCGGCGATGCGGCTTGTGCAGCCGTACTCGATGCCTTTGAAGTAGCTGCGCGTAAGCGTGGAGAAGTCGTTCTCGCAGGATTCGCCGGCATGGTGGGCAAGTGCCAGGTCGAGCGCTGCCGAAAGTGCCGCGCCGGCGTTGGTGTGCGTGCTGTGCAAAGTGCGAAGGTCGATGTTCAAACCTGGCGACTTTTCGTATTGGTCGAGGTCAGGAACGTACAGCTCTACGGGGATACCCAAGAGCGCCGCTTCAAAAGCTACCGCGGAATAATCGCTGATCATGGCATCGCATACCGCCAGCAAATGGATGGTCGCGGTTTTGGGCACCACGTGTACGCAGGGATGCTCGCGCAGCAGAGCCTGGCTGAACTCATTGTTCAAAGGGTGCCCGGCGATGATCAGGTTCGCAGGAGCGCCCGCCGCTCTGCCGCGCGCCTCAAGCGCACTTGCTAGCTGCCCAAGGTTGTGGGTGAGCCAATTTTCGTCGTAGCCGGCCCCTTTGCGCAGGGTAGGCGCGTACAAGATCGTGGGCTTGCCGTTGCCAAGGAACTCGTTCTCGTTCAAGATTCGCCGCGCCCGGCGATTGCGATAGCAGTTCTTTCCCTGTTCAAGAAGGAAATCGATGCGCGGCAAACCGAGCGCCCAAACTTTGCTGGTGGGGTAGTCGAAGGCCAGGCCAAAAGCTTCTTTTGCTCCCGGGCCACCCGCGATCACATAATCGTAATTGCGATGCATACGCCCTGCTTCGGCCGATTCGCGGCTGCGCCCAGCGGGGGTGTCGAGGCACTGATAGCCGAACTTCTTTATGGCGCCCGGCGAATGCCACATTTGGATGACGGTGACGCCTTCGGGCTTGGCGGGGATGCTTACCGCAGGCACGTAGCCGTCGACGATGATGACCTTGCTGGTGCAGGCGACGATCAGCTGTTTCATGGTGCCGGCCACGAAGCCGAGGACGTCCTTTGATTCAGGTTCGGTTAGGCACACGACCACCCGATCGGGGCCCAGGCGTTCCTCCAGCTCGGTGGCGAGCATGCGGTAATCCATGGACATCTTGGAGCTCTGACGTGAAAGCAGGGCCACGCGCGATTTGCAAGGCAGAAGATGCAGGATGCGCGCAAGCATCTGCAAGATGATGGCCATTAGCTTCATTGCGAGGGCTCCTTTGTAGAATCTATGCTTCAGACATAGTAACGGTTAGCTGGGCTATAATTCAAAGACTGTACTAATACCCGAAAGGCTTGGAGTCTTCTTGATAGATTCTTTGAAACAGATAGTTGGCGATGTTTGGGGCTGGCGCAAGCAGGTTACCAAGCTGGCCGTCTTTGATTTGAAGAAACAGGTTGCACGTACGGCTTTCGGTCCGTTTTGGCTGTTCGCAAAGCGAATCGTGTACGTGTTGGTTTTTTGGTTTGCCCTTGAAATCGGTTTGAAGGGCGGCAAAGACATCGGAGGTTCGGGCGCCTATCTGGTGTGGCTTGCCTCCGGCGTCTTCGTGTGGACCTTCATGTCGAGCATCCTGAGCACAGGCTCGGCGATATTCAACAAGTACTCGTACCTGGTAACCAAGATCAAGTTCCCTTTGCCGGCGATTCCTGCCATTTACATCGTTTCCGAGGCCATCATTTTCCTAGGATTGCTGGTTATTCTTGCGGTTACCTGCTTGGTGTTTGGCGAAATGCCCACGATTCATCTTATTCAGGTGCCTTTCGCCATTGTGTTGTTGATGGTGTTTTGGTATATGTTCAGCTTGTTCGCAAGCATGCTCGGTGCCCTGAGCAAAGACTTTCACAATCTCATCACCACTTGCTCACAGCCCTTGTTCTGGCTTTCGGGCATTATCTTCGACATCACGCAGATTCATATTTTCGCGGTGCAGGTGTTTGCGGTCCTTAACCCCGTGACCTTCTTTGCCACCGTCATGCGCGACGCCATTTACTATCACACCTGGATTTGGGAAACGCCGAAGTACTGCATCGGTTTTGCATTCGTGTTCCTGTTCCAGTTCGTGTTGACCCTGATCGTGTACAAGCGAGCCCAAACGGAGGTGCGCGATGAGCTCTAATGCCCCCGAAATCTCCTCCCAGTCGCTTGCCGGCGCGCACATCAGCACGCTCTACGACGAGCCCATCGCGGCCCGCGCTTGCGGCGCGGTTGACGGCAAGCAATACCTCAACAACGAGGTGGCCCTTGAGCATTCCCTGGCGCGCGGCGTAAAGGCTATTGAGGTAGATGTTTCGCTGACCGCCGACAACAAGGTGGTTTGCAGCTACGGCTGGTTTGCCAACGCGCGCAAGATCCTAGGCCTTAATTGGGATCCGGCTCAGGGCCCCATGACCGAGGCTGTGTTCTTGAAGCAGAAGGTCCACGGACAAGCCCCGATGACCTTCGAAACCTTGTATCGTCATATGAAGGCCAACCCCGACGTGTGGTGGATGCTCGACTTCGGTAAGCTCGGCAAGGAAAACGCGACCCATTTGGCAACCGCTGTGGTCGAGGGTCTGCATAAGGACAAAGATCTGCTTTCCCGCCTGCTTATCCAGGTGCGCAACGCCTCGATGTATCGCGGTGTCGATCGCGCTTTCCACTTCTCGCATTACCAGATAATGATGTGGCCGCGTGAGCGCATCGACGGCATCGGTCGCTTGATCACTTACTGCGCCGATTACAACATCGAGGGTTTGGCCATCGAGGCTTCGCAGTGCACCAAGGAAATCGTCGAGATGGTGCGCAAGGCCGGCCTGAAGCTGCAGTGTTTCGCGCTTGACGACGCCGAGCGCGCCAACGAGCTTTTGAGCTACGGTGTCAACTCCGTTTGCTCCTTCGAGCTTGCGCCTTCGGATATCACCCCCGTGCCCGACCCCTTCGCCGACCTTACCGAGGAGCAGCGTTGGGAGCACCTTAACAAGCTGCGCTCCACCATTGGTAAGGAGCGCTTGGCCCAGCGCAAGACGGCGATCTCCGACGAGGTGGTTGTTGAATTCGACCACGTGTATAAAAGCTACAACCTGTACAAGTCCGACCGAGAACGCCTGCTCTCCCTTTTCTGGAGCAAGAAGAAGCGCGAGGGCATCACGCGCATCGATGCCAACAACGACCTCTCCTTCCAGATTCGTCGCGGTGAAGGTGTGGCCTTCTTGGGTCATAACGGTGCTGGTAAATCCACCGCGCTTAAGATGATCACAGGCGTTTTGTTCCCCAATCAGGGTACGGTTACTGTGAATGGCGAGGTCAGTGCCTTGCTGGAGCTGCGTGCCGGCTTCAATTCCAACCTCACCGGTCGCGAGAACATCTACATGCGCGGCTATGCCATGGGCTTAACCGAAGAGCAGATCAAACTCATGGAGCCCAAAGTCGTCGAGTTCGCCGATTTGGGCCGCTATATCGACCAGCCCCTGCGCAACTACTCGAGCGGCATGAAGGCGCGCCTTGGTTTTGGCTTTGCCGTTTCGACCGACCCCGAGATCCTGGTTGTCGACGAGGCCTTGTCGGTTGGCGATAAGAAGTTCAAGCAGAAGTGCATGCAGCGCATCCGTCAGATCATGGCCGACAACGACGTTACCGTTTTGTTCGTCACGCACAGCTCTACGGCGGCGCGCGAGTTCTGCTCGCGTGGCATCGTGCTCGACCATGGCACCAAGATGTTCGACGGTACCATCAACGAAGCTATTGCGTTCTACGAGGCGTCGCAGGGTCTTCTTGCCGAGGGCGCCAAAGAGTCCGTCAAGGGCGAAGGCAAGTAGTTCGGTACTTCTATGGTTTGGATCGAGTGGGCAATTCTTTTTTTGGTGGCCGTTTTGGCGACCTTGCTTTTGGTGCCCTGCGTGTCAGATTTGGCCCGCAAGGTCGATGCGGTCGACTACCCGAGCGCTCGCCGCGTTAACAAAAAGCCCATTCCGCGCCTTGGCGGCGTTGCCATGGTCGGCGCCATGCTTATCGCCCTTATGGTCTACGTGCTCGGCGTGTACGTGCTCGGCTGGCACAACGACTTTTTGAAATTCCGCAACGAATGGAACGTCAACATGATCGGTGTTGCCGTGGGCGTTGGTGCTATTTTCGTCGTCGGCGTGGTGGACGACATCGTCGAGCTCAAACCGAAGCCTAAGCTCGCGGGTCAGATCATCGCCGCCTGCATCGTGGCGGCATCGGGCTTGCTTTTATCGAGCTTCCACAACCCGCTTCCTGGTGGCGGTTACGTCGAGCTTGGCTGGTTAAGCTACCCCATCACGGTGTTCTACCTGGTGGCTTTTGCCAACGTCATCAACCTGATCGACGGTTTGGATGGCCTTGCGGCAGGCATTACCTCCATCTCGGCCATTACCATTTTCGTTCTGTGTGTGGTAACCAACGCGCTTGCCGCGGCCATGCTTTCGGTCATCTTGCTGGGCGCTTGCGTCGGTTTTTTGCGCTTCAACTTTCACCCTGCGAGTATTTTCATGGGCGACTCCGGCGCTTTGACGCTTGGCTTTATGCTTGGCATCATTTCGCTTTTTGGCAGTGCGCGTACCGCCATGCTCGTCTCGCTTTTGGTGCCGGTTTTGGCTGCGGGCGTGCCCATCATGGATACCGCCATTGCAATCATTCGCCGCAAGCGCGCGCATCGCCCCATCGGCGAGGCCGATAAGGGCCATATCCATCATCGTCTCATGCAGGCCGGCTACAGCCAACGGGTGACCGTTCTCATAATGTGGGCCTGGACTGCGGCTTTGGCTATTTGCGCGCTCGTTATGATGGAATTCGACGGACCTGTGCGCATTTTCGCCTTCGTTGTGGTGGCCGGCCTGACCATCTTCGGCATCATCAAGCTTAAGCTGCTGCAACCGGCGCTCATGCACCATTACGCTCCTCGCGCGCGGCGCCCTCATTTGCCGCGCCTGCATAAAGCCAAGGAAGAAGACAAAGATGAATAAGCTGTTCGCTTCAAATAAAACCACGCATGTTACGAAGGGGCGCCTTGCCGTTGCGGTGGCTCTCGTTCTTCTTTGTGCGCTTTACTTCTTCGCTTGCGTTGCGCCTGTGTCGGCCTATGCAGAAGAGTATGTGGTAACACAGGATAGCTTTGACAATTATGAATATAAGGGCGTCAAAGGCTCCAGTGAAAGCGGCAACGACATTTGGGCTAAGTTGAAGAAGGCGCAGGATGCTTCTTCCGATGAGTTGACGGTTGTTGTGGTGAAAAAGGGCACATACGTCATTAAGCGCAGTCTTCAGATGTATTCAAATACCAAGCTTATCCTGGAAGATGGCGTGACGCTCGTTCGTCCTGATGGAAACAGGTCAGACGGCGATCCCTATGTCAACTATGGCCTTATTTACAATCATGGTTCTTTGCCCAAGGCCGTAAAGCAGAAACTCCAGGATCAAGGAATTAGCGACCCTACTTGGCATAACGTCGGCGGTTACAACCTGTCCAACAACATCACCATCGAAGGTCATGGCTCCGCCACAATCGATGGTGGCAACATTGCAGCTGCAACCGATACTGGTGACCTGGTGCGCTTCGATCATGCTCAGAACATCACGGTGACGGGCGTCACTTTCAAAAACGTGTACGGTGCGCACCATCTTGAATTCGTCGGGGTTAAGAACGGCACTATTTCCGGATGTTCTTTTACGGGCTTCCGCCGCCTGAAAGGCCACGAGAAAGACCGCGATTATGGTCGCGAGTGTGTTCAGCTCGATTCGTGCTGGGCTGATAACACCAGTAAGCTGTCCGATCCCAGCAAGGCGAGCGACAAGTGGGCAAGCGGAACCTTAGTCGATGGCACCAACTGCCAGAACATTACCGTGAACGGCTGCAAGTTCTATAATATCGCCAGCGCGCTCGGTCAGCATCATTGGAGCAGCGATTCGCGCTACAAGAACTCAAGCAACATCAAGATAACCAACAACACCATCACGGGCGGTATGTCTGACAAGTTGTTGCGCCATGGTATCAATATCGGCGGCTTGGATAACGTCACGGTAACGGGTAATACCATCACCGGTTATTTCCAGCGCGGTATCCATGTATTCCATGCCAAAAACACCGTTATCAAAAACAATACTCTGAACGGCTGTTACGCGGGCGTTTACGTGCGTGAGGC
The DNA here is from genome assembly GCA_030530215.1 of Coriobacteriia bacterium. GTDB lineage: Bacteria > Actinomycetota > Coriobacteriia > Coriobacteriales > Eggerthellaceae > Anaerotardibacter. The sequence goes on from JAUMVJ010000003.1 coordinate 178,972, forward strand.
CGCCACCTCGGCTGTGATCGAGAAGAACACCATAAAGAACTCGGCCTATGGTGCCGTTTGCGCCACCTCAAGCGCAAAGCTCTCGTCGCTGAGTCACAACATCATCTCTGGCTCAAAGAAGTACGGCATTTACGTAACTGCCACCTCGGTCGGTTCTATTGCAAACAACAGCGTTTCTTCTGCCAAAAAGTACGGCCTTTACATCAAGGGCAAGGTTTCAAACATCGCCGGCAACCGCATCACCTCGCCTGGCGTGGGTATCGCGATCGCCTCTTCTTCTACAAGCTCTATCAGCGGGAACGCCATCACCTCGCCTGGCAGCTACGGCATCCTTACCTCGGGCAGCGCTAAGGTGGCTTCCATTTCCAAAAACATCGTAAGCAAGGCCAAGAAGGCGGGCATCTGCACCAGCGGTAAGTCCAAAGTGACCACTATCTCCAAGAACAAGATCACCAAAGCCAAGAAGTACGGCATTTACTTGGGCAGCAAGGCCAACAAAGCCAAGGTGAAGAAGAACACCGTGCAGGTGCACAAGAAGAAAAACAGCATCAAAAAGGCCAAAAAGGTGAAGGCCAAGCTTTCCGGCAACAAAGTGAAGAAGTGGTAGCAGCCGAATAGAACCAAGCGTTCCATGCCATCGTGCGCCGGCATCAGTTCGTGCCGGCAGCAACTTGTATCGGCATCAAATCGCGGCAGGCTTGCGCCGCCGCATAATTCCATCTCTTCAACATAAAAATTCATTGCAAGCGCCGTATGTGCGGCGTAAAATATCCTAGTCTGCTTTCAAGAGCCCCGTAACCGCCAATCGGTGCGGACCCCAGCAAAGCATGCCGGTCAAAAGCCCTGCGCAAAGTCCAGTCCGCGCAGCAAGCTCAAGCCTGGCAGGTGGCCCTGGCGCAGCGGCGTAGGAAACCGCGATTCCGCAGTGAGAAGCAACTTTTGAGAAAAGACACAGTGAGCGTCCATTAGCTTCAACCGGACGCTCAAGTAACTAGTGGAGGATTTACGTGAAGACTTATTACGCAAAGCCCGGTGAGGTTAAGCGCGAGTGGGTCCTGATCGACGCAGAGGACCTGGTCCTCGGTCGCGTCGCCGTCAAGGCCGCTACCATCCTTAAGGGCAAGCATAAGCCCACCTACACCCCGCATGTCGACACCGGTGACTTCGTCGTCATCATCAACGCCGACAAGATCAAGCTTTCGGGCAACAAGGCTAACTCCAAGGAATACTATCGTCACTCCGGTTACCCCGGTGGCCTGAAGTGCGAGACCTTCCGCGAAGCCATGGAAAAGCACCCCACCCGCGTCATCGAGCACGCAGTTAAGGGCATGCTTCCCAAAAACACTCTTGGCCGTGCAATGTTCAAGAAGCTCAAGGTCTACGCTGGCCCCGAGCATCCTCATGCAGCACAGCAGCCCCGCGAGATCAAGATGGAGGAGAACTAAATGGCAGGCGAAGCAATTTACTACGGCACCGGCCGTCGCAAGAACGCCGTCGCTCGTGTCCGCATCGTTCCCGGTACCGGCAAGGTAACCGTCAACGGTCGTGAGGCTCGTGAGTTCTTCGGTCGTCAGGCTCTTGTCGATTATGCAACCACTCCCTTCGACGTCACCGACACCAAGGGTGCCTTCGACGTCATCGCTCGCTGCAATGGCGGCGGCGTTTCTGGTCAGGCTGGCGCTCTGCGTCACGGCATCGCTCGTGCTCTTCTTGAGGCTGGCGACTACCGTGCCGAGCTCAAGAAGGCTGGCTATCTGACCCGCGACTCTCGTATGGTCGAGCGCAAGAAGTACGGCCTCAAGAAGGCTCGTAAGCGCCCCCAGTTCTCCAAGCGCTAGGATTTGTTGCTTGCCACTCGGATGCATTGTCCGTCTGGCGTGCTTGCAGAATTCATATGCTTGCGAACAGCGATTTTCGCATCCAAAAGGCTCCGCTTCGGCGGGGCCTTTTTGTGTTGGAGGGCCGGGTCAAGGCTTCCTCGCGCATACACCGAGCTTCCATGCTAAGGGGGGCGGCACCAGCCCGTTTAGCGCAAATAGATAGCGGCTTAGCGCCTTGCCCTGCTGTTGCTTGCGGGCATACCGTGGCATCTAGAAAGAACGCCCTTCTTGTTGCCTTTTTGGCTCTGGCGATATCCTTGCTTTTCTCTGCGTCTTTTGTTGCTGGCCCAACTGTTGCCTATGCCGCTGATGGCGATGTCAACGGCTCTCTTAAATTTGACGGCTCGGTATCAATTAAAGAAATAACCATCGATTTAAACGGTCACACAATCACCAATACCGATAGCTCAAGAAGCGTCATTCAGATTTCCAAGGCAAATTACAACGATAATGTCGTTGTAAATATCAAGAACGGAAGCGTTAAGCAGGAAGCACAGAACAGCGCGGCGATCTTGGAAGACTACGCCGCTACGGCAACAAGCAGCCATTATCTAACGGTTGGCATCAACATGGATAATGTGAACGTCGCGTCTAATGCATCGGGTAGCCCTTGTGTAAAAATTGCCTGGGCGGCTCTTAGCATCGCAAAGGGAACCTTCGATTCCACGGGTTCAGGCAAAAGTGCGATTGTGAGCGAAGACATCGCCGTAAATAATTACAGCGCTTTTCCAACTGTGATTACCGGAGGCGAATTTAAGTCCGACGAAGGCGTGGAGTCCATTTCTACCGAAAAGGGAACAAGTGTCTTGCTGAAGGGCGGCACGTATAGCCTGCTTCCTTCAACGGTTAAGCTGCCTCAGAACTATGCATTCAGGTACGTTAGTTCTTCTGACTCTTCTTACTACCAGGTGGAATCGGTTGACGAGGCTAAACAAGACACAAGCCTCAAAGTGGCCATCCCCGACCTTATTGGCACGTATGCCGGCAAAGGAAATATGACCAAGGAAACCGGCTACGCTTATTTCTTTGATCCGGACGATGCGAATTCCTACGCCGAAGCCCACAGCTACGCTACTGAGCGCTGCGGCTACATGGTCAACTTCTCTGTTGACGATGAGGCCAAATGGAAGCAAGTGGTCGTAAGCCCCAACGGTGAGGTTTCGCAGCCCGATGATCCTTCTAAAGAAGGCTGGGCTTTTGGAACTTGGCAGCTCGATGGCGCTGATTACGATTTTTCCAGCAAGGTAACGTCCGATATCACCTTGATAGCTCATTGGGTTGAAGGCGTTGCCGAAGTTGATGGGACAAAATACTCCTCTTTGCAAAAAGCAGTAAAGGTAGTCTCCAGCGATTCTGGCAGCAAGACAATCACGCTTTTGAAGGATTCAAACGAGAGCATTGTTGTGGATACTACCTCCGTAACGGATCTGACTATAGATCTGGGCGGCAATACTTTGCAGTCTCCGGAGAATGAAGCAACTACCGTAAGGGTGCTAAACGGCAAGGTGCTCCTAAAGGACGGCAAGGTCGTTCATACGAGCCAATACAATTCTGCTATTTGGCTTGGGGAAGATGGTTCAACCAATAAGCCAAGTCTGACTCTCCGGGATTTAAAGGTCACCACAAGCTATCAGCGCTGTGTGGTTCAGAACTGCGGCGAGTTGAAAATCGATAGCGGCGACTACAGCTGCAGTAAAAGTAACATATGCGTACACCTGAAAAGTGGCGAAGCTACTATTGCAGGAGGTACCTTTAGCTCAAAATCCCAATCGGTATATGTCGATGGTGCTACGGCCACTATCAATTCCGGCACATTTAATAATCCGGTTGTAAAAAATTCGGGAAGTGCGGTTATCAAAGGTGGCGAATTCAGTAGCCATGAGAGTGCTTCTCTTGTTGCTTCCGACAAGGTGATGTTTAGGGCTACAGGTTCGAGCAACTTCACTGTTGTTGACAGATCTGCTGCCGCAGCAGATGCCGCGGTTTGGGTGGCATATGTTGTATCGAGTAACGAATATCAGCTGTACTTCCAAAGCGCCGACGAGGCAAAAAAGTACGCAGAAGAACAGGGCCTTAGTGTTCGTGGGTTTGAGGCTGAATTTAATGGCAGCAAATATCCGACGATCGAAGAGGCCTTAGAGGCAAATACGGGCACCGGCACTGTTTTCGCGCTTTGCGACCTCGATAGATCCTTGACTTTAGACAAAACCACCAAGCTTGATTTGCAAGGCCATACGCTTTCTTGCTCCACTGAGGGAACTTCCCCTGTCAGCATTTCAGGTGCTTCTGTGTCGATTGCCAACGGAACGGTAAGCGCAAACGGCGCGCCTGCGATAGCCATGGATTCAGGCAACGTGACCATTAGCGCATCTTTGACAAGCACTTCTGGCCAAGCTGTTTCCATGAACAACGGCATACTTTGCATTACTAGCGGCGAAATAAACGGAACGATTTCAGTGCTCGATGGCGGCGATGGTAGCTTTTCGATCTCTGGCGGAAGCTTTGATTCCGCAAGCTATCTGAACAAACTCAACAATGGCAAGAAGATGATCAAGCGCGCCGACGCTGAGGGAGCGGCTGGCCGTTATGAAGTTGTGGATGAGGCTGATGCCATTAGTGGATCTAGCGCCGTTGTTGAGGTAAGCATCGATAGCAAAGCTTACAAACTGTATTTTGAAAGCGAGACCGAGGCAGCTGCTTATGCAAACGAACATAAGGACGAAGGAGCTGCAGCTAAGACTTTCGTGACGGCAAATGTCGAGGCTCCCGAAAATCTTGTTTATGATGGCGCAGCAAAGCTTGCTACCGTGACGCTTAGTGGAGCCGCAGAGGGCGACAACGTCAAGGTGGCTTATGAGTGCAATTCCAGCTCTGGCGTAGTGGATGAGCCCATTAATGCTGGTAATTACAAAGTCACCGTAACTGGATTAAGCGGAACGGATGCTAGCAAATACGAGCTTCGCTCCAAACCGGTGGTACCTTTCACGATTACCCCTGCAAGCATTGCTGATGCTGTGGTAACTCCCGAGTCCGGCACTTGGACCTACGACGGAGACGAAAAGAAGCCCGGAGTTGCTTCTGTGGTGCTGGGCGGCAAAGCTCTGACTGTTAATAATGATTACGAGATTTCTGGTTACGAATCAAACACCCAGGCCGGCACTGCTTATGTGAAGGTCTCCGGCAAGGGCAACTACATCGGCGAAGCCAAGGGTTCTTTTGAAATCAGCGCGCTAAGCATTAAAGATGCCAAGGTTGCTTTGGGCGATGCTTTGACCTACAACGGTTCCGAGCGGATCCAGGAAGTTAAATCCGTTGTAGTTAAGCGCGGCGACAAGTCGTTTACTGTGCCCCTCGATTCGTTGGAGATTACAGGTAACAAGGTCACCGATGCTGGCACTTACACAATGACTCTTACCGTAAAAGAAGGCTCCAACTTTACCGGTTCCGTAGAGCAGACTTTTAAAGTTGCCAAGGCCACTCCGACAATTAGCATCACCAATCCGGGCAAGAAGGCCTATGGCGATGCCGACTTCAAGCTTGAGGTAACAACGAATTCAGACGGTGATTTTTATTACGAAAGCGGGACGTCCTCCGTTGCCACTATTGCTGCAGACGGAACGGTGAAGATTCTCTCTGCGGGTGAAAGTGAGCTCCAAGTAAGCGTAACTGAATCCAATAATTACGAAACGAAGATAGATACAGTGATGCTTGAGGTCGATCCTGCAAGCATTTCCAGCGCCGTGGTGAACCTCGAGTCTGGCACCTGGACTTATGACGGAAAAGCAAAGGAGCCCAAGGTTTCTTCTGTTGAGCTGGGCGGCAAGACTCTGACCACCGATGACTATGAGATTTCTGGTTACGAATCAAATACCCAGGCCGGCACTGCTTATGTGAAGGTCTCCGGTAAGGGCAACTACACCGGCACAGCCAAGGGTTCTTTCAAAATCAGCCCAGCTGCGATAACCGAAAGTGATGTAAGTCTTGACCAAGATAGCTATGTCTACGATGGCGACGCAAAAACTCCCAAAGTCACTGTGACAGCGGGCGAGCAATCGCTTAAAGAGGGCACCGATTACAAGATTTCCTACGCAGACAACACCAATGCTGGCAAGGCAAAGGTTATGGTTGAGGGCGTTGGTAATTATGCGGGCAGTCCCGTTGAAAAGGCCTTCAGCATTACCCCGCTAAGCATTAAAGATGCCAAGGTTGCTTTGGGCGATGCTTTGATCTACAGCGGTTCCGAGCAGACTCAGAAAGTCAAATCCGTTGTGGTTAGGAGCGGCGAGAAGGAAATCACGGTGCCTCTGGACTCTTTGGAAATCACGGGGAACAAGGCAACGAAGGCCGGTGCCTACACAATGACCCTTGCAGCAAGCAAAGGTTCCAACTTCGCTGATTCTGTAACTGCGGAATACTCGATAGCTCAAAATTCTGGCTTTGCTGCTGCTAAAGTAACTCTTTCCAAGACCGCCTTCACCTACAACGGCAAGGCTCAGAAGCCTTCCGTTAAGTCCGTGGTTCTTAACGGCAAGACCCTGGTCGCCGGCACCGACTACACCACAAGCATCGCGAGCGGCAAGAAGGTCGGTACCTACGCCGTTACCATCAATGCCAAGGGTTCCTACACCGGCAAGGCCACCGCAAGCTTCACCGTCAATCCCAAGGGCGTGACGAAGTTCAAGGTGAGCAAGGCCAAGAAGTCCTTCAAGGCCAAGTGGGCCAAGAGCAAGACCGAGCGCTCCGGCGTCCAGCTGAAGTACTCCACCAAGAAGAGCATGGCGAACGCCAAGACCGTGAAGGCCAAGGGCGCCGCAGCCAAGGCCAAGACGGTGAAGAAGCTCAAGAAGAAGACGAAGTACTACGTTCAGGCACGTACCTACAAGGTCGTGAACGGCAAGACCTACTACTCCGCCTGGTCCGCCAAGAAGGCCGTGAAGACCAAGTAGCTGCTTTCAGCGCGCAAGGTCTGCGGCGAATGCGACAGACGTCCGCCCGACACCGCCTGCTAGCGTAGTCGTCACGACATGGTCAAGCCCCAGCGAAAGAGCCCTTCGGGGCTCTTTCCTCTGTTTTGGTCCGGCGTCGGACGCGGCCCCTTGCGGGCGCTGTCTGTTCCGCTGTTCGAAAAGGGAAGGGTACCGTCAAGAATCTTTCGCAAATTTAGGCTGACCCCTATGTGCTCACCGGCA
>JAUMVJ010000019.1 GCA_030530215.1 Coriobacteriia bacterium
CACGCGTTCCTCCGAACCTCCTAGCTAGGTACGGATTTTCGTTACCATCCCCAAGCGCAAGTTTTTATCTGGTTCTTTTCAATAAAAAGTCATAGTTTCTTCACGATACGGGCAATCGCTGCCCAATACGGGACGCCCGCGGGCGCAAAGGCTACAATGAATGCGTTCAAGTTGCGAAGGAGGCTGCTTGAACAAGGAGGAAACCGCATACCAAGGAGGGGCATTATGGCAGTTTTCAAAAAGGCGGACCGCAAGCTCGAATACGCCGAGGGAGTCGAAGGCGGCAAGGGCATTATGATTCGCGACCGCTGCGAGCTTGGCGACAAGGTCGGCGGCATTTGCACTTACATGGTGTGCAACTCGCTTGAGCCAGGCGCGTCGATTGGCGAGCACACCCACACGGGCGAAACCGAGATCTACTACATGGTGAAGGGCAAAGCCGTGCTGGTGGAAAACGGCACCGAGACCGTCGTCGAGGAAGGGGATGTGCTCTACTGCCCCAACGGCGGGACGCACGCGGTGCGCAACGACTTCGACGAGCTGGTGAGCTTCGTCGTGGTTATCCAAAAAGTCGAGGAATAGACCGCAGGGCTTCCCGCGCCAGCCTGGCATTTACGCCCGAAAGAACAAAAGCAGGTCAGAGAAAAACAATCTCTGACCTGCTATTTTTTAATGGTGCCGACGACAGGAATCGAACCCGCAACCCACTGATTACAAATCAGTTGCGCTACCAATTGCGCCACGCCGGCATCACCTGCCTATCGGCAAGCCAGGCTATTATGCCATAAACCACGAAAACCAGGCAAAAGAATGTGCGGAGGCAAGCCGCAGGCGCAGACAAGCACCTTACACCCAGGTTGCAACCGAAGCGCCAAGCAAACTTGTTGGCGCCTGCGCCGCACCCGTCAACAAGCCGCAAAGCGAGCAAGCGCCGGGGCAGATGCGCAGCCTATTTGCCCGCCAAACGCGAAATGGCGTAAAGAAGCTTCTCGCGCTTCAGGGGCTTCATCACGTAATCGTCCATGCCCGCTTCCTCGGCGGCACGGATATCGTCGGCGAAAGCATTGGCCGACATGCCGATGATAGGCACGCTTGCGGCGTCGGGCCTGTTAAGCGCACGAATGCGGCGCGTAGCTTCAAGGCCGTCCATAACCGGCATCATAACGTCCATGAGCACCACGTCGAAGGTACCCTGAGGCATTCCCGAAAACACGTAAAGCGCCTTTTGACCATCGCGAGCCACATGAACGTCGGCGCCAGCATCTTCGAGCACGTATTGGGCGATCTCAAGGTTGAGCTCGTTATCCTCTACAAGCAAAACGCGAACGCCCTCGATACTCGCATCAGCGCAAGCAGGATCGTTAACCGAAGAAGAATCTGCGTCCGCAGCAGAAGGCAAGGTGCCATCCCCAGCCGCTCCGGTAGGCAAGCTGCCCACAAAGCGCTTGCCAACCGAATCGGGCGAAAGGCCTATGGCTCCCATCGTCTCGTTCGCCAGCCGTGCCGCCTCGTATTCTTCTGCGCTCAACGATTCAAAGGGCAACACCACCGTGAAAACAGAGCCCTTGCCGAGCTCGGTTTCGAGGGTGATCACGCCACCCATGCTGTCAACGATCTTCTTCACAATGGCAAGGCCCAGGCCCGAGCCCCTGTAGGACGAGCGTCCATCGCTGCGCTCCTGGGTGAAGGGCTCGAAAACGCGCTTTGCGAAATCACGGCTCATACCTATGCCGTTGTCCGACACGCAAAACTCGATAACAACGCCCCTTCCCTCGGGGTCAAGGCCGCCTTCGGGCAGCCTAAGGCCGCGGATCGAATGCGCCTCCTCGGGCGCGAGCTCTCGAACGCTGCCGGTAACCAGCCCTCCGCGCTCGGTGTACTTGATGCCATTGGACACCAAGTTCATCAAAATCGAACGCACGTGCATGGGGCTACCCATGAGGTACGGATGCGCAAGCGCTTCCTCGCCGATAGACTCAGCGTTAACGCCTTTGCTCGCCGCAAGCGACTCCTGCGCAGCGCTGATGTCGTGCAGCATGTCAAGCAGGTCAAAAGGCTCGTTAGTAAGGTTGAGGCCGTCGGATTCGATCTTCGACATGTCAAGCACGTCGCTCACCATCTCAAGCAGCTGATTGGCCGCGGCATCAATCTTGCTCAAACAATCGTTCAGGCGCTCGGGGTCGTCCGCGTTCTCCTTGGCGATACCGATCATGCCAACAATGCCGTTAATGGGCGTGCGCACGTCGTGCGGCATACGCGAAAGAAACTCGGTTTTGGCCGCATTGGCCGCCTCGGCGTCAAAGGTCTTACGCTCAAGAAGGCGCTTCTGATTGTCGATGAAGATGAAAAGCATGGTCAGCGTCATGCCCATGCTCGAGGTAGGAACCAAAGGGAACTGGAACTGGAAAACCGTACCCGCAAACAAAGGGAGCACATATTTGATGCAATCGAAAAGCAAGGTGCGGTTTGCGCGGGTCGGCTTGCGCAAATAACCAAGAATCGAAATGACGATGGTTCCCACGGTGTAGCCGTTTGCAAGCACGAAAACGAAGAGCATGTACAGGGGACCGCGCTCGTAGCTGCCATCCGGGTTGATCTTGAACACCCAGCCCGTCCACAACGACAGCACCAGGAAAACAACGAGCAAGGCAATGGGCACGGCGAAAGCTACGCTCCACCGACGATCGGAGATAACCCGCGAGTCGAAGAGCATGGCGCAATAGTAGAAGAAGAAACAAGCAATGCAGCCCGCCGCCAAGTCGAAGGCGAAGTTGAATAGATAGTTGCCCAAGAACCCAGCCGAGGCGCCGATACCAACGCACAAGGCGTCCGACAAAACGGTGACGGAGGCGGCCACGCACAGTTTGACGATCCAGGATTCCTCGCGCCCGAAGCCAGGAGTGCGACTGAGCTTAAACGCCAAAAACACGTTTACCAACAGCAGGAACAGAACATAAAAAGAGTAGCTCACGTTTGCTGCGGACTCCATAAGCACCCCTTCCTTCGACAAACTGGAACTTCAGCAAAACAAGCCAAACAGGCAGTTCGCATAACTTTATAAGTTTACTGGCGCAAGATGCAAACATCAGAAGGAAGCACCGTCAAAATTTTGCAATTGCACGCCTTACTCCGATTTCACAATTACAAGCCACCTTCGCTTCGTTACCGTTTAAGCTAAGAAACGCAACGGAGGGGCATTCGAGCGACAGCAGTCGAACTCGGGTGGTAGGCGCAGGCAAGGGCACGGCGACGGGCCAAACCTGATCAACGGCTGCAAGCACGGGCAGGCAGCCTGTGCGAGCCGCGGGCAAAAGGGACCAAGAGGGGCAAGGTCCAAAACCACGAGCACGAAACGAGTAACGTGAGCGAACAAGAACAAACGCAGCCGGACGCCCGAAGCAGCAGCGTCGCCCCACGCAACCTCAGCAGGGCAAGCATGATCGAGATGTTCTTCGATTTGGTGTTCATCTTCTGCCTGAACCAGCTTATCCCCGTTGTCACGCAGGCGCCCTCCGGCTCGGTGGACTGGAGCACCTTCTACACTTTCATTTTCACCACGGTGCTTTTGCTGCAAATCTGGTTCGACGTCACGCTATTCATGAACGGCTTCGGGACCGCCGGCCCGCTCGATGTGCTGTTTTTGATAGTCAACGTGCTTTTGCTTGTGATCATGGCGCAGGCAGCAAGCGCAACATGGGAAAACTACCTTGTCTACAACACCTGCTGGACGCTCATCTTGGCGAACTGCTGCATACACTGGCTGGTTCGCTTGAAGATGATCAAAAATCCCGATCGACAAATCATCCACATCGTCAGGCGAACCGTGGGCGTTATGTGCACGCAGATTATCGTTATTTCCGTTTCGGATTTGTTTGTGGGCTTTGCCGGACAGGCCTTGTGCTTTGTGGCGCTGGCCTTGGGCTTCTTCAGCTGGAGCGGACGCGACGCCAAGCGCATGAACTCGCATCGCTACCAGCACTTGGCCGATCGCTCATCGCTACTTATGATCATGACCTTCGGCGAAACCGTGATAGCCGCCGGAACCTACACCGGCGCGCAGGAGCACATGGTTTCGGGCCTGTTGAACATCCTGACCATCTTGCTGATGTTTTTGGTGTACGCCATCGAGATTAACCGCGCGCTGGACATCACCAGGCTGAAAAGCGGCTTGGGCTTTATGGCCATCACCACCATCCAGGCCCTCATCATCACCAACTACACGGCCGCATTCGACTTGATGGTTCAAGGCGAAAAGCTGTGGATTATGGATGGCAGCCTGTACTTCTCGCTTAGCTTGGCGGCGTTTTTGCTGAGCTTCTTCGCATATATCCCCTTCAACAAGACGGGACGCACAAAAGGGAAACGGTGGATAGCCGCCAGACTGGCCGCTTGCCTTGCCTGTCTGGGCGTTTCGGCCGTGTTCGTGAAGATGGCCTCGGGCGCACTGAACCTCGTTGGCCTTACCGGGTTCGTCTCCGGCGCACTCGACACGCTAGGCGGCCTGGCGCCCCTTTTGCTGCACACCTACGGAACCGGACACGACTTGGCACCCTTCATATCGACCTGCGCCGGCCTGATTCTGGTGCTCATCGTCATAGTGCTGGACTGGCGCAACTACGGCGAGCCGCCCCGCGGCATGATGAAAAAGCTCTACGGGAATTTCGAGGGTCCCAAGTGCATGTAAGGCTGTTTGGGCGAACGCCAACCGAAGCCTACCTGAACAATTCGTCGTGGCTACCGGTTCTCTCGAAAAACGCCACCTCGTCACTCGACGACTATATCACCAGCCAATCACCCGCATTAGCGACATGGCATTCGTTGCGCCCAACCCAACTACCGCTCAAGCAATGCATGTTGTGCCGACGCTTTAAGACCGCCAGAGACTCAAGTGTGTTCTCCAAAATCAAATCGATTAGACGCTGGAGCTCGATCAAATCCCAATTGCGCCGCTTCGCCTTTTTCTTAATATCGCGAGAAAACGCGGCAGAGGAATCCGCAGTTAGCCTACCCATTTACGCCATCGCCGCCGCAATAAGATCGGCCCCGTTGTCGAAACGGCCCTTCTCGCCGGAGGCAAGGAAGGCATCGGCCTCCCGGATAGCCTCCAGGCTCTCGGCGTTGGGCTCCTCGGGCGCGAAAGTGAGCGGAATGCGTCGGGTATTCACCATCTGCTTGTAGAACGCGCGCGTGACGGAAGACAGATCGAGGCCGTAATAATCGGCCACCTCGGCAGCGCCCCGCTTAAGTTCATCGTCCATGCGAATAGTCAATGACGAGCTAGCCATTTCCGCTCCAATCTTTAAATGCAATTACAAAAGTATTATAACGCACATACAATGTAGACGTAATGTCCGCCAATAAAAAGGGTATTCTACACGCGCCCCAGCACAAAGCAGCGACATGCCAAAATACTCAACGAGCTGCGCTCTGCTCGGAAGATAACCGAGGGCATCTTCGGGAAGAACCCAGCCGTGACGTCGTTCTTCGGGCTCTTCTTCAAAATGGTTGACATTTGGGAGCCCGGAGCATAAGTTAATCGCATATTTAAAACCTTCAGGTTTGTAGGGGCGGAACCACCTAGTGGCTCCGCTCCAGTTTTTTATAGGAGCATTTCCGCTCCAAGACCTCACCCGGCAACCTCAAAAAACCTGCGGGTTTTGCGGGCGGGGTTGCGAAAGCGATTCCGCTTTGCTTTTGCCTAAATTCAAGAGGGCCGGCAGCGCTAGCCCCAACGCCTCAAAGCCAAGCTCAAAAGATTCATACTAGAGAATACGGCCGAAAAATCCGCAGTTAGCCCACCCATTTACGCCATCGAGGAGATGCTCTACCTCAGCAGCATTCCCGGTATGACCGAGCTAATCGTCGAGGAAATGGGCACGCCGCTTTCCGACTGCATCGCCGAGGACGATTCGGAGGGGCAGCTCATGTGGAAGATCTTCTTCACCAAACAGGCCGATAAAGATAAGAAAAAGCTTAAAGCGGCGGGGCTCGACAGGAAAGCCAAGTCCCTCATCGAGGTAGTCAAAGTGGATCCGTTTGGTAAGCCGCATGCATCCGTGCCCCCAGTGCCGAAAACGTTGGTGCGGATATCATTAGTTGAAGATACACGGCCTTTGCTTTTAACGCTTACGCCAACTTTCTCGAAACAATCCAGGAGGCCGCATTCTGCCAGCCGGTTACAGTCATAAGGAAGCGAAGCTAATAAGGGAGGCAATCTCCGACACATGGTCGGCGCCCTCCTTGCAAATAGCGTCCGCTACCGAAACCGAGATGTCTTTAGTAATAGCCAATGCCTTGTTATCATCCATTCTCAAACCTCCATGGAAACGCCGTCGAAATCAATTAGCCATCCACGATGGGAACGTCAATTCTCGAACGAGCAACGCAGATCCCGTTCTTAACCGCATAGCATTCTACGAAATGAGGCCCGACGAAATCGGTCCGCTCGTTCCAGCTGCGACCACCCTTCTCGATACTTCCCCTTACGCAGCGCCTAGAGTACGCGACTTCCCCGCAGTTCCTGACCTTCCAGTAATAATCGCATCCAACAGGAAGGTTTGCTGACGAGACGAAAAACCTTAACTTTTTTCGACGCAGAAGGGGGAAATGGCCTCTAAGCATGTCCCCCAGGAAGCGAGTCCTGAAACCATCTTGCGTGACTTCGCAATCAATCGACATCGAACAGGAGATGTCAACCCTGAATTTATCCTCTATGAACTGCTCATTCGGGCTATACGCATACTTCTTTACCCACGCCCTCTCATAGGGGGAGTCGGAGGGGTCGACAACGCAATTCGAAAAGACTTTGCCGAAAACATCCCTAAGGGCGCTCTCCCTATCTTCCGAGCTCAATGCTCCAGACAGGGTTTTCGCAGCCTTCTTGGCTTTCGGCACAAAAGCCCCTCCGTCGTCGTTGACTATTAGCTGATTGCTGCCCAGAGCATGCCAATACGCCTTCTCCCTGTCCTCGTTCGAAATGAACTCAAATAGCCCAGTCAGTAGCTCATAATATCCATCCGGCAAATCTTCCGATTTGAAATATCGCGCCACAAGGGTGTCCATCAAGAGGCCTTTAAAATGTAGACCGATGTTGTTCTTCCATACCCTCAGCGCATTGCAGGACTCAAGGGCGGCGCCACCCGTTGCGACGAAAAGCTCGGCGCATGCCTCCTGCTCAGGGACAGGGTCGGTCTTTTTCCACGATCCGCTCCCATGGGTGTCCGGATACTTGAACGACCCGTCGCTTTGGACGAAGGCCGGCACAAGGTCGATGGCGTACGAACGATTCGTGAAGCTCACCACCACCGCCTGACCGTCTCCTTTGATATCGGTACGGGGATATCGCTCCCTGAGCGTTTCTTTGACTTCTTGAAGAAGGCTGGATTGCCCATTCGACTCATACGCGTCGAATTTTTTGTAAACGTCCGGGGGAAGCACGTACAGCATATCGAGGTCGCTCGTTCCGGACACGGCAGTGCCACGCCCAACCGAGCCAACAACCAGCACATGCCCCTCGAGCGAATCGCCATCGTAATATTTACTGTCCAGTTTCTTGGCGATAGCGTCAATGGACCCCTGGTATTCGTCTAATGAGTCGAGTTTTATCTCTTCGAAAAAAGACTCGAAGGTGGCCGATTCGTTCATGATGCCTCCCTCTCGTTCGAAAGATCCCTTCCGGCTATTCGCACAGCAAGCCCGGTTGTCGAAGGAGCTTCAGCACACGCCGACAAATATCGTTCGACGAGGGCATCGATTTCCTCTAAAGCGCTATCCGCATCAAGCCTTTTCATCACGATGCGCAGAGAAAGCCCCTTTGCGAGCTCCCTTATCTCGAAAAACCTCTTCGCTGCGCTCCTCTGGCTCGATGCGCGCTCATCAAAGCGAAAGCTCTTAGCCCACAATGTGCAGAACAACGAAACAGCGGATAGAGCAGCAACTACGCATTTAAGCACATAGCCATCAACGACAATCGAGGCAATTGCACCAGACCCACTTGCAGCAACGGTGACAATGGATATGAGAGAAAGGACTTTGCCAATCAGCTCGTATATGTCGGCTTGCTTCTCGTGGATTTTATGGGTCCACACAGCCCCATAAGTTATTTCATCCAACCGGGCGGAAAGGTGATTGATTTCATCCACTGGGCAAGACTCCATGCTCACTCCAATCATTCCGTCAGATACGGTCCTATCACGTCGAATATCTCGCCCACCTTGGTCGCGGGGTTCTGCGCAGACGGCTTGGCGTTGCCCAGATCCCCATGGTGCGCCTCCAGACGTTGCACGCGATGCAATGCCTCAGCCCGTTGGCCGTCCACCATGCCGAACAGCCCGCCGAGGTTCTTGCGGTACTCGACGCCCAGATCCTTCGACATCGCCTGCGCGAGGGCGCGCAGGCACTCGGCGGCCGTCATGGGCGCGGTCGTGTAGCGCAGGTGCAGGAGCGGCCACAGCTCGAAGCAGGGGTTCGACCACAGCGCATGGAACGTCCTCGACCCGTC
>JAUMVJ010000004.1 GCA_030530215.1 Coriobacteriia bacterium
TGGGGCCGTGAGGCGAGGTTCGCGGTTTGCCCGCGGCGGGCTTGCGCGCGCTCCGGGTCCGACGCGCGGTCGCGGCCCGCATTCGGGCCGAAGCGCCTTCTTGGGCGTTTTTCTTTTTTTGGTGCGAGCTGACCCTGATCGCGGTCCGTGCCAGACTTCTTGCGCTTTTTTCGCGAACTGAGTCTCCAAAGGGTTCCTTCCGTGGAGCAGGGCGGCGTGTCTCAGGCTTGGCTACGGTTACCTTATGCCCCATTTCCCATTCGATGTTCAAGGGTTCTTCGTGAATGCAAAAGGTTTATCTGATTCTTAAACGAAGCTCTCATTCGCCGAATTTGTAAGCTGCGCTTTTCTTAGTTTTTTATAATTTTTAGAAAAGAAAACGTGTAATGATGACGAAAGGGGGTTGAGCCTATGTCTCGTGTCTCTTCGTCTACTCAATCCAAATTTACTAGTCAGCTTGGCTTTTTGGCTTTAAAGAAAGGCCGTTTGAAAGCAGGGGAGCGCACAAAGTTTAAAATCGCTCGAGCCCTTGAAGAGCTTATGCTCACTGATTCCTTTGCTTCAATTAGCGTGATTCGGATATCTGACGCTGCGGGAATATCGCGTCAAACTTTCTACAACCACTTTATCGACAAACAGGATTTAGTGGGTTGGATTTACGATCAGATTGATGTCTACACGACATCTCGTATCGGCATTGACTTAACTTGGGAGGAAGCCGTAAGGACTAAATTGGACTTTATGAAGTCCAAAGAGCCATTTTTCTGTGAGCTTTACAAGGCCGAGGCCGCTGGGCTACTTATCGAGCGATCGGTTGATACGGTCTATCGCTATTACGAGTTAAATTTAAAAAGAATGGCGGGAATTACGCTTTCGGAGATTTCCAAGCTTGAGCTTAGGCAGTTTTGCTATGGCTCTACCGGCTTAGTTTCGGAGTGGGCTCGTACGGGTATGATTGCCGCGGTTGACGAGGTCGTTCGCGTCGAGCGTGCAGCACTCCCGACTTTTGCCAAGTCGGTGTTTTTGGGCGAATGAACTTTAGGTTAGCAGCTGGGTGACTGCTTATTTGTTCGGCTTTATTGAACGTTATTTTGTAGTAGCTGTGATGGACGCGTTCAAGCGCTTAAAAATACTACGTTTTAGTTAGACTGTAAAAAAAATTAATAGACATTAAATAAAAAATGTCAAAGAAATTATCTTCAAAATTGTATCCTTCTTTAAATCTGTCAAAAAATCTAAATAATTCCGATATCAGGGAGCTATCGAAAGTCCTTTTTGGTAAAGTTCAGTAGCGGTCTGCGGTGACCGTGTCTTCTGAGGGGAAGATGAACACCGTGAAGGAAAACCCATCTAGTAACTAGGAGAGGAAAATATCTCAAAATAACTTAAGGAGGAGTTATGGCTGAGAAAATCGAACGACAGGGCCTCACGTGGCGTCACTGTGGCGTCGTTTTGACCTGTATGGTTGCCCTGTTCACCTGTGTTGCAATGATCTTCATTTGTGCTGGTCTTTGCTACCGTCCTGTTGCAGCTCACTTTGGCTGCCAGGTTTCTGACGTTTCGTTCTACATTACGTGCGTCTACATTGGTTCTACTATTGCACCAATCCCCGCTGCTCGTCTTTACGAGCGTATCAATCCCAAGATCTTCTTTACTGGCGCATTGATTCTGACCACGGTTCCTTACTTCTTCAACAGCATGTGGCCTAGCATCCAGATGATGCAGTTCGGTGGCGTCGTCATCGGTCTTGGCCTTGCTGTTCTGGAATACACCATGACCGCTGGTCTTCTTTCTCGCTGGTTCCACACCAACTACGGTACTGTTATCGGTCTGTCCTTTGCATGCACCGGTGCTGGCGGTATCGTTTGGAACCTCGCTGGTCAGTTTATCTTGGGTCCCGACCTGAATGGTTGGACCACCCTTTATCAGCTTTATGCAGTCATCATGGGTGTTTCCACTTTGATCTGCATCCTGCTCTTCGCTAACCGCAACCCTGAGTCTGTTGGCGTTCTTCCCTTCGGTATGCCCCTGGCTGCCGAGGAGACCGAAGCTGACGGCACCATCGAAGCTCCTGAGGAGCCTGGTTTCACGCTGAAGGAAGCAACTCGTCTTCCCTTCTTCTACACCATGCTTCTTGGCGCTGGCTGCCTGAACGTTGTTACCACCATGTCTCAGCTGTTCGCAACCTACGTCCAGTTCCTCGGTCATGAGGGCTGGGAGGGCCAGGCAATCGTTGCCCTGCTGCTCCTCTCCGGTACACTGGAGTCCTGCGCATCCGCTGGCCAGCTGGTCGGTAAGATCCTCGTCGGTATCATCGAGTCTCACTCCCTGCTCGCTGCTCAGATCATGGGCGTTTGCGGCGGCGTTCTCGGTCTGCTGATGATTTGGCAGTTCCCCAAGGTTCTTGGCGAAGGCGGTATCTACCTGATGTTCGCTGGTGGTGCTGTTTACGGTCTTATGTATGCTTGCTCTACTGCAATGCTTCCCTTCCTCGTTCGCGAATGCTTCGGTGGTAAGGAATATGACCGTATCTACTCTCTCCAGGTTGCTCTGTTCAACCTGCTCGGCGGCTTCGGCGCTACTGCTTGGGCTGTTCTTATGCAGACCTACGGCTGGGATGCCTTCTTCGAGTTCGCAATCGCTGAGGTTGTTGTTACCTTCATCCTGATTGCTTACACCGGTATCGCTGCCTACAAGAAGCGCGAAACCACTTGGTATGTCTCCGACGCTAAGCTTGCTGCCTAGTAGTCAATGACTTTCTAACTGAGTACTAGATACGTTTTGGGTTTTCTTCGGGGAGGAATTATTTCCTCCCCGAACTTCTTTTCCGTTAATATAGTCACGTTGTCTTCAAGAAAGGTTGCTGAATGGCTTCTAATAATTACAAGATCGACCTGCGTTTGTTGTCCATGATCCTCAACGCTGCAACCGCGGTTATGCTTATCGGCGGACTCATTGTCGGCGTTCAGTGGCAGGTGCTTCTGTTCGTTGGCATCATCGGTTACACCATGTGGGGCATCGTCAACTACCTTGCTCGCAAGCGCGACAAGAAGGAAGCCGCTCTTCGAGCTGAGCGCAAACGCAAGAAGAATAAGGCAACCAAGAACGCTGACGCTCGTCGCTAGCCTTCAAACGCAAGCTGGGTTTACGCCTTTAACTTGCCTGTTGGGTCGGTTTTTCTCTCTGATGATTGCGTTTTAGTGCATTCTTGAAATAGCTTGACTTAAATTACCTCGTCCACTTTGCTGGGCGAGGTAATTTTATGGGCTTGTTTGAGTTGGGCAAACTGATTAGTGCATCTGTTTAAGAAAAGCAATGTAGCGTGCCTGTGTTGCAAGTTGCCAAGCTGCGAAAGCTTTATGCCTGTTTACTTTCCGAAAGCTGCGCTAGGATAGTTTGTGTTGAAAGAGTTGTTCGAGATTAAGCCCGTTTTCCAGGCGTTCTCGATTTTGCAGCTTCTTTATTTATCGTGAGTTGAGGGCACAGAGGGGTGGCCCTCACCAAGGAAAGGAATTCCTAAAATGGCTGAGAAGTGTGACAAGAAGGTCGTTCTTATTACTGGCGGTGCAATGGGTCAGGGTCGTACGCATGCTGTTGAGCTTGCTAAGCGTGGCTACAACTGCGTTCTGCTTGACCTTCAGGAGACCACCGACGAGCGCTTCCAGGAGACCGTCCGTTTGGTCGAGGAGGCCGGCGGAGAAGCTATGGCTATTAAGTGCAATATCTGCTCCACTGAAGAGATGGAAGCAGCCTTTGCTAAGGCTTGGGAAGCTTACGGTCGTCTGGACGTCGTTATCGCCAATGCGGGTATTTTGAACTTCGGCTACACCTGGGAGCTTGAGGATTCCAAGGTCAAGGCTGCTCTGGCTGTCAATCTTGAGGGCACTTGGCGTACCGACAAGTATGCTGCTCTGTACATGCGCAAGCAGGGTTATGGCCGCATTATCAACATCTCCAGTGTTTCTGGTCTTAAGGGTACCGAGCAGCTGGCTACTTATTGCATGACCAAGTTCGGCATCATTGGCCTCACCAAGACTCTGGCTCTTGAGCTTCGCAACTCTGGCCTTCCTATTTACTGCAACGTTGTTTGCCCCACCAAGGTTCGTACTCCCATGTGCGAGACCGAGACCTACGTCGACTTCGTCAACACTACTATGGGCAAGAACTTTGCAAACTGGCAGGAGATGTTCGACGATGAGAAGAATCCTGGTGGCGTGAAGTTCCTCAACCCCGAGGACGTTACCGATATGGTTGTCTGGCTTGCTGAGTCTCATGAGGCAACTTTGTTCACTGGCCGCGAGATCGTCGTTGACAAGGGTGCAATGCTCTAAGCCTTCAACTTATGATTCTGCATTCGAGGTGTGGCTTTCTGGCTACACCTCGTTTGTTTTTCAAGGATGCTCGGGCATAGAATTATCAGATGTTATTCAGGTGATACTTTTGTTGGAGGGGATGAGTTCATGGCTTCTTGCAAACCTTTTGAGGGGCTTTTGATTCTGGATCTTTCGCGTTACCTTTTGGGCGGCTATGTCACTCAGTACATGGCCGATATGGGGGCGCGCGTCATCAAGGTAGAGGACACCTCGCGCGGAGATTTCACTCGTTTCGAGGAGCCTATGACCAAAGGTGAAAGCTTTTACCACTACGCGCTTGACCGTAACAAGGAAAGCGTTTCCTTTAATCTGAAGAATCAGGATGTGTTGCAGGCGTTCTACGATTTGGTGAAACGCGCAGATGTGGTGGTAGAGAACTATCGCCCCGGCGTCACCAAACGCCTGGGGGTTGATTACGAGACTTTGAAGGCTCTTAACCCTCGGATCATCCATCTTGCTTATAGCGCTTACGGTCAGGACGACCCTCGCAGCCAGGCACCCCTGCACGACATCAATTTGGTTGCGCAGAGTGGCTACTACGATCTGATTCAGGGAAGGGTCCCCGCCATGCCCCCGAGCGACTTTGCGGCGGTTAGCGTTGGCCTGCAGAGTTTGCTCACCGCTTTATATCAGCGAGAGCGCACAGGTGAAGGCGTGTTTCTTGACGTCCCGATGTCCGATAGCTTTACCTGGTGGAACAGCTTGCTTGACAGCCGTTGGTTCTTCTTCGGTGAACAGATGGACCATACCGGTTGCGAATATCCTGCCGTGGGATACAACGTCTACCGCACCAAGGATGATCGCATGATCGCTTTTGGCTTCTACGAGCCGAAGTTCTGGGAGGCCTTCTTGGCCGACATCGATCGGATGGATCTGAAGGATTGCAACAAAGATCACGTCGATTTGAATCCTCAGGCATATGAGGAAGTGAAAAAGATCGTTGCATCCAAGACCTATGACGAGTGGGCCGATTGGATGAAAGGTAAGAGCCATTCGATGGCCCTGTGCAAGAACAAGTCGGAGGCGATTGCCGAGTCTGTTGCCGACAAGCCGGAGATGCAGGATTTCATCGAATACCCGCGCTTTGGTCGCGTTTTGCAAACCAACGTTCCTCATGTTATCGGTGATTTTCGTCCGAGCCTTAAGGAATCGACGGAGCCGCCCTTGCTCGGCGAGCAGACGCTTAAGGTCCTTGGTGAGCTTGGCATGAGTGAGGATAAGGTTTCCGAACTCTTGAACTGTGGGGCGGTCAAGGCTCCCGAGGTTTGATGCTTGAGGCAGCAGGAGGCATGGTGGTAGAGCAGCTCGTCTAGGTACGTGGAAGCGGACTTTCGATCCGGATCAATCTTGGTCCAAGCTTTCTGCTCCACCTTGCCCTCGGTGGCTGTACATGGATTGATGCTCTAGCCTTCGGGCTTTCGGTTTCGGCATGATTGCTTCTGTTGGACGCCGACGACATGTTTTATCGGCTGTGTTCACTGTGCATCATTGAAGAAAAATCCCCCCGACAAAATATTGTCGGGGGGATTGGCATTTCATGGTGGCCGATACAAGATTCGAACTTGTGACCTTGTGCTTGTAAGGCACCTGCGCTCCCGCTGCGCCAATCGGCCATGAAGTAGCGACTATTTTGCCATATTTGTTCTGCGAGTGCAACGCTGCATGATTGCAAAAATGCACGGGGTATAGATGGTTTATTTGTAGGAGGCCCTTTCGTTGTCGGGCATGTTTTGGATCTTTGGCAATTTGTTATTGCAAGCCACATGAGGTCTGGCTACAATGAACAAACGCACTTAAGCACTGCTTAAGCAATTGCGGGCGCTTAGCTCAGCGGGAGAGCATCACCTTCACACGGTGGGGGTCGCAGGTTCGAACCCTGTAGCGCCCACCATCGATTTTCAGCCTAGGGTTTGTCCTGGGCTGTTTTTGTTTTTGGCTTTAGATCTGGGCTCCTTGTGGCTTAAGGAAGGAACTTGGCTTGTGGCGTGTAAACGCGGCCGGAGCCGTAGTTGAAAAGTGCGTCATGCTCATTCGGTATCTGCGTTCGTAGAAGGTTTTGAGCTGGATCGCGGCCGGGGTGCACCTCGTCGCCCGAATTTCGCGGACGTAAGGAGTTCGTTTCAATTGGCTTTGGTGCTGTGGTCGTGTTGCAGCAGGGCTGTTACTCTGTTGATATTCCTTTTGGCGACGGGCTTTGTTGGCGCTCGCTGCTGGGAACTATCCTGCAGGCATCAGACTTAGGCTTAGCTATGAAGCTTTATGAAGGAACCATTCTTACTGTCGATTCTCGCGATAGCGTAGCGCGTTATCTTGTAGAGGATGAGGGTCGCATCCTCTACGTGGGCGATGAGCTGCCCGAAAGCTACGCGAGTTTGCCAGTAGTTCATCTTGGCTCTAGGGTCATCTGTCCTGCCTTTGTGGATACTCACGAGCATTTGGCGAGCTTTGCGACTTTCCATGCCGGGCTTAACGTTATGAACGCTCGTTCCAATGAAGAGATAAAGCAATTGGTCGCGGATTTTGCCCGTATTTCTGCAAGTAAAACCTTGATCGCCTTCGGTGCTTCACCTCATTCGGTGTCTGAGGGGCGCTTGCTGACGCGCGCGGAGCTGGATGAAGCCTGCCCTGACAAGCCGATTATGATGGTCAAATACGATGGCCACGCGTGCGTGGTGAACACCCTTCTTCTAAAGCAGATTGCCGCTAAGGCATCTAAGCTGAGAGGCTTTCATGCGGATACGGGTGAAATGAACCGGGAAGCCTTTTTCGCGGTGAGCGAATATATCACCAACTCTTTGTCGATTCCTCAGCTGGTAGGCAATATTCAGCGAGCTATCGACTACCTGGCCAGCAAAGGCATTGGCATGGTTCATACCGTGAGTGGGGTTGGCTTTGCTGGTGATTTGGACGTAAGCCTTGAGAAGTGGCTCGGCAGGAGCGCGCAAAGTGGTTTTCAGGTGCGCGTTTTCGCGCAATCTATGGATGTCAACGTGGCTTTGAAGAGAAAGCTCCCTCGAATTGGGGGATGCTTCGCCTGTGCCTTGGATGGTTGTTTTGGCAGCGAGGATGCTGCGTTGCATGCCTCCTATCAGGGCGGGGCTAATCAAGGTGTTCTTTATTACGATGATGAAACTGTGATTGATTTTTGCAAGAAGGCGAATCGTGCGGGCTTGCAGATTGAGATGCACGCCATTGGTGACGCGGCCTTTGACCAGGCATGCAGGGCTATTAAGGCCGCCCTTGATGATTTTTGGCGCGATGATCATCGTCATGGAATCATTCATGCTTGCTTGCCTACAAAGGCAGGGCTCGAAATTTGTAAGCGCTACAAGATTCAATTTCCTATGCAGACGAGCTTTATCGATTGGCCTCAAGAGCCTGATTCGTATTTGTGTCGGATTTTGGGGGAGGAACGCGCTGTGCGCTTGAATCCCCTTCGTAGGTATTGGGACGAGGGAATTCGCCTTAGCGCAGGAAGTGATGCGCCTTGCACCGACCCTGATCCTATTCTTTGGATGCAACGTGCCTGCAACCATTCGGTGCCTTCCCAAAGCTTAAGTCCGCAGGAAGCCTTGCGTATGTGCACCTATAACGGTGCCTGGACTACCTTTGATGAGGATGAGATCGGTTCTCTTGAAGTGGGGAAGCGCGCGAATATGGCTTTGCTTTCCGGCAATCCCTATGAAGTGGGTACTGCTCGTTTGGGCGAGCTTAAGGTTGAGGGCTTGATTCTTGATGGCAAACTTTATCGATCTCAGACGCAAGGCCCCCTTGCTGCTGTTTTAAGGGGAATTGCCTCGAAAGAGAGGATTTAGCTCTGGCAGTGGGCTACTTCGGTCGGCTTTTTGAGGCTTGCCGAGGGCGTGCTTTTTGCGAGCACTAGGATTTTAGACCTGTCGCCTGGGATTTTGTCTTGACGAGTTTTTGTATGCTCGATGAGGCTGCTAAGGTTTTCGGCCTGTGCTTCTAATTGATTCATATTTTGTTTGAACCCTGCTTACGAGCAGGGTTTTCTTTGTTCAGAGATTTTTCATCTTTGTTTTTAATGCCTTTTTGTTTTCTTTCATGAGGGCGTCAGGGCTTCTTCATATGCACGTCTGGGTTTCTTTTCATCATGGGGTGTGCGAGAAGGAGGTCGCATGGAAAAGAAGATGATCGGGATAGCTCTTGTTTGCGGATTGCTATGCGCTGCGTGCTTGTTTGGATATGTGATGTTGCTGCAGCGGCAGGCGGAGGCCGAGCGTTTGCAAGTGCTTGATCAGTATGGCGGGGAGCAGGTGAGCGTCTTGGTTGCCACTTGCGATATTCAGCCTGGTGAGACGCTTGATTCCTCGAACTCAAAGGAAGAGCTGTGGGTGAGCAAGCTTTTGCCGGAGGGGTCCATCACCGAAGCTTCGGAGGGGTGGGGCAAAAAGACCAAGTCCTTGATCTTGGCTGGTGAGGTCGTTTCCTCCAAGCGTTTTGAAGGTGATTCGAGCGTTATCGAGATCCCCGAGGGATTTGTCGCTGTTTCCGTGCCTGCAAAGGATGTTCAGGCAGTCGGAGGTTTAGTGGCGCCAGGAAACAAAGTTGATGTGTATGCAGTGGGAACGAAAACGAGCTGTCTTGGCGAGGACGTTTTGGTGCTGGACACAAGCGCGAAGTCGGTTGACGAGCAGACGCAGGCGAAGGTCGAATGGGTGACTTTGGCTGTTTTGCCTGAAAACGCACAAGACTACATTGCCGCATCCGAGGCTTTGGAAATTTATTTTACTCTGCCCGCTTCGGCAAAAGAGGTTTCCGCTGGCGAGACCTCGGCCGGGAAGAGTTCTGAAGACGAGTCTAAGGATGTCTCTGAGGTTAAAGACTCTTCCAACGGCGCAAAGGATGGGAAAGAAGAGGCTGACGACAAGGAGAGCGCTGACGAGGGCGGCGTCGAGAGTGCCAAAGGAAGCTCTGCCGATAAAGGGGGCACTGGCGATAAGGGAAATTCGGGCGATAAGCAGAGTTGACGGTTAAGGCGAAGATGCTTCTGAGAGCGCTAAGGGGGGCAGCAATGAAAGCACCAAAGAGGCGAAGGCTAGCAGCACTAGCGAAGAGGCAAATCTGGCGACGAAAAAAGACTAGACAGGGTTTACGAGCTTCAGCTTTGCGATTTCCTGACTAATGGATAGGGGATGAGTGGGAGAACAATGATTACGGAAATGGAAAATGCGCCGGTAGGGCAGGCGCAGCAAAGGCAAGTGCGCCCGGTTTTGCTTTGCGTGGGGGTCGACCAGATTGCGCCACTTGCAAAACTGGGACTTGGCAGGAAGAACTGGTCGGAATCGTGGATCGGCGTTTGTCATAGCTCGCAAGAGGCGCGTGAGCTTGTTGCTGAAAATGAGGGCATTCTTGAGGTTTGGGTTTATGGCTCCAACGACATGGAGGCCATGAACCTTGCGGCTGGTTTGAAGTTCGAGCGAAATAGCTTGCGGGTATTTTTGCTTGCGGACTCTGGCACCGGATCGTTTATGAGCCGCTGCGATGCCGCGCATATCGTTGCGCGCGTGGGCTCGAACGCTGTTATAGGTTTATTCGCTTCGGCCGAGCAGGTGTACGGAGGCGCCCCCAAGGCATGTAAAGAAGAAATCGTGCGGCAGGAGGATGCTTTCTGCTTGGGCGATGCGCAGGAATCGGGAGCCGTTTCTGCTTATGCGCCGGAACCTCAAAGTAGCCCGTTGCATGATACGCATGGCGCGACTGCGAAGGTTTTTTCTTCCGCCGGTGGGGAGTTGGATGCCATTCCTGAGCTGGAGGAACCCGCGAGGGCGTTTGCTGGGGGTGGTGTGCCACACGATTCTTCGTCGCTGGAAACGGTGCCTTTTAAGGTGGTTAAATCTCGTTCGAGCGGGCCTGCAAACCTTCCGACTTCGAACGATTCCTTCGTTTTGAGCGTCGTGAGCGGTAGCGGGGGCTCGGGCAAAAGCTCGATAGCGGCCATGATCGCTTGCCTGTCTCAGATGGCAGGGGCCAAAACGCTTGTTGTCGATGCTGATTTCCAGTTCGGAGATGAACCTTGGCTTTTGGGAAGAAAAGCCCCCTTTGACCTGGTGGAGCTTGTTCGACATGAGAATCGAATCGGTGAGCTGGTATGTGAGGGAGGGCTTCCTGCCGTGCTGTCGGCGCCCGAGAGATTGGAAGACTCAGAGCTTGCCGTTGTTTCGATAAAGCAGCTTGTCGCCCTGGCTCGTCCATATTTCGATGTCATCGTTGTGAACACCGGCTCGTTTTGGGTCGATGCCCACTTGGATTTGCTCGAGGTTTCAGACCGAAGCCTGTTCGTGATGGACCAACGCCCAACATCCATTCGGTCTTGTGCGCGAGCGATAGAGCTTTGTGTTCGTTGCGGCTTACCCTTGCAGCGTTTTTCCTTCGTTCTTAACGGATGCGGACGGCAGGCTCTACTGAGTTCATTGGACGCTTCATGTGCGTTGAAGGGGGTCAAAGTAGGGGAATTGCGTGATGGCGGCGACGAGCTTGCCGAGTTGCTGGGGGCTGGTTTGCCTCTTGAGCTGATTGAGGCAAGGAATCCTTTCGTGATGGACTTGGCTTCTTTCGTTGACGATCTTTTGCCCCTGCCTTCTTCGACGCTGAGGCTTCTTGGCAAGGGCGGTTCTAAACGGATGCGCCGTAGGCGTCCGCAGAAACCCAAAAGAAGGAGGGCGTCATGACTTTGACGGAGCGTGTTGAGAAAAGTAAGGCGCTGGCCAGTTCGTGGGGTCAGCTTGAGGTGATCGTTCCTGGGGATGATGTTTTTGAGGAATTCAGAGAGGAGGTTGCCTGTCGCTTGCCTCCTGCGCATGTGGCTCAGCTGATCAAGCGCAATCCCGTGCAGGCGAGAAGCGAGATACGTCTGACTTGCGAGGAGGTTGTTGAGGATTGCCCTTGGTTCACGCGTGGGGACGATGGCGGTAGGCCTTTGATCGAGCGTTACCTCGATTCGATTTTCGGCTTGGGCCCATTGGGACCCTTGATTGCCGACGAATCCATTACCGAGGTCATGGTGAACGGATATGCTTCCCTTTATTTTGAGCGCGAGGGGAAGCTCGAGCGAGCTCGGTCCGCCTTTTCCAGCGACGAGCAGGTGAGGGCTCTGATCGACCGCATCCTCGCCCCACTAGGACGCAGGGTCGACGAGTCTTCACCTATGGTGAACGCTCGCTTGTCTCAAGGTCATCGTGTTAACGCGATCATTCCGCCTTTGGCTCTCGATGGCCCGGCTCTGACCATTCGAAAATTTCGGAGTAAGGTTTTGTCTCTTGATGAGATGGAGCGAATGGGCTCTTTCGACGTCTCTATAAAGAAGCTGATGATTTGGGCTGTGCTGAGGCGCTGTAACATTGCGGTTTCTGGTGGAACGGGAAGTGGCAAGACTACTCTGCTCAATGCCTTGTCGTGCGTTATTTCCCCTGGTGAGCGAATTATTACCATTGAAGATTCAGCTGAGTTGAGGTTCTTCGAGCATCCTCATGTGGTAAGGCTTGAGGCTCGCCCGCGCAATGCGGAGGGCTTGGGGGAAGTTAGCATTCGTGACCTGGTGATCAACTCCTTGCGTATGCGCCCCGATCGCATCGTCGTCGGCGAGTGCCGCGGGGTGGAGGCTCTGGACATGCTTCAGGCGATGAACACTGGTCACGACGGATCCCTTACGACGCTTCACGCCAACTCGCCGAGCGAGGTCGTATCTCGTTTGACGACCATGGTCCGTTATGGAGCCGACTTACCGGTATCGGTTATCGAATCGCAGGTGGCGAGTGCGATCGACCTTGTGATTCAGACGAGCCGCGAGCCTGGAGGCAAACGTCGTGTGACCGACATCGTTGGCTTCGAACTCGATGAAAAAACGGGCCGCTGCAGGGCTCATCCTTACTACGCCTGGGACATGGTTCGTCGAGTTGGTACCTGGGTCGATATCCCTCTCTGGGTTGATGATCTTGCTTATCTCGGCATCGCAGAGGAAAAGGAGGTGGAGGAATGGAAGGATCTTCTCTTGCCTGCGGCGTGATCTTTGCGGGTGGTTTTGCCTCGGTCTTCTCGTTGGTTTTGGCTTTGAGCATGCACGTTAAGCGGATTAAGCGGGAGCGGTTGAGCGTCGGCGTAATGAGGGAGGGCGAGACAATCCACGCCCGCCTGATTCGAAACGGAATGAGCGGATTGATGCCTGCGGCGAACATTCTTCTTCGTTTTGGGGCTGTGCGATCATACGCCGCACGTTTGCTTCGCGCACTTGAGGCCAAGGGTTATAACTCGGGCGAGGCTCAGTTGGTTTCGCTCCTTCTTGCCTTGTTTGCTTTATGCGTAGTGCTAGGCTCGCTTTGCGCTTTTTCACTGGTGTTCGGTTTGGCTTTGGCATCTTGCGTTGTGGTGATTGTGGGATATTGGGCCAAGCACTCGCAGGAGCGTGCGGCCGATGAGTTCAAGGAAGCTATCCCTGATGCTCTACGCACGATGCAAGCCTGCTTTTCCGTTGGACATTCCCTTAAGCAAACCTTCGATCAGGTATCCCAGCGCTCGTACGGACCTCTTTCTGTCCTGTTCGGTAAGGCGGCTGGTGTGTTGGCTTCAGGGGGCTCCGTTCACGATTCGCTTGACTGCCTGAAAGAGGGAACCGACGATTCGGAGCTTTTGTTCCTATCTACCGCCCTGGAGATCCAGCATCGTACGGGCAGCAGTATTCAACAGGTGCTTGAGGTAACCCGAGGGGTAGTGGAGGGAGATCTTGAGATGCGTCGCTCACTGCGCACGCAAACGGCGCAAGCTCGTCTTTCGGCCCGCATTGTTACCATCATGCCCTTTGCTCTAGTTGCCTTGTTTTCATTGCTTTCCGAAGGCTTTCTTACGCCCTTTTTCGAGAGCTTTGCAGGAATTTGCTTGTTAACCTGCGCATTGCTTATGCAGCTCGGTGGGATTTTGCTGGTAAGAAAGATGCTCAACGTGGGGGTGGTTTAGATGCATTCCGCCTTGCTTGCCTCGGGTGTCGCCGCTGCTGGTTTGGGTTCATTCTTTGCCTGTCTGTCGATGCTCGTTAAGCGAAAAATCGCCCTTCGAAGACGCAAGGCTCAAAAGTCTTTAGGCGTAACCGATGGCTCTATCGGTGGATTGGTCGTGCTTGAGTCGTCCGAGCTTCAAAAGCGGTTTGTTTCTTCGCTCGTTGTCAAAAGCCAGACGTGCAATGGGCTAGCCGACGAGGGGCTTGGGCGGGTGTGGGCTTTAGGTTTGGGCTCGGTGGACGAGCTTTTGGTGAAGGCTGGCCTTAAGGGGCGGGTTACGGCTGCAGGAATCGTTTGCGCGAGGAAGCGATGGTCTCTTAGTTTTGCCTTTTTTGGCTTCCTATTGGGCTTTTTGTTTTCAGAGCTGCTTGCTCTCCTTTTGCTATGCGTTGGTTTTTTTGCAGGGTGGCGCCTGCCCGTTGTGGCTCTTAAGCGCGAAAAGCAGGCACGCTCTGATTCCGTTGAGCGTGATTTGGCGAGGATGTTGGAGGTGGTCGTCCTTGGTTTGCGCGGAGGCCTTTCCTTCGATCAGTCAATTTCGTATTACGCGGAATACTTCTCGGGGGGTTTGGCGGCATCGGTTTCCTTGGCTCAAACGCAGTGGTCCTTTGGACTGCTGGGGCGCGAGGAGGCTCTGTTCGCTTTAGCGGATTCGTACGATTCGCGTTTGGTGCGAGAGGCGGTTGACAGCATTAGCCGATCGCTTAGATATGGAACTTCATTGGCTGACGATTTAAGCGATTTGGCGGTTTCCGTTCGCGCTCGTCGTAAGGCGCGTCTTGAGGAGGCTGTTGCCAAAGCTCCGGTGAAGATGCTCCTGCCTGTTGGCACTTTGATACTTCCGGCAATGTTGATTTTGGTGGTGGGCCCGATCCTGCTTGATCTTATGAATAGGTTTTAGTTAAAGGGAAAGGAATCGATTATGGAAAATTTGATCAAACGCTCCAACGAGCTGAGCTGCGAGTTCTGCGCGAAGGTTCAGACCTGGGCGCGCCATCTTGCTTGCGAGCGTGGCCAAGGAACGACGGAGTACGCGATTTTGGTCGGCGTGCTCGTCGTTATCGCCATTCTGGCAATCACCGTTTTTCGCCCTAAGATCCAGGAGCTTTGGGATGCGATTTCGAGCGGGATCAATGGTTTGTAGCGAATGCGGGCAATCGACGGTTGAGTATGCGGTGATCATGGCTGCGTTCCTTACGCTTGTCATCGCGCTCGCCTCTTTGTGGCAGGTGCTTGATGGGGGTGTGTTCGTGGCTCATGCGCTTGCCTCCGCCTCGCATCATCTTACGGGAGTTTTTTCGGGGGTGCTTGCCGATGCGTTCCTGGTTTAGGGCTTTGCCTTCTTGGGATTCTGGGCAGGCAAGCGTTGAGGGGGCCTTCCTGATTCCGATTCTTTTGATCTCGCTTTTGCTGTTGCTGCAACCGGGAATCGTATTGTATGACCGCATGGTCATGCATGCTGCGGCATCTGAGGGCTGCCGTCTTCTTGCGACGAAGCCCGCGGGCGAGTCGATGAAAACGTACGAGGCTGCGGTTAAGCGGGCTCTTGGTGCGGTTCCGGAACAGGATTGCTTTCATGTTCATGGAGGCTCGTGCTCTTGGAAAGTCGAGCTTTCGGGGAGTGAGGGGTCTAGTCAGGTTTCGGTGACCATTAAAAACAGGTTGAGGTTTTTGCCCTTGTTCGATTGGGGAGGGCGTGCGCTCGGCATCTTGGATTCGGATGGCTGTATGGAGCTTGAGGTGAAATCGCAGGCTTGCGGTTGGCCCGCATGGGTTTCTGAAAGCGCGCAGGGAAAGAGCCCAAGGAGGTGGATAGGCGAATGGAAGCAATGATGAAATTGATCGATGATTTCGTTGCAGGAGAGGACGGCTTTTCAACGGTTGGTGTTGCGATTGCCCTGCTTGTTACTTTGTCGTTGATTTTTAGTGCGGCTCAGGTGTACGAGATCGATTCCGCCTCGGCCAACGTGCAAGACGTTGCCGATGCCACCGCCCTTGCCTCCGAGAATATGGTTGGCGAGTTTTACATCGTCGCCTCCGTTTGCGATGCAGTCGTTTTGTCTTTGTCGCTTAGTTCGGTAGCTTGCCTTGGCGTTGGTGTAGCTTGCACCTGTATCCCGCCTACTGCTGCAATGGGCGAGAAGCTCATTTCCTTTTCTTCCGATCTTGCCAAGGCGCGAGATATGTTCGGTGCCAAGGCGAATGAGGGATTGAATAAGCTACAGAGCGTTTTGCCGTACTTGTCTATGGCCAAAGCAGCTCAAATTGCTGCATCGAACAGCGCTAACGACCATACAAGCTATGCGAGCATCGTCGTCCTCTCCCCTTTGAAGGGCTCCGACTTAAATGCTTTGAGTTTTTCGGCGGCGGATGATGCTGCGGATGCGGTTGATGACAATCTTGAAGACTTGGAGGATGCCGCCGAAAAGGCGGATGATGCAGCTTTAGCGGCCAAGGAGTGGAAGGAAAAAGCTTACGAGGCTGATTCAGGAAGCCGAAACGATTACTGCATGTATCAGCGTGCAAAGACTTTGGCGGGATTGAGCGGCTCTAAGAATCCCTATTTTTCATCGGTGGAGACTTGGTCGTTTACCGCAGCTTTCAAACGTGCAAAGGCGTACTACAAAAAACGTTTGTCCGCAGAGTCGCCCGAGGATTCCTCGGTTATGGAAAAGGCTCGCTCGTCGCTGCGCAAACGAGTATTTAAATTTGCGGTTAAGCAGATGAAGAAAGGCTACGTTAACGAAAGCGAAAATTCCTTTTCCGCATACTTTCCGCTTTTACCTAAGAACACCTCGGAAATGCGCGATACCGAGCTCTACACGCAGTCGGTGTATCCGATATACGTCAAGGACGGTAAGCGCGTGATGCATGCTTGGACCGGGTGTCCGGGGATTGAAGGGGCTTCTGCAGGTAAGGGTTCGATTTCCCAGATGGACTCGGGTGACTACGCAACTTGCGAGCGTTGCGAATTCAAACCCAGCAGCATGGGCAAGGTTCTTGCAGCCTCCACAAACATTGAAAACGGCTTTGAGTACTACTATCGCATTGTCGCCGAGGCGGCTGAAGAGTACGAAGACGCAATCGCTCAATTGCAGCCCGCTAAGGAAGAGGCCAGCAACATAGCGTCCTTTCTATTTGGGAAGATCAAGGATGCGCTTGCGGAGGCGGCTAAGGCACGCATCGCGGTTGCGCCACCGGGTCGAATGGGCTCTTTGGTGATAACAACTGATGTGTCCCGCCATTCCGCGAGCGACGTTTTTCCTTCCTCGTTCGTTTCGAACTCGGGATCCCTTGGCCCTAGGGTCGCTCTTTCTTCCGCCTGCTTGCTTAGAGAGGATTCCGCCGAAGGGGAGACCGTTATTTCGACTTTTCTGGATGGCTTTGCTCACGGAGGCGCCGGCCTGACGGGGGCAGCCGACCGAGCTTTTGACTTATGGTCGGGCATTTTGACGGGCTATTCCCAGGGGCAGCTTGCGCTGGTTCGGACGGTGAAGGAAGCCCTTGACTCGATACCTTTTGCCAGCGAGAGCGGTCTGGGCGATTGGGCGGCAGGAAAGCTGACCGGCCTTATAGATGACGCCGGCCTGGAGCCACCCGAGCTGCGCGCCGCGAAGGCAGTACTTGTCAATTCCGGTGATGTGCTTGCTTATGCGGATGGGTCGTTTGCCGCCCGTTTGATAAGCCTTAAGAAGATGGCGGCCAGCTCGAAGGACGGCAGCTTGTTTTCTGGAGCCTTGAGCCAGGCAGAACAGGCGGCTCTGTCCTCGGTTTCCTGGTTGGGGGAGGAAATAGAGCTTGGGTCTATCTCGATTTTCGATGGTGCGATTGAGCTTCCCGTCGTGCTCACCCTGCCTCCCTGCGTGCAAGGTTTCACCAACGGGGCGATAAGTTCTTTCTTCAGCTCTGTTGCCAGCTTGGTTTCCAACATTACTGGTGAAAGAAGGTGGGAATGACCATGGGAGTTCCAAGTTTCGCCTCGGTGTGGAAGTTTTTGCTTCGGCGTGGCAAGCGGGGGCAAATGACCATCGAGTTCGTGGCTGTTTTTCCGGTTCTTTTGGTGGTGGCCCTCATTTCTACGAACGTGGTCCTGTTCTTTTCCGAGTGCGCTGGTTTTGATCGTGAGTTTAGGCAAGAGGTGGCCAGGCTTGCTCCTTCTCCAGCGTATGGTCAAACGGCGCAAGATGTTGCGAGCCAGATTAGCGGGGATTTGGCGCACTCCTTTTCTCGTGACTATGTTGATGTTTCAGTGTCGGCAGCTACCTCAGCTGATGGCTTGGCAACTTATGAGGGGGTTATCACCTTTACCCCGACATTGTTTGGCGCGGGGCGCTTGACGGGTGCTTTTGGCGTGCAGTTTCCGCGCATGCAGCATCATCGGAAAATCTCGGTTGACCAGTATAAGCCGGGGGTGTTGCTTTGAGCGGCCTAGATGCTTTTCGGCGTTTTGCGAGGAACGCCTTGTCGTCAAAATTAATTCGAGCTTCCTTGCTGCTTGTTGTTGGTATTTTCGGGTTTTTGCTTGCTGGGGGCTTGGTTTCGAGAGCGCTCGACTCGTCTTTGACAAATGCGACCGCGATGTCTGTTGGCGGGTTTGTTTCAGGCGACAAGCTCGACTCGTTCCCCGATGGTCTTTGGAAATCGGTTCTAGGTAACGAATCGAATGAGATTCCTGAGTTGTTCGATTCTGAGTTAATAGATTTGTCGGACAGGGAGGCATGGGTCTCAACTGAGGGGAACGTGCTTGGGTTTTGGTACCCCGCGGCGCCCGGAAAGGCCATGGAGGGCGTTTCCGACGAGCTTGCGGGTAAATCTTGGACCAAGGTCGATTCCGGCGCGTCTTGCATTGCGTCTTTCGTGAAAAACCAGGGTATTTATCGGTGGTGCTATGTCGTTTGTCAGGGAGAAGGCGAATCGAGCTTTGTGTCGATGGCGTTTCGTTAGGTGCACATTTCGAACTAATGGTATTGAAGGAAAGGTGGAGAAATGAAGGATGGGGGAGCTTGCCGAATTTCGTTCGACGCTCGTGTTTTCGGACGGCTGGGTATTGCCGGTCGTACCCGTTGGCGTTTGCTCGGCTTGTTCGATAAACGATTCGACGGCGATCTGCTTGTTATTGCACCATGCCGCAGCATTCATACCTTTGGCATGAAAAGCGCGGTGGACGCAGCTTTCTTCGACCGACATGGTGTGGTGCTTGCGGCAAGGCGCGTGTTTCCTTGGAGGGTCTTTTCGTGTCGTGGGGCTGAAGGGGTTATTGAACGAGCGGTTGAGGAGACCGAGCTTACATCTCGGTGGTTTGAACCTGGCGACCAGCTTTGCTTGGCCTGTATGGGTGAGTAGTCTGTGCACGCTTGCGGCAGAAGCTCGTGCTGCGTTTTCGGCTTGGCGAGCTGCGCGGTTTTTAGGCAATTCATTAGGGCAAAGCCCCGGGCTTTCGCACGTATGAAGATAGATAAGGTAAAGCTCCGATTGCGGGGCGGGTGAATCAAGGAGAGTTGAAATGAGCGATTTGAAGAAGTGCCCGGTATGCGGGTCGAGTTGTTTTTCGGATATGGACGTCTGTTATGGCTGTTTGCACCGATTTGGCAGCGATGAGGCGCTGATTGGGGTTGAGCCTAAGCTCCTTAGTGGGGCTTTGCCTGCGGGGCCTTCTTTTTACGCTCAGGGCGAACAGACTTGTCTTCCCGCAGTCGAAGATTCGAGTAAGGGAAACAGCGCAGGTGCTGTTCTGAAAACATGCGCCACGGATTGTTCTTCGGTCAAAGAAAAAGCCCCGTCATTTGACGAGGGCTGTGGATGCAAGTTTGTCGAGCAAAAGGATTGTGATTTCGCTCAGATCGAGATCACCGTTCGCATTCCGAAAGATATGAGCTTGTTTATGGGGAGAAGCGTGGCTTGATTCGATTGGCTTTGGCGATGAGCGGAAGCCGTGCGTAGCTTGTTCGGGTTTACTCGATGCCGATGGATGCTAGGAACGCAAGCCATTTCTCGAAGGCCTCATCGCTGATGCAATGCTCGATATGGCAGGCCTCTTCTTCTGCTTCCTCGGGGGAGAGGCCGATCTTCTCGACAAGGAAGCGCTCGAGCATTTTTTCGCGTTTGAGCAGGGCGGCGCCGTATTCGTATCCAGCTTCGGTGAGGGTGATGTCGCCGTAATAGGGCTGATCGAGCATGCCCGCTTCGCGCAGTGAGGAGATTGCTTTGGAGACTGATGCTTTAGACACTTCGAGCTTGTTTGCAACATCGACGGAACGAACCGCTTGGGTTGTCGTTCCGCCAAGCATGACGATGGTTTCGAGGTATTCTTCGTGCGACATCGAGACTTTAGTCATAAGATGCCCTTTCCTTGCTTGATGACTCGGGCGGGGTAAGCTGCTTTGGCTTAATTTGCTTATACGAAGCGATCCCGTTTTGCGATGTTCGCCAGCTTGGTATGCTTCGTTGCTCCGCAAGAAGCCTTGCGTGGTTTATACTTCGGAAATCATACCTTACAAAGGAGCATCTTATGCCAAGCAATCGCTATATTGACACCCGAGGTCGCTGCGGGGAGCCCATCGAATTCACCGAGGCAATCGTGAAGGGTCTTGCCGACGGCGGCGGCTTGTTCGTCCCTGAGGTGCTCCCTCATTTCTCGCTTGAGGAAATTTTGGCCTTTGCCAAGATGCCCTATCACGCGCGTGCCGCGGCTGTGTACAAGGCGTTCAACACCGATCTATCTGACGATCTTGTTGATGAGCTGATGGAGAAAACCTATGGCGAGCGTTTCGACACGCCTGAAATTGCCCCCATTACTTCTATTGATGACGATTTCCATGTGCTTGAGCTTTGGCATGGGCCGACAAGTGCCTTCAAGGATATGGCTCTGCAATGCTTGCCCAATTTTTTCAGCGCAAGTGCCGCCGAGCTTCGTCGTCAGGGCAAGATCGATTACGAGTTCCTGATTCTTGTTGCCACTTCCGGTGACACGGGCAAGGGCGCCCTTGAGGGCTTTTGCGATGCCGAGGGGATAAAAATAGCTGTCCTGTATCCCGAGGGCGGCGTGTCCGACATCCAGTACAAGCAGATGGCCACCCAGCGAGGCGGCAATGTCATGGTTTGGGCGGTACGCGGCAACTTCGATGATTGCCAGACGGGCGTTAAAACCGTTTTCGGCGACGAATCTTTCGCTGAAAAGCTCAAGGCAGAGCATGGCATCGCCTTGTCGAGCGCGAACTCTATCAACTGGGGTCGCCTGCTTCCTCAGGTTGTCTATTACGTTTCGAGCTATGCCAAGATGGTCGCCGACGGGAAGGTCGAGGCGGGCAAGCCCATTGATGTGTGCGTTCCCACCGGCAATTTCGGCAATATCCTGGCCGCGTGGTACGCACGTCAGATCGGCACCCCCATCGAGCGTTTCGTTTGCGCTTCCAACGACAATCACGTTTTGACTGATTTCATCAACACCGGTATCTACGACATCCGCGACCGCGAGTTCATTCTCACGGCGTCGCCCTCGATGGATATTTTGGTGTCTTCCAACGTCGAGCGTCAGGTGTTCGAGCTGTCGGGCAGGAACTCCTCGCTGGTTGCCGAATGGATGCGTTCCTTGAAGGAAGATAAGCACTTCGAGCTTGACCCTGAAACCAAGAAGCGTTTGCAGGAAGACTATTCCGCTGGTTTTGTGGACAACGCCTGTGCCCTGGCTACCATCAAGGAGGTTTTCGAAGGACAGGGCTATCTTATCGATCCTCATACTGCTGTTGCGATGAAGGTTGCCCAAAACAACAAAGGCAAGAACCCGATGCTTGTCGCATCGACTGCTCATTGGGCTAAATTCGGTGTCAACGTGTATCGCGCCCTGCACGGCATTGCGGCAGGCGATCCCCTGCCCGAGGATGTCTGCAAGCTTACCGATTGCGAGCTAAATGAGCTTATCGCTAAAGAAACCGGAGTGAACAACATCCCCGCGGGCCTGGCTGAACTCGATTCGCTGCCTATTCGCTTTACTGATGTGATCGATGGCGACATCGATGCCCTGGAATCCGCGGTCTGCTCGTTTTTGGCGTAGTCATCGCTTAAGGGTCTTGCCTCTGCTTGTCTAAAATCACGACTCTTCTTTGTTCGATTTTCGATTCGAATACGAACAAATGTGCTAGTATACGAACAAATGTTTGAACTAATGCAGGAGTTCGTTGGTGGTAAAGCAGGCGCAACGTGTCATTTTGGGCATCGACCCAGGTTTGGCTCATACGGGGTGGGGCGTTGTTTTGCAGCGCGCCTCGAAGATGAGCTGTGTGGCATATGGGTGCATCGAAACGAGCAGTTCAACTTCGCTCGAGCTCAGGCTTCGCAAGATTTACGAGCAAACGGCGGCTGTCGTCGATCATTACAAGCCTACGTGTGTCGGCATTGAAACGGTGTGGTTCGGCGTGAACGTTCAGAGCGCCTTTGCAACGGGGCAGGCCAGGGGGGCCGCTTTGGTGGCCTGTGCTGCTGAGGGTATTGAGGTGGCCGAATTTGCTCCGAGCCAGATTAAGCTGGCAGTGGTTGGTACCGGATCTGCCGACAAGGCGCAGGTCCAATACATGGTCAAGCAGGTTCTTGGCCTTGATCAGGTGCCTCGCCCTGATCATGCGGCCGACGCTTTGGCTGCGGCGATTTGCTTTGCGACCCATTCTTTCCCGGGCACTGGGAAAAGAGAGGCTGGTTTATCGTGATTTCGACTTTATGCGGAGACATTCTTGCGCGCCAGAGCTCTTCGGTGGTCATCGAAGTTTCAGGTGTGGGTTATGAAGTGCTTATGTCTTCCTGCGATTTGGTCAGTTTGCCCGAGCCTGGCTCAAGAGTGCGCATCCTTACCAAGCTAGCGGTGAGGGACGATTCCCTTTCCTTATATGGCTTCCTTAGCTCTGAGGCGAAGGATGTTTTTGAAAAGCTTATCGGCGTTTCCGGCGTGGGCCCCAAGGTGGCGCTTGCTGTTCTTTCCACCTATGCGCCCACCGAGGTTGCGAGCTATGTCGCTCTGCAGGATACGGCAGCCATACAACGCGTGCCCGGCGTCGGCAAGAAGATGGCTTCACGTATTATTCTTGAGCTTAAAGACGGCTTTGAGGGTACGAATGCGGTGTCCCACGACGGCGCTGAGCCGCTGCAGCCTCAGCTTGCAAGCTCCTTCGCAGGTGCGCTCGAGGCCTTGCTTTCGATGGGCTTCACCGATACCGAGGCTCGGCTTGCTCTGAAGGGTTGCCCCATCGACGGCTCCGAGGCCGTTTTGCTGCAATATGCGCTCAAAAGACTGGGAGACTAATTACTTATGAGTGGCGAGTTCAAGATAGAGAGCGTGTTGTTCGATTCAGGTGAGGCGAGCCCCAGTGCCTGTGATCGGGCTGGTCGTACCACGTCAACTGAGCTGGTTGAGGAAGACCTTGCCCTTGATCGCAGCCTGCGCCCCAAATATTTAGGCGATTACCTGGGTCAAACCAAGGTGAAAGAAAGCCTTTCGATCGTAATCGAGGCTGCCAAGCGCCGCGGTGAGGCAGCGGATCATATTCTATTCAGCGGCCCGCCGGGTCTTGGCAAAACCACGCTTGCAAGCGTGGTTGCAAACGAGATGGGTGCACACATTAAAACAACCAGTGGTCCGGCTATAGAACGCACGGGAGATTTGGCGGCCATTCTTACCAATCTCGAGGAAGGCGATGTTCTTTTCATCGATGAGATTCATCGTATGAATCGCATGGTTGAGGAAGTCCTCTATCCTGCTTTGGAGGATTTCGTTCTCGACATTGTTGTAGGGAAGGGCCCTGCTGCGCGGTCGATTCGTTTGGACTTACCACGGTTCACTCTTATTGGTGCAACCACGAGGACCGGTCTTTTAACGGGGCCTTTGAGAGACAGGTTCGGTATCGCATTTCGTCTTGATTACTACAGTCCCGAAGAGCTTTCTCAAATTGTGGTTCGTTCTGCTTCGATTTTGGGCGTCGACATCATGGAAGAAGGTGCTCTGGAAATCGCTCGCAGGAGTCGCGGTACGCCTCGATTGGCCAATAGGCTGCTTAAGCGCGTAAGGGATTGGGCTCAGGTAAAGGGTGATTCCGTGATAGACGAGGATTGCGCAGCTCAAGCCTTAAGTTTCTTTGAAGTTGATTCCTTGGGATTGGACCCTATGGACAATCGCATCCTTGGCTTACTCTGCGAGCAGTTTGCCGGACGTCCCGTTGGCTTGTCGACCCTAGCCTCGGCTCTGTCTGAGCAACCTGACACGATCGAGGATGTGTACGAGCCTTATCTGCTGCAGCAGGGATTGCTTATGCGCACCCCGAAAGGTAGGCAAGCTACGGCCCGCGCTTTCAACCATTTGGGTATTATTGCCCCCGAGGGTATTTGACGAAGGAGCGCTTGATGTTCACCCAGGATTACCTGATGCGCATGATTTTGGAATTGGCCGGAGCCATACGCAAAAGTTTTCTTACTGCCAAGGAAGACAACGACCCGGAGGGCGCAGCGCAGCTCTTGGAGGCCACCCTCGACGGTGCCACCGAAATGGACTCCAGCCTGCTTTTAAGTTTGGAGCCTGATTCCATGGCTGCCATGCTGCAGATTTCAGGTTCCGATCCTCAGCTCATGACCTATGTTTCGCGCATCCTTTTGCTTGAGTCCCACTATCTTAAAATGGCTCAACGTCATTCCGAAGCGGAGCTTAGGCACGGTCAGGCCTTCGCCGTCGCCAAAGCCTTCGGTATCCCTTTGTCCGAAGGCGACGTCGAGGAGCCTAAGATGAATTGCTTCCTCGATTCGCAGATAAACTAGGCAAATTTATTTG
Organism: Coriobacteriia bacterium; assembly: GCA_030530215.1. GTDB lineage: Bacteria > Actinomycetota > Coriobacteriia > Coriobacteriales > Eggerthellaceae > Anaerotardibacter. Next base: position 24,189 of record JAUMVJ010000004.1, read on the forward strand.
AAGCTAGCCTCGCAAACTCAAAAAGCCAACAGCATAAAGAGCCGCCGCTCCTTTCCTGCGTTTAAGAAAGGGGCGGCGGCTTTAATCTTCGCGTTTGAATCCATGATTCGGTTTTAAAGCCGAGGATTATTGGCTTTAAAACCTTGGGCTCTACTAGGCCCAGAGCCTTATGATTTGGCAGACCCTAGAGCCTTATGAACATCGCATCGCCGAACGAGAGCATGCGATAGCGTCGTTTGATGGCATGGCGGTAGGCGCGCATCACGTTGTCTCGGGTGCTGAATGCGCTCACAAGCATCATTAGCGTGGAACGGGGCACGTGGAAATTAGTGATCAGCTGATCAACCACGTGGAATTCGTATCCTGGCAGGATGAAAAGATTCGTTGATTCGCGATCACGTGCGCGTAGCTCGTCGTTCTCTTTGTCCCAAGCCGATTCGAGCGACCTAACGCTGGTGGTTCCTACCGCGATCACGCGTCCGCCACGTTCTTTGCATGCTTTGATAGCGTCGACGGTACGTTGAGGCACGGTGTAGAACTCCGTGTGCATTGCGTGATCGCGCGGGTTTTCTTCGTCGACGATGCGGAAGGTGTCAAGGCCAACCTCCAGATGGACCGTTTCCCATTCAATGCCTTTTGCCTTAAGTCGCTCGATAAGCTCGGGCGTGAAATGCAATCCCGCCGTCGGAGCCGCTGCCGATTTCTCCTCGCGGCTGTATACCGTCTGGTACATCTCCTCGTTGCCTGCATAGCCCTTGATGTAAGGAGGCAGGGGAGTGTGGCCAACGGCATGAAGTGCTTCGTCAAGCGATGCGCGTGTTGTGCTCAAGCGTGCAAGGCGCTCGCCCTTCTGCCCGCCCTCGACCCAGTCGATGATCTCGGCGCTTAAGGCAATCTCTCCGTTTTCATCGGTGAAATCAACCAAAGCCCCAGTTCCGGGCTTGAGTCTTTTGCCGGGACGCACAAGGACCTCCCATATCGCGGAAGCATCTTTCTTTGGCTCTACGTCGAAGCGCTCACGCAAAAGGAAAACCTCGGCCGAGCCGCCCGTACCTCGTTTTTGTCCAAGCAGTCGTGCCGGCATAACGCGCGTCTCGTTTGCTACGAGCAGGTCGCCCGGTTGCAAATATTCTTCGATGTCCTTAAAAATGCGGTCTTCTATCGCACCGGTGTCTCTTTTCGTGACAAGCATCCTGCATTCGTCGCGGATGGGGGCAGGTTCCTGGGCGATGAGTTCCTCGGGAAGGTCGTAGTCGAAATCGTCGGTTTTCATATTGAGCAGTTTCTCTTTTCGTTTGAGCTCTTTTGCTTTCTTGCGTTCGAGTTTGCGTCGTTCTCGGTCGGCTTTGGCCTCTTCGATGGACCAGCGGCATCCGCAATAATTCTGTCGGTACATCCCGAGCTCGCGGCTGCGCGTCGTAGCTGCAGGGTAGTAGGGGCGGTAATCGTTGTGGATGGGGGTAAGGCCTGAATAGGCGCCGCAGGCTTCTTTTAGCTCTTCGCCGCAAACCTCGAAGAGCTGATAGGGGCTTACGGCCAAGGTGGTACCGAGCGCATCGAAGCCGTGCTTGTGAGCATATGCCGCAGCGCGCTCGAGTCTGAAACGGTAGCAGGCTCGACATCTGCGCGCGCGGGGGTCGTTGGGGCTCCAGGCTTCCTTTATGAGCGTTTCCCATTCGTCGTTGTCCCAGCTGTCGCTTACGACGGGGATTTCGTTAGTGTGCGCCCATGCGAGCAGCGTGTCCAAGCGCTGTTGATATTCTTCGGCGGGCTCGATATTGGCGTTGCTGAAGAAGATCGTGATGTCGTGGCCTTCTTCAGCGAGCAGGCGATAGGGCTCTAGGGAGCAGGGACCGCAGCAGGCATGCAGCAAAAGCTTCATGGTTCGGTTAATGCTCCTTTCGATTTGACCTTAATTTATCAGCCTTGGTTTAGGAAACATATAGTACCATCACACACTATGGAAGGAGTCTAGCTTAGGCTCATTCCCCACGCCGGGCTTATGCGAGCCCAGGCGGCGGACAAGCCGCAGGTCATATGCGTTTTCCGTTTGGATGTGCGCTAGGGCCGCCGAAAGCCAGTCCATGGTTCTCAAAATGAGCTTCGGCTCAAATGGCTTGCCCGGTTTTATTAGCCTCGTGAAAGGTGATTGATGGAAGACCGATCGTACCAGGCCATATTTTTCGATCTTGACGGAACTCTACTTCCCATGGATATCGATAATTTCCTTAAGAAATATGGCGTTCAGCTGGGTAAATTCTTTGCCGATGAGGGCTTCGACGACCCTCAGGGTTTGGTGAAGAAGGTGTTTACCTCAACGGCTGTCATGTGCGACGAGCACGAGGGTCTTACCAATAAGGAGGCTTTTTGGGAAGCCTTCGAAAAGGACACCGGTTTGAGCCAAGAGCTCATGGAGCCCAAGATGTACGAGTTCTACCGCGGTCCATACAACGACATCGCTGCCGACTTGGCTCCTTTCCCGCAGGCTGCTTACGTTGTTAAGCTTCTTCGCAAGAAAGGCTACCCCCTCTACCTCACAACCATGCCCATTTTCCCCACCACCGCTGTCCGTGAGCGCATCGGGTGGGTTGGGCTCAACGAAGGCGATTTCGAGCGCATGACTACCTACAGCAATTCGTCTCACGTCAAGCCGAGTCTCGATTACTACCAAGAGAACCTTTCCTACGCCGGACTTAAGGGCGAGGACGTTTTGATGGTGGGCAATAACACTTCCGAGGATCTGGCGGCCATGGAGCTTGGTTGCGATGCCTTCTTGGTTACGGACATGTTGATCGACCCCATCGATTACGATCTGTCGCAGGTTCGTCACGGTTCCTTCGATGATTTTGTTAGGTTTGCTGAATCCCTGCCCGACTGTGAGCCTCATGAGCTTGATTTTATGAGCTTGCTCGAAATGGGTACCGAATTCCAGGATGATGAGGAATAGCTCGTGGCTTTGTTCGATTACGAGCTTAAGGCGAGCTGTGGCCATGCACGTGCGGGTGTGTACGAAACCGCGCACGGATCTTTCGAGACGCCCTTGTTCATGCCAGTCGGTACTTGCGCAACCGTTAAGGGCGTTCGCCCCGAAACCTTAAAGGAAATAGGCGCGCAGGTTATTCTTTCCAATACGTATCACCTGGCAATGCGCCCCGGCGCCGACCTTATTGCTGAGGCAGGCGGGCTTCATTCCTTCATGGCCTACGATGGGCCCATCCTTACCGATTCCGGCGGATTCCAAGTATTCAGCCTGGCCAAAACCCTGAAGCTCGATCCTAACGGCGTTAAGCTTCAGAGCATCTACGACGGCTCGCGTCATTACTGGACGCCTGAAGAAAATATGGACATTCAGCAGAAGCTCGGTGCCGATATAGTGATGCAGCTCGATCAATGCACGCCGTACCCTGCCGAGAAAAGCTTTGTCGAGCGTGCGGTCGATCTTTCGGCCGCGTGGGCCGAGCGCTGCCTGGCGGCGCATACGCGCACCGATCAAACGCTTTTCGGCATTGTGCAGGGAGGTATGCACCTTGACCTGCGCCTGAAGTCGGTTGAGCGCCTGATGCAAATCAATGACGATTCGCTCGCCCGGGGCGGGCAGGCCTTTGGCGGCTATGGAATTGGCGGCTATTCAGTCGGGGAGCCTCACGAGCTCATGTTCCAGACGCTCGGCACGGTTGCGCGCGTTTTGCCCGAGGACAAGCCCCGCTATCTTATGGGCGTCGGGAATCCAACCACCCTGATGCGTGCAGTGCATGAGGGCGTCGACATGTTCGATTGCGTTCTTCCCACGCGTACGGCGCGTATGGGCACGGCCTTTAGCCATACTGGCCGTATGAACATGACGAACGCGAAGTTCGCGCGCGACTTCGGGCCCCTTGATCCGGATTGTTCTTGCCCGGTTTGCCAGAAGCATTCGCGTGCCTATATCCGCCATCTGGTGAAACAAAAGGAAATGCTCGGCGGTATCCTTCTTTCGATTCACAACCTGTATTTCCTGCTGCACCTTATGGACGAAGCTCGCGCGGCCATCCATGCAGGTAGTTTCGAGGAATTCTATTGTGATTGGATGAATTCCCCGGCGGCAAACGATTACTGATAGAAACAGCCCTTTTTCGCGGTATTATGAACAATTGCATATTCGCGTAGTGCGTCCTTTTGCCTTTACTGGTGGGCAAAGCGCGCTGTTTTGTTTATTTAGGTAATGAAAGCGATTCCAATAGGGGAGCGTATGTCTGAAGAAAATAACGAGCAAACATCGGGAGAGGACGAGGCTCTGAAGCTAGAGCCCGAAGCCGTCGCAGACGAACCAGAGGACGCTTCGTCTGAGCCCGAAGCTGGCAATGCCCAGGTTGAAGCCGTCAAGGGCCAGGCCGAAGGCGACGAGGCAGACTCCGAGGCCGAAGACGCCAAGAAAGCCGATTCGCCTTCTGAGGATGCTTCGAGCAAGAAGGGTTCCGAATCCGATAGCGAAGACGAGGGTGCAGCTGGCAAAGCCGAGGAAGCCCCCGCTCCCAAGTTCAAAGCACGTGGTAAGGTCGACAAGAAAGCAAAGGGTCCCAAGCCCACGCGCGAGGAGAAAGCTGCCGCTAAGGTTTTGAAGGGCCAGCGCAAAGAGCGCGCGAAGGCTCAGAAAAAGGCCGACAAGCACGAGCGTTCCGTCAGCATTGCCAAGGAAAACGCCCGCCGCGCTGCCAAAAAGAAGAGTAAAGTCAAAAACCCGAATCGTCGCAACGTGTGGCTGATCATTCTCACCACCTTGCTCGTTATCGGCGCATGCTTCGCCTTCATTCCTCCTCAAGAGAAGATCAACCAGGGCTTGGACGTTCAGGGCGGCTTGTCGGTTGTCCTTTCGGCAAACACCACCGACGGCTCCGATATCTCCTCTGAAGACCTTGAGAAGTCTCGCTCGGTCATCGAGAGCCGCGTTAATGCGCTCGGCGCCTCCGAGGCGGTTGTCCAGGTTCAGGGCAACAATCAGATTCTGGTTCAGATCCCTGGCATGACTGATGCGGAAACCGCACTGAACACCATCGGCAAGACGGGTGTTCTTGAGTTCGCTCGCGCCGACTCGTTCACCAACGATGAGGACAAGAGCGCGATTTCCAGTGGCTCTTATGCAAGCCAGCAGACCTTTACTGATGATTTCGGTAATTCTTTCCAGGGGTCTCAGACCACGTATGCCGACGTTAAGGGCAGCTACACCCCGCTGATTACCGGCGAGAACATCACGAGCGTCAGCGTTGATCGCGCTTCCGAGACCGGCACCGATTACGCCGTTAATATCAAGCTCGACTCCGAGGGTACCAAGGCTTTCGCGGAGGCCACCAAGGAGCTTGCATCCGATAAGGGCCAGATCGTCATCATCCTCGACGGCCAGATTCAAAGCGCGCCCGCCGTTCAGTCCGAGATTACCGGCGGCGAGGTCTCCATCACCGGCAACTACACCCTGAAAGAAGCTCAGGCTCTGCAGACCGTCCTCGAGTCCGGTTCGCTGCCTGTGAGCTTTAAGTACGAGCAAAGTCAGGTTGTTGGTCCTACCCTCGGTCAGGACGCACTTGCGACCGGCGTGCTTGTCGCACTCATCGGTCTGATCCTGGTTATTCTCTATCTTTTGTTCTTCTACCATGGCCTGGGCTTGCTGACGGCTGCCGCGATGGCTGTGTTTGCGATCCTCTACATGGGCTTGCTTGGCTTGCTATCGTCGCTGGGCCTGTTCAGTTTGTCCCTTGCAGGTTTGGCCGGCGTCGTTTTGACGATCGGCATGGCTGCCGACTCCTCGATCCTGGTCTTGGAGCGCTTCCGTGAGGAAATTCGCATGGGTCGCAGCGTTCGCGCCGCATCCGTCACCGGCGTTCGCCACGGCATCCTGACATCCATCGACGCCGACTTGGTCACGCTCGTATCTGCGCTTACCTTGTTCTTCCTGGCAAGTGCTTCGGTTAAGGGCTTCGGCATGACCCTTGCCTTGGGCATCATCTGCGACATCGTCATGATGCTTATCCTCAAGGCGCCTTTGGTTCGCCTGCTTGCTCCTATCTCCATCGCTAAGCATCCTGGCTTCTGGGGAGTTAAGGACTGCGAGAAGGCGGCCCCCGTTTACGCTGAGCTCACCGAACTGCAGAACACCCCCAACCCCGAGCCCTCCATGGTTTCCGAGGTGGCGGACCACTTCAAGGCGGTAAAGGGTCGCTTCATCAAGAAGGACATCAACTTCATGGGTGCACGTAAGTATCTGCTTACCTTCTCTGCATGTTTGATTGTTCTTTCCTTCCTCGTGGTAGGCGTGAAGGGCGTCGACTTCGGCATCGAGTTCGTTGGCGGCACTTCTATCACCTTTAGCGATACCGGCGACGTTACTGCCGATCAGATGCGCTCTGCCTTCGAGAAGGTTGGCGAGACCGACGCCGTTATCCAGACCACGGAATCCAATGGTGCGAACGGCTTCCTGATCCGCACCACCACCACTTCTGCCGAGGATGCTGCTTCGCACGCTCAGTCCGTTGCCAGCTCGCTTGGCCTGTCCACGAATTCCTATCAGGTAAGCACCATCGGTCCCGACTGGGGCGCGAGCGTCATCAATTCGTCTTTGATCGCCTTTATCGTTTCGCTGTTCCTGATCATCTGCTACATCGCGGTTAGGTTCGAGTACAAGATGGGCGTCATGGCCGTCATCGCTTTGCTGCACGACCTTATCATCGTGGTGGGCATTTATGCGCTGGTCGGGCGCGAAATCACGCCTAACACCGTTGCGGCTCTTCTTACCATTTTGGGTTACTCGCTCTACGACACCGTCGTCGTTTTCCACCGCATCAACGAGAACATGAAGGAATCCAAGGTCAAGGCAACCTTCCTTTCTATGGCCAACCATTCCATCAACCAGGTCTTCATCCGTACGATCAACACCACAACAACCTCTCTTGTTCCGGTTATCGCAATGTGCCTGTTCGGCGGAGAGACCCTGCAGGACTTCGCGTTCGCAATGGTCATCGGCTTGGTCTCCGGCTCTTACTCTTCCATTTGCGTCGCAACGCCTTTGTTCTGCATCTGGAAATCTCGCGAGGAAGTTTTTGCCAAACTTCGCCGCAAGCTGGGCGATGCGGTTGAAATCTTCACCTTTGCAAGCACGCCCGTCCTGGCCCTGAGCGCACCTGGTACTTCTGGTGCAGCTGGCGTTTCCGCCCAGGCTGCAACTTCGGCTGCCGCTGGCGATGAGGCCGGCAAGGGCGAGTCAAAGGCAACAAGCGCCGAATCGTCCGACGCTTCTGCCGAGACAGAGAAGAAGTTCAAGCCCAAGCAGAAGGCCTCCGATACCGGCCGTCCGCGTTATCGTCGTAAGAAGAAGTAGGAGGCATTATGCGCGAAGGTTCTGCACCTAATTTTTGTCCTCCCGTTGAAGAGGGCATGGTGTTCACGTTCGAGGACGCCAAGGGCGATTTAACCTACTTGGAATTCCTGGGGATCATCATTCATCAAGATCGCCAGTACGCCTGTTTCTTTCCTGTCGCACAGGGGCAAGAGCAGGGTACGGGGGATTCCGGCGAGATCGTGATCTTGGAAGTCACCGAGTTTGACGAAGAAGAGTGCCCGACTGGTTTCGAGCTTCCCTTGGATGATTCCATACTCGAAGAGGTCTACCGGGACTTCATGCAAGCCACCAAAGATCTGTACGATTTCGAGTAGCCTCGGCAGGATTTTGAGCATCATTTGTCCCAGCCTTGGTTTCGCAGCGTTGAAGTTGCGGGATCGGGGCTGGGATTTTTTGCGGGCAAGGCATTTTAGCTGCTTTGGGTTTTCTGCGAAAATGGTTTTATGTCAGTGAAGTCTGAAAATCTTCTATTTGCAAATCTTTGCGCCACCTGCGTCATTTTGGCCCTGCTTGCCACAGCGCTTAATACCGCCTTGCCAGCAATTGGGCTTGGGTTAGGGGTCGACGACGCTACCGTGCAATGGCTAGTGAGCGGTTATGCGCTTGCTCTTGCGGTGTTCATGCCCGCTACGGGCTATTTGGCAACGCGTTTCCCTTCCCGGCCTCTCTACTTAGCTGCAGTGGCGCTTTTTTGCCTTTGTTGCGCCGCTTGCGCCCTCAGCTCTAATTTTCCTTTGATCATGCTGGCCCGCATTGGTCAGGCTGCGACGAACGCCCTTGTGTCGAATCTCACTCAAGTTTCGATCATGCGTATGTTTCCTAAAGAGCAGAGAGGTGTACGCATGGGCTGGTTTGGCTTGAGTGTTGGCTTCGCGCCCGTAGTTGCGCCTGCTCTGGGCGGTTTGATTGTCGACACTCTTGGATGGCGGGCCCTGTTTGCCCTTGTAGGTTGCGCGGCGCTGCTTTGTCTTTTGGCCGCCTTTCTGCTGATGAAAAACACGTTTGCGCTTAACCCCAAGAAGATGGATGTACCCAGTTTCGGCCTGAGCATCTTTGTTTTCGGCGGATTAGCTATTGGCTTGGGCCAGCTTCCTTCAAAGGGCCTGCTCGACCCTGCGTCCATCATCGCTATTCTTTTGGGCCTTGCCGCTTCTTTTGCTTTCGTTCCGCGCCAACTGCGCGCTCAAGACCCTTTCTTAAATCTTCGTTTGCTGAAGAGGGAATCTTTTGCCCGCGCGGTCCTTGGATCGTCTGCGCTCTACGCTTTGATGATGGGTGGAGCTGCCGTTTTGCCCCTGTATTTACAAGGGGATTTGGGCTGCAGTGCTTCGGTAGCCGGTTTGGCAGTGCTTCCAGCTGCTTTGCTTATGGCTTTAGTTAGCCCCGTGGCGGGAAAGATTTTCGATGTATGCGGCATGCCCCTTGTTGCCTTTGCAAGTATGTTGCTTTTGCTGGTGGGTAATTTGCTTATGTGCGTGCCTGGTCTAAACGAAAGCGTTTTCTGGGCTGCGTTCTGTGCGTCGCTGCGCTATGCCGGCATTGGCTTTGCGCAGATGCCTTTGGTTACTTGGGGCAACAATTCAGTGTGCGATAAGGACATGCCGCAGGCAACAGCGATGCTCACCACATCAAGGAATGTCTTCGTCGCATTGGGCGTGGCTGTCTTCGTTGGCGTGCTGAATTCCGCGGGGCTCGAATTTGCCTTTGCGAGTATGGCGGCGCTCTCTTCGGTTTTGTTGGTGGCCTGCAAAAAGGAAAATTCCTAGTTACTTCGTATTTTTTATCTGTCTGCGCGATGAGCTGGGGTTCGGGGCTTTCGGCCGTTTCGCAAAAAGAAGGTAAAGCAATTTTGGTTTTAGGCCATTGCAAGGTATCTTGTAAAAATCAAGGCATGGATGCCAGCAAGGGAGAGCACCATGCGTTATTTGGATTTGGGTGGAACCGATGGAAGAACGTAAGAATTTGGCCGATTGTCTGCTGCGTGCGTTTTTGAGTATCGTACTCGTTTCTACGCTCTGCTTCGTGGTGCCTACCACGGCTTCAGCAGAGGGGGCAAACGATGCGGATTCGCCGAGCGGCGCCGTTGACGGCAATGGCTCAGACGATGGCAGCCAAGGCACAGACGACGCCGATCAGGCCGCAGGCGACACAGGCGATTCCGGTCAGGGTGCGGACGGCGAGGACGAGTCCGCCGAAGTTTGTGATTACGAGAGCCAGAATTTCGCAAACTTGTATGACGCGGGTCAGCTTGAACTGCCGGAAGGCGCTAAAGCCGAAACTGTGGCTCTCGACGAGAGCGCTAATGGATTGTTGCTAAGCGGTCCTGCCGATGCGCTGGCCACCGATGGCATCGGAGTTACCAAAACGTTTAACTTCGATGATAAAGAAGTGGTTAGCCGTATCCGCGTTCAGGCGGTAACTGCGCGAAAGACGAGCGCGAAGCTTGCCTGCTATCTTGATGGCGAGCTTTTGAGCACCTTTGAGCTGAGCACTCAGAAGAAAAAAGGAAATTGGGATCCGGGCACGGAGGATTACTGCCTCGACATAAGCAAGAAGAGCATTACCGGCGAGCATAGCGTTTCCTTCAAGATCATCGACACGGGAAAGACGGGCTCGAGCGAAACCCAGCAGATATTGCTCAAGAACTTTGAGTTCATGAAGTTCTCGGTGCCGGTTATCAATTTCAACATCGATGAATCCAAAGGCCATACCGTTGCCGATATGAACTCCTCCGACGACCACAGCGTGGAGTGCTACGGCAGCATCGATATAAGCGTCCCTGATAATTGGACCAGCGAATACACGGGCAAGCACGAGGAAAGCCAGAGCTACGAACTTGACTACGTGCGCGGCCGCGGCAATTCGACCTGGGGTGCCAACACGACGCACAGGCCCTACAAGGTAAAGCTCGACAAGAAAGCCGGCTTGCTGGGCATGGGCAAGAGCAAGCACTGGACTTTGATTGCGAACTACTACGACAACTCCCAGTTGCATAACAAGATGACCTATTGGTTGAGCGAGCAGTTGGGGATGGAGTACACCGTCAAGCTTGAGCCGGTTGAGGTCGTGATGGACGGCGAGTATTACGGTAGTTATTACCTGTGCGAGCAGGTACGCGTTGGCGAAAGCTGCATCGATATCGATGATTTGGAGTCTGATGAGGGGCGCAGTGCCACAGAAGGCTCAACAATCACAGGCGGCTATCTTTTGAATCTAGGCGAGAGCGGCAGTTCCAAACAGGATTTCGATACTCAGGATGCTTCGATCAACTGGAGCATCGAAAGCCCTAGCTTCGACGAGCACTCCGAAGCTGCCCAGGAAGCTCAGTACAACTACATCAAAAACTACATCGACGAAACCGAGGAGGCCCTGTATAGCGATACCTTCAAGAACAGTGAAGGCAAGCGCTACGACGAGTACTTGGACTTGGATTCCTCGGTCGACTACCTGTGGCTTCAGGAGTTCACCATGAATGGTGATGCCTACGCCGGCGGTAGCACCTATTTGTACAAAAAGCGCGATACGGAACAGCCTGGTAAGCTCTATTTCGGTCCTGCCTGGGACTTCGATTACGTTGCTTGGGGCAACCTCGACTACGATGACGAAGAGACGGGCGACACCGTTGAAGCCAAGGTTGCCGATTGGTCCCAAAACGGCAAGATGTGGGTCGGACGTCTGCTCAAGGACGAGGTGTTTGCTAGCAAGTTCATTTCTCGCTGGAAAGCCTTCAAGCAGAAGCTTGACGAGCTCTTTGAAGAAGGTGGCCAGTTCGATTGGTATAAGCAGCGTATAGAAACAGCAGTTTCTTACAATTGCGAAAAATATGGCTTTACCGAGCATTTCGGGGCCGATACCGCCACCGACGTCACCTTTGACGATGAAACGCAGCGTCTGCGCAATTGGGTTCAGCTGCGCGAAAAGTGGGTCGATGCCCACCTGGAGCAGTTGCGTCCCGACAAATACACGGTTACCTATAAAAACGGCAGCAGTGTCCTAAAGACCGAGACTATCTACGCCGGTGACTGTCTGGTGCCCGAGTGCGAGGAGCCAACCAAGGAAGGCTCCACCTTCGTGGGCTGGCAGATTAGCTACCACGCCAGCTTGGAGCAGTACCTGAAAGCCAACAGCCTTACCTGGGACGAGCTGGTTAAGCAGGTCGGTGAAACCGAGGCAAACAAGATCAAAGAGAACGGCTACAGCTTCTCTACCATCTACGAAGAGGGAGCCGACGGCATTCCCATCCCGGGCGACGTTACGGTAAGTGCCGTCTTCAAGGCCAACAAGTCCGATTCGGGCTCAAGTACCAAGACGAGCTCCCTTTTGGGTTCCATCATCACCAAGAAGGGCATCCGCTATCAGGTGACGTGCACCAAAGCTTCCTTTGGTCGCAGCGTCAAGGTCGTGGGCTTATCCAACAAGAAGAAAAAGTCGATCACCATCCCCAAGAGCATCAAGATCAAGGGAAAGAAGTACCTGGTGACCGAGATCGGAACCAAGGCTTTCGCTGGTTGCAAGAAGCTCAAGCTCGTGAAGATCAAGTCCAAGAGCCTGTTCGTACGCAACAAGACCTTTAAATCTCTGCCCAAGAAGGCCAAGGTCAAGGTTCCCAAGAGCAGCCTTAGGCACTACAAGTCGGTGATTAAATGCCGTAAGGTGCGCAAGCTTTAAGGTTGAATCTCTCCAACGCCCCAACGCGCGCTTGCTTGCCGGCAAAGTTTGCGCACGTATCGCAAAGCGAATAGGGAAGGACCCTGCGGGGTCCTTCTTTTTGTTTGAAGCGGTTCTGATAAATATTCGGAAAGAACACAAAACCTACATAATTAGTAAAAAAAATCCTTGACGAAGGGGGGGTTCACACATATATTTTAGTATTTGTGTTTTTAGCCAACAACCCGGTTCCATCGAAGGAGGAAACAGTTCGTGGTTCAATCTGAAAACCAGGCTTCTACCAGCCGTTATCGGAATCGTCGAAGCTTCGCTAAGATTCCCGACGTCATGGACGTCCCCAATCTTATCGCAATCCAGACGGAGAGCTTCAAGGGTTTCGTCGAGGAAGGCCTCGCAAGCGCTTTCGCCGACATCAGCCCCATCTACTCCAACAACAAGAATATGTTCGTTGAGTTCGGTAAGTACCGCTTCGACGGTCCTAAATATGGCGTGGATGAGTGCAAAGAGCGCGACGTAACCTATCAGGCTCCGCTGTTCGCCGAGATCCGCTTCGTCAACACCGAGACGGGTGTTGTGAAGGAGCAGGAGATCTTCATGGGCGATTTCCCGCTCATGACTTCGCGCGGTACCTTCATCATCAACGGCACCGAGCGCGTTGTCGTCTCGCAGCTGGTCCGTTCCCCCGGCGTGTACTTCGCCGCCGAGCAGGACAAGACCTCCGACAAGACGCTCTACAATGCCAAGATCATTCCTTCCCGTGGCGCATGGCTCGAGTTCGAGACCGATAAGCGCGACATCCTTTCGGTTCGCATCGACCGTAAGCGCAAGCAGCCCGCAACCTTGCTTCTGCGCGCTCTTGGCATCGCCGAGACCCGCGAGGAGATTATCGAGATTCTGGGCGACTCCGAGATGGTCATCCGCACTCTCGACCGCGACCCCGCCACCACCAAGGAGGAGTCTCTGATCGAGCTTTACCGTCGTTATCGTCCGGGTGAACCTCCCACGATCGACTCCGCGCGCACCATGCTCGACGGCCTCTTCTTCAATCCTCAGCGTTACGACTTGGCAAAGGTTGGTCGCTACAAGATCAACAAGAAGCTCGGTTTCGACTCCGAGAACGATTGCTCTACCCTTACGCAGGAGGACATCATTTCCTCCATGCGCTACATCGTTGCTCTGCACGATGGCGAGGAGGGCTTCTCTACCGACGACATCGACCATTTCGGCAACCGCCGCATTCGTACCGTCGGTGAGCTGATCCAGAACCAGTTCCGCATCGGCCTTTCCCGTATGGAGCGCGTCGTTCGCGAGCGCATGGGCATGCAGGAGCCTGACGAGATCACTCCTCAGACGCTGGTCAACATCCGTCCCATCGTCGCCGCCATCCGCGAGTTCTTCGGTTCTTCTCAGCTGTCTCAGTTCATGGACCAGGCCAACATCGCCGCAGGCGTCACTCACAAGCGCCGCCTGTCCGCACTCGGCCCTGGCGGTCTGTCCCGTGAGCGTGCGGGCTTCGAGGTTCGAGACGTTCATACCTCTCACTACGGCCGTATGTGCCCCATCGAGACTCCTGAAGGTCCTAACATCGGCCTTATCGGCTCGCTGGCAACCTATGCTCGCATCAATCCTTACGGCTTCATCGAGACTCCCTATCGTCGTGTTGTCGACGGCAAGGTCACCGATGAGATCGACTACATGACTGCCGATGAGGAAGAGCATCACACCATCGCTCAGGCGAACGAGATGTTCGACCTTGAGACCCGTGAGTTTGGTCGTCGCGACGCCAACGGCAACTTCATTCCCGCAACGCGCGTTCTCTGCCGTGGCCGCGATTCCCGCGGCGTGTTCGGCGAGGCCATGGACGTCACGCCCGATCGCGTCGACTACATGGACGTTTCGCCCCGTCAGATGACCTCCGTCGCTACCTCCTTGATTCCCTTCCTCGAGCACGACGACGCAAACCGTGCTTTGATGGGTTCCAACATGCAGCGTCAGGCTGTGCCTCTGCTTCGCCCCGATGCTCCTTTGGTCGGTACCGGCATCGAGCATCGTTTGGCTGTCGACTCCGGTGAGGTCCTGGTTGCTCAGAACGCCGGCGTCGTCGACTACGTTGACGGCGAGACCATCATCGTCGAGCGCCCCGATGGCGAGTACGACGAGTACCTGGTACCCAAGTTCAAACGCTCCAACCAGGGCGGTTGCATCAACCACAAGCCCATCGTTCGTCCTGGCGACAAGGTCGAGGTCGGCGACGTTCTGGCCGATGGTCCTTCTTGCGACCATGCCGAGCTGTCTCTGGGCCGCAACCTGATGATCGCCTACATGCCTTGGGAAGGCTACAACTACGAGGACGCCATCATCATCTCCGAGCGCGTGGTTGCCGAGGACTTGCTTACCTCCATCCACATCTCCGAGTACGAAATCGATGCTCGCGACACCAAGCTTGGACCTGAAGAAATCACCCGTGAGATCCCCAATATCTCCGAAGAGATGATTTCCGACCTCGATGCCGATGGCATCATCCGTGTTGGTGCCGAGGTTGGCCCTGGCGACGTTCTGGTTGGCAAGGTCACCCCCAAGGGCGAAACCGAGCTCACCGCCGAGGAGCGCCTGCTGCGCGCCATCTTCGGCGAGAAGGCCCGCGAGGTGCGCGACACCTCCCTGAAGGTGCCCCATGGCTCTGGCGGTCGCGTTATCGACGTGCGTCGCGAGACCCGCGGCGACGGCAATGAGCTTGCCCCCGGCGTCAACGAGCTCGTTCGCGTGTTCGTTGCCCAGAAGCGTAAGATCCAGCAGGGCGACAAGCTCTCCGGTCGTCACGGTAACAAGGGTGTTATTTCTCGCATCCTCCCTGTTGAGGACATGCCCTTTATGGCCGACGGCACGCCTATCGACGTCATCCTGAACCCCCTGGGTGTTCCTTCTCGTATGAACGTCGGTCAGCTTCTCGAGAACCACCTTGGCTGGGCTGCCAAGTGGGGTTGGTCCGACGCCGAGGAAACCGACGAAGTCGTCGAGGGTCCTATGTACGTTGCTACCCCTGTCTTCGACGGTGCAACCGAGGAAGAAATTTCCGACGCCATCTTGAAGGCCAACCGCAACCTTATTAACGCAAACCACGCCAAGTACGGCGAGCTGGCTCGTGACGAGTTTGTTCCCCAGCTTTCCGCAACCGGCAAAACCTGGTTGTTCGATGGCCGCACGGGCGAGAAGTTCCGTGAGCCTATCACAGTTGGCCAGACCTACATCCTGAAGTTGGGCCACCTTGTCGACGACAAGATCCACGCCCGCTCCACCGGCCCCTACAGCCTCATCACCCAGCAGCCTCTGGGCGGCAAGGCTCAGTTCGGCGGCCAGCGCTTCGGCGAGATGGAGGTTTGGGCTCTGTACTCCTACGGCGCTTCCAACGTGCTCCAGGAGATCATGACCATTAAGTCCGACGACACTTCCGGCCGTGTTAAGGCTTACGAGGCAATCGTCAAGGGCGAAAGCATTCCTGCAGCTGAGGTCCCTGAATCCTTCAAGGTTCTTATCAAGGAGCTTCGTTCCTTGTGCCTCAACGTCGAGCTCGAGGGCAACGGCGGCACCATCGATGTCACCGCCGACCCCGAGGAATCTCGTGCCAAGGAAGAGCCCAAGGCTCCCGTCCTTGACACCGAGGCCGACGAAGACCTGCTGGGCTCTATCGCCGATTTGACCGCAGCCCTTCTGAAGGACTCCGGCGACGAGAGTATCGACCTGATCGGTTTGGGAGAGGAGAACTAAATGTCCGAATTTGACGTCAATAATTTCGACGCGATCCGCATTTCCCTCGCAAGTGCGGAGGATATCCGCGGTTGGTCCCGTGGCGAGGTCAAGAAGCCCGAGACCATCAATTACCGTACCCTCAAGCCCGAGAAGGACGGTCTGTTCTGCGAGAAGATCTTCGGTCCCACCAAGGACTGGGAGTGTGCCTGCGGTAAGTACAAGCGCATCCGCTTCAAGAACATCGTTTGCGAGCGCTGCGGCGTCGAGGTAACCCGTTCTAAGGTCCGTCGCGAGCGTATGGGCCATATCGAGCTGGCTACGCCCGTTTCCCATATTTGGTACTTCAAGGGTTCGCCTTCGCGTCTGGGCTATCTGCTTGACATTCCCCCCAAAGAGCTTGAGAAGGTTCTTTACTTCGCATCTTCCATTATCACCTCGGTCGACAAAGAGGCCCGCGACGAGGACGTCGAGGACCTGCGCGACGAGCTTGCTGCCGACCTTGAGGAGATGGACGCTGAGCGCGATCGCCTGATCGAGTCGGTCCGCCGTATGTCTGTCGACTACGTTCCCGCCGAGGACGAGTTCGTTGACGAGTTCGAGGACGAGGAGCGCTTGAGCCCCGAAGAGGTTGAAGACGAAGTCTCCGACATCTACGAGGAGTTCAACGAGCGCAAGGAGCTTCGTTCCAGGGCACTCGACGAGTTTCTGAAGATCGAGCCCAAGCAGCTCGTCTCCGACGAGGCTCTTTATCGCGAGATGCGCCTTAACTACTCCGATTACTTCAAGGGCGGCATGGGTGCCGAGGCTGTTCGCGACCTTCTTGACGCCCTCGACCTCGAAGAGGTCGCCGAGGAGCTTCGCGAGATTGTTTCCACCGGCAAGGGTCAGAAGCGCACTAAAGCCATCAAGCGCATGAAGGTTGTCGATGCATTCCTGCATTCCGACAACAAGCCTTCCGACATGATCCTCGACGTTATCCCCGTCATTCCTCCCGATCTGCGTCCTATGGTCCAGCTCGACGGCGGTCGTTTCGCAACGTCCGACCTGAATGACCTGTATCGTCGTGTCATCAACCGCAACAACCGCCTGAAGCGTCTGCTTGATCTTGGTGCCCCCGAGATCATCGTCAACAACGAGAAGCGCATGCTCCAGGAAGCTGTCGACTCCCTGTTCGACAACGGCCGTCGCGGTCGCCCCGTCACCGGTCCTGGTAACCGTCCTCTGAAGTCCCTCTCCGACAACCTGAAGGGCAAGCAGGGTCGTTTCCGCCAGAACCTCTTGGGTAAGCGCGTCGACTACTCCGGCCGTTCCGTTATCGTCGTTGGCCCCAACCTGAAGCTGCACCAGTGCGGTCTTCCTTCCCAGATGGCGCTCGAGCTCTTCAAGCCCTTCGTTATGAAGCGTTTGGTTGAGCTTGAGTACGCTGCCAACATCAAGGCAGCCAAGCGTGCCGTCGACCGTGGCGCCACCTATGTTTGGGACGTCCTTGAGGAAGTCATCACCGAGCATCCCGTGCTTCTGAACCGTGCACCAACCCTGCACCGTTTGGGCATTCAGGCATTCGAGCCCGTCCTGGTCGAAGGTAAGGCCATCAAGCTGCATCCGCTGGTTTGCACGGCCTTCAACGCCGATTTCGACGGCGACCAGATGGCTGTTCACGTGCCCCTGGGCAACGAAGCCCAGGCCGAGGCGCGCGTTCTCATGCTTTCTGCCAACAACATCAAGAGCCCGGCTCATGGTCGTCCTCTGACCGTTCCTACTCAGGACATGATCATCGGTCTGTATTACCTCACCGCTGCTCGCGACGGATTCCCGGGCGAGGGCCGTGCGTTCATCGACTTCGACGACGCTCTGCGCGCCTACGATGCTCGTGCCGACGTTGACCTGCAGGCTAAGGTCTGGGTCCGCCTGAACAAGGACACTCAGGTTGCCGACGCCCGCGAGCAGTACACCGAGCACAAGGCTGGCGAGCGCATCGAGACCACGATCGGTCGCATCACCTTCAACAACGTGCTGCCCGAGGACTATCCCTTCCTCAACTACGAGATGAATAAGTCCGAGATCAGCTGGCTTGTCGAGGACTGCTGCAACCGCTACACGACCTCGCGCATGGAGCCCATCCTGGACGGTCTTAAGGCCGCCGGTTTCCACTATGCAACTCGTGCAGGCGTTACCGTCTCCGTCTACGACGCAACGATCCCGCCGCAGAAGCCCGCCATCCTGGCTGCTGCCGACGAGCAGGTCGCCGTTATCGACGAAGAGTACGAGATGGGTCTTATGTCCGATGGCGAGCGTTACCAGCAGGTCATCGATGTGTGGACCAAGGCCAACGAAGAGGTCGGCGACGCTATGGCCGACAACTTCGACCGCTTTAACCCCATCTACATGATGGCTTTCTCCGGTGCTCGAGGTAACATCAAGCAGATTCGTCAGCTTGCCGGTATGCGCGGTCTGATGGCAGACCCCCAGGGCAACTACATCGAGACTCCTATTAAGGCTAACTTCCGCGAAGGCCTGTCCGTCTTGGAGTACTTCATTTCCACCCACGGCGCTCGTAAGGGCCTGGCCGACACCGCTCTGCGTACCGCAGACTCCGGCTACCTTACCCGTCGTCTGGTCGACGTTGCCCAAGACATCATCATCCGTGAGATCGACTGCGGCACCTGCGATGGCACCGTTGCTCCTCTGCGTGGCGATAAGGGCGTCGACGCGATGCTCGTTGGCCGTTGCTTGGCCGAGCCTGTTGTCAACCCCTCCACGGGCGAGATCCTGGCCGAGAAGGATGAGTACATCACTTCCGTCCATCAGCTCCAGGAGTGGGACGCTCTGGGTGTCGAGACCCTGAAGCATCGCTCCGTCATGACCTGCCATTCCGAGCATGGCATCTGCCAGAAGTGCTACGGTTGGGACTTGGCTACCAGCCGCCCCGTCAACATCGGCACTGCGGTCGGCATCATCGCCGCTCAGTCCATTGGCGAGCCTGGCACCCAGCTCACCATGCGTACCTTCCATACCGGCGGCGTCGCGGGCGAAGACATCACCATGGGTCTTCCTCGTGTCACCGAGCTTTTCGAGGCCCGCAAGCCCAAGGGCTTGGCAGTTCTTGCCAAGGTCTCTGGCGTCCTGCAGGTTCGTGGCGACAAGCAGTCCAAGACTCTTACCGTCCACGATCAGGAAGGCAACATCCAGGAGGAAGTCGTTTCCGCACGTGCTCAGCTGATGCCCGGCGTTTCCGACGGCTGCACCGTCACTATCGGCCAGCAGCTCACCAAGGGTTCCGTGAACCCGCATGAGCTTCTTGCGCTCACCGATGCCGACACCACTTTGCGCTACATCGTTTCCCAGGTTCAGCACGTTTACGTGTCCCAGGGCGTCGACATCAACGACAAGCACATCGAGGTCATCGCACGTCAGATGCTTCGCAAGATCACCGTTACCGACGCAGGCGACTCCGAGCTCATGCCTGGCCGCCAGGTCAATCGCTTCGAGTTCGAGAACGTTGCCAATAACCTGGTTCTCGAGGGCAAGAATCCTCCCGTGGGTCAGCCTTTGCTCCTTGGTATCACCAAGGCGTCCCTGGCAACCGACTCTTGGGTTTCCGCGGCTTCCTTCCAGGAAACCACCAAGGTCCTTACCGACGCCGCTATCGAGGGCAAGGTCGACATCCTGCACGGCCTTAAGGAAAACGTCATCATCGGTAAGCCCATTCCTGCGGGTACCGGCCTCGAGCGTTATCGCAAGGTCGGCCTTACCTACAAGGGCGTTCCCACCGAGCAGGTGGAAGGCGATGCGCTGCCCGATTCCGCTCCTGCCGCTCTGCGCGACATCGAGGAGCTCCTTCCCAAGGAGCAGGACTGGGCGCTCGACGGCGAGGGCTACCTTGCTCCCGGCTCTGATTATGCAAGCTATTTCGCATCCATCGGCGGCCGTCGTGCCAACAACCTCACCGACGAGGAAGCACGTCTCTACATCTACGACGACCTGGGAGTTTCTCAGCGTTGGGCCAACAAGTTCTCCGAGGCCGGCATCGAGACCGTTGCCGACTTGGTCGGCCGTACCGAAGATGAGCTTCTGCGCATCGAGGGCATCGGTGCCAAGGCCATCGAGGAACTGAAGGCGGGTCTTGAGGCTCATAACCTTTCCCGCGTTATCGAGGACGACCTTAATGCGTCTCGCGACGACGTGAGCCAGCTGCTCGACATGGTCTTCAGCCCCGATGACAGCGTCCTCATCGGTGGCGAGTCTCGCGTCTCCTACGACGATGACGAGGAGATGCTTGGTGAGGCTTTGCCTCCTCGCTCTTATCAGCGCAACCTCGACGAGCTTGACGCGCTTCTCGGCGGCGACTTGGGCTTCGGTCTCACTTCTGCCAGCGAGGAAGCTGCCTCTAATGCTGAACAGCAGCAGGAGTAAGGCGTAAGTCTTAGCTTTTCAGGCAAGGCATAAGCGGCTTGTCCGGAGCCCAGGGGTGATGCCCCTGGGCTCCTTTTAGTTACAGCTCATCTGCAATCGCCATTTCAAAATGAGTGCGCTATTATGAACCAAGTTCATTCACGGGGGCATATCGTCCCTTTTCCCTAGGAGAAACATGACATCCAAGACATTTATTCCCGAAGGGGAATCGCTTGCTCCTGCGGTAAGCCAGATTGGCAACACGCTCGAGACGCTCGCGCACACCATCCATGCTCGTCGCGGTGCCGGCGAGGAAAGCTATACCTATCGTCTTTTGAATGGCGATTTGGACAACCTTTTGAAGAAGCTGGTCGAGGAAGCTCACGAGACCACACTTGCCGCAAAAGATTGCGCGCGTGTGGACGCCTCCTTGGGCGACGTCGATCATTTGCGTTACGAGGCAGCTGACGTTGTGTACCACTTGATGGTCCTTCTGGAGCGTGAGGGTATTGCCCTCGATGAGTTTGCAGCTGAGCTTAATGCACGTATGACCTCAGAAGAGCTTTCAAAGAACGCGGGCGCCATTCGTCTGAAGCCCGAATACCGCAACCGCGGCAACCATGTGGAGAAGTAGGGGGGAGCTATGGCAAAACTTTTTGGGACCGATGGTGCGCGTGGCGTAGCCAACACAGAGCTCACCTGCGACATTGCTTTCAAGCTTGGCCAGGCTGCGGTTGCCCTCTTCGGCAAAACTGTGGTGGTAGGTAAGGACACGCGTTTGTCGGGCGATATGCTCGAGGCCGCTCTTGGTGCGGGCGTCATGAGTCTTGGTGGCACGGTTTTAGCCTGCGGTATCATCCCGACTCCGGGCGTTGCACTCCTGGCGCGCGAGCTTCATGCCGATTGCGGCATTGTTATCAGTGCAAGCCACAATCCGCCTGAGTACAACGGCATCAAATTCTTCGATGCTCAGGGCTTTAAACTTTCCGATGAGCGTGAGGCCGAGCTTGAGGCTTTTGTTGCCCAGGGTGGCGCGGCGGCTTCCGATTTGCCTTCCGGCGATGCCGTGGGCGTGATCGTTCCGGTGGAAGATGCCTGCGAGCTCTACATTCGTCATGCCATTAATACGGTCGCCGACGAGGACCTGCCTTTCGATGAGCTTAAAATCGCCCTTGATACTGGGCACGGCGCCTCTTCGCTTACGACGGCCCGCGCCCTGGAAGAGCTTGGCGCCGAAGTGCTTGTTATCAACGACGATTTCAGCGGTACAGACATCAACGTCGAGTGCGGTTCAACCCATCTTGAGCCCTTGAAGCAGCTTGTTGCTGCAACGGGAGCACGGGTAGGCATTGCTCACGATGGCGACGCGGATCGCGTTATGCTCGTCGACGCTGCCGGCAACGAGATCGATGGTGATGTGGTTGAGGCCGTGTGCGCGCTTGACCTTAAGCGCCGCGGGCTTCTTGCGGGCAACACCGTCGTCTCAACGGTGATGTGCAATCTGGGCTTTACCAAGTGCATGGAGGAAGCTGGGATCAGCATCGTTCAAACCAATGTGGGCGATAAATATGTTTTGGCGCAGCTGCGCGAGGGCGGCTACTCCATCGGTGGCGAACAAAGCGGCCACATGATCTTCCTTGAGCATAATTCCACAGGCGATGGCCTTATCACCGCCTTGCAGTTCCTGGCTGCGGTTTTACGCCAGGGTGTCAGCGTGGCCGAGGCAGCATCGGTTATGAAGCACTTTCCCCAGGAGCTTATCAACGTTCGTGTGACCGACAAGCATTCCGTTACGCAGAACCCTGCGGTTGCAAGCATCATTGCTGCCAAGAACGAGGAAATGGCCGGCTCCGGCAGGATCCTCGTTAGGCCTTCGGGCACCGAGCCCTTGGTTCGCGTTATGGTTGAGGCCCCAACCCATGAAGATGCTCATGCAGTCGCTCAGGCCATCGCCGACGTCGTCGAACGCGAAATGGGCTTGGGCGAGTAGTCATTCTTTTTAATTCTCATCGCAGCGCTTCGTCATAAGAAGAAAACGAGTGCCTCCCTTATGCGACAGGGGAGGCACTCGTTCTTTCTTGCCTTGCCTGCGTAGCGGCCCTAGCATCCTTTTGCGTTGTACGGTGGGGGATTTTCCGGAATGCGGAGGCGCACCGTTAACAGGCGACATTTCAGGGTGCTCTATAGCCCCACAGTCTCGAAAGCGAGGAAACGCTCGTGAAATTAATGTATGCTATACGTGTTTCAGTCGATAAAAGCGCACTTGAGAGCAGGATTTACTGTATGGAGTACATAAAGAATCGCTGGGCTATCTGCCTAGCTGCCTTGCTGCTTGCCGGGATTGCCTTCTTCGGGGGGGTTGTTAGGCGCCACCCAACCCGCCTGGGCGGATGACGATTCAAGCGAGGAAACCTACAACGTGTCCGTCACCGGCACCTATCGTCAGAGCGAGGCTTACTCCATGCTCGCGATGATCAACGAGTTCAGGACGGCGAAGGTCGACGAGAGCGACCCAGCGACGCCCTGGGTATGGGGCGGCTCCGACGGCACCGAGAAGGTCCATTACAACAACCTCGGAAAGCTGAAGTGGAGCACCAAGCTGGAGAAGATCGCCATGCAAAGGGCGGCGGAATGCGCTCTTCGCGGAGATCACCGCAGACCCAACGGAAAATATTGGGCGACCGTGGACGAGGACCTCGGACTGGACTGGGGTATAGGCCGCAGCGAGAATCTGTCGGGGCATCTCGGCGGGCTGGACTGGGGTAACGGCACAGCGGACGACGCCTTCGTAGGGCTGAGGGAGGACGACAACGAGTACGGCTACCAAGGGCATCGCCTGAACATGCTCGGCAACTGGGCCTCCGTCGGCATCGCGTGCTTCGAGGTTGCCGGTGACAGATACTGGGTTCAGGCGTTCGGCAACGACGACGTCTCGGCCACCTTCCCGTTGGCCGACGGTACCAAAACGGTTCAGGTGGAGATGAGCCCCCGCTACGTCGCCGAATTCAGCCTGACCTCGCCTTTCGTCCTCTCCCTTTCGATGGGCTCTAACTGCACGTCGGCGCTGCCTGTCTCGGTCAAGGAGGAGTTCGATTCCACCGGGGTTGAGTTCACCGTCCCGCTGTCCGCAGAGGGATGGACCGTGGAATCCGGCTCCGACGTGGTCAAACTTGAAGACGGGTCGATAACCGCGTTGAAGTCGGGCAAGGCGGTCATCAGCAACACCGTCCTCGGGTCAAAGACCAATTGGACCGTTTCCGTCACCGACCGCGAAACACCGACGGTGACCAATTTCCCCAACAGCAAGACGACGAGCCTTTCGTCCAAGACACTCGCACTCTCCCCTGAATGCAACTCGACGGGGACAAGAAGCTTCAAGTCTTCCGACGAGTCTGTCGCGACCGTGTCCTCCGCCGGTGTCGTGACGCTGAAGAAAGCAGGCACCACCAAGATCACGGTAAGCTACGCCGGTACCGATGTTTACGAGCCGGCATCAGCGAGCTGCAGCCTCACCGTTACGAACAGCAACGTGAACACCGATTCGTGGACCAAAGACCCCGACAAGGAGAACACCTGGACCACTCCCGACGGAAACCAAGTGATCGTGACCCCGGGAACCTCTACCGTCACAAAGGTCTCCGCCCCCGCCAAGACCTCGATCTCGAAGCTCGCCAAGGCCAAGAAGGCCTTCACCGTGAAGTGGAAGAAGAAGTCGGGCGTCGCGGGCTACCAGGTCCGCTACTCCCTGAAGTCCTCCATGAAGGGCTCCAAGACCGTCACGGTGAAGTCGGCCAAGGCCACCTCCAAGAAGGTCTCCAAGCTCAAGAAAAAGAAGAGGTACTACGTTCAGGTGAGAACCTACAAGATGGTGAGCGGCAAGACCTACTGGTCCGGCTGGTCGGCCAAGAAGTCGGTCAAGACCAAGTAGGGATTCAGGGCTTGAAGGCATGAAAAAAGGGCGGCTCCTGGGAGCCGCCCTTTCGCTAGCCGTCAACCTTAATCCTGCTCGACGATATGACCGTCGGTCGAGATGATGGTGGTTGAACAAGGGATGCTTTTACCGGATTTCAGGATGGCGTTTCGAGTGGCTGCGTCGATGCCAGCACAGCAGGGAACCTGCATACGCAGCACCTCCACGCTTTCGATGTCGTTGCACGCGAAGATCATGCCGAGCTTCTCCGAGTAGTCGACGCCATCAAGCTTCGGACAGCCGATAAGCGTGATTTTGCCTGCCATAAATTTGTTGTGGAAATCCCCGTAGGCGAATGCGCAGCAGTCGGCAGCAATCAGCAGCTTGCACCCCTGCAGGTAGGGGGCCGTCGGCGGGACCAACTTGATCTGGCAGGGCCATTGCCCTAATTGCGAACGGCGTGCCAGGGCTTCCCTTTTGCCGGAGATCAGATTGCCGAGTTCATCTTCGCTGGGCGCTGGCTTGGTTTGCAGGCTTTTAGCTTGAGTGCTCGGGCAGGCGAAGCCTGCGGGCATGTTTGCGTGCGAATCGGCTTTCGCCTTCGCCATCTGCGCGGCTATTACAGCCGCTTCGTTGTACGGGGTGGCTTCGCGCCACACGAAGCTTATGGCATCTTGCGGACAGCTGGGCAGGCAATCGCCCATGCCATCGCAGAAGTCGTCGCGCAAAAGCGTTGCTTTGCCATCAACAAGCCCCAGCGCGCCCTCATGGCAGGCATTGACGCAAAGGCCGCAGCCATCGCATTTTTCGTGGTCGATCTGTATCACTTGACGCTGCATGATTCCTCCAGACAACGCAGGTGGCTCTTCAATCGGGATAAGCTTAACGAATTTGTGCTACACTGACGAGTCGCGTAAGCATATTTGTGCAGTAGGGGAGTCCCTCTGCGTAACGATACTCATCCGAAGGGAAGTGCAAATGTCCGGACATTCAAAGTGGGCAACCACCAAGCATCGCAAGGCAGCCCAGGACGCAAAGCGTTCCGCTTTGTTCTCCAAGCTGTCTCGTAACATCACCGTTGCGGCTAAAGAGGGTGGCGACCCGAATCCAGACAACAACGCTTCTCTGGCTGCCGCTATCGACAAGGCAAAGGGCTACTCCCTGCCCAAGGATAAAATCAAGACCGCTATCGACAAAGCCTTCGGCACCGGCAAGGACGCCGCAAGCTACGAAACCAAGGTCTACGAGGGCTATGGTCCTTGCGGCATCGCTGTCTACTGCGAGGCTCTGACCGATAACCTCAATCGCACCGCTGCCGACGTTCGCTCTGCTTTTACCAAGCATGGCGGCAACCTGGGCACCAGCGGTTCCGTTGCGTTCCAGTTCGAGCGCAAGGGCCAGATCCTGGTCGAGAAGGTTATCAAGTCCGAGGAAAAGAAGGTCGCTGACAAAGAGAACGCCGTCGACGAGGACGAGTTCATGTTGGCCGTTGCCGAGGCTGGCGGCGAGGATTACGAGGATGGCGGCGACGAGTGGATCGTCTACACCGGTGCCTCCGACCTGCATGCAGTGAAGAGCGCTCTTGAGGAGCAGGGTATCGAGATCAAGGGCTCCGAGCTCACGATGATCCCCACCACGCCCACCGTTGTCACTGCCGACGAGGCCCGTAAGGTCATGCGCCTGATCGATCGCCTTGAAGAGCTTGAAGACCTTCAGAACGTCTACCACACCATGGAGATCACCGAGGAGGTTGCTGCTGCTCTCGACGAGGAGTAAGCGCAATCTTCTTTCAAAGAACAGCCAGGGTTTCTTTGGCTAATAGCGAGCCGCTTCGTGCGGCTCGTTTTCTTTTTGCCGACGCTTCTTGGCGGTCTTTCCGGTAGGAGGAAATGCAGGGGGAATCGCAAGATGAGCAATAGAGCAAGAATCATGCGTAATCGTCGTTTTATTTTCGGGCAAGAAACATATCCTGTGATATCATTTCTAACTAGTTCTTACAGCATTAATCGCACTACTTAAACACACCACATGCTAAGGGGCCAACACTCAGTGTCTAACACTGCCAACATCTTGTCTTTTGCCGACGCGAGAGCTTCTGCTCCGCGTTTTCGTGATTCTCGGGCAAAAACAAAAACCCCTGATCAATCAGTAATTTCATCGGCATCTCCTCGTCAGGCTTCTCGCGCTCAAAGGGGTTCCCATGCTCGCATGAGCGCGCTCTCCGTCGACGGGCGCGCCACCCAGGTCAGGCGAGATGCTGCTTCTCGCGGCTTCGAGGCAAATGCTTCGGCCAGGCATGCGTCATCGCGCATGTCCATGGGGGCTTTTTCCGAAGAAGAGGAACGCCGCCTAGAGGCAAGGGGCAACGCTGCGCATAGCGCGCGCAGTTCTCGCGCACCGCGTCAAAAGAGCGAAACAGCCTTCGGTAAGCTCACACATAAGATGCGCTCCGCGAAGGCCGAGCGTCTTTTTGAGCGCAACGTGCCAACAAGCGACGCTCGTTCCTCCCAGCCCGAGCAGTCGAGCCGTGCCGCCCTCTACGAGATGAAGATGGGCAAAGATCATCGTCGTTCCGCCCACATGCAGGATGATGCCAAATCGGGCAAATCCCGCTTTTCCTTCGCGGGGTTCAACCCCTTGTCTTTGCTCGTCGGCACCAAGGGTGGTCAGTGGGCATGCGTTGCGATGATCGCTATGGCGTTCTCGGTTTTCATTCTGCATCAACCCATCGCCGACTGGTATAACGAAGGCCGCTCCCTGCAGCAGCTTCAGGCTCAGTACGAGATAAGCTCCGCCGAATACGAGCAGGTAAAGGCCGATGTGGACTATCTTTCCACCGATGAGGGCTTAGCGGACTACGCGCATGAGCAGCTTGGCTGGCTTAAATCCGGCGAGCATTCGGTCAACGTGGTTGGCCTGGATGGCGAGGAATCTCAGTCCTCAACTTCGTCAAGCTCGGCCAGCACTACTCAGTCCCTCGCCCTGGCTTCTGCTAAGGCTCAAACTCCTGATACCTGGTATTCGGGAGTGTTGGATGTGATCTTCGGCTATGAAGGCTAAACGCTTCGCTGCAATCGATATCGGAACGGTGACTTGCCGTCTTCTTGTTGCCGACGTCGTTGACGGATCGCTTGATGAGCATCTTCGTCGCGTTGAGATCACCAATTTGGGGCAGGACGTCGACAAGACGGGCGTCCTTCGCGAAGACGCTATTGGGCGCGTTTCTCGCACTATTGCCGAGTATCGAAGCTGCATCGACGCCTTACAGCCGAAGGGTGAGCCTGAAATTCCCGTTACCGCATTGGCCACAAGCGCTTCCCGCGACGCGAAAAACGCCCAGGAGCTTATTGATGAGCTGGCCAAATCTCGCGTGTCACTCTGTGTTATTCCAGGGGAGCGCGAGGCGGCGCTTTCTTTCAAGGGCGCCTCGAGCGCGTACACGGGCGAGCGTTTGCTCGTTGTCGACGTTGGCGGCGGCTCCACTGAGCTGGTGTTCGGGCGCGGCGGCGAGGACCCTGAGTTTCGTCACTCCTTCGACATCGGTTGCCGCAGGGTGACCGAGCGCTTCTTGCCTAGCGACCCCCCGACGGCTAAGGAGCTGGACGCCGCCGCGGCCTGGATTCGCGAGACGATGAAACCTGTCGTCGCGCGCGCTTTGGCCGAGGGCTGCGCTTGCGATCGTGTTGTGGCAGTGGCGGGAACCGCGACTTCCATGGTTTCCATCGATTCCAAGATGGCTGTTTACGATCCTGCTCAGGTTGATGGGTCTTTCGTGAGCCTTGAAACTCTTAAACGTATTTACGCAGAGCTCGCTTCGATGCCTTTGGCCGAGCGTGAGCGCGTTGTGGGCCTTGAGCCTAAGCGCGCCCCCGTCATCGTGGCTGGTGCGCTTATCTTGCAGATCGTGCTCGAGCTTGTTGGCGCCCCGGGTTTCACGGTGAGCGAATCCGATATCTTGCAGGGCATTATCATGGACGCCGCTGGCTTATAGCAGCAGTTTAGGCGTTAGGCTCGTTTAGCTGTTACAATACGGCAGTACGCAACATAGGGGAGCGTGGCGGAATTGGCATACGCAGTGGACTTAAAATCCACCGGTCTTCGATCTTGTGGGTTCGAGTCCCACCGCTCCTACCAGTTGTTTAACTAGTGATTTCGCCGCCCTGAAAGGGGATTGTTTTTTATGCAAGCAAATCCTGAGCTTTTGTTTTCCGTAGACGAACAGAAGCTGCGTGCTCTTTGCGACAATCTTGCCGACAGTCTTTCCAAGGTCGAAAAAGGCTCTTTCGAGGATTACCTTGAGAAGTGTGCCGACGCTATGGGCGACATCATCAATTCTTTCATCCCTAAGGGTTCTCATCCCGATATGTGGACTTATCTGTACGGCCCTTTGACCTCGTACAGCCAGAACGCCGGCAAGCGTCATCGTCCTTTGATCTGCGCCATGGCCGCCATGGCCGTCGGCGGCGATTGGAGGAAGTCTTTGTCCGCGGGCGCGGCGATCGAGCACTTTCACACAGCGGCGCTCATTCACGACGACATCGCCGATGACGCTGAGCTTCGTCGCGGTGAGCCGTGCTTCCACCTGAAGGAAGGCGAAGGCCTCGCTATCAACGCGGGCGATCTTGGCTTGGCTGTTGTCAACGGCATCGTGATGTGCGATCCCCATCTCTCGGATTCCGAAAAGGTGCGCGTTTCTCTCGAGCTCGTGTCCATGGCTTGCTCCACCGTTGAGGGGCAGGCGCTCGATATCGGCTGGGCGCGCGACAACCGCTACGATCTGAGCATCGACGATTACCTTCTTATGGCGCGCCACAAGACCGCCTATTACTCAGGCGGTGTGCCTTTGGCCATCGGGGCTATCGTTGGCGGCGGTACCGACACTCAGGTTGAGGGCTTGCGCTCCTTCGGCATGGCCACGGGCCTTGCCTTCCAGATCCAAGACGACCTTCTAAACTTGGTAGGAACTAAAGAGGCCAAGGAAAAGGATTATCGCTCGGATATCACCGAGGGCAAGCGCACTTTGGTTGCAGTCCATGCCCTGGCCCATTCCCCTGAGCGCGATCGCTTGGAGGAGATTCTTTCTTCCAAGGCCAAGGATCCAGAGCTTCTGGCCGAGGCGGTTCGCATCATGCAAGATGCGGGCTCCATCGATTACGCTCGCGACTACGCTCAAAAGCTCGTTGCCGAGGCTAAAGAAGAGCTCGCGCCCATCATCGAACACACCGATGCTTACGACCAACTTGTCTCAATGGCTGATTGGTTCGTGAGCCGCTTGAAGTAGGTTTCACATGGAAGCCATTAAACCCCATGATCGCGGAGCTGCCGTTGCCGATGTGCAGCGTCGTTTAGCCGATCTTGGATATTTGAACGAAAACCAAGTTACTCAGACCTTCGATGCCGATACCGTGTTGGCCGTGAAGTCTTTTTGCTCCGATCACGGTTTGGAGCCAATCGACTACGTGGATCAGCAGGTTTGGTCGCGCCTCGTTGACGCTGGCTTTCAGATGGGCGACCGCAATCTCTACCTGCGTGTGCCCTTTTTCCATGGTCACGATGTCGAGGTTCTTCAGTCGGCTCTTTCGGCTCTGGGCTTTTCCACAGGCAATATCGATGGCATGTTCGGCGCCCATACCGAGGAGGCCCTGCGTCGCTTCCAGTTGAACATGGGTCTTCCCGACGATGGCATCGCCGGTTCCATGACCTTCAGGGCCATCAATAACCTTGCTCACTCCTGGCGCGAGAAGAACGCGC
This sequence comes from Coriobacteriia bacterium, assembly GCA_030530215.1. Classification (GTDB taxonomy): domain Bacteria; phylum Actinomycetota; class Coriobacteriia; order Coriobacteriales; family Eggerthellaceae; genus Anaerotardibacter. The sequence continues at coordinate 54,023 of JAUMVJ010000004.1, forward strand.
ACACCCCTGTGGTCAACATGGGCTTTGCGCGCGCTTCCGAGGCGCTCGAGCTTAACTTCCTTTGTCTGTTCGGAACCGAGGATTTGCCTCGACTGGTGGCTGCTCGCATGTCCAATCTTGCCATGGCCACCAATCCAAATTCCAAGGTTACTAGCGCCGAATCGCTTAACGTTGCACCCGAGGACTCAACGATGTTCCTGCAGATCCTCGGCGCCGATCAGGCTCCAGCTCCGGGCGTTCCGACGGTCGATCTGGAGCCGAGCGACACTTTGGTTCTTCGTCTGACCCAGGCCTTCCGCTCTACGGGAGCGAAGCCGGGCTCTCGCGTTGCCCTTCGTCTTCCGGGCGATGCCTGGTGTGATGCGGGCGTGGAGCGCACGGCGCAGCATTTCGCGATCATCTTGCTTGATGCCATTTGCTCGGCAAGCCTGATCCTTCACGACGAACGAAAGTAGATACCAATGAATGCAGCTGCACTTATTCTTGCCGCTGGTGCTGGCACCCGCATGAAATCTTCTAAGCCCAAAGTAGCTCATGAGATTATGGGAAAGCCTCTGGTTAGGTGGGTTGTCGATGCGGCCCACGGCGCTGGCCTTTCTAAACTTGTGGCCGTTGTGGGCCATGGCCGTGAGCAGGTAGAGCCCTTGCTCAAGGATGTTTCGGTTGTAGTGCAGGAAGAGCAGCTTGGAACGGCGCATGCGGTTAACGTGGCGCGTGAGGCTCTTCTCGGCGAGTGCGATTCGCTGGTGGTTCTTACCGGCGACAGCCCTTTGGTAACTTCCGAGACCATCGCCAAGCTTGTTTCCCTTAGAGAGGAGCGCGCTGCTGGTGTCGTGGTGCTTACCATGCAGGCTGAAGACCCCACCGGCTACGGGCGTATTGTTCGCGATGCCGAGGGTCAGGTTGCCGCAATCGTTGAGCAGAAGGACTGCACCCCCGAGCAAGCTCTGATCACCGAATGCAATTCCGGCTTCTACTGCTTTGACACCAAGCTTCTGTTCGACGCCTTGACCGAGGTTTCCACCGATAACGCCCAAGGCGAGTACTACCTTACCGACGTTTTGGCCATTGCCCGCGCAAAGGGCAGGGAAGTTCTTGGTCTTTTGGCCGCCGACAAAGACGAATGTCTTGGCGTGAATTCGCGCAGGCAGCTTGCGCAGGCGACGAAGTCCCTGCAGCGTCGTATTAACGGCAAGCATATGGATGCCGGCGTCACCTTCTGGGACCCCGACACCTGCTGGATCGGCCCTGATGTTGAAATTGCACCTGACGTTGAGATTCTTCCTCAGACCATCATCGTCGGTTCTTCCAAAATCGGCTCCGGTACGGTTGTGGGCCCCTGCTCTCGCTTGACCGATACCGTGGTGGGTGCCGATTGCGTCATCGATGAGACGGTAGCTATCGAGGCCATCATCGACGACGAGGTTGAATGTGGCCCCCGCGCCTACCTGCGCCCCCAAACTCATATGTGCAAGGGTTCCAAGGCCGGCACGCATGTCGAGATTAAGAAGTCCACCATCGGCGAGGGTTCCAAGGTTCCTCACCTTTCCTACATCGGCGATTGCACCATGGGTTCCGGCGTCAACATCGGAGCGGGTTCCATCACCTGTAACTACGATGGCGTGAAGAAATGGCCCACCGTTATCGAGGACGACGTCTTCGTTGGCTCGGACACGATGATGGTTGCCCCGGTGAAGCTCGGTCGTCACTGCTTGGTCGCCGCCGGATCGGTTGTCACCAAAGACGCAAGCCCCGAGTCTCTTATTCTTGCTCGAGCGCGCCAGGTGGAAAAAGAAGGCTGGAACGAAGGCAAGTAATTTCTACGCTGACAAAACGTTCGTTAGCGTTACTATGGCTAAGGTTGGATTGGGCGCATAAAGCGCACGTTTGATAGAGGTATTTCACTATGAGCAACATGACTAAGAGCCTTGCGGTGTTTTCTGGCTCCACGTACCCCGAATTCGCCAAGGAAGTGGCGCGCTGTTTGGGCGTCGAGCTTGGCAAGGTTCAGCTCGAGAAATTCGCCAACGGTGAAATTTACGCTCGCTACCTCGAGACGGTTCGTGGTGCAGACGTCTTCATCGTCCAGTCCATTTCCGGCGACGTCAACGAGTCGCTCATGGAGCTTTTAATCATGATCGATGCAGCCAAGCGCGCCTCTGCACGCACGGTGCACGCCGTCGTTACTCATTACGCCTACGCTCGCCAGGACCGCAAAGCGGCTGCGCGCGAGCCTATTACCGCCAAGCTGGTGGCCAACCTCCTTACGACGGCTGGCATTGACTCCATCATCACGATGGACTTGCATCAGGGCCAGATTCAGGGCTTCTTTGATGTGCCTGTTAACCATCTGTCTGCTCTGTGGACTCTGGCCGAGCATATCAAGACCAAGGATCTCGACGCCGACAACATGGTGGTCGTTTCTCCCGACCTCGGTCGTGCCAAGGCCGCCAAGAAGATGTCCAACATCATCGGCTGCGAGATGGCTATCCTCCACAAGGAGCGCCCGAAGCACAATCAGGCCGAGGTTACCGCTCTTATCGGCGATGTCGAGGGTAAGGTTTGTATCCTGAATGACGACATGATCGACACCGGCGGATCTGTGGTTGCCGCGGTCAAGACCCTCAAGGCCAAGGGCGCAAAGAGCGTTTACGTTACCTGCACGCATCCCGTGTTCAGCGGTTCTGCTCTTGAGCGCCTGAACGACCCCGATATCACTGAGGTCATCGTTGCCAACACCATCCCCGTCGACGAGGAAAATGCGGGCAAGGTCCACGTGATCTCCGTTGCTCCCTTGTTCGCGCGTGCTATCCAGAACGTTTTCGGCAACACCTCCATCTCCGAGATGTTCGATCCCAACTTCGCGCTGTAGTTCATGTTCCTTATCGTTGGCTTGGGCAATCCAGGCGAGGAGTACGAGCATACGCGTCATAACGCTGGCTTCGAAGTGGTCGACCGCTTGGCCGAGGAAGCTCATGTCAATTACTGGAAGAACGCTTGTGGTTCCTTGGTTGGCGAGGGAAGGCTGCCCCTTGGGGGCGGCAAATACGAAGATGTGGTGCTGGCCAAGCCTCAAAGCTTCATGAACCTATCGGGCGGACCGGTTGCCAAGCTTTTGAAGCAGTATGCCATTGCGCCTGATCAGTGGATCGTTGTCCACGATGAGCTTGATATTCCTGCTGGTAGCGTGCGCGTGAAACGCGGCGGCGGCCATGCGGGTCACAACGGGCTTCGTTCCATAATCGATAAGGCAGGAACGCGCGATTTCCTTCGCGTTCGAGTAGGCGTCGGGCGTCCTCCCGGACGCATGCCTGTTCCAGATTTCGTGTTACAGGTTCCTCGCAAGGATGCGATGGACGACTTTGTCGCTGCCTGCGATCGTGGCGCCGAGGCTGCCAAATCGCTTATCGCCGTTGGGCTCGAGAAGTCGCAGCAGGTGTACAACCAGCGCTAGCTTCAATTTCATAGATGCTCTTCTGATTCTTTTGTTCGATTCTTGAGCTACGGGCTGCCGTTTCCCGATGGGACGTTTTTGGGGCACGCGTAGCTTTCCAGGTGTGCGACAATGGGGAAGAAAAAAGTCTTCAGCGAATCAGGTTTGCACTATGTCAGCACGTATCAGCATTCTGCCCGCGGACAAGTCCGTGGCGGAAACCCTCAGTGAGGAACTGGGGTTTCCCACTTTCATCACCACCGTTATGGTTGCTCGGGGCATCACCGATGTTCCCAGCGCCCAAGTTTTTCTTGACCCATCGCTTGATAGGGATTGGCTCGATCCCTATTCGATTGCGAACATGTCGCAGTTGGCCGATTGCCTTTCCGAGGCGATTCTTCAGGAAAAGCGCATTCTTGTCTTTGGCGACTTCGACCTTGACGGCATTTCCGCTACCACCATCATGACGCGCGGCCTGCGCGAGCTCGGTGCCGAGGTGGTGCCCTTCATTCCGCTGCGCTTTGAAGAGGGCTACGGCTTAACCGATGCCTCCATCAAGCGTGCGCTAAGCTACGAGCCTGATGTTCTGATAACCGTCGACAACGGCATTGCGGCAAAAAACGAGGTCAAGCAGCTTATCGATGCTGGGGTCGAGGTTCTTATCACCGATCACCATGAGCCTGCTGATCTTGTTCCGGAGGGGGTTGCGGTAGTCGATCCCAAATGCGGCGACTGTGAAAGCTCCATCCTTGCAGGAGCCGGGGTTGCACTTAAGGTTATCCAGGTTATGGGTGGGCGCTTCGGCAAGCCTAATCTGTGGCTCGATCTGGTAGACATGGCGGCTCTTGGCACGGTCGCCGATTTGATGCCCTTGGTGGGCGAGAACCGCGCCTTGGTTGCCGCCGGAGTGAAAAAGCTCAACACCGAGCCGCGCCCCTGCGTTGCCGCGCTCATCGGAGCATCGGGGCAGACGGGCAAGGCCCTTACGGCGTCTAACTTAAGCTTCTCTTTAATCCCGCGTCTAAATGCTGCGGGTCGTATGGGTAATGCGCAGTTGGCGCTGGATCTTTTGCTCGAAGATGATTTTCAGCGTGCTTCCGCATTAGCTCAAGAGCTTGAAGAGACAAACACTCGCCGCCGCCAGATCGAGGCCGAACTGGCTGAGGTTGCTCTTGCCCAAGCCGAAGAAACCCATGAGGGTAAACGCGTCGTCGTTGTTGCCGGCGAGGGCTGGCACGAAGGCGTCAAAGGCATCGTCGCCTCCCGTTTAACTTCAAAGTACGGCGTGCCTTCCTTGCTTTTCACCATTGACGGGGACGAGGCGCGCGGATCGGGAAGAAGCGTTGGTAGCGTCAACTTGTTCGAGGCTGTTCGCTCATGCGAAGATCTGCTCACGCGTTTCGGTGGGCACGAGGCTGCCGTCGGCGTTACCCTTCCCACGGCGAATCTTCCTGAGTTCACCCAGCGCCTGAACGAGCACATGATGAGCTTGCCTGCCGAGGATTTCCTTGCGCGCCTTGAGGTTGACGCTGTGGTCGATTTCTCCGAGCTTGACCTGGGCAACGTCGCCTTGCTTGACCGCTTGGCTCCCTTTGGCCAGGAAAATAGCCAACCGCGCTTCTTAGCTCATGGCGTTTCTATCGTTCAGGCCCGCGCGGTCGGTGCCGACAAGAACCACCTTTCCTGCACCTTGAGCGACGGAAGCGATTCGCTCAGCTGCATTATGTTCCACTGCCCCGATATCGATGCTTTGCTCTCCTGCCATTCTGTGGTCAATGCGGTGTTCCAGCTTCAGATCGACGAATGGCGCGGGCGCCGATCGGTAAAGGCCGTGCTTTCCTCTCTTGAACCCGTTGAGCCTTGCTGTGCCTTGGAGGCCTGTCTTGACGATGAGAAGGTTTCCTATGTGGGCGAACTTGTCGATTGCGCCGAGCGCACGCATGCGGGCACCGGCTTTCCCTTTAGATCACAGGCTTTGGATGCAAGCTTGTCGGAGCGCCGTCGCGAATGGTCCGAGATCGCAAAAGGCGATCAAACTCTTCTTCGTCAGGCTTTGATTCAGTCTTTCTTGGGAGAGGGGAGCCTTCACGATTCTCAGCTTCGTTCTTTGGAGCTTTTGGATCAAGGGGCTTCGGTGCTTTCCGTTATGGGGACGGGTCGAGGCAAATCCCTGATATTCCAACTCCATGCTATCGAGCTTGCGTTGAAATCCGATAAAGCGAGCTTGTTCGTGTATCCTCTGCGCGCTTTGGCTTCCGACCAGGCTTTTCATCTGATGCGCACCGTTGAGCCTTTTGGCTTGTGCGTTAAAGTGCTTAACGGTGATACCTCAACGGATGAGCGCACCGAAATCTTTGCGGGTTTAAGCGAAGGCTCGGTTGACATCGTTCTTACGACGCCGGAGTTCCTCGATGCGCATTCCTCGCATTTTGCAAAGTCTGGTCGCATCGGCTTCGTTGTGGTTGATGAGGCTCACCATGTTTCAACCTCCCGTGCGGGCTTCCGACCTAGTTATCGTCGTTTTGCGCAGATCGTGGACGAATTGGGCAAGCCTCAGGTTCTGGCAGTAACCGCAACAGCCGATGCCGGGGTGCTTGAGGCGGTTAAGGCCGATTTGGGCATCGAGGCGCTGGTAACCGACAAGCATGAGCGCGAGAACCTTTCCATCGACGATCAGCGCAACATCCGAAAAAAGGAACGCTATTTGGCGAATCTTGTTGTGCAGGGCGAAAAGACAATCGTCTACGTCAATTCCCGTGCCGAGAGCATCTCTTTGGTTCGCGACCTGCGCTCTCGGGTGCCGCAGATGGCGCCCTTAATTGGTTTTTATAACGCCGGCCTTACCAAAGATGAACGCATGCGTATCGAGGAATTCTTCCGCAAGGACGAGCTTCAGGTTTTGGTTGCAACTTCGGCCTTTGGTGAGGGCATCGATGTTCCTGGGGTTCGCCACGTGGTTCTCTACCATCTTCCCTTCAGCGAGATTGAATTCAACCAGATGAGCGGACGCGCTGGTCGCGATGGCAAATCGGCAACGATTCACCTTTTGTTCGGCAGGCAGGATGGCGAATTGAATGCCGGCATCCTGGCTCTTGCGGCGCCCGATCACGACGCAATGGGTCGAATCTACCGTGAGCTAAGGCGTCGTCAGCGCCAAGCAGGAACGGGTGTTTTCGCGCTCACCTGCGACGAGCTTGCCTATTACGCCAGCTCTCTTCTTCCTTCATCAAGGATCGATCCCGCCCAGGCTTCTTGCGCTCTGTCTGTGTTCTCTGAGCTGGGATTGGTCAAGCTGGGTTCGCTTCCCTCAAATGCCACCGAGGTTGTTACCGTTCATGTCGTAGACTATGGGGGAAAGGTCGAGCTCACCGATAGCGTTAGGTATCGCGAGGGCTTAGACGAAATCGCTGAATTCAACGATTTCAGCGAATGGGTGCTCAAGCGTTCGGTCAAGGTTCTGCAAGAGCGCATTCGTAGGCCTCTTTTGCCTTAAGTCGCACAAAAACGAGGGAGTAGTACCATGGCCACTGATGTTATTCAGTTAACGGTGGATCCAAGCATACAATCATCCACCGCCGCCCCCATGGGGTCCAACCCTGATGTGCGCTTTCAGGACTTGCTTGGCATGGTTACCTATCTTGAGCCCGAGGAGTGCGATAAGCTGGGTCGTGCTTATGCTTACGCGCGCGAGATGCATCACGACCAGCGCCGTAAGTCGGGCGAGCCCTTCGTTTTACATCCTGTTGAGGTTGCCATTATCCTCGCCGACCTTCATATGGACGTCGAGACTTTGTGCGCGGCCTTGCTGCACGACGTGGTCGAGGACACCGAGGCAACCAAAGAAGATGTTGCCGAGATGTTCGGCGCGTCCGTTGCCGAGCTGGTTGACGGCGTTACCAAAATCACCAAACTCAAGGTCGGCGACCTAACCGACGAGCAGGCGCAAACCTATCGTAAGATGCTCGTCGCCATGAACAACGACATTCGCGTCGTCGTCATCAAGCTGGCCGACCGTCTTCATAACATGCGCACTCTTTCCGCTTTGCGTGAGGATCGCAGGATCTACAAATCGCACGAGACGCTTGAAATCTATGCCCCTATCGCGCATCGCTTGGGCATCAGCTCCATCAAATGGGAGCTTGAAGATTTGTCTTTCTTCTATCTGGAGCCGGCAAAATTCAAACTCGTTTCGCGCATGGTGTCGGAGAGCCGCCCCCAGCGTGAGGCATATCTGGGCTCCATTCTGAAAATCCTCCACGAGGAAACCGAGAAGCTCGGTATCGACGCTCAGCTTATGGGCAGGCCCAAGCATCTTTATTCCATTTACAAGAAGATGGCCAATCAGAAGAAGGGCTTTTCTGAAATCTACGACCTTATTGCCGTTCGCGTGATCGTTCAGACCGTGAAGGATTGCTACTCGGTTCTTGGTGCTGTGCACACGCTTTGGAACCCCATGCCCGGGCGTTTCAAGGACTACATCGCAATGCCCAAGCTCAACATGTACCAAAGCTTGCATACCACGGTCATCGGCCCGGCAGGCAGGCCTCTTGAAGTGCAGATTCGCACCGAAGAGATGCATCGCAAAAGCGAATACGGCGTTGCTGCTCACTGGCGCTACAAGGAAAAGGGCAAGGCCGATGATTTTGACCGTCAAATCGCTTGGTTGCGCGAGATGGTCGACTGGCAGGACGAAACCAAGGACTCCCGTGAGTTCCTGAAGTCCTTAAAGGTCGATCTTGCTCCCAAGGAAGTGTTCGTCTTCACGCCCAAGGGCAAGGCGATGAGCTTGCGTGCGGGCTCGACTCCGGTCGACTTCGCCTATGCGATTCACACCGAGGTCGGCAATCGCTGCGTGGGTGCCAAGGTCAACGGCGCCATCGTGCCTTTAACCTATGAGCTTCAGCAGGGCGATCGCGTCGAGATCCTGACGCAGAAATCGGCCACCCCTTCGCGCGACTGGCTCAATTTCGTCAAAACCCCCTCGGCGCGCTCCAAGATCCGCAACTTCTTCAGCAAGGCAACGCGTTCCGACGACCTTGCCGCAGGCCGCGATAAGCTTGGCCGCGAGATGCGCAAGCATGGCTTCGGCATCTCCAACGCAAACGCGACGCGCGCCCTGAAGGAAGTCTCGGAGACACTTGGGTATCGGGCTCCCGACGACATGTTCGTATGCCTGGGCAATGGCAAAGAAAGCACGCAGCACGTTGCCAATCGTCTTCTTAAGATTCTGGTATCGGATTCCGAGGAGGAATCGAGCCTTCCTGTTTCCGACCTTGGGATGTCCACCGGCAAGATGCCCCCGATGCTCACGAGCGTCAAGCGTCCACGCCGCAAAGCTAAAAGTTCGAACGGCGTGATGGTTCAGGGTTTGGACGATGCCGCGGTTCGTCTTTCGCGCTGTTGCAACCCTGTTCCCGGCGACGAGATTATCGGCTTCATCACGCGTGGCAGGGGAGTGTCGGTTCATCGCGCCAGCTGCCCCAACGCCAAGGACCTTATGAATCATCCGGAGCGCATAATCCCCGTTTCCTGGGCTCAGGCGGGCGAGGTTCCGCAGGATTCCGCCTTCAACGTCGAGGTGATCGTCGAAGCCGTCGACCGCATGAACCTCCTGATGGACGTTGCAAAGGTCTTTTCCGAAAACGGGGCCAACGTCATTGGGGCCAATACCATTACCCACAAGGATGGCATCAACGAGATGCGCTTCCTGTTCCAAATCAGCTCGCCTGCGGCAATTGATCGGATATTGAAGGGCTTGCTCGAGGTTGATAGCGTCTTCGGCGCTCGCCGCGTCGTTCCCGGCGCCCCCTCGAGGAAGCAACGTGGAAGGAAGGCTTAAATGTCTCTTGAGCTTGTTCGCAGCAAGGGCGGCCTGGCCGTCAAGGGTGCTTGCGTTGATATCTCGTTTCTGGTGCTCGGCCCTATCGAAAACAACACCTATTTTATTTCCGGGAAGGATTCCCTGATCGTGGTTGATCCCTCGTGTCAGGCCAAGAAGATCCTGGATTTTCTTGGTGGCAAAAAGCCCGATGCTATTTTTGCTACTCATCATCATCACGACCATGTAGGAGCCTTAGCTGAGCTTCGCGAGAAAACCGGCGCTCCCGTTTATGCGTCGGCCATCGATGCGAAGATCATCGAGAATCCCGATTTGTATCCTTCTTACGGCGGCAAGGCTAAAGCCTGCAAGGTTGACAAAAGGCTGCGCGACAAGGACAAGGTGAAAATCGGGGGCATGACCTGGCAGGCCATTCTTACGCCAGGGCACACGCAAGGCGGCATGTGTTTCTACCTTCCAGGCGAAGAGGGCAGCGATCCTTCCGGCTGGAATGTTTTGGTTTCGGGGGATACTTTGTTCTGCGGCTCCATTGGACGCACCGATTTCAAGGGTGGAAGCATGCCCGACATGCAGCGATCGCTGCGTCGTTTGGCCCAGCTGCCCGACCGTACCCTTGTTTTGCCGGGGCACAATGCTCTTACCACCATTGCCGACGAGCAAAAGCGCGTATTCCGCTACTACTGCTAAGAGGCCCTTCGCGGGGTGCCTTGGTTTCTAAGGGGTCGCTGGGTGCTTTGGTTCCCAAGGCTGCGGAGACTTCGTAGGATTACAGTAGGTTCGGCCTCTTCGCCGGTAAAGGCGCCCTATAGCGCGCGCCCGTCCGATGATTTGCTTTGTGGTGACAAAACATTTACGCCGTGCTGCTCTTCACCCCTCTTGATGCATTAAAATTCTTGGTAGCGAAAAACGCTGTTCACGCGCGGGGTTGCCCCGCAGCCTTCACCATATGAGAAAGAGTGGCAAGATGTCCAAAATCATCAAGAAGAAGAGCAAGAAACGCCTTGATTATTTTGATGCTTTCGAGCGTCATGCGAAGCTGTGCCTGAAGGAAATCGAGGAGGTCCGTAAGTGCTTCGACAATTACGGTCACTACGATATGAAGGAATGCCTCGATGCCATCCATGAGATCGAGAACGAGGCCGACGAGGTTGCCCACGAGGTGTGGGACGCTATCCTGCCCGATTTTGTGACGCCGATCGATCGCGAGGACATCATCAAGCTCACCACTTCGCTCGACGACCTGGCCGACACGCTCGAAGAGATTTACCAGGGTTTCTACATGTACGACATTACGGTCATGCACGAGAACGTTAAGCCTTTCCTGGATATCCTTCACCGCGAGTGCGACAAGCTGGTCATCGCCACGGTCGACTTCCGTAATTTCAAGAAGTCCAAGGATTTCTTCCCCTCGATCGATGAAGTTTTCGCTTGCGAGGACGAGGCCGACCTTCTTTATATGCAAACCATCCGATCGCTCCATTCCAATCATTCGCAGGATCCCTTCTACGTCCATGTTTGGACACGCATCTTCGAGACGCTTGAGGACTGTGCCGACAAGGGCGAGGACATTGCCGATCTTATGCATGCCATCATGCTTAAGAACGGCTAAGATATATGCCTTGAAGAACCTGATTGGCGCCCTGGGTTCCGGGGCGTTTTCTTTTCACAAGGAAGAAGGATATGGCTCTTATAGTTACAAAATTCGGTGGCACTTCGGTGGCAAGCCCCGAGCGCATCAAGAACGTGGCTAAACGCCTTGTTGCCAAGCGTCAAGCGGGCGACGATGTCGTTGCCGTGGTTTCGGCTATGGGTAAGACCACCGATGAGCTGGTAAGCCTTGCCAAGGCGATGAACGGCGCTCCTGCCAAGCGCGAAATGGACATGCTTCTTTCCACCGGCGAGCAGACTTCCATGGCGCTTTTGGCCATGGCCATTCAGGCTTTGGGATATAAGGCCATCAGCTTCACCGGCTGGCAGGCGGGCATTATCACCGACAGCGAGTTCTCCCTCGCCAAGATCGAGAACATCGACGCTCATCGAATTCGCGAGGCGATTGCCGACGGCTACATTGTGGTTGTGGCTGGTTTTCAGGGTCTGTCCGATTCGGGCGACATCACCACTTTGGGCCGAGGTGGTTCCGACACCACGGCGGTGGCCTTGGCTTATGGCATTCAGGCCGATGTGTGTGAGATTTATTCCGACGTCGACGGCGTGTACTCGGCGGACCCCCGCGTGGCACCGCGTGCGCGTAAGCTCGATTACATTTCCTACGACGATATGCTCGAGATGTCGAGCGCTGGCTCGGGCGTTCTGCAGGCGCGAGCAGTTGAGTTCGCTCGTAAGTACAAGGTCGTTATCCATTCCCGTTCGGCGTTCTCCGATGCGCCCGGCACTTTGATCAAGGAGGCTGTACCCACTATGGAACAGGCTGTTGTTTCCGGTATTGCTCATGACACTTCCGAAATCCGCTTCACGCTTCGCGGCCTGCCCGACAATCCTGGCGTTGCGGCAAAGCTGTTCGCCACGCTTGCGGCCTATAAGGTCTCGGTCGACATGATCATTCAGAACAGCGTTGCCAACGGTAAGGCGAACATCAGTTTCACCTTCCCCGGCAATCAAAAGCAAGCTGCCGAAGAAGCCGTGTCTCAGGTTAAGCGCGATATGCCCTTCGATAGCGTCGATGTTGACGAAGATATCGCTAAGGTCTCCTTGGTTGGCACTGGTATGAAGTCGAGCCCGGGCATCGCTGCGCGCGCCTTTAAGTCTCTTGCCGATAACGAGATCAGCATCAAGATGATTTCGACGAGCCCGATTCGCATCTCGGTAGTGGTTGAGGCAAGCCAGGTCACCGCTGCAGTTCGTTGCTTGCATACCGAGTTTGGCTTGGATTCCGATACGGTGTTCGAGGAAACTCAGCTTTCAGCCGAGGAAATAGCTGCCAAGATGAACAAGGGCCGTTAATCTTGGCTAATTTTGCCTCGAATTTCGCAAGGAGCGTAACCCAAGCTTCCGAGCGAGGGTACTTGAGGCAAAGTTGAAAATTTAGCTTTAATTGGGCGCCGACTGATGTCGGTGCCTTTTTCGTGTAAGCGTGCGTTGTTGTCTGTGGCCTTGGCTTTTGGGTCGGGTGACTTTCGGGCAATAAAAAGGCAGCTCGTAAGAGCTGCCTAATTTGTTGAGTTTGCTTGGTCTTCAAATAAGAAGACCAAAGATTGTTCTGGGTTATTTTTCCTTCTTGGAAACGCACAGAAGAATGCCGCCAATGACGTTCACGAAGATTAAGGTGCAAACGGCGAAGGCAACCGAGTTGGCCTTGGTGCCTTTGTAAATGCCCCAGCTATGCACCGTCATGGGGATCATCCATGCAAGGGGGATGATGGCCCAGCAAACGGAAACGGTGGAAATAACGCATAGGATGAAGTTGATAAGACGTAGCATGCTATCTTGCTCGCTCAAAGGGTAGACGACGCTGCCATCGGGCTGAACGACCCCTTGCGCCTGGGCGGCTCCTGCCATATAAGCGTTTTGGGGAGCGTAGCCGGGAGCCTGATAGGGCTGTTGATAGCCAGGCTGAGCATAAGGTACCTGCTGCTGGTAGGCGGCTTGTTGGTAGGCCTGCTGGGAGGCAAAATCGGTCTGAGGCTGATTGTTTAGGTTTGCACCGCAGTTGGCGCAAACAGGAGCGCCTTCAGCGTTGGGGGCTCCGCAAGAGGGGCAATTCATGTGAATCCTTTCCTCGGATTTTGCATCGGTGATTTTCGTTTCAATCATTCTATCACACCGCAACCCTGGGGCTTGACGCCGCTAGGGGTTGCTTATGCGACCAGTGCGACCTTGGCGTTGTACTATTTGTCTAATTTATCCCTTGATACTAAGGAGTTTTCCATGGCTTGGACCAAGCAGATTCCCGCACATCCCGTTGTTGCCGTAGCTGGTGCCACCGGTGCTGTGGGCAACGAATTCCTGAAGGTGCTTCACGATCTTGATTTCCCTGCATCCGAGGTGCGCGCGCTTGCCTCTGCTCGCTCCGCCGGCAAGAAGCTCCCCTTCGAGGGTTGTGGCTTGGTTCCCGCAGGTGAGCTTACGGTGCAAGAAATGACCCCAGAGGCTTTTGAGGGCGTTGACATTGCCTTGTTCAGTGCAGGTGCCGGCGTATCCAAGCAGTTCCGCCAAGCTGTCGTCGATGCGGGCGCTGTCATGATCGACAATTCCAGCGCATTCAGGATGGACGAGGACGTTCCGCTGGTTGTTCCCGAGGTCAATCCCGAGGATGTGAAGTGGCACAACGGCGTCATCGCCAACCCTAATTGCTCCACTATCCAGATGGTAGTCGCCTTGAAGCCCCTGTACGACCTTTCGCGTATCAAGCGCGTCGTCGTTTCTACCTATCAGGCAGCATCGGGCGCCGGCGCCAAAGCCATGGAGGAGCTTTACGCGCAAACCCAGCAGTTCCTCAACGGCGAGGACCTGACCATCGAGGCTTTCGCGCATCAGATTGCCTTCAACTGCATCCCCCATATCGATGTTTTCCTGGAGGATGGCACCACTAAAGAAGAGTGGAAGATGATTGCCGAAACCAAGAAGATTATGCACGATTCCGACCTTCAGGTTGCTGCTACCTGCGTGCGTATCGGAGTGCTTCGCTGCCATGGCGAGTCCATCAACGTCGAGTTTGAGGGCGATGTTTCGGTTGAGGATGCACGCGCGGCCCTTGAGGCTGCCCCTGGCGTAACCGTCATGGACAATCCCGACGAGAAGCTCTATCCCATGCCCGGTCTTCTTGCAGGTACCGATGGCGCTTACGTCGGTCGTCTGCGTAAGGATGATTCCGTGGAGCACGGCCTGGCCTTCTGGAACGTGGCCGACCAGATTCGCAAGGGTGCGGCGCTTAACGCTGTTCAGATTGCGCAGTTGCTCACCCCAGCTGAATAAGCTCTGCTGAATCTGGGTCAAACTAACGCCCGTATGGGCAGAATGCCACCCCCGGATGACTGTCGATGAATTTAGCGACGTAGGCTCTTGTATGGACGTGGCGCTTGAATTCGGATTTATTTACAAGAAAAGCAACGGCCCGCATATGCGGGCCGTTGCTTGTTTGGTGGTGCTGCTCGGAAACTAGAGTTTTCCGAAGAACAGAAGTTTCAGTCGTTGGAAGAAGCCCAACTTCATTTCCTTGGGGGCAACCTGAATCCCCTCCGCTTCGGGCGCGGGCTCGGGGGTTTCGATTACGGTTGCCTGCACTTCTTCGATGATGGGCGTCGGAGTGGGAGCAGACTCGTCTTTAGGTTGTGCTGGCACATGGTTCTCGCTGAGCTTGCTGATCACTTCTTCGGTCGCATCATGAGAGGAACCGAAATTCTGAACAGATGCTTCTTCTTTTACGGATTCATCGTTTTCGGGCTTTTCGTCTTTGCCTGCATTGCTGCCAGGGGAGGCGGACTCTAATGATTGGCTTGGAGCATCTGCCTTGGTTTTTTGTCCATCGGTGCTCTTAGGCGCGTCTTCGTTTGTAGGCGCTTCAGGCTCTTCATTTGCTTCTTCCGCTTTGCTGGGCGTGGGCTCGGGGGAGGGGACATCGACGCTATCTGCTTCGCCGTCCTCTTCCGCTTTTAAAGAATCATCGTCCTTCGCGTCTTCGTCCTTGTGTGCGGCTTTCGCAAATGCGGCACGAAGAGCCGCGCCCGCCGCCTTCATGTCGGTGGCTTTGGGGGCGGGGGTCTCTTTATCAAGTGAGGGTTCAGCGCTTGTTGCGTCTGCTTCAACGGGTTCTTCGTCAGCGGTGGCGGTGGCGGGCACGGACGTTGCTGCAGCCGGTTTGGCAACCAGGGGCTCCACCTCCTGCTCAAGAATCTTGTTGGTTTGGACGCGCAGGTTTACGCTGTCGGCCTGCGCTTGGCGGGCTACGATCGCGTCGTCGTTGTCGTTGCGCGCCTTTTCAATCAGATACTCCTGAGCATTGAAGGATTTGATCTGGCCGTTTTCATCGGTGTCGGCAAAGTACTCGAGCGGCGTGTACTGCAGGTTGGGCTGCAACATGCGCAGCTTCGCAGTATCGGAGAGGCATACGTCCAGGAACTCGTCGATGCGCGCTTTCTCGGACTCGCCGCGAACCGGCCAGGCAATCTCGATGCGCTTGTCCATGTTGCGGGTCATCAGGTCGGCGGACGACAGGTAGTATTCGCGGTCGCCGCGCGGTCCGAAGGCGTAGATGCGGCTGTGCTCAAGCATGCGTCCGACGATGGAGACGACGCGGATGTTTTCGGTGTAGCCCTCGAGTCCGGGGATCAGGCAGCTGATGCCGCGCACGAAAAGCGTGGTGGGCACGCCCGCCTGGGAGGCCTCGACGAGCTTGTCGATGATGTCTTTGTCGGTGACGGAGTTCGTCTTGAAAAGAAGCCCGCAGGCTTTGCCTGCCTGGGCAAGAGCAATCTGCTCGTCAACCTTGGAAAGAATCAAGGGCTTGATCTGCAGAGGGGCCACCACGAGCGTTTGGTAAGCGTCCGAGGTGTTTTCCAGGTTCATGTTGCGGAAGAAAATTGCCGCATCGCGCCCGATGTCGGGATCGGCGGTCATGAACGAGAAGTCGGTGTAGAGGCGACTCGTCTTCTCGTTGTAGTTGCCGGTGCCGAGCTGGGTGATGTGCTGGAGGCCCTCGTCGGTGATACGCGTTATCGAGCAGATCTTGGAGTGAACCTTGAAGTCATGGAAGCCGTAGATAACCTTCGCACCGGCTTCTTCGAAGCGCTGCGACCACTCGATGTTATTGGACTCGTCGAAGCGGGCGCGCAGCTCGAAGAGGGCGGTGACGTCTTTGCCGTTTTCGGCAGCAGTGATCAGGGCCTCCGCCAGGCGCGACTGAGACGCAAGGCGATACAGCGTGATTTTGATTGACCCAACGGATGGATCGACCGCTGCCTCTTGCAGAAGCGACACGAAGGGATCCATAGATTCGTAGGGGTAGCTCAAAAGCTTGTCGCCTTCGATTACCTGCTCGATGATCGATCGATTTGGGTCGATGCAAGCAGGCCACGAGGGCTCAAAGTGCGGGCTCGACAGGCGAGCTGCGTTTTCCTCGTCGATCATGGAGCCCAAGCCCCAGCAATAGCTCAAATCCATGGACACCTTGGTGATGAATACCTGGTGAGGCTCAAGTTCAAGCTTTTCGAGCAAGAACTGCTCGGTTACCTTGGACAAGGGGATGTCGGACTCCAAGCGCACCGGCGCCAGGCGAGCGCGCTTCTTCAGGATGCGCTTCATGTGCTCGCGGTAGTCGTAGTCGATCTCGGAGATGTAGTCCGAGTTCGGGTCGATGTCGGCGTTGCGCGTTACGCAGATGATGCTTGCACGCTTGGTTTTATACATGTTGAAGACGTCGGGCGCAATGAGCTTGAGCGCCTGCTCAAGCAGGATGAACTGGGCATCCTCGCCAGGCAGCTTGATAACGCGCTTTGCCTGATGCGGCATCGGGATAAGGCCGAAAGTCGCATCCTCGGCTCCGAGGTTCTTGTGCTTCTTTTTATCTTTGGAGCTGCTAACCGACTTGTTGCGGCTGCGCGAGCCTTCCTCGTCTAAGCGAATGAGCACGTAGAGTTTGCCGTTTTCCAGATGGGGGAACGGGTGGCGTGCGTTGATGACCTGCGGCGAGAGATAGGGAACCACGTTGGTGTCGAGGTAAAGGCGCAGGTACTTTTCCTGGTCGGCGTCAAGCTCTTCGGGCATCACCTGATGGATGCCCTCTTCTGCGAGCTCGTCGCGCAGCTCCATGTAGATGCGCTCGTATTCGGGGTAGAGCTCATGGCAGCGTGCGTAGATGGCGTCGAGCTGCTCAGCGGGCGTCATGAGCGTTTTGGAATCGCGCAGTTCCTTTTTCACCAGGGATAAGTCGGTAAGGCTACCGACGCGCACCATGAAGAACTCCTGCAGATTGCTCTGGAAGATGGCGGCGAAAGTGGGACGTTCGAGCAGGGGGACGTTTTCGTCCTCAGCCTGATCGAGGCAACGCTTATCGAACTCGAGCCAGGAAAGCTCCCTGTTCTGCATGTAGGGCATGGCCTTTTTATGCGTTAAAACCCCTTGCGTATCGGCCACGTTGCTTGAGGTCTTTTTGGCGACCATCATAATCTCTCCTATGTGTAATCTATTCCCCTCAAAGCAGATTCGCGGGCGGATTATCCAACTGGGGCATCGACCTGCGTAAATCTGCGCATACTTGCAGTAACCATTCTAGCTGTTTTTTCAAATAATGAACGTGTTATATCCCTCGATTTTGCCTGATTATGACAAAGCGGTATTGGCTGTCTAATTAATGGGGTATTTGAAAGATACCTTTTGACCTGGTTTTACCCATACCTTCGTTTTGGGGGTTACCATAGGGGTCAGGCAATTGCTAACCGAATGTTTGGGGGAGGGTGAGCAAGTATGCTCGATACCATCAACATGGGTGCACCCCGTGTTTCAAAGACTGAATATCGCGCCCGGTACAAGGCGTTGGTGAAGCGCCTTATTGTTTTGCAGCAGCGTGCCAAGGAAGAGGGGATTGGCATGGTGGTGCTTTTCGAGGGCTGGAAGGGCGCCGGCAAGGGTAGCCGCATTTCCGACCTCGTTTACAACCTGGATGCGCGCGACACAACGGTTCACGTCACTGAAGATTTAAGCCCCGCCGACACTCAGGCGCTCAAGAACGACGATTTCCACGCTCTTGGCTATTACCCGCCGATGAGCCGCTTTTGGGAGGCGTTGGGTAACCGCAACGGCATGACTTTCTACGATCGTGGCTGGTATTCGCTTTTGGCTCAGTACCTAATCGATCATGTTGCTGAGTATCACCCGGAAAAGCTTAAAAAGAAGAAGGGCTGCAAATACGTCTCGCGAACGATAGAGCGCTCGGTCGAGGCCATTCACGCTTGGGAAACTCAACTTGCCGCCGACGGATATTTGGTGGTTAAGTTCTTCCTCCATATCGACGAGGAAACCCAGAGGAAGCGCCTGACCAAGCTTCACGACGATCCTGCGACCCGCTGGCGCGTGCCAGAGGATCCCTCCGATGAGCTGGCTTTGTATAAGGCGACCTACCGCGTTTACGACGAGCTATTGAAGAGGACCGATTTTGCCGAGTGCCCTTGGATATTGCTCGATGCACTTGATCGCAGACGTGTGAACCTGGCGGTCGTGCAGGTTTTGGTGGAGAAGCTCGAGGAGGCCCTTGAGGCCAAGCCCGACGCCGATGCCGAGGCCGCCAAGGCGGCAGCCTCGGCGAATTCCGCGTCTCAGGGCTCCGAGAAGGAGTATCGCGACGAGCGGGTTCGCAGTGCCGAGGAGAATGCGCAGATCAAAGCCGCAGCCGAGGCTCAGGCGGCCGAGCAAGCCGCCCAGGCGCCCAAAGAAAGCCGTTTTTACATCTTGCCCGATCATTCCAGGTTGAGGGATGTGGACCATAGCCTGACTTTATCCCGGGAAGATTACAAGGTTCAGCTGAAAGCCGAGCAGGCGCGCCTGTTCAGGCTTGAGCAGGAGATGTATATCAAGCGCATGCCGCTTATCGTCATGTACGAGGGTTGGGATGCCGCGGGCAAGGGTGGCTCCATTAAGCGCGTTGCGCAGGCGCTTGACGCCCGAAGCTACACCATCTTCCCGAGTCCTGCTCCCACCAAGCAAGACTTGGCCCATCCGCATCTGTGGCGCTATTGGACGCGCTTGCCTAGGGCAGGTCATGTTGGCATTTACGATCGCAGTTGGTACGGACGCGTCCTCGTCGAGCGTATCGAGGGCTTCGCCTCGACCGAGCAGTGGGCGCGTGCCTACGACGAGATCAACGAGTTCGAGTACGACCTAGTGGGTTGGGGCGCTCTTTTGATCAAGTTCTGGGTCGACATCAGCCCAGAAAACCAGCTCGCTCGTTTCATTGCCCGTGAAGAAAACCCCGATAAATCATGGAAGCTCACTTCGGAGGATTGGCGCAATCGCGACAAGTATCCGCAGTACCGTCAGGCGGTGGAAGATATGTTCCGCTTGACCTCGACGGATTTTGCCCCTTGGATCATCCTCGAATCCGATGACAAGCTCTACGCGCGCATCAAGGCCCTGCGCATCATCAACGAGAAGCTCGAGGAGTGCTTGCACGGAAGCCTTTCGAAACATGTCGTTGCAAAGAAATAGCCTATATAGGGCGCAGGCTTTGTTAGCATAGGTCTTTGCTATTCGTTTCATGGTGGAAGGGTTTCCTTTATGGCCAAACACGCGGCTCATGCTGCTCCTCGATCGCGATCCCGGTCGCGTTTTTCCGTTGCCGGTGTTGTGCAATGGGTTGCCGGTATCGTTTTCGTCGTATGCCTGATCGTGCTTGGTGCCTTTGCTTTCCAGTATTGGTATCAGTCCGATTCCTACAACAAGTTGAGCAGCGCTTTTTCGGTGTCGGATACTTCTGCCCCCGAGCAGCTGACCTTGGCCGACCTTAGCGTCGATTGGGATAGCCTAAAGGCGACGAACCCCGATGTCGTTGCTTGGATTTACGTTCCCGGCACGGCTATTAATTACCCGGTGGTCAAGGGCACGGATAACGACGAGTACCTGCACAAGGCCTTTGATGGTTCGACGGGTTTTCTTGCCTCTAAAGGAACCATCTTCGTCGATGCCGACAACTCTTCCGACATGACCGATCAGAACATGGTTTTCTACGGGCATCATATGAGGGATGGCTCGATGTTTGCATGCACCGACGATTGGAAGGACCAATCTGAGTTCGACAAGCATCGCAACATCTTCGTCCTCACTCCGTCTGGTAATTACTGGCTGCGCACCTTTGCCCATCTGAACACTGTTGGCAGTGACGCCATCGTGCAGACGAGCTTTAGCGGCCAGGAATCTTTTACAAACTATGTCTCCGATAAGATCAGTCGTAGCATGGTGAGCGCAAGCGATGTGCAGCTTTCCGACATCAATCAGATGATCATGCTCTCCACCTGCGAATACACCCAAGATAACGGGCGTGCGGTAACTTGTGCCGCCGTGGTCGATACTACGGTCCAAAACGACCCTTACGCTAAGGCCGACGGGACGAAGCCCCTTGGGCTTACCGCTGACGATGTGGCGGACCTTGGCTCTTCTTGATGAGTTTTTTCATCCCGCTAAATCACGGTCATTCGGCCGTTAAATCACGTACTATGTAACAGCGAGTTGAATAAACCTTAGGAGATCAGATGAGCACCTCGATTTTCCCTGGCGACCGTCCGGACCGTATGGAGGAGGAGTGCGCGGTATTTGGCGTCTACGCCCCCGGCGAGGACGTTGCGCGCATGACATGCTTTGGGCTTCAGGCCCTGCAGCATCGCGGCCAGGAGTCAGCTGGCATCGCCGTCGGCGATGGCGAGACGATCATGGCTTACAAAGATCTGGGCCTGGTGACCCAGGTGTTCGATGAATCCTCCCTTTCCGCCCTGAAGGGCGATTTGGCCGTCGGGCACGTGCGTTACTCCACCAGCGGGGGAGCGTCGTGGGAGGCAGCTCAGCCCCACATCTCCAACATCGATGAGGTGCTTATTGCACTTGCCCATAACGGCACGCTGGTTAACACCGCCTATCTGCGTTCTCGTATTGTCGAAGCGGGTATCCATCTGCGCGCCGGCACCGACTCCGAGATGGCTGCCAAGATCATCGGCGGCGTGACACAGGACACCCATCATATGACCGCTGGTATCAAAGCGGCTATGCGCATGATCGACGGCGCTTACGCTATGGTTTTGGCGAGCCCCGAGCGCCTGTACGCTTTCCGTGACCCGAATGGCATTCGTCCCTTGGTTTTGGGGCAGCTTCCAAACGATCGCGGCTGGGTTGTTTCTTCCGAGACCTGTGGCTTGGACATCGTTGGCGCCGAGTACGTGCGCGAGGTCGAGCCCGGCGAGATCATCCGAATCGACGACGAGGGTGTTACCTCTACCATGGGCACCAAGCCCGGCAAGCGCGCTAGCTGTATTTTCGAGTACGTTTACTTTGCACGTACCGACTCCGTCATCGATGGGCAGAGCGTGTATCAGGCCCGCCGCGACATGGGGCGCATTCTTGCACGTGAGGCTCCAGTTGAAGCCGATCTGGTTTTGGGCGTTCCCGACTCTGGTTTGCCCGGCGCCATGGGATACGCCTTCGAAAGCGGCATTCCTTACTCTGACGGCATTGTGAAGAACCGTTACGTTGGGCGTACCTTCATCCAGCCCACCGATGAGATGCGTCAGCTCGGAATCCGCCTGAAGCTCAACCCTCTTCATTCGGTGATTGCGGGTAAGCGTTTGGTTGTTATTGACGACTCCATCGTCCGCGGCAACACCTCCAAGAAGCTCGTCAAGATGCTTCGCGATGCGGGCGCCAAGGAAGTTCACCTGCGCATTGTTTCGCCGGAAACCAAGTGGCCCTGCTTCTACGGAGTCGATACCGACACCCAAGACCAGCTTATCAGCGCTCGCATGAGTGTTGATGAAGTAGCTGAATTCGTTGGCGCCGATTCTCTGGCGTTCATTTCCTTGGAGGGCTTACATGAGGCTTGCAAGACCGAGCATGCGGGCTTCTGCGATGCATGCTTCTCGGGAGAGTACCCCGTGAACATTCCTCCGGCCATGCAGGCAAAGAGCTTCCTTCCCGAGAATCGAAGCGAGAACTAGCCCGAGCCGTTATCATGGGGCAAGGGCATAAAGCCATGCCTTATTAGATGTTCCAGGACCGGTGGTCCTTAAACCATACAAGTGAAACAGGAGCAATCATGATCGATCGTATTCAAGTTGAACCGACCGAAAAGGACGTGAAGTGGCCAAGCTGGACCGCCCAAGGCGGAGGCACCACCTATGCCCAGGCCGGCGTTGACACTGCCGAGGGCGCACGTGCCGTCGACGCGATCAAGAGCGCCGTCCATCGTACCTATCGCGACGAGGTTCGCGGCGACATCGGCGGTTTCGGCGGTTTATTTAGCATTAAGGCTGCCAAGAACATGGTCGATCCGATCCTCGTTTCCGGCACCGATGGCGTGGGCACCAAGATCCAGCTGGCCAAGCTTGCTAACAAGCATGATACGGTCGGCATCGATCTGGTTGCTATGTGCGTCAACGACATCCTTGCAACCGGCGCCGAACCCTTGTTCTTCTTAGACTACATCGCTGTCGGCAAGCTTAAGAGCGAGGCTGTGGCGGAAATCGTCAACGGCATCGCCGACGGCTGCCAGATGAGCGGTTGTGCGCTCGTTGGCGGCGAGATGGCCGAGCATCCCGGCGTTATGGATCCGCACGAGTACGACTTGTCTGGCTTCTGCGTTGGCATCGTCGACCGCCCCGAGATGCTCGATCCCGCCAAGGTTGAGGAGGGCGATGTTCTTCTGGGCCTTGCTTCTTCCGGCATTCACTCCAATGGCTACTCTTTGGCGCGCAAGGTGTGCACCGAGGGCAAGACTCTCTACGAACTCAAGCTGCCTCAGGAGCGCCTGGGCGGTGCCAGCGTGCTCGATGCCCTGCTCACCCCGACTCGCATTTACGTGAAGCCCGTGCGCTCCGTTATGCGTCAGCTTCCCGGCGCTATCAAGTCGCTTGCGCACATCACCGGCGGTGGCATCACCGAAAACCTGAACCGCGCGCTTCCCGGCAACTGCGATGCGCTTGTTGAGGTTGGCACCTGGAGCATGCCCGCCATCATTCCTTTTGTGTGCGAGGCGGCGCGTCTCAACGAGACCGAGGCACTGAAGACCTTCAACATGGGCGTTGGCATGGTGCTCATCGTCAAGCCCGGCGAGGCGGATGCGGTACAGCAGCTTCTTGAGGCCGAGGGCGAGGTCGTTTCCCGTATTGGCACGATTGTCCCAGGAACCGGCGACGTTCAGTACAACAACAAAGAGGCGCTCTTTTCCGAGTTTGCAGCCGACTAGCTTTGTTTGAGATAGGCCGCCATTGGGGCAACCCGGTGGCGGCTTTACTTGTTTGGAGGAAGAATGGAAAACATCACAGCCGGTAAGAGCCTGAAAGTTGCGGTTCTTATAAGCGGGAGCGGAAGCAATCTGCAAGCCATTATCGACGAATCGGCTGCAGGTAGGCTCGACGTGGAGATTGTTCTGGTGGTGAGCTCGCGCCCTGATGCCTATGGCATCAAACGCGCTCAGGCTGCCGGTATTCCCACGTTGGTGATGTGCAAGGAAGACTACGCCAATGCCCAGGCTGCCAACGAGCGCATCGCGAAAGCATGCAAAGAGGCCGCGGCAGAGTATTTGGTGATGGCGGGTTACATGCGCATGGTTCTGCCGCCGGTGCTCGACGCTTATCCCAACAAGGTGATCAACTTGCATCCGGCGCTTCTTCCTTCTTTCAAGGGTGCGCATGCCATCCAGGACGCCTTCGATGCGGGCGTTAAGGTTACGGGTGTGACCGTCCATCTCGCCAATGAGGATTACGACAAGGGCCCCATCATCGCGCAGCGCGCCCTTGCCGTTGAAGAGGGGTGGAGCATCGATGATCTTGAGGAGGCCATCCATGCCATCGAACATAAGCTCTACCCTGAGGTTTTGGCTTTGGTGGCCGCGGGTCGCGTGAAGGTGACGCCGGACGGCAAGACCGCCATTGCTCAAGGGGCTTAGCGCTACTGCGTTTTTTTTGCGCAAGCTACGACCACGTTCTTCATTGTAGGGGCGTGGTTGTTTTTTATGCGGCGCTAGAATTGGCACACCGCATTGCCGGGCTGTGCTTGGCGTTCGGCGAAGTGCGCCAAATTAGGCCATTTGAGTGGCTTGGAGCAATGCTATTTCGATACCGTTTACGGCCGTTCGCGGAAAACAGCTGCGCCGTTCGTAAAATGCAGGTTTCGTGCGCTTGCAAGCGTGGGGGAGCCTAATTAAAGTTTTAAATACATCCCCAAGATGAACGAGCCAGATGGCAGGCCTTCCCCGACCTGACACCGACCCGACATCCTCAGCAGAAAAGAAGGTTAACATCATGGCTACCGTAGTTGCCTCCGGCATGTCGGCCACCCCAGCCGAAAACACCACTTCCGTTGAAGCAAAAATCGTCGAGGAGCATGAGCAGGGAACCCTGACTTCCAACAAGCAGGTTGCTGAGCTTTTTGGCATGGCCTTCGTTGCGCTTGCGTTCAACGTGGCTTGCGTTGCCGTAGCTGCTTTTCTCTAAGGCACAGTGCGCTTGATCTATCAGGATTATTGCATTAGTGCTTGCTTCTGCTAGATTTCCTGCCTCCGCATAAGTAGCGCTTAATGAGCAGGGCATAATCCCAGCAAAGCTTAGAAACACGAAAATATGCCCACCCCGTCATCGGCGAGGTGGGCATTGCTTTTGTGCTGGAGTGGTCTTGGTTCTAACTGCGAGCTAGTCAACCGTTATCGGCTGGGCTGCTTCGCATCTCGCCCGCTGAATCTTGCGATGGGGCGCCGGGCATTCGCGTTGGCTCTTAGTGATGGAACAGGCGCATGCCGGTAAAGGCGAGGGCGATGCCGTATTTGTTGCACGCATCGATTACGTTGTCGTCTCGGATGGAACCGCCAGGTTCGGCGATGTAGTCGACGCCGGATTTGCGGGCGCGCTCTACGTTATCTCCGAAGGGGAAGAAGGCATCGGATCCGCAGCTGACGCCCTTGAGCTGGGCAACCCATTCAGCGCGCTCTTCGCGAGTGAGGGGCTCGGGCTTCACTTTGAAGGTTTCCTGCCAAACGCCCTCGGCAAGTACGTCTTCGTATTCGTCGGAGGTGTACACGTCGATAGCGTTGTCGCGGTTGGGACGGCGAATGCCGTCGACGAACTGCAAACCGAGTACCTTCGGGTGCTGGCGCACGAACCAGTTGTCCGCCTTGTCACCGGCGAGCCTTGTGCAGTGGATGCGGCTTTGCTGGCCTGCACCGACGCCGATGGTCTGGCCGTCCTTCACATAGCAGACGGAGTTCGATTGGGTGTACTTCAGCGTGATAAGTGCAACGATGAGATCGGTTTTTGCGTCTGCGGGAATTTCTTTATTTTCGCTTACCACGTTGTCGAGGAGCGCCTCGTTGATTTCGAAGAAGTTATGCCCCTGCTCGAAGGTGATACCGAAAACATCCTTGCATTCCTGCTGTGCAGGAACATAGGCCGGATCGATCTGAACGATGTTGTAATTGCCCTTTTTCTTGGACTTCAAAATCTCGAGAGCTTCTGCGGTATAGCCGGGTGCGATGATGCCATCGGAAACCTCGTACTTAAGGTAGCGGGCGCAGGCTGCGTCGCACACGTCGGAAAGGGCTGCCCAGTCACCGTAGGAGCACAGGCGGTCAGCACCGCGGGCGCGAATGTAGGCGCAGGCGATAGGGCTCAGCTCGGCGTCATCGTCGACGAAGTAGATCTGCTTGTCGACGTCGGTCAGGGGCTTGCCAACGGCTGCGCCAGCGGGGGAGACGTGCTTAAACGAGGCGGCGGCGGGCATGCCTGTTGCTTCTTTGAGTTCTTTGACGAGCTGCCAGGAATTGAGTGCATCAAGGAAGTTGATGTAGCCAGGGCGGCCATTGAGTACGGTTACCGGCAAATCCTCACCGTTCTTCATAAAGATGCGCGCTGGCTTTTGGTTGGGGTTGCAACCGTATTTGAGTTCCAATTCGTTCATGGGTGCTCCTTCGTTTTAGTCGCCGAGGTTCTTGTTCCAGATGCTTACCTGGCCGTTGACGTTTGCATAGAGCGAAACTTTGTTGTCCTGGTTGAGCGCGTTCCACACTTCGTCTGCTTCGGGCATGCTTACTTTAACCGGCTCGCCGGCAAAGCTCGGAAGGGGATTGCCGTCGCCTTGATAGGTGCTGATGAAGTAGCCTTCGCCTTCTTCGATGCCTTCGTAGCAGAAGAAGTTTCGCTGGCATGTGCCTGCGTTGTGCTTGAGGATGGAGATTTCAAAGCTGCAGTCTTCACGGATGTAGGTACTGATGCGCGGGGTGTAATTGGGTTCGTCGGGTTCGTATTCGCGCGTCATGCAAGCTTCGTGCCACCCCAAGTCACGGATGGTGTCGGTTTGATCGCCATTGGTTACGATCAGGGCGCCTTCGACCTTGCGTACTGGATGGTAAATGATCAAGCTTGGGTCTTCGAGTTTGGAGGGGTCGTGAGCCTCGGTGCGGATACCGTCGGCGGTCTCGGTGAAGATGCGGTTACGACTATTGGCGCTGCGGCCCATGATCCAGTAGTAAACGCGGTTTTTGCCGACGACGATGCCACGCCCCGGATAGGGGTTGTTGCGAAGCAGTTCGAGCAGGTCAGTCATGGTAAGTCCTTCCTTTGCCATCGCGGGTGCCTGGTTTGCCGGTTTAGTGCGCGATTTTGAGCATGCGCGCTAATGAAAAAGGGCAAACCAAGCTCATTGCTGAATTTGGTTTGCCCAGACGGTCGGCTTGAATATGAAAATGGTCATCTGCTCCCCCGTGGTGATCCACAATTCCGTCAGTCACACATGACTGCTCGATTTTAGCATGAGCCGATGCAAAGGCTCGAGGAAATGGACGCTTTGAGGAAAATGAAAAGGCCCCGAAGAGCCTTGAATTAACTGGTACTCCCGATCGGATTCGAACCGACGATCTCCGCCTTGAGAGGGCGGCGTCCTAAACCGCTAGACGACGGGAGCATATGTAAAAGGCTCCGAAGAGCCTTGAATTAACTGGTACTCCCGATCGGATTCGAACCGACGATCTCCGCCTTGAGAGGGCGGCGTCCTAAACCGCTAGACGACGGGAGCACAAATGGCTGGGGTGGAAGGAGTCGAACCCTCACATACGGTACCAGAAACCGCTGTACTGCCATTATACTACACCCCAGTGGGTGGCTTGACCGTTTCGGGTCATGCGCAAGACGGTATATTAGGGTGCCGCCCAGTTTGAGTCAAGCATTAATTCAAATTTTTTTGGACAGATGTCGTGCAAGTTGTGACCTTGTTGGCTCAATGCGGTTTGACTTAGGCTTGAAATCACCCAGAACGCTCTCCTTGAATAGGAGGCTTTCATGAATCCTTATATCACCAATGACCTGGCTCTGCTTGAACCCATCCAAGAATTGATGGGCGGTGGTCTTTTCATGAGGCGGACTTTGCTGGCCTCGATGGTCGCAGGAAGGAGGTCCCTGCGTTTTCTTTTGGCGCCAGACGGCTACGGCAAAACCAGCTTGGCGCTAAGCTACGCGAAGCTTGCATTTGGCTTGAAGTCGTTTTGGTGGGTGGACTCCCAGGATCCGCGCTTTTTGCTCGACCTTGATTCCTGCGCTGACAAGCGCTCAAACGAGCTTTATGAGTTTGTGTCGTCCCATGCGCCGAGTTTGCTTGTTTTCGACGATGTTCCGGTCCTTACTCATGAACGTGAACGCGCGTTCATGGATCTTTTGGCTGATGCGTCTTTCAGGGGTTGGGAGGTAGTTGTTACCTCGACGAATCTTTTGATGGCGGACGCTTCGCGCGGCATTGCTGCCCACGCGGCGGATCCTGACGCGTGTGAGACTCGTCCGAGGGTTAAGGCCCAATGCTTGTACGCAAGAGATCTGCTTCTGTGCGAGACAGAGCTGAAGCAGCTTATGGGTGCAAAAGGCATGGCCTCTTTCGCTCCTGGCACTGCAGCTTGCATTCCAGCTTTGGTTTTCGGGGGAGGGGCGAGGCGCGCTTCTTTTCTTAACGACCTTGCAGAGCACATAGATGGAAGAGCTGCTGCGCTTGCTCTTGCGTCGGCGATCCTTCAGCCCGAGTATTTGGCCGATTTGGACTCGTTTTACGAGGGCAAGGCGATGTCTGCCGAGCTCTATTTTGCGCGAGACGCTCCACATGCGGGATTCGCCTCGGCGAAGGAATCCTGCTTTCCTCTTCCGCTAACCGTTGACGAGCGTTTCTTGCTGTTCAAGCGTGCGCAGCCAATTTTAGGCAGGCTTCTATTTGAGGAATCGGAATGCCCGCAGCTCATGCTTGCAAAACTCTTGCAGGAATCCCTGGTAGCCAAAGGCGAGCTGTCGTTGGCGGCGCGCATCGTCGCCTTTTCGGGCAACGAGGAACTCATTGGCAGTTTTGCCTTGGAACATGAGGCCGAGCTATTGGAGCGTGCTAACTTCCTTGCCTTGGCAGAGCTTGGTCGCGCTTCGGCGAAATGCTCAAGTTCCTTTGAAATGAGTCTGATGCTGGCCTGCGCTTTCCTTGGGCTTGGCGATTCTGCCGCGGCCCTTGAAGAGCTTGATTCTCTTACTGCGTATTCCCTCGACCCTAGTCAAAAGGCTCTTCTTTCCTTGGCCCGCGCTTTGATGTTTGCGCACGACGAGGCCGGCGCTAAGGAAGCGGTGAAAGCGCATATAAAAACTCTGGGACACCTCATCGGCGCTCAGCCTGCGGAGCCTCGCTCGCTTACGGGGATGCTCGCTTTGGCCAGCGTTGAATCGACGAGGAAGGGCTCGGCCATGGCCACGAGCTTAAGACGACGTACGGGCAAGGGCGCAACGAGCGAATCGGTTCTTGCGGCGGCTTGGATGGTGCTGTTGGTGATGCATCAGCGCCGCGGCTTCAAGGTAAGCAAGCAGCTTGCGGATTCGTTTGCCCAGGTAAGCTCATCGCTTGCACTTCGAGGCGAGCCGGGCATTCTTGAGTGCGTGCTTGACGCATGCGCGCGTCAAACCTTCGGTGGCGAGGCGGGCAAGGTTTGCGGTAGAGCTTTGTTCGTGCGCAGCGGCAAGGTGAAGGAGCGAATCGCGCAAGAGTCCAAGCGGTGGGCGGCTGGAAGCCGTAGAATGGGTTTTGGCTCATTTGGGGCAGGACTATCAAAGATCTTTCCCACTGCTTCCGCCAGCTTGCCTGGGGGTCTGCAGCTGGGTGCCTTGCCTAGCGATGAGCTGCAGCAGGATAAGGAAACGGGTGTTTTCAGGCTGTTCGGTGGCTTTGAGCTGCGTCTCCCGAACGCCGAAGTTTCTTTGCAGGCGCAGGATGAAAGCGTTCTTTCCCTAGACGCCGAGAACGCAGGCAAAGGCATCTTTTCTCAGGTGGGTGAAAATACAGACGGAAACGATGGGGCAGGCGAGGGGAGCCCTCTTGAAGAGCAGGCTGAGGGGGAGGTCCATGGGGGCGTTGAGGGCGCTTCGATGACTGCTCCTTCCGATTCTGAGCTCGAAGGCGCGGTCGTCGTCGATTTTGCACATGCGGCTAAAGCAGTCAAAAGGCAGGATCCTTCAGGGACTTCTTTCGTGGCGGCCGAAGGAGGTGGCCTGCCAGGGGAGCTTTCCGAGCCTATCCACCTGCGTGCCAAGGCCCAGTTGCTCATGAGCCTTCTTGCGCTTAATCACGATAAGGAGATCTCGCGAGAGTCGCTGTGCGCCTCGCTGTGGCCAGCGGCGGGAGACCATTCACGAAGGACGAGTTTCTATTCCCTTTGGAGCTATATCTCGCGTACGATTCGCAAGTACGACTGCATGCCGTTTTTGGAGTGCAATAGGAACGCAGCGATGTACCGCGACGGCGTGATTGTTCTTGATCTGTCGGTTGCCGAGGGCCTGTGTCGCAGGCTTGAGCTTGACAGTATCTCGGCCTACGAGCGCTTGGAGCTGCTGGGGCGGCTGCGCCAGGTGTATCGCGGGCCGCTTTTGCCAGGGGTCAAACACAAGGAGGTTGAGCTTGCGCGCGCGATATGGGAGCGCAAGGTGGTTGACGCGATCTTGAGCTCGGTGAGTGCGCTCGATCTGCCGGGAGCAGCCGCCGTGATCGAGGACCACTTGAGCTTCGCCTTTAGCATTGACCCGACGCGGCAGGACCTGGCATATGCGCTCATGCGTGCCCAGCGCTTGCTGGGTCGTCACGCCGAGGCCACCGAAACCTTCGTTCGCTGCCAGAAAGAGTCCCTTGAGCGTCATGGTATCGGGGCAAACGCTCGTTTGAAGGATTTGTATCAAGATGTGCTTGCCGACGTCTCCTAGCTAAAAGGAGGGTCTAGCTGTGGTAAAGTTTCGAGCAAATGTGATATATGCGCTTATGAGCAGCGCGATACAAGAAAGAAGCACCTTTTTATGGGATTTCTCTCCAAGATTTTAAGCGTGGGCGAAGGTAAGGCCCTGAAGAAATACAACAAGGTCGTTGTGCAAATCAACGCACTTGAGCCCAAGATGGAGGCCTTGTCGGACGAGGAGCTTTCGGCTCTGACGCCGGCGTTCCGCGAGCGTCTAAGCAACGGCGAGACTCTGGAAGATCTGCTCCCCGAGGCCTTTGCAGCCGTTCGCGAGGCTTCCAAGCGAACCATTGGTCTGCGCCATTACGACGTGCAGCTGATCGGCGGCATGGCTCTCCACGACGGCAAGATCGCCGAGATGCATACTGGTGAAGGTAAAACTCTGGTATCCACTCTTGCCGGTTACCTCAACGCCCTTCCTGGTAATAACGTGCACATCGTCACCGTTAACGATTATCTTGCCGCCCGCGACTCCGAGTGGATGGGCAAGGTCTACGAGTTCATGGGCATGAAGGTCGGCCTGATTCAGAATGGCATGCCGCCCGAGCTCAAGATTCCCGCATACAAGGCGGATGTAACCTATGGCACCAACTCCGAGTTCGGCTTCGATTACCTGCGCGACAACATGGTCTCGCGCGCGGACCGCAGGGTTCAGCGCGGTCACGCCTTCTGCGTGGTCGACGAGGTTGACTCCATCCTTATCGACGAAGCTCGTACCCCCTTGATTATCAGCGGCGCGGGCACTCAGGCGGCCGACACCTATCGCAAATTCGCGGCCATCATGCCTAATCTGAAAAAGGATGAAGACTTCATCATGGATGAAGCCAAGCACACCATCTATTGCACCGAGGTGGGTTTGGCCAAGGTGGAGTTCGCTCTCGGTATCGATGATTTGTATGCCGACCCAGACGGTCAGCTTCCCAATCACCTGCAGCAGGCCCTGAAGGCTCAGTTCATGTTCCATCGCGATAAGGATTACGCCGTTATGAACGGTGAGGTCAAGATCGTCGACGAGTTCACGGGCCGCATCATGGAAGGCCGTCGTTACTCCGAGGGTCTTCATCAGGCTTTGGAGGCCAAAGAGCATGTGCTGGTGCGCCAAGAGAACCAAACCTTGGCAACCATCACCTTGCAGAACTACTTCCGCTTGTACGACAAGCTCTCTGGCATGACTGGTACCGCTATGACCGAGGACTCTGAGTTCCGTCAGATCTACAAGCTCGAGGTCCAGGCCATTCCGCCTAACAAGCCCGTTATCCGCCGCGACAACAACGACGTTATCTATCGAACCATCGACGCGAAGTTCGATGCGGTTGCCAAGGACATCATCTCTTGCCACGAGAAGGGTCAGCCGGTTCTGGTCGGCACGGTTTCGATCGAGAGCTCCGAGCGCTTGTCGCGTGCTCTTTCCAAGCGCGGCATTAAGCACGAGGTTTTGAACGCGAAAAATCATGAGCGTGAGGCTTCCATCGTTGCTCAGGCTGGTCGTTACGGTGCCGTCACCATCGCCACCAACATGGCTGGCCGTGGTACCGACATCCTGCTCGGCGGCAACTCCGACGAGCTTGCTCGCGATTTCCTGATCGAGATGCTCCCCGAGGACGCCGAACCCACCGCCGAACAGATCGCCGAGGCGCGCAAGCGTGCCGAGGAAATCACCAAGTCGGAGCACGATAAAGTTATCGCTGCAGGCGGCTTGTGCGTCATGGGCACCGAGCGCCATGAGAGCCGTCGTATCGACAATCAGCTGCGCGGCCGCTCCGGTCGTCAAGGCGATCCTGGATGCACCCAGTTCTACCTCTCGCTCGAAGACGAGATCATGCGTCTGTTCGGCGGTAATCGCATGGACTCCATCGCTAAGCTGATGGAAAAAACCGACATGCCAGATGACATGCCCATCGAGAACAGCATGGTCACCAAGGCCATCGAGAATGCTCAGCGCCAGGTCGAGACCATGAACTTCGCCGCACGTAAGCATGTTCTTGAGTACGACGACGTCATGAACCTGCAGCGCAAGGCCATCTACGCCGAGCGCAACGCCATCCTGGACGGCAAGGACCTTACCGAGAAGATCCCCGAGATCATCCACGATGCCGTTGAGGATCACGTTTTCGAGAACTGCGAGCTCAAGCAGGCCGCCGACGACTGGAACGTCGAGGGCTTGAACGCTTGGCTCATGGAGATGACCGACGACCCCGATTTTGTTGTTGCCAACATCGAGCACGACGACAACGTCTACCAGCTTGCTCAGGTCATCGAAGAGCATCTGCAGGATCTCTACGATGCTAAGGCCGAGCAGGTCGGGCCTTTGTTCGGGGCTGTTCAATCTCAGATCATGCTTCGTTTCATCGACACGCGTTGGATGTCTCATTTGCAGGAGATGGATTACCTTAAATCCTCCATCGGCCTGCGCGCCTACGGCCAGCGTGATCCTCTGACCGAGTACCGCGAAGAAGCGCATCGCATGTTCGCCGGTCTTTCCTCTGGCATCTACGAGGACTTCCTGCGCTTCCTTCTTCGCGCTCCTATCGTGGTCAGCGTGAACGAGCCTGAGCCCGAGCCCGAAGACGAGTTTGAGTCCCGCAAGATGAGCTACTCGAACCCCGAGGAAAACCTGACGCGCGACGCCACCCAAGAGCTCAACAGCCAAGCTGGCGAGGTTCCCAACGAAACTCCTAAGAAGACCGCGCCCATCGTCAAGGATCCTAACGACCCTTACGCCAATGTCGGTCGCAACGATCCTTGCCCTTGTGGATCGGGTAAAAAATTCAAGAAGTGCCACGGCGCACCCCGTTCCTAGGCTTGGCCTGATCAATGGTTGACACTAAAAACCTAGAGGAAATGGCAACGCGTGTCGCGGATGCTCATGCCTACCTGCACATCGACGAAAAGCAGGCCGAACTTGCGAAGCTCGATGCCGAGATAGCCAAGCCCGATTTCTGGAACGACAGCACCCGTGCCCAGTCGGTTTCCAAGCAGGCGAGCAACCTTCGTGCGGTCATCGCCGACTATGAATCGGCCTGCTCGATGCTCGATGACGCTCGCACGGCTTTGGAGCTCGCCAAAGAGGACCCGGAATTCGAATCGGAGGCCGAAGAGGCTCTTGCCGTGCTTGAACCCAAGCTCGACGATTTGGAGATTGCTTCGTGGTTTTCCGGCGAATTCGATTCCGGCGACGCTATTGTCACCATCAATCCCGGTCAGGGCGGCCTAGAGGCGCAAGACTGGACCGAGATGATCTACCGCATGCTCACGCGCTATTGCGAGAAGAAGGGATGGAAGGTTCGTCCGCTCGATGTCGTGCCCGGTGAGGGCATCGGTCTTGACCGCGCATCCTTCCAGGTTGAGGGGCACAACGCCTATGGCATGCTTCGCAGCGAGAACGGCGTGCATCGTCTTGTGCGCATTAGCCCAACGGATGCCAAGGGGCGTCGTCAGACCACCTTCGGCGCTGTTGAGGTGTTGCCTGTTCTGCCCGACGATATCGAGGTCGACCTGAATATGGCCGATGTTCGCGTCGACGTGTATCGCTCAAGCGGCCCTGGTGGCCAGTGCGTCAATACGACCGACTCCGCCGTCCGCCTGACCCATGTTCCTACGGGCATCGTGGTTACCTGTCAAAACGAGAAATCCCAGCTCCAGAACAAAGAAGCCGCCCTTCGCGTGCTGAAGGCGAAGCTTTACGAACTTGAACAGCAGAAGCGCGCTGACGAAATCGACGAACTGCGCGGCGAGGTTATGGCGAACTCGTTCGGTAGCCAGATTCGCAACTACGTGCTTTATCCGTATCGACTCGTGAAAGATACCCGTAGTAACATTGAAAGCAGCAACGTCGATGCCGCCCTTGACGGAGATATTGACGAGTTCGTCATCGGCTATCATCGTTGGAGGGCCTCGCAATAGAGGCTTTCATTTTGAAAAATCAGCCAAGAAGCAACGATTGGAAGGACATCATGGCTCAACAAGAGGCTCGGGCTAAGGCCAAGGCCATTCGCCGCGATATTATCGAGATGGTCCACGAGGCGAAAAGCGGGCACCCCGCCGGTTCGCTTTCCTGCACCGACATCATGGCATCCCTATATTTTGGCGGGGTGCTTGCCCACGATCCCTCCAATCCTAAAGATCCGGCGCGCGATATCTTCATCATGTCGAAGGGCCACGCCGCTCCTGCCCTGTATGCAACGCTTGCCGAGGCGGGTTATTTCCCGGTGGAGGAGCTTAAAACCTTGCGTAAGCTCGGCACTCGTCTTCAGGGTCACCCCGATTCCAACCTTTTGCCTTGCGTAGAGGTTTCCACCGGCTCCCTTGGTCAGGGTCTTTCCATCGCCGCTGGCGTTGCTGCCGGTTTCAAGCTCGATGAAAAGCCCAACGCAGTCTTCGCTTTGATGGGTGACGGCGAGTGCCAGGAAGGTCAGGTTTGGGAGGCTGCGACCTTCGCCGCCCATCAGAAGCTCGGTAATCTTATCGCCATCGTTGATTCCAACGATCTGCAGATCGACGGCCATACCCACGACGTTTGCCAGACCGGTACCTTGGCCGAAAAGTTCGCCGCGTTCGGTTGGGAGGTCCACGAGGTAGATGGTCATGACATCGACGCTTTGATCGAACTTTTCTCTAACTTGAAGGCAAGCACGAGTGCTGAGCCTAAGCTGGTTGTTGCCACCACTACGAAGGGCAAGGGCGTCAGCTTCATGGAGGGCCAGGCCGGATGGCATGGCAAGGCTCCCAACGACGAGCAAACGAAGGTCGCATTGGCGGAAATCGAAGGAGAGGCAAACTAATGGTTAAGCTTGCTAGTGCCGAGCAGATGCTCGAGAAGAAGGCCACCCGAGCCGCTTACGGCGAAACCCTGGCCGAGCTGGCGGGCGAGGGTATGCCCATCGTCGCCGTTGACGCCGACCTCACCGGTTCCACCACCACCAAGAAATTCGCCGAGGCCGGCTATGCCGACCGTCTCTTCAACGTGGGCATTGCCGAGCAGAACATGATCGATGTTGCTGCTGGTTTGTCCCTTACAGGCAATATCGCCTTCACCGGCTCCTTCGCCGTTTTCGGAACTGGTCGCACCTACGATCAGATTCGCAACACCGTTGTGTACTCCAAGCTCAACGTCAAGATCGCTCCTACCCATGCAGGTATCTCGGTTGGTCCTGACGGCGGTTCGCATCAGATGCTCGAGGACGTTTCCCTCATGCGCGGTTTGCCCGGCATGAACGTTTTCGTCCCGGCCGACTTCGCCGCCGCCAAGGCCGCGCTTCGTCTTGCCGCCAAGACTCCTGGCCCCGCCTATGTTCGCATGGGCCGCGCAAGCGTTCCTGCGGTGTATGCGCCGGATGTGGAACTTGAGCTTGGCCGCGCTTATGTCCTCAAAGAGGGCACCGACGCCACCATCATCGCTAACGGCGTGGAAATTGCCGAGGCAAACAAAGCCGCCAAGATCCTTGCCGATGAGGGAATTAGCGTCGAGGTCATCGATGCTTTCTGCGTGAAACCTCTTGATTCCGAGACCATTCTTGCGTCCGTTGGTAAAACCGGCTGCGCGGTGGTTGCCGAGGAACACGCGGTCTATGGCGGTCTTTGCTCTGCTGTCGCTGAGCTTCTCGCTCAGAATACGCCTGCGCCGCTTGAGTTCGTGGCTGTTCGCGACACCTTCGGTAAGTCGGGCGAGTTCGACGAGCTGCTCGCTTATTTCAAGCTTGACGCTGTCGCAATTGTGGAGGCTGTGAAGAAGGCTATCGCGCGTAAATAGGCTGATATACTTTTACAACTGTCATCGAAATGAACAACTTGAATGGAGCAAATCGTGACAAACGAACTGAGTGAGGAGCAAGTGCCTTCCGGGCATCATGCCTCCCATGCTGAGGTCGTTTCCAACCTGACAACGTCCCTTCCCGTGGTCGATGTCGAGGAAACAACCAAGAACCTCGGCAATCCCGTCATTTCTTTCGAG
Organism: Coriobacteriia bacterium; assembly: GCA_030530215.1. Lineage (GTDB taxonomy): Bacteria > Actinomycetota > Coriobacteriia > Coriobacteriales > Eggerthellaceae > Anaerotardibacter. Next base: position 90,177 of record JAUMVJ010000004.1, read on the forward strand.
CATGTCTCGAAGGTTTACGATGCGCAGCCCAAAAAACCTGCGCTTGACGATGTGTCACTGAAGATCTTCCCAGGTGAATTCATCTTTTTGGTCGGCCATTCCGGTTCCGGCAAATCGACCTTCATCAATTTGATCATCCGTCAGCTCAAGCCAAGCCACGGTAGCATTTACATCGCCAACGAGGATTTGAAGAGCATGCGCAATTGGCGCGTGCCTTATCTGCGTCGCAACATCGGCTGCGTTTTCCAGGACTTCAAGCTTCTTCCCAATAAGACCGTTTTCGAGAACGTCGCGTTCGCGCTTGAGGTTATCGGCAAGTCGCGCCACGTCATTCGAACCCAGGTGCCCGAGGTTCTTCGTTTGGTCGGCTTGGAGGATAAGGCCAACAAGCTTCCCGATCAGCTTTCTGGCGGCGAGCAGCAGCGCGTTTCCATTGCGCGTGCCATCGTCAACCGTCCTCCTTTGCTGGTGTGCGACGAGCCCACTGGCAACCTTGACCCGCAGAACTCCCGCGGCATCATGGACCTTCTTGAGCGAATCAATCGCACGGGCACTACGGTGCTCGTGGCAACGCATGACCGCGAGATGGTCGACAACATGCGTCGCCGCGTTATCGAGCTTGAAGGTGGCCGCCTAATGCGTGACCAGGACAGGGGTGTGTACGGTCGTCATGTCTAGTTTGTTTTACTTTTTCCGAGAGTCTTTGACGGGTTTCAGCCGAAACCTGTCCACGACGCTCGGTTCCATCATCACCATTTTCTTGTCGCTGCTGATCATCGGCCTTTTCTGTGTTCTTGGTTTCGTGGTCAACAACGTCGTTGCCTCCGTCGAGGATCAGGTGTCCATAACCTGCTATGTTGCCGATGACGCAACGGATGCCGATATCAAGACGGTGGAGGATTACATTTCCGGCCTTGATGGTGTTGAGTCCGTGTCCTTCACCACCAAGGACGAGGCCATGGAGAACTTCTCCAAGTCCATGAGCTCCAACACCGACATTATCGGTCAGCTTGATGGCGAGAATCCTCTGCCTGCGTCCATCGACGTCAACCTGAGCGAGGCTCAGGAGGTTTCAACCATCGCAGACGCCATCGCTTCCAACGAGACCTTCGCGAAGATCTGCGATGAGCCAAGCGACCCCAGCTCCTCTTTGCAGTACGGTCAGAAGACGGTTGATAAGCTCTTCACACTTACCAACTCGATTCGCTACATCGGCATTGGTCTGATTGTCTTGCTCGTCGTGGTTGCCTTCATCTTCATCAGCAACTCCGTTCGCCTGGCCATTCTGGCTCGCAAGCGCGAGATCGAGATCATGCGCTTGGTGGGTGCCTCCAACGGCTTCATCCGCGGGCCCTTTTTGATGGAGGGCGCCCTGCATGCCATCATCGGTGCTGGATTCGCCATCGCTGTGCTTGAGGTTTTCCATCGTGTGGCTCTGCCGCGCATCTCAAGTGCGCTGCCGTGGCTTCCCATCAACGTTACCGACAGCACCTTCATTTTGGTGTATCTTTTGCTCGTCGTCGCGGGTCTGCTCATTGGCCTGCTTGGTTCGAGCTTCTCGATGCGTCGTTACCTTAAGGTGTAAAAGGGGATTTGTTTGAACGATAGGTTCAACAAAAAACTAGCTCAAAGCTACAAACGCAATGCAAGCATCGTGCGCGTCCTCGGTGCTTGCATTGTCTTGTGCTTGGTTTTTGCCTTGGGCTTTCTTTTAAGGGGCAATGTCGACCTGCTTTCATCCCTGGGTTTCAGCAGCCTTACGGTTCAGAGCAGTTCCAGTTCCTCGGCGTCCAAGGATTCTGAGGGGACCTCCTTGTCCTCGCGCATTGCCGAGGTGGACAAACTGATCGACAGCGATTCCTCCTACGAGTACGACCTAGAAGACATGACATCTGAGGTTCTTCAGGCTTACGCTCAGGCAATCAAAGATCCTTTCTTGCGTTACTACGATAACGCGAGCTATCAAAAGTATTTGGCCTCCGCGACCGAGGTCGACCAAGGCGTTGGTATTTTGTTCAGCGAGAACGATTCCAAGGTTCTTGTTTCTGATGTTTTGGAATCTTCGCGTGCTCAGGCTGCTGACGTCGAGGCGGGCGACTACGTTGTTTCCATCGACGGTCAGGAACGCTCCGATTGGACGCTTCCGGATGTCCTTGCTGCACTCAAGCGCGACGAGGGTGATTCGGTTTTGATCAAGTTCGGGCGTCAATCCAAATCCGGTAAGCAGAGCACCTATGACGTGACGCTTGCTTATCACACCGATAGTTCCACCAACGTCAGCTATACGATCGAAAATCAAGTGGGCGTTATCAAAATAAGGCAGATCTCGTCCGATTCCGCATCCGTTGTTAAAGACGCCATCAAAGAATGCCAGGACAAAGGTGCTACTTCCTTCGTCTTGGATCTAAGGAACGTGCCTGGTGGTTATTTGACGCAAGCGGTTGGCATTGCCTCTTTGTTTATGGATGGCGGCACGGTTGTTCAGGTTAAAACGAAGGACGGCGCCACTTCCAAGGTCGCTGAGGGCTCCCGCTTGACGAGTGCCCCCTTGGTTGTTTTGGTAAACGGTCAGACTTCTGGTTCGGCTGAGGTTTTGGCAGCGGCGCTCCAAGAGTCGAGCCGTGCTCAGATTGTAGGCACGACCACGCAGGGCAAGGCTACGGTTCAGCTGATGAAACCCCTTTCCTTTGGTGGCGCCTTGCGCTATACCGTGGCAACCTACCTAACGCCGAAGGGCCGCTCTTTCGATAAGGTTGGAATCACACCCGATGTCTCTCAGTCGAGTAGCGCTAAACAGCGGAGCCGCGCAATCGAGATGGCCCGTTCGGAGGCCTCTTAATGGCTAGACGCCCGGCGAAGGCGCGTCGTCATGCAAAATCTCGGCCTCAGGGTATTCTTGAGCTTACTTCGCGCGGTTTCGGCTTTGTGAAAACAGCCGAAGGGGAGTTCTTCATTCCTGCTAACAAAATCAATGGCGCTTTTCCCGGCGATTTGGTTGAAATTTCGCGTATCTCGTCTCAGAAGCAGGATGATTTTGCGAGTTACGTGGACAGCAAACATCAACGCCTCTGCGGGCGCGTGGTGCGTGTCGTTATGCGCGAGCAGCGCACTATTGTTGGTCGTTATGAAATTGCCGATCCATTCGGTGTGGTTGTTCCCGATGATCCCAAGATCCCCTACGATATTTTCACCCTTAGGAAGGATGCGCCTTACGTAGCGGATGGGGACGTGGTTGAGGTCGAGATGACCGAGTATCCTTCGCGCAATTCTGCTGCTACCGGGCGTGTTTTGCGTGTTATCGGTAGCGAGGACGAAGGCTCGGTTGAAATAGATCGAATTATCAGTCATTTCAAGCTTGAAACAGTGTTCAGCGCGTCTGCTTTAGAAGAAGCCGAAGCTTTGAAACAGGATACCGCTGTGGCTGAGGGGCGGGGGTATCGCAGAATTTCCGACGAGCTCGTTTTTACCATCGATCCGGTTGACGCACGGGATTACGACGATGCCGTTTCCTGCACGTGGGATGGAAAATATTGGCATCTGGGCGTCTATATTGCTGATGTTTCCGCATTCGTTGATTACGGATCGTCGATCGACCTTGCGGCGCGTCGACGCGCGAGCTCAGTCTATTTGGTTGACCGGGTTCTTCCTATGTTGCCCGAGAAAATTAGCAACGACCTTTGTTCCCTGGTTCCGAGCAAACCGCGTCAGGCCATTGCTGTTCAAGCGCTTATCAGAGCTGATGGCCAAGTGGAAAGCTACGAAGTTTTCCCTGCGGTTATATGCTCGAAGGCCCGCCTTTCCTATGATCAGGCCTTAGCTCTTCTGCTGGCCGACGCTCATGCGAGCGCTTCGGAATTGCAACATGCTTTTCGCGCCTGTGAGATGCCTATGGGGGCTTTGGCCTTGTCGGAAGAGCTGCTCCCGCTCCTTAAAAGCTCAATCGAGAGTTTATCTTCACTCGCCGAGAAACAATTCCATCTTCGCTACGAGGCTGGCTGTATGGACTTCGAGCGGACGGAGGCAAAGGTCCGTCTTGATGAGGCGGGCAACCCGACCGAGGTGCGCTTGCGCAAGCGTGATAGGGCCACTCATGCCATAGAGGAAGCGATGATTCTTGCTAATCGTCTGGTTGCGCAATATCTCATCGATCATTTGCAGCCTTGCGTGTTTCGTGTTCACGATGCGCCTGACGGGGAAGCCCTTTATGCCCTTTACCAGATTTTGTCCGAAATGCCCGAATACGGCGATTTAGACGAATGGGCCTTCTGCTCGGGCCGGCCTAAGGTTCTGCAAGAAGTGCTTGCGCGAGCAAAAGGCAAGCCGGAGCACGAGCTTATCAGCTTATTGCTGCTGCGCAGCATGAAGCGCGCGGTGTACACAACCGACGATCGCCCACATTTCGGCGTGGCGCTTGAGCATTACTGCCACTTCACCTCGCCAATTAGAAGATACCCTGATCTGCTTGTTCATAGGATGCTCAAGATCGTCTTCTTTGGGGAAACCGAAACGAGCGGCGCCCTGAAAAAGGCTTTGCCTTGGATGGCTGAGCACTCCTCGAAGATGGAGCGCACCGCCGAGAAAGCTGCTTACCAAAGCCAGCAATTCAAGCTGGTCGAGTACATGCAGCGCGACATCGGGTCTACCTTCGAGGGCGTGATTAGCGGAGTATCGACGTTCGGGCTGTTCGTGCAGCTTCCAAATACTGCGATTGGACATTTGCCTTTACGCGAGCTCAGTGATGAGCATTTTTCCTTCGACCCCGATCGTTACGTGCTCACCGGGGCAGATTCTGGCGTTCGCTACCAATTGGGACAAAGTATCAAGGTTGTGTTGGTAGCTGCCCATCCGAGGGAGCGCAGGCTCTCGCTGCGCTTGTCTCATCGCGTATAATCGTCAAAAACACTCAACTGCTAACAAGGATCGTGGATTATGGCCAAAGTAGACAAGAAGTTTCTGAAGTCCCTTTTGGAGACGCCTTCCGTAACAGGTACCGAGGCCAAGGTCGCTTCGCTTTTGCGTGAGCGCCTGGCTTCCGTTGCAAGCGAAATTGAAACCGACGTCATGGGCTCTGTCCATGCCAAGCTCGAAGGTACTGCTAAAGCCCCTTCGGTGATGATTGCCGCTCATATGGACGAGGTTGGCCTGATGGTTACCTATATCAGCCCCGAGGGCTTTTTGTCCGTTTCGAGCGTCGGTGGTGTCGATGCTGCCATTTTGCCAGGTATGCGCGTCGACGTTCACACCGAAAGCGGGACCTTGCGCGGTGTCGTTGGCCGTAAGCCCATCCACTTGATCGAACCCGATGAACGCAAAAGCGTCACCCCAATCCACAACCTGGTAATCGATCTTGGCATGCCCGCTAAAAAGGTTAAGAAGCTTGTTCGCATTGGCGACACCATCACTTATGGCGTAGGCTTCGAGAAATTCGGCAAAGGCATGGCGGTCTCGCGCGGATTTGACGACAAGATGGGCGTTTACATTGCAGCGCGCGTTATGGAGGAGGTCGCCAAGGCGGGCGGTGCTCAGGGCGACTATATTTGCGTGGGCACCGTTCAGGAGGAAATCGGCCTGCGTGGTGCCGAGACGAGCGCCTATGGGGTACATCCCGATGTGGGCATCGCGCTCGATGTTACTCATGCTACCGATTATCCCGGCATCGACCAGAGCCGTTACGGCAAGATCGTCTGTGGGCAGGGGCCCGTTATCGCGCGCGGTCCCAACATCAACCCCGTCGTGTTTGAGCGCCTGGTGGCTGCCGCCGAGGCCGAAGGTATCAAGTACCAGATCGAGGCCGAGCCCGGCGTAACCGGCACCGATGCGGCCAAGATCCAAACCTCACGCGGCGGCAAGGCCTGCGGCTTGGTTTCCGTGGCTCTGCGCTATATGCACACCCCAACCGAGGTCCTTGCTTTAAGCGATCTTGAGGATACGGTCGCCTTGCTCACTCGTTTTATCCTCGATCTCGACGACGACGTTAGCTTCGTCCCGGGGGTGTAGTTTATGGCGAAGAAGCCTGCGCAGCCTAAGGGCAAGGAATCCGTTATTGCGAAGAACAAGCGTGCGTTCCATGAGTACGAGATGGTCGATACCTTTGAGTGCGGCATCGTTTTAACGGGAACCGAGGTTCGTTCTTTGCGAGAGAACAATTGCCAGCTCACCGACGGGTTTGCCCTTGTTCGCAACAATGAGGTGTGGCTCAACAACCTTCATATCCCGCCTTACAGCCACGGTAGCATTTTCAACGGCGACCCCGACAGGCGCCGCAAGCTCTTGCTGCATCGCAAGGAAATCCGCATCCTGACGCAACGAACGCAGGAAAAGGGCTTGACGCTCGTTCCTACCAAGATTTATTTCGACAAGAATGGGCGCGTGAAGGTTGAGATTGCGCTTGCGCGAGGCAAGAAGCTTCACGACAAGCGCCAAGCGATGGCCGAGCGCGACCAAAAGCGCGAAATCGAGCGCGCCCTTAAGGAGCGCAATCGCTACTGACCTACGCGACCTCAAAAGGGGTCGAGTTTGTGGGTATAGTAGACGCATACGCGAAAGGATTTCAGCATGAACGAAAATGTTCTTGAGATAATAGACACCCTGAAGGCGCGCCTTGACGATTTGACTTCCGTGGTGGGGGAGTGCTCGATCGAGCTTGAGGGCTACGATACCAAGCTCGACCAGATTGACACTCAAATCTATGTTCTTCAGACGAAGATCGAAAAGCTCAACGAGCGCATTGCCGCAGGCGAGGAAGTGGTTTCCGACCTTGCTGCTGCCGAGGCTAAATCGTCGCGTATCCCCGAAGACATCAAGGAAGGGATGACCGATGCAGTACAGATGGCCGGCAGCCTTGCGCGTGATGCCAAGCCCATCGTCTCCGAGATAACCGGTACGGTCAACGAGCTCAAGGAAGCCTTCGGAATTTCCGGCAAAGGCTCCAAGACGCCCTTCAACAAGTAATTTGCTTAGCGTTCGCATTCCGCAGGCGGCTCGATTCCTGGTGCAAGTTGGGAACCGAGCCGCTCTTTTGCTAAAGTAACCTTCACTGTTAAAACGCGTTCAACGATCTGGACGCTTTCTAGGAGAATTTATGTCTACTTCAACGGAATATGCTCAGAGCACCGGTCGCGCTGCCTGGTCGGGCAAGCTTGCCTTCGTCTTGTCCGCCGCTGCATCGGCGGTTGGCCTGGGCGCGATGTGGCGCTTTCCTTACCTTGCGGCAAAATACGGTGGCGGCGCTTTTCTTATCACTTACTTTGCGTTCACCTTCACCATCGGCATCGCACTCTTGCTGCTGGAAAATGCGCTTGGTCGAAAGACGGGTCAAAGCTCCATCGGTGCTTTCCGCGCTTTTGGCAAGAAGTACATGTTCATCGGCGTTATCATGTCCGCCGTCCCCTTCATCATCGGCCCTTATTACAACGTGATCGGCGGATGGGTTACCAAATATCTATTTGCTTATGCGACAGGGGAGGGAGCCAGCCTTACCAGCTCCGACTACTTCACGAGCTTTATCTCGGACCCAGTTCAGAGCATTCTATTCATGCTCATCTTCATGGCACTTACCTATTTCATCGTCTGGCGAGGCGTTAACAAGGGAATCGAGAAATCGAACCTCATCATGATGCCTTTGCTTATCGTATTTGCGATTGGAATTGCCGCATATTCGCTCAGCCTTCCGGGTGCTGCCGAGGGTGTGGCTTTCTACCTGGTCCCCGACCTGAGCAAGTTCTCGCCCGAGCTTGTCATCTCTGCGCTCGGCCAAACTTTCTTCACCCTTTCCTTGGCAATGGGCATCATGGTTACCTATGGTTCGTACCTTGATAAGTCGATCAAGCTCACCAACAGCGTGACGCAAATCGCAGGTACCACCTTTAGCGTTTCTTTGCTTGCCGGTTTTATGATTATCCCCGCGACCTTTGCATCCTTGGGCTCTGGTGAGGCGGTTGCTGAAAACGCCGGCCCTTCTTTGATGTTCGTCATTCTGCCGCAGGTTTTCGCTGGCCTGGGTGACGTTGCTCCCATCATCGCAACGGTGTTCTTTGTCCTGGTGCTGTTCGCCGCTCTTACTAGCTGCATTTCCATCATCGAAGCCTGTGTTTCGATCGTCGCCGATTATCTGCACTGCTCGCGTGGCAAGGCTTTGCTCTCTGTTGCGATCTGGACGACCCTCATGGGCTTGGTTGTTAATCTGGGCTACAGCTCGCTTAGCTTCATTCAGCCTTTGGGCGAGGGATCGAGCATCCTTGATTTTGCGGACTTCATTTCCAATTCCGTCCTTATGCCCATTGCCGCTCTTCTTACCTGCGTGTTCGTTGGTTGGTTTGTTGGTACAAAGGTTATTGAGGAAGAGGTAATGCTTTCTGCCGAGTTTAAACTGCGCAAGCTTTGGGCTTTCATGATCAAATACATTGCGCCGATCGTGCTCGTCATCATCCTTGTGGCTTACGTGGCTCAAACCTTTGGCTTCTTCAAGATGTAGGAAGAATCTAAAGCTCGGCTGTTAGTCGAGTGTGCGCAATTCAATACGAAAATGATTGAATCTTTAAAAGGGCAAGGCATTATGTCTTGCCCTTAAGTTTATCGTTTTACAGTAAAAAGATATTGTTTATCGATAAATCTTTAGTTATATTTAAGTGGGCGCCTGATATTTGTTGGATTTTTAAAGAGGTGAAAATGCTATTTATTCAAAACAAGAAAAGCATGTTGGTTTCAGTAATCTTGCTTGCGATCCTTGCTTTCTTTTCGGTCGCTGTTTCTTCGTATGCCTATGCCGATACAGCTGATAGCGATGATGATTCGACTACTAGTGAGGAAGTGATCAAGTCTAAGCTTTCGGAGATAGGTGACAAATATTCCGAGGGCGATATATTAAGCGACGAAGATGCTGCATATGTGCGTGCTCATGTTCCTGAGGTTGGTGACAGCACCGAAAGCCAGCTTGAACCTGCAGCGCTTAATCAATCCGGCAAGTTTTCGAAGACGAAAAAGAAATTTGGAACCACTGTTCATGTTTCGGGTTCGATTTTTAGTAAGTACGAAGGGTTACCCACCGAACATAGCTATGGCGGTACTATTGCCGTAAAGAAAACAGCGGGGAAAACCCCTAGAAAAATCAAAACAACAATCACTTGCAGAGCGTATGGCCTAATGGGCACTAAGCTCTTAGTGATGTACAACGGGTCAGTGTCTGCTAGCAAAAAGAACGCTGATTCCTTAAAGGCTCAATTGAAGAAAACTTATACTGGTGTTGTAGCTTATTGTATGGTCGAAGCTAGCGTGTCTGTCACAACATCGAATGGCGATGTGTTTACTGTCAGCGACTAATCTTAAGGTTGGAATTGATTATGAGTGTCAGGATTTCTGGCGTCGAAGCGTCTAACAAGGTCAAGCCCAGGGGCCTTAAGGCTGCAAAGGCAATCGCGGCATTTGGTTACTGTTTTTCGGTCGCGCTTCTGATCGGATGCGTTCTGTCTACCGTTGCGATTAACATTGATAGCAAAGCTAACGTGCTTGGACCCTATGCGCCATTGCTTTTAGCCCAAGATACGCTAGGTGCTTTGGTTGTAGCGATTGTTATGTATCAGTGCTATAGGGTTATCGATATATACCAGGCCGAAGGGCTTTTCTTTTCAAGTAATCAAGGCTTCAGAATTAGAGTAATCGCGATCTGCTTTTTACTGATCTTCCTGTTTCAGGTTGGATCTACGGTGGCGTATTGCCATGCGGTTGGCGGAAACATTGGAATCGGACTCAATGGCGACCCATTCGGCTTTCCTTCAAGGCTAATGTGGCAGTTGGTGGGCACGCAGTATTCAGATTCTGATCTTGTGAGCATCGGAACCGATGTGGCCTTCAATCGTGATATTAACCTTATGCCACTTGCATTTTCTATGATTGCTTGGTGTTTATCCTACGTGTTCGATAGTGGGCAGCAGATGCAGCAAGATCAAGATCAGACTTTGTAGAAAAGGCTAGTCATGAGCATTGTCCTTCATCTGGATGAGGTAATGGCGCGACGTCATGTGAGGTTGTCCGAGCTCGCTAAAGCTGTCGACATCACAAACGCCAATATGTCCAATCTGAAGACAGGTAAGGTTAAGGCAATCCGGTTTTCGACGCTTGACAAAATTTGCGAATATTTAGATTGCCAGCCTGGTGACATAATTCAATACGAAAAGGATTGAACCTTTAAAAGGGCAAGGCGTCATGCCTTGCCCTTTGTCTGTTTACGCCCATGTTGCTGCTGGGTCTCTGTAAGCCAAGCTTCAACGTGGGAGCAAATAAAAAAGAGGCCCTCGATGAGGACCTCTTCGATGCTTTAGCGGAAAAACTAAGCGCGCTCAACCTTGCCGGATTTCATGCACTGGGTGCAGACGTTAGCCTTGCGTACACGACCATCCTTCTTGATGGTGATCTTCTGGATGTTGGGGCGGAACATACGGTTGGTAACACGATGGGAGTGGCTGACGTTACGACCAGCGACAGGTGCCTTTCCGCAAATTTCACAAACCTTGGACATACTTAATCAACTCCATCTTTATTGTTTATCAAGTGCGGCGTTAACCGCCAATGAACAAAATAGCCTAGTAACTGTACCACACGGCAGCTAGCCTTCCAAGCTATAATTTTTCCGTTATGAAAATTTGTCGCACGGCTTCCAGTTGATTTGGTGAGCCTGTGAATTTCCAAGCCAAGGCTTGCATGGGCTATACTATACGTTCGGTTTGTCTATTAGGGGCAAGCTGTCACTCGAAAGGATGAATGATGAGCAAGGTTCCAGGCAATCTCATTATCACTGACGATGTCATCACCCGCGTGGCCGGCCACGCTGCAAGCTCCGTTTACGGGGTCGTCGGCATGGCAGCACCTACTTCCGATTCCGGTGCTGCGAAAATCCTTCCTCTTCGCCGTTTGCACAACGGTGTCGTGGTTACCACCGCGGACGACGAAACCAAGGTCGATCTTTACGTTGTGCTTGAGCATGGCGTCAACATCAATACCGTGTCTGAAAATCTTTCCGAGGCGATTTCTTTCGCTTTGAACGGGCTTACTCAGGGCACGCTTTCCATTGAAGTGCACGTTCAGGGAATTCAAGTTCGTTAATCTGCGCGCACCGTATTGTCCCCTAGGAGTTTTGTTTTATGAGTAATTACACGTCCAACGATATCGTCAACGCTGTTGCGGCTGCCGCCCATGCTCTTGACGATCGCAAGGATGAGATCAATCGCCTCAACGTTTTCCCCGTTCCCGATGGCGACACCGGCACTAACATGTCGCTTACCTTGGCCATGGTTGTTGAAAACCTGGCTGCTTTGCCCATCAATTCCACCGAGGCCGATTACCGCAAGGCAATCACTAACGGCGCACTTATGGGTGCGCGTGGTAATTCCGGTGTCATCACCTCTCAGATTATGCGCGGCCTGTGCGAGGGCTTCGATGGTCACGATGAATTCGACACCCAGGCACTCTCCGATATGTTTGCCCGCGCCGAGACCGTAGCTTTCAACGCGGTTCGCAAACCGGTTGAGGGTACGATCCTTACCGTCCTGCGTGATTCCGCCGCTGCCGCTAAACGCGCCGGCAAGAAGAAGATGAGCACCGACGAGGCGATGGAGTTCATCGTTTCCGAGGCCTACGCTTCCGTTCAGCGCACGCCTGAACTTTTGCCCGTACTTAAGGAAAATGGCGTGGTCGACGCTGGCGGTTTCGGTATTGCGATTTTCTTCGACTCTTTCGCGGGCGCTCTTACCGGCCGCACCAAGGTCATGGCTGATGAGCTCGCTTTTGCGCGCAATGCCGAGCCCAAGGTCGAGATCGAGCAGATCAACGACTGGGAGGGCTCCAAGTACACCTACTGCAATGAGTTCCTGGTCGATTCCGACACGCTCGACCCTGAAGAGGCGCTCAACTTCCTTGCTACCATGGGCGACTGCGAGCTTTGCGTTGGCTCCACCCCTAAGTTCAAGGTTCACGTTCATTCCAACACCCCCAACAAGGTGCTTGAGTACTTCCTTGAGCGCGGTCAGATCTTTGAGGTTTTCATCCACAACATGAAGCTTCAGTCTGAAGATCGCAATGCCAAGCTTGCCGCCGAGAAAGAGGAGAAGGCTGCCGAGCCCGCCAAGCCCATCGGCTTCGTTGCCGTTGCGGCGGGCGAGGGCAATGCGAGCATCCTTAAATCCTTGGGCGTTGATTACGTCGTTTCCGGTGGTCAGACCATGAACCCTTCCACCAAGGACATCCTTGATGCTGTGGCCCAGGTCAACGCTGATTCCGTGATCATTCTTCCTAACAATAAGAACATCATCATGGCTTCACAGAGCGCCGTTCAGGTTTCCGAGAAGCCCTGCGCTGTGGTCCCTACGACGAGTGTCCCCGAGGCATTCGCTGCCATGTTCGTTTTCGACGCCGATGCCTCGTTCGATGAAAACGTCGAGGCCATGACCGAGGCTCGCGAGGACGTTCACACCGGCGAGGTCACGCAGGCCATCAAGGATGCCAAGGACGCTCATGGCAATCCCATTAAGGACGGCGATTTTATTGGTATCGCCGATGGTGCCATTGAGTCCGTTACCGACAACGTGGAAGATGCCGTAATGGGTATTCTTGAGGCCATGGAAGCCGACGATATGGATAACCTGACTCTCCTGGCCGGTGTTGATTACGCAGACGGTGCCCTTGAGGCTTTGGTTGAGCGTATCGAAGAGGCATATGAGGATTTGGAAATCGAGTCCTATCGCGGCGAGCAGCCCCTGTATCCCATTGTTCTTTCTCTTGAGTAAAGAGCGGCGATAAGGTGCCAGAAGGCGAAAACAATACTCCAGGGAAGAAGGCGATTTTGAGCGTATCTCAGGATCGCCTTTCCTCTACTTTGGCGCTTGATGCCCCGGTGAGTTCTATAGGAGGGGTCGGCCCTAAGCGTGCGCAGTCTCTAGGATCGATGGGCATCCACAGCCTGAGCGATTTGCTTGAGGCCTTTCCTCGTCGCTACATCGATATGTCGGCGGTGCGGCAGGTTGCCCAGGCGCGCATCGGCGAGCATTGCACGGTGGTTGGTCGGGTTCACAACATCAACTCGCGCAGGACGCGTAAGCGCAACTTGTCTTTGGTCGAGGTGGGATTGGTTGACGGTTCTGGCATCCTTATGGTTACTTGCTTCAACCAGCCGTGGCTCACTCGTAAGCTCGAGCAGGAAATGCGTGTTTCCGTGTCGGGTGAGCTTGAGTTTAACTACGGATTCAAGCGCATGACCAATCCAGTGCTCGTGGTGCTTGACCCTGAGGATGCGGCAAGTGGCTTGGTTCTTCCGGTGCATCCTGCATCCGCTCAAGTGCCGCGCCAAACGATGCGCCGCTTGATCGACGAGGCTTTGGAACGCATTCGGGGATGCTACGACTTTCTTCCTGCGCGTTTGAGGTGTCGTTATCGCCTCTGCTCGCGCTATCAAGCCTATAGGGCTATTCACGCGCCTTCGAGCATGGCTGAGGTTCAGATGGCCCGACGTCGCCTGATTTACGAAGAGCTGCTGTTGTTGGAGCTAGGCCTCATGTCGCGCTCTCGCTCCCGCAAAGCAAACCTTGTGCCATATCAGCAGGTGGTTGACGGCCCTAAGCTTGCTGAGCTGCGAAGCATTGTTCCTTTCGATCTTACCGATGAGCAGAGCGCCGCCGTTTCCGAGATTCTTTCTTCGATGGCGGCCCCGAAATGCATGGAACACATGCTGTTGGGCGACGTCGGTACAGGCAAAACGCTCGTTGCCACCTTCGCGATCGTTGCTGCCGTCGATGGCGGGCACCAGGTGATGATGATGGGTCCTACCGAGGTTTTGGTGCGTCAGTACGGCGTCGCGGTGGGCTCCTTGCTTGATTCCCTGGGTGTTTCTTGGGGCATCCTGACTTCTTCTACCTCCGCCGATGAGCGAGCAGGGCTTCTTGCGGCGTTTGCCGAGGGGCGCTGCTCGGTGGTTTTTGGCACCCATGCCCTTCTGTCCGACGAGCTTGCGCCCAAAGATTGCTCGCTTGTTGTAATCGATGAGGAACAGCGTTTTGGCGTGGATCAGCGCCTTGCCTTGGTGTCCAAGGCTGAAAACGCCGATGTTTTATCTCTTACGGCAACGCCCATCCCGCGCACTCTGGCTCTGGCCATGTATGGCGACATGGGGCTTTCATATCTGCGCAAGCGTCCGCAAGCCTTGCTTCCGCGCACAACCAAGGTATGTCATTTTGAGGAGGAGGGCATTGCCTACGACGAAATCCGCGCAGCTCTTTCCCGTGGGGAACAGGCCTACATCGTCTGCCCTTTGATCGGTGTGGAAACCGAGGCTTTGCAGCCAGGTCTAGCATCGAGCGAGGACGACGATGCTGATCAGTCTTTTGTCGAGTATGCCTTCGTCGAGGGCATACTCGAGGAGGGCGATTTCGATCCGGCGGGAAAGGTGGTATCGGCCGCAAGCACTCATGCGCGCATTCTTCAGGAAAGCGTGTTTCCCGAAGCGCGGGTGGGATTGCTGCACGGCAAGCTTGCCTCGGATAAGAAATCCGAGGTTATGGAGCAATTTAAAGCAGGCGATATCGATATCTTGGTTTCGACCACCGTCATCGAGGTGGGCGTCGACGTGCCCAATGCGACGGTCATGGTGATAGAGGATGCCGACCGCTTCGGCTTGGCGCAGCTTCATCAGCTGAGGGGCAGGGTCGGGCGCGGCTCGAAGCCGGGAAAAGTGTTTTTGGTGTCGCGCTCACGCGCGCCTGAAGCCCTGGAGCGCCTTCAGGTGATGGAAAACGTCGACGATGGATTCGAGCTTTCCGAGCACGACCTGGCGCTTCGTCGCGAGGGCGACGTGTTCGGGGGCAGACAGCATGGCAAAAGCCCCTTGAAGCTGGTTAATGTCATGCGCGACACCGCCATCATCGAGGCGGCGGCGAACGACGCCCGTTCGATTTTGGATGAGGGATTGTTGAACGAAGACGAGCGTGCGGTGCTGATGCAAGCCCTCGCTCATAAGGAGGCACAGCAGTGAGAGTTATCGCAGGCGATTTCCGAGGCCGCAACCTTAAGGTGCTCAAGGGCGACAACACGCGCCCCACAACCGACCGCGTCAAAGAATCCTTGATGAGTTCTTTGTACAGCCTGTGCGGCGGTTTTGACGATCTAAAGGTGCTTGACGCCTTCGCTGGTTCTGGCCAGCTGGGAATCGAGGCTTTGTCGCGTGGCGCCGAGGAAGCGTGGTTCTGCGAGAAGAACCGCGAGGCCGCCCGCGTTGTGGAGTCCAACCTTGCTTTGTGCAAGCTCGATTCCAAGCGCGCCCATCTTGTCCAATCGGATACCTTCAAGCTTTCCAGCCGTGTGGGTCTGCCTGCCTTCGACCTTGTTTTTCTTGATCCCCCGTATGCCTTCGATGCGGAGCGTTTGCTCTCTTGGGTGGGCGAGATGGAACAGGCCGGCCGCCTTTCCGCTCAAGCTCTCATAAGTTATGAATATGCAAAACGCGATGCCGCTAAGGTGGAGGCCTTGCTTGATACGCTAAAATGGACGACGGTTTCGCTGCGTAGCTACGGCGATACCGTCATTGCCATTTTCAAAAGGAGCTAGTTTATGAAGCGCGCCTTGGTACCTGGAACTTTTGACCCCATCACGGCAGGTCATCTTGACGTCATCACCCGTGCGGCCATGATTTTCGACGAGGTGGTGGTTTCCGTTGCCGCTTCAAAGAAGAAAGGCCCGCTGTTCTCGCTTGAGGAAAGGGTCGAGCTTGTCCGTGAGGCGGTCTCCGACCTCGAGAATGTCCGCGTTATCAGCTTCGACGGCCTGCTTGTCGATTGTGCGCGTATCCACGATGCTCATGCGGTCGTTAAGGGCTTGCGCGTCGTGACCGACTTCGAGTACGAGTTCCAGATGACTGCCATGAACTACGAGTTGGGTCCCAACCTCGAGACCTTCTTCATCATGTCGCCGCCGAAGTACATGTACCTCTCGTCGTCGGTTGTGCGTGAAATCTCCTCGATGGGCGGCGACGTCTCGAAGTTCGTTCCGCCCTGCGTCGATGTTGCACTTAAGAAGCGCTTCGGCCTTGAATAGTTGCTAACTAGGTTTTCGCCGGTTTCGTTTTTTTTGACTGCTTGGATGGCGAACCTTTGAGTGAGCCTGTAATGAGTGCTTCGAATGCGCCGGCATGGGGTTTACTTTGGGGCCGGGCGAAACTTTCGGTTTGACGAAAAACGCTCGTATAAGTATGGACGTGTATGTTTCCTTGGTTCATTTCGCAACTTAAGTTAGCCAAAGGGCACTACATCGGCTATAGTTTTGGGGTTGTAGCTCTATTTGCTACAATTTTCGAATGAATTTTAACCTTTGCTTACGCCAGATGGCGTGGTTCGGGAAGGAACTAATATGGATGATTCCGGAGTTATGAATCTCGTTGAGGAGCTCAGCGTTCTTATCGAGGACTCCAAGCCTGCTGGTTTCGGTAGGAATGGTTTTCATCTGGTGGATGCTCAGGCCGCCCTTGAGATTCTCGACGAGATCAAAGAGGCTTTCCCGCCCGAGGTCAGCCAGGCGCGCCTGGTCATCCGTGAGCGTCAGGATCTCCTTGATGAGGCCGAGGTTCAGGCTTCCCGTTTGATCGAGGATGCCCGCAGCCAGGCTATCACCATTGCCTCCGAGCAGGAAATCGTCCGCATTTCCCAGCAGCAGGCCGAAACCATCATGGCCGAGGCTCGTGAGATGGAGCGTCAGACCCGCGCAGGCGCTGAAGCCTTCGCCGATGAGGTCTTCACTCACGTTGAGCAGACGCTCGAGACCGCACTTACCAGCATCAAGCGCTGCCGCGACCGCCTTAACAGCAACAACGCTCGCTAATGGACGATCTGAAAATCATCATCCCTGAAGAGCTCTTTGCTACGGCGGAGAGTTCTTCTTATTCTGGCGAGTTGAATCTTCCCAGCTACGAACAGGGCGGAATTGAATTCCGTTTTGCGAAGCCATTGCCTTGGTCGCTTACCGTTACCAACACCTCCGAGGCTTTTTTGGTTATGGGCAGCATTTCGGGTGAGGGCGTGTGCGATTGCGTGCGCTGCCTAGAGGATGCTTCGTTTGCCATCGATGGGGAAGTGGAGGGTTACTTCCTTCTTCCCGGGCATGAACCCGATCCATCTGACGAAGACGCCCAAGATTACGAAGTGCTTCCCGACGATCGGACTATCGACCTTGAGCCCTTGCTTTTGAGTGCGATTTCGCTCGCCTTGCCCTTCAGCCCCTTGTGCGACGAGGATTGCAAGGGCCTTTGCCCTCGCTGCGGCGCTAATTTGAACGAGGGGCCCTGTGCGTGCGAGCCCGACTCCGACATCGACGAGACCAATCCTTTCGCGGTTCTTAGGAATCTTTCGTTTGAGGATTAATCTTTTTCTTGAAACTTCGTTTCGTTTTTGATAAATTGTCTCTTTGCGTGATTCATTGAATTTTCAGGGTTTCCTGTAGTATAGAAGGAGTTACATCATGGCAGTGCCTAAACGCAAGACTGGTCGTGCCCGTACCCATGCTCGTCGCAGCCAGAACGATAAGATCGCTTCTCCCGCACGTTCCGTATGCCCTCAGTGCGGCGAAGTCAAGCTTCCCCATCGCGTATGCCCCAACTGCGGCCACTATCGCGATCGCGATGTCATTCAGACTGCCTAAAATAACTCTGGGTTTTTGAATTAGACGATCCCCTGGGCTTGCCCGGGGGATTTTTTTATGCAGCTTGTGCGGTGATGAGGCAGGAAGCCCCTAGCTTGCGCAGGTGATTCGTATAATAAGCGCACACATTCGAAAGGAGACCGATGTCCGAACATGTCGTAATTACGGTTGACGCCGTTGGCGGCGATCTTGGCTCAGAGCCTATGCTCGAGGGCACTTTAGCTGCGCTCGAGGCCGATTCGGAGCTCGAGGTTATCCTTTGTGGCCCGGCCGATGTGGTTGAGCCTTTTGCGGCGGCACACGAGCGTGTGCATGCTCAGCCGACCACGCAAAGCATCGGTATGGACGAGCATCCTGCGCAGGCGGTCCGTAAGAAGAAGGATTCCTCTATCGTTGTCGGCTGCCGGCTGGTGAAGGAGGGCAAGGCTCAGGGCTTCTTCAGCCCAGGGTCCACCGGGGCATGCTTGGCTGCAGCCACCTTGGTTATGGGGCGTATCAAGGGCGTTCAGCGTCCTGCGATGGCCACCATCCTGCCGTCTCCGGTAAAGCCGGTTGTCATGTGCGATGTCGGTGCAAACGCCGACTGCAAACCCGCCTATCTGGTTCAGTTTGCTCAGATGGCCACTATTTACGCTGAAAAGGTCATCGGGATTAAAGACCCCACCTGCGCTCTGCTCAACATTGGTGAGGAAGACACCAAGGGCTCGGCTTTCGCGCAGGAGGCGCATGCCCTAATGCGCGCCGAGCTCCCCAACTTCATCGGTAACTGCGAGGGCAGAGATTTGCTTGACTGCAAGGCTGACGTCGTCGTCACCGATGGCTTCACCGGCAATGTTTCTTTGAAAACCATCGAGGGTGTGGCTTCGGTGCTCTTCGGCTGTATTAAAGACATCATGAAGGCTAATCCCGCTACGCTTCTGGGTGCTTTAACTATGAAGAAAGGCCTAAGCGAGCTCAAGGATTCGGTGTCGCCCGACCTCTATGGCGGTGCCCCCATGCTCGGCGTCAAAGGCGCGTGCTTGGTGGGCCACGGATCTTCCAACGCCACCGCGGTTAAGAACGGCATCCTCATGACCGCTAAATGTGTTCGTTTGGATGTTTCTGGATTAATCGCGCAGCTTGTGAAAAAACCCGAAAAACCCGAGTAATATTAACGGGTTGAAAATTAGTTATTACTGGAATTAGGAATATTTTTGGTCGATATAGCTGCACATAGCACACGAATCGCGCGAGCTGAGGAAATCCTCGGTCATGTCTTCTCTGACAAGAAGCTCATCCTCACTGCGCTCACGCACCCTTCTGCAGCTGAAGGCCATTCAATTGCCGATTCCTACGAACGTCTTGAGTTCTTAGGCGACAGCATTCTGGGCGCCATCGTGAGCTATCGTGCGTACCATGCTTTCCCGACGCTCGACGAAGGCGGTTTGACCCGCATTAAGGTTTCGCTTGTTTCGGGTTCTTCCTTGGCAAAGACCGCGGGCGATTTAGGCTTCTCCGAGATCATCCTCTTCGGCTCTTCTGAAGCGGGCACGGGCCGTCGCGGCTTACATTCCGCCCTAGAGAACGTCTATGAAGCCTGCGTTGCTGCCCTTTATTTGGACGGCGGGCTTGAATGCGCGCGCGATTTCATCGATCGCACGCTCATTGTTTCCATGTCAGTCTCCATGGCTAAGGAACCCGAAAACCCGAAGAGCGTTTTGCAAGAGCGCCTGCAGGAAGACGGCATCACTCCTACCTATCGCCTTATCGAGACCCAAGGTCCACCCCACGACCGCACTTTTATCACGCAGGTATGCGTGGGCACTAAGTCGATTGGCAAGGGCGTGGGCCGCACCAAGAAGGAATCCGAGAGCCATGCGGCCGAGTCGGCCCTGGAGGTGCTGGGCTCCTTCTTCGAGGCGCGCAATTCCAAAGACAAGAAGCGTAAAGCACAGGCTACCGCAGCCATAAAAGCTGCCCGCGCCGAGGAAAAGGCGTTGCGTCAGGCCGAGAAGGCCCGTCGTAGGCAGCAGTAGGGGACAGCCTTGTACCTGAAGACCCTCACCCTCAAAGGATTCAAATCCTTTGCCGATCGTACCGTTATGAAATTTGAGCCCGGTGTTGCCGCTGTTGTCGGCCCTAACGGATCGGGCAAATCCAACATTTCCGATGCGGTTTTGTGGGTGCTCGGCGAGCGCAATGCGAAGAACCTGCGCGGCCAGGCCATGGAGGACGTCATCTTCGCCGGCGCGCGCAACCGCAAGTCGGTAAACGTAGCGGAGGTCGAACTTTGTCTCGACAATTCCGACGGTACCCTTCCGGTTGAATATTCCGAGGTTAGCATCGGGCGCAGGATGTATCGCAACGGCGAATCCGAGTACCTGATCAATGGCGCCGTGGTACGCCGCATGGATGTGCTCGATATTCTTCACGATTCCGGCCTAGGCACAGGAACCAACTCCATCATCTCGCAGGGCAACTTGGATTCTGTTCTTTCCTCTAAGCCCGAAGATCGTCGCGCCCTCATCGAGGAAGCAGCGGGGATTTTGAAACACAAGGAGCGCAAGCGCAGGAGCTTGCGCAAGCTTGAGCGTATGGAAAATAATCTTGCCCGCGTGCAGGACATCGCGCGCGAGGTTGAACGTCAGCTGAAGCCCCTTGAGCGCAAAGCCAAGCGTGCACAAACCTTTGCTCAGTTGAGCGCGGAGCTTGATGAGCTGAAGCTCGATCTGGCAATTGACGATTTGCGAATCCTGCGCGAGCGTTGGACCTCGATAGAAAAGCAAGAGGCCGAGCTAGATCAAAAGGCGCTCCTTGCCAAGGAGGTGCTTGATTCCTCTCAATCTAATTTGGAGCAGTTGCAAAAGCAGCTGGCTGAACGCGATGTTCAAACCGCCTCTTTGAATCAGGATCATGCACGCGCCCAGCGCACTGCCGAGCGCTTGGCCTCGCAAGTCATGGTTTTAAACGAGCGCAGATCGCATATTCGCTCCGAACTTGAGCGTGTTTCCCGTGAGCTTGAGCTAAGCAATCAGCGCAGGAAAAGCCTGGAGGCAGAGGTCGCCAGCGCGAAAGAAAGCTTCGAGAAGTCGGCAGCTGAGCAAAACGCCGCGAAAGAGAAGCTCTCTTCCATTTCAAAAGAGCATGACGAGCGTCGCATCGAGCGCAACGGTTTGCGCAAGCGCATCGATACGCTTACCACCGAGCAACGCAGCCTTACAACGCGTCTTGAAACCGTTAAGGCAGCTCAGGATGCGCTTAAAACGGAACTTTCCGAGGCTGAAGCCACGGCGAGTGTTCTCGCTGCTCATAAGGCTGATTTGAGCGAGCGCCATGCCGCCAAGAGCACCGAGGCGAAGGAGCGTCGCGCTGAGGCCGATAAGCTTGCCGCCGATCTGGCAAGCAAGCAGGAAAAAGAATCGGAGCTACGTTCCAAGATGGGCCAGGCCCTGGTTTCGCGCAACAAACTTCGCGAGGAGTGCGATTCCGCCCGCGACGCTCTTACTAAAGTTTCCGCTGAGCGCGCCGCGCTTGAAGAGCAGGAACGGGCAGGGGAGCGCACTAACCCGATGCTCGCCTGGCTCCTCGACGATTCGAGGGGCTCGTATGCCCCGGTTAGCAAGGGCTTGGTTGTGCCCGCGGAATGGGAATCGGTTGTTGAACTATTGCTCGGTATCGATATCCATGCGCTCTGCGTTGAGGGGAGTATGGACCAGGCGCTCGAGGACCTTTTGTCGCAAGAACTTACCGGTCAAGCTGTACTCGTTTCCGGCAGCGAGTCTGCCACTTATGTGGAATCGGATGCCAATCGACTGATCGATAAGTTGCAGGTTGCACCTGAATTCAAGACTGCGCTTTCATCCTTGCTGGGTGATGTCTTGTTGGCCGATTCCGTGAAGGACGGTCTGAGCTTGGTGCGGGAGCGTAAGGCTCGCGTGGCCACACGCGATGGCTTCGTGCTGTGGCCGAACGGCAAGATTTCCTTTGCGCGCTTGGCTGAGTCTGAAAAGGGTGAGGGCTCGCTTGCTCGTCGCCGTAGAATCGTCTCTCTTGCCAAAGACGAGGAAAAGGCAAACGCGCATTACGTTGAGCTAACCGAGCGCTCTGCTAAAGCCGAGGAAGATCTGCGCATTTACCAGGCGCAGACGCTCACTCTCTCCGAGGAACTTGCTCAGATGAGGGGCTCTGCAAGCTCGGCAGCCGATGCGGCTGAGGCGGCCGAGGCTTCCTTGGCTTCTTTGACGAAGGAATCTGCGGAGCTTGAGGAACGCATCGCGAAAAATCAAACAGCCCTTACCGATGCTCGTCCTCGCACCGACACGCTCGCCAGCCAATCTCTTGAGCTCTCCGAGAGCCTGAAGAAGAACAAGGCCGAGATTGCTGAGCTTGAAAAGCGTGTCAATCCCTTGCAAAAGCAGGTGCTCGAACTTTCTCAACGCTTAAGCGACGCTCGTCTTGACCTTGCACGTTTGGGTGAGCGCGCGGCCTACGCCGAGCGCATGCTTCAAACGCGCCAGTCCGAGGTGAAAGATCTCCTTCGCCGAAACGACGAAGGTCTAGGACTCATCTCTACAACTAAATTGGCGTCGAAACGCATTGACCCCTTGCTTTCCGTGTTAGGGCACTTGGCCGATTGCGCCAGCGTGTTGGTTCTTAAGCTTGAAGAGCGAAACGCCGCCGAGCAGCAAGCCTCAAGCGGCTTGAGCGGCAAGGTGGCATCGGCCACTCAGGCGATGCGTCAGGCTCACGATTCCTACGATGCGCTTAACGCTCAGATTTCTGAGCTGCGCATTGAGAAGGGGCGTCTTGAGGTGCGTGTCGATGGCGCCGCCAAAACCATTACCGAAGAACATTCGATTTCGTTGGAAACTGCCCTTAAGCGCGACTCTCTAGCTTCGCGCGAGGAGGCTCAAGCCAGTGCGGAAAGCCTGGAGCGGCGCATTAAAAACTTGGGTACCATCAACCCTGATGCTGCCAAGGAGTTCGAAGAGATCAGCAAACGTCACGACTATCTTTCCGGGCAGTTGGCCGATATGCGCGCCGCGCGCTCTTCGCTCGTGCGCATTACCAATGTTATCGATGAACGCATGCGTGACGATTTCCTGAATACTTTTAACCAGGTAAACGACAATTTTGCCCAGATTTTTGCAACCTTGTTCCCTGGCGGTCAAGCACATCTTTCGCTTGTCGACCCCGATGATTTGGAGAACACGGGTGTTGATGTGAACGCGCAGCCAGTGGGTAAGCGCGTGCGCAAGATGTCGCTTTTGTCGGGTGGCGAGAAGTCGATGACCGCCATGGCCTTGCTCTTTGCGGTGTATGGCATCCGTCGCACGCCCTTCTACATCTTGGATGAGGTGGAAGCGGCGCTTGACGACACCAACCTGCGCCGTCTGATTGCCTACTTGCAGCGCGTGCGTAAAGACACGCAGCTCATAATGATCACCCACCAGCGTCGTACCATGGAATCCGCTGATATCCTGTATGGTGTATCGATGCAGGCTGATGGCATTACCAAAGTCATCAGCCAGAAACTTGAAGCAGCTATCGCCGCATCCAAGGAGGGATGATGGGGTTCTTCGATCGAATCAAGAAAGGCCTGGGCGCCTCTAACGCTTCTTTCAAGGAGCGCATGAACATCATGATGGATCGTGGCCCGGACGTTGACGAGGACTTCTGGGACGAGCTTGAAGAGGCCTTGATTTTGTCGGATCTGGGCGCGCAAGCTACCGATGACATTATTGAGAATCTGCGCGACCTTGCTACGCGTAAGGCGTTGTCCGATGGCTGGGATGTTCTTGATCTTCTGGTGGACGAGGTTGCTGCAAGCTTTACCGAGCCCGAAGTGGATGTGTTCGACGAGTTGCCCCGCGTGGTTTTGTTTGTCGGCATTAACGGCACGGGCAAAACCACCACGGTTGGCAAGCTTGCTGCACGCTACACCCAAGCAGGTAAGAAAGTTTTGCTGGGCAGCGGCGATACCTTCAGGGCTGCTGCCATTGAGCAGCTTGAGGTGTGGAGCGAGCGTGCCGGGGTCGAAATGGTCACGCGTGAGCGCGGCAGTGATCCTGCGAGCGTATGTTACGAAACCATCGAACGCGCCGAGGAGCTGGGATCCGAGCTGGTGCTCATCGACACGGCAGGTCGTTTGCACACTTCGGACGACTTAATGCGTGAGCTCGAGAAAGTGGTCAACGTGGTGCGCAAGCGCTCGCAGATGCCCGTGACCACGCTTTTGGTGATTGATGCGACCACCGGTCAAAACGGCCTTCAGCAGGCGCGCGAGTTCAACAAGGCTCTTGCGCTTGACGGCCTGATCGTCACCAAGCTCGACGGCACCGCCAAGGGTGGTATTGCGGTTGCGGTGAGCCATGAGCTTGGCTTGCCCATTTACAAGATCGGCGTTGGCGAGGGCTTGGAAGACCTAGACGATTTCGACGCCCACGATTTTGCTCATGCCCTGATTGGCGAGTTGGATGATCGTGAATCCGAGGAATTCGAGGCTGCAACCGAGGCTGAACCAGATGCTTCTTCCTCCGACGACGCGCTCTCGTCTGACAAGGAAAGTGCTAATGCTGACGTTGCTTCTGGTGCGCCCGGCGAGGGCGGGGAAGTACGCGCAGACGAAGCTGCGTCCGCTTCAATAGAGGCTGCAGGCGCCGCAACGCAGAGTGCGCCCGAGGAGCCTGCTGCTGAAGCCTCGGTGCCGGATTCTGCCGCTACGGCGGAGGTGCCTGATTTAAGCCAGGCTAAGCCCGTGGAAAAACCTGTTAAAAAGCGCCTGCGTGATTGGTGGCCGCAGGGTCTGTAGGCACCAAGGGCAGTCTTGGCGCCCTGATTATTTCATCACAGCCTAAGCTGCTTATATACGCTCAAATAAAGCTTTAGGCGATGATTGTTCGGAGTAAAAATGTTTGAGAACCTTTCAGAGAAACTTCAAGGCATTTTCGGCGGCATGCGCAGCAAGGGCCGCCTGACCGAGGAAGACATCAATGCAGCCATGAAGGAAGTGCGCATGGCCTTGCTCGAGGCCGATGTTAACTTCAAGGTGGTTAAATCCTTTATTGCAAAATGCAAGGAGCGCTGCCTTACCGCCGAGACGCTGGAATCGCTCAACCCTTCCCAAAACGTCATCAAGATCGTTATGGAGGAGCTCACTGCTCTTCTGGGTCAAACGGATGCCAAACTGACGCTTTCCAGCCGTATCCCCAACGTCATTATGATGGTTGGCTTGCAAGGTTCCGGTAAAACTACCGCTTCGGCTAAGCTTGCTTATCTGCTTAAGCAAAAGAATCATCGCCCGCTCCTGTGCGCCTGCGACGTTTACCGCCCTGCCGCTGCCGACCAGTTGGAAACCCTAGCTGGCGAAATCGGAGCGGGCTTCTACCGCGGCGACGGCAAAGACCCTGTGCAAATCGCCGAAGAGGGCGTTCAGCGGGCTATTGATACCATGCACGATGTGGTTATCGTAGACACGGCAGGCCGCCTGCACGTCGACGAAGAGATGATGGCCGAGGCTCAGAACATTCGCGATGCCGTCACCCCCGATAGCATTCTGATGGTGGTCGACGCCATGACCGGCCAAGACGTTGTCAACGTTGCCCAGGCCTTCAGCGAGCGTGTCGACTTCGACGGCGTGATCATGTCCAAGATGGACGGTGACGCGCGCGGCGGCGGTGCTCTCTCCATCAAAGAGGTCACCGGAAAGCCCATCATGTTCATCTCAGCGGGCGAAAAGCCCGACTCGCTTGAAGAGTTCCACCCTGAGCGCATGGCTAAGCGCATCTTAGGAATGGGCGACGTGCTCTCCCTGATCGAGACCGCATCCAAGATGAAGGTCGAGGACATCGAGGAGCAATCGGCCGACCGCATGTCCCGCGGCGAGATAAACCTCAACGACTTCATCGAGATGAACCGCCAAATTCATAAGGTCGGCGGCATCCAGAAGCTCATCAGTGCGCTGCCTGGCGGCGATAAGGCCATGCGCGAGGGCAACGTCAACGAGAACGCTCTTGATGAGATGGAGGTTATCATCAACTCCATGACTAAAGCGGAGCGCGAGCAGCCCGGTATCATCAACGGTTCGCGCAAGGAGCGCATCGCTAAAGGCGCTGGCGTCGAGGTGTGGCAGGTCAACCAGCTCATCAAGAAGTTCCTTGAAACGCGAAAAATGATGAAGAAAATGATGGCGCAGACCAATCAGATGGCCGCTTCCAATAAGCGCCGTAAGGGAAAGAAGGGCAAAAAGGGTAAGAAGCGCAGCTTGCCGGGCATGGGCGGCATGTCCATGGCCAACCTTCGCAAAATGCAGGATATGCTCGGTGCCGAGGACCTGGAAGGCTTTGGCAAGAACTTCAAATAGCGCTTGAAACGCAAGCAGCCTTGCGTTACCATCTTAAATTGCTGTTTTGTGGCGTACCCACGCCCAGTATTATCAAAACTAAGAAGGAGTATTGCTTCATGGCAGTCAAGATTCGCCTCGCCCGCCACGGCGCTAAAAAGGCCCCCTACTATCGCATCGTCGTTGCTGACTCCCGTTGCCGTCGCGACGGTCGTCACATCGATCAGGTCGGCACCTACAACCCCTGCGTCGAGCCTGCAGCTGTCAAGTTCGACATGGACAAGGTGAACACTTGGATCAGCAACGGTGCTCAGCCTACCGACACCGTCGCTCGCCTGCTCAAGAACTACAACGCCTAAAGTAGTTATGGCTGAGCCTCGCGAAGACATGGCCGCCCTGGTGGCCAGCCTCGTCACCCCTTTGGTAGACGCCCCCGATGCACTCGAGATCGAATCTTCCGAGCTGGAAGATGGCACCGTGCTGGTGGAGGTTTCGGTTGATGAAGCTGACGCAGGAAAGGTTATCGGCCGTCAGGGTCGCGTAATCAAGGCTATTCGTACGTTGTGCCGTGCTGCTGGTTCGCGTGGCGGCTTCCATGTTGAAGTCGAAATCGTTGACTAATGAGCAACTGGGCCAACGTAGCTGAACTAACGAAGGTTAAAAACCTCGAAGGAGGACTCGTCGTGCGTGCATGTGCGGGTCTTCCTTTTTTGCTTGAAGAGGGGATGAACGTCGCCTTCGTACCCCCTGTTTTGCGCCTTTCCCGTACCGGTACGGTGAGTCGTCTGGTTGAGCAGGGCGATGGCAGGTTCGTCGTTTACTTCGACTCGATTCCGTCCATCAATGAAGCCGAAAAGCTCGTAGGGCATTTTTGTCTGGTTAATAAAGCCGATCTGCCCGAGGGCTGGGATAGCACTGGCTTCGACCTTGCTGGTTTGGAAGTGCGCCTTCCCGATGATCAGCTTGTCGGCACCGTTGTCGACGTGCTTGAAAACCCCGCCCATCCCTTGCTCGAGATCGAACGCCCCAGCGCCGGCAACGCGCTCGTCCCCTTGGTTGACGAGTTCATCGTCGAGGTGGATGAGGCGGCCGGCGTTATCGTGATGGATTTGCCTGCCGGCTTGCTCGAGCTCTAGTTTCGGAGCGCTATGAAGATCGAAGCACTCTCTGTTTTTCCTCATTGCTACGACTCGATCATGAATGAGTCGATCATGCGTCGTGCCCAGGACAAGGGCATTCTTGATTTTAAGGCTCATGACCTGCGCGATTGGACGCATGACAAACATCGCACCACGGACGACGAACCTTACGGCGGTGGTCAGGGTCTGGTGATGAAGTGCGATCCCATCTTCGAGGCAACCGATGAGCTTTTTGCTCAAGCGGAGCAAAAGCCTTATGTCATCTTCCTTTCGCCAACCGGTCAGCGTTTTGACGAAGCGATGACTCTGGAGTTGGCCGAAAAGGACCACCTGTTCTTTATTTGCGGACACTACGAGGGCATCGATGAGCGTGCTTACACGCTGGCAGACAAGGTCGTCAGTATTGGCGATTATGTGCTTACGAGCGGTGAGCTAGCCTCCATGGTCGTCATCGACGCGGTAGTCCGCAGGCTTGATGGCGTGCTGGGAGACGAGGGGAGTGCTGTGGACGAGAGCTTCTATGACGGCCTGCTCGAATACCCTCAGTACACCCGTCCCGCGAATTTCCGCGGTATGGAGGTGCCCGAGGTGCTTCTTTCGGGGCACCATGCGAAGATCGAGCAGTGGCGTCATCTTCAGAGTCTTGAGCGTACTTATCGATTGCGCCCCGATCTTTTGGTGGACGCACCCTTGTCAAAAGACGACAAGGCTTTTATCGATTCTTTGCGTGCAGCCGCTGAAGAACAGCGTTAGCGCTCATCTGGCTGACCTTTACGGTTGAAGCGCATTCCCACGGGCGGAGCTCAGTTCCGCCCGTTTTTCTGCGTTGTGCGTGGATATTGCCCAGTGCATTGTCTTCGTGCTTTTTGAGGCCTGGCAAAAGGGCTATTATTGTCAAACTGCATCCGTTTTTCGCTGAAGGGATTACTGCATGAACTCCGGATCTCATGCGCAAGAGCAAAAACCTGAAATCATCAGGAGCTTTTTTGGCTTCGTGGTAATGATTGCCATCGTCTTGGTGGCGTCTTGGGGGTTGCGCACCTACGTGATCGAGCCCTTCCAGGTTCCTTCATCGTCGATGGAGCCTACGATTCAAGGCCACGATGCGAGTGCAGGAATGTCCGAGGTCAAAGATATGGTCTTCGCTGAGAAGCTCTCGTATCGTTTTGGTACGCCCCAGCGCGGCGATATCGTTACTTTCTACGATCCCGAGACCCCTTCTCGCGTGCTCATAAAGCGCGTCATCGCCACAGGCGGTCAAACCGTCAACCTTGTTAAGGACTACACTGATTCCTCGGGTGACGACCATTACGTAGTCTATGTTGACGGCGTTAAGCTCGACGAACCTTACGTTGCTCGCGGCTCTGACGGGAAAATCGCTTCGTCTTCTCCTTTGATGACGGCAAATGGTACGGAAATCTCGTATCCCTACACGGTCCCGGACGACAGCGTGTGGGTGATGGGCGACAACCGTGAGAACTCCGCCGATTCTCGTTACTTTGGCGCCGTCAAAACCAGTAGCGTCTTTGGTCATGCCATTGCTATTTATTGGCCGCTGCAAGATATCGGCTTGCTTTAAAATAACGAGTTCCATTGATTTTGGAACGCAATCTACTTCAATCGCTTTGCTAAGAAGAAGGGACAACGATGAGCTCCACACCATCGAGTGATGTGCTGTCGTTCCAGGACATGATCCTGACGCTGCAGCATTATTGGGCAGATCAAGGCTGCGTGGTTATGCAGCCTTATGACAACGAGGTGGGTGCGGGTACGTTCCATACCGCAACGACTCTTCGTTCCTTGGGTCCCGACACCTGGCGCGCAGCCTACGTGCAGCCTTGCCGCCGTCCCGCCGACGGTCGCTATGGCGAAAACCCGAATCGCATGCAGCATTACTACCAGTTCCAGGTGATCATGAAGCCTTCACCTGACAACATCCAAGATCTTTATCTTGGTTCCTTGCGCGCTATCGGCATTAATCCCGAAGAGCATGACATCCGCTTTGTCGAGGACGACTGGGAGAGCCCGACGCTCGGCGCCTGGGGCTTGGGTTGGGAAGTCTGGCTCAACGGCATGGAGGTTACCCAATTCACCTATTTCCAGCAGGTCGGTGGATTTGAATGCGACCCTGTTCCTTCCGAGGTTACCTATGGCGCCGAGCGCTTGGCCATGTACATTCAGGGCGTCGATTCCGTCTACGACCTGGTCTGGTCGCGCGGCGCTGACGGCACCGTGTTCACCTACGGCGACGTTTTCCTTGAAAACGAACGAGAGTTCTCTGCTTACAACTTTGAGGTAGCCGACACCGATCTTCTTTTCGGCGAGTTCGACCGTTACGAGGCCGAGTGCAACCGTGTTCTCGAGGCCGGTTTGCCCCTGCCCGCTTACGACTACGTACTCAAGTGCTCGCATGCCTTCAACCTTCTTGACGCACGAGGCGTTATCAGCGCCACGGAGCGCATGGGCTACATTTTGCGCGTGCGCACCTTGGCGAAAGCGTGCTGTGCTTCCTATCTGGAGCATGTCGTCGGCATCGAGGCAAAGGAAGGCGAGTAGGACATGACGTGCAAAACCCTCGCATTTGAAATCGGCGTCGAGGAAATTCCCGCCTTCGACCTAAACTCCGCGATTAAGCAGCTTAAAACGCTTGCTCCCAAGCTTTTGGACGAGGCGGGTGTTCCTCACGGTGAAATTCAGGTGGCCGATTCTCCCCGTCGTTTGATTCTGGTGGTAAAGGATGTTCCCGAGGCCACTGAGGCCACTGAGGAACTCTTCAAGGGCCCTAGCGCCAAGATCGCCTTCGATGAAGAGGGCAATCCCACCAAGGCTGCCGTTGGCTTCGCCCGCGGTAAGGGCCTTACCGCCGAGGACCTCTTCGTCGAGGATGGCTACGTATATGCTCGCAAGAGCATTCCCAGCGTTTCGGTTCCCGAGCTTTTGCCCTCCGTTTTCGAGGGGCTTATCAAGGGCTTGGCTTGGCCTCGTTCGCAGCGTTGGGGCACCGTGCACGACCGTTTCGTGCGCCCCGTTCGTTGGATTGTCGCCCTTCTTGGCTCCGAGGTCGTTGATTTCGAGTTCGCTGGGCTCAAGGCGGGAAGGCTCACCTTCGGTCACCGCTTCATGGCTCCCGGCCCCTTCGAGGTGGCCGACGCCGATTCCTTGCTGGACGTCGTCCGCGCGGCAAAGGTAGTCCCTTCCGAGCATGAGCGTGAGGCTCTTATCCGCGAGGGTGTTGCCGCCATCGAGGAAAAGACGGGCTACAAGTCGGTGCTTCATCCCAAGACCTTGGTCGAGGTCGTTAACCTGTGCGAGTATCCCACCGTGCTTATGGGCACCTTCGACGAGATTTTCCTTACCGTTCCCGAGGAAATCATCGTTGACGCCATGCTCGTGCATCAGCGCTATTTCCCGCTTTACGACGCAAACGGCAAGTTGGTTAACCACTTCCTGGTGGTGGGCAACGGCAACCCTGAGTGCTCGGCTACCATTATCGACGGCAATGAACGCGTGGTTCGCGCTCGTCTGTACGACGCCAAATTCTTCTTTGACGAGGATCTCAAAAAGCCCCTGGAGGATTACGTTCCCCAGCTTTCCGAGGTTGTTTTCCAGGAAAAGCTGGGCACCGTCCTCGATAAGACCAAGCGCATTCAGGCACTTGCGAAGGCCATGGCCGCTGATGCTGGACTATCCGACGCCGATGCGGTGGACGCCGAGCGCGCAGCCTATCTTTGCAAGGCCGACCTGGTGAGCGGCGCTGTTGTCGAGTTCACCAGCGTTCAAGGCATCATGGGTTCCTACTACGCCGAGGCGGCAGGGGAGACCCCCCAGGTGGCGCAGGCCATCAAGCAGCATTACATGCCTCGCTTCGCTGGCGATGAGCTCCCCGAAACCACGGTGGGCAAGATCGTCGCCACAGCCGATAAGCTCGACAGCATTTGTGGCATGTTCGCCATCGGTCAAGGCCCCACGGGTTCTTCCGATCCCTTCGCCTTGCGCCGCAGCGCCATCGGTGTGGTCAATATGCTCAAAGCTGGCCTTCCCGTGAGCCTTTCCAAAGCTACCGATGCCTCGCTTGAATCCTATTCAGCGCTCGAATTTGACAAGGATGCTGTTCGCGCCGAGGTCATCGAGTTCTTCGTCACGCGCACCAAGGTTATGCTCAAGGATGCAGGCTCCCGCTCCGATGCCATCGATGCCGTTTTGAGCTGTGGCGTGCTTGAGCCCGTCGAGATTATGAATCGCGTTTCCGCCTTGGAAGAGGCTCGCGCCAACGAGCCCGAGGCCTTCGAGGATTTGGCTACCGCCTACGCTCGCGCCAACAACCTGCGTGATCCTGAGCTTGGGGTCGAGGTTGACGAATCTCTGCTTGGCGACGATGAGCGCGCGCTTTTGCAGGCGACGCTTTCCGCCAAGGAAACGATCGCCCAAGCACTTGATGCCGGATCCTACGCGCAGGCGCTTGCCGAGCTTGCCAAGCTTCGAGAGCCGATAGACGCCTTCTTCGCCGCGGTGATGATCAACGACGAAAACGACCAGTTGCGCATAAATCGCCATAGGCTTTTGAACGCTTTCGTTTCCGCCTTTGCCGATATTGCCGATTTCGGGCTCATGGCTAAAACCAAGTAAGCTTTCTGGCGGCTCCGTACGGGGTCGCCTTTTTTATGCAACGGAATCTTGTGCAACTTATGCAAGGGATTCGCTTTGAAAGGATGGGCGAGAATGACAACTTGGATGCATAGGGGGACGGTTCGTCCGGGCGTGCCAACTATCCATGTGGTAAGCGATGGCCTGGGCACCACTGCCGAAGCCGTGGCCGCTGCCGCCGCAGCGTGTTTCGATGACGACGATCCCTCCATCGAGACGCTCTTTGCCATGCGTGACCCTGCGACCATGCGCAAGGACCTCAACGATCATCTTGACTATCATCGCGTGAATCACCCCGATGAGGCCTTCGTCGTTTTCCATACTTTGGTGGATTCCGGGCTGACGACCGAGATGAGGTCTTTTGCCGCGGACAACGAGGATGTTTACGTGGTGGATTTGATGGGCGGACCGGTGGCGACGCTCGCAAAAGCTTCGGGTCGCACCCCCAAGTACAGCCCCAGCCGCTTACACCTGGTGAACGAGCACTACTTCCGCCGCATCGATGCCATCGAGTTTGCTATCAGCCACGACGACGGCCGTAACCCGCAGGATCTTCCCAATGCGGATATGGTCATTATCGGCGTGTCGCGCGCCTCAAAAACGCCGCTCTCCATCTATCTTTCGCAGATGGGCATTCGCGTTGCCAATGTTCCCTTAGATCCCAAAACAGACCCTCCCAAAGAGCTGTTCGAGGTTGATTCGAGCCGCTTGTTTGGCTTGATGATCAACGCTGAGACTTTGGAAGGAATCCGTCGTCGCCGTTTGGGCCAGGCTGCCAACATCGCCTCGTCGTATGCCGATTTGGAACATATTTACCAGGACCTGGAATCGGCGCGCGCGCTCATGCGCAAACTTGGAGCTATTGTGATACACACCGACAACCGCGCCGTGGAGGAAACGGCCGCTGAGATTTTGCGGTATTATGGCATGGCTCACCCGCAATATCGCAGGATTGAGCCGTAGCGCAACGATCCTTCGTAAACATACGGTGATCGTGCGTTTTAAAAGGACATATGCGCCAGGCTCACCGTGGGCAATGCAAGCTATCTTTTGAGGAGATCGAAGATGTCTGAAACGGTTAAGCGTGTTTTTGCATTTGGCAAAGACGCCGAAGGTCGCAATGTGACCGAGGGCAACACTCACATGAAAGCCGTGCTTGGCGGCAAGGGCGCCAACCTTGCCGAGATGGCCAACATCGGCCTTCCCGTCCCCCCGGGATTCACCATTTCCTGTCAAACCTGCATCGAGTACGCTTCCGCGGGCAACGTTTGGCCCGAAGGCGCACTCGACGACATCCAGGCCTATCGCCGCGATCTTGAGCAGCGCGCAGGTAAGGTGATCGGCGATGTCGACGACCCGCTGCTCGTCTCCGTTCGTTCCGGCGCACCCATGTCGATGCCCGGCATGATGGACACTGTCTTGAACCTTGGCTTGAACGACGAGTCCATCAAAGGCCTCATCGCACAGACGGGCGATGCTCGTTTTGCATGGGACTCCTATCGTCGCTTCATCCAGATGTTCTCCAACGTTGTGGTCGGTCTTGATGGCGACCTCTTCGAGAACGCCATCAACCTGATGAAGCGTGCGCGCGGCGTCCAGTCCGACACCGAGCTCAACGAAAACGATCTTTCCGAGCTTGTTTTCGAGTTTAAGAAGATCTTCTCTGAAAACGTCGATCCTGCAGCTTATCCTTCCTTGGTCGAGGATGGCGTTGCTCACTTCCCGCAAGACCCTGACACGCAGCTTCAGCTTGCCATCGAGGCCGTTTTCGGTTCTTGGAACAACCCTCGCGCAATCATTTATCGCAAGCAGAACAAGATTTCCGACGACCTGGGCACTGCGGTCAATGTCCAGTGCATGGTCTTCGGCAACAAAGGCGAGACTTCCGCAACCGGCGTTGCGTTTACACGCAACCCCGCCAACGGAGTCAAGGAATTCTACGGCGACTACCTGGTTAACGCCCAGGGCGAGGATGTTGTTGCTGGTATCCGCAATACGTCGCCCATCGCTCAGCTCAAAGATACCCCCGGCCTGGAAGAGGCGGGCAAGCAGCTCGAGGAAGTTTTCGTTATTCTCGAGAATCACTTCCGCGACATGTGCGACATCGAGTTCACCATCGAGCAGGGCAAGCTCTGGATGCTGCAGACGCGCGTAGGCAAGCGTACCGCTGCCGCCGCTGTCTCCATCGCTATCGAAATGCAGCGTGAGGGCCTCATTACTAAGGAAGAAGCGGTTATGCGCGTCGACCCCGAGGCGCTCGACCAGCTTCTGCATCCCTGCTTCGACCCCAAGGCCGAGCGCAACGTTGTCGCTCACGGCTTGAACGCAAGCCCAGGTGCTGCTGTCGGTGAGGTCGTCTTTTCCTCTGAAGCTGCCGTTGAGGCTGTCCATGAAGGCCGTAAGGTCGTCCTGGTTCGTTGGGAGACCACGCCCGACGACCTAGCTGGCATGATCGCCGCTGAGGGTATTCTTACCTCCCATGGCGGCAAGACCTCGCATGCTGCGGTTATCGCCCGTGGCATGGGCGCACCTTGCGTCTGCGGCGTTGAAGCTCTGAACATCGATGCTGCTGCTCGCAGCGTTGCCATTACCGGTACCGACATCGTTCTCTCCGAGGGCGACGTTATCTCCATTGACGGCACTACGGGTGATGTTTGCCTGGGCGCGGTCGATCTGGTTGAGCCCGAACTTACCGGTGATTTGGATATCATCCTTGAGTGGGCCGACGAGTTCCGCACCTTGGGCGTGCGCGCCAACGCCGACAACCCTCATGACTCCAAGCTTGCACGTGATTTCGGCGCACAAGGCATTGGCCTGTGCCGTACCGAGCACATGTTCCTGGGCGATCGCAAGCAGATCATCCAGTCTTTCATCCTGAACGAGGACGAAGCCATTCGCGAGAAGGCCGTCAATCAGCTCTACGAAGCTCAGACCGAAGACTTCTACGAGATGTTCAAGGCGATGGACGGCCTGCCCGTTATCGTTCGCTTGCTTGATCCTCCGCTGCATGAGTTCCTTGAGAACCCCCGCACCTTGGCAGTGGAGCTTGCCAAGCTCGAGGCAACGGGCGCTGATTCCAAGGTAATCGCCGAAAAGCGTGCTTTCTTGGCAAAGGTCGACTCCTTCGCTGAGCAGAATCCTATGCTCGGTTTGCGCGGTGTTCGCCTGGCTATCACCTATCCGGTTCTACCTCGTATGCAGGTCCGCGCTATTGCTCATGCCGCCGCTCGCCTGAAGAAGGAGGGCTTCGATCCCAAGCCCGAGATCATGATCCCCTTGGTTTCCGTGGTCACCGAGCTTTCTCGCCTGCGCGATGTTGCAACCTTGACCATCGCCGAGGTCGCTAACGAGATGGGCGTCGATCTTGAGATTCCCATCGGTACGATGATCGAGCTTCCCCGTGCTGCAGTGACAGCCGACCAGATTGCTACCAAGGCGGACTTCTTCTCCTTTGGCACCAACGACCTTACGCAGACTTCTTTCGGTTTCTCGCGCGACGACGTTGAGGCGGAGTTCATTCCTCAGTACCTGAGCGAGAAGATCCTGCCTGCCAACCCCTTCGCCACCGTTGATTCTGGCGTTGCTCGCTTGGTTGAGATTGGCGTTGACCTTGGTCATAAGGGCAACCCCGACCTGACCTGCGGCGTCTGCGGTGAACATGGCGGCGATCCCGACTCCGTGAAGATCTTCCATGGCATTGGCCTTGATTACGTGAGCTGCTCGCCTTATCGCGTGCCCCTGGCTCGTTTGGCTGCTGCCCAGGCGGCTTTGGCTGAAAAGCAGGATTAAACCAAGATCAAGCCCACGCTTGCATTGGTTTTCGGGATGTCCGCAGATGCGGGCATCCCGTTCTTTTTTTGCGTAGCTCTTGTTGGTTGGATGCGGTGTTTGGTTGCGTCGCTCAGCGGCGATAGCTGGCTTATAAATAAAGAAACTGCTGTTCCTTGATTTGACCTTTGGTTTGCCGACGGGTCAAGCGCCTTGTTTGACAATCGGTCGCGCAAGGATAGAATGGCTAATCCAAGCACATTCACAAATGAATTTGCCCTTCACGGGGGCGACTGGTTTCGACATGGCAAGTTGAAATTGGAAGGCAGGCCGTGGTCTCCTCGCCACGCTAAACAGGGGTACTGTCAAGTTAATTGGCAAGTTCAACACTCAGGGCCGTGTGGCCCTCGCTGCTTAATTTAATCGCAGCGTGACAACTCGAGGATTTTCTCCGACCTCGACGCGTTATCATATTTAGGAGAGCGCTCCTTGGCACGTGGTTGGTATGGTCAGGGCTAAGATTGAACCAGCTCGAACGCGCGAAGTTTACCCGTGTACGATGTGCGTTTTAAATTCCATCACGAGGTTATGTCTGTAATTCTTTCCGGTGACGATTTGGTATGGACCGGAGTTCGATTCTCCGCGCCTCCACCACGTATTTAGCGGTGCCCTTCTGGGTGCCGCTTTTTGTTTTATGGAGCCTATGCGTCTTAGGGCGATCTCGTGCGGTTTGGTTGCTGCTCTTCTCCGAATAGGGCGTCGACTATTAAGGAACATTCAGGCGGGGCGCCTTGATACGCTTTTGCCCAAGTCATCGCCTGGGTAAACTCCTGCGTGTGCTTTGTGTGTGGTGCCCAAGCTTGGGGTGGTTGCCCTCTGGAAATCGGTATCGACATTGCTATGATTTGAAATTACGAAGAAAGGGCTGACTTTCTTCTGCACGTGATTGATTAACGGAGTCCATATGAAACGAAGCGCAAAAATAGCAATCGGTTCCGTTGTTGCCGTGGTAGTTCTTCTGGGTGCTGTCTACGGTGCGGGAGTCTTTTACTTTAACAGTCATCTGTTCCCAAACACGAAGCTGGGAAACCAAGATGTTTCCCTGCAGTCGGAGCGCCAGCTGGCCAGCGGCTTCAATTCCGTGGCCTCCAATTATGCGCTTGAAATTTCGGGCTTGGGCTTTTCTTACAAGCTTGATTCAAGCAAGATCGATATGGCCATTGAGGGCAGCTCCCTTGCTTCAAGCGCGCTTTCACGCCAGGATTCTGTAGCTTGGCCTATCGAGCTTCTTGGTTCGCACGACCTGTCCGACCTTCTAAGCGTTTCTTACGACGAGTCCAAGCTCAAGTCCGTCGTTAAAAACCAGGTCAAAATCTACAACCAGGAAAAGACTGCCTCCGAAAATGCAACGGTTGTCTATGACGAGTCTTCTGCTGTCTACACGGTAAAGCCCGAGGTCGTAGGCAATCAGTTCAAGAGTTCTTTGGTGCTTGCAAAAGTTAAAGACGCCGTTGATAGCCTGCAGGACAGCTGCGAACTCACTGAATCTGAATACGATACGCCCGATATTACCTCGGGTGACGAGCGTTTGACTTCCGCTGCAGAAAAGGGCAACAGCCTCCTTGCCGGCACCATCAAGCTCGTTACTTCCACCGATCATTCCGACGTTGCCTCCATCACCAAGGATCAGATTTCCAAATGGGTGAGCTTTAACTCCGATGACCTTGAGATGAAGGTGGACGATAGCGCCATCGAAGAATGGTTGGGCACTTCCACTTCTGGCTTGAACACGGTTGGCTCAAAGCGCAAATGGACGCGTGCCGATGGCACCAAGTGCAGCGTTGAGGGTGGTTCCTACGGCTGGAAGGTCGACACTACCGGCATCGAGAAAACCATTGCCAGCCAGCTGAAGAAGGTCGATTTCACCGATATCGAGGTTACCTGCTCCAAGAAGGCTGCAACCTATGCAGGCGCTGGCAAGCGCGACTGGAAGGCTTACGTCGACATCGACCTGTCAGAACAGAAGGTTCGTTACTACGACGAGAACGACAAGCTGAAGTTTGAAACCAAGTGCGTTACCGGAACTAAGGGCAAGCATGATACTCCTAAGGGTGTCTACACCATCGATTGGCGTCAGAGCCCTCGTGTTCTTAAGGGCGAAAACGATAACGGCACCAAGTACGAGAGCCGTGTAACCTATTGGCTGCCCTTTATCGATTCGCGTGGTATTGGCTTGCATGACGCATCTTGGCGCTCCACCTTCGGCGGTAATATCTGGAAGACTTCCGGATCGCACGGCTGCGTTAACCTGCCTACCAAGTCGGCTAAATGGTTCTACGAAAACCTCCCGTCCGGCACCGTAGTTGTTGTTCATAGCTAAGAGGATGCGGCCGCTCTTCGGGGTGGCCGTTTTCTTTATTTTCTTACTTCGATAAAAGGAATCCATCAATGAAAACTGTGATTATCGCGAGCAACAATGCTCATAAGGCTGACGAGATTCGCAACGCTCTTAATTTCGAGGGTTGGGAGTTTAAGACCTTGCGAGAGGCGGGACTTGAGTCCGACCCTGAGGAAACCGGTACAACTTTTGTCGATAATGCGCGCATTAAGGCTCAGGCAGTGCATGCGCTGTGTGGCAGTGCTGTTTTGGCCGACGACTCTGGCTTGATGGTTGATGCGCTGGATGGCGCGCCTGGTGTCTATTCGGCGCGTTACGCATCTGTTGACGGCAAGGATTCCAGCGATGCGGCTAACAACGAAAAGCTCTTGTGCGAACTTGGCAGTGTAGCTGACAGCGAGCGTACCGCTCGTTTTGTGTGCTCTCTTGTTTTTATCGATGAAGATGGAACTGAAACGCTTGCAGAGGGCACGGTTGAGGGCAAGATCGGGCGCAGCCGCGTTGGAGAAAACGGCTTTGGCTACGATCCTCTGTTCATGCCCGATGTGTTCGGCGGGGTAAAAACCATGGCGCAGGTGACCCAAGATGAAAAGGCGCTGGTGTCGCACCGCGGCAATGCCCTGCGTGCCTTGCGCAAAAAACTGCTAGGGGAGTAGCGGTTTTCAGATTGTGTGGAACTCAAAATTAAGAAAACAAGCTTGGGGGACTTATCGAAAGCTGTGGTACTATAGCTTAGCTGTGTTCGGGATGTGGCGCAGTCCGGTAGCGCGCGTGCTTTGGGTGCACGATGTCGCAGGTTCGAATCCTGTCATCCCGACCACTCGCGGGTGTAGTTCAATGGTAGAACTCCAGCCTTCCAAGCTGGTCACGCGGGTTCGATT
Source organism: Coriobacteriia bacterium (assembly GCA_030530215.1). Taxonomy (GTDB): domain Bacteria; phylum Actinomycetota; class Coriobacteriia; order Coriobacteriales; family Eggerthellaceae; genus Anaerotardibacter. The sequence continues at coordinate 128,994 of JAUMVJ010000004.1, forward strand.
CCCGTCACCCGCTCCAGTACCTGTAAACGCCGCTCAATCGAGCGGCGTTTTTCTTTTCTTGGTGGCTGCGGATAGCTTATGGGAACTTGTTGAAGCGTTAAAGCTCGCTTTCCGTCTTTCGTTTGCTTTGTATGTGGTGCAGCTTATCTGCCGCACCGCCGGGCTTGCGGTCTTATGTTCGTGTCTATGAAGGAAAGCGTCGAAGCTTGCACGCGAGGGGAAGCTCGAGTGTGTTATTTGAACATGCGCCCCTTGAACAGGAAAAGCGCCGCCAGGATACACATCACCAAACTCAAAGATGCGGGGAACAGCCAGGTGTCGGGCAAGGGGAGTTCGCTTACGTTCATACCGTAGAAGCTGAACACGATGGTCGGGATTGCCAGCACCAGAGTAATGATGGTCAACAGGCGCATGGTGGAGTTAAGGCCGTTGGAGATGATGGATCCAAAGGTGTCCATGGAAGACGAAAGAATCTGACGCTCGATCGTGCACATTTCGATGGCCTGGCGAATCTCGATAAGGACGTCGTCAAGCAGGTCGTCGTCGTCTTCGTAGAGCTTAACTACGCGCCCGCTGCTAATTTTGGTAAGTGTTGCCTCGATGTTTTTCAGGGAGGTGCTGAAGTAAATCAAAGATTTCTCAAAGCCGAGCATGCGCATGAGTTCAGTGTTGTTAAGCGTTTCGCGCAAGCGTTTCTCGTTAGCCACGAACTGGCGCTCCAGGTTTCGCAGGCACGAAAGGTAACGCAGCGCGATATGCGCCATGATCTGCAAAAGAAGGCGCGTGCGCTGGTTGGTGTTGATGCCGCGAATTCTGCCCGCGGTGAAATTTTCGATCGTTTCGTTTTCAAGTAGCGAAATAGTGACGATCATGTCTTGGCGGGGCAGGAACAAAAACGAGAGAGGATGAGTGTCGTACTGCGTGATGCTGGCGTCCTCGGCCTCGTCCAGGCTCTCGATAAAGGGGCAGTCGATGATGATAAGGGTTTGATAGGTGTCGTCGTCAAAGTCGGTGTGCGAGCGTTCTTCGTCGTCCAATGCGGAACGAACGAATTCAGGGACGATGCCCAGTTCCTCGATGAGCCAATCGCGCTCTTCGTCTGTAGGGTCAACGACATTTACCCAGCAACCAGGTTCAGGGGCTGAAATGCTATGAGTCGCATTGACCTTGGTTTTGAAGAATTCGATCATCTCAGCCTCCTTTGCGCGGTGCGTCTAGTTGAATAGACGCTAAATTGGGCATAAAAAACTAGGGGCAAATGCCCTTAGTGAATAGAGTTTAACCCGCTGGCATCGGTTTTAAGCTGAAATCCTTTGGAATAAGCTTATATTTGCTGTTTCTTTACAGGCTTTGATGGTTGATGGAAGGGTTCTTGGGGTGCCGTTGAAGGTACTAAGCAATTTAGATGCTACGGTTTTAGTAGAGCTCAAGTTTTGCTCAAGCTACGATGAAGGCTATCTTTTAAAATTACTCCTTGACGGAAAATTTCAAATCGGTATTATGTTTACCCGCTGAGGGCGATTAGCTCAGCGGGAGAGCACTGCCTCGACACGGCAGGGGTCACTGGTTCGAACCCAGTATCGCCCACCATTTCTTTTTTTTGAGATGGCACATACGCGGATGTGGCTCAGCTGGTAGAGCACAACCTTGCCAAGGTTGGGGTCGCGGGTTCGAACCCCGTCATCCGCTCCATTGAATTTAACGAGCAGGAATTACCTGCTCGTTTTTTTTTATTACCTGCTCAGCGGCCTGACGGGTGGGGCTACAATGTAAGACATGAAATTCTTGAGTGAACATATCGACGATTTGGGGCAAAAGCGTCACGGGGAAAATTTTGCTGGTGCGCGCGTTCGAGCAGCCGAAAGAGCGGCCGAGCGAGCCGTTATGCATAACCCTCTTTTGGTTGTGTCGGCCATCGCAGCGCTTGTAACCATGATTTTCGTGCCGCCGTCGGAAGCGTACTTGGGCTATTTCAATTGGCATACGCTTACCTGCTTGCTCTGTATTTTGATGGTTGTCTCGGCCTTTGACTCATCGGGCTTGCTCGAATACGTTGCGCATTCCGTGGTAGAGCACGTGAGTAGCCTAAGGACGCTCACGATTGTTCTGGTTTTAGTTACCTTGTGTTGCTCCATGATTCTTTCGAACGATATGACCTTGGTAACCATCCTGCCTTTAGCGGTACTGCTTTTGAAATCCATCGGCCGCGAGCGCGATATTCCTTTTACGTTCATCGTCATCACGCTCACGGCAAATTTGGGCGGCATGCTTCTGCCCTTTGGCAACCCGCATAACCTCTATCTATATACGATGTTCGGTGTTGATTTCGCCGATTTCGTTTTGCTTATGGCGCCGCCCCTTGTTCTTTCCATGGTTTTGATTTTGCTGCGTTGCTTGTTTGTGCAGAAGGCGGACTTTCATTACCGCAAACCGCCAACGATTATCCTCTCCAAGCCGCATGTGGTCGTCTACACTGCTTTGTTCGCTCTGTGCATCGCCATGACCCTTGGCGTCGTTTCCTACCCGGTGGGCGCACTGGTAGTGATTGCGGTGCTTGCCCTGGCTGATCGCACGGTGTTCGCCAAGACGGATTACGCATTGGTGCTCACCTTCGTATGCTTTTTCGTTTTCAGTGGCAACATTGCGCAAATACCCGAAATATCCTTCTTTTTCAACGAATTGCTCTCCAGCTGCGGTGCTTTTGTTGCTTCGCTCTTAAGTTCGCAGGTGATTAGCAACGTTCCCACGGCCATCCTGCTTTCAAATTTCACCAACGACTGGGCGGGCATCGCTTTGGGCACCAACATCGGCGCGGTGGGTACTCCTATCTCGTCCCTTGCCACGCTCATCACTCTGCGTCAGTACCAGAAGCTTGCTTCCGAGGGATCTGGCAGCAAGGGGGGCGCAAACAACCCTGTTGGTAGCGGTTTGGATAGCAACAGGCGATTCCTCCTGCGCTTTGAGGCCTATAACTTCGCTTTTCTGGCAATCGTCGCTTTGTTCGAGTTTTTCATTATGGGTGTTCGCTAGTTCAAATTAAAGAATCAGGACGCGGCGATTCCTTGCTTCCTATCAAAGCATCTAATTCCTTGTTGCAGTACCCTGGTAGGAGGGGTTAAAGAACTGCATTAAGGAGGGATTATGCAGTACAGCACGATCAAAACCGAGGAACGCAACGGTATTTTCATCGTTACGCTTAGCAGACCCGAGGCAAAGAACGCAATGAATAATCTTATGTGGCAGGAACTGTGTTGGGCATTCGATCATCTTGAGGAAACCGATGAACTTCGGTGCTGCATCATTGCTAACGAGGGCGACTGTTTTTGCGCTGGCGCGGACTTGAAGGAGATCGCGGCGGGCACCCATCATGCGCCCAAGGGTTACGAAAAATCAGGCTTTGCAGGCATGACCAAACGCTACCTTAAAAAGCCCGTGATTGCCGCAACCGAAGGAAAGGTTCTTGGTGGCGGCCTTGAGGTTGTGGTGGCGTGTGATTTGGCTGTTGCATCAAGCGAGTCTACTTTTTCATTGCCGGAGCCTCGTCGTGGTTTGACAGCTGCGGGCGGCGGATTGCTAATGCGCATTATGCAGATGGTTCCGCAGAAGGCCGCAATGGAGCTCATGCTTACCTGTGAGCCCTTCAGCGCTCAAAAGGCTCTTGATTGCTTTTTGGTGAATTACGTTGTTGAGCCAGGGAAGGTCCTTGATAAGGCGATCGAGCTTGCTGAGCTTATTTGCAAGGGGGCTCCGCTTGCCATTGAGTACACCAAGCGAACAGCATATGAAACCATGGGGGAGAACGTGGTCTATCCGTCAAGGGGATGGGACATTCTCGAAGAGTATGAGAAAGTGACTCAGAACAGCGAGGATAAGATTGAGGGTGCGACTGCCTTCGCTGAAAAGCGCGAGCCTGTTTGGAAGGGCCGTTAGCCAAAAGCGGACAGAGCTTGGCGGATACTTGATTCGGTCGCTATCAAGTTTGTCTATAGGGCTTTAGATGATCTTTTCGCAGCCAGCGGGCCGAGTGCTCGCTGGCTATTTTTTTTTGTCTATTTTTGGAACGCGAATCTATTCTCTGCTTATAAAGCTCTAGATGGTGGAATCATATAAGTAATAACAAACCTATAAATAGAATCATATAAGTAATACTCATCTAAACTACTCAAAAACTTATTTATGTCGTATAAGATTTTCTGAACTAACACCAAAAAGTTGATGTTTAGACCTATATAAGAAAAATTGTATACGGATAGAACTTTCGATAAGAAGTCTTTAAGCCGCCCTTCGTGAACTGCACTCTCTGCCTCATGCTCGCGAGCCGCGGGGCGGTCTACCACTCGCGCCAATCGGCTGGCGAGTTCAGGCATTTCCACCGCCATTGCGATTGCAAGGTAGTCCCCGGTTTAGAGGACGACCCGATGGCTACGCTCGTTGAGGGGCGTGACCCATGGGTGGCGCTCAGGACATGGGAACGCATCGAGTCGATGGTTCATTACGAGAGTGATCTCTATGATTTGCCGACAGCGAGCATCAAGGCGGAAGCTGAGGCTATCGATAAGTTGGCATTCAAGGCGTGGCGTGAGCAGAAAGTCGCGCACGGTTGCGCAGGGGTTTTCGAACGGTTCGTGAAAAACTACGAGCATGAGGGAACTATCGCTTGCCAACATGGAGCGAAGCCAGAAGGTAAGGAATTGCAACTCGTTTCCTGACTCTCTCGCAAGGGGCATAACGTCGAGTTTCTGGTTTCGTCGGGCAAGCTAGGAGACCACGCTCCAGATATCAGGCTCGATGGCGAGCTATGGGAGATCAAGCGGATTTCCACCGTGAACCCGACGAAGGCAAGATCGAGGGTGAGCGACAGTCTCAGGCGGTCAGATAGCGTGATAGTCGATCTGTCGGCGAACGAGAAACCCGAAGCTATCGAAGCTGCTGTAATTGACATGCTGGAGGACCTGCGAGCCAAAAGAATCATGGTGATAAGGGGCGGGTCCGCAAGGCTTTACAAGAAATGAAAAGGGCCAAGGAATTTGCCCCGGCGATCAACCCAGGCTTTTCTTGGCACGCCTAGGATATACCTTGATAGCGAATCTGACCTTCATGTTTACCTAGAGCGCCTCGAAATCGGCAGCCTCATCCCGAGGGTGACGATAAAGCGCGATTGGTGCTTCTGGAAAAGAGAACCTAAATAAGAGCAAAAGCGCATCTGCAATTTCAACAAGCACGCAAACCGCTCGGTCTTCGCCGACAAGGCCCTCGCCGACAAGCTGACCGACCGCGAAAGCGGCAAGACCTTGTCCGGCAAGTCGATCTTCCCCGCGTCCAAGGAGGCCTACTACGGCGACGTGGTCACCGTGGACACGGCGAAGTCCCTCTGGTTCGAGAGCAAGATGTTCGGCTCGGGCGACGAGGCCGTGCGCGAGCTCAAGTGCTCCGACGGCGTCTACGCCTACCAGGACGGCTCGGGCGACCTGCTCAAGGAGGTTCGCCTGACCGCGAACTCCACGGCCTACCTCAAATGGCTCGCGGGCAGCTACGACGGCGTCTACGCCGCCGGATAGACCCCGGCCTCAAAGCGCAAAAGGGCGGCTCCTGGGAGCCGCCCTTTTTTCATGCCTTCAAGCCCTGAATCCCTACTTGGTCTTGACCGACTTCTTGGCCGACCAGCCGGACCAGTAGGTCTTGCCGCTCACCATCTTGTAGGTTCTCACCTGAACGTAGTACCTCTTCTTTTTCTTGAGCTTGGAGACCTTCTTGGAGGTGGCCTTGGCCGACTTCACCGTGACGGTCTTGGAGCCCTTCATGGAGGACTTCAGGGAGTAGCGGACCTGGTAGCCCGCGACGCCCGACTTCTTCTTCCACTTCACGGTGAAGGCCTTCTTGGCCTTCGAGACCTTCGAGATCGAGGTCTTGGCAGGGGCGGAGACCTTTGTGACGGTGGTGGTTCCCGGGGTCACGATCACCGTGCTCCCGTCGGGGGTCGTCCAGGAGCTGCCATCGCCGTTGGGGACCCAGCCGGAATCGTTGGCGACGCTGAGCGTCATGGTGGCGCTCGCAGGCTCGTAGCCGTCCGTCCCGAGGAAGCTGACCGTGATCTTGGCGGTTCCCGCCTTCTTGAGCGTCACGACCCCGCTGGATGACACGGCGGCGACGGACTCGTCGGAGGAGGAGTAGCTGGGAGCCGTTCCGGAGCTGCACTTTGCGGCGATAGTGAAGCTCTTCTCGCTGAGCTTCACGGATTTGGAAGTTTCGAATCCTGTGATCTCGGGCGTGTCCTTATCTTTTACGTTGACCGTGATTTTTATATTGCCATCTAGGGCAGATATTGTTGCCACTCCAGCTTTAAGCGATCTGATTGAGCCGTTTTCAACTTTTGCCACTGACTCATCGGTGCTGTCCCATGCTATATTTTTAGCGCTTGATGAGCTCAATCGATAATTTATCTTTTGGCCAGCGGCCGTTCCGCAATATCTGGTTAAAGGAATCTCGTCCAGGACGACATCCTCATTGTTTTTCATAGCCTCTTCAATGTCATACGAGTAAAGAGCAGAAGGCATGATTTCCATCGAAACGTTGTTTACTGAATCGTTCCCACTTGCAACGGAAGAACCGCTGTATGAACCTAGTTCCATCGCCCAAAATTTTCCACCGTTGATTTCAAAGCAGGCTATACCCACGCTGTCGACGTCGCTGCGAAGCATGTTGCGGCGATGGCCCTGACCTTTATAGCCGTCGTTGTCTTCGCGCCAAGCTTTGAACGCTGAAGCGGATTCGTAGATATAATTATGCGTATAGGAAATCGTTGACGAGGTCAAATTCTCCCCTGATGAAGTGAGCCCTTTTTTAGATTTAGCTGTGAAACAGGAGGTGCCGTTAGGTCGATCGTGGCCGGCCATAACGGCGCTTTCCGCAGCTCTCTGCATCGCGATTTCTTCCAGCTCGGAATCCCACTTGAGCTCGCGCAGACCTTCAACGTCAATATAGCTTCCATCTTCGGCTTTGTACCAAGGCGTGTTACCGTTGCCATGATCGACCTTCGCGGTCCTGAATTCATTGACCAACGCAAGCATGGAATATGCGTCACTTTGATGATACGTGCCCTCAACGGTCACATCGTAAACTTCATCGGCATGGGCCTGGCTTGCCGTACCCAACAGCCCCACCCCGCAAACGATCAAAGACGCAACGAATAAAGACGCCAACCTCTGAGCGTACTTAACCTTAAAACAACTCATATGCTGAAAATCCTTATCTCACAAGCCTAAATGTCCTGCGTTCATTTTGCCACAGGCAAGACGATTGCATTACGTCTATAAATGCCCTCAACTTCAATCGGTTAGGCTAACGCGTTTAATTACCGGTTGATTCGACACTGCTCCAAAACGGCGGTGACGGCGGCGGTCTACACCCCGGAGAGAACGGACAGCGTTGCGCGATACCAGGCTAAGAAGCTAGTGGCGGGAGACCTCGCGGGCTTCGCCAAGGCATGCGGCGAGTACGCCCGCAACGACGTGCTTCGCGCCCTTAACGAGACCATCATGGCGAACGCCAAGCGCGACAGGTCGAAGGGCGTGAGGTTCGCCCGCGTCACCACGGGGCGCGAGACCTGCACCTTCTGCCTCATGCTCGCGAGCCGCGGGGCGGTCTACCACTCGCGCCAATCGGCGGGCGAGTTCAGGCATTTCCACCGTCATTGCGACTGCAAGGTAGTGCCCGGTTTCGAGGACGACCCGATGGCAGAGCTGGTTCAAGGCCACGACCCGAAGGACGAGCTGAGGCGATGGCAGAGGGTTGAAAACAAGACCGTAATCACCGACGAGCTGCATGAGCTTAGCCGCAAGGAGATAGTGGAGGAAGCCGTGCTGCTCGACAAGCTAGCAAAACGCGCTCATGAAGCAAGCTTTGATGAGTTGACCCGTGTTCTTTCTTCTTCTGGCGCGGTCTCCTTTGAGGAAGGTTCCGTTCCTAAGGGCAAAGAACTTCAAGTGACCAAATGGCTTGCGTCCGTTGGATGGGATTCCCTTTTCAGGAACGAGATAGCTCACTTTGATTCAGACGGAAACACGTCCGATCTGCTGATAGACGCCGAGACTTGGGACGTTAAAAGAATAACTTCAAGCAATCCGAACAAGATAGCTCAGGCCATCTTCAAGAAAAAATATCAGGGTCCGAATTACGTCATAGATTTGAGTCTCAGCGACATGTCGGAAAGCGAGGCTTTAGCGAAGTGCGCCTCCATCCTCGACGATGACCGCGTGGGCAAAATCGCACTGATCATGTCAAAGAAGCTGATGTTCATGAAGAGATAAAAGCCTCGAACGTGGGGCGATTAACCCTTGTCCGAAGCTTTGTTTGAATTATACCACGTAAGGAAGGTGTCAGATGCTTGTCGAGGATTATTACGCCAAAGCATACGCCGAGGCTTTAGAAGCAGTTGCCGAGCATATTCGCTCGTTTCCGGAAGCCTATTTCGGTGCGTCCAACATGTGCCAAGAAGAAGGCTTTGACCTCCAGGTGCATCTTGAACGCACTAGCGATGGCGTTACGCCAATCGTGAAACTACAACGCAACACCGTTCTATTAAGCGAAGACCAGACCTGCAAGTTCAACTGGTGATTCAAGGCCCCGCGGGGTCTTTTTTCATGTTAGACGGGCCCGCACGGGTCGAACCAACGCCCGCATGGGCAAGGAAAGGAGCCATCGAATGGCAGAAGAGGCAATCGAGAACCAGGGCACCGAGGAGCCGCAGGGAGCCGAGGGGAATACCGAAGCCAGACGTCTGGGGGCGTAGTCGGGAAATACCCCCGGGAGTTTTACGGGAGAGGCACGGGGCTAGCGACGCCATCCCGTTTGAGCGAAAAACACTGCGGCTGATTCCGGGAAGGAGCTGGGCTGAACGTCGTCCCACGCCCGTCGCGCGCAGCCCGAGAGCTTCGAGTTCGCCTTCAAGGGCGTACCCAAGCACTCGACCGTGGCAACCGCCACGGTGGGCATGGTGAACGACGCGCAAGCAAAGGAGATATGGCGCGAGGGCATGCGCCGCGCGATGACCGAGCTGGAACCCGCAAGGGTTCTTCTTTACGGCTCGGACATTGGTTTCGATTTCGGCGGCTGCGAGGTCGTCGCGTACAAGGCAGGAGGATTTCATGGGAGGTAGAGGCAGCTTTTCTATGACTCACGGAGGCGTTGCGTCGTCAAGTGGCGGTGCCGGGTCACTCTATATCTCGTCCAGTGTCGAGACTCGCTCTGATATTCGTAAGATGTTCATTGATGAACTTGGTTTTAAGGAGCTTTACGGAACCAATTCGCTTTCCACTGCTCAACTTGGTGCGCTCGGCATCGGGGATGGTAACGTTTTTCCGTACCAAATCCTTACGCCACAAGGCCCAAGCTGC
>JAUMVJ010000012.1 GCA_030530215.1 Coriobacteriia bacterium
GTACACGCGTTCCTCCGAACCTCCTAGCTAGGTACGGATTTTCGTTACCATCCCCCATTTATCAATAAATATTTATTTTTATCAAACGAACAACCATTAAGCCCACGGTTCGGGGAACAGTATCCGCCAAAATCCCTACGGCACAAGCTCTTTAAGTACCGGTATTTTCTGCATTATTTTAATGATAACAAGCGAAACAAAGAAAATCAGGAATGGGCACAGAATGGACACCCGCCAGCTCGCTGCCGACCAGCCTAAAGTTACAAAAACAATATCCTGCAAAATAAGAATATGAATTAAGTAAATGCCAAAAGCGCAACCGGAAATAGCGGTCACCGTTTTTGCATGGCGCTCGAAGAAACCACCGTCCCAATTAATGTTTTTGAACAAAAGAAACATCGCCACAGCAGGCAACATAGCAGTGAAATACTCATAGGAGAACAGGGTTCTATCCAGCTGGCCCGTTGACGTAGAACTGAACCAAGTAAACGCATAGCGCAGCACCAAGCTAAAAATCGCTCCCGCATATATCAAATAACGAATGCGCTTATCAAGATCGTTATTTGCCAAATAGTAGCCAAGCATCGCATACATAACCGTATAGGTGGCAACAGGAATAGTGAACGACAGCGACCACGGGATGTTCAGCAGAGCGCACACAGCGGGAACAACAGAAATAAAAATCAGAGCCGCACAAATCAAATACTTAACCCCTTCTTCTTTTTCGGCCAAAAGAGAAAGAATGGGCATAGCTATAGTCAGCGAGATGATTGCGAAAAAGAACCAATAGATGGAAACAATCTCATTACCCATAAATGCCTGCAGAAAATCAAATGGCGACCCATTCTGTCCGTTTCTATACAGGTAAACGAACAAGGACCATGCAACAAAGGGAATCAACAGCTTTTTCATTCGGCGCTTAAGAAATACTTTAGTCGTATATTTGCGGCGGTAGCCCATATTGTTTGCGCCCGTCATCATGAAAAATACAGGGACGGCAAAGAAGAAAAGAACTTCAAAAACCAGCGAACGCGACCACGCAAAGTCCCCATGGTAAGTATGTACATAACCGTTGCAATGCAGCGTAACCACCGCAAAGCAAGAAACTATAGTCAGAAGATCGAAATAGAGGATTCGCTTCCCCTTCTTAGCCTTTACGCCTGAGGGGGGGGTGCTGGTGTTCTCTTTTGCCATTCTTTTACACTTCTACTTTCTTCCAATAAATCAACTCTGACTGCGCTTATGGTATTCTAATTCCAAGATTAATCTTGGCAAGAAGGTCTCTTTATTTTCATGGGCAGTTCCCATCAAAGCGAGCAACCGTTAATCTCGGTCATCATCCCTGTTTACAATACCGAGAAATATCTCGCTGCAACCTTAGATAGCGTTTTATGCCAAACCCTTACCAATATCGAAGTTATTTGCGTAAACGATGGATCGGCAGATAACAGCCTTGCCATCCTGAAAGATTACGCCAATAAAGATTCCCGTATCGTAATCATCGACCAGGAAAACCAGGGGGCCGGAGCGGCGAGAAACGCCGGCCTGAAAAAAGTAACTGGCAAATACTGCCTGTTCGTCGACTCCGACGACTTCCTTGGACCTAGCGCCCTTGAAACCGTTTACAAGACCGCAGAAAACAACACTGTTGATGTCGTTATATTCGGACTCAACGCATTCAACGAAAATACCGGAGATTTCGCTCCGATGGACTACGCAATCGTAGTTGATAAGCTACCGGTAAACCAAGCTATCGACCCCTCCAAGGTGCCTAATTTCTACAAATACGTTGTAGGCTTTACAGTGTGTAAAGCCTACAACGTAGAATATCTGCGAAGCACTCAGCTGCAATTCCCAGGCATCGGAGCCCATGAAGACATGCCCTTCACCTACGTTGCCTGCAGCAAAACAAACAGAGCATTCATTTTGCCAGAGGTGCTCTACCACTACCGCCGCCAGCGCGAGGGCAGCTTAAGCGATAGCACCAACGAACAATATCTTTTCATGCTTCAAGCATTGGAATGTTTCAAAAACGATCTTGTTAGCACAAATTGCTGGGCAGAAAATAGTCGCAATTACTATAACTATGTCCTTCATATGGTCAAATGGAAATTCGACACCCTGCCGCCAAAACTTAGGGCTTCCTTCGCGGACGACTTGCGCACCGAATGGTATGACCGTCTTGGCATCACGCCGCAAGAAAACTATTTCTACATAAAGGAGGAAGAAGCCCTTTTCTCCTGGACAAGAGACCATTCTTACCTTGAAGAGCTCATTGGCGAAAACAAGCGCCTGCGCTCAAGTTTGAAGAAGCAAAAAACCAAGAACAAAAAACTAAAAGAGCAACTAGAAAAAACAGAGAGCTCGAAAAACCAAAGTTCTTGGCTTAAACGAATATTCAAATAGACCAACGAATCAACGAATAAGGCTGGATCCAACCATGACTATTAAAGTCTCAGTTTTGATGCCCATATGCAACGTAGATCAATTCCTTCGCGAATGCCTGCAGAGCGCAGTAAACCAAACGCTCAAAGAAATTGAATTCATCTGCATGGACGATGGGTCTAGCGACAGCTCGCCCGCCATCCTTGATGAATTTGCTGAAAAATACCCGCAAATCAAAGCAGTGCACAAGGAAAACGAGGGCTACGGAATCAGCATGAACCGCGCGCTCTCGCTTGCAACCGGCGAGTACGTTGGCATCCTTGAATCCGACGATATCGCAAGTAGAGACATGTTTGAGTGCCTGTACACCTTGGCTAAGTCTTACGATGCAGACGCAGTTCGCAGCAACTACTACGTGTACACCTCGTTCCCTGAGCCTCGCGATGCCAAGAACTTCCACATGAACAATTGCCATCCCTACGAGGCTTATTGTCCACGCGAAAAACCCGAGATTTTCTTCCAGCCTCCCGCGATTTGGTCGGGCCTTTACAAGAGGTCTTTCTTAACGGAAAACAACATCAATTTCACTACGACCCCCGGCGCTTCGTATCAAGACACCGCCTTCAACTTCAAAGTTTGGGCTTGCGCAAATCGCATTACCACCACCGACAGGGCCTTCCTTCATTATCGCTGCGACAACGAAAACTCCTCGGTCAAATCAAAAACAAAGACCTACTTCGTTAATCACGAAATGCATGAAATCGAGAAGTTTGCCGATTCAAGGCCCGACATTAAGCCTGAGCTGCAAACTTTAATTCCAGCCATCAAATACAAAACCTACATCTGGAACCTCAATCGCATCACGCCCGAGCTTAGGCCCGAGTACTTTGAAGCCATCGCCAAAGAACTCAAGGAAGACGAGGCCAATGATCTTGTTGACATCAATCGCTTCCGTAAGTACGACCAAGAGCAGGCCACTGAGTTTTTCGCCAATCCGGAAAAATTCTTCAAAGAAAACTACAGCGCTGCAAAAGCAAAGCATTCTATTCTCATCTTCGACGATGGCACACACGGGGCAGCCTTCAAACGAACCGTAAGCAGCCTCCAGAGGCAACCAGAAGCTTCGTACGAGATTTTCTATCTCCCCCTGCACCCAAACTACCTGCGGCAAGAAGAAGTCCGACAGCTGCGCAAGCTGGATGCCCCGATCACCTATGTTGACCCGAGCGACGCATTGGAACTCGCCGCGTTGTCGGGAGATTTCGTATCGATCATGACGCCTCTTCACAGGTTCAAGAAAAATTCGCTTCCTCAGATCGAGAAAGCTTGTGCGCAACAGTCAAACAGCCCTGACAAAGACAACGATCATACGATCAAGGCAAAGGACCTGCTGACAGCACGTCTTGCAAATACGCCACTCCCAGCGGTAGCAATGACCGCTGAGGGACTCAAAAGCATCCCAATCTCTGGTCTTTCGCTTGACTGCGGCTTGCACCTTTCCTCACCCCAATGCGCCAATGTAAGCTCTCTGGTGAAAACCGCGGAAGCGAAGATTCCTTCCTCGATCCGAATCCTTGCGCCCCGTTCGCCCCAGTATCGCAAGTACCATAGGCACTACTCCGCTACCCTACAAGCAGGAGCAGCGATTTATGCGCAAGTTGGCCTCGAGAAAGACTTCAAACGTAGCTTTTCCAATAAGGCCGCTTGGCTTTCGGAAATGTTCTACTCCATTTGCGATAAGCTCAACGCGGAAACCATGGAGGAGCTTTCACCCAAATGCTTCCATTTACCTTCTGAGCTAGCTGGCGCATCTTCTGCAAATGCCGAAGTTAGCATTGTAATTTTTGACCGCGGCGTTCCCGAACTCACCAACAAATCCCTTGCTTCCGCCATTGAACAAACCGGCTTTAACGTGGAAATTATTTGCGCCACCAAGGATCAATCTTTGCTCGATCAAGATCTTCTTGCACAGGTTAAGGTTCTCAAGGTTTCACCAGGCCTTCCCACTGGCGAGGTCTGGAACCAAAGCCTCTCTTACGTTACTTCGCCCTATGTTCTGCTCGCAGATGGAAATGGCAAGTTCTCTTCCATCAACTCCGTCCAGCTCCTGTTCAATGCAGCGAAGAGTTCCGATTCCAACGTCGCCGTAGGAATCCAAAACTACGGCGAAGCAACCACAAGCGAAAAGCTGCGCGCAAATGGGAACATTTTAAACATTTGGCGAAGCGAAATCCCGAGCTGCAGCTATAAAGAGCATCAATTTGACACAGGGCTCTCCAGGATTCTGTTCAAAACCGAATTCCTGCAGAACAGCTCCTGCTCCTTCAACCCTTCACCAAGCTACAGCGAACGCCTGTTTATCGTCGATGCGCTAAGCCTGGCAAACACTTTCCACTGCATCCCAGATGTAACCTATGAGCTTGACGGACCCAAGGAATTCACCAGCCACGCAGACAATATGAGCACCGCCGAATGCCTAACCAAGGATCTGTCGCTCTTGCTCTCGAAATCGAAGAAGCTTGGCCTCGACTGGATTCATGTGTCGGCCTTTGATAGCTTTACAAGGCATTCTTCCGATATCGAAAACTACCTGAGCTCCCACGACCTTGTCTCCATGCTGGCGCAAGCCCAAGCAGAAGTATCCCTTCCGCTCATGAGATCGCAAGACCGATTAAATAACAGCCAAACCATCCTCTATCCAATCGTCCGAATTGGCGATTGGCTGCAATGGAAGGATGTCAAGGAGTCTCGCACGCGCAACTCCCTTTCTCAATCCAAAAAGGAAATCAAGCAGCTAACGCAGGATAAAGCGAAGCTGCAAGCCAAACCCGCACCGCAGGCCGCTAAACAGGACAAAGCTGAGCCAGGTAATTTCAATAAAGGCTTTAAGCAGCTTTTGAAAAGCTTCTTAAAATAAAGCTATGGTCTCTTTGCTCGAAAAGCCCTACGAATACTTCGATAAGGCTCTCCGGGCATTTAACCATAACTTGCCACACCGCAAACCCAAGACGGGCTTGCTAGAGCAATCTGCGAGCCCGTCTGGTTTATTTATGGCCTAGCAAACGGGGCATAAAACGGATTGCCTTCCGATCATATGGCCCACCGCCCCCCAAGGCCGCAGCCCAAATATATAAACTATTGGGCACCTTCCCAAACAGCCATCATTTCCCCAGTTCAACAGTCCTTTTGCAGCATTTTCCCTGCTCTTTGTCGATTTTTAGGAAATCACCAGGTCAGTTGCATTTTATTATGCAGTCAATATGGCAAATGCTTGCAAGAGCACGATTAAGGAAAGGAGACGCTCATGGATAAAGCAATTTCCAGGGGGATTTTGGCTTTGCTCACATGCTTCGCACTCATGCTAGCACTCCCCGCTCTATCTTTTGCAGATACCGATAGCGAAGGAGGAGGGGGGGGTGAGTCCCTGAGCGACTTCGGCGAAGACTTCGACTGGGAAAACGCCACCTTGAGCTTTGACCCAAGTTCAGTAGGCATCTACGCCGATGATTGCAACTACGACGATTCTGATAACCCAATTGTTCGACCTTGGTATGTCGACGACGATCTAAGCCTTCAAGCCCAGCAAGATGAAGGCGACGCCGAGACCATAAATAGTGATTACTACTACATTGAAGACGAAGACTTCTACCAAAAAGACGACTCGGCAGACAGCGGTTATTCCTCTGTAGGCGACAACGGCTATATCAGCGAAACTGGAGATTACTACCTTAAAGTAATTCTGGACAACAACATTACACGCTATGTCCCCCTTCATGTTGAGGTTTCGCTTAAAGACTCTAAAGACCTTTCTTTGTATACAACCGAAAGCTCTCCGACTGAGTTTTGGGTGGGGGACGACATTAAACCCAGCAATGTTCTCTTTTTGAGCCCTTGGTGCTACACCAAAAGCGGAAAGCTATGGCTATCCGAAAGCGCCTACACCATCGATAGCTCTTGGTACTGGTTCAACGAAGACGAAGAAGATTACGAGAAGATAAGCGGTCAGCCCAGCAAAGAGGGGGATTACGCTATCAAACTCGTAGCTAAAGACGGAAGCGGCTACCATGGCGAAATGTACGTGGGTGTCGATGTCTGCGACGATAAATGCGCTACCGGCTTCGAAACGCAAAAACAGCAGATTGTCTATACGTCCGGAATGACCGTAAAGGACCTGGATGATTCGCTTGTTATCACCAATAGTTTGAAAAACGGAACAGAAACCCTGGAGCGCAACAAGGCTTATAAAGTAACTGGCTGGGAAGTATATACGGACTCCAATGACGAGGAAGAGGACGGCACCTGGAGTAGCGTCAACCTTGGTGACGCCCTAACCGCAGGAACCTGGTATCGCCCTCTAGTAGAACCCATCTCCCCTTACTACGGCGAACCCTACTCGAGTGACCTGGAGATTAAAGCCGTCAGCACCTCAAACCTGAGCGACTACAGCTTCGATATCGCTGCCGACAGAAATCTTGTGTTTGGGTATGACGATTTAACCCCCTCAAAAATCGCAACAACAGCCGTAATTGAAGACTGGAATGGCGAAATCATAGCCAAGCTCGAGCAAGGAAAAGACTACGCAATCGACAATACCTGGTACAAATATAGCTGGGACGAAGAAAAAGACGCCTATGTCTACACTCCCACTAGCGTGGCGGAGTCTGGTGCCTATTATTGCCTCAAAGCGACAGGCCTCGGCGCTTTCAGCTCGCAAGATCCCGAGTATATCCATGTGTACATAGAAAACGCAAATAGTCTGTATGCCTACGATTACGATTGCAATGATCTTTACTGGGACAATGACAACCCGGAAAACCTTTCGATAGATAAAATCGGCTTCAAAGTAAGCTTGGGAGATATCGTTTTAACCCGTGGAACCGATTACGACATCTGCTGGTCGTATAACAATGACAATGAAGGCAACTGGGTCGACTTCGACGCAGCTTATCCCACATCTGGCAAATACGATTATGCAATCCATGTAACCGGCAAAGGCAAATTCTCGGGACAAGACCTTCATTACCAGGTCGACATCAATGGTAAATCGGATAAAAAAGAAGATTGCGATCATCGTGATGTAGAAGAAATCTACGCCACTGAAGCCACTTGCACGGAAGACGGCTACACTGCTGGCTACAAATGCGAGGACTGCGGGGCAATTCTCTTGGCTCCCAAGAAAACCACTCTGGCCTTCGGTCACACCTTGGTTGAGTCCAAACCTGCAGTTGCCGCAACATATTCTTCCACTGGCTTAACCGCCGAGAAGACCTGCATCACCTGCAAACAGGTAATCGAGAAGCAGACTGCCACGCCAAAGCTTTCCGCAAAGAGCCAGTCCATCACGGTGAAGACTTCCACCAAGAGCGTCAAAAAGGCCAAGGTGAAAAAGAAGGCCCAGGTTGTCTCCAGTGCCATCAAGGTCAAGAACGCCCAGGGCAAGGTCAGCTATGCAAAGGTGAGCGGATCCGGAAAGCTTAAGGTCAATGCTTCAAATGGCAAGATCACCGTCAAGAAGAAGACCAAGAAGGGCACCTACACTATTAAGGTTCGCGTTAAGGTTGATGCCTCAACTTCCGGCGAGTATCTGCCCGCCACAAAAACCGTAAAGGTGAAAGTGAAGGTCAAGTAGCCAGAAGGCTGCACGCACCTTTAGCACTGACACCTTAAGCCAACCAACCAAACGGGCCCGTCGGAATACTCCGACGGGCCCGTACTGCATCAACCGCAAGCTTCAGCATTTTTCGCATGTCTCCCCTGACGGTTTTTTACCATCAAGCCACAGCGATTTCTTATGCTATCTAAAGCCAGGCAAGCTAGCAAAATAACAACTGGAACGTAGGCAAAAAGATAACGCGACCTGGCCTCAAAGCAGAGTTCAAACACTCCCAAACACAGAATACTAATCATTAACACAGCAACAAAACGGCAGTCCCTACCTATTTTTACCGACGCAAACAAGCTCAGCACTATCATGAACCAAACAATCTGAACAACAGCTCCGTATGGAGTGTCTATAACCTGTCCCTCAGTTTCTAAGTCAGCCATTAGATATAGAGAAAACGGAGAAGGTGAATTTTTCAGCATAATGGTATACGTCCCGGCGATTCCGCCTTCCTGATTCCATCCAAAAGAAGAATCGCCCCACAGCGTCAACTGCTTCTTTAGGCCATGCAAAACGACTCCATCTGCCCCTTTTTCGGAGACCCTCTCCAAAGCCCGATAGAGATCCGCTGCATTCCTTTCGACCTTGTTCGAATAGGATTGCGAAAAAAAGACATCCTCTGCGCAAAAGCCACCATTACTTACATCGTTCAAGCCCATCATGAAAAAATGAGTAGCCGAAAATGACTGGCTGTCATCTATCTCGAACGAATCGCTAACAACGTAGCCTGCGACCCCTTTCACTAGAAACGCGATTGCAGCCCCCACTAAAAGAGAAGCAACAATAAGCAAGCATTCGCTAACGCAAGCAGACTTCAGAGCAGCAGCAACACGGGGAAATACGTAAACCAAAAGCACGGCAGCAAGAATGAATATCACTTGAGGCTTAATGAAATAACCTACTAAACCAACAAAAACCATTACGCCCATCTTAGGACAGACACGCGAAAGGGGTTGCCCTTCCATTTTTGTCACTATCCAGCATATAAAAATGGGAATCGCTATTACAAGAGAATCGGAATACGCCACAAGAAACCATGGCGAAAAACCTATCAAGACGACAAAGGCAATGAACCCAAAAAAAGAAATCGCATGCGAGCAGCGCGATTTCAGAATGCTGTATAAAAGAACGCCAGATACAACGCACAGAACCGAATTGAGACAAGTAAAGACCAAAAGCGGAACACTAAACCCGCCAATTCCTATACTTTTCAGTATGCACATTACCCCCATCATCAATGCAACGAGAAAAGTATTATTGGGATAATTTGAGAAGTACTGGTTAAAAAGCTCTTTCGTGAAGTATTCATTCCATCCTTCGGGAGCGAAAGGAATACCCGACCAACCATGCACCGCATTCCACGCAGCCGTGTATAGGCCGCCATTGTCCCAGCTACCTAAAAACCTGGTTTGATACGCTATAAGCAAATGGGCGATAAGTAGCACTGCGGAAATAACGTACACACAAATATCTACCCTTTTTCCTTCGCCAAACATTTTAGAATTCAGCCGGCTTGAAAAAAGACTGATAGCAGCCCCAAGGCTCACGAGGGAAATCACGAGAAGGGCAAGGCAGGGCATAGCTAAATTTCGTTTATAGAAAAATGAAGTAAAGTCATAAAAAATCAGCGCAGCACAAACGCTCAAAACGAACAAAAAGAAAAGTATGCTCAGCAATCTATAGGACTTACTGCCGGCATCGAAAAAACCTGCTTTCTTGATGTGTTTCATAGTGTCCGTGTTCCCGTCCGCTTATCGATTGCGAACCGAGGCCTGCGCTTTGTTTCCATGTAAGTCTTGCCCACGTATTCACCGATAACACCCAAACTGAGCATCTGCATTCCGCCGAAGAAGCAGATAATCACCGCAAGAGAAGCCCAGCCGCTCACCGTGGAACCTAACAGCCACCCAATAAACGACCAAGCAATTCCAATAAGACCGATAACCGCAGCGACAAACCCGGCAGCCGTCACAACTCGAATAGGCCGAACCGAAAGGCTCGTAATGCCATTGACGGCCAGACTCAACATCTTAGAGAGAGGATAGTGGCTCTCCCCGCCCATCCGTTCATGTCGTTCGTATTCAACAGAGGTCGACTTAAATCCAATCAGCGGAACCATTCCGCGAAGGAAAAGGTGGACCTCCTCGTATTTAGCGAGCTCATCGAGCGCTTTAGCAGACAACAGCCGATAATCTGCATGGTTGTAGACGCTTTCCACGCCCATTTTGCCCATTAGCGCGTAGAAACCTTGCGCCGTGGTGCGCTTGAAAAAAGAATCGGTCTCGCGCGAGGATCGGACACCATAGACAACATCGCATCCAGCAAAAAACGCGTTGACCATATCCTCCATAACGGAAATATCGTCTTGCCCATCTGCATCGATGCTTATGGTGATGTCGCACTTATCCCGACAATCCATAAGCCCTGCCAGAAGCGCATTTTGATGCCCGCGATTTCGAGATAACGAGATACCCACAAACGAAGGATTTTGTTCGGAAAGCTGCGTTATGAGCTCCCATGTTTTGTCGGACGAGCCATCATTGACAAAGCAAATGCGGCTCAGCTGATTAACCAGGCCCTTGCTTTGCAAGAGCTCCAACTCTTCCAAGAACAAAGGCGCCGTAATGGGCAGAACCTCCTCCTCGTTATAACAAGGAATCACTACGTATAAACAGGGGGGGGGTCATCTCCATATCAAATTCCGGCTTTCTTGGCAGCGCAAACATCAAATTAAACAGCATAAGTACTGAAGCTCAAAGTCTATCAAACACCAGCTAGCTAGTAAGTTTTACTTAGTTTAGCGGTTAACGGGCTTCCAAGAAAATCTTCCTAGTAACGAAGTTCCAAACCATGACCACGGCCGTTGCGAAGATCTTCACTATTCGATAGTCGATGTAAACCAGCTCCGTTCCGGCCCACATCAGAGCATCGTTAATCAAAAGACCGATTACCGACAAGATGATAAATGTAGTGAACTCACGAAATCGGCCGATGTCATCTCTGCGGCTGAACACGAAGCGCATGCTCGCCAGATAGTTAAACAACACGGAAACGATGAACGAAACCGTGGCCGAAACTACGGGGTTAAGCCCGAACACTTCGGTCAGGAAAACCATTACGCCGAAGTCAATCAGAAACGCCAAGAAGCCAACGAGTCCGAACTTCATGAACTGCTTAAAAATATTTCTGGCGTAGCTTGTACTAATTTCGACCAACAGGATTCCTTATCTCACGCCTATCTTCGAAAACGCCGCCAAGGAAAGCTCCTCAGCGGCGCTAAAGCAACTGGTTCTTTTTAACGACTCACCCGGCGCGCTGCTTTTAGCAGCTCGCCCTCTGCGCTACCGCAGCTATTTATTCCAATGCATGACCGTCTTACCAAGGCGCTTTTGAATGTCGGCCTCGAAGGCGGCGGTCATGTCGGCAACGTCGCGGACGTCGAACACTTGGCCAACGATGCGCTTCAGGTACTCCGGAATGCTGGGGTACTGCTGGTACAGCTCCAGCGTGCGCTCGTAATCAGCCCGACCGCTACGGCTGCTACCGAACAGGCGCAAGCCCTTTTCCAGCACCATGCGCGTGTTGATGGGCACCGGGTTCTCGGTAACGCCGCACAGCGCCACCGTGCCCTCGGGCTGAATGTGATCGATAATCTGGTCGATCGCGCTTTCGGAACCCATGCCGCCCGCGCATTCGAAGGCGTGGCTCACAATCAGATCATCGGGAATCTCGCTGGTCAGATACGTGCCATCCGCAAAAGTGAAATCGGAAAGCTTGTCGGCGTTACGACCGAACACGTACACCTCGGACTCGGGATGCGTCTTCTTGAACAGCAGCGAGCCGATAAAGCCCACGTTGCCATCGCCCCAAAAACCAACCTTGCTGCGCTCTTCGTGCGCAATCGCGTCGAAACGGCTGATCACGTGCGTCATAACCGAAACAAGCTCGGTAAAAGCAAGAACGTCCTTATCAATGCCCTCGGGCAGCACCACAACGCGATCGTGGTTGGTAACCACCAGCTCCTGCATGAAACCATCGGTGCTCGACGCGCGGAACTTGCTGGAACGAAGGTAGTTCTCAGCGATGATGGGATGCTTTTCGCTCGGCAGGTTGGGGATCATCACCACAGCAGTGCCGGGAGTAAACTCGCCCGTCGGGTCCAGTACCACCTCGCCAATGGCCTCGTGAATAAGCGCCATGGGCAGCTTCTTCGCCAGGATATGCGCACCGCGCGTGCCCTGGTAATAGCGCTGGTCGGCGTTGCAAATGGAAAGATGAGTGGGGCGCACCACCAAGCTGGTGGCGTCCAGCGCCTCGTCGCGCACCAAAACCTCGATGCGGCGCGGGGCGGTTAGTTGATAAACGGTGTTAAGCATGGTTTTAAGCCTCCATGCCAAGCAGGGCTTGCGCCATCTTCAAGTCGGAAGGATAGGTGATCTTCAGGTTGAAGGTCTCACCCTCCACCAGCGCGCAAGGCACGCCGCGCAAAACGCTGATCTTGCAGGCGTCGGTAAGAATCTGCTTTTCTTCCTGAGTCAGGCTTTCCTGCAGGGCCTTGAGCTTGGCAACCTTGAAGGTCTGCGGGGTCTGGCCCTGGTACATCTTGGAGCGCTCGGGGATGCTATCGATCTCTTTGCCGCCCTCGCTCACCACAATGGTATCGGTAGCAGGAATAACGGTGTCGCAGGCATCGTAGCTGGCCATCGCATCCAGGTTCTCCTTAATAATGCGATAGGTAACAAAGGGACGCACAGAATCATGCGTGCAAATAACCGTTTCGTCATCGACTCCGTAATTTTCCTCGATGTAAGCAACGGCGTTCATCACCGTGCCGTTGCGGTCGGCACCACCCTGGATAACCACCAGCTTGTCGTTGGCTCCAAAGGCCTTTTCCAAGATGTCGCGCGTGGGCTGCACCCAAGCTTCGGGGCACAACACCAGCACCTTTTCAAACTCAGGCATAACCAAAAACTTCTCAACGGTATAAGCGATAATCGGCTTTCCCGCCAAATCCAGGTACTGCTTAGGCTTGTCCATGTTGCCCATGCGGGTGCCCTTGCCGCCCGCCAAAATTGCTGCAAAATTCATATCTATCCAATCCCGCCGGCCAAGCCCAAGCAACACCCAGGCCCGCCCAGCGTCGTAATGCGTTTGCCGCTAGTGTAACAAGACTGCAATTCCCGCTACAAACCGCTAGCCGGTAATCTTTCGGGTGGCTTCGTAAAGTTCCTTTGAGGCAGTGCCGTTGGGCTTTAAGAAAAAGTCGCTGATGCGCTTTTCGTACTTCTCGCTGAGCTTACAGTCGTTTTCCATGTAGGCGCACAACACGTCTTCGAGCTCCTGCGGATTCATGCAAATTTCGCCGAAGCCAAGGCTCGCGTAATCAAACTCGACAACGCGCCAATAAGGAATGGTTGGGTCGTGGTAATACACAACGGGCTTGTGCATGGAGGCAAAGTCGTACTGAACCGAGCTGTAGTCGGTAACCATCAAATCGGCCTTGCGCATCATTTCCACGTAGGTCATGTCCTTGGTGCTATCCAGGCCCTGCACCACGTCGTTATTTTCGAAATCGACCGTTTGCGGCGCCAAGCGCGGATGCAAAAACACCTTCACCTTGTAACCGTTGCGGCGGGCTGTCTCCAAAAAACGCTCGCTCGTGAGTACCTGGTTGTACATGCGGAAGTAACGGCTGTCCTTGAACTCAGGGTTGTAGCCAGACGAATGATCGCCCTTGTCTCCCTTACCGCGCAAGGTCGGGCGCCACGTGGGAGCAAGCACCAGCCAACGCTGATTGTCGGGCTCAAGCTCGTCGAAGCGGGGGTTGCTGCAGGGGATAATCTGCTCGGGCGTATATTCGTTTGCGGGGCTGCCGTACAGCTGGCGCTCGTACCCCGAGCACACCACCACGCCCGAGTAGTTTTGATAGATCTGGTTATAAGTCTGGTTGCGGTTGTTGGGGAAACCGTGGAACAAGCGGATACAAGTTGGGTTGAAGAAGGTCTTTACGTAATTTTCCTCTTTAGGCTTGAAGCCCGGGCGGTTGAGCGCCGGATTATGCGTCACGTAGATGAGCTCGGCGTTCATGGTGTACAGGTCGCCCTTTAGGGTCTTAGGCAACAACAGCTTGTAACCCGCCTTTTCCAGGCGGTCCCAGTCGGCGCAACGGTTGTCCAGGAAGTAATACTTCTTAATGCCGTCGTTCTGCTTCATGGCGTAGGCGTAAGCAAAGTCGGCATTGTCGCCAGCTTTGAATACCTTGTCGTAGTAAATCCAAATGCGCTTATGCTTGAAGTAGGGGCGCGTAAGCCAGTAAGCCTTGCGCAGTTTAACAAAGCGCTCGGGCGCCTTGGTTTGCTTAAGCCACTTCCAATAGCTTAGCTCCTGCCTGATTTTTTGAAGGACGCCAGCAGGCTCGAAGTCGATAACGCCCGCCTTGTCGCGCACAATATAACCGGGCACACTCCAATAAGGCGCATCGGAATCAGAAGTTTGCAGGCGCGCATTCCACATGTCCAGATACTTAAAGGGCATGGGGAATTCCTGCCCGCAGGCCACAAGCACCAGGCTTACCGTTTGATGGGGTCGGCCCTCATAAAGGGGCACCTTTACCACGAAGCTGGTTGCATCCAAAACCTCCTGGCAGAAGTAGATCATGGAACCGCTAAAGCGCTTGGTCGCCTTAAACTCCACGTCTTGATGCTGGGAGCCGTTGCTCACGCGCGCCAGGAATTTGTACTGGCCGGGCTTTGCGTGCGTCTTAAAACGCATGTCGATCTTTAAGAAATTCTTGCCCTGCTCGGTGATGATGTTGAGGTTTTGTACCTGCACGTTGTGCTCTTTGTAGTTGTACACGTCAACGGGAGGCTCGGTGTTGGCAAAAACCAAGGCCGCCTTACCGTCACTTATAACAACATCCAAATCCACCGGCCTGCCATCGTTGCGCAAGCCTGCAAAATAACAACGGTCGTAACGAACGAAGCCACCCAGGGGGACGCGCGCCATCAGCACCTCGTCGCACACCAGCTTAAGAATCTGGCTTACCTGCGCGATGTAGCGCTGGCTGTCCTCGGGGCCCTCGAAGCAACTTTTCGACGCAGAGCCGGAATTCGCAAGGAACCTTACCGCGGCCAAATACATAAGCGCATGTTGGTTTACCTTGGAAAGGCTGCCATCCTCTTCCTTCAAAAGAGCGAGCAGCGGCTCAGTGGACTCCCAGTACCAGTCCGCCTGCCAAGTGCGCGGCCCGTTGGGTGCAAACTCGTCCAGCTTGTCCTTGGCCGTATAGGCGCAGCTACCATCAAACCAACGACGCGGGAACTTTGCGCACAGCTGCAAAGCAAATAGGTGATCACGCACAAACTCGAACTCAGGGTTAAAGCGAACGTCGGAATTTTTAAGATCCTCAGCGCGCACCAGCACACCATGGGGGTACAGCAAGGCCTGGCTGAAGTCGGCCTTAACGTCAAACTCCAAAGATTGCCCCCCCCGATAAGGTCCCAACACGGAAAGGGACTTTTTGCCGACCTTGAGCAAGCCTTGCGCCACGACAAGGGATGGAGACTCCTCCAGCCTAGCAGCAAGCGTTTCCGCGTAATCGGCGGAAAGCTTTGCCTTGCTCTCGGCGAACAAGAGATATGCCGCATCCGATTGCTCGATTTGAGCGTTGAGTTCCTCCGCGCCGAGGCCAAGGTCGAGCGTCTGCACCATACTTTTACCCATATAAGCTCCCTAAAAAGTGAGGCTCGCATTACGCGAGCCCCGTCATGCTCTGTGTTCGTTCCTGCTAGCCCAGCTTTTACTTGTTGAGATTGAGGTTTTCCTTAACCTTGGTAGTGGAAATGCCGGGCGTGCGATCGAGGTAAACAACCTCGCAAACGTCCTTCAGGTACTCAAAGCGATCGCTACCAGCCCAGTCGCCGCCCATAACAACGGTATCGATGTGATACTCCTCGACATCGGTGGCCTTTTGCGCCCAATTTTCTTCGGGGATAACCAGGTCGACGTAGCGAATGGCCTCGAGCATTTCTTTACGGGTTTCGTAGTCGTAATAGCTCTTCTTGCCCTTGCCCGCATTGAACTCGTCGGTGGAAAGGGCAACCACCAGGTAATCGCCCAGCGCAGCCGCGCGCTTGAGCAGGCGAATGTGGCCGTAATGCAGAAGATCGAATGTGCCGTAGGTCAAAACTCGTTTAAGGGCCATTGCTCCCCCTCGGTAGCGTGTAAAGATTTGTTCCATGATACAAGTTTTGCGAGCCTTGACATGGACTTTACATAGCAAAAAACCGCCGACTGCATTAACTCGATATAATTAACGCCTAAATTCACTTATTTGGGGAGCTTTCATGGGGCTACTGCCTACAGCGATCAAGCGCAAGATCACACACCTGAAAAGCGGCGGCGGCCACTTTGATATCAGCGTTGTAGTGCCCATTTACAACACCGAACGCTACCTGGCCGATTGCATCAATTCCATTCTGGGGCAAACCAAAAGCAGCCTGCAGATAATCCTGGTCGACGACGGCTCAACCGACGGCAGCGCGACCATCGGAAAAGCCTACGCCAAGCGCTACCCCAACCTTACCTATGTGTATAAGAAAAATTCCGGCGTGGCAGCCACCCGCAACCTGGGCGCCTCCCTAGCTTCGGGCGAATACCTGACTTTCGTCGATTCCGACGATCTGCTCGACCCACGCATGTTCGAGCGTCTATACGCACTTGCCAAGCATTTTGATGCTCAGATAGCCACCTGCGGCATGTCGCACTTCAACAATCTTTCCGATAGGAAATATCCCTCGCCCTTGTTCGACAATGCCTTCAGAGGGGCGGAGATTCAAGCGGGCAATTTGGAAGAGCTTCCCCGCCAGATCTTCAACACCAGCTGCTGCAACAAACTGTTCCTACGCTCTTTTTATTTGAAAGAAGAGCTTAGCTTCCCCGAGGGCGTGGTGTACGAAGATCTTCCCTTCAGCATTTTCGCGCTTGAAAAGGCTCTGCGCATTGCCTCGACTCCCGAAAAACTGTACTTCTACCGCGTACGCACGGGAGACGAAACCTCCATCACCCAGCAACGCCACGACGTAGAAAACCTACGGGCGCGCCTTAACGCCTCTCGCGTGGTGCTGGAATACCTAACAAAAACCTCGTCCGCTTCTGTGCAGAAGCTGTACCAAAATCGCTCCATCGAGCATGATTTGAAGTTGGCTTTTCGATCCATCCCCGACACGGCGAAAGAATGCCTACCCGAAGCCATCAAGATCATCGCATCCTACGTTGACGACTGTATCGATGCCGATGTACTAGCCGCAAGCTCGAGCCTGGCAAAGGCCAAGATCGAGCTGTGCCGCAAAGGCAACGTCGACATGCTCAAGCGTGTGATTGCCTACGAAGCGGGCGCGCATAAAAAGGCACCGATTCATTTAAACGGCGAACGCTTGACCACCTTGGCTCCTGCCTTCATGGGGGCAGGAGAACTTGACGTGACCAAGGAGGTTCTCTGGCCGGAGCCGACTACCTCCATTGAGCATATTGCGCTTGAAGATGACGGCAATGTCCTTCTTGTCTCGGGGAAAATCTACCAACATTACGTGCCCATGGCCGCCGGGCAACAGAGCTACCGAGCATTCCTTACCGATGAGTTCGACACCGAGCTGGCCGAACTTGAGGTTTCATCTTGGCAGCCGCAGCGTATCCTGCAGTCCCATAAGGTGATGCGCAACCTTTACGACCAAAGCATCATCGATTACTCGGGCTGCGGCTGCACGGTTCGCATCCCCGCTGCTGTTTTTGATCAGGCTCTTACTGCGGCAAAAACTGAAAATTCCAGCGCCGATGGCCTGCTCGTTCGCATAGACTACACAAATAGCCTGTTCAGCGCCAGCATCTATGCCAGCAAGCCCGATGCTCCCGTAGAGGCGTTTGCCACTGAAATCGCTGGCATCGAGTTCGCACCGGGCGGTTGGCTCAGGATTAAAGATTGCGCGCAAGCCGCGAGCTCCTTACGCGCGCATTCCTCAGAGGGCCTGGATGCGGCCCTGTCCTCGTCCGCCATCCCTTCGACAGCGGACAGCAAATCGGCGCCCGCCCTGAGCGTAGTCGCCCCCATCCACGGGAACGATTCCGACCTGCCCGCAGCGCTTGAATCCTTGGCCACTCAAAGCCTAAGCGGCATCCAGGTGATTCTTGCCGACGACGGAAGCTCGCTTGACGGTACGAACGTTGCCTTGCTCTACGCCCGCCGCTATGGAAACTTCGAATACCACCACGTTGAACCCGGCGCGCTTGGCCAAACCTGCAACGCCGGCGCCCGCTTTGCCACCGGTGCCTACCTTGCCTTCGCGAGCCCCTACGACACCATGGCAAAATACGCCTACGAGCACCTGCTTGAGGAAGCGCTTAAATCCAACGCGAATATCATCGCAGGCGACATCGCTCACAGCTTCGACCGCGCCGAAAACAAAGCCTGCGACCTTGCCCGCAAAGCTTACGTGCAGGCAACGGCACGCATGCGCGTAACCAGCCACCCCGAGCTCCTGTATTCCTGCATGCCCTGGAATCACCTGCTCAAACGCTCGTTCTACGAAGAGCAGGGTCTTAGCTGGCCCGAAGACGCCGCCTTTGAAGACGGCCGCCTTATGACGAAAGCTCTTTTTGCCGCAGGCGATATCAGTTACCTGCCGGAGCCGGTGTTTATATGGCGCAAGCGCAATCGCAGCTATGCCGCAATCGAGCGCCAGACAAATCAAGTCCAAACATTCATCAACAAACTGAAGCTGCTTAAAGTGGCCGACCAAGAGCTTGCCAGCCTAGGAGCAAACCAGCAAACACTTGAGTTCAACGGATTCAAGCGCCTTGATACCGACCTGCGCTCTGACCTGCTGCAACTTACTTCAGCTTCCCCCGAGGGCCAAGTTGCCGCCGCACAAGCGCTTTCCGATTACCTGCAAACAATCCCTGAAAAATCCTTCGCGGCTCTGCGCGCCATCGAGCGCATGAAGTACCACTACGCCGCAACGGGCCGCTTCAACCAACTGATAGCCCTGCGCGAATACGAGCTGGGCGACTACAAGCTGCTCGAAGTTTCGCGCGACAGCCAAGGCAACTACGTGGGCGCTTTCCCCTTCACCGACCTGGACGCCAGCTTCTTTACCATGAGCGAGGATCTTAAGCACTCGGGCTTAAGCACCAACATCAACGGCATGAAGCTCGAGGAGGGTGCACTTAAAATCACCGGGCAGGTATACCCTTACCGCATCCCCGCCCCTAGCGAAAGCGGCCTAGGCCTTGCCGCCGAGCTGGTTTCCTTTACCGACGGCAGCACCATCAAGCTCAACATCGCCCTTAAAAAGAGCAAAAAGGAAACGCGCGCGCTTAAAAGCCCCAACGGCGGTGAACTCACGCTCAGCCAGCCTTTCCGCAGCTACACCCTGCTTATCGACTTCGCCTTGTTGCAAGACTTGGATGCAGGCGACTACCGAATTCTTGCGCACTACTCGATCCCAGGTCTTAAATTCAATGCCTTCGAGCTGGGCAAGCCCTTGGCAAGCAAGAATATCCAGTCCCTCGAATTCACTGCTGGCGATGCAAAAATCACAGCGCACTTCGGCTTAAACAACGAACTTGTGCTTTCCGTTCAAAAATAGCTCACACCGCGTCGTCACCCAAACGCTCTTTGCCTGTAAAGCTCGCACTGCGTAGTATCATTACCAAGATTCACGTAGATATAAATCGCAGCGCTTGCGCACGAGGAGCTCGCATGAACAGGCAGCAAAAATTCCTGAATACCTTGCTCGAAGAAATTCACGAGATTTGCGTCAAAAACAACATCACCTACTACATTGCGGGCGGCACGCTAATCGGCGCACTACGCCACGAAGGCTTTTTGCCCTGGGACGACGATGCCGACGTGTTCATGACGGAGACCGAGTTCAACAAATTCGTCGAAGCTTGCAAAACCGACTTACCGCCCAACCGCGCGCTGCGCACCCCGGCCGACCTCACCTACAACAACGCGCTGCCCCGATACGTTTCCACCGACACCACTTCGTACCACTCCTACCAGATCCTCGACCGCGACGACGTGGCGGGCGAGGTTATCGATGTTTTCGTGCTGTACCCCATCAGCGGCAAAAACCTTGAGGAAACCGTTGCGGCCTACACACACGACACCCTGCTGTACTCGGAGCTCATCAATTATTCGGCAACCCACGGGCGCCGCTACGACTTGCCCGCCGCCGACCTGAAGGAAATGCTCGATTACCAGGAAAGACATGGCAAAAAGGCGGCACGTCAGCTTATGGAAGACCGCCTGGCTAAGTACGTCGACTCCGAAGGCGAGTACTACATCATGCGCTGGTGCGGTATCCCCTTGGTCTACGAAAAGCAGTGGTTCGACGAAGTCGAAATCGTGAAATACGAAGACATCGAGGTAATGGCGCCCACCACCTCCAACATGTACCTGACCGCGCATTACGGCGACGAGTGGAGCTATCTGCCGCCAGCCGCCGAAGAAGGCGTCCATCGCACCACGGGCTCGCTCGACTTCCCCTACACCGAGGCGCTGCAGTACTTCACGGACAATTACGACTTCAAAAAAATTTACGACGCGCAGTACAAGCGCAAGCTCATCATGCTGGAATCGACCCCACGCATGCACAAGCTGGTGGACCACCGTCACAAGCTTCGCGGCACGCTTGCGAAATTAGAGCTGGATCAGGCCATCGCCGCCGACCCCGAGGGCTATCGCGCAGCCGTCGCCGCGCACGATGGCAAGGCACTTGCCCCCTTCTTCGCGCGCTATTTTGCCTGGCAGCTTGCGCGCACGACCATCGGTCGCGACGACTGGGACGGCGCCTGGCGCTGGCTCAACCCTTTGCTCGGCCCCATCAGCGATGAAACCTTCCAGGCGGCCGTCGAAGCGCTGCTTTTCACCGAGCGCATCGGCATGGCCTGGCGCCTGCTGTTCATCAAGGAAAATCAAAGCGGCCTAACGCCGGGGCTCGAAACCCTGAAACACGACATCCTTGCCTTCCGCA
Source organism: Coriobacteriia bacterium (assembly GCA_030530215.1). GTDB lineage: Bacteria > Actinomycetota > Coriobacteriia > Coriobacteriales > Eggerthellaceae > Anaerotardibacter. Next base: position 21,082 of record JAUMVJ010000012.1, read on the forward strand.
AGTCGGTCAACCTGTTCCAGGCCCGTAAGCTCGAAGAAGGTCAGGCGCTTCTAAGCGGGCTCCTTAGACGCTACCCCGAGGTGCCCGGCTTCAAGAAACTCCAGGTTTGCTACCTCGACCGCGCCTACCAAACCGATGGGCAGGAAAGCTCCTTCGAGGCACTTATCGCGTACGTCGAGGAATGCCTGAAGTCCGCGCCCGAAGACGGTTTCTACCTTAAGTATCGCGCCGACAAGCTAAGCCACGACGGCGACGAAGAGGCGGCTTTGGCCCTGTACAAGCAGGCAGCGGAGCTCACCTTCAACGGCATGACTCTGCTCGACATAAAGAAAAAGACTGGCTACATCCCCACCCACCAGCAAGGGCGCGGCGAACACAAGCCCGCGAAAAACCGCCTGAACACCTGCGATACCTACGAGGGCGCACCTCAGCGACTTGAAGCCGACGGCACGCCTAAGGGCAACGACCTGCAGCTTGCCCTGTTCAACCTGTTGTGCGAGCTCACAAGCTACCTTGACGAGCACAACTTAGATTACGTGCTTGACAACACCCTGTGCCGCGACCTGTTTGGTTTCGGCATGCTGCCCAAGAACATGAGCACCTTCATCGTCTACATGAAGGCCGACTCGCTCCTTGCGTTTATTCGCCAGTTCAACGCCAAGCCCTGGAAGGGCCGCGCGCTTGAGCACATGGGCTCCAATGTCGATCTGGATTCGCGCAACGTGTCCTTCGTCAACACTGAAACCACCTGGTATGACCTGCGCCGCGGGCACACGATCAAATTCCCCGGGCTGCGCATCACCATTAAACTTCTTGAGGCGCCCGGCGCCGTTAACAAGATCGACGCCCTGCTGGGCACTGGTTGGAGCCATACCTGCTACCGCTCCAACGCGCTTACCGAAACGGGCAAAACAAAGCTCTGCAAGGCGGTCGTCAAAACAATCGGCCATGGCAAGATGCGCGAGAAACTGGGCAAACATCTTCTTCGCGCACGCCTTAACGCTGCAACCGGCACAACCCCAAAATACCTGGTGCGCAACATTTCCCGCGGCGCCAACTACTTCCCTGCCTCGCTTATCGACGATACCGTGATGCGTGAATTCGCAGGTCACAGCTTCCGCACCGTCCGCGACCTAGCCGCTTTTGAGAAAGACTTGCCCTTCTTCATGAGCCAAGGCATTCCCGGGCCCATCGTTGCGCAAGGCCATGTCTTCGCCTCGGCCAGCGTGCCCTTCAACAAGTTCTTGAGCTCGGTCGAGATTTCCGACGAGCTTTTGCAGGAGCAGCGCCAAGTTTGGAAAGACGAAAAATACGAGCGCGACGTGCATAAGGAGTTCAAGGATTGCTTTGCCAAGACGGCGGCAGCCATCGGCATCAAGCAACTCGACTTCGATTTGACGCCTCACAAAAAGGAGCTCGCCGAACTTGAAAGCGCAGGCAAATATGAAGAACTCTATCGCGAGTTTTTGGATTACCGAACGCTCATGCTCGAGAGCCCCAACGCTGCACACATCGATTTCGATTCGGAGCTGTTTGGCATGGTCGTGCGTACGCTGCGTACCATCGACACCCGTGAGTGCCGCACCATCCTAAAGAAAAACGCCGAAACCGTGGAGGCTTGGGAAAAGAGGAACTAAGCCCGAAGCTCTGCACGCGTTCCTGCGCAGAACGCGTGCGCGGCACACGGCAAAGCCAGCACAATCGGGCTGGCAACACCATGCGGCAAGCTTATTTTGCCAAACCATCTGCGAGCTTAAGTACGGCCTTAACCGACTTGCGATTCAGGGTTCGCTTGCACTTCTTAAGCTCGGCGGACAGCTGCTTGTTCTCTGCCTTAAGCTGTTTGTTCTCGTTCTTAAGATTAGCGACCTTTGTTTTCTGGGCTTCCGTTCTTGCCTTTTCACGCCCTGCCCTGACGTCGCTAGACACTTTTTTCGCCTCGACAGTTTCCTTCTGATAGGCAACCCAACGGGCAATAAGCTGCTCACGCGAAACATCATTGATGCCGTGTATCTCGAACTTTTCCAAACCAGGCTTACGAGCAAACGAGCCTTCGGAGGGCAAGCCGTTCTTCCTCAAGAAACTCTGATAACGTGCAAGACGGTCGGCATGCGCCCTAAGCTGCGACCCAAGGTCAACCTGCTCCAACACTTCCTCAAGCGTCGTGTCGGGATTGACGCTATGCATAGGAACATGAGGGAAGCAATGATACTCGCAGAGTTCACGCGTACGACCGTCGGTAGGCATGAAAACTGCAGGCGTGCCTGCCAGAACGGAAACGATGTTGCCATGCATTCGTCCACCGATCGAAAGATCGCACTGCGCAATGCTATCCATCCAGGTGTTGGGATGCAAAAACATGTGCACCTGGTCGTTCCGGTAGAGCCAATGATCAGCTGTCAGGGGGTACGAAGGGTCAGCTGCAAGGGTAACGGGTGCACCTAGATAACCAAGTTCAAGATCATGCTTGTTCTGCGGAACATATTGGGAGCGAGGGAACCTCTTAAGCTGATTCAAAAGGAACTGCATGCCGTCATGTACGGTGCCACGGTTGAAATTGACCGAAAGCTTCATGTCAGAAGAAATTTCCAGGGGCTTTTGGGTAAGATCGCCGCCGAAAGTGAACACCGAAGGGCAGCCGATGACCATGAAATCACGGTCGGCCACAAAACCAAGATGCTCCAAGTAGCGACCGGTAATTTCGCCGCGAATGCCCACCATCTCCGAACGTTCGAGCACAGCAGCCATGAATTCCTTAACCGCTTCGTCGAACTTATGCTCCTCCGTTATTTTGGGTTCAAAAGGCGTGCGCAGACAAACGCCGACGACAACGCATGGAATTGTGATTTTCTTGAATGCCTTCGTCAGGCCTTTCAGATACGGGATGAAGCTGTTGCGAAAGGCATCCGCCAAAGGGATGATGAAGGCATCATATTCCTCGTTGATTCGCTCGAAATCGGCATCGGTAACCAAGCCGCGTTCAACGCGATAATGATCGGGAACAGCTTCGACTCCATTCGACTGGAACAAGCCGAATATCGAGTTCAGATAAACGGCATTACCAGAGTTATTGCCAATGAGGTTTTGCGCCAGGATAAGTTCAGGCGTGGAGTCTTCCGCAAAAGGGGAACAGCCTCCCCGTACCAAAACTTTTTTCATAGGCGCACCTCAAAACACTCTGTAAATGAACAATAGATTCCATTAATGCAACAAACTATGCGTGAATAATGTATTTACCAGTGGATTCTAGCAGCCGACATGGGCAAACAGCGGCATGAGACGCGCTACCCTTATCAAAAATTTACAATAACCGGGGAGCGGCTCTTTGCGTTCTTGGCTTTCTACCCCTCAAATTTGAGCCTGGGATTTTCCTCGGCTTCGATAAGGGCAATGGTGCGCTCGGTAGAATGCCCGTCGCAAGCACCAACGTACTTCTTCTTAAAGGCTTGAAGCGCCACCAAGTCAAAGCGCTCATCCAGATGCTGAATGAAGTCCACCATTTCCTCAGTAGTCTTGCACACAGGTCCTGGAGTGATGTCCTCGTAATCCCAATACATGCCGCGCTGGTCAAGGTAATCGTCTAAGTCGAAGGCGAAGAAAATCAGGGGGCGTTCCATCAAAGCGTACTCGAAGCCGATAGACGAGTAATCCGTAATGCAAATGTCGGCCACCGCCAGCAGACGCTCGATACCCATGACCTTGTTCGCGTTCATATCGAAGGCGAAGCTATTCTCCCACTCGGAAGGAATAGGCGGACGATCCTTGGCTGCAAACCCATGATGCTTTATAAGCAGCACATACTCATCACTCAACGCGCGAGCCATCGCATCAATGTCTAGGGCCTTAGGAGCCTTAGCCTTTGAAATACGACCGCGGTACGTAGGCGCATAAAAGATAATTTTTCGGTCCCCGATCTGGGGGAATTCCCTAAGCAAGGTCTTGCGGCCCTTGGCGGCAAACTTAGGATTGAAGAACATGTCGGTACGGGAAACCCCCACCGGCACCAGAATCCCCGAATCAGCAGGGATATGCATGGCGTCTTCGAAAGTCCAGGCCTGCTCCATAGAAGGCAAACACACGTAGGAATAATTGCGATAAGAGTTGTATTCTTCACGCTTGACTGCGCTGGTGCCAAATCCCTTGGAATCCACGGTGCTATATCCGCATTTCTTGAACATTCCCAAGCCGTGCCACAACTGAATGAGCTTGGTCTCGGGACGCAGGTCAAAACAACTCATCACGTTGTTCGAAGAAGAAATGAAGATGGCCTTAGCGTCGGCGGCTTCCTCGACGAACTCGATACACTTTTCGTAATGACCAATACGCGTTGGGCCATCCAAGGCCACGGCCATCTTGACCACCTGGTACTTACCTTGCTTTTGCAGCACGCGCGAAATATGGCCGTTGGGCGCGCTGTTGGGGTTGTTCTTCTCAAGGAACACCACTTTATCCCGCACAGGCTTGACTGCTGCGCGGGCATAATGCGCCGGAACCACCGTCTTCAAGTAGAAGGCCTGCAGCTGACTTTTATAGGCCCGGTAGGTTTTTTTATGCAAATCGCGCAATTCATGCTCACGATTGGCTATTCCATCCATGGTAAGCGTGAGTTCCCCGTCAACACGGTTCGCGCAACATGCCAAAAGCTCTTCGGAAAGCGCTTCAGCGCGAGCAAGCTTGGCAGCCTGCTCGGCTTCTTTTTGCGCAGCCTCTTCAGCCTTGAGCTGTTCGGCGCGAGACTCCTTGCGGATGCGCAATACGCCCAAAGGCCCCTTGGCAATTAGATTTTTCGCAATGCCAGAGATGGTCATGACCGTTCCTTCTAAGCTGCCTAAGCAAGTTACCTCAAACGATAACAGCCAGCCGGCGCCGCAAACAAACTAGTAGGAGACGACCTTAGTCCCGCGGGGGATGTTGTCGTAGATCCACTTGGCGTTGCTCTTCGCCAGGCGCACGCAACCGTGCGATGCGGCCACGCCAAGAACACCGGATTTAATCTTAGTTTTGCTGTTGGGATAATACAACACGCTATGGAACAGGTAGTTTCCGTAAAACTGGGTGTAGTACCAGCAGGTGTAGCCCTTGTCCTCGCCGAAGTGCAGGCCCTTGCCCTGAACGGTGAAGCTGCCCTTGACGGTGGGGGTGCTGCTTGCACCGTTGGTGCAGCTCCACAGCTTAATCTGCTTCCAGTTGCCCTTGCTGCCCTTGTAGATGCCCACCTTGTGAGCCTTGCAGTTAACCAAAATCAGGTACTTGGTGTTGCTGGCGTAACCATTTGCCTTTTTGGCCATGGCCTTGTTGCTGCCGGTGGAGCCGCCGTTGATCTTGAACTTGGCAGTCTTGGTTCCCGTAAAGTTGCCCTTGCCGGTGATGACGACGCTTGCCTTACCCACCCGGACGTTGTTCTTGTAGGAAACCTTGTAATCGCGGTTCTTTTTAAGGGTGACGGTCTTGCCGTTAACCGTGGTCTTCACGGTTGCCTTGGGCTTTTTGGCCTTGCCATTGTAGGAATAGGCCGTCTTGGAAAGTGTCACCTTGAACTTAGAGGCCTTGAGCGCCTTGATGGTATAGGTCGCGGTTTTGGATCCCGTGTAGGTGGAGCCCTTAGCGCTTACCACCACCTTGTAGGTGCCAACCTTTTTGCCCTTGGCGATGCTCGCAGTGTAGTCGGTGCCCGCCTTCAGGGTTTTGCCATTAACGACGACCTTTTTAACGCTGGGCTTCTGAGCCTTGCCCGTGTAGGTGAACGAAGTCTTAGAGAGAGTCACCGTTGCCTTGGAAAGGCTGATCTTCTGAACAGGGGTAGGGGTCGGAGTGGGCTCAGGCGTGGGATCGACCGTGGGATTGGAACCCTCGCCAGTCTGAGTTGCCCCAGAGTCGGAACCCGTGGTGCCCGACGTGGAGCCTGAATCCGTAGAACCCGTGCCGGAAGTAAGAGCGGTCCCGGAATCGGAACCCGATCCGGAATCCGTACCCGTTGCCCCTGCCTCAGCCCAAGCAGCAGCCGGAACCATCGCGAACGACAGCACAAAGGCGCACAAAAGCGCCACGAAAGCCTTTGCAAAACGCTTGCTCGCTGGCTCTTTTGCCACAAGCTTCGCCGCAGTTGCTGCCTGCGGAGCTGCGCTTTTCCCAAACACCATCTTGATCCCCTTTTAATTTCGCTTCAAAACTAAAGCACAGTATAGCCACTTGCCAAACCCAGTTAGCAGCAAATACATTGCAGGCGCCCACTACCACCAAGACAACATAAGCGCAGGTAGACGTCCTGCAAGCAGAAACCGCTCCCCTCGCCCTAATATCTTTGGCAAATCAAAAGAAGCGGCCAACGGTAAAACCGCCGGCCGCCGCCAAAATGCCGTTGCTGAGCCCCAAATTTCAAGCGCGTCCCTACCAAGCAAACCGGCTCGGACCTGGACTCAACCAAGTCAAGCCAAAGCAAAGCTTGGCCCTAGCCCCAGAGCTACTTCGTCTTCACCTTTTTGACGGAGCTCCACGACCCGTAGCACTTAACGCCCTTGACCACCTTGTAGCTACGCACTTGCACGTAGTAGTACTTCTTAGACTTCTTGGTTTTGATGGCCTTAGAAGTCTTAGTGGTGGTCTTGAAATAATCGGTGGCAAACGACTTCTTCAGGCTGTAGCGAATCTGATAGCCCTTTGCTCCGCTAACCTTCTTAAGTTTCACGGTGAATTTCTTTTTGCCCTTGCTCAACTTGACCTTGGAGCTGGCCTTGGGGCCGATGGTGAAGGTGCGGCTTGCGGCGGCGCCGCTTGCGGTGCTGCTATAGCCCGTAATGGTGAGCTTGTACTTGCCCATCGCAAGGCCCTTGACGTTCAGATGCGAAGTCACCGCCGAAGGAAGCGTGTAAGACTTCGTGTTCACGTTGCCGCTCCAGCTGTACAGAGTTTTGCCAGTGGTCTTGCTAACAAGCGTTACCGCAACCTTGTTCATGGTCACGGAGCTAGTGACTTTGCCCTTGAAGGTGAAGTTGGTGCCCTTGGTAATGCTTGTGGGCAGGCTCATTGAAGACGTGCCAAAGGTCGGGCGCTTGTAATCAAGCAGCACGGCGTCCCCGCCAACCTCCACCAAGCTGCACTTCTTAACGGAGGCATTAGCGACGCTCTGGGTGAAGAGCTTGGCATCGTCGGTGACGCTGAATTCCTTGGTGAAGATGCTCTTCTCGGTATCCTCAACCGTCACCAGAACCTCAATGCTGTACGAAGCCCCGGCCGTCAAATCAACCTTGATCTTGCTGGTGTCGAAATTCGCGAAATTGTAGCTCGTGGCACCAACAGAAACGGTGGCTTCCTTTACCGTGGTGCCGCACTGCTTCAAGCGCACCTTGATCGATTTCATCTTCGCGGTCGAGGTAAGCGTGCCCGAAAGCGCTCCGTCGAAATCGTAGTCGGTCATCACTTTACTGGGGACGCTGACCTTGGAAGGATCGATGCTTGCGGTAAGGATGCTGCTATCAAAGTTCTTGTACAGGTAGTTCATGTCCACGTAGGTGGAGATGCCGTTAACCCTGCCCGTGGAGGAGTACTGCCAAATGTCGTAGTTGCCCTTATAGGAGCACAGCTTGCCGCTTGCGTAATAGTACTGAGCAACCCATTTACTCCAAGAAGCGTTGTTGAACTGGCTTACGGTTAAGTAGCTAGTCCACCAGGACTTGTTGGCGTAAACGCCCATCTTGTAGCCGGCTTTGGTGATCTTAGCCGCAAAGGCCGCAGCCATTTTGCCAAGCATTGCGTTGGAGACGTACTTCTTGGTGCCGCTCACCTTCACACAAGGCTTGCTGGTTCCGGCCTGCTCCTCAAGGTCGTAATACACGGGCAAAGCCAACTTGGCAGGGGTAAGGCCCTCCGCCTTCAGCAAACGAAGAACATGATCGGCCTCGGATTCAGCTTTAGTGGTGTTATAGCCGTAGGAATAAATGTAAACGCCGATTTTCACGCCCGCCGCGCGTGCCTGGCGCACGTTGTAGCTGAAGTAGGCATCGTCCTGACTCGTTTTGTTTTCGCCATAGCCGCAACGGATGATGGCGTAATCAATGCCCGCAGCCTTGACCTTGGACCAATTGATCTTACCGTCCCACTTGGAAACGTCGATGAGCTTGCCGATGCTGCCCTTCGAGGAACCCGTGCCGTAAACCTTAAGGCCGTTCATGGTCTTTTCCAGGGTGGTGTCCTGGGTCAGCTTGCCGTTGGTGAAACGCCAACTGTTCGCGGTGTCGGAGCTTTCGCTGCTGGCAACCGAGACATCTTCCTGTGTTGCGGTGGGCGTCACATCGCCGGCAGAATCGCCAGAATCGGAGGCCTGAGCGCTTTGCGTGGCGTCGGCTTCATCGGCCTGCGCCGTTGCAGGAACCATTGGAGTAAACGCAACCACCAGGACAAACGCCAAAATAGCGCAGAAAACTCGATATGCGAGCTTGCCTTGCTGCGCTTTTGTTTCGGTATCGGCAAATTGGCTCATAGAATTCACTTTCATCCTTGTGCGGAATTAACCGCTTCCCTACCTGGTGTTTTGACCTTGCTTCCTCGAGCGAGCGAGCAAGGCCGCCACAACCGCGAGCACGGCCACAGCGCTGAAGGGAGCCCAAAGGGCCACATCGGCCGTATCGGTGAGGCCGCTCGCCTTGGTGTCGTCGTCGGATTCATCCTCGTCGGAGGCATCGGAAGAGCCGCCCTCGTCGAGCGCCTTCATCACCTTTTCCTCGCTGAAGGAATCATCCGTTGTGCTGCCGGATGTGGACTTATCGGATTTGCCGGACTCGCCCGAATCATCCTTCGATTCGTCGGAATCGCTCACAATGGTGAAGTTCGCAGTTTTGCTGGTGCCGTTAGCCACCACCGTAACCGTAGCTTGACCAGGATTTACATTGTTGGCATAGCTGACGCTGTATTCGCTTGCGTTAACGGTCTTGCCATCCGCCTTCACGCGCACATCGGGTTCGTAGGCGCCGCCGTAGTAAACGAATGAGGAGCCGTCGTCGCTCACGCACGCATACGGACCCTCGCCCTTAGCGCTGGTAAGGCGCTCGGGTATCACGACCTCCACAGTTGCAGTGAAAAGGTCCAGCGTGCTTTCGGGCACGGTGACGCCGTTTTTGACTGCCTCGAGCGCCGCGAAAACGTTAAGCGCGCCTGCGCTGGCGCTTTCTTTCGGCAAGCCAGCGCCCGACAAAGAAGAAGCCGTGGAGCTTAGCGCATAGGTGGCCTGTTCGGTAGTGAGGCTTGAATCCTGAGCCCACAAAAGCGCTAGAGCGCTCGAAACCAACGGGGCCGCCTGGGAGGTACCGTTTTCCTTGGCGTAGTTGCCATCGGCGCCGCCGGACTTCGAGCCGCGCGCGGTAGAAAGCACCGACATGCCCGGCGCGCTGATGTCTTTGTGAGAGTTGTAATCGGAGAAGGTGGCGTTGGTCCCGTACGCAGTCAAGGCCGAAACCGAATAGCACTCGTCGAAATCGCTCGGGTAGATGCGATCGTAGGTGCCAGAGCTTGCAAGGGTGTCGTCGTAGCCGTTGCCACCGGCAACAACCGTCACCACGCCCGCATCCTGCAGGGCATCGATGGCATCGCGCACCTTGACGTCGGTTTCATCGCTTGAGGGCCCCGCGTAGTAGCCAAGGCTCACATTGACGACGTGGAGATTGCTGACTTTGCCGCTCTTAACCAGGTCAAGGATGTAATCCAGGCCATTTCTAAAGCTTTCGGTGGTGATTTTCCCTGCATTGTCGGCAACGCGCACCGGCAGCACCTTAACTAGGTTCTTGCCAGCACCGGCAATGCCAATACTGTTGTTGGCGGTAGCGGCGATCTCGCCCGCCACGTGCGTACCATGGCCGTCAGGGTCGTAATCGAACGAAGAGCTGTCCTTGTCTGTTTCGTCCTTCACGAGCTTTTGGCTTACCGCATCGTAGGCAAGGTCGCTTAAAACGTTGCCCCGCAGATCAGGGTTAGTGATGTCGCAGCCTGTGTCCAGCACGGCAACGGTTGTAGTAGAGGAGCCCGAAAGCGCGTTCCATGCCGAAACGAAGTTGGAGCCGCGATACGCGCTGTTTGAGGGCTGGTCGTCGGAACCAAACAGATAGTACTGCTCGGAAAGCCTTGCGTCATCGGTTGCGGCCGAAGAGCCCGAATCCTGGCCCTCGTCGCTTCCACCGGAATCACCGCTCGCCTCGCCCTCAGTTGAACCTTCGGCATTGCCGCTAGCGGAGCTATCGCTTCCCTGCTCGTCACCGTCGCTCTGTCCGGCGTTGCTGCTCTGCTCGCTACCGTCATCCTGCCCGGCATCGCTGCCCTGCTCGGCATTGTCGCTTTGCTCAGCATCGCTGCCCGCAGCATCAGCCTCGTTATCGGCATCTAGCACGTGGTACACGAAATTAGGCTGGACCTCGGCGACGTTCTTCTTCTCGGAGTACTCGCTAATAGCCTCTTCGACCGTGGTGTCGTCATCAAGGCTTACGACCTTGGTTTTACCGCTTTCGTAGGTGACGACGACCTCATCCTCAACATGGTCGGCGGAAATCTTGCCCACCTGGGTATCTGCATCGGTCGAGCTTGCGGTGGGCCCAACATCCTGAGCGCCCGAAGCGTCAGAAGCCTGAGTCTCCGTAGACGCCGCTTGAGCTTCGCCGGCCCAGGCGCTTTGCCCAAAGCCCGCAGGCACAAAACCATATAAAGAAAGGGAGGCGGCGGCAATCAAGGAAATCGCAGTTCGCGCTGCTTTTGCCGACAAGCCAGCAGATCTTTTGCCCTTGAGTTTGAGCACCTTGCCTCCCTTGTTCGTTATGCGGAAATAATGCGGTCTTTCATTGTACTTCAACGCACGCTACGCACCCAAGCGCCAAGGCGGGCGGCACATGCAAACAACACGAAAGCTTTCCCAGATGGCCACGCTAAAACGCGACCGAAGGCAAACCTGAAACGAAGCCCTTAAATCTCGTCGGCAGGAAGGAACTTGTCGGGCAAAACGAAGCCGGGACGAAGCGTCTCGATAACGGCGCTTACCGGCTGCAAAGTGGGCGAACACATCATCTTGGAGGTGCCGTGGGCCATCATGCGCCCCGCCTCGTCGGTGATCTTAACCTCGCAAAGCGCGATCTGACGACCAGCCTTGATCAGGTTTCCCTCGGCCACCAGGCGTCCTTCATTGCAAGAACGCAGATAGTCGGTGTGCAAATCGAGCGTAATGGCGCCCATGTCCGGTGCGAGTTCGGAGTACAGGGCCCAGTAGCTAAAGTGGTCCATCATGGCTGCGTACATTCCGCCGTGAACCCCGCCGAAAGCATTAAGGTGGCAGCGCTCGATATCAACCTCGCCGCGCGCATAACCACGGCCAAGCGCCGTGGTCTTGATTTTCAGCTGCGCCAGGAAGGGGCTCTGATCGATCAGCTCGATAAGCTGGCGTACGTGTTCCGGGTTCATCTGATGACGATCCATTTCATATCCCCTATCCTCGCTTGCGGGAGCGCATGCGCGCCCCACGCCTTTCTTGTAACTTTGCGCCCCGCGCTTAGCACGGCGCCCAGCAATCCGTTACCGTGCATGTACAGCCTGCGGCTTGCGTTTTGCGCACCGCTTAATGCACAGGCTCTTTCGGGCATTTTCAGCCCGTTCAGGCGCAAGTCTCATCTTGACGCTAGAATGTTACCTACGTTTTAAGGAGACTTCATGAAGCAAACCCATTACGACTACCTGGTTGTCGGCGCTGGCCTTACCGGTGCCGTCTTCGCCGACGCCGCTAAACAGGCTGGCAAATCGGTGCTCGTCATCGAGTCGCGCGACCACATCGCAGGCAACGTTTACACCGAGGCCACCGAGGGCATCCACGTGCACAAGTACGGCGCCCACATCTTCCACACCAGCCTTGAGCCGGTTTGGCGCTACGTTAATAAGTTTGCCCAGTTCAACAACTATATCAACTGCCCCGTGGCTCTTTACAAGGGCACCATTTACAACATGCCCTTCAACATGAACACCTTCTCGAAAATGTGGGGCGTGGTAACGCCCGACGAGGCTTTGGCGAAGATCAACGAGCAGCGCGCCGAGATCACCGGCGAGCCCCAGAACCTTGAGGAACAGGCAATCAGCCTGGTTGGCCGCGACATCTTCGAGGCCCTGGTGAAGGGTTATACCGAAAAGCAGTGGGGCCGCGACTGCAAAGACCTGCCCGCAAGCATCATCAAGCGCCTGCCCGTGCGCCTTACCTACGACAACAACTACTTCAACGACCGCTATCAGGGTATCCCCATGGGCGGCTACACCAAGATGGTCGCCAACATGTTCGGCGACACCGAAATCCTGCTGAACACCGAGTATCGCGAGTTCATCGCCGCAAACCCCGGCATTGCCGATCGCACCATCTACTGCGGCACCATCGATGGCTTCTACAACTTCGAGCTGGGCACGCTTGAGTACCGCTCCCTGCGCTTCGAAACCGAACGCATTGCCAGCGACAACTGGCAGGGCAACGCGGTGGTCAACTACAACGAGCGCGAGGTGCCCTGGACGCGCATCATCGAGCACAAGCATTTCGAGTTCTGCAAGAACGACGCCGGCGAAGAGGTCAAGGACGCCGAGGGCAAGCCTGTCACCTACGTCACGCGCGAGTACCCCGCCGACTGGCATCCCGGCGACGAGCCCTACTACCCCCTGAACAACGAGCGCAACGCCGAGCTGTACCAGCGCTACGTGGAGCGCTCCAAGGAAGATGGCGACATCGTGTTCGCCGGCCGCCTGGGCGGATACCAGTACTACGACATGGACAAGTGTATCGACGCTGCCTTTGACCTGGTCAAAACCGAGCTTGGCGTCGACTTCAGGGCTTAAGCGCATCGCCTGGCCAAAAGCACTGCGGCAAGCTAGGAGGCAAAACCGCCCCAAAAGCGCCGCGGTAGCCTAGGGGCAAAGCCCGAAGAGACGCGAGAACGCGGGCAACTAAAGCAAACGAGGAAGCAGCACGACGAATGCTGCTTCCTCTTCTTTTTTATGGCGAAAACCGCGCGGCTGCGGAAACGGTACGAGCCGCGAAACCAGTACTGGCACCTTAACCGCCTTCGGCCCGATAAGCCCGGCAAGGTCGGCCAACTCGACCAGTTCAACTAGCTCAACTAGCTCACCCAGCTCAATAGATCCAACTGGTTCGGCCAGCCAAACGAGCCCCGCTAGCTCAGCGCGGCGTGCTCGGGGACGACGGCGAAAACCACCAAGTCTTCCTCCCCGTCGTTAACCACCGAATGATACGAACCGGCAGGGCAGTAATGGCAAACGCCGGGCGCAAGAGGCTCCTCGCCGCCTTCGACCACGACCTTGCCCGTGCCCGAAAGAACGTAGACGATCTCGGAGTTCTTAAGGTGCTGATGCCAGCCAATCGAGGAATGAGGATGCACCGTCGCGCGCATGATGCGGTTGTTGGCGTCAACATGCGCTGCCGCAGAAACGGAGCCGTCCCCTCCTTTGAAATTTGGGATTTCCTGTTCTTCAAGTGCGTCGAAGTCGATGATCATCGCGTGCCCCTTCCTTTAGATCCTTACGCATCCATGGTAGTCGCACCACGACTTGCCACCCCTGAGAAAACAAAAAAGCCAGGAGCAAGAACTCCTGGCTTCAAGTTTTAAATGGTGCGCCGTGAGGGATTCGAACCCCCGACGTACTGATTCGTAGTCAGTCCCTCTATCCAGCTGAGGTAACGGCGCATTTTCAGCAAGAAAGAATATACGTTTCTTCCAGGGGCAAGTCAACTATTATTTTTAAAACTTAAGGAAGATTCCTCCGACCTGCGCCAACGCTCGCTCAAGAATTCCAAAATGTCGCTGAGCCTGTTGTCGGGTTGGCAGTTCATCAGCAGGGCAACGGTGGCCTCGGCCCAACTATAATCGGAAAGATAAGAGCCAGCGAACATGCGCTGATATCGCTCGTTGCCCTCTAAGAATTCGAAGTAATCGCAGGTCACGATGTCGCGATTAAGGCTTCTGACGTGATTATCCTCAACTATCAGATCGGCGACCCCGTAGCGCTCGAGCGTCTGTCTTGCCCGCTGAATCAGCTTTCGGTAACGGTCCTGCTCGTTCTTGTTCCGCGGGCAGGCTTCATACAAAACGGTTATGCCCTCGCCCGTCGAGACGGTGCCGCCCCGCCGGTCAACAAGCAGCGCCATGAACTCCTTTTCCTTAGCGCTCCTGAACGCTATCGGGCGGCCGTTGACGAAAATATCGAAGAAACCGAAGGTTCTGATATAGATGTTCGTCACGCCTTGCTTGGCCGGATCTTGGCCTTTGCCTAAGTGAAGCAAACCATCTGGTGGGTTTGAGCTTCGATTGAGGCATTGCTCACTTAGCATGAAAGTCTCCTTTCAATATCGAAGCAGCACGCATCCTGGCTGCCGCCGATCGCGACGATTCCACCCAATCGCAAACGGCAGCACTCCAAATGGTGCGCAAGAGATTGTTTGCACGCAAAGCATCTCTTCCTGCTCGACAAATTATGCAGATTGTCGTATTAGCTACCAACACAATGCATAATATGCCTGGTAAATGGACAGATTTACCGTTTGAACAGGTTGTATACCTTCCCATAAGAAGAATAAAGCGGACACTTTTGTGACAGAAACAGGAACAGGCAAGCGCGGTCGCCTTAGCCGCGGATCAAGCCACGTCGCTCCCCAGGCGAAAAAGGCTTAGAAAACAAGGAGGCTGCCTTGGATCCTTTACCAAAGCAGCCTGCAAGAGTGTATTGAGCTGGTAGGCCCGTGGAAAGTCAACGGCGACGACCCAACGGCTAGCCTGCGCCCCAGCGACTGATGCCCCAATCAGCTGGCGCTCCAAGCAGCTGAAGGCCCATCGGCCAGGGTAACGTAAAATTTATTTCGCAAATTGACAGCTGAATACATCCAGACGCAAGG
>JAUMVJ010000020.1 GCA_030530215.1 Coriobacteriia bacterium
TGCCGGTGAGCACATAGGGGTCAGCCTAAATTTGCGAAAGATTCTTGACGGTACCTCGGCCAGCGCCCGTGCGCGAGCGCCTTACTTGGTGCCGAAGATGCGGTCGCCGGCGTCGCCCAGGCCGGGGATGATGTAGGCGTCCTCGTTCAGGCGCTCATCGATCGCGCAGGTGTAAATATGCACGTCGGGGTCTGCCGAAAGCAACGCTTCGATACCCTCGGGAGAAGCCACCAAGTTAAGGAAGGTGATGTCTTTGATCCCCATCTTGCGCAGGTGCTCAATAGCCATAATGGCCGAGCCTCCCGTGGCAAGCATCGGGTCGACCAGCAAGATCTTACGATTTTCGCTGCCGGTTGGAAGCTTGGCGTAGTACGGGATGGGCTTGTGCGTTTTTTCATCGCGCTGCATGCCCAAATGCCCAACACGAGCGGCCGGAATCAGCTCCAGAATGCCATCGACCATACCTAAGCCTGCACGCAGAATAGGAACGATGACCAGCTTCTTTCCCTCGATTTGCTGAGCGGTCGTCTGCGCCAGGGGCGTTTCGATCTCGATATCCTCCAGCGGCAGGTCCCGCGTGGCCTCGTAAGCCTCCATCATGGCAAGCTCGCCCACCAGCTCGGCGAAAAGCTTGCTTGGCGTGTCCTTGCAACGAAGGATCGAAAGCTTGTGCTTTACCATGGCGTGATCCATGACGGTAACGCGATCGGTATTCATAAAGGTTCCCCTTACCTCGATGTTTCTTTAAAGGAACTCTAACATCCACAGCGCCAGAAGCTAAGAGCACCGCTAGAAAAGCACACCGAGAGCCGAGCTTACGATCGACGCCGCCAGCAACAGCAGGGCGAAAAGCATGTAGAGGTAATCGCTCGCCACGAAGGGATATTCCTTGTAGCCGCTCGTGCGCGTGCGCAGATTAAAACCACGTACCTCGGCGGCGATGGCGGCCGAATTGGTTTTGCGCACCGAGCTTACCAGCAGGGGCACGCACAGCGGAACCATCAGGCGCAGCTTCTTTAAAAAGCCACCGTCAAACTCGACGCCGCGGGCGGTTTGAGCCTCCATGATGCCTGCCATGTCGTTCATGAACACGGGGATAAAATGCACCGTACTCGTGAACACGAAGGCATATTTGTACGGAACGTGGCACACCTTGACCAGGGAGTTTGCCAGGTCGTTGAGCTTTGTCACGTAGAACACCAAGAACAGCGGAACCGCGGCGGCCACCAAGCGCAGCACAATGCGAATTGCCGCGAGCACCGATTCCGAGCCGATGTAGCCCCAAGGCAGCGCCACCAAAAGCAGGCCTTCGGGCGTACTTAAAAGCGCGATGAGCGCGAGGATGACGGAGAACCCGGCCACAGCTTTGGACAAGCCAAGCGTCTGCTTGATCATGCCGCAGCTATACGCCATGAAGAAATCGATCACCAGGATAAGCCCCAGCACCATAAAGCTCGGCGTAATGAAGCAGGCAAACACCATAAGCAGGGCAACCGCCAACTTGGCCACCGGGTTCATCTTGTGCAGGAAGCTATCTCCAGGGACATATTCCAAGAAGCCGTTCATCAGCGCACCTCCTGGGAGGAAGAAGCCCCGGGCAAAACCGCGCCGTTAGCGGCGTCGGTGCCGGCAGAAGCGTTAGCTGCGCCGGCGCAAGGCGAAGCCCCGCGGATTTCCTCGATGGCCGCAACCAAATCCTCAACCGTGCGTGCGTTTGCGATTGCCGTCGCCTTAAGCTCGGGATGACGATTGCACAGCGCTTGTGCAATAGAGATGCACTGCGGCGCGATCAAATCCGCCCGCGACAAAACCTCGCGATTGCGCAAAATCTCGTCCGTCGGACCTTCGGCCACCAAAGATCCTCGCGTCATGGCAATCAGGCGGTCGGCGTAATCGGCAACCACCTCCATGTCGTGGCACACCATAATTACCGTATGACCTTGCTCGTGAAGATCGCGGATAACTTCCATGACCTTCACGCACTCCAGGTAGTCCAAGCCGGTGGTGGGCTCATCCAAGATGATCACCGGCGGCTCGGTCACGATGATCGAGGCCAGCGCCAGCAACTGGCGAGTTCCCCTATTAAGAAGGTAGGGCTCGGCGTCCGGGTCAAAGCCGAATCGCTCTATTGCAGCATCCACTTTCGCGCGAGCCGCATCGTCGAGCTTACCCTGCGCCTTGAAGCTGAACTCCAGCTCATCGCGCACCGTAGAGCAGCAAATCTGACGATCGGGATTCTGGAATAAGAAACCGACCTTACGCGCCAGCTCGCTTGTTTTCAGCTCAGTAGTGGGTTTGCCGTCCACCAGAACCGCGCCCGCCATCGGCTTAAGAAGGCCGTTGCACAGGCGCATGGTGGTGGATTTTCCCGCACCGTTGGTTCCCACGAAGGCGACGAACTCGCCCTTACCGATGGTGAAGCTCACGTCCTTAAGCAGCGCATGCTCGGCCACGTACGAGGCGCTCACATTCCTGAACTCGATCATGCCTGGCCTCCTTCCGCAGGCGAGGGGGCGCCGAGCTTCGCTTGGGCATCATTCGCACCAGCAGCCTCAAAGCCCAACGCGATTTCGCAGGCGCGCAGAGCGTCGGCTACGTTTCGGCAGGCAGGGCCCGCATACAGATTGCGCTTTGCAAGCTCGTTGCCCAAAGACGTCGCACGCGGACAATTGATTCCTTCCGCCTGCAAAAGCTCGGCGTTTTCAAGAACCTCGGCAGGCGTGCCGTCAAGCAAAATGCCGCCTTTCTTCACGATAATCAGGCGGTCGGCGAACTCGCTCATCAGAGCGATCTTCTGCTCGATCACGATGACCGTGATGCCGCGCTTGCTTGCGTAATCGCGAAGAAGCGCGAACACTGCATGCGAGCTTGCCGGGTCCAACTCGGCGGTAGGCTCATCCAGAACCAAAACGCGAGGTCGCAGGGCCAGAATGGCGGCAACAGCCACCTTTTGCTTCTGGCCGCCCGAAAGGCTCGCAATGTTGCAGTACTTCAAATCGGAGATGCCCATCGCGTCCAGCGCCTCGTCCATGCGCGGTTCGATCTCGGTGGCAGGGACGCCGAAGTTCTCCAAGCCATAGAGCATCTCGTCTTCAACAACGCTCGAAACAATCTGGCTGTCGATATCCTGGCAAACGCTGCCAACCATACGCGAGATGTCGGTAAGGCTCGTTTCAACGGTGTCCTTGCCGTCAATCAGCACGGAGCCGTAAAAATCGCCCGGATAGCAATGCGGAATGATGCCGTTGAACGCATAGGTGAGCGTTGATTTCCCCGAACCGGCGGCACCCGTGATGCCCACGAACTGCCCGTCTGGAATGCTCAGGCTTACGTCGCGCACCGTCGGCGCGCTGCCTTCTTTATACGTGAAACTGAGGTTCTTGACTTCGATCATGATGAAAACACGTGCCTAAGCGCGCTTGAGGGCCTTTTTGATGATGGGGGTGAGGATGGCAACCAAAACAGCGTTCATAACCGCGGTGCCCAGAACCATCACGGCGTAAACGGCAAAGACCTCAGCCACGCCCAAGCCGTTCATCGCGCAACCGACGATAAGGGCGAAAGTGTAGCCGGAGAACACCGTTGAGATAAAGGTGATGACGAAGGGGAAAGCAACGTTTTGAGCAGCGAAATTTTCCTTGGCGATGCGAACGAAAGCCAAAACCAGGATGCCGCAAACCACGGCGCCAACGAGCTCGGAGCCAAGGTTTACCAAAGGCGTTGCATTAAGCAGCGGGATCTGGCTGATAAGGCCGGTGATAAGGCCGATGATGCCTGCCTGCACGATGTTGGGTCGCGTCAAGATGATGGCCAGGCAATACATCGCAATCATGAAGTTGGGCTTCATGCCCGCGAAGGTGAGGAAGCTCGAGACGGTGAGCTTGAGGACGGCGCCCGCCGCCAGAAGCACCGCGATGAGGATAAGATCCTGGGTGGTGAAGCCCTTGGTTTCCTGAGTTGCAACTACTCGCTTTTCTGCAGCCATTTCATTAGTCCTTTCTCTAGCTACGCTTACAGTAACGAGCTGCGAAAAAGGCAATAAAAAAACGCCCCTTTCGCATCTCGCGAAAAGGACGGATGAACCGCGGTGCCACCTTTTCTTGGTTCTTGAAAAGAACCCTCTCATGAGAACGCCATCACGCCCTCTGCCGTTAACGCCGGCTTACGTCTTGGATTGGCTCTTGCGAGCGCGCCCCTTGCCCTCAGTGGTCCATTTGAAGGTCTGCGTTCTGCCCGGATCCCAGCACCCCGGACTCTCTGTGAGTGCACCACCAACGTTACTTCCACGTCATCGGTTTGTGTGTTTGCACTTTATAGCTAGCAGAACTGAGTCGTCAATAACTTTTTCGCAAAAGGCCGAAAAGTTAACGAAGCAGCAATGGCAACTGGGCAACCGGCGAGTGAGGCCGCCCAGCTGCTCGTTGATCTTGCATTGCTATCAACAACAGCCGAAGCCAAAGAACTAGATAATTATTCCTTTGCAGTGATCTATTTCATGCTGAATAATCTGCGCTGTGAAACCATTGAATTCTTCTTCTGACCAGGTGAATTTTTCATCTTGGAATTTCACCGTAATTGATGAATAGCGAGTTGTTTTACGCTTGTCGACAAGGCTTAAACAGCCCTCTTCTGCCTCATAGGAACCGGATTTTTCAACGATTTCCGGGTTGAACATCAAGCGGTTCTTGCCTGTTTCCTGCTCAACAAAAGCAATGATGCATTTACGAACGCCAATCATATTTCCCGCAAGGCCAACGCAGTCATCAGCATGGGCCGCAAGCGTATCCAGCAAGTTTTTTCCTGCCGCCATATCTGCTAAGCCCGCAGGTGCGGAAGGCATCCGCAATGCAATTTCGCCTTTAACGATCGGACAATTCATTTTTCTCCTTTGTCTTCACAGCAACGACTCGAATCTGCGTTCCGCCCTAAATTGGCATACGTCCGATTCTTCAAGCTCCGCTTCTGGTGCAGCAATTTTGCTTTCTGCATTAAGACCCCGGTAAATTAAGATATCCTCAGAGAACCAAATGTCCTTCTCCAAGACAATTTGACGATCTTTTAAATCAAAAATGATTGCCTTCGTGTAAGAAAACCTGTAAGCATCCTCTTCGCCTAAGGACATGATATGGGTGTCTTCAACTAGTCGAATATTATTAATTTGTTGGTTTATCGGCGTATCGACTTGCTTTCCGCCAATTACATGAGAAGAAATTTCTTGCTCATCAACTTGATCGAAAGAAAGTACCGCAACATCTTCTTCGGAGCCATAATAATCTATGGGCTGTATTTCGTTTTTCAAAGCATATTGATTGTCGCCAACAAACAAACCAATTATTTGATATACAGCTGGACGAAAATGGAACTTGTCACAACGAAATTTCTTAAATTCCTTCCCTATAAGCTCTTTGAGTAGTGTTTTTTGGCTTTTAGGCAAACGTATATCTACTGTCTTCATGCTAATTCTCCCTTTTAACAAAATGAATTTTTTGCATTTTGATGCCAGGATTGTCTTTGCTTCTTTTTATATTGATATCTACAGCGGGAGACCCATCTTTGCTCCCACT
>JAUMVJ010000013.1 GCA_030530215.1 Coriobacteriia bacterium
CCGTTGTAGGTGAAGCTGGCCTTGGAGAGCGTCACCTTGGCGGCGGAGAGGTCGGTCGTAACGGGAGTCGGGCTGGGTGCGGCCTTGACGGTCAGTTGCAGGTCCTTGGTTGCGGACTCGTGATTTTCGTAGTCGTCAGTGACGCTTACCTTGATGGTGGTTGTGCCAGCAGCAAGGGCCTTCACCGTGCCGTCATCGGAAACGGAGGCCACCTTTGGGTCGGAGCTTTCGTAAGTGATCTTAGCGCCATCGAAAGAAACGGTGGGATTGAGCTTGAACTCGTCGCCGATCGTCATATCGCCAGGCTCGGCGACCTCAATAGTGGTGCTTGCCTTCTTGATCTCAAAGAGAACGGTCTGGTAGCCCGTGTAAGCACCGTTGGCGCCGGAGACAATGACGGTGCCTGCTTCTGTGCCGGCACTAATATTATTGCCGTAAGCGACCGTGTAGTCGGTCTCGGCCAAGGTCTTGCCGTCAAGGACGATCGATTTAACGGAAGGCTTCTGGGGCGTGCCGTCGTAAGTGCAGGATTCGGGATCAAGGGTCACCACAGCGCCTTCGATGGACTTGTTGATTTCTTCAACTGCATATTTGCTGCCAGCGAAAGCTTCAGCTTCGGAAATATTCTTGAAGTAGATGTCCTTCGTGTCGCCCGAATAAAGAACCTGGGACTGATCCTTGAGCGTTACCTTCCAGCAGTGCTTGGTGAGGAGCTGGTCATCGGTAGCCACGACCTTGTAGTCGCCACCGGCTTCTTTGTACAGGGTTTTATCGGTGCCCAGCGTTACGCCAGTGGGGAACATGTTGAAAGACCCGCCATTGGCGGTAAGGGCCTTCAGCACCTTATCTTTTTCTGTCGGAGCCACAATCTCGAATATTTTGTCCATAGAATCGGATGCTATGTAAGTTCCGCTTTCAATTGCGGTGCTCAGCTGATTAACGCAAATCAAAGAGTTTGCGCTGCCGGAGGCGGACATGTTTACGTTAGTTAACGTTGCGCTCTTTCCGCTTTCTGATTGCAGACATTCACTTGATTGGGAGTTCACGTTAAGATCAACGAGATTAAAGGTTGTCATGCCCGAAGATTCAAGACGGATAGCGCTATTTTTTCCATCAGCAGCTTGTTCGAGTGTGCCATTGTTTCCTGCTTCGCCTGCTCCGTTAACGGTAACTACAGCGTTAGTTTGAACATAGGCATACAGCACGTTGTTCTTTGTATTCTCATTTGTTAGCTTATGACCGTTAAGGTTGATCGTAAGCTCGCCTTTAACATTGCCTATATATATAGAACCGTTTGCATCTTCCGTGAGGTTGTAGGTGCCCGCTTCGGTGATTTCGTATTTGCCTTCATCGTTGAAGCTGGTCGGGGTGATGTCTACCCCCCCCTCATCTGCCAAAGCGAAGCCGGGCGCCAGGCAGAACGCGGTCATCGCGGCAAGAACGCCTAGCATAAGAAATCTCTTTATCGACTTCATGCCGTACTCTCCTTCCTTTGTTTTTAGCCTTATCAACAGGCTCTCCCTATGAGCCTGCCTTTCAATAAGCCCTGCTTATTTGATTGATTTTACCTTTATAAGCGCACGAAAAAGCTCGGACTCCAAAAGAGCCCGAGCTTTTAACCTGAGCTTTGCAAACGGTAACGATGCTCTCGGCGGCGGACGCGGGCGTGGCGCGACCGGAGCGGACGCGGTGATCGGGGCTTTGCGAGTGAAGGCCGCCGCCTCGGGGCAACCGTCGGGGCAAGGGCCCGCCTGGAATAGGACTGGGGTTCGTAATCTGGGCCAGAGCTCGAAATCAGGCGGCGCTTGGTCAAAACCCTTACCCCGGGGTAGGAGTTCTGACCAATCGGCTCGTTTTACAGATTTCATCCTTGGAGCAAAATACAAAAGCCCAGGTCAGAAAGGTATAGGAATTTGAAAACGCGGCACAGGGCGCCTTTCAGCGCCGTTGAGGCCCGGAAATCTACCCTCGGAGAGGACTTCTGACCAAAAGAGGCCCATTTCGCGGATCCGGCTTCCCTCGGAAGCGACTTTTGACCATTCCGGGGCAAGCTGCAGCGAAATGGGGCAACTGCGGAGCGGCGGACGGGGCCCCTGGAGGGTGCCGCTCTGAAAACCGTAAAGAGGATTCCGAAGGAATCCGCATATAAATGCTGAAGGAGTGAGCGCATGAAGAAGTCCAGGTCGCTGACCTGGGCTTCTGAACAGCGTAACGGGCGACGCCCGCAAGGGGCCCCGTCCGCCGCCGGCCCAAAACAGAGGAAAGGACCCCGAAGGGTCCTTTCGCTTGGGCTTGACCATGTCGTGACGACTACACTAGCAGGCGGTATCGGGCGGACGTCTGCCGCCTTCGCCGCAGACCTTGCGTGCCAAAAGCGGCTACTTGGTCTTCACGGTCTTGACCTTGCTCCAGCCGGAGTAGTAGGTCTTGCCGCCCACGGTCTTGTAAGCGCGAACCTGCACGTAGTCCTTGGTCTTCTTCTTGAGCTTTTTCACCTTCTTGGCTTTAACGCTGGCGCCCTTGGCCTTCACCGTTTTGGCGTTCTTCATACTCTTTTTAGTGGAGTACTTAACCTGGACACCGGAGCGCTCGGTCTTGTTCTTCTTCCACTTGGCCTTGAAGGCCTTCTTGGCCTTGCTCACCTTGAACTTCGTCACGCCCTTGGGGTTGACGGTGAAGCTCGCGGTGGCCTTGCCGGTGTAAGCGCCCTTGGCGGCGATGGTCACCTTGTAGGTACCGACCTTCTTGCCGCTCGCGATGGAGGCGGTGTAGTCGGTGCCGACCTTCAAGGTCTTGCCGTTGAGGACGACCGACTTAACCGAGGGCTTCTGGGCCTTGCCGTTGTAGGTGAAGCTGGTCTTGGAGAGCGTCACCTTGGCGGCGGAGATGTCGGTGGAAGTTGGCGTGGAGCCCTTATCGGGCGCGGTTACTTTAATCTTGACGGAGACCTCGTTGGAAACGAGCCCGCCCTGTCCGTCGTCGTTGTCAACGTAATCGGGGAAGGTGACGGTGCCCTTGGCGGTGAGCACCTGTTCGCCGGTGGCGTTTTTATCGAGGTCACTGATCGAGTTCCAGGTGATGTCGAGCATCTTGGATTCGCCGCATTTGAAGGTAGCTTTAACCTGATCGGGCAGACCCCAAGCGATGATTCCTTTTCCAGAGTCTTGCCTGTCTTTATTCGTACAAGCTTGCTCGTAGGTGATGCTTTCATCCGCAAGGGCATCCAGGCTTGGAAGCTCGTAGGGGCCGGTGGCGGGGCATACTATGTTCAGGCAGTCTACGCTGCTTTCCTGAGTGGTGTAGGAGCCGTATTCGCCCTGATTGCCAGAAACCAGCACCTCCGGGTCGAGCGAAAGAACATACTTTACGCCCTCGAGCGAGCTGGTGTTCAGGGAAAGCTTGGCGGTGTACCTGGTGGCATGCTCGGCTTTGCCTTCGGCGCTTGGGGTCCACGTAATTGCGATTTTTCCGTCGTCACCGGCAAAATACTCGGTGACATCAACGTAATCGTTCGATGTTCCGCTTTTAGCCAATAGCTTTGTGGCGCTTGAAGCCAGCCCGTTGTCGGCTTCAGGAAGGTCGAAATAGGCGTCAAGGCCCGTAACTACCGGGTTGTAAACAGCGGTGATTTTTGTGTCGTCAGAGATAGCCGGAAGCTTGTAAGTTTTATCGGTGCTTATCGTCGAGCCGCTTTCATCAAGCCACTTTTCGAACACGTAACCATCGCGGTTGGGAGCCTGAATCGTGTAGGACTCATCTTTGGCAATGTCGAATGTTTCGTCTTCTTTGGTGCCGTGCTGACCGTCCATTGCCGTGTCTTTGTAGGAAATGGTTAGAGTGGCGGTTTCAACAGCGCGGGAATCCTTGACGATGTAGTAGAGCGTGCGTGTTACCGACTTCAGGCTGTCCTTTTCTGCCCAAATTTCAAGCTTATAGATGCGCTGCTTACCTGCGGAGACCTTGAGGTTGATGCCATCGGTGCAGCTTTCGTCTTTGGCCTCAGACTTCCATTCGCCATCGTTTTGATAGCTCAGATTGTATTTGATGGTAGCCCCGGTGGTGGTACTGTTGGCACTTAACTTGAAGGTGCCGTCATCCGTGTCATAGACGCCTTCTTCTTTGCTCAATGAAGGCGCTTCGACAATTTCGGTATCGGCGTCGCTAACGGCAAGGGTGATCTTCACCGTTTTGCCTTGGTAGGGTTCTTTCAAATTTGCTTCAAACTCATATGCCTTGCTCGCAGGCTTTAGCTGATCGTTATCGTCAAAAAGATCATCGAAGCTAAGGCGGCCAACCTCGATTCCAATGCTTTCAATGGCTCCTTCGTCCGAATCGAGAAGAGCCGTGGCTTGTGTTGGGAACTGCTTCATGAAGTCGTCTTTTGAGGTTCCCGCTGCGAATTGCAGGGAGATAGGGGCGATTTCGGCAATGCCTGCGTCTGAGCTCTCGACTTCGTATTCCTTGGTAGTGACGCTCAGGTTGCCTTTGGCATCAACCTGTGCCTCGGCGGCGGGGTACTCGCCGTTACCCAGGTAGACCTTTACTTCGCTTGCTTCCAGGTCAAGCGCAAAAGCACGATTTTCTTTGATGTCTTGGCTGGCTGATACAGATGCCACATAGCTTGTGCCGGCAACAGCCTTGCCTGAGGCAGGGACAAGTGAGCTTCCGCTCTTTTTGCTCCAGGAAATTGCGACTTTCGTGCTGAATGATTTTTTGCCATCGGATGCATAGCCCTCTAGGGTTCCTTCCGAGGGGAGAGTGGAGCCAGCTTTTGGAGCACTGACCACAAGTCTTACGTCGTGGGTGCGCTCTACGTATTCAGCCGCAAGGTTCACCTCGTTTTGAGGCATCTTGAAGCTGAGGTTTGAATCGTACTTATTGTCGTCGGTGATGTAGTCGGACACCGGGTAGAGGCCTGTGGTTTCGTCGGCATTCCAGCTCTTGAAGACCTTGGAAGAATCCGTGCTGGTGCCGTTAACGGAAACTTTCGCATTGTACTTAAAGACGCCGACTGAAGCACCGTTTACCTTCGTTTCGAATTCGAGCGCGGTGTTTCGCTGCCAAGCGTCGCCGCCTTCGTCGGTGCCGTAGCTCACATAGTAGCCATCCAGATCAACGAACAGGCAGTCGTTGGTTTCGTGGGTGAAGTTCTTGGCAATGCGGCGGTCGCCCGTGACGCCGGTGCGCACGCCCACGCTCGAGCCCTTGGCCAGGCTGCCGGTGATGTAGGCCTTTGCGGTAGCGCCGGCGTTCTCGCGCAGCATGACGTCGTCGGCCGAACCACCGATTCCTCGGGTGTTTCCTTTGATTACGCAGAGGCCCGAAAGCTTGATGTCGTAGCTGTGCCAGACGAAGATGCCGCCGCCCTCGTAGTTGCCGCCGCTGTCGACGCTGCAGGCGTTGCCCTTGATGGTGCAGTTCTCGATGGTGTTGTCGTCGTTGCAAACGTAGATGCCGCCGCCCTCGTATTTACAGGTGTTGCCCGTGATGGTGCAGTTTCTGACGATGGTGTTTTCCTGGTCGAGCTCGATGCCGCCACCGTCGTAGGCCGAGTAGTTGTCTTTGACGGTGATGCCGTCTATCAGGCCTTTGTTGGTCGAGGTTTGCGCCTGATCAACGTGGATGCCGCCGCCGCTCTCTAAATATTTATCGTGAATTCTGCTTGAGCCAAAACATTTATTCTCGGAGATGGAAGCTGTTTTGTCAGAGGACGTAAGCTCAAAGTCGGTCTTATAGAAAAAGATACCGCCGCCTGCGCCATGGGGGTCCGAATCATTGCTCAAGGCTACGTTGTAGGTGATTTTCGAACCCTTAACCATAGAGACGCGAGCGCCGCTTTCATCTAAGCAGATGCCGGCACCGCATGATGCGAAGTTGCTGGAAATAGATGCATCGTCCATGGTGATCGTTGCATTTTTGCCAGAGGCGTATATTCCTCCGCCTCTTAGGGAGCCTGCGTTGTGCTCGATGGACGCACCTTTACGCATGCTCAAGTTCGCGCCTTCGCTCATATGTATGCCGCCGCCGTACCTGCCATTGTTACCGCCAACGGTGACTCCTTCGAGGTTTAGTTTGGACGATTTGCCCATGGCGATGCCAGTGGATTTTCCGGATTCCCCGCTGTCGGATCCTTTGGCATTTTGAGTTACCAGTCCTCCTGTGGTCTTGTCGATCGTGACGACGTTGCTAATGGTGTCGAAGCCCTGATAGCTAAGATATTCTTCCTTGGTTGATGTGAGGGTTAGCTCGGCTTTTTCTTCAAGCCTGATAACTGCATCTTTTTCTTTTTTGATGATGTGGCCATGCATGTCGATGGTGATCTTCTTATCGCTTGAAATCGTAAGCGCTTCAGAGAGATCCCAGTCCTTGGCCATTACGATGGTGGCGCCTTCGTAGCCGGCGTTTACGGCATCGGAGATGCTGGAGTAGTTTGTCTGCTCGCCTGTATCGGCGTTGATGGAGTAGGCCACAGCTTCGCTGTCGGCTACTGTTTCACCCCCCCCTGTTTGGTCCGCGAGCGCTGCTCCAGGAGTGAAGAAGAATGCTGTTGTGGCGACCGCTGCGGTAAGAGCAGCTGCCAGCAGCAGGCAAAAGGGTGATTTTTTGCGTTGGGATTGAAGCTTCATAAGGGCGCCTCTTCGTACTCAGGTTCTGGATTGTATCCAGAACCTTTATTAATGCCTTGCTTTGATTCTGATAATTATAGTTTCAAGGCTTCTATGTGTGGCGAAGGCGTGCCGAAACGTGCGGTGGCATCGCGTGTAAAAAGAACACCTCGTGTAGAATAACTGACAAAACCACTCGCGTAACGATGGTCGACGCCGAGCTGCTGCGATCTTAGTTTGCGTTTTCGAGTAGAAGAAGGTTTTCAGTGATGCTACGAAAGAAATTCATATCGTTTGTCTTGGCGCCCTTTGTCGCGCTTGCCTTCATGGCTGCGCTTCTTGCCTTACCAGGGGGGGCGGCCTTCGCAGCGGCGACCGTTGTCAACCAAAGCGACGTTGATGCAGCCGGTGGTTGCTACACCTTAAGGACCGGTGACTACGAGCTTGGCCAAGACATAGAGGGAGGCTTCTACGTCCTCGGTTCGGTCTCGCTTGATCTCAAGGGCCACACTGTCTCTAACTCCGCCAACCAAGGCGTGTTCTCCTTGGCGACAAGCAAATCCCTCACTGTGTCCAATGGCACCGTAGTGCAGAATCACACCAATAACGCCGCTTTTCGCACCGAGAATAATTCCAGTTTGACGATTTCTGATGTTGTTGCCACTTCGCACGATCATGTTTGCATCGATAACGAAGGCGGCACGACCGTCATCAAGGGCGGCACCTATACGGTGAACAATTCGGAGAAGAGCGCCTCGGTGCTTCGTGCTGGCAGATACTCAGGCACAAGCGGGGTCACTATTAAAGGAGGAACCTTCAGCGCCGTTGGCAAAACTCCGTCCAACTTGATTGATACTGTCTGGGGCGCGAAAGTGTCCATCAACGGGGCTAGCTGCTTCTCTTCTTTCCCGAGCAAGGCTCAGCTTGGCGATGGCTTTTATATGCTCAAAACCGACAAGGGATTTGAGGCCGTTGCTGAATCGAGCTTGGCCGATGTTCTTTGGGAGGTTTCCGATATTTCCGATTCGAGCATCGGAAGCGCTTACTTCCTAAGCACCGCAGATAAAGATGCATTCCTGGAGAGCTATAAGGGCACGGCTAAGCCGTACAACGGGTACACCGTAACTGTTTCCACCAACCTCGAAGGCGTGTCCGCCGGCATTCCCGTTGCGCGTGGCGAGAAGTTCTCAAGCTTCGACCTGTATACCGGCCTTGGTTTGGGTAAGAAGTATTTCTTGGAGTCGTTGGTGGATGCGGAAGGCAATACCTTCGATTTCGATACCGTAATAAATTCCAACATCGAGCTAACGGCAACCTTTAAGCAGGTTGTTGCTTATATTGGCGATACCGGTTACGAAAGCCTGCAGGCGGCTATTGCCGCGGTGAGCAATAACCAAACCGTCGAGCTTTGTGACGACGTTACCGCGGATCTTACAATTGAAAATGGCAAAACCTTCACCTTGGATTTGGGTGGCAAAACGCTTACTGCTGCAAGCAACGATGCTGCTGCGCTGGAGGTATCCAAGAATTCGAAGCTAACGGTTAAAAACGGCTCCATCAAGGCAAGCTCGAACGCGGTTTATCTGCATGGTGATATGGGCAGCAGTCTAGATAGTAATTCTCTGACGCTTGATGGTGTTACGGCATCGAGCTCTGCGGCCGCCGCTGTTCGCGCCGAGTACGGAACGCTAAACGTTAAGAGCGGCACTTACACCGCTACCTCGGCTTCAGCCAAAGACAGTGAAGGCTTGGCTCTTTATCTTGCGGGCGTTGCGGCAACGATTGACGGTGGAAGCTTCGTGGGCGCAGACGAAACGCCGATTGCGGTCGGCGTTTATGGATCTGGCTCGCTGACGGTCAACGGCGGAGAGTTCACCGATCAGATAGATCCTGGCAAGGGATCGCTGACGGTCAACGGCGGCACCTTCGGCAGCTGTGCAAACTTGGGCTCTGTTGCCGAGGGTAAGAACATGCTTAAGCACAAGGGTGCCGGCTATGAAGTGCTCGATACCTCCGCAGCCATGGCCTCGGCTAGTTGCGTGGTGACGCTTTCGGGCGGGCAGGCCTTGTATTTTGAGAGCGTCGACGAGGCTAAAGCTTATGCGGATGCCCAGGCAGGATCGAAGGTGACCAAGGTGTGCCACGTGAGCTTCGAGGACACCGGGGATACCGAAATCGCAACTCAGGACATTCTTTACGGTGGCATAGCAAGCGTCCCTGATTCCGCCCCCACTAAAGAAGGCTACACTTTTGCGGGCTGGCAGCTTGATGGCGCCGAATATCCCTTCGACACGGCCGTTACCGAAGACATCACGCTTAAGGCGAGCTGGAACATCAACACCTATACGGTTACTTTCTTGAACGAGGATGGCTCGACGCTCAGTGCCCAGGAGGTTAAATATAACGAGAAGGCAAGCGCTCCCGACCAGGCGCCCACCAAGGATGGTTGGGCATTTGCCGGGTGGACGCTCGACGGCCAGACGTACGATTTTTCTGCTCCCGTGAAGGGCAATATCGAGCTCAAGCCTAGCTGGAATCAGATTTTCATCGTTTCCTTTGTTGACGAGAACGGGGACAAGCTGGCCGAGCCTCAGCAGGTTGAGAACGGGAAATGTGCAAGTGACCCCGATCCGGCTCCCACCAAAGAGGGCTATACCCTGAAAGGCTGGAAAAACGGGCAGGATGAGTTTAGCTTAGACACGCCAATCACGGGGGATACCACGTTGACGGCGAATTGGACTATCAACACCTATACGGTTACTTTTAAAACCAACGGTGGCAGTAGCGTCGGATCGCAGAAAATCGATTACGGCTCTTATGCGAGTGCGCCCGATCCGGCTCCTACCAAAGATGGCTACGAGTTCGTTTCTTGGCAGTATGACGGCAAAGACTTCGACTTCCAAAACATTCCGATAACGGCCGATATCACCCTTGAGGCCACGTGGACCGAAAAGGAATACACGGTCACCTTCGATACCGACGGTGGTAGTGCTGCTCCCGAATCTCAAAAGGTGAAGTACGACGAATATGCAACGCAGCCCGAGGCCCCGACCAAGGATGGTAAGGGCTTTGTGGGTTGGTTCGAGGTAGATGAAGACGGCAACATTTCCGACGACGATGAAGATTACTTCGACTTCGAGGAAGGAACGATTACGGAGGACATCACCCTTAGGGCGAAGTGGGGGAATGTCGTCGCCGAGAACAACGGGAGGCTCTTCGCCAGTTTTTATACCGCAGTTGAGAATGCCCAATCCGGCAGTACGGTAAAGCTGCTTGCCGACGATAAGAGCAATTCTGCTGGAGCTGAGGTGTTTAATAAGGATTTGACTATCGACCTGGGAGGCAAATCCTTAGCGGGAGAAAATATCTCCGGCATTTTCGTTATCGGCAAATCGAATGTCTTGGTGAAGAACGGTGAGATCAAAGCTCCGAGCCTTCCTGCCGTGATTGCTGCAGGTTATGAAGGATCCGCTAAGGTTAACTTGCAGGACGTGAATATCGCTTACACGGGTGACGGCTCTTCGGGGTTCAATGGCCCGGCAGCGGTTACGGCGTATGGGGATTCCGAAATCGTTATTGACGGGGGCAATATCTCGCCGGGCACAGGTACGGCTTTGCTCTGCTATGGCGGAAAAATAAAGGTTAACAGCGGAGAGTTTTCCGGAAACTACGAATCCCATAATTACGCCGCTGGGGTAGCCTCCGGCACGCTCGAGATCAACGGCGGAACTTTTAACGACTGTGTTGTTGTTCGGGATTCTGATGCTAGCGACGACGAGACGTCCAGCCTTGCGGCCGCCGCTGAGAGCTCGGGATCCTCGCTGGCAGAGCTTGTTGCGGACGGGGGGTCTTCCGACGACGATTCCGATTCCGAGGATCAGGACGCAAAGCTCATCATCAACGGAGGCAAGTTTGGTACGGCCGATAACTATGCATCCCTAGCTTCCGGCAAGGTATTCTTCAAGCACGCCGCCTCCGGCACCGCCAAGGCTTATTACGAGGTTGAAGATGAGGCCGTAGCGCTTAAGTCTCATTGCTGGAAGGCTTCGGGCAGCACGGGAACCATTTACTTCGAGTCCAAGGATGAAGCGGTGGCTTATGCGGGAGATGAGTCTCAGGTTGAGGAGAACGTCCCTGCTCCCACGCCTGACCCCACTCCGGTTGCAACCGACATCTCTGCTGCCAAGGTGACGCTCTCCAAGACCGCCTTCACCTACAACGGCAAGGCACAGAAGCCGAGTGTCAAGTCGGTCGTCCTGAACGGCAAGACCTTGAAGGCCGGCACTGACTATACCGCAAGCATTGCGAGCGGCAAGAAGGTCGGCACCTACAGCGTGACCGTCACCGCCAAGGGTTCCTACACCGGCAAGGCCACCGCAAGCTTCGTTATCAACCCCAAGGGCGTGACGAAGTTCAAGGTCTCCAAGGCCAAGAAGTCCTTCAAGGCCAAGTGGGCCAAGAGCAAGACCGAGCGCTCCGGCGTCCAGCTGAAGTACTCCACCAAGAAGAGCATGGCGAACGCCAAGACCGTGAAGGCCAAGGGCGCCTCCGCCAAGGCCAAGACGGTGAAGAAGCTCAAGAAGAAGACCAAGTACTACGTGCAGGCCCGCGCCTACAAGGTCGTGAACGGCAAGACCTACTACTCCGCCTGGTCCGCCAAGAAGGCTGTGAAGACCAAGTAGCCGCTTTCGGCACGCAACATGTGCGTCGGCCGCGGCCCCTTGCGGGCGCCGCCCGTTCCGCTGTTCGAAAAGGCAGTCCGCATGGACTGCCTTTTCTCATGCGCTCACTCCTTCAGCATTTTCATGCGGATTCCTTCGGAATCCTCTTTACGGTTTTCAGAGCGACGCCCTCCAGGGGCCCCGTCCGCCGCTCCGTGGTTGCCCCCATTTCGCTGCAGCTTGCCCCGGAATGGTCAAAAGTCGCTTCCGAGGGAAGCCGGATCCGCGAAATGGGCCTCTTTTGGTCAAATCTCCTTTCCGGGGGTAGATTTTCGGGCCTCAACGGCGCTGAAAGGCGCCCTGTGCCGCGCTTCCAAATTCCAACATCTTTTTGACCTGGGCTTTTGTATTTTGCTCAAAGGAGGAAACCTGGAAAGCGAGCCGATTGGTCAGAACTCCTACCCCGGGGTAAGGGTTTTGACCAATCGCAGCCCGATTTCGCGCTCTGGCTCCGCTTCGCCGGTGAATTAGCTTCATCTCAGGCGATGATCGGTTTCCAGAAAATTGTCCGAGGCCCCGGTTTTGTCGGGAGCCTGAGCTGCGCGCTGGCGCGGGCAATTTTTGAAGCCGGTTTGGTGGTTCTGAATTTTTGCAAGGTTCATGCAGTTGATCGGCTTGCAAGTGGGTAGAATCTTTGGAATCAAAAACAGGAAAGGAACCCGCTTATGAGGTCGATAAAGAAGATATGCATCTTGGGTGCACTTAGCGTGATGGCTGCACTCTGCCTGGCGCCCGGCTTTGCGTTTGCGTCGGGGGGGGGACATTAGTCAGGAAACCCTGAACGAAAACGATGGGAAATACACCATCGATTCGGGCGGTATCTATAATCTTACGGAAGATATCAAGGGCTCCATTTGCGCGGATAACCCCAGCTCCGAGGTGCGGATTAAGTTTAACGGTCACAAACTGACCAACGAGAATGCCGAATGCAGCGCTTTGAGCGTGAACCAGACCAATGAGATCAGCGTCACCATTGACGGCCAGGGCGCCAGCGTAAAGGACTATGGCTCCATCGTTCAGGCCGCAGGCGAAAAACCCGCTATCGACATTAGCGCGTCTTGCAGCACTTACTTCCATGTGATTGAAGTGAGCACGAAGGGTTCTGAATGTCTGGAAGCGCAAAAGGGCATAACTTCGCTAACTAACGTGAGCATGAGCGGCTCCGATGGGGGAAACTCGCTGATTCATGCCTGTGGTGGGGCAACGGTCTCCCTTAACAGCGGCACCTATAAGAAATCGGATTCGGCGCAGTCGATGTTCCAGATCGACAGCGGCGGCAAAATCGAAATTTCCGGCGGGTTCTACAGTGCATTCCCCAAAGGGGTTACTTTGCGCGACGTGGCTACGCTCTATAAGAATCCTGCAGGTGATTATTTTGTGCTAAGGGCTGATGCCGAGTCCCTTAAGCATCATTGCTGGAAGGTAACGCTCGACGACAATGATCAGCTTATTTACACGGGCAACACCAAGGACATTTATTTCGGCCTCAAATCCGAGGCTGTGGCATTTGCTGGGGACAAGTACGCCGTTGAGGAGATCTACGCCAGCACTGCCACTGCCTTGACGGACGACTCGGTGAGCCTTGAGGCAAGCTCCTATATCTATGATGGGACCGAGAAGAAACCTAAGGTCACCGTTGTTGTTGACGGCAAGACGTTGACCGAGGGCTCCGATTACGAGCTCAGCTATAGGTCCAACGTCGAGGTTGGCACCGCCTATGCAGTGGTTGAGGGCATGAACGGCTACGCGGGCACTGTCGAGAAAGCCTTCACCATCAGCAAGGCCGCACCTAGCCCGACCCCCGTTACGACCGACCTCTCCGCCGCCAAGGTGACCCTCTCCAAGGCTAGCTTCACCTACAACGGCAAGGCCCAGAAGCCCTCGGTTAAGTCGGTCGTCCTCAACAGCAAGACCTTGGTCGCCGGCACCGACTACACCGCAAGCGTCGCAAGCGGCAAGAAGGTCGGCACTTACGCCGTTACCATCACCGCCAAGGGTTCCTACACCGGCAAGGCCACCGCAAGCTTCACCGTCAACCCCAAGGGCGTGACGAAGTTCAAGGTGCCCAAGGCCAAGAAGTCCTTCAAGGCCAAGTGGGCCAAGAACAAGACCGAGCGCTCCGGCGTCCAGATCAAGTACTCCACCAAGAAGAGCATGGCGAACGCCAAGACCGTGAAGGCCAAGGGCGCCGCAGCCAAGGCCAAGACGGTGAAGAAGCTCAAGAAGAAGACCAAGTACTACGTCCAGGTTCGCGCCTACAAGGTGGTGAACGGCAAGACCTACTACTCCGGCTGGTCTGTCAAGAAGGCCGTGAAGACGAAGTAGCTTTCGGACATTCAGCGCACTCGCGCAGATAACGGCATTTGCCGCATTCGCGCATCCGTACGGACCATGGGAAAGGCTTCATCCGCGCAAGAGCTACGGTAAGTGCTGCGAACCTGCCGGCACGAATGCCGTGAGTGCAGTCGATCCTGGAAAGAGCCCTTCGGGGCTCTTTCCTTTTGTCGGGATCGCAGGGTCGTTTCCTTATTGTGGAAACTCTGCTGTTGAGGCGAATTGCGTCCTTGCGTTGGGCGGACCATGCTAAAACGCAGGTGTCGGCGAAGCCCGTTTGTAAAGATGTGCCGGGCGGGGCTAGACGGTTTTGGGCCCGGTAGCTGGAACTACCGGGCTTCTTTACTATCCATGCCATTCAACGGCGATTCGAGTTGAACTCCTTCCATAACCTTAGAACTAACTCTGCGATTGTTGCTAATGCGGCCAGATGGACAAGTAGGTAAAATATCAGGAAATCAGGAAAAGGCTCGTTGGGCGCAGGTTCTGTAGCTGAGGCTGATGCGAATGGCTTAAACTCAATGCTTGGCCTGACGACTTCCGAAATGATGAAGAAGGAGAGTAAGGCATGAGGTCTATAAAGAAATTTCTTATGTTAGGCATTCTTGCTGCAATGACGGCATTTTGCTTGGCACCTGGCTTCGCTTTAGCTGATGAGGGGGGGGGAGCCTCTTAGTTTCGATGCTGATGGTAAGTGCGAAATAGCCAACGCCGGCACGTACTATCTTGCCACGGATACTACCGGTTACGTGGTCGTTAATACTTACGATGTGACGATTAACCTTAACGGGCACACTCTTACCAATACAAATGCCGAGCATCAGGCAATATTTTTTTACGATGCAAATAGAGCGGCCATCAATGCTGGCGAATCCGAGGATGGTAAAAAGGTCGGCACTATCGTCCAGGATTGCAGCAATGGTGCAATCCGATTCGACTCGCCTACTTATAGGAATCCTCAGCTCGCCCTTAACGGTGTGAAGGTGACAGCTCAAGATAATCAATGCTTGCAATTGATCAACGGCAACTGCGAGCTTGACAATGTGGATATGAGCACCGATGGGGGCGATTCGCTCATTTATGTCGACTGCCCCAGCTATCCCAATTATCTCACGATTAATAGCGGAACGTTCGTTTCCGGCGGTTCGGCCGAACTGTTCAAGATTATGGAAGGCAGCTCCATAACCCTTAAGGGTGGTTCCTTCAACAAGCTTCCCGAAGGGTATGCTGAAAAGACTGATGGCAATGTTGTTCCCCCGTCAATCGGTGAAGACTGTGCCATGTTTAAGGCTGAGGGCTCTTCCGACTATGTGGTCGAGAGCAAAAGCGTTGTTAAAGCCAAATCCGCAGCGAAGGTCGTTCTCGACGATTGCAGAACCGTCTATTTCGCCAGCTTGGAAGAGGCTGAAAGCTGTAAGGCTAGTGTTACGGACGCAAAACTGGTCAAGTGCATAAAGGCGGAGATTGACAAGCCCAAGAACTGTGTTTACAACAAAAAGGCCA
Source organism: Coriobacteriia bacterium (assembly GCA_030530215.1). Lineage (GTDB taxonomy): Bacteria > Actinomycetota > Coriobacteriia > Coriobacteriales > Eggerthellaceae > Anaerotardibacter. Next base: position 15,164 of record JAUMVJ010000013.1, read on the forward strand.
AGCAGGCTCAGTGGAATCTCCCAGGCGTGGCTGATGGCGCTGACGTTCAGGCGGTTGTCTCATATATGAAGGATGGCGCTTCAGTCGATGAGGCTAAAGATATGGGCAACTACAGCGCCAAGGTTACGGGTCTTACGGGCAAGGATGCGGAAGATTACGAGCTGGCTAACAACCCGAGCGTTGATTTCGAAATCACCAAGCCAGACACCGACATCAACCAGAATAGCTTTGACGAAAATGGCAAATGCGAAATCCTCGTAGCGGATACATACAATCTCACGCAGGATGTAACCGGGGCCATATACATAAGCGATGAAGTTAGTGGTGCGCTCGCAATCAATCTTAATGGCCACACGATCAAAAACATCAATAGCGAAAACAACGTGCTGTTTGCCAATGCCACTAATAATGCAATTACTATCAATGGCGCAGATGGTGCTGGAAAAAACGGCACGATTGAGCAGGCAGTTGATGGGCAGGGCGCTGTTCGTCTTGATTCAAGGGGCGGGACAACCTTCAATCTCATCAATCTTGATGTGAAGGCTCAATCAAACGAATGCCTACAAGCAATAAATGGAATAAAAGCAACGTTAACCAACGTGAACATGTCCGTTTCCGGTAAAGCGAATTCTCTAATTTTCGTTAATCAGCTGAGCACATCAATCGAAAGCGGAACCTATAAAGCGTCCGATTCCATGGATGTAATGTTTGAGATTGAGGCTCAAACAGACCCTGGATTGCAGAAGGCTCTTACCGTTGATGGGGGTTCGTTCAACAAGTTCCCCGCCGGCACAACATTGGCTTCCGGTAAAACCTTATATAAAGAAGCTAACGGTGACTACAAGGTTGTATCCGTCGATGACGAGTGTCTTAGCAAGCATTGCTGGAAGGTAGCGCTCACCGACGAGACCCAAATTCTATATTCGGGCGATACAAAGGACATCTATTTCGGCCTTGAATCTGAGGCAAACGCCTTTGCGGCTGGCAACTATGAGGTAAAAGAGATCAATAAGCCCATTGATGGTGCCGCGGTGACTCTTGAATATGACGCTTGCACTTATGACGGAGTCCAGAAGGCCCCCGAGGTCACTTCCGTTGTTCTTGACGGAAAAACCTTGGTCAAAGACCAGGATTACATCGTTTCCTATGGGTTAAACGTTAATGTTGGCGCCGCATCTGCGGTTGTTACTGGGGCAGGCGACTACGCAGGTGCCGTCACAAAGAGCTTCACTATTAACGCAAAAGACCTTTCTGCCGCCAAGGTAACGCTCGCAACCGATTCGTATATTTACGACGAAACCCAGAAGACCCCCGAGGTCACTTCCGTTGTTCTTGACGGAAAACCTTGGTCAAAGACCAGGATTACATCGTTTCCTATGGGCCAAACGTGGACGTCGGCATTGCCTCTGTGAAGGTTTCCGGCAAGGGTAACTACACCGGCGAAGCCAAGGGTTCTTTTAAGATTGACGCCCTGAGCATCAAAGACGCCAAGGTCACTTTAGGGGACGCTTTGACCTACAACGGCTCCGAGCAGACTCAGGAAGTCAAATCCGTCGTGGTCAAGAGCGGTGGAAAGGAAGTCACCGTGCCCCTGGATTCTTTGGAGATTACGGGCAACAAGGCAACGCAGGCCGACACCTACACGATGACCCTGGCGGCAAAGGAAAATTCCAATTTCGCCGATTCCGTAACCAAGGAATATTCAGTTGCCCAAAATTCCGGTTTCGCTGCTGCCAAGGTGACCCTCTCCAAGGCCAGCTTCACCTACAACGGCAAGGCGCAGAAGCCGAGCGTCAAGTCGGTCGTCCTTAACGGCAAGACCCTGATCAACGGCACCGACTACACCGCAAACGTCGCGAGCGGCAAGAAGGTCGGCACCTACAGCGTGACCGTCACCGCCAAGGGTTCCTACACCGGCAAGGCCACCGCAAGCTTCGTTATCAACCCCAAGGGCGTGACGAAGTTCAAGGTCTCCAAGGCCAAGAAGTCCTTCAAGGCCAAGTGGGCCAAGAGCAAGACCGAGCGCTCCGGCGTCCAGCTGAAGTACTCCACCAAGAAGAGCATGGCGAACGCCAAGACCGTGAAGGCCAAGGGCGCCTCCGCCAAGGCCAAGACGGTGAAGAAGCTCAAGAAGAAGACCAAGTACTACGTGCAGGTTCGCGCCTACAAGGTAGTCAACGGTAAGACCTACTACTCCGGCTGGAGCAAGGTCAAGACCGTGAAGACCAAGTAGCCGCATCTGGTTGCGCCGCACCGCTTGCTTGGCAATGTGGGCAACCACAGCCGCTGCGACATGCTCGAACCTCAGCGAAAGGACCCCTCCGGGGTCCTTTCCTTTGCTTCGGGTAGGCGGCGGTCGGGGTCCCTTGCAGGTGCCGCTCTGAAAACCAAAAAGAGGATTCCGAAGGAATCCGCATATAAATGCTGAAGCAGTGAGCGCATGAGAAAAAGGAAGTCCGTACGGACTTCCTTTTTCGAACAGCGGAACGGGCGGCGCCTGCAAGGGGTCGCGTCCGCCGCCATCTTATGAGCGCATAAAGAGAGGTCAGGTTATGAGCCTGCCCTTATCGAACAGCGGAACGGGCGGCGCCTGCAAGGGATCCCGATCGCCACCCCATGATCCAGGGCGAATGCCGCTATTTGCGCCAGGGCCTCTACATTTGCGTAAACCTGGCGTGAACTCGTTCCAAGAAGCGGTAAGCTGCAAAGATGCAGTGAATTGTATCTGTTTCATTTGGGGATAACGAGCTTTAAGGAATTCGCATGAAAGCACTTTCCTTCAATTTATCTAAGAAGCGAATTTTCGGTTACGCGGCTGCGCTGGTGACCGTTTTCGTATTTTCTCAGGCCTTTGCATTTGCAAGCCCGGTGCATGCCTATGCCAACTCCGGAACGATGACCTATTACACCGCCGACGGCAGCGCGAAAACCCTCACCTTTAAAGACGATCTTTCGGGTTTGTTCAACCGTGCCAAAAGCGAGGGCGGCAACATCGTTGTGGACCTTACGGACGATTGGGACACAAGCAATTTCCGCATAGAGGTGCCCTCCAACCGAAATTACACCATCAACCTTCACGGTCACATGATCAACCGCGGCAAGGCTTCAACCAGTTGGTATGGGTCGGGTGATCAGGACGTTATCGTTGTCAATGAGGGCGCAACACTCACCCTCAACGGCGGAAGTTCCGATGCCGAAAAGAAGCTCGAGCACAAAGGGCGCTTGGAAGACAGCAACAGGTTCTGGAAGGCCGATAGCTCGGGCAGCTCCGTTATCAAGGGCGGCCTGATAACCGGCGGCGCCTGCGACGATCAATACGGCTCCGGCGGAATCGCGCTCAAGGGCAACAAGGCAAAGCTCTATGCCAACGACGTGACCATTGCCGGCAACGTCACCGACACTTACAGCTGGTTCAACAACTACGGTTACGGTGCTGGAATCGCAGTTCATGGCTCTGATTCTACTGTTGAGCTTTCCAACACGAAGGTCATCTACAACCACGCAGAGTCGAGTGGCGGCGGTATCTATGTCAGAAAAGCCGATTGCGACATCACAATCAAGAATGGCAGCGAAGTGAGCAATAACTACTCCGCAAAATGCGGCGGCGGTATCTACATCGATGGCAACAGCACCGATCTGCTCATCGATTCTAAGTCCAAAGTCTCGAACAACACCGCTGCTAGTGAGGGCGGCGGCATCTATCACAACGGTAAGAACGGCGAGGTAAAGATCAAAGACGGCTCCGCCATTTCGGGCAACTCCTCGTCCAAAGACGGCGGCGGCATCTACGATTACTACAACGGCACCAAGTTCACCCTCGATGCTTCCGAGGTGTCCGGCAACAGCGCCGGCGACTCCTCTAGCGGCGGCGGCATCTATCTTAACGATGAAGCAAGTTTGAGTTTGGAAAATGGCTCGAGCGTCAGCAAGAACAGCGCAAAGTTCGGCGGCGGCCTTTACGTTGACGACGATGGCACCACGGTCAGCCTGTCGAACAAGTCCACCTTCAAGGAGAACGAAGCGGGCAAAGCAGGCGCTGCAATCGTCCTTGCCGATTCGGCGGAGCTTAGCTTGGACAACTCAACGATCGATTCCAACCATGCCGTATACAACGGTTCGGGAATCTATATCCTGAACGAGAAATTCACTTCCATCAGTTGCACCGTCAAGCTCAACAATTCCTCGAGCATATGCAACAACAAATCAACGAAAACGACTTCTCAGGGATACTCCTATTACAGCCGTGGTGCAGGCGTATGCATCAAGGGCGGCGGTACCTTCAAGATCGTCTCGGATGACAATTCCGGAAAGATCTGTGGCAACGGTGCTTCGGACGGCGCAGCCATAACCGCCCTGTATTCCGATGGCGACGTTGATTCGTATACACAGGGCAGCTTGAAGACCTACGTTAAGGGCATCGCCATCAAGGATAACGAAGCGAAAATCGCCGCCGGTGGCATTTTCTACTATGGAAGCCTGGAGCTTGAGAACGTGGACATCAGCGACAACAAGGCGTCCATGAGATCTGCAGGCACCTGGCCTTGCGAAGAAAAGGATCTCATCTTAAAGGGCAAATGCATCGTCAAAGATAACTACGTAAAGCACGAGCAGAAGAACCTGACCTTATACGGAAGCCAAAAAATTCAAGTTGATGCCTCCAACCCTCCAACGCACGAAAGTCGAATCGGCGTTAGTTTGCTTAGCTATAGCGGAGGCGAGAGGGTTCTAAGCGAGAGCAAAGACTTCGTTAATGCGTGGTCGCAGGAAGCTGGGCAAACCGTCCTTTCTTCAGACAATGGTTCGTACTCGGTTATCTGCGATGAAAGCAAGCTGTATTTAACCGACGAGCATTGGCTTTCCATTCGAAACACGCCTAAAGAGCAGGCCCTTAAGTATCTGCGCCCCGGCGAAAAAGTTACTTTGAATTCCGCCGATTACGTCAAGTACGTGAAGGAAGGCGACACTTCGGTTAAGTACATTCTTGATTATTGGACCGTCGAGGGCCTTGGCGATACCACCAAGCTTGACGCGAGCTCCGGAAGCGTCACTTTCGAAATGCCGTCGTCCAACGTTCGCGTGTATGCCCACTATGCGGCACCTATATCGAGCTTGGATATACAGCTGAGCGATAAGAATGGCTGGGACGACTCCTTCGACAAAAAGAAGGTCACGGTTAGCGGCCTGAAGCTTACCGACGCGGAGGGCAAGGTTTACGAGCTTCCAAGCGCCCAGCTTGCAGACTTGGTCGATATCACGGAGTTCAAGGTGCAGGACCTTACGGTGAGAAAGCGCGTTATGTTCAAGCTAAGCGTTAAGGGCGATATTGCGGAAGCCTTCGGCTTAGCTTTGCCTGAAGAGTATCTTGATCAGGCAAAAGTAACCATTAACGGCACCTTTAAAAACGGTACGGTTGACGACGAGAAGTGCACCGCTCGCATCGAGGATGGCAATATCATCGTTACCGGCGGTCTTAGCTATTGGCCGCAGGGTGAAAAGCACGCGTTGAGCATCTCGCAGCTCAACATAAACGACGATTCGCAGGTTGCCTACTATACCCAGCAAACCGAGGAAAGCGCCCTGACTGTTGCCCCTCCAGATGCGGCAGGCATGCGTTTCGTGAAGTGGGGCAACCTGCCCGAGGGCGTTGAAGAGAACAAGGAAACCCACGAGCTTAGCTTCACCAAGCTAGAGAGCGACGTGTCTTTGACCGCGTATTACGAGCCGTTGGTGAGCTCTATCGATATCGAGGTCCCTTCCGTTGCGGCAGGCGCTGAGTTCCCGTCGGCGCTTTTGCGCTGCACGCTTAAAGACACGAGCGATAGAAAGGTTACCGATGCCGCGAATGACGGCATATCGATCAGTTGGGCGAAAGAGGATGGCGGCAGCGCCGGATCTTATGCTCAAGGCGATACCGAATACACGGCAACGATCACTACCAAGCTGGAAGACGATGAGAACTATCGCTACGGCTTCGCAGAGAATCTCGTTGCTTGGGTCAACGGCAAAGCGGCGTCTGTGGAAACCGACGAGGCGAATCACACGCAAACCATTACCTACAACCTTGCAACCGGAAGCGCTGCCGGCTTCGGTGGGGTTCTGACGGACCTCTCCGACGCGGGCGTCGCCTGCGTTGCGGATTATGCCGCAAAGCTGCCGCAGAGCCTTGAGTATCTGTTCGACGGCACTGTTGAAAGTGCAGAAATCACCTGGGATACGTCAAGTATCGATGAAAGCAAGACAACGGGCTCTTTCACCGTGAAGGGCACCTTCGCCGATTCGGCTGGCGCATCGCACGATGTGAGCAAGACCTTCGTGCTGTACGACCTGGATACGCCTAGCTCGAGCTTGGCCTCGGGAACCTATGCGTCCGGTTCGTCCGAAACCCAAAGCGTGAATCTCTATGCGGGCGAAGGCTGGGCAAGCTCCAGCTCGGCGGAAATCTATTACTATCTAGCACCGAAGAATTCGCAGGAGAGCCAGGAGGGCGCATCCGATGAGGGCGCGGTTTCGCAGGATTCCTCGTCCGTATCGCCCGACGCGTTCGTTAAATACAGTGACCCAATTTCAGTCAACGAATCTTCAACTTTGTATGTTTACGGCAAGGTGGGCAGTCGTCAGACGAGTATCGTCGAGTACGACTACTCGATCAAAGACCAATATGAAATCACGGTATCGGATGGCGTTGCGCGTGACGCCGACGATCACGAGCTTTCGGCCGCGTTTGTTGGGGACGAGGTAAAGGTCCAGGCAAGCGACGCGCCCGAGGGCAAAGTCTTCGATAAGTGGGAGCTCGTTTCCGGCAACATCGATGGCTTCGACAATCTGCAGGATAAAGAGGCCTTCACCTTCACGATGCTAGCCGAAGGGGTTTCGCTTAAGGCAAGCTATAAAACCAAGGTGTGTACGGTGACCTTCGGCACGGACGGCGGAAGCTCGGTGGCTGATCAGGCGGTGGAATATGGAACCACCGCGCAAAAGCCTGACGATTCGACGAAAGAAGGCTTCGTTTTCAAGGGCTGGAATCTCGACGATGCGGACTACGACTTTAGCTCCTCGGTCACCGGCGATATATCTCTGAAGGCCTCCTGGGAGGCAAAGTCTTCACAGGATGACGACGCCGACGATAAAGGTCACGATGGCGATGCTTCCGATGCGGATGGCAGCGGCAGCAAGAGCGATAGCGGCGATAAGGATGGCAACGGCGGTAGCGGCACTTCCCTTGACGATGGCTCCGACGAAAGCTCAAGCGTATCGAGCGACACTGCGGCCGAGTCGGGCGACGCAAGCCCTGAAACCGGAGATGCGGGCTTTGCCGCTATTGGCGTCCTGGCTCTTGTTTCTTTCGTCACCTTGGTAGCGCTTCGTCGCCGCAAGCGCTCCGGCTTTTCGAGCCGCCTATAATTCAGACGCTATAAGGCATTTGTTCATCGTACAATTAGACGATTAAGAATCGACCCGCCTTACATAACAAGAACAGGGGAAGGGCATGAAGATAACGAAGAAGATCTTCGCACTTGGCATATTTGCTGCAATGATGGCGTTTTGCCTGGTTCCGGGCTTTGCGCTCGCCGACGAGGGGCAAAGCTATGCTGCCAAGATCGGTAACGTGGGCTATGCAACTTTGCAAGACGCCTTTGATGCAGTTGAGGATGGGCAAACCGTCGTGCTGCAGAAAAACGTGTCCGAATGCGTGACCCTGAATGGACTCGATGGAAAAAGCTGCAAGCTCAACCTTAAGGGCTTCCAGCTTAAAAACGAATCCGGCACCGTTGTCGACGGCCGCCCAACGATCACCGTCGAGAACGCCTCTCTTGAGATTTCCAACGGCTCCATCTATCGCACAGCCTCAACCGATAGCAGCTTGAAAGACCGAGCCGCCATTCAGCTGGTCGATGGCGCAAACGTCACGCTTGCCGACGTGGATGTTGTATCGAACAACAGCTACGCCGTTCATGTGAACGCGGATTCCGCCTCCCTTACCGTCAACGGCGGTACCTCCATCGCCACGGCGTTGGTTGATGCTACCCCTCTGTATGTTTCCAAGGGTAATGCCGCCATCAACGGTGGCAGCATCGGCACCAAGGGCGCAGATAGCTCTCAAAACGCTCACTCCATCACGCTCGATGATGGCACGGTGAACATCAAGGATGGCTCTTTCTCCGGAGTTTTGAGCAAGGGCACCGGCTCGGGTACCTACTCGATTGAGGGTGGCGAATATTCCGACGTCCTCGCTTTCGACGATATCGCCGAGGGTTACGGTCTCCTTGCTCGCCAGTCCTCCGAGAGCTATCCGTTCCAGGTGCTAACCGAGGCCGCCGCTAAGGAAGCCGCAGCTGCCAAGTATGAAACCGCCGGCGGCAATTACATGTACTACGAGAGCCTTGAAGAGGCCAAGGCCCTGATCGCCGGCCATGAAGACCAGAATCACCTTCTTACCATCTTCATCGATCTTGAGCTCACGGCGCCCCAAAACCTCGTTTACGACGGCAATTCCAAGGAAGTAACGTTGTCGCCTCTTCCTGATGGTGCGGACGTGAACTACGTAGCGCAGCAGATCGCCTATTCCAAGGATGGCAGCCAGGTTAGCGCTGCGGACACCAAGAATGCCGGCACCTATACCGCCACGATCAGTGGGCTTCAGGTAAGGGATGGCTCCGAACTCGGGGACTCCGATTATCGCTACGAGCTTCATAAGCCGGCAACACTGGAGTACACCGTTTCCCCTGCCTCCATCAAGGGCTATCCCGTTGTGCTTAAGCTCGACGAGGACGCCTTGGTTTATGACGGCACAGAAAAGGAGCCTGAGGTTGATTCCGTCGGTGGATCCGAGGGCCTCTCCTCATACGATTACGATGTTTCCTACAAGGACAACGTGAACGCTGGTACGGGCACCGTGGTGATTACCGGCAAGGGCAATTACACCGGTACCACTTCGACCACCTTCACTATTTCCAAGCGCTCCATCACTGATGCCGTCGTCACCTTGGACGACACGGATCTTGTCTACAACGGCAAGAAGCAGATCAAGAAGGTTGCTTCTGTCAAACTGACCATCGGCGACACCACCCTTGATGTTCCCCTTGATAATTTGAATGTCTTCGGAGAAGCAACCGACGCCGGCACGCACACCATGACCATCGCGGCCAAAGACGGCACCAATTTCACTGGCCGCACAACGGCCGAATTTACCATCGCGCCTTTGAGCATTAAGGATGCGACAGTGGTGCTGGGCAGCGATCCTGTTTACAACGGGAAAGCTCAACTCCAACGTATTAGGTCCGTGGTCGTTGGCGAGGGCGAGGATGCCGTTGAGGTTAACCTTGATTCCTTGGATGCCACCGGAGCCGCAACCGACGCCGGCACGCACACTATGACCCTCACCGCCAAGGAAAATACCAACTTCAAGGATTCTTGCACCAAGGATTTCACCATCAAGAAGCTCAACATCGGCAGCGCCATAGTCACCTTCGGCCCTGAGCTTACCTACAACGGCAAAGAGCAAACCCAGACTATCGAGTCCATCTTCGTAGGCAAGGGGGAGCGCGCTGTAGAGGTCGACCTTGATTCCGTCGACATCAGCGGCAACGAGGTAACCGACGCCGGGTCGCACATGATCACCATCGCGGCCAAAGACGGCACCAATTTCACTGGGAATAAAAAGCTCAGCTTCGTTGTTAATTCGCTCGATCTTTCCGAGGCCAAGCTAACGCTCACCAAGACAGATTTCATATTCAACGGCAAGGTTCAAAAGCCCGGCATCAAGTCGGTGGTCCTTAACGGCAAGTACCTCAAAGATGGCCTTGAGTTCACCGTCTCCGTTCCCGACAGCAAAAACGTGGGCACTTATCAAGTGACCATCTCAGGCAATGGTTATGGCTACACCGGCACTGTAACCGCCATCTATACCATCAAGCCCTTGGCAGTAAGCAAGTTCAAGGTCGATACGGCCAAGAAGTCCTTCAAGGCCAGCTGGTCCAAGTTCAGCTCCAATCGCGACGGCGTGGAGATCAAGTACTCCACCAAGAAGAGCATGGCGAACGCTAAGACCGTGAAGGCCAAGGGCGCCGGTGCCAAGGCCAAGACCGTGAAGAAGCTCAAGAAGAAGACCAAGTACTACGTGCAGGCCCGCGCCTACAAGGTTGTGGACGGCAAGACTTACTACTCTGAGTGGTCCACCAAGAAGGTCGTGAAAACGAAGTAGTTTCGCGCAGCCAGGGCCTTATCTGGGACTCCGGGCTGCTTGCAATTGAATTCGCGCAAATGAGAGGTTTGCTGTTGTGAATAAGAATCATGGAATGAAGGCAGGTAGCGTAGCCGTAAGCGTAAAGCGCTCCGCTTGGCTTGGATCGGCCGCAGCATTCAAGTGCGCGCTCCTTGCGGCCTTGTTTGCGGTGCTGTTTGCCTGCTCCGCAAGCTTCGCTTTTGCGGACACCTTGGGCGAAGGCGAATCGGGTTCAGGAAATGCCGGCTCGGATTCCCTTGTTCAGAATGAGGCTAAGTACAACGGGGTTGAGTATTCAACCTTAACCGAGGCTCTTGAGGCTTATAAGGGCTTGGACACGGGTGCCATCTATCTTCTTAAAGACGTTGAGGGCAGCTATGAAATTTCGGGGAACAACGGTACGTATACTTCAGCGAAGATCATTCTTGGCGGCCATAGCATAGCCGCCTCAAACGGCAACGCGGCCTTAAGCGTTAATGGCGTTTCGCTCGAGATCGTGAACGGGAGCGCCGATGCCATGGGCTGCGTCAGTGCCGTTGATGCTCCCGCTGTTTTCTGCTCGGGCGGATCGGTGAAAACGGAAGTTTCCTTGCTCGGCACCGTCAGCGAGAGCGCTACAGCGGCCGGCAAGACGGCTACAGCGGCTGCTTTGAACGCAAATGGCTCTCTTACCGTAAACGGAGGCGTCATTGAGGGCGCGATAGCGGGTGCCGATGCTGAGCATCTGTTCCTTGCAGGCGGAAGCTTCGACACTGCCGAGTACCTTGGCTGCGTTAAAAGCGGCAAGGCTATGATCAAACGCGCAGGCTCCGGTGCGGATTCTGGTCGTTACGAGGTTGCGGACGCCAACGGTGTGATCGAGCAAGCTGCTTCGTTGGTTGCCGTTCCCGTTTCAGGAGGCAGCAGCGACTACTATAAGCTCTATTTCGAAAGCGAGGACGAAGCCACTTCCTATGCTCAAGGGCACTCGAGCGAGGGCGTGTGGCAGAAGAAGTTCATCACTGCAACGCTTACCTTGGCCAAGGGCTACAAAGAAATTGAAGTGTCTGGCAAAACTTACAAGGCCTATACTTACGACGGCGATGCCAAACTCGCAAAAGTCAGCTTTAGCGGTGTAGATAAAGGCGATCTCCTGGTTGGCAATCTTGCTTATAAAAACAACCTGGTTTCCGTTGACGCTCCCCAGCCGGCTGGCTGGTACAGCGTGAAACTTACGGGCTTTAGCGCTGACGGCGTGGATGAGGAAACAGCCAAGGAGATTGAAAAGAAGTACGAGCTTAGGACTTCTAACGGGGCGAACCCCGAAGAGGTCTTCGTGATTCAGCCTGCAAGCATTGAGGGCGCCACGGTAGCATTCGATGCCGACAGCGCAACCTACGATGGCAAGGAGCATAAGCCTACCGTTTCTTCCGTTGAGTGGAACGGCGAGACCCTGGTGGAGGGCACCGACTACACCGTGAGTTACGAGCGTCGCGACGGCAAGGATGCCGACGACTTTACCAGCGCGGGTGCTGTCACGGCTGTTATTACCGGCATGGGTAATTTCGACGATGGCACCACCGCTACCGCTGAATTCACCATCAATCCTGCAAGCATCGAAGGCGCTTCAGTTAAGCTGGGCGATGCGCTTACCTACAACGGCAAGGTGCAAACTCAAACCGTTCAGTCCGTTACCGTGCTCATCGGCGAGGACGACGACGAGCACGAGGTTGTGCTTAAAGGTGACGAGCTGGCTAACTCCATAGAAGTGAGCAACAACACCGCAAAGGATTACCGTATTGGCGCATATACCCTGATCATTACTGGCAAGGGTAATTTCACTGGTGAATGGGCGGCTGGTTTCAACGTCAATCCTCTGTATATCAGCAAAGCCACGGTTGAGCTGGGTGATGCACTTACCTACAACGGCAAGGATCAGGCACAAACCGTTAAATCCGTTACCGTGGGCGAGGGAGATAGCGCTGTTGACGTTGACCTAGACTCCTTGGAAATCTCCGGGAACACGGGCAAAAATGCCGGCGACTATGAAAGCTTGGTGCTCACGGCCAAGGAAGACTCTAACTTCGTGGGCTCTACTTCCGCTCAGAAGTTCACTATCAAGCCCTGCAGCATCAAGGGCGCCAAGGTGACTTTGGCTAATGAGCTCACCTACAACGGCAAAGAGCAGACCCAGCAGATTGAAGTGACGGCCGGCGAGGGCGACAACAAGGTTGCCGTGCCCGCTGAATCGCTGAGCATCGAGGGCAATACCGGTACCGATGCCGATCGCTACACCATGACCATCTCGATCAAGGACGACTCGAATTTCACGGGCGAAACCACTAAGGACTTCACCATCAAGCGTCTGAGCTTGGACGAAGCCGTTATCACTTTGGGCAAGGTGGTTACCTATAACAATTACGAGCAGGTTCAAACCATCGATTCGGTTGCTGTTGGCGAAGGGGAGGACGCCGTTGAGGTTCCTCTGGAGTCCCTGCTGGTTTCCGGCAACAAGGTGACCGACGCCGGTGAGCATAGCTTGCAGATTACCGCCAAGGAAAAGACCAACTTCGTCGGCCATAAGAAGTTCAGCTTCACCATCAATTCGCGCAGCATCGCCGATGCCACCATCGAGCTTTCGAAATCCGAGTTCACCTACAACGGCAAGGCTCAGAACCCGAGCATCAAATCGGTTGTGGTAAACGACAAGATCCTTAAAGATGGCGTTGACTACACGGCCGATATTGCCGAAGGCACGAAGGTCGGCACCTACCAGGTGACCCTTACCGCCACTGGCGGCACCTACACTGGAGTGGCAAGCGCAACTTACGTTATCAACCCTAAGGGTGTGGCTAAGTTCAAAGTCTCCAAGGCCAAGAAGGCATTCAAGGCCAGCTGGTCAAAGCTTACCTCCGAGCGCGATGGCGTGGAGCTGAAGTACTCCACCAAGAAGTCCATGGCCAAGGCCAAAACCGTGAAGGCCAAGGGCGCCTCCGCCAAGGCCAAGACCGTGAAGAAGCTCAAGAAGAAGACCAAGTACTACGTCCAGGCACGCGCCTACAAGGTCGTCAACGGAAAGACCTACTATTCCGGCTGGAGCAAGGTCAAGACCGTGAAGACCAAGTAATTGCTTGCGGCAATTTGATACATGCAAAAGCGGGCGTAACTTCTTCGGGGGTTCGCCCGTTTTGCTTTTTAGCCTTCGTATTGAAAGGAGATGCTTATGTCCGAGTACGTTCTTTATTACAAGCCCACCTGCCCCTATTGCCAAAAGGTTTTGAAGTTCATGGAGATGCGCTGTATCGAGCTTCCTCTGAAGAACACCCTTGAGCCGGGCGTTCTCGAAGAGCTTATTGAGATCGGCGGCAAGCCTCAGGTCCCTTGCTTGGTTATCGATGGCAAGGCGCTCTACGAATCGAGCGACATCATCGCGTACATGCGTGAGAACCTGATCGTTTGCAAAACGCGCAAGAGGCCCGAAGCCAACTAGGC
>JAUMVJ010000001.1:0-120157 GCA_030530215.1 Coriobacteriia bacterium
CCGCTTCGGGCGAGCACCGACGAGCAGCGCCGCATCCGGCTGACGGTTGCGGCGCTGCGACGGTAAGTATTGAGGGAGGGGCGACAACGAGGAAACTAGAGGGCGCGGCGCGACTCGATGGCACGGCCAAGGGTGACCTCGTCGGCGAACTCCAAGTCGCCGCCAACCGGCAGGCCGCTTGCAAGGCGCGTGACCTTGACGCCCGTGGGGCGAAGGAGGCGCGCCAGGTAGCTTGCCGTAGTTTCACCCTCGACGTTGGGGTTGGTAGCGATGATGACCTCTTGGATTGAAGGGTCGTTAAGGCGTGCAAGAAGCTCGGTCACATGAAGAGAATCGGGGCCTATGCCCTCAAGAGGCGACAGTGCGCCGCCCAAAACATGATATTTACCGGTAAATGCCCCGGTGCGCTCTATCGGAGGAATGTCGCGCGATTCAGAAACGACGCAGATAATATCCTGCGCTCGCTTTTCCGAAGCGCAAATCTCGCATAGATCATCCTGAGCGTAATTGAAGCACTGCTTGCAGAAATGAACCTTTTGCTTCACCTCGACGATGGCATCGGCCAGGCGCAGAGCATCGGAGGATTTGGAATTCAAGATCCAATAGGCAATGCGCTGCGCCGATTTGGGGCCGATGCCGGGAAGGCGCTCAAGTTCATCAAGAAGCTTTTGTATGGAAGGTGCTGAGTACAAAAGACCCTACTAGAACAGACCGGGAATCCCGCCAGGCATTCCGGGGATATTCATATTGCCGGTGACTGCGCTGATACGCTGTGCCGAAAGATCGGAAGCGCCACGAAGGGCCTCGTTGACGGCAGCGGCAACCAGATCTTGAAGCATCTCGACGTCCTCGGGGTCAACTGCCTCGGGATCGATGGTAAGGGAAGTGATTTTCATATCACCTGTGGCAACGGCCTTTACCATGCCACCGCCTGCGGTTGCCTCGAAGGTGAGCTGCGCGGCTTCTTCCTGAGCCTTTGCCAGGTCGGCCTGCATCTTGCGGGCCTGCTTCATCATCGCCTGCATGTTCATTGCCATGAGGTTGCTCCTTTTCGTTTGAAAGTCAATTAACGAGATTGTATACGATGCCTGGACGCGTGGCGCGATTTGCTCGCGGCGCAAAGGCGCTTGCTTGGCATCATTCGGCGTCGTAAAAGCGCACTCCCCCACCGAAGGCGTCGTTGAACATCTGCTCGATGCGCGCATCCTCCTCTGGGTTGGGACCAGCGTTTTGGCCTGGGGCTGCTGCAGGCGAGAAAACCTGGGCGGCACCCGGAGCGCCTTGGGAATTGGCGGCGGGCCTTGCTGCCGAGGGCACAGGCGAAGATACCGCAGGCGCTGCTGCCGACGATGCGGGAGCGGGCGCTGAGGGCTCGTCAAAAGGAGGTTCGTCGTAGGACGAAGCGAAGGAATCATAGATGTCCAAGGGGACACGATCGTCGTCTGCTGCAGCGGGAGCCTGAGGCTCAGAAGCGGGCTTGTCGCCAAATCCAGAGGTATTTGGCATCGCGGGCTTGGCAGACTGAGCAGACCCAAAGCCAGCAGGAGCTGCTGCCTGGCTTGCGGCACCTGCTCTCGTAAACGAAGCAGGAGGAGCAGACGGATTCTGGGCCTGGGTCCCACGAGCAAAGCCGGCGGCAGGATTCGCAGGATTTGCGGCGACTGCAGCGGGGTTCGCTGCAGGCACAGGGGCGGCAGAGGCCGTGGCAGGAGCAGCCGCTGCCGAGGTACCCAGAAGTTTAAGCTCAAAGGGGATATCGGCCCCGGCAACCTGACGAATGGATTCCGCAAGCAGCTGGGTTACCTCGGGTTTGGCTGCGGCATCATAAGCGAATTTATTGTCGGCCGCGAAACCGACCTCGATGGCTCCGACAGGAGAAGCGGAAACCTTTGCGTTCATGAAAAGAACGCCACGCGCAGGGTTGGCCTTGCGGATCGCCGTCGTGACCGCACGCCACAAACGCTGAAGGTTTGCGGGGTTAGAGATATCAGGCTGACCCGCGCTTGGCTGCGCGGTCGCCGCGTTAGCGGCTTGGGCCCGCGCTTGAGGCTCGGCAGCGCTTGCCTGAGCTGCAGGACTTGCGGTGCTTTGCGCCGCTTGCGCTTGGGCTTGCATGGCTTGCGCCTGGGGAGGAACCGCGTTTACGGGAGCTTGGGCGACAGACCGAGCCTGCCCCATCTGCGGCCGAGCGGGCGCTGATGCCTGGACGGGCGCCGAACCGGCCGCATGAGCGGAAGAAGCTTGAGGCGCACGATAGCCGTTCTTCGCATCGCGAGCAGCCTGCACCGCCGCTAAGGCGGCCTGCGCGCCCGTTAACTTGGCCGCCGCTTGGGCTGGGCGTGCCTGCGCATTGCGCTGCGGGAAGCCCGGGGCTCCCTGTTGCCCCGACGGTCGAGCCGCTTGAGCTGCCGCATTCATTACGGAGCCAGGCGCTGAAGCTGGAATATTAGCCGCGCCAACGGAAGGTATCGCGGATCGTGCTTGACCAGCCTGCGCTTGGGCAGCCTGCCCTTGGTCGAAAGAGGGCGCATGCCCGCCTTGCGCCTGGGGCATGCCAGCCTGGGGAACACCAGCAGACGCGCCACCGGGCACACCGGCAGGGACCTGTGCTGCAGCCATGCCGGCAGACGGCTGCGAAGCCGTAGCAGGCTGCGCCGCAGCCCCGCCCTGAACCGACGCAGCCTGAACCTGGCCGCTCGCCAAAGCGCGCTCAAGCGCCTCGACACGCTGGGCCAAAGCGGAAAGGGTAAGGTCGGACTCGGGCCGAACCATGCGTGTGAGTGCGATCTCGAAGCTCAAGCGCGGATTAGTCGAAGAGCGAAGCTCCTGCGACAAATCGCCCAGAACAAGAAGAAGATTGCTCAAACGGTCGGGACCAAAGGAAGAAACCTGTTTGGCCATAACCGCGCGAGCGCTCTGGCTCACACCCAGATCGATATCGGTGCCAGCAAGACTCATCACATAAAGATTACGAACGTACTCGGCAAGATCGCGCACGAACTGGGCGAGGTCGGTGCCTGTTTCCACAAGATCAGATGTCCAGTTAAAGCAGGCCGCTGCGTCGCGACGCGCGATGTCGTCCACAATCTCGGCAATCTGAGAGGAATCCATAGAGCCCAACATGCGCTCGGCCGCCTCGACGGTGACCGCGTTGTCGCCGAAGGAAATCAGCTGCTCGAGCGAGGTGAGCGCATTGCGCATTCCTCCCTCGGCGCGATAAGCGATGAGCTCCAAGGCCTCAGGCTCGAAGTCGATTCCTTCTTCGCCGCACACCGTGCCCAAGCGCGCGATGATCGCCTCGTTTGAAATGCGGTGAAAATCGAACCGCTGGCAACGGGAATGGATGGTCTCGGGGACCTTTTGCGGGTCGGTGGTGCACAGGATGAACACCACATGGCTCGGAGGCTCCTCAAGCGTTTTGAGCAGCGCGTTAAACGCCGCCGTCGAGAGCATGTGAACCTCGTCGATGATGTAGATCTTGTAGCGGCCGCGCGTGGGGGCAAACTGCACGCGTCCGATGATTTCCTCGCGGACGTTGTCAACGCCAGTGCGACTTGCCGCGTCGAGCTCGTAGACGTCGGGGTGCACGCCGTTGGCGATATCAAGGCAATCCTGGCAGGCGCCATCGGGCTCGGCCGTAGGACCCTTCTCGCACAGCAGGGCCTTTGCAAGAAGGCGCGCCGTGGTAGTTTTGCCCGTGCCGCGCGGGCCGGTGAACAGGTAAGCATGACTGGTTTTGTCATGCTCGATGGCATTGCGAATGGTGCGCTCAATGTGTTCCTGACCCACGACGTCGCTGAACACCTGGGGGCGATATTTACGATAGAGTGCCTCGGCCATATGCCATTCGCCTTCCGTTTAACTTAATCTTCGTTGACTGCCGCGTGCTTGGCGCGCTCCTCAAGCGTTTTCTTGGACTTGCCGCGCGAGGCCAGAGCACCTTTCACCGCACCGATAACGGCGGGCGCAACGGACACGGCGACGATCCCCAAAACGATGACCTCGAAATGCTGCTGCACAAAGGGGACACCGCCGAAGAAGTAGCCGACCAGCACGAAAAGGCTGACCCACGCAACGCCGCCAATCACATTGTACAAGGTGAATTTACCGAAGTTCATATGGCCCGTGCCCGCGACGAAGGGGGCGAAGGTTCTGAAGAAGGGCATGAAGCGCGTGATGATGATAGTCAGGCCGCCGTAGCGCTCGAAGAAACCGTCAAGCTTGGCCATGCGCTCAGGCGTGAGCGATTTAACCCTGCCCGAATCGATGATGCGCGATCCGAAGAAGCGCGCGATCCAGTAGTTGGAAGTGTTGCCCAGAATGGCTGCGCAATAAAAGACGAGCAAAGTTGCCGGAAGAGAAAGCCCGCCACCATCGGCCGAGAACACGCCCGAGGCAAACAGAAGGGAATCACCCGGCAGGAAAGGAAACACGACGACGCCTGTTTCCACCCAGACGATGGCAAACAGGGGCGTGTAGACCATTACCGGGCCGAGCGTCGCAATCCAGCCCGCGATGAAGCTGCGAGGATCGGAGAGCAGGGCCAAAAAGAAAGAGATGATTTCCATGCTTAAATCCAAAGCTCGATTGTTGCTGATAGCAAAAAAGTATCCCGAATAGGCAAGGGCGCTCGTCAGCGGTCCCTTATGGCTGCTTCCTCCCGGACCTGACCAGGTTCGGTACTTGGCGCCGCCCAAGCCCATTCGAGATACTCTCGTGTGTTGTTGCAGTATAACGTAAACGAAGCGCCACGCCTAAGAAAGAGCGCAGCGCATCACGATTTTCACATGAGGCCAGGCAGACACCGCAAGGCCCAAGCCAACCTGCGTCCGTCAAGCGACCTTAAAGCCGAAGCGCCGCGTGCGCGGCCATGATTTCGCCGACGCTGTAGAGGCTCCCGAAAGCCACCACCAGGCCGTCCTCCCCCGCCAGCGTGAAGGCGCGCGCAAGAGCGGATTCAATGTCGTCTGCCGCGGCAACGGGGAGTTCTTCCACCTCAAGCTCGGCGGCAACATCCTTAACCTCGGCAGCGAGCTCTTCGGCCGAAAGGGCACGCGGGCTTGGAGGCGTTATCGTAAGCACCGAACATGCCTGGGGAAGCACCTTTTCCAACATGGCACGATGCTGCTTGTCGGCCAGAACGCCGACCACGAGCACCGCCTTCTTTTCTGGGAAAACGCTGGCCAGAGAGCAGGCAAGTGCCTCGGCACCTTGAACGTTGTGCCCACCATCTACAACGAAATCAGGCTTGCTCGAAAGAAGTTGGAAACGTCCTGCCCATTGCGCGTGGGCGATACCACACCAGATATCACCCTCATCGATATCCCAACCCAAGCCACGAAGAATGCGAGCAGCCTCGATAGCCATCACAGCATTGCTTGGCTGGTAGCTGCCCAAGAGCTCGGTCTCGAACGCTGCATCCTTGTAATAAAAAGGCCTGACTAAGCCCGTCGAGCCAGCATAAACCGGAGGAACGAGAAGTTCGGATAGATCAGGCATGTACAAGCGAGAGCCAGCCTCTTTAGCGGCACGCTTAACCCGATCTAGGGCATCAGGTTCCTGCGGCCAGGAAAGGACAGGAACGCCAGGCTTGATGATGCCCGCCTTCTCGACGGCAATCTGGGAAATGGTGGAGCCCAGAACAGCCACGTGGTCAAGGCCAATGCTCGTGATAATCGAAAGTTCAGGGCGCTCGATCACGTTAGTAGAATCTAGGCGACCGCCTAGCCCCACCTCGGCAACAACGATATTGACCTTGCATTGCTTGAAATAAAGGAAGGCAACAGCGGTCATGAGCTCAAACTCGGTGGGATGCTCGGCCATCTCCTCGGCAACCGTACGCACCCTTTTTGTAACGCGCACAAGATCGTCGTAAGGAATATTCTTGCCATCCACACGGATGCGCTCTTCAAACTTGATCAAATATGGGCTGGTGAACAAGCCAACCTTGATGCCGGCCTCCTGCAAAATCTGCGCAAGGTAAGAACAGGTTGAGCCCTTGCCATTGGTGCCCGCAACATGTACGAAGCACAAAGATTTATGAGGGTCACCCAGGCCATGCAGAAGCTCTTCGATGCGACCAAGCCCTAGGCTCATGCTATGCCAGCGGGGTTCGTTGATGTAGGCGATGGGATCGAAATCGTTGTCCACGATGATGCACCTTACGTAAATGTCAAAACAACTAAGGCCAATGCAACAGCGCAAAGCGCAGTCTTACGAGACCCAATCCTTTCCGACCATAATCTGAATGTCGGTGGAAAGATTGTAGTTGACGCCGGCTGCAACCGCACGGCCCACGCCCAGCGTTTCGGCCAAGGCTTGAGCTTCCTTCTCGTTCTTGGAACTGCGGTAGACGATCAGGGTTTCCTCGTAAACGAAGGCCTCGGCGTTGCCCGTTTCCTTAACCTTGTAGCCGTTTTCCTCGAGCTTTTCCTGAACCTTCTGCGCATTGCCCGAAACACCGGAACCGTTCAAGACAATGATGGAGAGGCTCTTTTTCTCGGACTTGCTTACCTTGTAGTCGACGGAAGGCTCCTCGCCCGCGATAAACGAGCTTTTAACCTTTTCCCAGCCGGTGCTTGCCACGCGGAAGAAGGTGCGCTTGTCCGATTCGTAAGTGGAACCTGGGACCGTGCCGTAGAGCAAGGTCGCACCGGAATAGAACTCAGACATGCTGGAAAGATCGTCGTAGCTGAAATCGGTCTGGATTCCGTTGGACAAAGCGTCGGCGGCTTTCATGAAGTCCATGCCGCCCAGCGAGGAAATCTTTTGAATGATTGCCTGCATAACCTGGTACTGCACGGTGGCACGAACGGTGCGACCATCCTCGTAGTTGTACGCACGCACGTAAGTGAGCGCCTGCTTGCCGTTGAGCGTCTGCTGGCCGGGCTCGAGCACCGAAGTGCCCGCCCTCGGGTCATCGACGAGCTTTTCGACGTTGACGTCGATGCCGCCGATGGAGTCGACCAGGGACACCAAGCCCTCATCGGTGAGGCTCACGTAATGGGCAATGTCGACGCCGAGCAGAGTTGAAACTTCGGTTACCAGACTGCCCATATCGGAAGTGCTGGGCAAATCGCGCAGCTGTTCACTGCCCGAAGCGATGTTGCTTGGGATATTCAGAAGGGTGAGCTTGTTGTTGGCTTTGTCGACGCGCAGCACGGCGATGTAGCTTGCCTCGGTACCGTTGTTGGAGGTACCGGTGAGCATAACGTAGTAGGGATCGTCAGCATTCTCAGGTTCTACTAGCGCAGACTTAACCGAGGAATCCTTAAGCGACAGATTGCCGGAGATGACGCTCTGGAAAACGAAGCCGCCAAGCGCGAAGGCAAGAACGACCGCAAGTATTACCACAGCGCCAATTATCAGGAAGAAATTACGGCGGCGGCGGCGAATAAGCGCTGCAGGGTCGCTCGGACGGCGGCGTGTGGAAGACATATCCATTGCCGAGGCTGCAGCAGGACGCATCTGATTAAGCTCGGCAGTGCGCCCCTCAAGCGAGACCGCATGACGGCGCGACTCGTAACCGCCCCTGGCGGCAGCGCTGCGATGGTCGGCAACGGGACGATGCGAAAAGGAGCTCTTCTTGCGCTGCGGCGTACGTGCGCTCGCACCGCGTTTACCCCAAGAATGGGCGCCGCGCGACGAAGCACTGGCGTGAGTGCCAAGCATCGAGGATTTCCAGCTATTTGCGGTTCGTTTGCGACGAGTAGGGCGATTGCTGCTCACAATTTACTCCCGAAGGCTTAAACGCGCACGCGCTCGATGTTGGCGCCAAGACTTTTAAGCTTGCCCACGTAATCGTCGTAACCGCGGTCGATGTGATGCAGGTCATGGATGCGCGTTTCGCCCTCGGCGGCAAGACCGGCGATAACCAAGGCGGCACCACCGCGCAGATCGGGGCATGAAACGGGCGCGCCTTGAAGCTTCTTCACGCCGTGAACGATGGCGTGATGATCCTCGACCGTAATGTCGGAGCCCATGCGATTAAGCTCGTAGGCGAACATGAAGCGATTCTCGAAAATGTTCTCGGTAATAACGGAAGTGCCGTCGGCCACCGCGCACAAAAGGCAGAACTGCGCCTGCAGGTCGGTGGGGAAGCCCGGATGTGGCAGGGTTTGAATATCAACGGGACGCAAAGGTTCGGTGCGAGCCACCGTGATGGAATCGTCGGCGCAGGTGACCGTGCAACCCATATCGGTGAGCTTCATGATGGCCATGCGCAGAAATGCCGGATCGATTCCCTCGACCGTCAAGGGGCCGCCCATCAAGGCACCGGCAGCCAAGAAGGTGCCAGCCTCGATGCGATCGGCGACGGTGGTGTGCTCGCAGGGATGCAAGCTTTCCAGCGGGACGCCCGTGATAGTGATGGTAGGAGAACCTGCGCCCTCGACCTTGCAGCCCATGGCGTTGAGCATGTTGGCCAAGTCGACGATCTCGGGCTCGCGGGCGGCATTGTCAATGACGCTCGTACCCTCAACGACGACAGAGGCCATCAGCATGTTCTCGGTTGCGCCGACACTGGGGAAATCCAGATAAACGTCGGCTGCATGCATGCCGTTGGGAGTGGAAGCATACAGATAACCATGGTCGTTGACGAACTCGACGCCCAAAGACTGAAGCACCTTCAAATGAAGATCGATCTTCCGGGCGCCGATGTTGCAACCGCCCGGCATGGCAACACGCGCATGGCCGAAACGGCCGATCAAAGGCCCCAAGACCGAGATGCTCGCGCGCATCTTGGACACAAGCTCGTAGGGCGTCTCGTAGCCGGTGGCCTCGGCGGTATCGATGATCAGGGTTTCGTCTTTGCGCTCTACTGTACCGCCCAAAGAGCGGATAACCTCGGCCATTATCTCGATATCGGAAATGCGGGGCACGTTGTGTAGAACACTTTCGCCCTGACCCAGAATGGCGGCGGCAACAAGCTTGAGCGCGGAATTTTTAGCACCACCAACACGCACCGAGCCCGTAAGGTTCTTGGTCTCGCGCGTAATGATGATTTCCTCGGACATACCCAGCCGCCTCTCTGCTTTATCTTTAGCTTTCCTATTATACAAAGACGGCCCCGGCGCATTCCGTCCACGTGCGACATCACAAAAAATTCAGTCGCAATTTGATCGCAAATTAGCAATCCTTCAATTGCAATTCACTTGCGGCTCAATCACAAATCAACCCTGCGCCAACAAGAAAAGGGACCCCGAAGGGTCCCTTGAAACGCCCGTCCGAAAGCAGACGCAAAGTGCATTCGTGAAAACGAATTACTCGCCCAGAGCGAAGCGGGTGAAGGACTTGACCTTGATGGTGCCGCCCAGAGCCTTGGCAACGGAGTTGACGTACTCGGTGACGGTCTTGTCGGAATCCTTAACGAAGGCCTGCTCGGTGAGGCACTGCTCCTTGAAGAACTTCTCAAGGCGGCCAGTAGCGATCTTCTCCTGGATGGCCTCGGGCTTGCCGGACTCAGCAGCCTGAGCCTTGTAGATGCCCATCTCGTGCTCGACAACAGCGGGGTCGACGTCCTCGCGGTTAGCGGCGATGGGAGCGATAGCTGCAACCTGCATTGCAACGTCCTTGCCGCACTGCTTGAACTCGGCAGCGGTGGTATCGACGCCCTCGACGTCGAACTCAACCAGAACGCCGATCTTGCCGGTGCCGTGGATGTAGGCGGCAACAGCAGGAGCCTCGGTGTAAGCAACGCGAGCGAGCTCGGTGTTCTCGCCCATCACGTGGATGCAGTCGGTGAGGATGGCCTCGACGGTCTCGCCCTCGACCTCGACGGCCTTCAGAGCCTCGACGTCGGTCTGCTTGGAAGCCATGACAGCCTCGGTGACCTTGGCAACATAGGCGCGGAACTTCTCGTTACCGGAAACGAAGTCGGTCTCGCACTTGAGCTCGACGATGGCACCGGCGGTATCCTCTTCGTTGGTGACGGCCATGACATAGCCCTCGTTGGTGGCGCGGCCGGCCTTCTTGGCAACGGCAGCAAGACCACGGGTGCGCAGGACGTCAACGGCGCCCTCGAGAGAGCCGTCGGCCTCGGTCAGGGCCTTCTTGCACTCCATCATGCCAGCGCCAGTCATCTCGCGCAGTTCCTTAACCATAGCGGCGGTAATCTGAGCCATTTGGTTTCCTTTCTTTTAAAGGGAACAGGCGGTGGGCCTATACGCTAAGTCCACCGCCCTTGCTTGCATTGGGTTTGAGCCTTGTAAGCTTACAGGCTACTCTGCGGCAGCTTCGGTTGCAGCCTCGGCAGGAGCAGCTTCCTCTGCGGGAGCCTCGCCAGCCATTTCCTCTGCGGTGACGGGAGCACCGGTGCCGGCGATAACGGCGTCGGCGACGAAGTCGCACAGAAGACGGACGGAACGGATAGCGTCGTCGTTTGCGGGAATGCCGTAATCGACGTCGTCGGGATCGCAGTTGGTGTCGAGGGTGCCGATAACGGGGATGTTCAGGCGCTTAGCCTCGGCGATCGCACCGTGCTCCTTGTTGGTGTCGATGACGAAGATGGCATCGGGGGTGCGAGTCATGTTGCGGATACCGTTGAGGTTGGTCTGCAGCTTGGAAAGCTCCTTCTTCAGCAGGATCTGCTCCTTCTTGGGGAGCTTCTCCATGCGGCCGTCCTGCTCCATTGCCTCAAGCTCTTCCATGCGCTTGACGCGGGAACGGATGGTGACGAAGTTGGTCATCATGCCGCCGAGCCAACGAGCGTTGACGTAGGGCATGCCGCACTTGTTAGCAGCCTCGATGACGGACTCCTGAGCCTGCTTCTTGGTGCCGACGAACAGCACGGTGCCGCCCTGAGAAGCGATCTGGCTGACTGCGGTGTAAGCAGCGTCCAGGCCGTAAAGGGTTTCCTTGAGGTCGATGATGTAGATATCGCCGCGCTTGCCGAAGATGTACTGCTTCATCTTGGGATTCCAGCGGCGAGTCTGGTGGCCGAAGTGGCAACCTGCATCGAGCAGGACCTTAAGGTTGATCTTAGTCATTTTTTCTCCATTCGTTGATCCTCTGCCTGGCTTCATCCCTGCGCTCGCAACCCCGCGGGGCCACTGGCGAGCATAAGTCCACCAAGCATGTGAAATAAAACAGCCTTGCTAGTATACGAAGCCCTGCGCGCCTATGCAAGAAAAACTTGAGGCTTGGGCGCAGCTTGCTGGCAGGCGCCGGCGCCCACATTGTTGCAAAAGCATATTCGCGCTAGGCGTGGCTTGGCCGAAGGCGCTCGATAACACAGCGGACGCGCTGGGCGGCCTCGGCAGCATCGCTTGCCGACAGGCCGGAATAACATATCACCAACTTAGTAGAGCTAGCGGCAGCTTTGCCCTGCCCAGACGTGGTGCCGGCAACTTTACCCAGTGCTTCGGAGCGGTCGCTGCGACAAACTGATACGCCACCCGAATCGGATGGGCTGCCAAAGTAATCGCTTAAAGTCCTTACGCGCACGCCTTCCTCCAAAAGCTCGGCCTTAAGGCACTCCTCATCAAGAGGCGCTTCGCAATCGAGCACGAAATGCAGGCCTGCGTCCTTGCCCAAGGCGCTGCAAGATAGGCCGTCCAAACCCTCAAGGAAGGAATCGCGCACCTCGCGATAGTGGCGACGCATACGATTAACGTGCTTGTCGAAGGCACCCTCGGACAAAAAGCGCGAGAGCGCCATCTGCTCGATGGCGGAAACCGACGAGGCTTCACCACCCCATTCGTCACGGAAGCGCTCAGCCAGATGCGCGGGCAAAACCATGAAACCCAGCCTAAGGCTTGGGGCAACGGTGCGCGCGAAAGTGTTGAGGTAAACCACTCGCTCGGCGGCATCGATACCCTGCAAGGCAGGAATCGGGCGGCCCTGGTGGCGAAACTCGCAATCATAGTCGTCCTCGATAATGTAGCGTCCCTCGCCTTCCGAGGCCCAGGCCAAAAGCTCGTAGCGACGCGCGATGGGCATAACCGCGCCCGTTGGGAAATGATGCGACGGCATCACGTGCACCACCTGCGCCCCCGAAGCGCGTAGAGCATCCACATCAATCCCCTTTTCATCCATGGCAACCTGCGCAACCTCGACCTTGTTGGCGGCATAGGTTCGGGCAAGCGTTGGATAACCCGGATCCTCCACGGCAAAACGCGTACGCCCGAGCAAGCGCGGGAGCACGGGGTAGAGTCCCTGAGCGCCCGCGCCGACGATCACCTGCCAAGGTTCAACCTGCATATCGCGAGCGCGCGCCACGTAATGGGCGATGGCACGGCGCAACTCGGGCAGCCCTTCGCGCGGCGCACTTTTAAGAAGAAGCTCATCGGGGGCATCCTCCACCACCTCGCGCACAATGCGCGACCAGGCTTGGCGCGGGAAGGAATCGGGGGCAACGCCGCCGCTCAGATCGAAAAGAACGCGTGGGATACCTGCGAGCGAAAGAACCACCGGGTCGCCCGTGGCCGAAGCCGAAGAGGCGCCCTGGGGCGCGCCAAGACCTGCATCCTTAAGGGCACGGTTCTCCTCAAGCGCAGCTCCAAGGACTAAATCACTGCCAACGGATGCAAAACCAGTATCTGCGCGCTTTTTGACCGAAGCCGCCGAAGACAGGCTATCCGCCATCTTTGCCGCAAAGGAACCGACGTCGTTGGCAAAGTAACCCTTGCGTTGGATCGCGCGCACGTAGCCCTCGGCAACCAGCTGCTGGTAGGCGTGCTCAACCGTGATGACGCTCACGCCGAGTGAGCGCGCGAAATCCCTCTTCGAAGGAAGATGCTCGTCGGGGGCGATGACTCCCTGCGCGATGTCGGCGCGCATGCGACGGACCAGCTCCTCGTAGAGACTGCCGCTCTTTCGTGAATCAAGGTCGTATTGGAGCACTTTCGGCTCTCCTTTCTTCAACGGCGGCACATTGGTCTTATCAGCCTTTGCGATTTTACAGCTATTTTATAACCAGCTGGTCATATTAAAAACTATGGTTTTGGATATTTCAGCATAATCAGATGCACCGTATCCTAGCTGCCAACAAATAACCGCTCCTTAAAGGAAGGAACCTCATGTCCAAACGCTACGAACTCAACAAGCAGCTGGCCCAAATGCTCAAAGGCGGCGTCATCATGGACGTTACCACGCCCGAGCAGGCACGCATCGCCGAAGAAGCAGGCGCCTGCGCCGTCATGGCCTTGGAGCGCATCCCGGCCGACATTCGCGCAGCCGGCGGTGTTTCCCGCATGTCCGGCCCCAAGATGATCAAGGGCATCCAGGAAGCCGTAAGCATCCCCGTTATGGCCAAGGTACGCATCGGACATCAGGTCGAGGCACAGATCTTGCAAGCCATCGAGATCGACTACATCGACGAATCCGAGGTTCTCTCGCCCGCCGACAACATCTACCACATCGACAAGACCGCCTTCGAGGTTCCCTTCGTCTGCGGCGCCCGTGACTTAGGCGAGGCGTTGCGCCGCATTGCCGAAGGCGCATCGATGATCCGCACCAAGGGTGAGCCCGGCACCGGCGACGTGGTGCAGGCGGTAAGCCATATGCGCCTTATCCAGAATCAAATTCGCCACGTGGTATCGCTGCGCGAGGATGAGCTGTTCGAGGAAGCAAAGCAGCTGGCAGTCCCCTACGAACTGGTTAAATACGTGCACGAAAACGGCAAGCTCCCCGTGGTCAACTTTGCAGCAGGTGGCGTAGCCACCCCCGCCGACGCCGCGCTGATGATGCAGCTGGGCGCCGAGGGCGTGTTCGTGGGATCGGGCATCTTCAAGTCCGGCAACCCCGCAAAGCGCGCGCAGGCCATCGTCAAGGCTGTGGCCAACTACAATGATGCTTCACTTATCGCCGAGCTTTCCGAAGATCTGGGCGAGGCGATGGTCGGCATCAACGAGAGCGAGATTGAGCTTCTGATGGCGGAGCGTGGCAAGTAATGACGCGCACGATTGCGGTACTGGCTGTTCAGGGAGCTTTTGCCGAACACGAAGCAAGGCTGCGCGAGCTTGGCGCAAACGTGGTCGAGCTTCGCCAAGCGGCAGACCTTAAACAAGAATTCGACGGGTTGGTTTTGCCCGGAGGCGAGTCGACCACTCAAGCCAAGCTGTTGCGCGAGCTGGGGATGTTCGACGAACTTAAGCGAAAGATTGAGTCTGGCTTGCCTGTGTTGGCAACCTGCGCGGGGCTTATTCTTTTGGCGAAGGAGGTGGAAGGCACCGGCGACCTTGCCGGACTTGACCCTGGGGCCGCCAAGGAGCGCTTGGCAGTGCATGGCTTTGGAACACTGGATGTAAGTGTAGAGCGCAACGCCTACGGGCGGCAGCTGGGCAGCTTCCACGCAGAAGAGCCTTGGACCGAAGAAGCGCGCGATGTTGCAAGGGCCGAAGGCGACGAGCAAATTCCTCTCACCTTCATCCGCGCGCCGCGCATCACGAAGCTGGGCGCCCAGGCCACGCCGATCATCGAACACGACGGCTACCCCGTGGCCGTGCTGCAGGGCAAACAGCTCGGAGTGGCCTTCCACCCCGAGCTAGATTCCGACACCCGCCTACACGAGCTGTTCTTGAGCTTATAGCCTCACAAAAAGGAGGTCCTGCCTGCGCAGGGCCTCCTTGGTTTTAGCTTCATTTTTTGAGGGTCCATAAATCAAAGCTTGTTTTTAACGGCGGAATTCAATGATTAAAGCGGCGGCTCCTTGCCCGATTGTGAGGAACCGCCGCTCTTGCCTAGCTAAATTGCGGAATATTGAGGTTTAGCCTACCAGCTCTTGGGCCTTCAAGGCCTCGAGGACCTCGATGTCAGCACCGAGCCAGTTGACGTCTTCGAACTCGGCGGCGGAAAGCCATTTAGCGGCATGGTGCTCCAAGAGTTTGAGCTTGCCTTCGGCCACGTGGCATAAGTAACAATGCATAATCAGATGGAACTGCGGGTAATCGTACTCCACCGTGATAACGAACTGGTCGATGGCCACCGTGGCGTCCATCTCTTCCTTTAGTTCGCGAACCACGGCCTGCTCGCCGGTCTCGCCCGGCTCGAGCTTGCCGCCGGGAAACTCCCAGTAGCCTTCGTAATCGCCGTAGCCGCGCTGAGTGGCAAGGATTTTGCCGTCTTGCTTGATGATTGCTGCGGCTACTTCGACCGTCTTCACGCTGTGCTCCATTCCTCGTTAGCTGCAGCTGCGCAAACCTACGCGCAGCTGCGCGAGTAAGTATAGCGCGCCGTAGGGCCCAAACGATGAAAAGCCCCGCTGCCAAGGGAGCAGCTCGCCCTGCATACTACGCCCTGCGCGCTACAGCCCGCGCCTTGCGAATGGACGCGCCACACCCTGCACGCCTGCACGCCTGCGCACGCAGGGGCACCCACACATGCACAGCCGCGCGCTCCCCGCACTGCACGCCAGCGCCCACCTTGACAGCTTTGAGAAAATGAAAACCGAAACACACGCACAAGCAAACGAAGCAAGGGGTCCAGCATGGCTCAGGCACAATCAACCACACGACGCACGCTCCATTACTACTGGCAGGTAACGCGCAACCATAAGGGCTATTTTTTCGGACTGATGCTGTGCACTTTCTCATTCGTTGCGCTGCTTACCTACGGCAACCCCTATGTGATGAGTCTGATCGTGGACAAAGTAAGCTCCGAGCCCGTCGCCGCTGACCAAGTCTTTGCCGCCTACGGACCCTACGTGGCTGCGCTCGTGGCAATTAACATACTTGGTCAGGCGGCAAGCAAACTACAGGACTACACCCTCTACAAGCTCGAAATCGCCGCCAGCTACGACCTGGCCACCATGAGCTTCGATGCGCTTTGCAACCAATCCATCAGCTTCCACTCCAATCGCTTCGGGGGCACGCTCATCAGCCAAACCTCCAAGTTCATGAGCGCCTACAACCAGCTAATCGAGACCATCAACTTCCCCTTCATGCCGGTGCTCTGCTCGATTATCTTCACCTGCGGCATCCTGGCCCCGCGCGTGCCTCTGTACGTGGGCATCCTGATGGTTTTGCTCATCATCTACGCCAGCGCTTCCTACTACATGTACAAGCGTATCCTTTCGCTCAACGAGCAGGCCGCCGGCGCGCAGAACAACCTGTCGGGCGAGCTTTCCGACTCCGTGGCCAACATCCTTGCGGTAAAGACCTACGGTCGTGAGGATTACGAGCGCGGGCTTTTCGATGCCGCGAACAAGGAAGTGGTGTTGCGCGATTCCAAGCGCATGTGGGCGTCGCTCACGCGCGGCATCATCACCGCATGCATCACCGTAGTGATCATGAGCGTGGTAGCCGTGTTCATCGCCGGCGGCAACGCGTGGTTTGGCATCACGCCAGGCACACTGGTGCTTATGTTCACCTACACCTACACCATCACCAACCAGTTCAACTTCATCAACAACGGCCTGCAGCGCTTCAACCGTGCCTTCGGCGACGCCAGTGGCATGACGCAAGTGCTCGACGAGCCGCGCCTGGTAGCCGACAAGCCCGATGCGCTGCCCCTGAAAGTGAGCGAGGGGCGCATCGAGTTCAAAGACATCGGCTTTTATTACACCGACGGCAACACCAGAACACAGGTCTTCGATTGTTTCAATTTGAACATCTCGCCTGGTGAGCGCATAGGCCTGGTGGGCATGAGCGGCGCGGGCAAAACCACCTTGACCAAGCTCCTTCTTCGTTTGTCGGACATTCAGGATGGGCAGATTTTGGTGGATGGGCAAAACATCGCCGACACCACCCAGCAAAGCCTGCGACGCCAGATTGCCTACGTGCCGCAGGAGGCGCTGCTGTTTCATCGCAGCATCGCTGAGAACATCGCCTACGGACGCCCCGACGCCACCGAAGCCGAGATTCGCGAAGCAGCGCGCATGGCCAACGCACTGGAGTTCATCGAGCGCCTGCCCCAAGGCTTTCAAACCATCACCGGCGAGCGCGGCGTGAAGCTATCAGGCGGACAGCGCCAGCGCATCGCGATTGCGCGTGCCATGCTGGCCGACTGCCCTGTCCTTGTTTTGGACGAGGCGACAAGCGCCCTTGACTCCGAGAGCGAGAAGCTGGTGCAGGACGCTCTGGGCAAGCTGATGCAGGGGCGCACGAGCATCGTCGTGGCGCATCGCCTGAGCACGGTAGCCAGCCTTGACCGCATTGTGGTGCTGCACGACGGCAAGATCGTCGAGGACGGGCCTCATGCCCAGCTCATCGAGCAGAATGGCGAATACGCGCACCTGTGGAACCGCCAAACAGGGGCATACCTAGAATAGGTCGCGAAGCGCAGGAGCTTGGCTACACCACAACCAACGCAATTGCCGGCAGTGTAACGAGCGAGAGCACGGTACTTAGGAAGGTGCCGCGCGACATCGTGAGGGAATCGCCGCCGTAGGCCAAACACATCATGGTTCCGTTGGAAGCCGCGGGCATGCCCGAAAGCAACACCAAGATAGCAAGCAGGTACGGATCGCTAACGAACAGGCCGAAGAGCGCATACATCGCAACCGGCACCAAAACCAAGCGGATGATGGTGGTGATATAGGCCCAGCCATCGAAGAGCATCTCACGCACGGGCATCTTGGCCAAGGACGAGCCGATGATCAGCATGGCGGCGGGAACCGTCATTCCTCCCAGGATGTCGCAGGTTTGCCCGATAGGGCCGCTGTCGGTGATGTGCAGAAGCGCCAAGGCCATGGCTAAATAAGAAGCCAGCATCACCGGCTTGGTGAGCATGGCCCAGATGGCCTTCAGCTGCATCTTGAGGCTGCGACGGCGCTTGGTTTCGGAATCGTCGCCTGCCACGAAGAAGACACCCAGCGAGAACACCATCAGGTTGAAGACGATGTTGAAGATGGCAGCGTAGAGCACTGCATCTTGGTTAAACACGGCCGCAAGCACCGCGAAGCCCAAAAATCCGACGTTGCCAAAAACCATCATGAAGGCGTGCGCGCCACGAGCAGCGCGACTAAGGTCGCGATAGAGCACATGAGCAACTACAAAGGCGAACACCGAGACTACCGCAAAGTAGATCACCGAGTAGCCGAACATGGTAAGAATCACCTCGTCGGAGGGAAGGTTCGCATCCGAAAGCACCGAGTTCAGAATGGTTGCGGGCAGGGTGATGGTCATCACCAGCTTTGACAAGTTTCCATCGAAGGAATCGCTTGTCATCTTCTTTTTACGCGCCACGAAACCACAGACCATGATGAAGAAAAGCATGGCCATCTGAGTGAACGTATGTTGGAAAACCTCCATCGTGGGACTTACCTCTTCCCCTTCAACTACCAGGTAAAACCCAGGGAAGAGCTGGCGGGCGCGACGGGCGCTTTCAGGCTCGAATGCTCGGAGGCCCCTCGAGGGCGTAGGTGAGTATACGCCCCTGTTTTGCTTGCGCAGGAAACGACGGAATTCTTAACAGAGCCGACACGAATGCGTTCATCCGCGCTCCCAGGCGATAGCCAAAAAACGCAAAAGGGCCGGGGCGCAAACCCCGGCCCTAGAAGCCTTTGCGTTATGAAAGGCGCCAGCCGCAGCCCCGCACAAACAGCTACGCCGCCCGTGCGAACCACGCGCTACGCGAAACTACCAGCGAGTCTGCAAGGTTGCCAGATCAACTGGGCCCTCAACGTCGCCCGACGCCATAGCGGCAGCAATCTGCTCGTCGGTGTAGCCCAAGGACTTCATAACTTCCTCGGTGGCAGAGCCGGCCTTGCCCGTGGGCTTGTAGCCGGGATCGGCAGGCTCGGACTCGAACTGGCAAGGAGGCGTTGCAACCCAGCGACCACCAGCGGGGTAATCCACCTTCACCAAGTAGTCGTTGTCCAGGACGTTTTGATCTTCGTAGATATCGAGCGGGGTCTGGCACAGCTCGCAAGGAATGCCGTTTTCCTTGAAAATCTTCAGAGCCTCGGCGGCGGTCATCTTGCTCAGAGCGTCATCCATGATGCCAACGACCTCGGGGTTCAAGCCGGCCTCGTTCATCTTCACACAATTGACCAGGCGAGGCTCGTCCACCATATCCTCACGGCCGACAAGCTTCATGATCTTATTGTAATCGCGATCGTACTCGGGGTCGCACATCGCGATAACCTTGCCGTCACCGCAGGTGTAGACGTTGTTGAAGGGGCAGATGACCTCCAGGCGGCTCTTGGGGTAAGGATTGCCGTACTGAGCGGAAATCATACCGACCATCAGGGCATACAGAGCCGCATGCTGCAGAGCGCAGGTGACGTACTCACCCTCGCCGGACTGCTGACGGCCAAGAAGCGCAGCCAGAACGCCGGCAGCCAGGAACATGGAAGCCTGCATGTCGCCGTAGCCGTTGGTGGGGATCATAGGAGAATCGCCGCGGTTGACGGTGGTGCCGTAAACGCCGCCGCGCGCCATGTAGCAGGTGACGTCGAAACCGGGATCGTCCTTCTCGGCGCCCTTCTTGCCGTAGCCAAGGCCATGGCCCATGACGAGCTTAGGATACTTGGCGTGCAGGGTTTCCCAATCAAGGCCCATCTTCTTCAGGGACTTGGTACGCGTGTTGGTGATGAAGACATCGGCCTCGGCCAAGAGCTTATCCATGACCTCGGCACCAACGGGGCTCTTGAGGTTAAGGGTGACGAAGCGCTTGTTGAGGTTGACCATGTCGAAGGCGAGATTTTCTTCGTCCGACATGGGCATATTGAACACAGCTGCCTGGGTAACGCGGCAAGGGTCGCCCTTAGAGGCCTCGACCTTGATGACATCGGCGCCCCAATCGGCCAGCACGCGACCGGTTGCCGGCGTTGCCATGTAGGTGGTCAGATCAACTACCTTGATGCCCTTTAGTGGTTTCATTTTTTCTCCTCCCCTCTCCGAGCTGTTCGGCCTTGCTTCCCCTCGAAGCTAAGCTCTAAAGCTTGGAACACATGCCCGGAGATACATGTACGTGCTCATTATAGAAGGATTCAGAACACGTTCATATGAACGATTCGGGGAGTATGTCTAATTTTTAAACCCTAAAGTACCTGGTAATTTGCATTAAACGAGGGAATCCGACGCGCGAACCTACTTGCGGTCGCGCAGAGCCTTCAACTTGGCCAGGGTATCCTCGTCGATACGCTCGGCGACGGTCGCGCGGCGCTTGGTGCTTACCTGGCTGTCGAGCTCTGCCTCGTAATGAAGATCGTCGATTTCGAAACTAAAGCCGTCCGCGCTCATGCGATCGACGCCACCGCCAAAGACCGTGTCTTGGATGTCGGCATCGCTTGTGACAACCATAACCTCAAGACCTTTTTCGGCAGCATCGTGAGCGGTACGCTCAATGACATGGTCGGCCGACTGTCCTGCGGGCGAGAACACGACCTTCACGCCACCGATCTGCTGAGTCTTACCAGCGTCACTTGGGTTGGCGGCAGCGTCGAAGACGATGATCGCCTTGTACTCGTGCCCGGCGTAGGCGGCAACGTCGCTGATGAGCTTTTCACGCACCATGTTCAAAGGCACGTGCTCGTAATCGGGCAACCTGCGCATATGTGCATAGCGCGCGCCGCTGCGCAGCACGTTGTAACCGTCAACGATAAGGAGTTTTCTGCGCTTGCGAGCCACTTAGTTGCGCCCCTTAGTGCATTGGCGCATCCACTCGTACATGCAAGCCGTTGCTGCCTGGGCAACGTTGAGCGAACCGATGGAACCCGCTTGCGGAAGGCCTACCAGAAAGTCGCAACGCTCCTGGGTCAAACGAGCAAGACCTTCGCCTTCCGAACCCATGACCAGGGCAATCTTACCTGCCATGTTGGAATCCCAGATGGAGTCGGCCGCCTTCTCGCTGGCACCGGCTACCCAGAAGTCGTTTTCCTTAAGCTCGTCGATAGTCTGAGGAATGCCCGCCACACGCGCCACGGGGATATGAGCGATTGCACCAGCGGAGCTTTTATAGGTTGCAGCAGTAACACGCACCGAACGATTGGCGGGAATCAGGATGCCCGAAGCGCCCACGACCTCGGCAGAACGAGCGATGGCACCCAAGTTGCCCGCATCGGTGATGTGGTCGAGCACCACGATGAGCGCGCAACCGTCGTTTGCCTCGGCGCGCTTTTTGGCAGCAATGAAAATTTCTTTAGCAGAGCTGTACTGGAAGGATTCCGTCTCGAGCATGATGCCCTGGTGCGAGCCACGCTCGGAACGCTTATCGAGCTCGGCACGAGAAACCTGCTTCACCGAGATGCCCATCTTGTGAGCGCGGCGGGTGATCTCGTTAACCACCTTGTCCTTACGCAAGCCCTCGGCGACGTACATGCGACGCACGGGGACTCCGTTGCGCAAAGCCTCGTTGACAGGACGCTTTCCTTCGATAAATTCGACCATTTCGAACCCTTCTAAACACAATGAAGCGCACCTATGCGCAATGAATGTAAAACAAAAAAACAAGGCTGCTACAGGCCTTGCAGCAGCGCTGGAAACAAAGTGTATCACTGCGGCGCTGGCCTACGCGATCGGCTGATTAAGCGATTATCCCATGCGGCACATATGTTTGAAACAGCGCGCGTCTTGTGTTCGCTTAACGCCATAAATACGCTATAATTCACAAGCACTGCATTCCAGCCGCGCAACCAAGGGCTTCTGCGCAAAACAGAGGCAACACCTGGCGCGACGGATGTGCGCATGCTGGCCCATCGTCCAATGGCAGGACCCTGGTTTTTGGTACCAGTTATGTAGGTTCGAATCCTGCTGGGCCAGCCAGTTTGAAAAGAAGAGCCGCAACCGTGAAGGTTGCGGCTCTTTTCGTTATCTAAGAATAGGGGCCGGGGCAATCGAACAAGCAGGTCTTGAACCATGCTCGCCATGAAAGCCCGCCTGAACGCAAGCCCGGCTTTCGCAAATGCGAAGAAGCTCGGTGGTCGACTTTGGTTACGAGCCTATGCAGGCCTACTTCATAAAACCGAAGAGGCCCTTCTTCTCGTAAGGCTCGATGGCGAAGTCGGTAAGCTTGTAGCCAGTGGGCTTGAGGGCCATCATGGCCTGCCCGCGGTCGATGCTCTCCTCGGAAATGATGACTACGCTGCCATCGGTATGGGAGGCAGTAACCTTTTTGACGTTAAAGCTGTTGCGGATGGCGTCGCACACGTGAGCCTCGCAATGGCCGCACATCATCCCTTCAACTCCCAGGGTGATTTTGTACATGGTTCCTCCTAAAGGATTTTCAATTGCGCTAAGCCGATGATAAGCCTTAACGCGTGTTTGCAGGCGACAAGCGCGCAATGCCGATAAAAGCGACTTGATATAGCGACTTTGCCCCGCCGGCGTAAAGTCTCAAACGAAGCAAAGCCGGGCATTGGCAAGCACCCCGCACGCACGCTCGTACAACAAGCTTCGTTTGCGCGCCCGCTCGTATAACCGACGTTTGCGCCCTTTGCCTGCAGAGCAGCTACTTGCGCTGTTCTTCCTCGGCCTTTTGAACGGCTTTTTCCAAAGCGTCCACGTCGATGGAGCAACTGGGACACTCGGTTTTGCCCGAGGCCGACCCCGAGCAGCCGGAACAACCTGCGCAGGAGCCGCCGCCATTCTTGCGCTTCTTTATTTCTGAGCGCACGATGAGTACGCACACAGCCAGAATAACCAGCGCAACAGCCACAGTGGATGGCGTGGTACCCAAGCTCTCGAAGAAGGCGTCCATAAGACCTTCCTTTCAACATAAAACCTAACGGGGCGGCCGGAATCTTGTCCAGCCGCCCCATCATTTCAAATCAGCTCAGCCAACAGCAGAGATACTACTTGGTTTCGCTTTCGATCTGAGCCTTAACCGCATTCTGCGCCTTGACGCCCTTGTACTTGTTGGGGCGGAAGAGCAGATACAGGAAGCCGATGAAGGTCACAGCCGCAAGTACGGTCCAGATGCTCAAAGGAGCCTCGCCCGTAACCAGGCCGCCGAAGTTGAAGACCCAGAGAGCGATGAGCCATGCGACGCCCATCTGATAGCCAACCTGAGCCCAGAACCACTTCTTGGAGTTATGCTCGCGAGCAGCTGCGGTAAGGGCAGCGAAGCAAGGAACACAGATAAGGTTGAAGGCCATGAAGGCGTATGCGGTAACGGGGCCGTAGGTGTTGGCGAAGTTGGAGTACCAGTTGCCCGTATCGCCCGCGTAAAGGATACCCAGGGTTGCAACGATGTCTTCCTTTGCAGCCAGGCCGGAGAGCGATGCGGCAGCTGCCTGCCAGTCGCCGAAGCCCACGGGAATGAAGATCCAGGCGAAGGCGGAACCGATGCCGGCCAAGAGCGAGAAGCTCGTGTCGGAAACAGCGCAGAAAGTGCCGTCCTCGAAGCCGTAGGTGGAAAGGAACCAGATGACGATGCATGCCAGAAGCAGGATCGTGCAAGCCTTCTTGATGAACGCCCATGCGCGCTCCCACATGCTGCGGAGAACGCCGCCCACGGTGGGCAGGTGGTATGCCGGCAGCTCCATGACGAAGGGTGCGGCCTCGCCCGCGAAGGGCTTGGTCTTCTTCAGGATGATGCCGGAGCACAGAACGGTGGCAATGCCCAGGAAGTAGGCACTCGGAGCAACCCACCAGGCGCCGCCGTAGATTGCGCCGGCGAACAAGGCGATAACGGGAAGCTTAGCGCCGCAGGGAATGAAGGTGACCGTCATGATGGTCATGTGACGGTCGGCCAGGTTCTCGATGGTACGAGATGCCATGATGCCGGGGACGCCGCAGCCGGAGCCGATAAGCAGCGGGATGAAGGACTTACCCGACAGGCCGAAGCGACGGAAGATGCGGTCGAGCACGAAGGCAACGCGAGCAAGGTAGCCGCAGGATTCCAGGATGGCCAGCAAGATGAAGAGGATCATCATCTGCGGGACGAAGCCCAGAACTGCGCCGACGCCGGCGACGATGCCGTCCATGATGAGCGCGTATACCCAACTCTCGGTGTCGAAGTTAATCGAAGCGAAGAAGTCGTCAAGCAAGGCAGGAATGCCTGGGATCCAGATGCCGTAATCGGAAGGATCGGGGCCGGCCTCGCCATACTCCTCGGCATTCTCACCGTAGGACTCAACCACGGCCAGCGCCTCATCGTAGGCATCTTGATCGACTGTTACGAATTCGTCTTCGCCAGTCTCGTCGTCGTAGGAGTCGTAGCTTCCACCGACGCCAGCATCCAGAACGGTAACGGCATCGGAGTACTCGTCGTTGACTTCATCGAAGGCAGCCTGGGCGCCATCAACCTGAACGATCGGGGAAGGATCGAGGAACCATCCGTCGCCGAAGACGCCGTCGTTGGCCCAGTCGGTAGCCACGGTACCGACCGTGGAAACGGAGATGTAGTACACCAAGAACATGACCACCACGAAGATGGGCAGGCCCAGGATACGGCTGGTAACCACGCGGTCGATCTTGTCGGAGGTGGTCAGCTGACCCTTGCTCTTAACCTTGAGGGCGCCTTCGACGATGCCCTCGATACGATCGTAACGACCGCAGGTGATCAAGCTCTCGGAGTCGTCGTCGGCCGCGTCCTCGGCTGCGGTGATGATCTTCTCGACGGCCGCCTTGGCGGAGTCGGTGAGGCCGAGTGCGTCGATGATCTTCTCATCACGCTCGAAGAGCTTGATGCTGTACCAACGACGCTGATCAGCTGCGATGGAGGAAGGCAGCTGCTCGGCAATCTCGGTCAGAGCCTTCTCGACGCCGTCCTCGAAGGTGGTGGGGACGATCGTGTCGGCGCTACCGTGAGCCAAGGTCGCATCGACCAAGCCCTGAATGCCCTCGTTCTTAAGAGCGGAAATCTCAACGACGGGCATTCCCAGACGCTCGGACAAGGCGTCAACGTTGATCTCGTCGCCGCGCTTCTTAACCTCGTCCATCATGTTGATGGCAACCACCATAGGCACGCCCAGCTCGGCGAGCTGAGTGGTGAGGTAGAGGTTACGCTCGAGGTTGGTGCCATCGATAATGTTAATGATGGCCTCGGGCTTTTCGTCCAAGATGTAGGTACGAGTAACAACTTCCTCCAGGGTGTAGGGAGAAAGCGAGTAAATGCCAGGAAGGTCGGTGATAACCACTTCATCCTTGGCACCGAAGGAAGACTTGAGTTTGCCCTCCTTCTTCTCAACCGTAACTCCGGGCCAGTTGCCAACGTACTGGTTGGCGCCCGTGAGCAGGTTGAACAGAGTCGTCTTGCCGGCGTTGGGGTTACCCGCAAGAGCAATACGCGTTGCCACTATCGCGCTCCTTCGTGTTCGTTGCCGGAAAATCCGGTGCTCAACCTTCCGCAGCCGAGGGTTAACCTTGGCTAACGGTTAGTCGCAGCTAACTTACATACTTAAAAAGAGCGGCCGAATGCCGCTGCGAAGTTCGCCCTCCAACCTGCATTGGGAAAATGCCCAACTCAGAGGAAGAACTCCAGAATCGCCGTTTAGCGAAGCTGAGATTCTACTCAACCTCGATCATGTCGGCGTCTTCCTTTCGCAAGGAAAGCTCGAAACCTCGAACGGTGACCTCGATTGGATCACCCAGAGGTGCAACCTTGCGCACGTAAACCTGGGCGCCACGCGTGATGCCCATGTCCATGATGCGTCGCTTGGTTGCGCCTTGACCGTGCAGCTTGACCACTTTCACGGTGTCGCCGATGGCGACCTGCTTCAAAGTCTTCACCAAATAGTCCTTTCGACCTACATCGATTACACGAGGACTTTATTTGCCACGTCCAGGCCGATAGCGATACGCGATTCCTTGACGTTGATGATGAGCCCGCTTTCGTTGCGGGACACCACGCGCACCTCGGTACCGGGCACCAAACCCAAGCCCTCCAGAAAGCGATGAATTTCGGAGCGGCCGTTGATTCGCTTAACGATGTAGCGCTCCCCTATCGTTCCCATGGTGAGTGGCATGAAAGCCTCCTTTTCCGATTCCCAGCGCAAGCGTCCCTGAGCTGAGGCCCTTGGGCAGGCGTCCCTACCTAGAGCTAATCTTAAAGTTAATTAAGGTTAACAAGTGATTAAGAAAAAAGCCATACCTCCAAGTAAGAAAATTAGCAGCGGCAAACTTTTTTCGCTAGGAAAGAGGTGCGCAGGCTTTACGCTGAGGCGATTTGAGGAGGCTTTGACGAACGGCAGGGCGACACAACAAGCCCACTTTCGTTGCAGGACGCCACGCGCGCCTTGATACCGGGTACCAAACCCAAGCCCTCCAGGAAGCGATGGGCATTTCTTTAAAAGACGATGCCGAAAAGGTCGAAGCCGAAGCCGGCGACGACGCCCATCGCCCACAAAAGCACGATGATGAAAAGATTGCTTTTGGGACGACGATTCTCGCGGCAGAGCACCAACAAACCGATGCCAGCACCCACCAGCAAGCCAGCCATCATGGCGCCGGTGGACAATGTACCATCCAAGAACAGCTCGCAGATGATGACGCTTGCCGCACAGTTGGGAATGAGTCCGACCAGGCCCGCGAAGCACACCGACAAGGCAGGGTTCGCAGCCAAGAAGCCCGCAATAGCCTCCTCGCCAGCAAGCTCGATAGCCCCGCCCAACACGAAGGTGATCAAGAAGATGAACAGAGAAACCTGCAAGGTGTGCTTGATGGCGCTTTTGAGAGGACCGTCCGAGCATTGGCAATGTTCCTGCTCGCACAAGTCGTGAATATGCAGATGGCCCGCCCCCTTATGACGAAGGCGCTGCACCAGATCAACCAAGAAGCCCAAGGCCATACCGATAACAACCTTGCAGGCAAGCACCTTGAACAAGAGATTGGGATCGGCCTGCTCGGCGATGAAGATGGGGATCATCTCGTCGGAAGTGGCCAAAAACACCGCGAACAAGGTACCGAGCGTAATCACTCGGCCAGCGTAGAGGGTAGCCGCAGCCGCCGAGAAGCCGCATTGCGGGAAGGCGCCGACGAGCGCGCCGACCACCGGGCCGAAGAAGCCGGCTCTACGAACCATGGCCTCAGCCTTATCTTCGGCCACTCCCTCGATCAACTCCATGATGAAATAGGTGACCAAAAGGAAAGGGATGAGCTTGAGTGTGTCGATGGCGGCATCGACGAGTATGTCCATAAATTGTTCCATGAGGCGGCATTATAGACAGCTTTTCGCCTGAATGCCCGCTCATGCGTGCATACATGGCGCAGGAGACCGAAGGTGCGGCAAGCGCAAAAGGGGCGTCGGGCGAAAGCCTTGCCCTTGGGGTCTTAGTCGCGCAGCCTCAGCTGCCAAAAAGTCACCGCGCTTGCAGCGGCCACGTTCAAGGAATCGACCCCATGAGCCATGGGGATCTTCACGGTGTAGTCGCATTGAGCGATGGTCTGATCGCACAGGCCGTCGCCCTCGGTGCCGAAGATAAGAGCCAAACGCTCCTCGGAGTTGAGCCCTGCATCGTCAAGAGACACGGAATCGTCCTTAAGGGCAAGGGCTGCCGTTTGGAAGCCGAGGGCCCGCAAGCGCGCCATGCCGGCAGCAGGCCAATCCCCCGCCTCATTGCCGATGCGCGTCCAAGGCACCTGAAATACCGTACCCATGGAAACGCGGGCGGCACGGCGATACAGGGGGTCGCAGCAGGCGGGCGTCACCAGAACAGCATCGACGCCGAGCGCGGCGGCGCTCCTGAAAATAGCGCCCACGTTGGTGTGGTTGGTAATGTCCTCGAGCACGGCAACGCGGCGCGCCCCTGCAAGCAAGTTTTCCACGCTAGGAAGTTGAGGGCGGCGCATAGCGCATAAAACACCGCGCGTGAGTTCGTAGCCGGTAATGGTCTGGATTTGCTCGGCAGGAGCCACGAACACCGGGATATCCCCGGCTGCGCTTGCTTTACAGGCGCGTTCGATCAAAGCGTCAAGCCCGGCAAGCTTATGATCGGGAATCAGCATGCTCACGGGCTCATAACCGCCGGCTAGCGCGCGCTCAATCACCTTCTCGGACTCGGCGATGAAAATGCCCTTCTCGGGTTCAAGCTTGTTGCGCAACTGCAGCTCGGTCAAGCGCAGGTACGCATCCAGGCGCTCGTCCGCAAGCGCAGAAATCGGCTCTATCATCCGGTAAGCCCGCCCTGGACTATTCCTGCGTTGCCGCAGGCTCGCAGTCGGTCACCGACTTGCCGATAGTCGCCTTAAGCACCAGCAAGGTGACGATGATCAGGACAATGCCGATGGGCAGGCAGATGGCGGCGTTCTGCACGAAGCCAGCGATGATGAACATCACGAACGAGACCAGCGCGACGGTGATGACATAAGGCAACTGGGTGTTGACGTGCTCGATGTGGTTCATGTTCGCACCTGCCGAGGCCATGACCGTGGTATCCGAGATTGGCGAGCAATGGTCGCCCGCAACGGCACCGGCCAAACAAGCGGAGATGCCGATGGTGAGCAAGGTCGGATCGTTGGCGAAAATAGGCAAGACGATGGGAATCAAGATGCCGAAGGTACCCCAAGAGGTACCGGTGGAGAAGGCCAGGAACAGCGCTACCAGGAAGATGATCGCAGGGAGCATCGCATACAGGCCAGGAGCAACGTTCTCCATAAGACCGGCAACGTAATTTGCGGCACCCAGAAGGCTGGTCATGTTCTTCAGAGCAACGGCAAAGGTCAAAACCAAGATGGCGGGAACCATCGCATTGAAGCCGCTGGTAAAGCAGGCGGTTGCTTCGTTGAAGCTGATAACACGGCGCGCAAGCAGATAGATGAAGGTGATTACCAGGGCAACGATCGAACCCCAAGGCAGCGCGGTGAAGGCATCGGTGTTGCCGAAGGAGGCAATAACATCGCCTGCGTTTTCGCCGCCGAAGAAACCGCCAACGTAAAGCATGCCGACAACGCAGAAGACAATCAGCAGGATGACGGGTAACAACATATCCCACAGGCTGGCCTTTTCCCTGGTGACAGAGGTATCGCCGCCGAGCGAGCCGAGGTCGCCGTCACGGTAAGCCGCGATCTCGGCCTTGGCCATGGGGCCGTAATCAAAGTTGAGGAACACCAAGCCGATGACGAAAACGATCATCAAAAGCGAATAGAAGTTGAAGGGGATCGCCGAAATGAACAAGTCGATGCCGTTGACGTTCAGGTCGGCGGCAACGCCGGAAACCGCGGCAGCCCAGGAAGAAACCGGCGCGATCATGCAGATGGGAGCGGCGGTCGCATCGATGATGAAGGCAAGCTTGGCACGCGATACGTTTTTGGAGTCGGTAAGGGGGCGCATGACCGAGCCCACAGTGAGGCAGTTGAAGTAGTCGTCGATGAAGATGAGGACGCCCAGGATGAAGGATGCAATCTGCGTGCCTACGCGACCCTTTACGTGACGTGCTGCCCATTGACCGAAGGCCGAAGCGCCGCCTGCGGCGTTAACCAAGGCAACCATGATTCCCAGGATAACCAGGAAGATGAAGATACCCGCATTATCCGAAACGGAAGGGATTAGACCCTCATTGATGATGGTGTCAAGCGTGCCCGTGGGTGAAAAGCCCGCAACAAGCAGCGCACCCGTGACGATGCCGACAAACAGCGAAACGTAGACTTCTTTGGTCGCAAGCGCCAAGATGATGGCGATCAATGGGGGCAAGAGCGCCCAGGCGGTATCGACGAACTCCATGGGAATACCTTTCTTCTTTTAAATTGCACCCGATATTACACGTATTGGGGAGTTCGTCGTTTTTCGCGCTGGCAAGCTGCGCCTATTGCGCCTTAGGCGGGTTTTATTTAGGCGCATTTCCTTTAGGCGGGTCGATCTGTGGCCGGCCTCACTAAAGGCAGGGCTCCGGCAAAAAGAAGGGCCGGCGCTACTGGAGCACCGGCC
This sequence comes from Coriobacteriia bacterium, assembly GCA_030530215.1. Taxonomy (GTDB): domain Bacteria; phylum Actinomycetota; class Coriobacteriia; order Coriobacteriales; family Eggerthellaceae; genus Anaerotardibacter. The sequence goes on from JAUMVJ010000001.1 coordinate 29,686, forward strand.
CTTTAAATGCCTTGGAGGCGATAAATCAGCTGTTAGTCAGCCGAGCTTACATCATGCCGCCCATGCCGCCGGCACCGGCGCCAGCGAGTGCGGACAGATCGGGACCCTCCTTGGGGATCTCGTTGATGGTGGCCTCGGTGATGAGGATGAGGCCTGCCACGGAAGCTGCGGACTGCAGAGCAGTACGGGTGACCTTGACGGGGTCGTTGACGCCCATGGAGATCATGTCGCCCTCGGCGCCGTCCATGAAATTCAGGCCGTGACCGGCAGGAAGGCCCTTGACCTTCTCGACGACGACGGAGCCTTCGTAGCCGGCGTTGCTTGCGATGGCGCGCAGAGGAGCTTCGAGAGCCTTGCGGACGGTGTTGACGCCAACAAGCTCGTCGGCGTTGTCGGTTGCAACGGTGTCCAGAGCCTCGGTGCAATTGAGCAGCGCCACGCCGCCGCCTGCGACGATGCCTTCCTCAACAGCTGCACGAGTTGCCTGCAGGGCGTCCTCGATGCGAGACTTCTTTTCCTTGAGCTCGGACTCGGTGGCTGCGCCGACCTTGAGGACAGCAACGCCGCCGGAGAGCTTGGCCAGGCGCTCCTGGAGCTTTTCCTTGTCGAAGTCGGACTCAAGACGCTCGTACTCGGCGCGCATGGAGGCGACGCGAGCATCGATGGCTGCCTGGTCGCCCGCACCGTCGACGATGACGGTTGCGTCCTTGGAAACCTTGACGGTCTTAGCGGTGCCCAGAGCGTCGGGGGTGACGTCGGCCAGGGTCATGCCGAAGTCCTTGGAAACGACCTTGCCGTTGGTGACGATTGCGATGTCCTCGAGGATGCGGCTGCGACGCTCGCCGAAGCCGGGAGCCTTGATGGCAACGACGTTCAGGGTGCCGCGCAGCTTGTTCAAAAGCAGGGTGCCCAGGGCCTCACCGTCGACGTCCTCGGCGATGATGAGCAAGGGACGGCCAGACTTCATGATGGACTCCAGCAGGGGAACCATGTCCTGGATGGAGGAAATCTTAAGGTCGGTGAGCAGGATGTAGGGGTCGTTGAGGACTGCCTCCATGCGCTCGGAGTCGGTAGCCATGTAAGGGGAAATGTAACCGCGATCGTACTGCATGCCCTTGACGATCTCGAGGTCCATGCCGAAGGTCTGGGAATCTTCGACAGAGATGGCGCCGTCTTTGCCAACAGCGTCCATAGCCTCGGCAATCTTGCCGCCGATCAGGGCATCGCCTGCTGAAATGGTGCCGACGTTGGCGATCTGCTCGGTGGTGGAAACCTCCTGAGCGTTGGCCTTCAGAGCCTCGACGACGGCGTCGGTGGCCTTCTCGATGCCGCGACGGACAGACAGAGGATCGGCGCCAGCAGCGATGTTGCGCAGGCCCTCGGAAACGATGACGTCGGCCAGAAGGGTGGCGGTGGTGGTACCGTCACCAGCGACGTCGTTGGTCTTGACGGATGCCTCGCGCACCAGCTGAGCGCCCATGTTCTCGACAGGGTTCTCGAGCTCAACCTCGCGAGCAACGGTAACGCCATCGTTGGTGATCATGGGAGCACCATAGGAGCGCTCCAGCGCAACGTAGCGGCCTTTGGGGCCAAGGGTGACCTTGACCGCATCGGCAAGCTTCTTGACGCCAGCGGCCATGCCGGAGCGGGCGTCGGTATCAAACAGAATGTCCTTTGCCATAATGCGAAAATCCTTTCTTTAAAAGCGGCGGGCGAATCGATGTGCCCGCAGGTGCGCCGCGAACTTTGCGGCACAAGGAGGGTTAGTCAACGATGAACTTGCCGTAGATGTCTTCGGCGCGGACGATCAGAACGGTCTCGCCGTCGATGTCGATCTCGGTGCCGCCGAACTTGCCGTAGACCACGTGGTCGCCGACCTCGACGGGCATGGGCAGGTACTCGCCCTTGTCGTTCAAGCGGCCGGGGCCGACGGCAAGAACGCTACCGGTCTGAGGCTTTTCCTTGGAGTCGGCAGCCAGGTACAGACCGCCTGCGGTGGTCTCCTGGACCTCGTCGCGCTTGATGACGATGCGATCACCCAATGGTTGAAGTTGCATTGCGCACTTCCTTTCAATCAAGCCACCTGCTTCAGGCGCAGGTGCACGTTACCAAAGCAAAGCTTCAAGAGCGCCGTATTCGTGCTTGAAGCGCAGGCAAGAAGCCCAAGCGCTAAAACAAGAAAAGGCAAGCAACTTGATAGCTTTAGCACTCTCAGCGTTTGAGTGCTAAATGCATATTAGCAGCCCGCCAAATTGATGCAACTAAAGATGAAGAAAATGTGAGTGCCACACGCTTAGATATCCCACCTGCGCGGTGACCCTGAGACTAAGCGCAGGTGACCAGGCGATTCGCTAGCCTGAAGTTGGCCTTTTCACCTATTCGTAGAACTTGTTTTCCGGGAACGGAGGCTCCATGGCGCGCTTGAAGGCGAAGGAGTCGGTGCGTTTGATGACGTAGTTTACCTGATCGGCGGAAAAGCCCTTGGCCACCACTTCCTCGGCGGAAAGGCCCTGCTCGTAGTGAGCAATGAGGATCTGATCCAAAACGTCGTACTCGATACCCATCACGCGCTCGTCCTGAGCACCCGGGGAAAGCTCAGCCGAAGGAGGCTTTACCAGCACGTGCTCGGGAATGGGAGGAACCTCGCCCGCCCACTCGGCGCGCTCGTTAACCCAGCGGGAAAGCGCGAAAACGTCGGTTTTGTAAAAGCCGCCAAGGGGCGCGAAGGCGCCTGCCGTGTCGCCGTACAAGGTGGAGAAGCCCATGGCCGCCTCGGACTTGTTGCCGGTGTTGATGAGCAACCAGTCGTTTGCGTTGGAGAGAGCCATGAGGCTGATCATGCGGCAGCGGGCCTGAGTATTCTCGGAGGCCAGGCCTTTGAGCTCGCCGCCGAGGGCACGCGCGAGCGAACGCTCGAAGCCCTCGTAGGGCTCAAGGATGCTGATCACCTGGGTTTTAAGGCCGAGGTTGCTAGCAAGATCCTGCGCATCGGTGATGGAGTGGTCGCTTGAGTAAGGACCGGGAAGCATATAGCCGTGCACGTGCTCGGCGCCAAAAGCTTCGACGCACATCGTTGCGGTAAGAGAGGAATCAATGCCGCCGGAAAGCCCCAGCACGACATCGGTGAAACCGGCGCCCGAAACGTAGTCCTTCAGGGCCTCGAGTGCGATTTGATACTTCTGGGAAAGCTCCATGACAGCTCCTTTTCGCGATTCAGGGCTCAAGTATCCCCTGTTCAGGTTTCGCGTTGATTACACGGCAATTAAAAGCGCCGACCAAGGCGGCCGGCGCGATCGTATTCATGGTGGACGGGTTGCAGGGCCAAGCGAAGATTGAGCACACATTTCGAGCAAAAATTGCCTGATGCCAGCGCGCTTAACCGGACGAGGAAGCCCCTCCCCCGAGCTTGCGGCTCCACCGATTTTACGGCTTCGCCTTCAGCGCACGACTACTGCTTGATGGCGCGAATCTGCTCAGCGACCCAAGCAGCCCATTCGTCAACGCCAGTGCCCTTGATAGCGCTGATGGGGAACAGGGGCGCCTGAGGGTTAAGGCTGTGGATGTGGCTCTTGAAAAGCTCGGTGTCAAAGTTGAAGACCGGCAGCGTGTCTACCTTGTTCAAGACAATGGCCTTGGCAGCCTGGAAAACGCCTGGGTACTTAAGGGGTTTGTCGTCGCCCTCGGGGACCGACAAGATCATGGCCTTCATGTTCTCGCCCAGATAGAAGTCGGTTGGGCAAACCAGGTTGCCCACGTTCTCGATGATGATGAGGTCGAGTGCGTCCAAATCCAGCACGTCGACAGCGCGGCGAATCATATCGGCCTCAAGATGGCAGGCACCGCCGGTGTTGATCTGGACGGCAGGAATGCCGTTTTCCTTGATTTTCTCGGAATCGACCGAGGAGGCGATGTCGCCTTCGATGACGGCGATGTTGAACTCGTCGCGCAGCGCCTCGATAGTGGCAAGGATGGTGGAGGTTTTACCCGAGCCGGGCGAAGCAAGAAGGTCGATGACGAAAACCTTCTTCTCGTCGAACAGAGCGCGATTCTCCTTGGCCAAACGTTCGTTCTTGCCAAGAATCGGTTGCTTTAAATCGATGTGAGCCATTGCTTCTCCTATCTTGATGCCCGCGCGCCAAAGGCGAGCGCAAGCCTATTCTTCGTCGGGCAAATCGACCTCGATGGAGTCGACTTGAAGTTCTTTGCCGCGTATCAGCTCGGTAAAAGCGCTGTCGCAGTTGGGGCATTTGACATGAAGGCGGTCGTGGTCGAACTCCGCGCCGCACTCAAGGCAGATGCTATGCGGCTTGATTATGTGCAGATCGAGCTCGGCGCCTTCGGCTAAAGTTCCCTCGGTCAGGGCCTCGAAAGCGAAGACCATTACATCCTCGATCACCTCGGTCATCTCGCCAACCGAAAGGCTGACCTTGGTGATGCGCTCGGCGCCCGCATCCTTGGCTGCGGGAATCACAGACTCAAGAATGCCCGCCACCAGACCCATCTCGTGCATGGCTACTCCTTGTCTTCGGAGGTGGCGGCAGCCTGAGTAGCGCCGGACTTCGCGTCATGCTCGGCCCAGGCCCTCTTGCTGGCTTCCTTCATCTGAGCATCCAGCTGCGCCTGAGCTTCCTTGGCCTCTTTGGCGGCGGCACGCTCGCGAGCGCGCTGGGCCTTGCCCTCCTGGGTTTCACGCTCAAGCTCGGAACGCTCAGACTCAGAGCCCCACAGGTGCTCGTCGAAGGAGCGCTTAACCTGCTTAAGCTCCTCGCGCGCCTCTTCGGCCTCCTCGGCCTCGCGCGCCGCCTTGGCTTCCTTAGCCTTGGCGCGGCGCTTAAGCGCGATGCGGGCAATGAAGAGGCTTATCTCGTAGAGGCCGATCATGGCCGCAAACATCAGGCCCATGGTAACCGGGGACGCATCGGGGGTAACCATTGCGCTGAAGATAAGCAGGCCCACGTAGACGACGCGCCAGCTCGCACGAAGCTTGGCGTAGGGCACGATGTCAAAAAGAACCAGGTAGAAAACAACCAGAGGCATTTCGAAGGCAATGCCGAAGCCGATCTCGAACTTGATGATGATGTCCACCCAGGAGCCCGCCTCGGGGAGCACCGCAGCAAAGCCCGAAGCCTGGTCGGTGAGCCACTCGAAGGCCGGATGAAGGATCACGCAGTAGCAAAAGACGCTGCCGAAGATGAACAGGGCAACAGCGGCCGCGAAGGTGGGAACGAACCACTTGCGCTCCCTAGGCTTAAGCGCCGGAAGGAAAAAGGCCATGATCTGCCACAGGATGATGGGCATGGTGGCAACCACGCCCGCCCAGATGGAGATGGTGAAGCGAACTGCGAAGGCGTCGAAGGCGCCCAGCACGTTAAGCAGCGCGTTGCCGTTAGCGTCCTGCGGAAGGAACTCGGCCACGGGCGCCAGCAAAAACTGCGCGATGGTGGGCGTTGCCATGTAGAAGACAAGCGTCGCGATAAGCAGTGCGACGACGATGCGCGTAAGACGCAAACGAAGCTCGCCCAAATGGTCGAGCAAAGACATGCGGGCTGGTCCGATAGGCATTAGTTATCACCCTCCTCGGACGCGTTTGCAGGCTGGCCCGCTTCGGCGGGTGCAGCAGCTCCTGTGGACTTGGCGGGAGCCGGTTCAGGCGCAGTGGCAGAAGCAGCGGGCTCGGCAACCTTGGGCGCGGCCTTTGCGGGCTTCACCGGCTTGGTGCCGTAGAGCTCCGCGGCACTCGGCCTAGCCTCAGGCGCGGGAGCCTCGGCGGCCTGCTCCTTCATGGCGCGGCGATTAGCCTCCTGGCGCTCGCGCTCGTAGCGCGCCTTGCGCTCGGAAAAGCTCTCTTTGGCCTGGGACTGCTCGACGCGCTGTTCGTGCGCGGCTTCCTTGGCCGATTCGGTCACGGCATCCACCGCATCGATCACCTTCGAGGAAACCTTGGACAAAGCATCGTCTTCCTCATTGCTGACGGAAGAAGCAGAAGAGCCAGGGGCAGGCTTAGCCGTAGTGTTGCGGCGCGTCGAAGAGGGCTGCGATTTCTTCTTTTGATTTTTATCGTCTAAAAGCTCGCTGCGAACAACGCTGTTCATCTCTTCCTGAGCCTGCCTGAAGCGACCGATGAGCTCACCTGCCGTGCGGGCGATTTCGGGGAGCTTGTCGGGGCCGAACACCAAGAAGGCAAAGAGCAAAATGAGTAGGAATTCAAATCCACCAATGCCGAACACAGAACCATCCTATCGATCGAATGCTGAAGAAGTCTTCACGCGGCTAAGACGCCGAAGCACGTTGGCCTAGGACCACACCTAAGGCAATACGACGAACCGGCGACCCCTCATGCTTGCCGCGACCGCGGGCGCCTGGCGCCCCGCTTATCCGATACGCCCTAGGATGCGCCGCCGCCAAGAACCATCAAGCCCATAGTGGGCAGGGACAAAGCGAGCACTAGGATGACGGCGACGGCAGCGATGCCGATGCGCTTCCACAGCTCGATGCGCTTCTTCTTGGCCTCGGCAGCAGCCTGGCGCTCCTCGGCGCGCTTGATGCGCTCCTCGAGCTGCTGCTTGGAAACCTTTTGGTTCTTCTTGTTCTTCTGAGCCATATCAGGAACACTTTCTAGTTTCAAATGCGTTAAACGTAAAGTACCGCACCAAGATACCAGGTTTCACCCAGCATCGGTCAATGGGCAGTCGGGCTTCATCAACAGGCTATAATAATGCAACCGAATCCTGGCCAGCGCGGCGCAAGGCTGGGGCAAAACTAGCTTGCCCGCCCCTCGAATGCGCGCCGACCAGGATGTTTCACGCACGCTGCGCCAAGGAGGCCACATGTCCGACACAGGCAACAACCAGGAAACCGCCACACAAACAACGGCGCACTCCATCGACACGGCAACCGGCCAAGACGCCGCAGCCGACATCTCGTCCGCGCGCGTGAAGAAGATCTTCACCGACATCGCTTGGAAGTACGAGCGCTTCAACCTCTGTTCGAGCTTTGGGCAGTACCGCTCCTGGCTGGACAAGCTGATTGAGCTTGCGCCCATCACCCCCGAAAGCCTGATGCTCGACGTGGCAGGCGGCACGGGCGACGTCACCTTCACCGCCTGCGAGAAGAAGGCGCCCGGCGCGGTCATCTTGTCCGACTACACCCCCGCCATGCTCGAGGTGGCTAAGGCGCGCCTTGATGCGGGCGAGAACCACGGGGTTCCGGTGGAGCTGTGCGTGGTTGACGGGCAAGACATCCACTGCGACGACAATCAGTTCGACGTGATTACCATGAGCTACGGCATTCGCAACATGCCCAAGCGCGAGCAGGCCCTCTCCGAGATGTATCGCGTTCTTAAACCAGGCGGAGCGCTTTGCGTGCTCGAGTTCAGCACCCCTCCCAACCCCTTGATGAAGATCGGTTACGACGTTTACCGCAAGGTGGGGCTCCCCTTCTGGGGTAAAATCATCACCGGCGATGCTTCTGGGTTCATCTACCTGGGCAAATCGATCAGCGCCTTCCCTAATCAAAAGGATTTTGCGCAGATGCTCACCGATGCCGGCTTCGAGCGCGTCGAATGGCACAACGTCACCTTCGGCGTTGCCGCCATCCATATCGCCTACAAGGGCGACACGGAATAGCGCACCCTGCCTGCGCTGGCGGCATGAACCCTCGGTACGTCCTGCGCGCACCCAAAACACAGGCCTTTTGCATGCTTCGCGGTAGCTATTAATTGAACAGCTTGGCCAATTGTGGGCAAAGATGCCGCCTGTGTTCGGGCGGCATCGCAGCTAAGGCTACAATGCCAATTTATCGAGGGATTTGAAAAGGGGCATGTCACATGGCTACTTTGCATGATATTGAACGGCGCATCGCATCGGTTGCATCAACCAGGCAAATCACGCACACCATGGAAATGGTGTCGCGCACCAAAATCCGCCGTGCACAGCGCAAAGTCGACGCCGCCACCCCTTACGCCTACGCGATGGAAGAACTACTGGGCAACCTGTCCATCATGGGCAAAACGACCGCCAAGCTCACCATCCCCCACGATGAGGTGAAAAACGTTCTCATCGTTTGCATCGTCTCGGATCGCGGCTTGGCCGGCGCCTTCAACTCAAACGTGCTGCATCGCGCCGAGAAGATCATCAAGGAGCGCCGCGCGCTCGAACAGGAAGTCAAGCTGGCCGTTTGCGGCAAGAAGGGCATTTCGTATTTCAAGTTCCGTGGATTCAAACCCGTCATGGCTTTCAGGGATTTGTCGGCCAACCCACGCGCCGAGCAGGCCGAAGCACTTGCCGATTACGCCCAGGAAAGCTTTTTGGCAGGCGAGGTCGATGAAGTCATCTGCCTGTTCAACCATGTGAAGAACGCGGCGGAGCAAGTGCTCACCGAAGATCATGTTGTACCTATTAACCTTGAGAACTTCGTGCCCGACGAATACTGGCCAAGCCTGAAAAAGGCAATCACCGAAACCGACGATGACCCCAACTACTCCGAAGGCATGATCGAGTTCGAACCCGATGAAACTGCCGTGCTCGATTCGCTTCTTCCCGAATATCTTTCCGGTTACTTTTTCTACGCACTCATCGATTCGGCCTCAGCCGAGCAGAGCGCCCGCTATGCAGCCATGCGCAACGCCACCGAGAACGCCGACGACATGCTCGATTCGCTTAATCAGCTGCACAATCGCATCCGCCAAGGCGCCATCACCACCGAGATCAACGAGATCGTCAGCGGATCCGACGCTGCCGACTAGGCTGTTTGCCGGGCTAGCCAGAAAGCGCAAAGCGCACAGACTTAGTAGGGCTCGTCCAGAGAAACGTGCGCCTTCGCATCGGCGTCGATGCCCATGAACTTACCCTGGCGGTAACGATCAAGCGCAACAAGGCCGATCATGGAAGCATTGTCGGTGCAAGCCTTCATGGGCGGCATCGTAAGGCGAACCCCCATGTCGGCGCACATCTTGGTATAGCCAGCGCGCAAAGCCGGGTTGGCCGCAACGCCGCCGCCCAGGCAGAATTCCTTCGCACCCGTAAGCTCAAGCGCGCGCTTGGCCTTGGCAAGCTGCACGTCAACCACAGCAGCCTCGAAGCTCGCCGCAACGTCGGCCTTGTTTATTGCGCGACCTGCCTTCTCCTCTTTTTGGAGATAGGTCATGACGGCGGTCTTCAGGCCGGACAAACTGAAAGCGAAATCACCCGAATGAAGCATGGCGCGCGGGAAACGTATGGCGCGCGCGTCGCCATCTTTTGCAAGTGCCGAGATCAGAGGGCCCCCTGGGTAGCCCAAGCCCATGGCCTTGGCCACCTTGTCGAAGGCCTCGCCCACCGCATCGTCCAAGGTCTCGCCCAGAGTATGGTAGCTTCCCCAATCCTCAACATGAACGAGCATCGTATGCCCGCCGCTCACCAGCGAGACCACCATAGGCGGCTTGATGTCCGGGCAGGCAATCTTGTTGGCGTACAGATGACCCTCCAGATGGTTAACGCCCACCAAGGGCACGCCGGCGCCCCAAGCCAGAGCCTTGGCGTAGGCCACACCAACCACAAGGGCCCCAAGCAAACCGGGCGCATAGGTAACGCCAATGGCCGACAGATCGCCGAAAGCCAAGGAAGGCAGCCCTAAGCGCAGCGCGCCCTGGCGCATGCATTCCTCGACGACACCACCGATGGCCTCGATGTGCTTACGGCTTGCGATTTCGGGAACCACTCCTCCAAAGCGAGAATGGAAGTCGATCTGGCTTGCGACCACGTCAGCCACGATGGTGCCCGCGCCGTCCACCAAGGCGACAGCCGTTTCGTCGCACGAGCTCTCGATGGCAAGAATAAGCGTATCGGGAAGCCCAGCGGGCACGGCAACCGAGGCAGCAGGGGCTTCGGCCGAAACCGATGCAGGGGATGCCGCCCCTTCTGGGTGTTCCGCCGCATGGCGCAGCTCGTCCTGCGTTGAAGAAGCTTCGTTCACCAGCAGGCCCATGCCCGCCACGTCATGCTCGGCCACAGGCAAAGGACCGGTAAAGATAAAGGCGTCCTCGCGATCGGAGTAATAGCGCGGACGCTTGCCGATCTTAGTAAGGCCCAAGGCCTCGTAGAAACGATGAGCACCCACGTTCGAGGCACGCACCTCCAAGGTGGCCTCGGTTGCGCCCAGGTCGCGGGCGTCACTTGCAAGGCGAGCCAAAAGCTCGCGTGCAATCCCCTGCCGGCGCATGCCGGGGTCGGACGCAATCTTCAAGATCTGAAGCTGGCCGTCGATAATCCAGCCGCCGGCGTAGCCCACCAAGCGCGCCGCATCGGCCGAAACCGCGCGAGCGTCGGGGTTTGCCACGGCAAAGCACGCCCACCAGCTCCGATCGGCACGTCCGAGTTCGTCGGCAACTTGGGCGGCATTCCAGGCGTCGGTGCCCATAAGCTCGGATTCCAGCCGGGCAACCTCGCCGCACCACAGTGCCTCCAAGGGCTGATAGCGAAGGAACGCGCTTTCCTCAACATCGTGAGAATCGGCCGTTGCAGAGCCATTGAAGGAGCGCACTACTCCACCCTGCACGCCCGAGGAAAGATCTTTTTCGTCTGCGACAGCGAAGCGCTGACGCTCATGCTCTTCGGCATCAGACAGGCGCGTGTACACGGGCAGCAGAGTCAAGGGGTTGCCAAGGTTTGCATCATCGGGATCGAAGGCGCCCTTGTCCCAAAGCGCTTGCGTGCACATGAGCAGGCCCTTGCCCGTGGGCATCCAGGCGTCTTCCTTTGCCAAGCTGCCACAAGAAGAAAAGATGTCGGCGTACTTTTTCAGGGCATCGCCCGTGATAAGGCGCCCCTCAGCGCCAGCGCCCAGCTCGTCAGCCGCAACGGCAGCCTTGCGCACCTTGTCGGGATTGAGGCGCACCGGCCCGGCGTCGCCCAGCTGATAACTTACGGGATACACCTCTTTGCGCATGGCATCGCCCACGACCACAAGCTGGCCGCGATAACCGCCATCCCAAGCCTGCCAAGCCTGCGCGTCCAAGGTGGAAACGCCGTACAAAGGCAAACCCGCCCCCATAGCCAGGCCCTTGGCGGCCGCCATGCAAATACGCACCCCGGTAAAGGAACCGGGGCCGCGGCCGCACACGATGCAAGCCAAAGCTCGCTTGTCTATCGACTGATGCGCAAGCAACTCCTCGATGCAGGCCAAAAGCTTGGTGTTAGAGGCACGGAAAGCCGGTGTTTGCTTATCGGCCGCGAATTCGATGGTTTTAGAGCTACGGTTAAGCTTTCCCAAGCCCACCGCAATAATCTCGTTGGCAGTATCGATCGCCAGCACGAAATCGCGCTCACAAGGAGCCTCGAGTGCGGGGCCGAGCCCGCCGGCGCTGCTGCCAACACCCTCAGCGCTATCGCTAACAGCATCGACAGAGAGTCCGCCTTCCTTGGCGCTTAGGCGCGACGAAGGCGAAGCCGCAGCCACGCCGGCTTCCGCGCCAACGCCAGGCTTGGCAATGGAACAGGAAGCCGGCCCTGCAGCCTCAGACCCATCAAGCGCGCCCGTAGCCAAAAGCTTTTGCCAATCGGCCAAAATGCCCTTGTGGAGCAAGCCTTCGGCACGGGCCCAGATTTGACGTTCATCGCCTTCGTTCGAGTTGCGAAGAACGGCAACGGTCAAGCGATCGTCGGGCAAGGCGGAAGGAAAGCGCTCCGACCACTCGATGCAGCAAACGCCTTGCGCATCCAGCACGTCGTAATAGCCCAAATCCTCAAGCTCGCGCACGTCCTCCAGGCGATAGAGGTCGAAATGGAACAGGGGCAGGCGGCCCCCTTCGTAGCTGACAAGCAAATTAAAGGTCGGGCTCGTAACACCTGCATCGACGCCAAGGCCTGCAGCTACGCCCTGCGTGAAATGAGTCTTTCCCGCTCCAAGGTCGCCCTGAAGGGCAACGACCGTACCCGAACGCGCTGCCTGGGCTAAAGCTGCACCACATGCCCTGGTTTCGTCAATCGACGAGCAGCGGGCCACTAAAACAAAGCCAGCACCTGCAAGGGCGCTGGCTTGTGCGTTATGTTCATTCGTTTTCATGCCGACAATCCTAGCATGAGGCCACCTTGGGCAAGAAGGTCGGACACGAAATCCATCGCGCCCGAAAGCCACGAACACAACCAGCAGCTCCTAAGTGCGCCACAGGGCTCCCTTCGGGCGCCCAAGACCACAATCTAAAGTCGCAGGCGCGAGCTGCGCCAACGATGCGCGAGCGGCCAACTAATTCATGCTCGGACGAATGCCCGCGGCGATTTCGGCAGCAACAACCACATGCTCAAGCGTGGTGTTGGTGGTAACCGAACCCGTGCCGCCAGGAACAGGGGTGATGGCATGGACGATAGGCTCGACCGCATCGAAATCCACATCGCCGCACATCTTGCCGTCGGCAAAATTGATGCCCACGTCGATAACCGTCTGACCAGGGGCGAAGCACTCGGGGCCATAGGCCTTGGCGCGACCGGTGGCGCAAATGACGATGTCGGCAGCGCGCATGGTCGCCGGCAAATCCTCAGTACGGGAATGACACATGGTAACCGTAGCGTTACGACGCAGAAGCATCATGGCAACGGGCTTGCCGATAACCAGGCTGCGACCAACCACGACGACCTTCTTGCCTGCGATAGGGATCTTGTAGAAGTTGAGCAAACGGATGCAAGCTTCTGCGGTGGAAGGGCAGAAACAGGGGATGTCGCCGTAGATGTCGGCCAGCGACTCGCGTGAGTTAGCATCGATGTCTTTACCGCGCAAAAGGGCGTCGCACAAAGGCTGTTCCTCAAGATGAGGAGGAAGGGGCCTGAACATCAGACAGCCGTGAATCGAGTCGTCGGCGTTGATCTGCGCGATCTTCTCGAACATCTGCTCTTGGGTGACGTCTTCGGGCATCTCGAAAACCTCGGCCTCGATGCCCATCGCCTCGGCACGGCGCAGGGCCATGCGCTCGTAGCTCAGATCGTCCTCACGCGCACCCACGCGCAAGATTCCCAACTTCGGGGAAAAGCCCTTCTTATGCAGAGCGTCGATACGAGCCTCGATATGCTCGACCAGTTCGTCGACGACGGGCTTTGCCTTCATGATGATTTCGGCCATAGGGTTCCCTCCCAAAAAATCGCACAGCCTTCCTTGAAAAAGCTGTGCGAAAAATTTCACATCTTCGAAAGTTTGTAAATCTTAGCTACGGATTTTATCCGAAAGCCCCGACTCAAGAAACCAGCTGCGCTTCATTTAACAAGCTGGTTGCACTGATTCCAAGAGCTAGTCGTACTTGACCTTCCAGGTGACGTACTTAACCACGGCGTCGGCCTTGGGCGAATAGATGGCAAGCATCTCGGCGGCCTCGCGGCGGTACTTGCGCGCCATGCGCTCGTCCTCCACGGATTTGACGTTGATGGTCACCGTGAGCGAGGCGGTTCTAAGCGCTGCCTCGGCCAAGATGGCGGCGGCACCCGCATCGGCTACGGCCAAGCCGCAACCCTTTTGCGCCATGGTCTCGGTGAGCTCGATGACGCGGCAACATGAACGCATGATAGCAAGAGGTGTTTCGATGGCAGCCACCAGGGCTTCCTGCATGGCGCTGTTCTTGGCAGCGGCTTGCTCGGGAGTCCCCGAGGGCATGCGATAAGCCTCGAACAGGGGCGCAAATGCGTCGGCGTCCTCCTCGATAAGCTCAAGAAGATCGTCGCGCACGAAGGAAAGCTCCTCCATCAGGTTGTAAACCAAATCCTCGACATCGGCGTAGCGTTTTTTGCCCACCGTGAGGTTGCCAACCATGGTGGACAACGAGGCAGCCAAGGCTCCAACGTAGGCGGCAGCGGCGCCTTCCGCAGGGTCGGGGTTGGCGCTTGCGAGGTCGTCGAAGAAGCTGGTATCGATCAAAGTAATCACCCCTCGAACAAGGGGCCGCCCGCCCGGACGGCCCCGTAATCGTTTTAGAACAGGCCGGAGATCTTTCCGGTGTCGTCCACGTCGATATTGAACGCGGCAGGCGACTTGCCCAAGCCGGGCATCGTCATGACGTTGCCCGTCAGAGCAACGATGAAGCCGGCACCCGCCGAAACCTTAACCTCGCGCACGGTGATGCGGAAGTCGCGCGGCGCACCGAGCTTGGAGCCGTCGTCGGAGAAGCTGTATTGGGTCTTGGCCATGCATACCGGCATGCCCGTGAAGCCCTGCTTGTCGAGCAATGCCAGGTTCTTCTTTGCGGCGGGCGTGAAGATGACGCCTTCAGCGCGATAGATGCGCTTGGCGATTTCCTCGATCTTCTGCTCGGTGGAAAGCTCCAGGTCGTAGCAGAACTCAAGCTCGCTGGGCTGCTCGCACAGGCGAACAACCTCCTCGGCCAAGGCCTTGCCGCCCTCGCCGCCCTTGGCCCAAACCTCGGAAAGAGCAACGTTGACGCCCAGCTCCTTGCACTTAGCCTCAACCAGATCAAGCTCGGCCTGGGTGTCGGTGGGGAACTCGTTGATGGCAACGACGCAAGGAAGCTTGAACACCTTGGTGATGTTTTCCACGTGCTGCAAAAGGTTGGGCAGGCCCGCCTCAAGTGCTTCGAGATTTTCCTTGTTAAGGTCGGCCTTGGCAACGCCGCCGTGATTCTTGAGCGCGCGCACAGTGGCGACGACAACCACGGCATCGGGGCGGATGCCCGTCAGGCGGCACTTGATGTCCAGGAACTTCTCGGCACCAAGATCGGCACCGAAGCCCGCCTCGGTAACGCAGTAGTCGCCCAGAGCAAGGCCCATGCGGGTGGCCATGATGGAGTTGCAGCCGTGAGCGATGTTGGCGAAGGGGCCGCCGTGGATGAAAGCGGGCGTGCCCTCGAGCGTCTGCACCAGGTTGGGCTTCAGGGCGTCCTTGAGCAGGGCCGCCATGGCGCCTTCGGCCTGAAGGTCGTGCGCGGTAACGGGCTCGTCGTTGTAGGTGTAGCCCACGACGATCTTGCCCAGGCGCTCCTTAAGATCAGAAATGGAAGTGGCCAGGCAGAAGACGGCCATGACCTCGGAGGCAACCGTGATGTCGAAGCCGTCCTCGCGAGGGACGCCGTTGACCTTGCCGCCCAAGCCGCAAACGATGTTGCGCAGCTGGCGGTCGTTCATGTCGACCACGCGCTTCCAGGTGATACGACGCGGATCGATGTTGAGCTGGTTGCCGTTATGGATATGAGCATCGAGCAGCGCGGCGAGCAGGTTGTTGGCCGCACCGATTGCATGGAAGTCGCCCGTGAAGTGGAGGTTGATTTCCTCCATGGGGATGACCTGGGCATATCCGCCGCCTGCAGCGCCGCCCTTGATACCGAACACCGGACCTAAGCTCGGCTCGCGCAAGGCGATGACGGCCTTGTTGCCCAAGGCGGAAAGGGCATCGCCTAAACCGACCGTCGTGGTAGTTTTGCCCTCGCCCGCAGCGGTGGGGTTGATGGCGGTAACCAAGACGAGCTTGCCATCGGTGTGCTGCTGATCGCGCAGCAGGTTGTAGTCGACCTTGGCCTTAGTGCGACCGTAGCATTCCAGGTAGCGCTCGGGAATTCCCGCCGCAGCGGCGATTTCGTTAATGTCCTTAGGCGTTGCAGCCTGTGCAATCTCAATGTCAGTAGGCACTCAAGATCCCCTTTTTCAGCAAATAAACGAATGTTTGTTCATGGAAGCCGCAGGCAAAAGCGCGACTTCTTCCTCTGGCTCATTCTAGAGTTGCCGAAGAGCGCCCGAAGGCCGTGCTCCCATGTACGGCATTTAATAGCCACCGATTGGAGAAGATGCACCAATTCGCAGCATGGGCAACAGGCGGGCAAAGTATCATTGCAGCAAAAGATAAGAGGACAGGAGAACAGTATGACCTCCCCCGAAACGGCCTGCATCATACGTGCGCGCGGTCTAAGCAAGCAATACGGCAACGCTCGCGTGGTCAATGCGCTCAACATGAACGTGCACGCCGGCGATATTTACGGTTTCGTTGGGCGCAACGGTGCCGGCAAGTCAACCACCATGAAGTTGATCTGCGGACTTACCCGCGCAAGCGAAGGCGAGCTGCAGGTGCTCGGGCACGATCTTGCCCGTTGGGCAGGCCCCACCGGAGTCGGCTCCCTAATCGAGGCACCCGGCCTTCTAGAGAAGGCGAGCGCACTTGATAACCTGCTCTACAAGGCTTACGCGCTTGGCATCGAGCAACCGCGCCCGAAATGCGAAGAGCTTTTGAAACTGGTGGGCTTGAGCAATACGGGCACCAAGCAAGCCCGCAACTTCTCGCTCGGAATGAAGCAGCGCCTAGGAATCGCGCTCGCGCTGGTGGGCGAGCCTAAGCTTCTTCTGCTTGACGAGCCCTTCAACGGGCTTGACCCTGCCGCGACCCACGAAATGCGCGAGGCCCTGCAAAAGCTCAACAAGGAACAAGGGCTCACCATCGTAGTTTCCAGCCATGTTCTTGACCAACTGAACAGGTTTGCCACGCGTTTCGGCGTCATCGATGCAGGCACCATGGTCGTCGAGTTCGACGCAGAGCACATGAACGAGATGGCCGCCGGCTACATCCGCGTTCGCTGCACCGACATGGCCAAAGCCGCCCAAACCCTCGCCGCCGCGCTACCCGAAGCGCAAATAACCAGCGCAAACGACGGGGCGCTTCTGCTTCCCGGCACCGAAGGCAACTTGGGAAAGGTTTCATTTGCCCTCTACAACGCCAACCTGCAAGTTCTTGAACTGGTGCGCACCCAGCACGACATCGAGGAATTCTTCCTCGAGCTTATGGGCAAGCCCAGCAATTCCTAGAAAGGTCGATAGCCATGACCTCGCTTCTTCGTGCCGATATTCGCCGCTTGCTGCAAGTAAAAAACGGCACCCATTGGTTTCTTATCGTGCTTTTGGCGATGATCCTCATCAACGCCATTGTCATGCCCTGGCTCATCAAAACGTTCAGCGACGCCGTAGGTGAATCTACAGGCACGCTTGGCTATGCCAGCCCCCTGGAATTCGCCGCTTCGCTGCTGTGGTTTGGCTTCCTGTCGCTACTTTGCTCCTTGCGCATGGCAAGCCTTGCGTGGGCAGATATGCGCTCCGGCTTTAATCGCGGCATCATAAGTTCCTGCGGCAAGAAAACCTACTACCTTGAAAAGCTTCTGTTAGCTTTGGTGGTCAGCTTCGCCTTCACCGTTTTAGGCGTTGCATTAGGGAGCGTCATCGCAGCTGTAAGCTCGGGCTTCGACGGAGTGGGCTCGGTCCCTGCGCTTGCCCTGTGGATTGTGCTGGTAACGCTTGCCTGCTGGGCCTGCGCCGCGGCGACGCTGGCGATCCTTTGGCTTTTCAAGAGCAACGTGCTTGCCTATCTGATTGGCATCTCGCTTGGCAGCGGGCTCATCTCGACGATCGTATCGCTGGCGTTCATGAGCGTCCCTGAGTTGGCGAACGCATGGAGCGAGGTGGCTGCCTGGTTCCCTGCCGGAGCTTTCAGCACCTTAAGTGGCGAATATCTGATTAACGGCGAGTTTGCTCTTAGCGCTATGGGCTTTGCCCATGTGCTGCTGCCCACAGCTGTATGCTTGGCCTTCGCCTACATCTGCGCTATCGCCGTTCTTTGCAAGCGCGACCTGTAAAGACCCTAAAATAGCCTCCCTAACAGCCCTTAAAGAGCTTGAGCGTTGCAAAATGCCTGGTTCTTTAGGGGTTTTTTCAGCTTTGGTATTTAGAGTGAAGCCAACCTAAGAAATCCGAAATAGATTGCGAGGTTGATTTTCATGACCACAGAAGAGCGCAAAGTTGAGCAGGCTTCATCTTGGACCAAGGCAGGCGCTTGCTTGAGCGCAGCCGCACTCGTTATCTCGCTGATGCCCGCGCCGGCCCTGGCGGACAACTCTTCGTCCGATAACCAAAATCAGCAAACAAGCGAGCAGAGCACCGATCAAAGCGGCAGCCAGAATTCCAACCAAGGCAACGGCCAGGCTGACCAGAACAGCAACCAAAGCGGCACGCCACCCGAGAAGCCCAGCGGCGACGACTCCGACCAAAATGGCAACCCGCCTGAAAAGCCGGACGGAGACAACTCCCAGGCACCTCAAGGCAACCCGCCCGACGGTAACGGCGGCGGCAATGGCGGTGGGGCCAACACCCAGAGCTACGATTACAGCGGCACCTATTCCGGCGCCAAAACCGTCGACGGCACCGAAGAGAGCGTAAGCTCCGAAGAAGTAAGCGCAACCGACACCGACCAGAACGCCCTGCTTGTGCAAAACGGCGGCACCGCTACGGTAACAGGCGCAAGCATCGCCAAGTCGGGCGATAGCGACAACGCCGACAACTGCAACTTCTACGGCACCAACTCCGGTGTTTTGGCAGCGGGCGAGAAGTCCAAGGCCTACGTAAGCGAAAGTGCCATCGCCACTTCGGCGGCAGGCGCGAACGGCATCTTCGCAACCGATAGCGCCACGGTGTACGCAAGCGATGTGAGTATCAAGACCACGAGCAAAGACGGCAACTCCCGCGCACTTGACGCAACTTACGGCGGAACCATCGTCGCCAACAAGGTAAGCGCGAGCACCGCGGGCGACCATTGCGCAACCGTGGCAACCGACCGCGGCGGCGGAAACGTATCGCTCACCAATTCCACGCTCGAGACCTCGGGTTCCGGCTCTCCCCTGCTCTATTCGACGGGCGACATCGAAGTGGACAACGTGAGCGGCACCGCATCGGGCTCGCAGATTGCCGGCATGGAAGGCCTTAACTCCATCCTCGTTTCCAACTCAAGCCTAGAGAGCACCAACAACGCCATCTCCGGTTCCGACCCGGTGAAGAACGGCGTGATCATCTATCAGTCCACCTCGGGCGATGCCGACACCTCCACGGGCGACGCGGCAAACTTCACCGCCTCCAACTCCACGCTCAAGACCAACATCGACGAAGGTTCGATGTTCTACTTAACCAACACCACCGCAAACGTGGTCCTGTCGAACTCCACGCTCGACTTCGACAGTTCCAAGGTCAAGCTTCTGCAGGCTGAAGGCAACGACGCCAACGGTTGGGGCACCGCCAGCAAGAACGGCGCGAAGGTCAACTTCACGTTAACCAACCAGAGCGCTTCGGGCGATGTGAGCGCCGACGACATCTCGACCGCGAAGGTCTACGTACTCAACAAGAGCACCTGGACGGGCGCCGCGAGCATCACCGAGAACTCCGCTTCCGACAAATCCACGAGCAAGACGCCCTTGACCATCAACGTGGACTCCACCTCCACCTGGACTGTCACCGGCAACAGCACCGTGAGCAAGCTCAACGTCGCCAAGGGCGGCAAGGTCGTCGACTCCGACGGCAAGACGGTGAGCATCGTGGCCAACGGCAAGACCGTCGTCAAGGGCGACAGCGACTACACCGTGACCGTCACCGGGTCTTACTCCACCAAGGTCAAGACCAGCGACGCCAACGAAGTTGCCAGCGCCAACATCAACCGCAGCGATTTCGACAGCTACTACAGCACCACCACGACCTTCAACAAGAACTCCAGCAGCGAGCAGGGTTCCAGCGTCGACGTGAGCGCAGCTGTAGCTTTGGCCGAGCAGGCCTCGAGCAACCCGGTGGTCACCTTCTTCCAGAACTTGCTTGCAACGATAACCGGCGGCAAATAAGGAAAGCGGTCTGAAGCACCCGCACCCAAGTGGCAACAGCCACGGCGCCTCAACGAAAACCTGCAACGTGATCCCCAACGGAACCACAAAAACCGGCACCGCCCGCACGCTGCGAACTCATACCTCTGCCAAACTTAGGCGCATAAGAAAAGCCCAGGTCAATGACCTGGGCTTTTTAGTTTTCCAACAGGATTGCCGGTAAGAAAGCTCGCTTTCGAAAGCTAGCTCATGGCAGGTGCCGCAAGCCTACTGCTCGCGGTGCTTCCACCTTGCAAAGGCCATGACTGCTGCGGCAAAGGCCAGAGCCGCCACGAAGGGAGCAAAGACAAAATCGTCACCGGTTTTGGCGGTATCCGAATTGCCGCTCGACTTGGTGGAGCTGGAGGAATCATCGTCATCGGTGATGCCGATTTCCTTAACCACTTCCTTCTTCTCGACCTTTTCGTCCTGCTTGTAGTCGATCAGGTTGAGCGTGGAGCCCTCGGCGTAGGCGTTCAACTCGTCGTTGTTGTCGGCGCCCTTGACGATGGAAACCTTGCCATATTCGTCTACCGTGAACACAAGCTCAGAGGCTACGCGGTAACCATTGGGGGCCGCAGTTTCAGTGAGCGTGTAGTTCTTGCCGGGGGTAAGACCCTTTACCACGTGGCCCACACCATCGGTCGTCCAGGAGTCAAGTTCCTTGCCGGCCTCGTCGTGGATAGCCAGCTTGGCATCCTTGACCGCTGAGCCATCGGAGGCAAGCTTGTTGAAGGTGATTGCCAGCTCGGCATCGCTCACGCCCGTGCCCTCTTTGTAGGCGATAGGATCGTCCACGGTGCCCGCGTGGGTATCAGAGTCGGCAGCCTTAGCGCCAGTGTCCGCGACGGTGGCGGCATCATCCTCGTAAGCAAGGTAGTACTTGCCGTCGCTGGCCTGCTGGATGGTGAAAACAGAGCTCTTGTTCTCGGAAACGGTATAGCCCGCAGGAGCGCTGACCTCCTGGAAGTAATACTTTTCGCCCAGCTTGATGGCAGAGGCGTCGACACCCGTGAAGACCATGCGGCCCTTGGAGTTGCTGGTTGCCGTCATAACCTGAACGGCGCCTGTCTCAACGCTATCGTCCACGCGGTAGAGCGCATACACAGCGCCCTCTAGGCCAACGCCCGTCAGGCTGTCGCTCTTAACCAAGGAAAGGCTCAGGGATTTCACCTTGTTCGTGATGCTGGGATGATTATCGGAAGCATATTTCTCACCGTTAGTACCGGCCTCGGCATCGGCAGCTGTGGGGTACTTCATGTAGTAGCTTTCCTTTTCCTTCAAGGCGCCGTTGTCGTCGGCCTCAATAGTAGTGACGAACTTAACGACCTCGGTGGAATAGTCGATACTGGAGTCCTTTGCCTGAGTGGGATCCTCGCGCACAGTGTAGGTGTAGGTGCCCGGTGCCGTGAACTGCAAGCAGCAGGGGTTCATGTCATCGCCGGAAACGTTGTTGGCCTTGTCGAAGTCGACCATGCCCGCCTCGTCGTTTTGAGCGGTGGAAACAACGTTGCCGGATTCATCGATGAGCTGGAAGCTGAACTCGCCGGCCTTGAGGGCACGACCGTCCAGGACCTTGACCACCTTCGGGTCGACATAGCAAACCTTGTCGGCTTCAGGGGTGGGAGCGTCAGCGGCGCGCATAGAGTAGCCACTCAGGGAGAAGGACTCCTTCTCTTCCTGGCGGGTGTTGGTGATGACCCATGCGGTTCCGTCATGATCCACCGTGGAATCGTAGTCGGGGTTGGCGGCCTTTGACTCGTCGGTCTCCTCCACCTTGTACTCGTAGGTGATGCCGTCGGCGTCATTGGAGATGAGCTTCTCCCACTTGTAAGACCAAGAGTTTTCCTTGGAAAGCGTCACGGGGTCGCCCTCGGGGGCAAACTCGCCATCCCCTGCCTTCTTGTACAGCTGAGCCTGCACCGAGCCGTGGCCGGACACCACGTCATCAGACTCGGCGGTGCCGTCGGCGGCGAGCCAGGCCTTGGCCACAGAGGCCTCGGTGTACTCGGCGGTGTGCTTGTGGGTATTGGTGATGACCCACGCGATGCCGTTGTTCGTTACCACGGAATCGTAATCGGGGTTAGCGGCCTTTGACTCGTCGGTCTCCACGATCTTGTACTCGTAGGTGGTGCCGTCAGTATCTTTCTTAGGAAGTTTGGCCCACGATTTGTACCAGCCGTTGTCCTTGGAAAGCGTCACGGTCTCGTAATCCTTCCAATCGCTCCACTCGCCGTCCTTGGGCTTGCTGCGTTGCAGAACCTTAGCCGTGATGGGATCGTGGTCGACATCTTCCTCGATGTTTCCAGAAGCATCCTTCCAGACCTTCTGGACAGAAAGATCGCCTACCACGGGCTTAAGCGTGCCGCGGAACGGGCGGGCATGCGACTCGGCCGTCACATTGACCTTGGTGCCGATGTAGGTACCGGCAGCAGAGCCGCCGAGGTTGATGGTGGAATTGGGGGCAAGAACGCTTGCCAACACGCGATCGGAAAGGGAAACGGTCATATCGCTGGCGGAGTTCTTGATGTTGAACATCACATAGCCAACGGTGCTGTCCGTCTCGCCAGTGCCCATGTCCTTGCCATCAGGCGAATATACATGGACCTTCTGCAGATTGAGCTGCTTTGCGTCGCCCATGTCGACGTTGATGACCACGGAACATTTGCCGTTAAGCTCCATGCCGCACACATGCAGCTCATTCATGTTGTTGAGCTGCTCGGCAGTCAAGGTAACGTAGGCGCAGCCGGAGTTGCCCTCGTAATTGATCTTGATGATGCCATTCTCACTGATCTTTACCTCAGCCCCCACATCGGCAACCTTTGCAAGGTCATCAGAGACCTTGTTCGTATAGGTTTTCACCTCGGTAAGATCGATGAACGGAGTGCTTGCCGTATCGGTGTCCTGCACGAGCTTGTTAGGCTGGTTGAACTGCACCCCGTTGATGGCAAGGTGGTTGCCGTTGTCCGTGACGGTCACGGCGTTTTTGCTGCCGATGACGAAGGTGCCATCGGTATGGCCGTCAACGTTACCGTTGGGATCCGGGTACTCCTGGATATAGCTCAGACCCTTGTAGCCATAAGCTTCGTCGTACCTTTTATCCAAACCGAAGTTGTTGTTGCCCGAGAGCTTCTTGGTAAGGATGTTGCCGTAAATGTGGCTCGATGTGGTTACCTCGTCGAAGCCCGTGATATGGAAGCTGCCGGCAATGCCAAGCCACTCGGTTGCCACGGAGTCGCGGAACGCGTCGTAAGCAGAGCTTTCAAAGGCGTTCTTGGTGCTGTTCTGCTCGTAGGTGTAGTTGCCGTATTTGCCCGGCGTCACCGACGAGTCACCCTTCTCGTCGGAGGCTTGCCCATCACCGTCTTCTTCGTTGGAGCCGACGCTACCGTTCGCCGCGTCATCGTTTGCGGAGGGCTCGACATTGCTGTTCGCGCCATCTTCTGCGCTGGCCGAGCTTTCCTGCGCTGCAGAGGCATCGCTTGCCGCGTCGGCATACGAAACCTTTGTGATGGGCGAAAGACCCAGCACCAGAATGGCCGTCATAAGCACGGCGAAGAGCGTCAGCGCAAGGGAGCGCGCCGTTGCCGTTGCCGAATTCACGCTAGCCTTGTTAGAGCGATTGCTTTTCATGGAAAGATTCCTCTTCATATCTACTACGCTCCCATCCCGCTGTCCGCCTGCTTAGCGCGCTTCTTGCGAAGGAGGAAGAATGCCAAGCCCGCAAGCAACAGCAAAACAACAATCCCTGCCGCGATAAGGCCGAAGTTCGGGCCATCCTGTACGGGATCGGCAGCGGAAAGAGGCGTCTCAGCGTCGGTGATACGCTCGGTGTAGGCGCTGTCGCCACTCGGAGCGGTTACGTTGCTCGTCTGGGCCGAGCTGCCGTTTGCGCCCGTGCTTGCAACGGAGGTGTAGGGCGTGGAAGCCAGCAGGCCACCCGTGGTGCGGGCGCCGGTAGTACCGGAATCGGCCTGGTCGCCCGCGGTATTGGTTGTCACCTTGCCATCAGAATCGATGATGTAGTAGCGGATGCCGCCATCGATAATCTGCGTGCGCGTCACCGTGGTGTCACCCTTGGAGATCGCCCCGGGCAGCGCGTAGTAAACGGTGTAGGTGCGATACGGATCGTAGAAGCGATGGGTGATAGGCGCGCTCTGGCCACTCAGGCGCTCATAGCTTTCGCCCTCGTAGCTGACGCTCTCGGGCGAGGTGATGGAAAGAGCAGCGCCGTTCGGATCGCAGTTAAGCGTGGTGCTGCCAAGCTCAGCGCCGCTGACGGCATCAACGTAGCGCACCGTCACGTCATAGGCGGAGGGAACAACCACGTCCGAGCTGGCGTAGTACACCGTATCGGAGAGCAGACGGCCCTTCTTCAAGTCCTGCCAGGTGTAGCTGAGCTTGCTTTCGGTACCGCAACGCTTGTAGGTGACGCCGTCCTTCTCGTAGGTTTCGGGCAGGGAGATTTCGGCGGTCTTAGAGGAAGTGACGCTTGCCTTCTTGGATTCAACCAACTCAACCTAGGTGTTGCCGTTCTTGCCAGCACTCACCAAAGCGATATTAACGGTGTAGTCAAGATCGGTTTCCTTGACCTTGTACTCAATGGTGTATTCCTGGGCGCCATCACGCGTGAGGGAAAGCTCCTCGGCCTCCTTGGCGCTGTACTTGTTGCCCAGGCTATCGCTTGCGCCGTCGAGCACGTAGTACTTAACCTCGGAGTTATTTGCCTGAGAGAAGATGGTGGCCGGGGCGTACAGATAGCCGCCGGCGCCGACGCTCACCAGGTCTGCCATAAGCTGCTTGCCATTGGCGTCGACGTACTTCAAGGCAACGTCCTGCGTGGTGGTGTCGGCTTCGGCCCTGGCAACGCAGTAGATACGCTGCGAAGGCGAATTGGCGGAAAGCTTCACCTGGGAGCTTGCGGACATGGGAGTGTAAACCTTGCCGTTCATCTCAACTGAAGCACGAAGATCGACCAACTTCTCCTCGTCTTTCGCAAGAAGATGGCTATCGCTGTCGAGGACGTTGCCCTCTTCATCGACATAAGTCACCGAAGCAGTGGTGCTCGTGCTTTCGTCCATTTTCTCGTAGGAAACCCAAAGAACACCGTCCTTCAGGGTGGGAGCAACCTTATTGCTACCCACTAGGCGATAGGCGTTGTCGCCGCGGACGATCTGCGCGGGCGCATTGAAGGCTAGCTCGGCCTCGGAGGCCCTAGTTGTACGGATGCCGATCATGCTCTGCTCGACGGAACCAAGGGGCTCGCCATCGACCAGCATGCACACGGCATAGGTTTTGAAGGACTGAAGTGCCGCGCCGCCCTGGCGATCCGCGGTCTTAGCTTTGTAGAAATCTAGGGAAATCTTGCCGCTGTGCTTGGCAACATAGGCGGCCTTCGCATCAAGCTGAACGACGCCAAAGGTGTCGTCGGCCTTGTCGAAGCGATATTCCATATCGGAGGTCACGATCTTGCCATCAACCGTGATATCAGCATATAAGGTATCGCCGGCAAGGCCAGCAACCGTGGCGCATTCAAAGGAATCGCCGCTGATCTGCAAAGTGTCGGCACCGCGAACAACAAGCTCGCTCTCCCCCGCAGCCGAGGAATCATCGACTGCAAACGCCTTTGCGGGCGCCGTGCCGAAGCACGTCAGCGACATCGATAACGCAAGCGCCGCGCAACAGGTGAAAAGAAGCGCAAACCGGCTTTTAATCGCCCTCATGGAACCACCATTCCCTTACTCCGGCGCCTCGCAACGGAAGCAGTCGGCGGCTTTCGCGCTTTTTTACAATGGGAAACCCTGACGACGCCCCATCCCTTGCACGAAAACCCTTCCTCCAGACTCCGTTTCGCATAACGCCAGCAAATCAAAAGCCACAAGCTCACGTGCAACGAGCCTTGCTACCCACCTTGCGCAAACAACGTCATGCGTTCCAATAAAAAACGATCACAAGTTGATTCGAAGATAACTTGAGACCGTACGTAATTAAACATTGGAAACATCTTCCAAATACTACAGCTATTTAAGGTTTATTTCAGCTTTGCTTTTGTAAAATTTCGGGAGTTTACAAAATCTCACATCTCTTTCACAAGGCGAGTAACCGCTTTTACGATTTCGAGCTAGGCTTCAAAAAGAAAAGCCGCACTGCCTAGTTTTGAATCAGCGTGCCGAGCAATGCTCAGCACGGCATCAGTCCAAACATTAAGCAGTGCGGCTTAAGCGATTTAAGGGATGAAAGCTAAGCGCGCGCGGAAAGATCTTGATAGATCAGGTGCAGGCCTTCAAGGGTAAGCTCGAGGCTGATTTCCTGGATGCTGCGCGACATCGGAGCAATACGATGAGAAAGGCCACCCGTGGCAACGACCTTGCATTTGTAGCCCAGCTGCTCCTCGATGCGCTCGACCAGGCCATCGATACGAGCCGCCTCGCCAACGGCGATACCAACCTGGACGGCCTCCGAGGTATTACGACCGATAGCAACGCCAGGATCCTCAAGCTCGACAGAACGCAAAAGGGCAGCGCGCTGCACCAGGGTTCGAAGCGAGGTGTCTACGCCAGGAGCAATGATGCCACCGCGGAAAACCCCATCTTTGTCGATAACCTCGATGTTGGTGGCCGTGCCGAAATCAACCACGATAACCGGGCACTCAAACTTGGCCTTAGCGGCAACGGCATCGGCCACGCGGTCGGCGCCAAGCTCAGCAAATGAGTCATCCTGGATGCCCAGAAGATGACGGCAATTGTCCACCGAGACGATGATGGCCTCGACGCCAAAGGAGCGCTGAACGACCTTTTCCCAGTTGTGAGTCAAAGGCGGGACAACGGAGGCAACGATAGCGCCCGTCACCGTACTGCGATCGATGCCCTCGGCACCAAGCAAAGCGTGCAGCTTGATCCTAAGCTCGTCGGAGGTGTAGTCGGTATTGGTGGCAAGACGCCACATGTGCAGCAGCGCACCCTGCGAGTAGACGCCGACAACCGTTTGAGTATTACCGATATCAATAGTAAGCAGCACGATAGTGCTCCTTTGCTCCCCTGCGTTAATTAAGCAACGTGTTGGATGCTACCACATCGCTTGAGCGCACTAGATGTTTTACTAACGGATTGCGACACGGACGGCCTGGGCGACCAAAACGGCCAAGACCATCTTGCAAGCATCGATGGGCACGAAGGGCGCAACGGCAGCAACGAAGGCAGCCTCGATGCTCATGCCAGCGGAAATGGACAGCCATGCCCAGCCAAACACGTAAAGAACAGCAAGGAAGACAACGCCCATCAAGATGTTGCGAGCAAGATCGCCCGCCGAGATCTTTGCGCCCAGGAAGCTCTTGGTCTCGGTTGCGCTGAAGAAGGGAAGCTTACGAAGAAGGTGAGCAACACCCAGAGCAATAGCTGCGGCAACCAGAAAGCCGACGATGAAGCCACCCGTGGGGCCGAGCAGAGAGGCGATGCCGCCCTTGAAGCCGGCGAAAACAGGCAGACCGACGGCGCCAAGCACCAGGTAGCAAGCGATTGCGGCCAGAGCCTCGCTGGGAGCCAGCGCGAAGAGAGCAAACATTACGGCAAAGGTCTGCAGGGTGAAGGGCACGGGGCCGAAGGGAACAGTGACCCAAGCGCCAACCGCCATCAAGACGACGGACAGGGCAACGTAGGCCACAGAGCGAGAACGGGAACGGTTGGTGGAAGGATTGACAGCAGCGGCGGTCATGACGGTCCTTTCATCTTCGCAGTAGCGAAGCTTAAAGCGCCAGCACACGGCTTTCAAAAAACCGGCCGCGCGAACTCCGTGCCGCACGGGTAACTGGACACAAATACTAACTTGTCCATCATACGTAAGGTGCCCAGCGGCGCAAGTATGAACACGTAGCATTTTCGATTACCCCAAGACCACAGAACCCACTCGCCCAAACGTAACGCCCAAGAAAGCAAGCTGCGATAGACTTATCGCTTGATGAAGAGGGAGGAACCGTGTCACTACTTGAAATAATCTTACTGGGCGTTGCCCTTTCGATGGACGCTTTTGCCGTCACCATCTCCAACATGTTCGCCCACCGCGGCATAAGCACGCGCCACGCCTTGCTCATGCCTCTGTTCTTCGGCGTATTCCAGTTCGGAATGCCCTTGATCGGCTACTTCGCCGGCAGCTTGGTTGCCGACCTCATCAGCCAATACGCAGGCATCATCACCTTCGTCATCCTGGGCTACATCGGCGGCAAGATGATCTGGGACGCCTTCCACGAGGAAGAAGAGGAAAGCGACGATAAGGATCTTACCTTGGGCACGCTCACCTTCCAGGCAATAGCTACGAGCATCGATGCGCTCGGCGTCGGCTTCAGCTTCGCCGCCCTCGCAGTCGAGCCCTTTAGCGCAGCGGGTATCATCGGCATCACCACCTTCCTGTGCATCCTCGTTGCCTTGCGCCTGGGACGCAGCTTCGGAGGCAAGCTTGGCAACAAGGCCACCATCGTGGGCGGCATCGTGCTGATTCTCATCGGCCTGAAATCGCTGCTTCTTTAAAGCGGGGGGGGTGCGCAAACGGACGGACGCCCCACCACCTAACGCGAGCACGAAAGCAAGCACCCGTTCCCTTCACAGATAGCCAGTGCGCGGGATCAAAGTCCTCGTCGGCTGCATGAAGCAAAACCAGCGTGTAAACAAAGAAGCGCCCCTCTACATTAAGCCGAGGAAGAGGGGCGCTCTTACTTGCTTTAATGCCGGCAAAACCCGATAGCCGAGCTATTCGGGGATGGGCTTGCTGGCTACGTGAATCTCACCGGAGTGGCAGCTAAACAAGCTGCCGTCCGGGCGCTCAACCAAAAGCGCACCCTCAATGTCGACACCGCGAACCAAGCCTTCCGCGATGGTCTCTCCCTCAAGGTTTTCAAGGGCAACGTAATTACCGATGTTATAC
The DNA here is from genome assembly GCA_030530215.1 of Coriobacteriia bacterium. Taxonomy (GTDB): domain Bacteria; phylum Actinomycetota; class Coriobacteriia; order Coriobacteriales; family Eggerthellaceae; genus Anaerotardibacter. Next base: position 58,217 of record JAUMVJ010000001.1, read on the forward strand.
ATGGCCTTGGAATACTCATCGTAAACACCCGCAAAGCCCTCGGCGCACCAGCGCTCGTAGTAGGCGCGGAACTCTTCGAGCAGAGTCTGCTGAAGGTCGGTGATAAGGGACATCTGCGAGCCGGCCAGGCCATCGGCGTCGGCATAGGCAGGCACTGTCACGGTACCCAGCTCGGCCACATAACCGAAGCGGTAACGATCGGATGCGGTGGCCTCGCCGCAGGGCCTGAAAACGTTCAGGCCGATGCCGATGCACAGGCCGTCGCCCACCTTGTCAGTGGAGATGCCACAGATCTTAGAGCCGCGGCAAAGAAGGTCGTTGGGCCATTTAATTTGAACATCGGGGATACCCAGAGCCTTCCAACAGGCGCTCTTCACCGCAAGGCAGGTGACCAAGGGAACGGTAAGCTGCTCTAGCAAGGGCTTTTGCGGACGAAGGGCGAAAGACATGTACAGGCCACCAACCGGGCTCGACCAATCGCGCCCTTGACGGCCGTAGCCTCCCGTTTGCTCGAAGGCGGCCACCACGTAGCCCTCGGTCACTCCCTCGTGAAGCTTCTGCTTGATGAGCTCGTTGGTTGAATCGACTTGCTCAAAGGTGTGCATGTTCCAATCGGCTAGCATTTTCGTGCCTTTCCAACGGTGACGGTTTCCAAAGTGACCACGGTGTCGTCGGACAGAACGTGGTTGGGCAGAATGTCCAAAAGCGGCCTGACCACGAAATCCCTTTCGGTAAGAAGCGGGTGCGGCAAAATCAGGTGCTCAAGATCGGACACGTATCCCTGGTAATCAAGGATATCCAAATCGCAGGTTCGCGGTCCGTTTTTGACGGTGCGAACGCGACCCAGCGAATCCTCGATGGTGTTCAGGTACTTCAGCAGCTCCTGCGGCGGCAAGCCCGTGCGAACCAGAGCAACAGCGTTCACAAAGCTATCCTGATCTTCCACGTAGGCGGGCTCGCTTTCGTAGAAGTCGGACATGTCGATAAGCTGTGTGTCGGGCATCATGCACATTTCAAGGATGGCCTGGTTGAGCATGGCCTTCTTACCCTCAAGCTCCTCGCCTTCGTCGGCCACCAGAGGAACATTGCATCCCATGCCGATGAGCGCATAGGGGCGCAGGTTCTCCTTCAGGGCTGCCACGTGCGCGGCGACGTTATGGGCGCGCACCACGAAGGCACCAAGCTCGCAAGCCATCACCGCTTCAGCGGCGGAAGCATCGTCGCGCTCTGCAGGCTCGTCGATGTGGTAGGCATAACCAATGTAGCTCTTGCGCGAAACCGCGACCATGGTGGGGTAGCCCAGATGGACGAGCACGTTGAAATTGCGCATAAGTTCGATGGTCTGCTTGGCAGTTTTACCGAAGCCGGGGCCTGGATCAAGGCAGATGCGATTTCGAGCGATACCGGCCGCCTCGAGCTCGGCAGCACGCGCCTGCAGGTAATCGCAGACCTCCTTTACCACGTCGTCGTAGTGGGGCTCGTCCTGCATGGTGCGCGGGTCGTCACCCTGCATGTGCATGACAACCAAACCGGCATCGCAGGCGGCAGCAACGCGCACCATCTCGGGGTCGCGGAAACCGGTAACGTCGTTGATGATGGCAGCGCCCGCCTGCACACACTTTTCGGCAACCGCAGGATGGCGCGTATCAACGCTGACGCAAATGCCGTCGGCGGCTAAGGGCTTTACCACCTCAAGAACGCGGGCAAGTTCCTCTTCCTCCGTGACGGGGCTGGCGCCAGGACGGGTGGACTCTCCCCCGACGTCGATGATGAGGGCGCCATCGGCGACCATCTGCTTGGCGGCGGCAACAGCTGCATCGGCATCAGCGTAAGAGCCGCCGTCGCTGAAGGAATCGGGGGTCACGTTCAGGATGCCCATGATCACCGGGTTGCGAGTATCGAAATCGTATTCAGCGCAATGCCAAATCATTGTCGTCCTTTCAAAGAAGACGTCTGGCTATCAAGCTCGGGGAAACAAGAACGCCCCATAGAGCACTTTGATTGTTGCCCCTAGCGCAAAAGCCGAGGAAGCCGTAAATACTTGCTTCCACTGTAGCAAAAGGCCGGATTCGGAACTGCCCCGAATCCGGCCTTAAGTTCAATAGATATAAGGATTACATCCTTGATAAAAGCGAGGCCCCTAGCTCTGAGAAGAGCCCCCGCTCGAAGGAGCATCGGCCCCAGGAGCAGCCACGGGCGCACCGGCGGGAGCAGCAGCGTTTGCATCGGCGGAGTTGGCAGCTGCAACCTCGGCAGACGCCTTGGCAGCAGGAGTTTCGCCATTCTGCTCTTTAAGCAGATACTCAGACCAGCGGTTGTCGAGCAGCGCCTGGCAGGCCTCGCCGTCGACGGTCTCGCGCTCGAGCAAGACCGAAGCCATGAGGTCCATCTGATCCTTATGAGCCATCAAAATCTCGTAAGCACGGTCGTGAGCCTCGCGCATCAGGGCCGAAACCTCTTCGTCGATAAGGCGTGCGGTTTCCTCGGAGTAGTCCTGCGTATTGCCGTAATCGCGACCCAGGAAGACCTCATGGTTGGGCTGGCCGAACATCTGATGACCCAGGCGCTCGGACATGCCGTAGGTGGTAATCATGGAGCGAGCCATCTTGGTGGCACGCTCAAGGTCGTTGGAAGCGCCGGTCGTGATGTCCTCGCAGAAAATCTCCTCGGCAACACGGCCGCCCAAAAAGACGGCAAGCTCGTCGCGAATCTGGTTGCGCGAATTAAGAACCTGATCCTCAGCGGGGATGCTCAAGGTGTAGCCAAGAGCACGACCACGGCTGATGATGGTGATCTTATGCACAGGGTCGGCCAGGGGCAGAAGGTGGCCAACCAGGGCATGACCGCTTTCGTGGTAAGCCAAAGTCTTGCGGGTGGACTCGGAGAGAATGCGGCCCTTGCGCTCGGGGCCGGCGATAACGCGCTCCATGGAGTCCTGGACTTCCTTGTTGGTGATGATCTTCTGGCCACGGCGAGCCGCAAGCAGGGCAGACTCGTTAAGAAGGTTGGCCAGCTCGGCACCGCTGAAGCCCGGAGTCAGCGAAGCAAGCGAATCCAGGTCGACGTCGGAAGCCATAGGCTTGTTGGCAGCATGAACATCCAGGATGCGGCGACGGCCCTTGAGATCGGGGTTATCAACCACAATCTGGCGGTCGAAGCGGCCCGGGCGCAAAAGCGCGGGGTCAAGGACGTCGGAGCGGTTGGTAGCCGCAATCAAAATGACGGAGTCGTTAGTCTCGAAGCCGTCCATCTCGACGAGCAGCTGATTCAGGGTTTGCTCGCGCTCGTCGTGACCGCCGCCCAAGCCGGCACCACGCTGGCGACCGACGGCGTCGATCTCGTCGATGAAGATGATCGAAGGGGCGTTTTCCTTGGCTTCCTTGAACAGGTCGCGCACACGGGAAGCACCGACGCCGACGTACATCTCGACGAAGTCGGAACCGGAAATGCTGAAGAAGGGAACGCCCGCCTCGCCTGCAACCGCACGTGCGAGCAGGGTCTTACCGGTGCCCGGAGGGCCCACCAGCAAGCAGCCGCGGGGCACTTTGGCGCCCATGGCCTGGTATTTAGCGGGATTGGCCAAGAAGTCCTTGATTTCCTGCATCTCTTCGACGGCCTCGTCGACGCCGGCGACGTCGGCAAACTTAACGTCGGGGTGCTCCTGGATCATCTTCTTGGCCTTATTCTTGCCAAACTGCATCTGAGAGCCGTTTGCCTTGCTCATCTGGGTGAAGAAGTAGATGAGCAAGCCGAAGATCAGGAGCATCGGCAGGATGCTCAAGAGGATAGAGCCCCAGGGGCTGGCCAGAGTCTGGCTGTACTGAATCTCGGAATGAGCGGCCATCAGGGTGTCGAGCGAGTTCTGACCAACCCAAACACAAGTGAAGTTATGCTTGTCGCCCAGGTCTTTAACCTGCAAGACGCTGGTTTCGATGGTGGCCAGGCGCTTGCCGTCGGAACCCTTCTGGGCACCGAGCGCAGCGTTCAGGGCATCGAAGCCGGTGTTGAAAGCGCCGGAGATGGAGGCGCCTGCGGTGTTGGCGGGATAGTAAACGCCCGAGATGGTCTCGGCACCGGTGTCGTAGACAACCGACTCAACACGGCCCTGATCGACCGCCTGCATGAACTCAGACGAAACGAGCGAGTCGGTTTCGGAGATCCCGTTGTTCGTGCCCATGGAGCGAGACATCATCGTCATGAAGAAGATGGCGATCAACAGAAAGATGACTCCCGTTGCAATGCTCGAGCGCACGTTAGGCGTCTTGCGGTTTTTATTTTTCTTTGGCATGAAGTTCCTTACTGCTTTGCCAGTGGTGACAGCTGTTTGCGACTAGTGCGTACGGCGACAAGCGCTAATCCTGGATGATCCCGTCTTTCAGAATGCCGATGTAGGGCAGGTTACGATAGCGCTCGTTGTAGTCGAGGCCGTAGCCCACGATGAACTCGTCGGGGCACTCGAAGCCCACGTAGCGGCACTTGATGTCGGCCTGGAGGCGCGTCTTCTTGCGCAGGAGCGTTGCAACCTCGATGGAAGCGGGGTTGCGCGACTTAAGGTAGTTGATCAGATAGCGCAAGGTCAGACCAGAATCGAGGATGTCCTCGGCGATAAGGACATGCTTGCCCTCGATTTGCGAAGTGAGATCCTTCAAGATGCGCACAACGCCGGAGCTTTTGGCACCATTGCCGTAAGACGAAACGGCCATGTAGTCCATTTCGATGGGGCATTTGATCTCGCGCGCCAGGTCGGACATGAAAATCGCGGCGCCGCGCAGAACACTGATGAGGACGACCGTCTGGCCTTCGTAATCCTTGGTAACCTGCGCGCCCATTTCGGCCACGCGGTTGCGGATTTCTTCCTCGGTGAACAAAACCTCTTTGAGATGCGGATGCATATCTTGCACAGGCTATCTTCCTTCAAAACGTGCGCTGGACGCGCCTGGCGCCCAACAATAAGTAGGTAAGTTGCCAGTGTATCAAAATCAATTGCGCCACCCACGCACCTAAACGCATATGGACGGCGATTTCAATCAATCTCCACTGTCTGAATAATAGACGGGGCAAAGCGTGCCGGGCCAAAGCAGGTTTTGATGCCACGCGCCCAACCGAAACCTAGGGGATATCGAGCTCGATCACGCCCGTCTGGATATCGGGGAAGGCTTCGATCAAGCGAGCAACCGGAAGGCCAACGATGTTATTGTAGTCGCCTTCGTGATGGTCGACCAGCGCCGCGCCCTTGCCCTGAATGGCGTAGGCGCCCGCCTTGTCGATGGTCTCGCCAGTGGCAACGTAACGCTTGATTTCCTCGTCGGTAAGATCTTTGAAGGTGACCTTACTGGTTTCGTGGAAACTCCTAAAACCCATCGAGACACTGCCCTCAGGCTGCTCCTCGGTTGGCTCGCCAAGCATAACCAGCCAAACCGACACGCCGGTGATCACCTCGTGGGTGCGACCGGAAAGCTTGCGCAGCATCTCGCGCGCATGGTCGGCCGAATAGGGCTTTCCCATCATCTCGCCGTCAAGAACGACCGTCGTGTCGGCACCGATAATGAGCCCGGCGCCCTTAGGATTAGTTGCAAGGATGTCCTGTACAACGGCGCCGGCTTTACGCTCCGCAAGCTTCTTAACCGCTGCAGCGGGGTCGCGCATGTCGTCGGGCTCTAGGCTCTCGTCAACCTCTTGCGAGGGGCGATACACCGTGAACTTAATGCCGGCCTCCTCCAAAAGCTGCTTACGACGGGGGCTGCCGGATGCAAGAACGACGTTTAAGGGCATCTGTTGAACTGCCACGAAATCTCCTTTCAGGAAATGTTATTCGGTGCGCTTGCGACGAGCGCGAAAACGGCTCATCGGCTCGATGAGCACGCCTGATTTATTGGCACTGAGCGCTAGGTCTCCCTGAATATTGGCCACAAAGCCACCGCGAGGGGCGCCGCTTTCGTCAAATGAGGAAAGCACCGTCTCAATGGTCGCAGCGTCGATGCGGGCTTCGGAGCCCAGGAAAGTTTGCAGAACTGCGCGCGCCACCCTGCGTTTGATAACCACGTGCTCGGCTCCGAACTCGGGCGCCAAACGCGCAGCAATCACGGTGGTATCGGGGCCGGGCTCGTCGATGAGCTCAACCTGCTGGGAGAAAACCTCGCGCGCCTGGGAATCAAGAAAATCATCCTCATCGGCAATCAGGTTCATCGTGCGCGTGAGCGTGTCGAGCAAGCGAGGATTGTGGCGCTCGCAGCTTGGCACCACGCGGGCGCGCACATAAGCGCGAAAACGATCAAGATGAGCGTTTGTTGCATCCTCACGCCACAAAAAACCCTCGGCGTCGCGGCAAACAGGCTTGCCGGATTCAGCGCGCTCATGAAGGTAATCGCGCAAGACCTCACGCGAAACGTCAAGCAAGGGACGCACAATAGGGCCATTGGCATAGAGCATCGAGCGGAAACCGCCGGGGCCCGTCCCCTTGATGGAGCGCATGTAGAAGTTCTCGACGCGGTCGTTTTGGGTATGCGCGGTAAGGATGCGACCCTCGGACACGGGAGCGCCGGCGTTGCGGCATAGACTCTCAAGCGCCTCGTGCGCAGCCAGGTAGCGCTGCTCACGGCCAATCGCCTCGACATTACCACCTGTTGCCTCGGCCAACTGAGCCACATCTATCCGACAGGTGAAGCAGGGCAAGCCGAGCATCCGACACAGCTCTTCAACGAAGGCTTGGTCGGCGTCGGCGGCATCGCCGCGCAGCATATGGTTCACGTGTAGCACCGCCAGGCTCCCGAGCTCGCCGCTCTGGTGCAAATCGGCCATAAGATAAGCAAGTGCCGTAGAATCAGAGCCGCCCGAAACCATTAAAACTGCAGGTGCATCCTTATTTATTAAAGAGCGTTCGCGTATGGTGCGCTTGATGGTGTTTATCATGCAATAGCCCCCTTCAGGCTGATTTCTCCCTTGAAACCGTAACATGTTCTTGGTAGAAAAGAGACGGCAGCGATGCCGCTAACACAGCCTCGTCATAAGGAGCACAGCCATGAATTTCATCCTTCGAATCTTAGGGATATTCGTTGCGGTTATGGTCTGCGTGTACCTTTTGCCGGGCATTACGCTTATCCCTGGCGAATCGCAAGTCGTATCGGTGGGCATCATCGCCCTCATCATCGCTGTGCTCAATTGCACGATCAAGCCGATTCTGCAATTCCTCGGAACGCCGATAACCATCATCAGCCTTGGCATTTTCTATCTGATTATCAACGCTCTGCTTCTTTACTTGGCGGCGGCAATCGGCAATTCGGTGTTCAACACCGGCTTCTACATCAGCAACTTCGCCGATGCCTTTGTTGGAGCGATCATCATCTCTATCGTCTCGAGCATCATGAATGCCATCACCGGCGCAAACGACTAAGCGCCCACGTTCCCGCAGGCTCGATGCTCAATTAAAGAAACGCGCATCCTCGCCTGCAATCTCAACTAGTAAGCAACGGTTAACATCATGCAAGAAACCCCAACCGACATACCGAAGAAAAAACGCGGTCGACCTCGCAAATCCGAGGAAGATACCACCCTTCGCGAGGAAATCATCCTCTCGAACGCGCTTGATCTATTTCAAAGCCAGGGCTTTCAGAAAACGTCCATGACCCAGATTGCCCATGCTGCCGGGATGGATCAATCTTCCCTGTACTATCATTTCGACTCAAAAGAAGCGCTGGTCAACCGCCTGTACAACTTCGACCATGTCAAAGACAGATTCGCGCGTCTGGACAAAGCCGATATCGATAGCGCGCTCAAGCTTTACCTGTTAATCGTCTACGACCTTATTTCCAAGTGCGATCTACCCTTCGACTTCTTCGAATTCGAGTTCGTTGCCACCGACAAGCCTGGCGCCTTGCCCGGGCTCTTCGATGCCTACCGGGTGTTTTACCATTGCCTGATCAACACGATTTCCCAGGGCGTCGAAAGCAAGCTGTTCTTTGAGTGCGACCCGCATATGCAAGCGGTCAACATCTTGTCGGTTAACGAGGGCCTGCAGCATCATTACCATGCCAAGGGCAGAGGGCAGCTGATCCTGGAGACGGCCGGCTACACCGCAAAAAACCTTTCACCTGAAGAAATTGGCGAAGGAAGCGCGCGCCTTGTGCTTTCAAAAATGTGCGTAGAGCGCCCCGATTTCAACGACTTGAAGGCACGCGGACACGAAGTCGCCCTGGCCGAGGAGCTCATGCGCAAGGCTAGCTACTTCTCCTCGCGTTCATAGAGAATTACCCGCATAGAGAAACCCGCCTTCCCAGCTGGGAGCTTGCTATTTTGCAGCTTCCACCGGAAAGGCGGGTTTTAACATCTTCGGCCCTCGACCTTCGGTTTTGGGCTTTTATTTTGGGCGGGTTGTTTTGAACTATCAACGCCTTAGCGCCTTAGTGCCAGAGACGCGAAACTTCAAGCTCGGCGAAATTACCTATGTGCACGTCGGGGGCAAGCCCGCCCAAGCCTTCAAGCTCGGCAGACGCGCTTTCTCCCCCGCCGGTGACGCCCACAACCTTATAGCCAGCACGCTTAAGCGTTGCCATGGCGTAAGAAGAATCTTCGAAACCCCAGGTAGCTTCTTTATCGGTGCCCATGAGTTCGAGCGCATGGTTGTACACAAGGGGCTCACGCTTGGTGGTGCCCAAATCGTCAACCGAAACAATAGCGCTGAAATACTCGCTCACCCCGGCGGCGCCGAGGCCCGCCTTAAGGTAACTTGCCGGCGACGAGGAAGCGATGCTCATGGTGATGCCTGCACGCGCACAAGCCTCCAAAAACTCGGCGGCACCTGGAAGAAGCTCGGCGCGCGCGTACTCGGCAAGCAGGTACTCATCCATCAGCGACAAAGCATGACGCACGCTTTTGCCCAAGCCCTGGGTCTCATGGAACCAGCGGGCGGTTTCCTTGATGGTGAAAGTGACGAGCAAAACCCGGTCGTCCTCGGTCACCTGGCCGCCGCATAAACCGCAGAGGTAGCCTTCCATACCCCGCCAAGCAGGAATGGAATCAAGCAGCGTGCCATCGCAATCGAAGATCGCACCGGGCTTCATCGTCATAGTTTTTGCTTTCCTTTGGCAGACTGCCGCAGCTACTGCTGCTCGTCGTAGGCCTTTTTCAGGGCAGCGAAAGCGGGCAAGGAGTTCTCGATGGTCTCGCGCGCGATGCAGTAGCTCAAGCGGAACCAACCCTTGCCTCCGAAACCGTCGGAGGGGCAGAACAAAAGCTCGAAGTCCTTGGCGCGCTCGCTGAAGGCCTTGGCGTCGGGCTCGAGCGCCTTGACCCACAGGTAAAAGGCTCCATCGGGCTCAACGAACTCGTAGCCCAGCTCAGAGAGGCCCTGGGTCAGGATTTCGCGATTGACGCGATAAGCCTCGACGTCGGAGGGAAGCTCGATGCATTCCTGGAGCACGCGCTGCCACAGGGCGCTGCAGCAGATATAGCCCAAAGAACGACCGGCGCCCTGGATGGCAAAGGTGGTTTCCTCGGGGTTGTCCATCAGGTCGGACACATAAATGAAGCCCAGGCGCTCGCCAGGAAGGCTCAAGGTCTTCGAGTAGCTGTAGCACAGAATAGTGCGCGCGTAGATAGCGGGGACGAAGGGAACTTCCTTGCCGTAGGTGATGGCGCGGTAGGGCTCGTCGGAGATCAGATAGATCTTGGTGCCGAATTCCTCTTCCTTCTTGCGCATGGCTTCGGCCAGGCGCTCAAGGCTCTCGCGCGTGTAGATGGCTCCAACGGGGTTGTTGGGGCTGTTGACCACGATGGCGGCCGTCTTAGGAGTGATGGCTGCCTCGATGGCGGGCACGTCAAGCTGGAAGCTGGGCTCCAGGCAAGGCACCTCGACGATGGAGGCACCTGCTGCCTCGACCCAGGTTTTGTACTCGGTGAAGTACGGAGAAGGAACGATGACTTCCTCGCCCGGGGAGGCAACGGCCTTGAAGGAAATGGCCAGCGAGGACGATGCGCCCGAGGTAATGTAAACCTGGTCGGGCTTGGCATCGATGGGGAAATGGCGCTTCAGGTGCTCGGCCACCGCAACGCGCGTCTCCCAGGAGCCGGGGCTGGGGGTGTAGCTGTGCAGCGCCACGGGATCTTCCTCAAGAAGGCGACGGATGCAATCGTTTACCTCTTCGGGGGCGGGAACGCTCGGGTTGCCGATGCTGAAGTCGAAAACTTTGTCTTCGCCAATCTCGGCCTTACGTTGAAGGCCATAGGCGAACAAAGCGCGGATGTCGTTGGGGGCACTACCCAGGTCGATGCATTTCTGGTTGAGCATAGGTTCTTCTTTCCATAATGTCCAAGCCGGACCGAGACCCTAGGCAAACCGCAGACGGCGCCGGAAGCGACGCCGAAGTAAGCCTTCGCTGCTGAGGAGCCTGGGTTGTCGGTCTTCGCGATTTAGGTTCCCATTATCCGCCTTCCCCTGCGTTTGGCGCGCAAAAAATGCAAGCGGCACATAAATAAGGGTGGTATCATTTTCCGCACGTTGCAGGCGTGGCAACTCTCTGTCGGTAAGCGAGGCCCTTGGCTTTCGCGCAGCAGGCAGCAGTCACAGGCCCTATGGCTTGACGCCGTGCAAGCAACGTTTCGGTATGTAGACGAAAGCAGCCACATACCTCACCCGTTGCTTGACCCTCCCCCACTCGGGTCAAGTAAAAGAAAGGCGTTCCCTATCGTTCAAGGGAGCGCCTTTCGCCTTTTCGGCGCTGCGACCCTTCTTACGAGAAGGCGCTCGCTCTTGGCGGCACGGCCCTTTTCGGAGTTGCGCCACTTTCAGCGTCGCGCCCCTTTTCAAGGTGCATCTTTTTCCCGTTGCCGCAAAAGGTCCAATCTGTTAGGATTTGTTCCTGCGCCGGAGTGGCGGAATGGCAGACGCGGTGGTCTCAAAAACCATTGGTTAACACCGTGTGGGTTCGAATCCCACCTCCGGCACCAGCTGCATGCAAAGGGAACCCAATCGGGTTCCCTTTTTCGTTTTCGTAAGATTCCCAATTTCCGCGAGGCCCCTTCGGTCACGTAAGTTTCCGGGTTCTGGCCGGGCCTTATCCGTGTTTGGGCGCATTGTTCAGCAAGAATTCCATCGTTTCCAAAAACACCGCCGCGCAGTGAAAGAAGGAGCCATGGAATTCGCCCTGTATGCTTGCGCCGCCGCAGCACTTGTTGCCGCGGTCGTCGTCGACCTGAACCGAAGGATCATCCCGAACGCGCTGATCGTTTGCCTTTTGACCTTGCGCCTTGTTGCCGTAGGGCTAAGCGCACTGGGGTTCATCAGCCAGGATTCCTGGGGACTGCCATCCTTCCTTGATTCGGCGCTTGCAAGCCTTGCGTTCACCTTCCTTGTGCTCATGACGGCACTGGTAGCAGGAAAGCTGGAGAAAAAGGAAGCGCTCGGGATGGGGGACGTGAAGCTCTACGCCGTTTGCATGCTCTGGTTCGCGCCCGCCTCAAGCTTTCTTTTCCTGTTTTTATCCTCGCTCTTCGGGATTGCACTGGCGTTTGCCTACCGCGCAATCATGAAGGAGACGAACTTCCCTTTTGCACCCGCCATCGCACTCGCCTTCTTCGTTACCCTGATGGCCGATTTCTTTTGACTTTAGAGCGAAAACCGGTGCCTCAAAACTGAACTTATAGAACAAAACTGAAGCAACCTGGCCCCGGGAACCCAAAACCAGGTTGCTGTGCAGCAATCGCTCTTAACGTGCGTCGATCGCAGGACGCATGAGCAAGGCGGAATTATCGAGGCAGCCCTTACCCATCAACGTAAAGCGGATCGTACTCGCGTTTCAATTCCCTCTAGCCCTCAAGAAGCTTGGTGAATTTTTCAAGCTCGCCGGGGATGTCGATTTGCTGGGGGCACACCTCGGAACAGGCGCCGCATTGCAGGCAGTCCTCGGGGCGCTGGCCCTCAGGCGTTGCCCCGATTGCGAACGGGGCAAGGAAACCGCCGCCCGTGAATTTGTGCTCGGCATACAACTCGAGCATGCGCGGGATGTCGATTCCCTGCGGGCAATGGTCCACGCAATAGCAGCACCCGGTGCAAGGCGAAACATCACCTGCGATCATATTCTTGGCAACAGCGTCGAGTACCTCGAGCTCCGTCGCCGAAAGAGGCTTGTCGTCGGACAAGACTGCGATGTTTTCTTTGGCCTGCTCAAACGAAGAACTGCCGCACAAAATGGTTAGCACCTGGGGCTGGGCGGCCAGATAACGCAGCGCCCACGCAACATTGCCCTCATCGGGACGCGCGGCGCGCAGCATGCCCTCTTGCTTCTCGCTCAAATTCACCAGGCGCCCGCCGCGCAAGGGCTCCATGCAAATAACCGGCAAATCATATTCCTTGGCCAAACGAAACTTGGTTTTGGCATCCTGGAATTCGTAATCAAGGTAGTTAAGCTGGATCTGGCAAAAATCCATGTCTTTGCCGTAGGCCTTGAGGAAGCGCTCGGTGGTTTCGGTGGTGCCGTGCACCGAGAATCCCAGATGCTTGATGCGACCGTTCCTCTTTTGCTCCATCAAATACGAAAAGGTGCCGTATTTCGCATCATCAAGGTATGCGTCGATATTCACTTCGCACACATTGTGGAAAAGGTAGAAATCAAAGTATTCGACCTGACATTTGCGCAGCTGCTCCTCGAAAATCTCGGCAGTCTTGCCCCAGTTCGCGGAATCATAGCCAGGGAACTTGTCGGCCAAAAAGAAGCTCTCGCGCGGATGGCGGGCAAGAGCGCGCCCCATGGCAATCTCCGACTGGCCCGAGTGATAAGCCCATGCCGTATCGAAGTAGTTGACGCCCTGTTCGATGGCGTAATCAACCATCTTGAAAAGCTGTTCTTCGTCAATTTTCGCGTTGTCGTCGCCGACTACGGGCAGACGCATGCATCCCATTCCGTACAAAGACACCTGTGCATCTTTGAATTCGCGGTAATTCATCGCAAACCCTCCTCCTATTCGCTCCATTCATCCTTCTGAATGAAAAGTATAGCGTATATAAGTGACAGAGTGTTACTTACATTAAAGGCGCAAAAGAACCCTGCCATGAAGGAATTGCATGACAGGGTTCGAAAGCTTGAAGCGCGATATCTTGGCGCGCTGGCTACTTCAAGGTTGCGTAGATGATTGCCTTGATTGCGTGCATGCGATTTTCGGCCTCATCGAAGACAACGGAGCGCTTGGACTCGAAGACCTCGTCGGTGACCTCGAGCTCCTCGATGCCGAACTTTTTAGCGATGTTGGCACCGACCGTCGTCTTAGTGTCGTGGTAGGAAGGCAGGCAATGCATGAAGATCGCGTTGCTGGCGGCCATGCCCATAACCTCGGCATTTACCTGATAAGGCTGCAAAAGCTCGATGCGCTTGCCCCAGATTTCGTCGGGCTCGCCCATGGAAACCCAGATGTCGGTGTAGACGGCATTAGCGTTGGCGACGCCCTCGGCCACATCCTCGGTCAGCAAAATCTCGGAGTCGTTTTCGGCAGCGATGGCGCGGCAAGTGTCGACCAAAGACTGCTCGGGCATCTGCTCCTTGGGGCCGCAGGCGCAGAAGTTCACACCGAGCTTAGCGCAGACGACCATAAGAGAATTGGCCACGTTGTTCTGCGCATCGCCCATGAAGGTGAGTTTCAGGCCGGCAAGGGAGCCGAACTTCTCGCGCAGAGTGAGCATGTCAGCGATCATCTGGGTCGGGTGGAACTCAGTGGTAAGGCCGTTCCACACGGGAACGCCGGCGTTGGCGGCCAGTTCCTCGACGATTTCCTGACCGTAGCCGCGATACTCGATGCCATCGAACATGCGCCCGAGCACGCGTGCGGTGTCTTCGATGGATTCCTTCTTGCCCATCTGCGACGAACCCGGGTCAAGGTAGACCACGCCCATTCCTAGGTCGCGGCCAGCGACCTCGAAGGAGCAACGAGTGCGTGTGGAAGTTTTCTCAAACAAAAGAACGATGTTCTTGCCGGCAAGATGCGCATGGGGCGTACCCGTACGCTTGAGGTCCTTGAAATTCTGGGCCAGATCGATCAGATAGGTGATTTCCTCGGAGCTGAAATCCAACAACTTGAGGAAGTGACGGCCGCTCAGGTTGACTCCCATGGGTTTCCTTTCTTGAAAAAACAAAGCGCCCGGGCAATGCCCAGGCGCCGTTTACGCCATAGCTTATTTTACCAGTTCGCCGTCGCGCATCTTTGCAACGCCGTTAACATACACGTCAGTGGCGCGCCCGACGAAGCTGGCACCGATGAAGCCGCAGTTCTTCGCCTTCGACTCGAAATCGTCGGCGGTAACCGTCCAGGCAAGCTCGGGATCGATGATGGTAAGGCTGGCAGCCGAGCCAGGCTCGATCTTAACCGGCTCGATGCCGATGATCTTGCGCGGGTTCACAGCCATCAGCTCAACCATACGATCGTAGCCGATGACCTGCGGTTTTACCAGATTGGTAAGCACCGCGCCCACCGAGGTTTCGATGCCGGTCATGCCGAAGGGCGCCAGCTCGAACTCGCGGGCCTTCTCGTTCTCGGAATGGGGCGCGTGGTCGGTGACGATGCAGTCGACCGTGCCGTCAACCACGCCGGCGATGAGCGCCTTGGCGTCGTCGGCGGTGCGCAGAGGCGGGTTGACTTTAAGGTAGGTGTTGTAATCTTCGCCGATAAGATCTTCGGTAAGGAACATGTGATGCGGGGTGACCTCGCAGGTAACCGTGGAGCCCTCGGCCTTGGCCTTGCGCACGATATCCAGGCCGTGCGCGGAGGTGAGGTGCTGAATGTGCAGATGCGCGCCCGTCAAACGAGCCAGTTCGATGTCGCGCGCGATGTGAAGTTCCTCGCCGGCGGCCGGCCAGCCGAGCATGCCTAAGCGCGTCGAGGCAACACCTTCGTTAACCTGACCTGCGTCGACCAGCGATTCATCCTGGCAGTGGTCCATGATGGGGTGGCCAAACTGCACGGCGTAGTCCATAACGCGGCGCATCATGCCGGCGTTCTGGATACCGCGGCCGTCGTCGGTGTAGGCAACCGCGCCGTGGGCATCCATGTCGCCCATCTCGGCCAAAGCCTCGCCTTTCAGGCCCTGAGTGCAGGCGCCTGCCACATGAACGTTGCAGTTGTCGGCGGCAAGAGCGCGGTCCTTGACGAACTCAACGAGCGCCGCGGTGTCGACCACAGGCTTGGTGTTGGCCATGCAGCAGATGTCGGTAAAGCCGCCGTGAACGGCAGCGCGCGTGCCCGAAGCCACATCTTCTTTGTACTCGAAGCCCGGCTCGCGCAGATGAACGTGGATATCCACCAGGCCGGGAACAAGGATCTTACCCGCAAGGTCGCGCACCTCGTCGGCTGCGGCGGCCTCGGGGGACGTAGCGGCAAGGTCGGCGCCCACCTGGGCGATTTTACCCTCGTCGATTAAGACGTCGACCACTGCATCAAGGCCGACTTGGGGATCGACGGCGCGTACGTTTTTAATGAGCGTTTTCATCTTCATTTCCTCCAAGTAGCAGATACAGAACGGCCATGCGCACCAGAACGCCGGAATACACCTGGTCCAAAATCACCGAATGAGTGGGATGGTCGGCCATGAAACTGTCGAGTTCAACGCCGCGGTTGATAGGGCCGGGGTGGCACACGATAGCGTCGGGCTTCATGAGCTTCTCGCGCTCGCGGTTAAGGCCGTAGAGCATGCTGTACTCGCGCAAGCTCGGGTAGGGCGCGCCTTCCAAGCGCTCGAGCTGGATGCGAAGCATGTACACCACATCGAGCTCGGGAAGAACCTCGTCGAGCTTGCTGGTGACGCGGTCGGCGCCCAGCACGTCGGGGCGCGCGGGCAAAAGCGTGTTCGGTGCAATGAAGGTCACGTGGGCGCCCATCTTCTTCAAAGCGGGAACCAGGGAACCGCAGACGCGCGAATGGTTGATGTCGCCGATGATGCCGACCTTCAGGCCCTCAAAGCTGCCCTTGTGGCGCCAAATGGTGTAAAGGTCCAAAAGGGCCTGCGTAGGATGCTGATGCTTGCCGTCGCCCGCGTCGATGACGTGGACGCCGGATTTCTCGGCGACTTGGCGCGGCACGCCCGCGTGCTTGTCACGCACGACGATCATGTCGATTTTGTAAGAGCACAAGGTGGCCACGGTGTCGTCCAGGCTCTCGCCCTTGACCGTGGAAGTGCTGGAGCCACCGAAGTTGAGCGTGTCGCACGACAAGCGCTTCTCGGCCAGCTCGAAGGAAGAACGCGTGCGAGTTGAGGGCTCGTTAAACATGTTGACGACGGTGAAGCCGCGCAAGGTCGGGACCTTCTTCACGCGGCGCTCGTTGACGGCACGGAAGGTATCGGCCGTCTTCAGGATGGTCATGATGTCCTCGGCCGAGTATTCGTTGATGTCGATAAGGTGCTTATGGTTGAAGGCCATTAGTCCTCTCCTCCTGCAGAGCTTGCGTTTTGGCCGGTGGGGGCGGCGCCGATGCGAGCGCCTGCGGGAACCTGCCTGATCTGCACTTCATCCGCCCCGTCGGTTTCCTTAAGGAAGACGGCGACCTGCTCCTCGCGGGAGGTCGGGATTTCTTTGCCAACGTAGTCGGCGCGGATGGGCAGCTGGCGATGACCGCGGTCGGCCAGAACGGCCAGCTGAACGCTTTCGGGGCGGCCAATGTCGCGCAGGGCGTCGAGCGCGGCGCGGACTGTGCGACCGGTGAACAGGACGTCGTCAACCAGGACGACCTGCTTGCCGTCGATCAAAAAGTCGATCTCGGTGGACTCAACCTGCGGGGCCAAGTAGGTTGTGTAATCGTCGCGATAGAAGCTGATGTCAAGCTTGCCAAGCGGAAGGCGCACTCCCTTGATCTTCTCGATCGCGTTGACGAGCCTTGCAGCAAGGATGTCGCCGCGCGTGACGATGCCCACGACAACCAGGCCTTCGATGCCGCCGTTCTGCTCGATGATCTGGTGAGCCATGCGAACGATGGCGCGCTCGATCTCGTCGGCATTCATGCAGATGGACTTAAGGCCCTCGGGCTTTGCCGTGGCGGAGCTTACGCCCCCGACGGCTGCGACCTGCGTACCGGGCTCGGCCGGCGCGGCGGCCGTTTGCGATGCATTTTCCATAGGCACCCTTTCTTTGTGTACGGAGCCATTGGTTGATTAAAAGATTATACAAGCCCCACGCGGGCCTCGGACGAATTACCGCAAAAGGAGCCGGGCGCAATCGCGCTACAATGCAACGAGTGCAACTTTGCGGCGGCGTGACCCACGGCGGCAGGCGTGTTGCGTCGTGGCCGGACGGCGGCAGGCGTGCTGCGTCGTGGCCGGACGGCGGCCACGCGGGCGCCCATGCGACCCAAGCGGGCGCGAAAACCGGGAGCAGCGGGGGCGCAGCCGATTCATTGCCGCAGCCCAACCAAGACATTACGGCGGCCCCGAGCCGCATGACGAAAGGAAATCAATGGAGCGCATCGCGAGCTTTTCGGTTGATCATCTGGTTCTTGAGCCGGGAGTGTACGTTTCCCGCTCTGACGAAGACGCAGCAACTGGCTGCGTGACCACCACCTTCGATCTGCGCATGACGGCGCCTAACCGCGAGCCCGTCATGAACACCGCCGCCGTGCACGCGCTCGAGCATCTGGGTGCCACCTTCCTGCGCAACGACAAGGAATGGTCCGACCGCGTGATTTACTTCGGCCCCATGGGATGCCGTACCGGCTTCTACCTGGTGGTCTTCGGCGAATGCCAGCCAAGCGACGTCGCCGGACTGGTGCAGCGCATGTTCGAGTTCGCACGCGACTTCGAGGGCGAGATCCCCGGCGCTAAGCCTGAAGAATGCGGCAACTACCACGACTCCGACCTGGCCCAAGCCAAATGGTGGGCCGCACGCTACGTCGCCAAAACTCTCGAGCATCTGGACGAGAAACACACCCACTACCCCGCCTTGCTTAGCTAGACGCCCTGTTTAGCTGGTAACACAGCGGCAGCATGCATAGGCCCCAGGCGAAACATTTGCGCAAACCCGAAAGGAACACCATGAGCACCTACGCGAAAATCGGCATCATCGGCCCCATGGACGTCGAGGTCGAGCTTCTTAGATCCGCGATGGAATCCGAAGGCGCCGTACGCAGCACCACTGTATGCGGCAGGGATTTCCTTGAGGGCACGCTTTGCGGCCAGGAAATCGTGCTGGTGAAGTGCGGCGTAGGCATGGTGAACGCCGCTGCCTGCACGCAGGCTATCATCGGCCAGTTCGGTGTCGATGCGGTCATCAACACCGGCATTGCAGGCTCGCTCGACTCTTCCATCGAAATCGGCGAGCTCGTCATCGCAAGCGACGCCGTCAACCACGTGATGGACGTGAGTAACCTCGGCTACGAGCTGGGCCAAACCCCCGACGTGGACACCTTGGCTTTCAAGGCCGATCCTACCCTCGTTTCGGCTATCAAGGAAATCGGACGGGATTTCGGCATCGTCGCGCATTCGGGACGCGTTGCCTCTGGCGACTTCTTCGTCTGCAGCGACGAAGAAAAAGAACGTATCACCAGCCTATTCGGTGCAAGCTGCTGCGAGATGGAAGGTGCTGCAATTGCGCAGGTGTGCCACCTTTCCGGCGTGCCTTTTGCTATTGTGCGTGCCATTTCCGACAAGGCCGATGGCAGCTCAAGCGTCGACTACCCCACCTTCGAGAAGAAGGCCGCCCACGAAAGCGCCAAGCTCGTCATAGAGCTCATGAAACGCCTGGCCTAGCGTTTGCGGGGCTAGGGCAAGGAGGCTTGCGGCTGGCCGACGGCCGAGCGCGAAGTGCGAGTCGGCGGCCGGGCGGCGGCGCAAAGCGCGAAAGGGCAAGGCCCTTGGCCGTTTGTGCGAGGCACAACGGGGTTCAGTCAGTAACCACTTACACGGAACGCGGACAGAGGGCAAAAACCCGCTAGTTGGTAGCAAACGCATGTATAGGCGGGTCCGCAGGGGGATGCAGCTTACGGCCCGGCACATGAAGGCTGACAGCGACCGCCAGGCACTGGCCTGAAACGCGAGGCAGTCGCCAACCTTCCCGCACTGCACGTCGAAAATTCTTCAGCTTTTCCTCAATCTTTCGTCTGTTTTAGCTTCGCTTCGTTTCAGCCCACTTTCATAGGGGCTTTAACGATTTTGAGGAAAATGAGCCTATGAATATTTTCATAGGACATAAATCGGCTCTGGAATTCTGGAGACTGTACGACCTCGACTCTTGCCGACCGTCGAAGGCGCTTCCTCAGCCAAACCAAAACACCAGCCCCCTCCCAACAAATCAAGTTAAAGCTGAAGAACTAAAGCTGAGCATGCCCCTTCACTTAGAAGTTGCGGACTATCGGAGCAAGCGCAAATCCTCCCTTTTTGTCCCCCATTGCACCAAGCGCGATCTTCCTCAATCGTCTTTCCTTAAATTCAATGAGGCCGTCTTTGTCGCCTGCCCCGAACTCACCTTCCGCGAAGCCGCCAACGACCTGAACCTCATCCAGCTGATCCGCTTGGGCTACGAGCTTTGCGGCTTTTATTCTTTGGGCCCATGCGCAACAAGCTCGAAGCCAACAGTTTTGCCGCGCAAACCAAGAACCACCCCAGAAATGATCAGGTCATACCTGCAGAGTTGCCCAAATGGCCCGAACAAGCGAAAGGCAATCAAAGCCGCAGGATTGGTTTTGCCCTCCGCCGCTTCGCCCATGGAGACCAATCTGTCCATGCTTCTTAGCCTTCCCACCAGCCTGGGAGGTTTCGGGCTTCCTGCGCCAAAACTGAACTACCCGATACGCGTCTTGGACAATAGGATTTCCTTGGGCAATGGGGCTTCCTCAAACAATAGAACCTCCTCAAGCAATGGGCCTTCCTCCCCCACCGCGAGCAGCGCGTCTGCTTCCAGCAAGATCTTGAGCGAAAAAACGCTTCGATGCGATTTGTGCTGGCCAGATGAGCGGTTTGCGCTTGAATATGACAGCGATCAGTTTCACTCCGGGCGTAAAAAGCTGAACAAGGATTCGCGGAGGCGAGCACTTCTTGAATCGGCAGGGATTCACGTTGTCTCGGTAACAAAAAAGCAAATCCTAGGCATAGTGCCCCTTAGGGAAATTGCAAACATCACCGCAAAACAACTTGGGGTCAGGCTGCGAATTCGCAGAAAGGACTTCGACGAGAGGCATCTTCTGCTAAGGCGAGAGCTTCGACGCTAGGCACCGGAGCCCACGCTTCGCACTCGCAGCACCTACCCACGCTTCGCGCTCGTAGTGCTTGCCCCTGCTGAAAACGCCGATACCCCGCGCGAACGAACCCGCCGCTGCACCACGTATCGAGCGCAGTACTTATGTGGAGCTGTGCTTCAAGCGAAACCTTGTATGGAACCGAAGTTTCAGCACAACCCTTGAACCCAGCCTCCAATCACCTCGGGCCTAACCCCTGGTTCCAGGCATCCCGGGGCTAGCTCCGGGTTCCAACCATCCACAGCCGCAATGCCCGGAGCCCGCAACCCTCGAACCGCGTAGGCGAGCGACCTAGCCGTCGGGCCCCAGACCCAAACGTCCGTAGCCGTCGGACCGCGTAGGCAAGCATTCGTAACCCGACATTCTTGCCAGTTTGTTGGATTACGTGGTCAAAACTCCTCTCCGAGGGACGCCAAACCCCAAAAAAGACATCCTTTTGGTCAAAAGTCTCGCCTGAGGGTAGATTTTGGGGCTAATTAGCGGTCAGGCTAGGGCAATCCGAAACGAGCTCATTTGCTACAAGCTTCTGACCTGGGGTTTTGATTTTGCTGCTACACGCGAAACTGTTCAAGACCACGGAAGTGCGGGCAAATGGTCAAATCTGCTACCCCGGGGTAGCAGATTTGACCACAGGGTAAGCTTCAGGCGAATCATTCGGGCAAGCCGCTCGGGCCTGCTGGTCGGGCTTGTTGCTCAGGCCCGCTGCTCAAGTGGACCACTCGGGAGGATTGCTCAGGCTTGCTACCCGAGCGGACCACTCAGGCAGATTGCCCAAGCGTATTGAAAGGCTGTGCGCACCTTGTGCAGAAGCTCCGACTGCTAAGGCCCCTCTTGTTCGAATTGTTCGGACAAACGAGGGCGGTCCGCCGTATGGCGGACCGCCCTCGTTCATACTGGTTTAAAACAAATGCGCTAGATCACACCTGCTTGGCGGAGTTAAAACCGAAACTCTCGCCATCCACGAATGGTGCAAATGCACGAATCACACCACCCGGTAACCAGGCGCAACGATCGTCCGGACAAACCGTGGCGCAAATGCGCCGAACCGCACCACTAGCGAGCTAAGCCCAATGCTCGCGCATGTAGGACCATTTGGCGTCGCGCTCCTGCTCGATCAGGGCAATGTCGTCGTCGGTGAGCGCGCGGAAGCGACCCTGATGTTTCAGGTAATCGCGCACCGAGGTGAATTCCTTGGGGTTGCGATTCAGTTTAAACTGACCGCCCTCGAACTCGGCCAAGTACCACAGGCCGCAGTCGACGATGTCTTTGGCAGCCTCGATGGTCTCGTCGACGCCACAGCCCCAACCCGTTGGGCACGGAGCGATGACATGCAGATACTTGGTGCCCTTGATGCTCGCGGCCTTTTCAACCTTGCGGATGAAATCATTCAGATAGCCGATCGAAGCGGTTGCGGCATAGGCAATGCCATGAGCTGCCACGATCTCGAACATATTTTTCTTCTGGGTAAGGCAACCACGGCTCTCGCCAGCCACCGGCGTTGTAGTGGTGGAGGCGCCGAAGGGCGTCAGCGAGCTCTTCTGGATGCCCGTGTTCATGTACGCCTCGTTGTCGTAGCACACGTAGATCACGTTGTCGTTGCGATCGATGGTGCCCGAAAGCGCAGCCAGGCCGATGTCGGCCGTTGCGCCGTCACCCGCGAAACCGACCACGGTGTAGTCGTCGGGGTTTTTGCCCTGAGCCTTCAAGCCGACCTCGATGCCCGAGATAACGGAAGCGGTGGCGGCAAAAGGCGTGATCATGGCGTTGTTGGAGAAGCTCAGCTGCGGGAAGTTGAAGCCCGTGGCGCTCATGCAGCCCGCAGGAAGCGCGGCTACGGCGTTGGGACCCAACACCTTAAGCGTGTGACGAACGACCAGCGAGCCGCCGCAGCCGGCGCAGGCCTTGTGGCCGAAAAAGAACTCGTCGTCGGTGATGTTTCGTGCATTAATGGCCATTACTCAGCCTCGCTTTCGTTTGCGGCCACACCCGTGGCGCTGCCCAGCTCATCAGCGGGCGAATCGATGCCAAGGAAGCTCACGCGCGGACAGCTAAAGTCGGCGTCGTCGGCAAACTTGCAAAGACACTGATATATTCCACTCATTTGAGCTGCGGAAATATCGTCGCCGCCCAAGCCGCCGACGAAGTTGAGAGCCGGTATGAACAAGCCTGCCTGTTGCAAAGCAGAGTTCACGTTCGTGAAAACCGTGCCCTCGGCGCCGAAGGAGACGTCCTTTTCAAGCACGCCTACAGCCTTGGCGCCCTTAAGGGCATCGGCAATGGCGGCGAAGGGCATGGGGCGCAAATAGCGAATGCGCAGCATGCCGGCCTTGATCCCGGCCTCGCGGTACGCGTCCACCGTAGTGCGAGCCAAGCCCGCGATCGAGCCAAGCGTCACCAAAATAACGTCAGCGTTCTCGCAGCGGTAACTCTCGACAGCACCGGGGTATTTGCGCCCGAAGATCTGCGCGAAATCGGCCTCGACGCGCTCGACGGCGTTCAAGGAATCCACGGTATCGTGATGCTCCCAGAACTTGAAATAACGGTTGTACTCGGGGCCGGCGGAGTAACCGATATTCACCGGGTTGTCGAAATCGAAACGATTCGTGGTGACATACGGAGGCAGGAAAGCGTCGGCCTGCTCCTGTGTGGGAACATCAACCATCTCGTAGGTATGCGTAAGGGCGAAGCCGTCGATGTTCACCATGACGGGAATCATCACGTCCTCGCTTTCAGCCAGCTTATAAGCCATTAGGGCGAGGTCAAGCGCTTCTTGGTTGGTGTCGGCGTAAACCTGAATCCAGCCATGATCAAGAAGAGACAGCGAATCGCGCTGGTCGCCATAGATGTTCCAGGGCAGCGCAGTGGCGCGGTTGG
Source organism: Coriobacteriia bacterium (assembly GCA_030530215.1). Taxonomy (GTDB): domain Bacteria; phylum Actinomycetota; class Coriobacteriia; order Coriobacteriales; family Eggerthellaceae; genus Anaerotardibacter. Next base: position 81,287 of record JAUMVJ010000001.1, read on the forward strand.
CATTCATCATGACGATGGGGAAACGACCACCCGACGCATAGGTCAGATTCTCAGCCATGTAAAGCAAGCCCTGGCTTGAGGTAGCCGTGAAAGTGCGCGCGCCGGCCGCGGCAGCACCGATGCAGGCAGCCAGAGCCGTGTGCTCGGACTCCACATGCATGTACTCGGCGTCAAGCTCGCCTGCACCGACCATCTCGGACAAGCGCTCGACCACGACGGTCTGAGGCGTAATGGGATAGGCGGAAATCACCTGGGGACGAGCCAAACGCACGCCCTCGGCGAAGGCTTCGTCGCCGGAAAGGAACTTCCTCATGCTCTACTCCCCTTCCTTGGTGGTCGCGGCAGAAGCCAAAACCTCGTCCGCGCCGGCAAGCTCGTCGGCAACGACAACCGCACCAGCAACAACGACCGACTCGGTGCCGGCAACGATACCAGCAGCATCGGCCGGCCCAGCACCAGCAGCAGTCTCCTCGGCCTTGCGAGCTTCACCTTCAGGAATCATCGAAAGCGCGCCGGTGGAACAGCTTTTGGCGCAGATGCCGCAACCCTTGCAAAAGTCCAGGTCCAGGCCAATCGAAGTATCGGTGCGATTGGAAGGGCAAGCCTCCGGATCGTTGGCAACCTTAAACACGGCCCCGTCGGGACAATGCATGTAGCACTTAAGGCAGCCGTTGCATTTGGCTGGGTCGAAAACCGGGCGCTCGTTGCGCCAGCCGGCATTCTTCACCGTAAGGTAGCCGGCAGCAAAACAAGTGCTACGGGCATATTCGGTGGGGTCGAGCTTATCGGTTTGCAGAATAGGGATGCGCGCCAGGCAACGGCCGGCATAGCCCTGCCTAAGCTCGTTGCTGCTTTGGGCATCGGGGGTGCGATACCCAACCGCAAGCTTCGGTTTCTCGATCGTGCTCACGTTCGTTTCCTCTCAAATCGCGCAGCGTGCACTGCGCGTCGTTGGCAATCTTAAGCGCCGATGATGTGCGCGGATGCTCCCGTTTCCTGGAACTGCTTGAACTCGGCCAGCACCGCCTCGATGATAGCCAGGTTCTTCGCATGAAGCTTGGCGGGCATGTACTCATGCACCGAACGCACAACGTCATCGTGCGCAAACAGCGGATCGAGCGCCAGGATGGCCGCCACGAAAACCGTGTTAGGAATGGGGCGCCCCAAAATCTCGCGCGAGATGCCGTCGGCATCGATGGAGATGATGCGCGCATCGTCGAAGCCATGGAAGCTGTTAACCAGCACCTTTCCGCCAGGCTTGAGCTCGCTTGCCCAATCCTCGCCCACCAGGGTGTCGTCCAGGTAGACCACGTAATCGGCCTTGGCAACCGCACTGCGGTCGCCCACCGGACGCGTGTCGACCTTGGTGAAGGCACGCATGGGTGCACCGCGGCGCTCGGGGCCGAAAGATGGGAACGCCAAGGAATAGCGCCCCTCGGGGAAGGCGCCCGCAGCTCCCAGCAGGCGAGCCGCGGTGAAGGCGCCTTGGCCGCCTCGGCCGTGCCACAAAATCTCTTTCATGCTTCTTCCTCTTCTTCACTTAACGAAGGCCTTGCCCTCGTTTGGATGGCCCCGGAAACCACTCCCGGAGCCTGCAACGCACGCCCAAAATCCTTGAGCATCGCGTTGCGAGCGAGCCCCTCATCGTGCAAAGAGGAGCCATTTCTTTATACGGGCAAAGCCAGACAGGTTGCCCTGCCTGGCCTTGCCAGCAATCAAGCCACATAAAAAACCTGATCGCATTGAATATTGTTTACTCGAAGCGCCAGCCCGTCGCAACCCGCCGGCGATGCTTCGATCGGAAGCGCTCAGAGCAAGCGCAGCCCGCTCTCCCAAGCGCATACCCAAAGGCGCAAGCTGCGCCGGAGCGTCTCCCTACTTGGCGCTCTCGCGCTCGTCGATGAAGCGGGAAGCTTTGTGCTCGGACTCGGTGCCCAGCTCGCCGGTCTCGAAGACGTGGACCTTGGCGGGGCGGACGCCCGTGTGAGCCTTGAGTGCTGCCTCAACGCGTGCGGCGATGGACTCGTAGGACTCGCTCGATGCCCAAGCGCGCTCGACGGAAACCTCGTAACGAGTGGAGTAGTTCTCGTCGTAGACGCGGATAAGGTACTCGCCGGTGACGCCTTCCTCGCCGCGCACAACGTACTCGACGTCGGAGGGGAACACGTTAACCGCGCCGACAATGAACATCTCGTCCTTGCGACCGGTGACGTGAATACGAGCATGGGTACGGCCGCATTCGCACTTCTCAGTGGAAACGTATCCGATGTCGCCGGAGCGGAAGCGGATCATGGGGCGAGCCTTCTTGCACAGGGTGGTGTAGGTAAGCTCACCGGTAGAGCCGGGCTCCAGGACCTCGCCCGTGTTGGGGTCAACCGTCTCGACCAGAATCTGGTCCTCGACGATGTGCAGACCGTCCTTAACCTCGCACATTGCAGCGCAGGCGCCGTAGATGTCGGACAGGCCGAAGAAGTCGCGAACGTCGGCACCCCACAGCTCCTCGATGGACTCACGGGTGGACTTGATGGAGCCGCCGGGCTCGCCAGCAACGATGATGGTCTTGATGCTGAAGTCCTTCTTGGGGTCCAGACCCTTTTCCTTGATCTTCTGGCCAAGCGTCCAAGCGTAGGAAGGCGAGGTCCAGATGACGGTGGGCTGGTAATGCTGCAAAACGAAAATCAGGCGGTCAGAAGGAACGGCGCCAACCCAGATGGCCAGTGCGCCCAAGCGCTGAGCACCGATGACGTCGGGGCCGCCGACGTAGAGGGCGAAGTTAAGACCGTGAACGTAACGGTCGTTGGGACGCATGCCAGCCTGCCAGAACAGACGAGCCTCGGTGTCCTGCCACAGGTCAAAATCTTCCTGAGTGAAGGGGCTGACCGTGGGAACGCCCGTAGAGCCGGACGAAGTTGCCATGAAGATGACCTCTTCTTCGGGGACGGAGCACATTTCTCCGAAGAAGGATCCGACATGCTGGGTCTCGCGCTCGGTCTTCTTGTCGCAGAAGGGGAACTTCGCAAGATCCTCAAGAGTGTTCAGATCGCTGGGCTTGACGCCGGCGTTATCGAAGGAACGCTTGTACCACACGGTGTTGTCGTATGCGTACTGAAGCATCGTCTTCAAGCGACCAAGCTGAAGATCCTCAAGCTCGGGGCGCGGCATGCACTCGATCTCGGGATCGTAGTACTTCTGATCGTAGGGGATGTTCTTTTTCGCCATTGGTTTGTGCTCCTTATCCAATTCGCGGCGTATCGGTTTCCTGCAAGGCCACCCGGGGCGCCCAAGGGCGCTGATGGGGAACATCGGGCGGCTTGTTTGTCATGCGTTGGTTCGCAAGTGACTGCGTGCTAGAAAACCAGAGCGAAGGAGCTTGAGCAAGCGAATCGACCCGCGGGTTTCCAAATGCGTGGATATAGGCAAAACCTATACTGGCTATAACCCCAGGTCAATAACAAGTAATTTCACGGGATTCTACGCGCGAGGCAAAGAATAGAGGCAGATTTTTTGGCTTGCTTCACAAATGTGAAGCCGTTCACCCCGTTCATTTCAGCAAGTTTTAAGGCTTGCGCTTGGCTTCGATCTCGTCGGTTCCCGCGTTGAGAAGATAGGTTCCCGCCACGATTATGACCAAGGCCACGGCCATCAATGGAGTGAACGGGTCGCCCCACAGAACGACTCCCACAACCATGGTAGCCGCCGAACCGAGCCCGCCCCAAATACCGTAGGTGAGCCCCAGAGGCAGGTATTTCAAAATGACGATCAAAAGCGAAATTGAAAGCCCATAGCACACAACTGTGATGATATTGAACGGGAAAACGCTGAAGCCGCAGGAGAGCTTTAAGGTGGTGGCGCCGGTTACCTCGCTGACAATAGCAATGCCCAGCAGCAGGAACACGAAGCTCTTGGGCAAAGCCCGATTATGGAAGGGCTTGGCCTGCGGGTGCTTGGCGGAACTATCTTCAGCGCGTCCTTCTTTAGTAAGGCGCATGGCTACACCCCCATCTTCAAAAGAACAACGCCAACGATGATGGCGATAAGCCCAACAACCTTTTTCACGTTGAAGCCCTCGTTCCAGAGGATCGCGCCCACCACCGCGGTAAGAACGATGGATAAGCCGGTCCAAGCGGCGTACACCGGGCCCAGCGGCAGCTGCAAAAGGACGCGTGACAAAGCGTAGAACGACACCGCGTAGCCCACCACCACGCCCACGATGGGCAGCTTGTGCCTGAAACCGTCGGAGAGCTTCATCATGGTGTCGGCGAAGACCTCAAAGCATACCGAGGCGCACAGCATGATATAAGCGATCATTTACCTATCCCTTCCCTGCTCCTCGTTGGTTTTGGCCAACGGGCGCTCCTTCAGCGCGGCCATCATCAGGCCCGCTGCGATGGTCAGGGGCACCATCAGCATGAACATGGGCACGATCGCGTCGTTGTACGATCCAGCGATCACCTGCTGCACCTCGTCGGGCAAAGAACGCACGAAAGCCGGCGTAAGCGAGTTCACATCGACCCCCAGCTGGTCCATGCCGCCGTGCTCGGCCAAGCGCTCGCCCAGAAGCGCGGTCAGCTTGCCCGTGAAAACGGCGCCCGCCACCGAGGCTCCCAGGGTGGTGCCGATTTCGCGGAAGAAGTTGGTTGCGCCGGTAGCCGTACCCACGATCTGCGCCGGAAACTCATTTTGCACGATGAGAACAAGCACTTCGAAACTCAAGCCCATGCCAAAGCCCATGATAGTGAGGTAAAGCCCGACGAAGAAGACCGAGATGTCAGCCGTCAGGGTGCACAAAAGCAGCGCGCCTGCGGTGGCAATAACGAAACTTGCCACCATGATCTTCTTGTACTTGCCGCGCTTGGAGATTAGCCATCCGGATATAAGGGAGGCAACGAAGTAGGCGATGCTCATGGGGACTTCCATGTAGCCTGCCGCGGTTGCGTTCATTCCATGCGCAAGCTGGAAATAGGTGGGCAAGTAAGACATTGAGGCCATCATGGCAAACAGGACGATGAAGCCGCCCAAGGTGGCAAGCAGGAAGTTGCGGTTCTTAAACAAGAACAGAGGCATTATGGGCTCGGCGGCCTTGCGCTCGGCCAACACGAACAGGACGGCAAACAAAACCGTGGCGCCAAGAAGCCCGAGAATTACCGGGCTGGTCCAGCTATAACCGACACCGCCCCACGAGGTGGCCAAGGTCATACAAACCACAGCCGCCGCAATGGTGACCATGCCCCACACGTCGAAGTGCCGCAACGATTTATGCTGCGGGTAAATCGGCAGGAAGATAGCGCAAATCACCACCGATAAGGCCGTGAAGGGGACGTTGACCCAGAAGGCCCAGCGCCAACCGACGACATCGGTGAAAAAGCCACCGAGCAAGGGACCGATGAGCATGGGCAAGGCCCAGCCGACGCCCATGAGATTCAAATAGAAGGCGCGCTTGCGAGCAGGGATGATGTCGGCAACGATCGCTTGAGACAAAACGAGCAAGCCACCGCCGCCGATGCCCTGAATGGCACGGCCTGCGATAAGCGCCATCATGTCGGGCGCGGCGCCGCAAACGATCGATCCGACCATGAAGAGCACCTGCGAGGCCAGGAAGAGGCCACGGCGCCCAATAAGATCGCCCACTTTGCCGACAACGGGCATAACAAGGGTACATGTCAAAACGTAGACGGTAACCACCCAAAGCATATGATCAACACCGTTGAGCTCGCCCACAACCGTAGGCAAGGCTGTGGAAACGATGGTCTCGTCAAGAGAGGCCAGCGCCTCGTCGAACAGCAGGGCAGCAAAGACCAACGGCACCGATTTAACCTGAACAGGAGTATAGGTATCCGCATCAGCCACGGATCTCACCCGCTTTCTTTGCGGGGCCATCGGAAGAAGCATAGTCCTTGGCAATGGGCTTCCCCTCGAAGGCGTGCGCAAGAGCCTCGTTAACTACCGCGAAACTCTCGAACATCTGCTCAATCCGCTCGGCACCGAGCTTTTTGGCAATGAGCTCCTCGGCATGGGCATAATCCTGGCGAATCTCGGTGAAAAGCTTTTGCCCCTTCGGCGTGAGCAGTTGGATTTTGCTTCGTCCATCATGCCTGCTGGGAACCGTCTTGACCATGCCACGCTCCACGAGGCCTGCGACCACTGAGCTGATGGTTTGCTTGGGCGCAAAGAGCTTGTCGGCAATCTCCTTTTGGCTTAAGCCCTCGGGGCTGTCGCCGATTTCCTCCAAAACCCACAGAGAAAGATACTTTTCGCCATGGGACTTGGCGTAGCTTCCGTAAATCTCGTCGAGTTGCGCGTAATAGGCGAAGAGCCTATCGAAATAATTTTGCTTATCGCCCTGACCTTGCGTCACAACGAAGCCCCTTTCAGCTTGAAAGCCCAGCGTGAGTTCTAATCCGAAAAGCTAATTTAGTCCAACTTCGGACTAGCTAGTCCCATTTCGGACTTTCTTCACAAAGAACACAAACGCCATATGCAAACGCGAACGCGAAGGAAACGCAAAAAACGGGCAGGATCCGAAAATCCTGCCCGTTAGCCAAGCTAAAACTAACTTGTATAAGAGACCTACGAAGCCTGCGCTCTGGGGAATCCCCCGTCCAGGCACGAAGCCTGCGTTCAGGGAGCCCGCTGGCCAGGAACAAAGCCTGCGCTTCGAGGGCCCGTGCCCTAGGGACGAAGGCCGCTGCCGCCCTGAGCGGTGATGGTCTCGCCGGAAACGTAGCGCGACAAATCGGATGCCAAGAACACGGCAACGCCACCGATGTCGTCCTTGGGATCGCCGTAGCGGCCCAGAGGAATGGTCTTCACAATGCCGTCGAAGGCCTCGGGATACTCTTCCTTCCAGGCGGCCAGCTGCTCGGTCATAGCCAAGGGGCAGATGCAATTGGCACGAACGCCGTCGGCGCCCCACTCGGTGGCGGCAACGCGGGTCATGCCGCGAATGCCCTCTTTAGCGGCAGCGTAGCTCGACTGGCCAACGCGGCCGAACAAGCCGGCGCCGGATGCCAGGTTGATAACGCAACCTTTGGTCTTTTTAAGCTCGGGGAAGGCGTTCTTCATGTAATAGAAGGTCGCGTGAACGCCGGTATCGATGGCCAGATCGAAATCCTCAATCGAGTGATCGACCAGGTTAACACCGGACTTGGAAGCCTGAGCGTTGTTGACCACGCAATCGAGCTTGCCGTAGTGATCGACGCAAGCCTTGATGGCAGCCTTTACATCGTCCTCGTTGGAGCCCTCGGCCACTAGGTAGGCGCAGTCGCACCCGTAGGCGTTCTTGAGCTTTTCGGCTGCTTCAGCCAAGCGGCTCTCGGTACGTCCAGTGATGAAGAGATTCGCGCCGTTTTCAGCCATCTTGCTTGCAATGCCGAAACCAACGCCCTTGCCGCCGCCCGTGATAAGAACGGCTTTTCCATCTAGAAGACCCATTTTCCTCCCCTTTCGTTTGGAAATTTAGAGACTGTGCAAAATATTACCGCTTTGGTGCCATTTAGCATCCTTCAAGCCGTTCGACTTTGACGAACGCGCTCAGAATCCATAAAAACAAGCTGTTTACCTGGTGTTTCCTTAAGTTTTAGATTCGCAAAGGAAAACCGTTCACCCAGCGTAGGCGGCCGATTTCCCAGCTGGCGGGCGAGGACTTCCAGGAAAAGGGTGTCACCGCCCCGAAACGGGAAGCTTGCTAGAATAAAGTCAAAAGCAGCTAACTTTGCAAGGAGCGCTCATGGCAGCAGAGCTTTTCATGTCGGACATCCACGGCGAATACGAATCCTTCGCGCACGTGCTGCGCAGCGGTTGCGGCGCGGTAGAACGAGCAATCAAAGAAACCTTCCCCGAGTTCTCGGAAAAAGACAAAACAACGCTTTTGATGTTTGTTTGTTACCCCCGAACCATGACCGAGCGGCACCTGCGCAACGGCTACGCGCTCGATAAAGCCGAGATGGCCTTGCATGCGATGCTCGGCATGCTCATGTCGCGCGCGAAGGAAGAAACATCGGCGGCGGCTTTCCGTCATGCCCTCGGCCAAGAAAAGCTGCCCGAGACCACCCGCCACGACGAGCTGGCCGATATCGATCAGGAAACGCGTATCGCTCTTCTAGCCCACGCCATCCGCAACATGTCGGTAGAGAAGGTGCACCTGGTAGGCGACATCTACGATCGCGGGCCCGCGCCCGACCTCATCATGGACGAGCTCGCCCGCGTGGTTGACTACGACATCCAGTGGGGCAACCACGACATCGTATGGATGGGCGCCGCCCTTGGGCAGCCCGGCTGCATCGCTCATGTGATGCGCATCTGCTCACGCTATTCCAACCTGCCCATCCTCACCGAGCGCTACCACATGGATCTTGGGCCTGTTGAGGAATTCGCCTGCCGGGTTTACGCGGACGACCCCTGCGCGGCCTTCGGGCTTAAAGGAAATGCCGTGGTTACGCCCGAGCAAAAGCAGGTCAACGTCAAAATCCAAAAAGCCATGACCATGATCCAGTTCAAGGTTGAAGGGCAGCTGATCGACGAGAACCCCGGCTTCGGGCTCGCCGATCGCAAACTTTTGCATCATATCGATTACGAACGTGGAACCGTCGTCATCGATGGGGTCGAACACGAACTTTTGGACAAAGTCTTCCCCACCGTCGATCCGGCCAACCCCTACAAGCTCACCGACGAAGAAGCCGAAATCCTCGCCTACCTGCAGAAGACCTTCCGCGAATGCGCGCAGCTTCAGCGTCACATCAAACTCTTCCTTGACCATGGCGGTCTGTATGCCATCAGCGGCAACGCACTCATGTTCCATGCCTGCGTGCCCCTTAACCCCGACGGCAGCCTGATGGAAGTGGAGCTCTTCGGCAAGACGCTCAAGGGCAAGGCGCTCTTCGATGCAATCGATCAGCACGTACGCGACGCCTTCGAGGCAAGTGACGCCGCGCAGGCGAAGCTCGGCCAGGACCTGCTGTGGTACCTGTGGCTCGGTGCGGGCAGCCCCCTGTTCGGCAAAGACAAAATGGCAACCTTCGAGCGCTACCTGGTGGAAAGCAAAGAGGCGCAGGCGGAGCACAAGAACGCCTTCTACAAGTTGCAGGACGACGAAGCAGCGCACGATGCCATCTTCCGAGATTTCGGCATGAACCCCGCGCAGTCCTACCTGGCATGTGGGCACGTGCCCGTGAAAATCAAAGATGGCGAAAACCCCGTGCGCTGCAACGGACGGCATTTCAATATCGATGGCGGCTTCTCCGAGGCATACCAGCCCACCACGGGCATTGCCGGCCTGACGCTCGTATCCGACGAGGACGGTCTTAGCCTGGTAGAGCACCAGCCCTTCCATCGAGCCCACGCCATCGAGGAAAACCGCGACATCGTCTCAAGCGCCCGCAAGGTAGCTGAGTACCTCGAGCGCCCCTAAGGTCCTCAGACCCGCGGGGCTCGCGCCAAGAAGCCGCAGGGCGCACCGCGCAAGTGCCGATCGGCGCCCCCTTCTTAGCGCCCATTGCCCGAAAAAGACCCAGGAATTACTCGCAAGCGCGTAAGCACCTACAGCCCACCGGCAAATAATGCAGGTGGGCTAGTTAATTCATGTCTCTTTACCAAGATTTAACAAAACTATGATGGCATTATGTGGCTTTGCCGAAAACAAGGCGAGGCTTCGCAGCAATCCTCTGCACCCAAACGGACGCCGCCCGGGTGCCCCTAGGTACGCTGCCGAACACGAACGATCGCGTCTTGTAAGCTCATTGACGCTAAACATAAGGAAAGGAAGCTCATGACCGATACTAAGTCAGTATCTCAGGCCAACGAGGCCCCCAAGAAGAAGAAACTTGGCACCACCTCCTGGATTTTGATCTCGCTTGTGGCGGGCATCGTGGTAGGCATTGGTGCCAGCTTCGTCGTCACCGATGGCGACTGGATCGACCTCTACGTCATCGAAGGCCTGTTCTATGTTCTTGGCCAAGCCTTCATTCGCCTGATGCAGATGATCGTCGTCCCGCTGGTGTTCTGCTCCATCGTGTGCGGCGCGGCATCGATGTCGGACCCCAAGATGCTCGGTCGCGTTGGCGGCGGTGCGATCCTGATGTACCTGGCAACCACCGCACTTGCCATCATCATCGCAATCGGCCTTGCCACCATCACCCAGCCGGGCATCGGCCTGGACATGGCCTCGATCACCAAGGTCGAGCCCAGCACCTCCACCGAAAGCACCAGCGCCGCCGACACCCTGCTGGCCATCATCCCCACCAACATCTTCTCGGCCATGGCCGAAGGCACCATGCTCCAGATCATCTTCTTCGCACTGGTGCTCGGCTTTTTGCTTGGTCATCTGGGCAAGAAAGTTGCCACGGTTAACCGCTTCTTCACGCAGTTCAACGGCATCATGATGCAGCTCATCGGCTGGATCTTGAAGCTTGCCCCCATCGGCATCTTCTGCCTGATCGCCCGAACCTTCTGCAACCTCGGCATCAGCGGCATCCTGCCCATGATTAAATTCATCGGCACCGTTTACCTGGGCTTGGCTGTTCAGCTCTTCGTGGTGTACATGCTCCTTCTGGTGCTGTTCACCCGCCTGAACCCTATTCACTTCCTTAAGAAGTACTGGCCCGTCACGGTGTTCGGCTTCTCCACTTCCTCTTCCAACGCCACCATCCCCCTGAACATGCGCACGCTGGAAAGCCGCATCGGTGTCGATAACCGTATCGCTTCCTTCACCATCCCCTTGGGTGCCACCATCAACATGGACGGCACCGCGATCATGCAGGGCGCGGCGGTCATCTTCGTTGCGCAGGCTTACGGCATCGACCTGGGCATCGCCGGGCTTGCCACCGTTGTAGCCACCGCAGTTGCCGCATCCATCGGCACCGCGGGCGTTCCCGGCGTCGGCACCATCATGCTTACCATGGTCTTTAGCGCGGTTGGTCTGCCCGCTGAGGGCGTTGCCATGATCATGGGCATCGACCGTATCCTCGACATGGGCCGCACTGCCGTCAACGTCACCGGCGACGGCGTGGTCACCACCTCGATTGCGGCGATCAACGGCATGCTCGACAAGAGCGTCTTCAACGACGACACCGTGGCCCCCATCGACGCCGACTCCTTGATCGGCGCCTCCGACGAGCCCGAAGAGCTTAAAGACTTCGTCGATCCCGGCAAGGATTACGAAGTGGGCGAAAGCGGCGAGCAGGACAAGTTCGCCGACATGGAGAACCCCGATCTGGTAAGCCATAAGTAAATCAGAAGTCCGAATAAGCCTTAGCGCGTAAACCATATCTACCAAAAAGAAGGGCGCCCTACGGCGCCCTGCAAGCAAATCGATGGGAACAAAGCCGCTAGAGCAAACACCTAGCGCAAGAATAACCAGGCTGGCCTACCCTAGCCCAGGCCGAACCAGAAAGCGATTTTGGGCACCCAGCCGGCCACGAACACGACGAGGATGAGTGCGGGCACGCCGTAGCGCGTCCAACCGTACAGGAATTTGGGATACGCCAAGCCCTTGCCCTCGTTGGCTTCCTCGATGAAATTCTCCCAGCCCCATCCCCTTTTGCGTGTGCAGAAGAAAACGAACACCAGGGCACCCAGCACCAGGAAGTTATTGGACACCAAGAAGTCCTCGATCGACTGAATGTCGCCGATGCCAGGGATGGTAACGCCCGATAGCACTGAGAAGCCCAAAACGCAGGGCATGGATGCCAAGACGAGCAGCGGCGCGTTGCAGGCCACCGCGCGCTTGCGCGTGATGTTCCACTGGTCCATCGAGAAGCGCAGGATGTTCTCGAACACCGCGATGACCGTGGAGAGCGCCGCAAAAGCCATGCACAGGAAGAAGATCGTGCCCCACAGCTGTCCCAACGGCATCTGCTGGAAAACCGCCGGCAAGGTAAGGAATACCAAGTTGGGGCCCGAGGTGGGACTTACGCCGAAAGCGAAGCAAGCAGGGAAGATGATCAGGCCGGCCATGATGGCAACGATGGTGTCCATGCCGGCGATCTGCACCGCCTCGCTCGTGATCTTGTGGTCGCGCGCCATGTAGCTGCCGAAGATAGACATGGATCCGATGCCGATCGAAAGCATGAAGAAGGCCTGGCTCATGGCCGCGTAGACGATTTCGCCCAGGCTGGCATCGGGATTGTTGAAGAGGTTGTCGAAGTTGGGAAGCAGGTAGAAGGCCAGGCCCTCCTGCGCGCCATCGAGTAAGCACGAATGCACGCACAGAATTGCCATCAGCACGAAGAGCGCCGCCATCATCACCTTGGTAATGCGCTCGACGCCCTTTTGCACGCCAAGCGCACAGATTCCAAAACCAAGGAGCGTAACCAAGAGCATCCAGCCGGTCATTTCCAGTGGATCACCGATCATGGAGTCGAAGACGGCGGGAATATCCACGCTCTCGGAGTTGAAGGTGCCAGCACCCATCTTGAAAAGGTAGGCCACCATCCAGCCGCACACGCTGGTGTAGAAGGCCATGAGCATATAGTTGCCCACGATGGAGAACCACTTGAACCGATGCCACTTGCTTCCGCGCGGCTCAAGCGCATCGAAGCTTCGCGCCGTAGAACGGTAGCTTGCGCGGCCCACGGCAAATTCCATCACCAGCACAGGCAAGCCCAACAGCACCAAAAACAGGATGACAAGCAGCACAAATGCGGCGCCACCGTACTCACCAGTGATGTAGGGGAAGCGCCAAATGTTGCCAAGGCCGATGGCGCAACCAGCGCTGATGAGCAAAAAGCCCAGACGGCTCGAAAAGCCCTCGCGCCCGGCGCCGTCTACGGAATTTTCTGTTTTCGTATCGTTTTGGCTGGCCATGCGCCCGCCTTTCCTTCAATTTTTGCGATTACCCGATTCTAACCGCAATTCAAAAAGACTCAAACCAAAGGGCAAGGTGCCAGGACCCGCTAAAATGCCGACAACAAGAACGCTAGCGCTCGCGCGCGAACACGTGGCAGTCGTAGCGGACGGCTTTGCTCTTTAAAGAGTAGCTGGGTTTCTTGCCAGCCAAATAGGGGCCTTTGGGTGGACGCTTGATGACGATTTTGCGCGGGCCGGCGGCTACCGCGGCCCCGAAGAGCTCCTCTTCGTTAGAACACGGCTGCTCCAGGCGATGTATCAGCTGAAACTTCTTTTTCACCGCAGCGCTTTTACGACGCTCAGGGAACATCGGATCCAGCAAAACCACGTCCGGCTTAAAGCCAAGCCTGTCCAGGCCAAGCACGCTATCGCCCTTAATAAGCTGCATACGTGCAACAACGTCCGCCGTACGTTCGTCATCTGCAGCACGAACAAGCGCATCCTCTAAAAGTGCAGCAATTACTGGATCGCTTTCAAACAGCAACACCTTGTAACCCGCCGCGGCAAGCAAAAAGGAATCGGCACCAAAACCCGCAGTAGCGTCGACCGCGCAAGGCTCGCCCGCACCTTTTACCTTGGCCGCCTTCACCAAAAGCTCGGCCTGCAAACGCCCAGGCTTTATACGAGGCAGAAGATCAGCAAAACAAGCGCGCAGCTCCATGCCGTCGCCCACAAGCGTAAGGCCTTCTTCCTTACGAACAAGCTCTAAGCCCGCAGCATCCAATGCACGCTGCAGAGCGTCCTGCTCGTTCACCAAGCCAGTATCGCCCACACTACTCCCCTTGCTCCAGGTGACGCATGCCCTCAAGGCTATGCAGCTCGGCATCCAACTTCTCGGCCGTCGTATCCAGGTGACGCAAGCGCCCCGTGGTGTCGGGGTAGACGCTACCGCTGCGCCAACGATCCTCCTGAACACGACGCGGGTCCAGCAGCACAACCGCATGCGCGGCATCCATGGTGAAGCGATAGTTCAGATCAAGCACGCGCTGAACATCTGCCGCCAGCTGCTGGTCGGCGGGCTTGCGGCTCTTGCGCTCGGCAAGCTTCACCTTGTTCTCGGCCAGCGACGAGGACAAACGCTGCAGCAAGCCCGCGTCCAGATGCGTGTAATAAAGCAACTGCACGGTACGCCACAAATTCACGTACCCACGCCCCAGGCCCTTCTGCACGCTCTTCATCAGGCGCACGTCGATGCGCTCCATCTCAACGAGCTTAGCGCGCACCGTCTCGGAGCGACGCGTATTCATAACGAAGAAAATCAAGGTGACCACGCACAAGGCGCCAATAAGCACCAGCATCAGGCGCGTGGAGGCCGCCGTGCCCAGCGTCGCATACGGGTAGAGCGCCGAAAGCGCCATCTGGGTACCGCCTGCAACGTTCCACATGCGGCCGATCTCGGTGAGGATGATGGTATAGCCCAGGAAAACCGCCACAACCACGCGCGCTTCCAGGGGCACCAAATTAACCAGCAACACGAATATCGCCACGCCAAGCAGAGTACCCACGATGTTGCGCCCGGTCGATTTGAGCGTTTCGTCGCTGTAGGTGTTCACGATGGTGAAGGCCACCATGGGAATCCAAATGCCAAACATCGCGTCGGCATAGGCCGTAAGCAGCACGTTCACCGTCTGGGCAAGCGTGACCACGCAGGCAAGTTGCAGCGCAAAACGGGTTTGAGTGTTGCGCAAGCTCACGTTATCGCGCAGGTAGTACAGGCGATAGCCCAGGCTCTTCAAGAATGGAGTCGAGGTGTCCTTGGCCAAACGGGTATCACGCAAGGTGCGCATCGTGGTTTCCAGGATGGCGCGCCACGACTCGTCGTGCTCGGGCACGTTGAGCTTGTGGCTTAGCAGGAAATCCTCGATCTCGTTTGCCATCTGGTGCACCGTGCCGATGCGCCCTTCGCCGTAACCGTAAAAGAGCTTCGCCAGATCAAGGTAATAGGCCTTTTCCACCTCGTCGAACTTCGAGTAATTGCCTGCAGCGGCCTTGATGTTGTAAACAACCTGCTCCATGCATAAAAGCAAGGCGAAAGTATAGGCCTGGCGCCCCGACAAAAGCCCGTTCTGCCTGAACACCGTGCCATATTCGAGCGTGGCATAGCTTTGAGCCAGCTCGAAGAGCTCATGGCGGTTCAAGCGCTCAAGCTCTCCCTCGGCAAGCTCGGTGAGCTGGGCACCCACGCTGTCAAAGGCTCGGCGCAGATAGGCGCGGTCGCGCTCAAACACGTTGAGCTCGCCCATGCGCATAAAGATGTGGCGCATCACATACACGAACACCGTGGTAACCGCAATGGTGAACAGCGTTGCAAGAACGCGCGTGGCAATGCCATCCACCCCAACCGGGTAAACCATCAGCATCAAAAAGCCCAGACCAAGCCAAAAATGGTTACGCGGCAGGTAGTCGTCGGAATTGATAACCGTCACCGCGAACATATACACGCCCGTGCCGATTACCATCGCAACAGGATGCAGCCCCGCCAAGGTGGAGCACAGGCTCATCAGGAAAAACCAAGCGCAGCGCAGGGCGTAATTGCGCGCCGCCAAACCCGGCTCGTACACCATCGTATGCGCGAAAAACAAGAACACGATGCCCAGCAAGGCGTCGGAAACATCAAAGGCCCAATTCTCAAAGAAGAAGAGCGAAGTGAAAAAGGCAACGAAGGGAATGGCCTCGGCAACACGTCGGGCAATGCTCTTCGAACCTTGTTTCTTTGCAACTTCCACCTTGCCTGATTTCTCTTCGTAGGGCTTTTCCTTTTATCGAGCTTCTTTTGCCAGATGCGCACCCTTGCTACTTCTTAACCACTTTTGAAGCGGGTTTTGCCTTTTTGAGCGTAGGGCGCTCGGCCACCACCGCGCCCATGGAGTAGGCGCAGGCTGCCACCAGCAAGATGTTACCGAGCGAAATGGGGCTCGGCATACCGATCATGGCAACAAAGGCAACAAGAACGGCAAGCGAAGCAAGCCCCAGCACCGCCAGGATGATCTTGGTCTTCCGGGAAGGGTCGCCGTCGTAGAACCAATGAAAGCCAAAGAGATTCAAGGGGAACAAAAGCACGCCCGAGAACAAGCCGAAAAGCGCCTCCATGCGCAGCACGAAGGCCAGATCCCAACCGTTGATCTGGGTGCCGCCCGTTGCCACCAGTTCATAAAAGCTGTAGCTCTGGTTTTGAAAATAAGAAAAGACACAGCAGAACAGGGCCCACACCAAAACGATCACGCCCCAGAAGAAGCACAGGTTGAACACCGTGTGCATGCGCTTACGTGCAGAGGTCATCGGGTAGCCGTCGTCGCCGATCTTGGTTCCGTTTTCGTCGTAGTAAACAACCAACGGCTCGCGCTTTGCGGGGGCCTCATCGTTGAGCGGCTTGTCGAGGGGCTTTTGCTTGTTGGCTTTCTTGGACATGCGCCTGCTTTCATTGGTCTAGCTGTTTGCATACGCGACAAGGCTCGAGGCGCGATGGGCTTCGAGCAATCGCTTTGCATCAAACTCTAACAGCTCGAAAGCCGCAGCCGCCCCGCAAATCGGAACCCGACAAAACTCACGGCAATCTCCCTTAGAAAACAAGGTTAAAATCGCTCGAAAAAAACCTTGACATTTTTTAAGAAATGAAAACTTATCGTTTACCTGGGATTTTATGTTCACAGCAAAAGCCCAGGTCAAACGCTTCGTTTTTGAGCATGTTCACTCAGAACCCGCTCATTCCCCTTGGCGCTCCACGCCACCGAAAAACACATGTTCACGGATGGTTTTTTCATACATTTACGGGACTTGCCTTTTCGGATCAGACGCATCGGGCCTGTCGATACTCCCCGCAATCCCGGTGTTCCGCGAAGCAAGAGGTATGCACTTCGCCCACAGCCTGAATCGGGAGTCAAGCTGCGCGCGAAGAGCAAGGTTGTTCGATCCGCCCATGCGCGGAGCACTATTTGAAAGGAGGGGTGCCAATGGCTTCTGAAGCCATGCAAAAGTCTTACCATGGCGTTGCCGCTCGTATCGACCGCCTGCCCATCACCGGTTTCCACAAGAAAATCCTGTGGCTGCTTGGCGGCGTTACCTTCTGCGACTCCATCGACATGAACATCGGCGGCCCCATCATTGCCCAGCTTCTCCAGTCCGGCTGGTCTGACGCTGCAATGAACTCGCTGTTCGTGTCCATCACCATGGTTGGCTACCTGTTCGGTGGCCTGCTTGCAGGCGCTCTGTCTGACGGCATCGGCCGTAAAAAGTCCGTCGTGGTTTGCACGACCATCTTCACCATCGGATGTTTTGCCGCGGCCTTCTCGCCCGACATGCAATTCCTGATCGCCTGCCGCTTCATCATGGGCTTGGGCCTGGGTGCGGCGTTCCCTGCTGGTTATTCGGCGCTAACCGAGTTCACTCCCCCCAGCAAGCGCGGAAAATACCAGTCCTATGTCGGCCTTATCGGCAACACCGGCGTTCTGGCCGCATCGTTTTTGAACCTGATCATTCTGCCCATCGCAGGTTGGCGCCCAGTGTTCGTCTTCTGCGGCTTCTTGGGCCTGTTCGTTGCCGTCATGTGCCTGTTGTTCCTTGACGAGTCGCCTCGTTGGCTGGCCATGATGGGCCGCAACGACGACGCCGACAAGATCATGAAGCGCGTTGAAGACAAAACCGCCGCCAAAGGCCTTGAGGTCACCCAGGTGACCGACGAGGAAATCAAAGCGCGCGAGGAGGCCGAGGACGTCAAGCAGCTCCCCTGGAGCTTCCTGTTCGGCAGGAAGATGATCACCCGCACCCTTACCGCGATGTTCCTCTGCTTTGCGATGAACGTCGCCGTGTACACGGTTGCAACCTGGACCCCCACGATCTTCGTCATGCGCGGCTTCGACGTTGCCTACTCCACCATGATGACCGTTGTCATGCAGCTTGGCATCCCGGTGGCCGTTGGCGTTTTGACCTTCTACGTTGAGAAGGTCAACCGCAAGACCATCCTTATCGTGACCTACGTCCTTATCGCAGTGATCGGCTTTGCTTGGTCGTGCATCCCCGCCGACCAGACCACGCTGGTCATGTTCTGCGGCTTCCTGGTTTGCTGCGTCACCTACACCAACTCGGTTACCACCGCAGCGATCTACCTCTCTGAGCCCTTCCCCACCGCCTGCCGCATCCGTGGCGCGGGCGTTGCCAACGCCTTCGGTCGCGTTGCGGGCATCGTGTCCCCCATGTGGATCACCTACCTGCTCAACACCGAGCTTGGCGCCGTCGGCGTGTACGGCGTCAATGCAGCCATCGCCATCTTCATGGCCATTTGGCTGGCAATCTTTGGCGTCGAGACCCGTGGTCGCACGCTTGAGGAAATCACCGAGGGCCTGCTCGACGAGGAGTAAGCCCCAAGCGCACGGTAGCTCCCGAAACCTGACGCACAAAAGCCAAGCCTCTCTACGGGGCTTGGCTTTTTCTTTTGCTTGGAAGAGGGTTGGAGAAAAGGCCGCCGAAAACGAAGCTAGGCGCTCTCCTCGGCGAGCTGCTGACGCACAAGCTCAACCATGCTGATCACGTCCTGACGACCGTGTACATCGAGCTTGGTATAAATATTGCGCACGTGCATCTTGGTGGTGTTGGGCGAGACGAACAAAGCTTCCGACATAGAGGCAACGGTGTAACCATGGGCCAAAAGCTCGAGCACCTCGCTTTCTCTTTTCGTCAAACCGTAAGTGCTTGAAACCAGCGCGCAAGGACGCTTCCAATAGCGGTACTCATATTCCTCTTCAGACGCCAACGACGGCTCTTCGGCACAAAGCTCGCCGACGGGCGCACCGGTCGGCGCATCGTCAGGCGCGCCGGCTGGCGCATCGGCCGGTGAGGCGGTAGGCGTAGCCGGCGCGGCAGATCCAGAGGCATCGTCGCCCTGATACGCATCCGCTTTCGCGGACGGACAAGGCTCTTGGGCCACCGCTTGAGCTTCCTGGGCTTTTGCCTGACTATCTTGCCCACTTGGCCAATCCTTCGCAGAAACAGCAGGAACTTTAGCGTCCAGATTGGCCAACGAGCCGTCAGATGCATCCCTTACCGTGAAGGGCGCCCTTAGGCCAGGGTTCTTTAACAGCAGCACCAGCAAAAGCAGAAACGCGAACACGATGATGGCACCGGCGGCGTTCTCGCCTTCGGAAACGGCGCCCATGCTGCTTATGCCGAAAAGCATGATCTGGCTTCCCAGCAAATGCCCAATGGTAATGATGAAGCGCGAGGCAGAGGCCATCAAGAGCGACTCGGTGCAGTTATGGGCACCCCATACCGCAAGCGTCCACACCACAACTTCGAACAGGGCCGTGCCCACGCCGCGCATCACCGGGGCGACGGCAGGTGAAAGCGAGCCGAGGTAAGGATCGAGCAAAATCGAGCCGGTAGCCAAAACAAGACCCGCAAAGAACACATGCTCGATACGCACTTTTTGCCAAAGCGCGGGGATCACGAACAAAAGCGCAAGCACCACAACGGAGGCTTCCTGGGAGCTAGCCGAGTCGGCCACATAGCCGCTGCGCAAAAAGCCGAGCATCACCGACGAAATAAGCAAAATGATGACAAGGCCAGGGGTGAGCATCTGCTTGACGGGTCGACGAATAACGCCCGACCCGATGACGCTTTGCGTCGTACGAATCTCCTCGTTCGAGGAATGAGGGCCCAGCCCAAGCACCAGCGCCACGGTGCACACGAACAAAAGCAGCGCAGATATGGCGCATACGGAAAAACTGATGTCGCCCGTACCGATCAGTTGGCTTACCGCCGTGAAAATAAGGAAGGACCCCAGCATGCCAAGCGCGGTGTAGCGCAGGGCAGACCTTCTGTTGACCTGCGCAAACACGCAAATCAAACCAATGGTTAAAGGTGCGCCTGCAAACTTCGTCAAAAACAGTGCCACCCAGGACCAACCGTCGCCGTAGAGGCGCACTCCATGCAAGGCGTAATACATTACCGGCACAAGGCCAAGAAGGAACAGGCCGTAGGTAACCGCCGAGGCCGCCGAGAAAAAGCTTCTTAATGATAGAGTCCTTTTGTGCACGAAAAAAATCACGAGCAGCAAAAAACCCAAATAGATCGCAGACGTGAAACCGCGCATAATCAGCACGCTGTTCGGCGCAGCCAAGATTGCGTTCGTCTGGGTGTCGCCCAACCAAATTCCGCTGAACACGCAGGCCAAGCCAATACATCCGCATGCGGCCGCCCATTTGTCCTCAGTTGTCCCGGAGCGCGAAATAAGCCCCGAACGCACGCCGTCGATGCTGGCGCTGCGATTTCCTCCAGATGGCATTAGCCCACCTCCCCCAAAGGTGTCGTGCCTTAAGTACTTTCGTGCAAAGCTTTATGCGTAATAACGCATGACCGCCTTTTCTGCCATGTGGCGATACTCGGGATCTTCCATTGCTTCATTAAACTGCTCTACGAGTTCAGGGAAGTCCGTTAGTTCATCGCGCCAAGGGCAGCTGCCTTCTTCGTTTGCTTCAACTTTGCCGCCCAAAACGTAAACCCATTTACCCGTCTCGTCCGACTGGAAATAGCCCGTACGGCTTGGTGCACCGGGTAAAAATGGCTCGTCAGTGGCATAAATCGTACCAGATGTTATCTGAACATCATCAAGAGCGTCGTGAATCCAGTCTTCAGACGACGAAACAAGCCAAAAAAACGCATCACCGGATTTATGCGTAAGACTTGCCTTCAAGGAAAACTCCCCCACCGACTCCAGTGGTTCTTCGTCCATTGCTTCGGAAGCAGTATGCGTAGAAGTGTTGGCCCTATCCGCTTCCACATGCTGACGCAAATCTTCGATCTGAGCTTTAAAAGCAGTATCAAGTACGAGCGATGACATAAAACATCAACCTCTTTTCAAATATGCACTTAAAGAAGAGGTATCCGGCCGCACAAGCAAGAATCGTGCCACCTACTTTGCAAGATGCCGGATACCTCGATACAACACTTAAAGCAGTGCCTGCTTAAGCCTTGCTTCGAGCTCTATTTCAAACCAAGGCTCTTCATCAGAGGCATTGCGCTTACCACATGATGATTGATTGCAAGTTCCTTGGGGCTAAAGCCAAGCGCCAAGCCAACAACCTGAGGAAGATGCAAAACGGGAATAGTGATATCGGTGTCGATGTATTCCTGAGAATCCTTTTGCCACATATCAAGAGAGAAATGGCACAAGGGGCAAGGCGTGACAACGCAGTCGGCGCCAGCTTCTTTGGCAACTGCCAACGAAACAGCATTGCCGGTTTCGGCCTCTTTTTCGGCGGGGTAAATTGCATGGAAGCCGCAGCATGCCAGACGCTGTTCGTAATCAACGCTCACAGCGCCCAGAGCCTTCATGACCATTTCCATGGACTGAGGATTACGGTCGTTCTCGAAGCCCATGATTTTGGGAGGCATAAGGATGTGGCAACCGTAGTAGTTTGCAACATGAAGATTGGAAAGGTCGACCTTGACCTGCTCCTTGAGCCTATCCAGGCCATAGTCGCGAACAAGAGCCCACAGGTAATGGGTGATTTCGGCGGTACCCTTGTACTCAAGGCCGATCTCGGCCAGCGCATCGTTAACCTTGTCCTTTAAGGCAGGGTCGGCATCGATGCGAGACTTTGCAGTGCGAAGCATCAAAGTGCAGGTGTTGCAGACGGTCATAATCTGATCGAAGCCCTGGGACTCCGCCAAAGCGATGTTGCGTGCGTTTACCAGCAGGCCGAAAAAGTCGTCAACGTCCTGCACCTGGGAGGCGCCGCAGCAGGTCCAACCCTCAATTTCAACAAGTTCGATACCAAGTTTTTTGCAGGTGATTTCGGTGGAAACCTTCAATTCGTTGGCGGCAGACTCCAGGGTGCAGCCAGGGAAGAAGGCGTAACGAAGAGTAGACATTGTTAGTCCTCCTTATCCATCTTCTGGGAGATCTCGTAGAGTTTGCGAACGCCATCGATGCCCTTAACAGGCTTTTGCAGCATGACGTGCAGCGGATTCATCTTGCCAGACAAAACCATACGCATGGTGAAGGGGATGCGATTTGCAGCGCACTTCACGATGCCCTCGGTCTTAACAGCAAGCATCGCCTCGTTCAAGATGCCCGTCTTGATAAGGTCGTCGCGGAAGCAGTAGGCGTGACGTGCACCCATAGACTTATCCTCGCCCATACGCAGCGCCATACGACGCATGTATGAAATTTCAGATGAAACAGGGATTCCCTTGGGGCACTTGGTTGCGCACTGGTTGCAGTGCAAGCACTTCCACAAATCGTTTTCGAGAATGATCTTGACGCGATCTTCGCCCTTTTCGTCACGAGAGTCACGAATAAAGCGATAGGCCTTATTCATGATGAAGGGCTCAAGATAGTTGTCGTTGCTGTAGCGCAGTTCGCTGCAGCCAGATGCGCAACAACCGCACATGACGCAGTCGGTGGCCTGCTGATACTTCTGATGGTCGGCCTCGGACTGTTTGTGGTCGTGGCGGCCTTCGTGCGGGCACATCCAAGGCATAACCTTAGACATCTTTTCGGCTTTTTCGTCAAAAGAAACTACCAGGTCACGAACAACGGGGAAATTGTTAAGTGGCGCCAGATAGAAGTAGTTGGTCTGGAAGGTGTCGATCAGTTCGTCGAGCTGGGTTTCGCAAGCCAGATAAGCACTGCCATTAACGGTAATTGCACAAGAACCGCAAATGGAATGGCGGCAAGCCTGAGTGAAGCACAAGGAATCGTCAAGCTCTTCGCGAATCATGTTAAGGGCACCCAGCAAGGTGATCGTCTGACGCTTGAAGCTGTATTCCTGGTTCCAGGCATCTTCACCATCAAAGCGCCTAACGTTAAAGGTGATGGTATCCATTAGTAGGTCCTCTCCTGGGGCTCGTATTTGGTCACTTTTACGTCACGCCAGTCGATGGAGTAAGAGCCATCATCGGCCAAAGTTACCAGACTGTGCTTCATGAAGTTCACATCATCGCGCTCAGGGAAGTCGGAGCGAGAATGGGAGCCACGGCTTTCCTCACGGTCCAGTGCGCCCATGCAGATAGCACGAGCAATGGTCAAAACATTGCCAAGCTCGACGTAGTTCATGAAGGCGTTGTTGTATACCTTGCTTGAGTCGTCGATGTGAGTGTTTTTGTAAAGCTCAATGCATTCATCAACGGTTGCCATAGCGGCTTTAATGCCCTCGGCGTCACGGAAGATGCCAACGCCATTCCACATAGCTTCTGCCATCTTGTCGCGAATCTCATAAATATGGGTGCCAGAGCGCTTGCGACGCATCTTCTTAAAACAGGCCTCCCAAGATTCAACCAAGGATTCCAGCTTGTCGGTACCGCCAAATTCGCGGGTAGGAGCCGCCTCGCGTGCGCCAATGCCAGCATGCTTGCCGAAGAAACAAACCTCGGCAACGGAATTTCCTCCCAGGCGGTTTGCGCCGTGAACAGAAATGTTGGAGCACTCGCCTGCGGCGAACAAACCGGGAATGGCAGTTGCACAGGTGTAAGGATCGATGACGTCGATACCGCCCATGGAATAGTGGTTTGCAGGGCGGATGGGCACCGGATCGGTGATCATGTCGACGCCTTCGAACTTCATGGCAAGTTCACGAACCTGAGGCAAGCGATCAAGAATCTTTTCGGCACCAAGATGACGCATATCAAGAAGAACCCAGGACTTCATGCCTTCGCCAAAGCCGCGTCCTTCTTTGATTTCGGTTTCAATGGAGCGGGCAACCAGGTCGCGAGGGCCAAGCTCCATCTTGGTAGGAGCATAGCGAGACATGAAACGCTCGCCCTGGTTGTTAATAAGGTAGCCACCTTCGCCACGGCAAGCCTCAGACAAAAGCACGCCGGTGGAAGAAAGTCCGGTGGGATGGAACTGAACCATTTCAGGGTCTTTGATAGGTACGCCTGCGCGCATTGCAGCAGCCACACCGTCGCCCGTCATGTTGCTTGCATTGGTGGTACGAGTCCAGTACACGCGGCCAAAACCACCGGTGCAAAGAACAACAACTTTGGCCTGGAAGCTTACGATGTCGCCCGCACGAAGGTCGATAGCGACAACGCCCTGGACGCCATTTTCGTCGGTTGCCACATCGAGCAGGTTGTATTCGTCGTGGAAAGTAACGCCATTCTTCAGGCAATTTTCAAACAGGGTATGCAAAATAACGTGGCCTGTTTTGTCCTGGGCGTAGCAGCAACGAGGATGAGACGCGCCGCCAAAAGGACGCTGTGCGATATCGCCATTTTCGTCACGGGAGAAAGGCACGCCCATGCCCTCGAGCTCATGTGCCAAGTCGGGCATGCCACCACAGAAGAACTCGATAGCATCCTGGTCGCCCAGAT
Organism: Coriobacteriia bacterium; assembly: GCA_030530215.1. Taxonomy (GTDB): domain Bacteria; phylum Actinomycetota; class Coriobacteriia; order Coriobacteriales; family Eggerthellaceae; genus Anaerotardibacter. The sequence continues at coordinate 105,434 of JAUMVJ010000001.1, forward strand.
AGTCGGAGCCCTTCACCGTGTCAAAAACGTGGCTTTCGATAGTGTCGGTGGTATCGCGATAAGCAAGCGCAGCATTCATACCGCCCTGGGCGGCACCCGTATGGGAACGAGTGGGGAAAACCTTGGTGATAACACCAACGGACAGGTTTTCATCCTTGCTCGCATTAAGTGCGGCTTCCATGCCGGCGCCACCGGCACCCACAATAAGGATGTCGTATTTATAGGATCGCATTGCTACCTCTCCTAGTCTTCAACGCGGAACTGAGCGGGGCCAGTTTCATAAATGTTGTTGCCGCGGGAATCGATTGCGACTACACAAGGATAATCTTTAACGACCAAACGGCGAACAGCTTCTGGCCCTAAGTCGTCATAAGCCACAACTTCGCACTCCTGAACCGAGGCGGCGATGACCGCAGCCGCGCCGCCGATGGAAGCAAAGTAAACAACGTTGTTCTTTACCATGGCATCGACAACTTCTTTGGAGCGAGGGCCTTTGCCAACCATGCCCTTGAGGCCTGCCTCCTCAATCATCTGAGGAGTGTAGGCATCCATGCGACCGGAAGTGGTAGGTCCGCAAGATCCAATTACACGACCAGGCTTTGCAGGAGTAGGACCTGCATAGTAAATAACCTGACCAGTGAAGTCGACAGGCAAAGGCTCACCCGCGTCAAGCTTTTCGGTCATAATTTTATGGGCAGCATCGCGACCCGTGTAGATAACACCCGAGATATTAATCATGTCGCCACAATTAAGGGAATTGATAACTTCATCGGTTAGAGGAGTGGTGATGTTTTTAATTTCAGCCATGATGAACTCCTTTCAAGTTTTGGAACAATCAACGAATACGGTCTAGAGCACCGTTACAAGGCGCCTGCTTAGAGCACAACGTGCTTATGACGTGCAGCGTGGCAATTGAGCGTCACGCCAACAGGCATGGTTGCGATGTGAGTTGGATAAGTTTCGATGTGAACTGCCAAGGCAGTGGTCAATCCACCAAAGCCCTGAGGTCCAACACCGGACTTGTTGATTTCTTCCAGAAGTTCACGCTCAAGCGCTGCATATTCAGGGTTAGGGTTAGGAGCGCCAGCTTCACGACGGAGAGCCTGCTTGGAAAGCTGCATCGCCCTGTCTGCGTTGCCGCCAATACCAACACCGACAATGGTGGGAGGACAAGGGTTGCCACCGGCGTTAACAACAGCGTCGATAACAAACTGTTTGATTCCTTCAAGGCCCTGCGCCGGCTTGAGCATCTTGAGCTGAGACATGTTCTCGGAACCGGCACCCTTAGGCATAAGGGTCAGGGTAAGGGTATCGCCCGGGACGATCTTGGTGTAGATGATAGCCGGAGTGTTGTCGCCGGCGTTCTTGCGATTAAGAACGGGGTCGATAACCGTAGACTTGCGCAGATAGCCATCGATGTAGCCCTTTGCGATACCGGCATTGATGGCATCCTCAAAATCGCCACCGGTGATGTGAACGTCTTGGCCAAGCTCGGCGAAGATGATGACCATGCCGGTGTCCTGGCACATAGGAACATTGTCTTCGCGTGCAATCTTGATGTTCTTGCACACCTTTTCCATGGCATACTTGCCAAATTCCGAGGTCTCCTTTTCGGTTGCCTCGGTGATGATCTTTTCTACGTCACGGGGCAGGTCGCACGCAGCTTCAATAGCCATGCGAGCAATTTCTTCCGTAATGGTAGAAGCGCTGATTTCCTTCATTTTTCACTCGCTTTCTTTTATGGGGGCGCAAGACATTTCGTGCAGGCCTTGCGCCCCGATGGTCAACTGTTGAAAAGACGGATTAGCTATAAGGCGGCCTACATGTAGCCGATGATTCCCCACCAGGCAAAGCCAACCGTGAAGAAGATGAGCATGGTCACAACCGCGCAAATGATGCCGATCGTCCACCAGCGGCCCTGGCTAACGTATCCCGCGCCGAAGAAGACCGGAGCAGGACCTGCGCCGTAGTGAGTCAGGCAGCCCATGAGGTTCGAGAAGATACCGAGCAGCATTGCAGATGCCAGAGCAGGTGCGCCAGCAAGAATGCAAACTGCCAAGAAGGCGGAATACATTGCCGAAACGTGAGCAGTTGCGCTAGCGAACAGATAGTGAGAAAGGAAGTAAACAACCGCAAGAACAATCAGAGCAACCATCCAGGGCAGACCGCTTACCGCTCCGGCCATCATGTCGGAGAACCAAGGAATCAGACCCATGGAGTTTAAGTAGGTGGCCATCATAACCAAGGCGGAGAACCATACCAGGGTGTCCCATGCGCCCTTTTCGTTCTTGATGTCGTTCCAGTCCAAAACGCCAAACACCAAAAGCATGGTCAAGCCAATGAATGCGGTGACGGTTGCGTTCAGACCAATGGCGCTGCCGGCGATCCAAAGAACCAAGATGACAAAGAAGACCAGAATCATCAGCTTCTCGGAAGTCTTAAGCGAGCCCATTTCAGCAAGCTTCTGCTTTGCAAGATTAGTAGCTTCGGGGGTTTCTTTAATCTCGGGCGGGAACAGAATAAAGATGATGAGCGGGATCAGGATCAAGCAGACCATGCTGGGGACAAATGCCGCGATCGCCCAGCCCGCCCAATCGATATCGATGCCAGCAAGATCGGCAGCAAGAGTAACCGCCAGAGGGTTGGCAGCCATTGCCGTCATAAACATGCCCGAGGTAATCATGTCTGCCTGGAAGGCGGTTACGTGCAAATATGAACCAATTTTGTTATTGGTACCGTCGTCAGGGCGAGAGCCGAATACGTTTGAAAGGGACTGAACGATAGGGAAAATAACGCCGCCAGCACGAGCTGTGTTGGAGGGCATTGCGGTGGACAGCACGAGGTCGGTGAATATCAGCGAGTAGGTAAGACCAAGCGTCTTCTTGCCAAACTTGCTCATGAACAGATATGCGATACGGCTGCCCAAACCGGTTTTGATAAAACCTCGGCTGATAAAGAATGCGATAACGATCAACCAAATGGTTGTGTTGTGGAAACCGGAAAGAGTGTTGGTGATAAACCCGGTAGACGTGCCATTACCGAGCAACTGAGTAAGCATGATAACCGTCATCGACAGGATGCACATTGCACCCATAGGCATTGGCTTCATGATCAGACCAACGATCGTTGCAACAAAGATTGCAAACAAGTGCCAGCAGTTGGTGGCCAAGACATCCGCTGGGATATCTTCGAAACCCTTAACTCCTGACGTGAAATCCTGCATGCCCGCAGGAACAGGGATAAACCAAAGAGCAAGACCAATGGCAAAGGTAATCAAAAGGCGCAGCCAATTAACTCCTTCAGCTTTGGGCTTACACTTTGCAATGGCTGCCCGAGTCATCGGATTCAGACTAGATGATGTAGCCATTACCTCCCACCTCCGCTTCGTATCGAGGCTTAAAACAACGCCACAAATACTGCGAAAAAACGGGGTGCAATCCTACACCCGTTGCGGGTGTATTTTACGTATGCGCAGGTCGGAAGGGGTGTAATGAGTGAACATGTTCAAATTTTGACCCAACGGGTGGTTTTGGAACGAGGACGTTGGCGTCCATGAAACACCCCTTGAGGGCGTGGTGCTGAGCGGGCGAATGACCGAAACTTATACCAGGCAATAGAACACGCCAGACAAAACCGGCGACAAAGCTCCTTCCCGTTGGTTGTGCGCGATTCCGGATTTCCGCCGACTCGCAACATCCTTTGCGGCATCCCATGCCGCATCCCACGCCGCCGAATTTAATCTGAACCCTCCTCGTGTTCTTTTCCTTCTAATTGGTGGACTTTCTGCCTTAAGCCCACCGAATGCGGTTGTGAACCTAACTGCATAGGCAGACCGCCGAGCCCCGTCGATCGCACCTCCCCTCCTCGAATCGATGAGCTTGCGCCGGTTGCAAAAGAAAGCCCGCCCCGGCGGGCTTTCTTTGTGCGCAGACTCGTGCCGCAGGTGGAAGCGGGGTGCGGACGGAGGCGACGAAGTTGCGCGCGGGCGACAACCCCCACGCACGCGCCTCGACCGGCCTCAACTAACGCACCCGCACGCCGCTTGGGCGCCGTCCCCGCATTATCGGCCTGCTCTTTTGGGGTATATTGCTCATAAGAGAACACCAAGGAGGCTAAATGGCTGACTTCATCCTAAGCTGCTGCTCAACCGCCGATCTAACCGCCGAGCAGCTCGACGCCCGCGACATCAAGGTGATGCCGTTCCACTTCACGCTGGGCGACACCCAATACCTAGATGATCTAGGCAAGACCATCGGTTACGAAGAGTTCTACTCTCGCATGGAGCAAGGCGAGATGACGATGACCTCGCAGCCTAACGCCGAGGAATACATCGAGCACGCGGAACCCTACCTCAAGGCAGGCAAGGACATCCTGCACCTAACGCTCTCGTCGGGCATCTCCGGCGCGCTCAACTCTGCGACCATTGCCGCCGGTCGCCTGCGCGAGATGTACCCGGAGCGCAAGATCATCGTGGTCGATTCCCTGTCCGCAAGCTCAGGCTACGGCCTTTTGATGGACAAACTCGCCGACCTGCGCGACGAGGGAATGAGCATCGACGAGCTCGCTGTCTGGGCCGAAGAAAACAAGCTGCGCGTTAACCATTGGCTCTTCAGCACCGACCTTACCTACTTCGTGCGCGGCGGGCGCGTGTCGCCGGTCTCTGGCTTCGTCGGCAACGCACTGCGCATCTGCCCCCTACTCAATGTCGATTTCGAGGGCAAGCTCATCCCCCGCGAAAAGATTCGCTCAAAGAAGAAGACGATGAAGCGCACGGTGGAAGTGATGCTCGAGCGCGCGGACGGGGGCGCCGCCTACGATGGCAAAGTTTTCATCGCAAACGCCGCCTGCCCAGAAGACGCCGAACAGTTGGCGCAGCTTATCACCAAGGCAATGCCCAAGACCAAAGGCAAGATAACCATCAACAGCATCGGCACCACCATTGGCTCACACACCGGCCCCGGCACCGTTGCCCTGTTCTTCTGGGGCAAGAAGCGCGAAGACTAAACGCGGGCACCAACAACGGCACCGGCAGCGCCGAGCTGCTCGACCGGCACGCTCAGCAGCTCAGCCGCGCGCTTAGAAACCCGGTTCACACCAACCAAAGCACGACAACAAAATGCCTCCCCTTCCTGAAATGGAAAGGGAGGCATTTTGCATATTTGTTCGACTTTCGCGCTCGAGCAAGGGACTTGCGCCAAGCCAGCTGCGACTACCTGAGCCACGCAGCTGCGGGCGTCACGAAGCCGTCACCTCAAGCCGCGCCCGCAAGGCCCACGCCAGCCTATTTCATAGGAACGATAACGGTGGGAATAAGCAGGTTGTTCAGAACGCTGTAGGTGGTAGATCCAAACATCGCGCGACCAAGCGCACCGTAAGAATGCGTGCCCAGGACAAGCATGTTGTTATGGCGCGTCGCGCCCAGGATGGCACGCGCAGTAGAAGAGCTTTCCTCGCACACACCCTTGACTTCGAGCCCGGGGTTGTCGGCCTTGATGTCGGCAACAAGCTTATCGAGCGTGTTCTGGAACTGCTCGCCAACAGGAGCAATGCCGCCGCCCATGACCTCAGCCGGACGCTGCAGGAAGGCAGGAAGACCCCAGCCGGAAACGAGCTTCAAGCGCTGCTTGGTGGCAAGGGCGCGCTGAATGCCGTACTGGATGGCCTGAGTGGCCGACTTGTCGGGGCCGATGCCCACGGCAATGCCCTCGCCGGCGTTCTCGGGGCGCCAGTCGCTCGGAATAACCGCGGTCGGGACGCTGGCCATAACCGAGACCTTCAGGCCCGTTGCGTTGCCAAAGGCACGCCCGCCGGCAAAGCCATGGTGCGAACCTACGACGATGATGTCGTGATCAATCGACTCGTCAACCAGGCACTCGACAACGGAGCCGATGACGATCTTGGTGTTCACGCACACGTCCGGGTACTTGGTTTTGATGTATTCGACCACATCGTCAAGTGATTCCTGCGCGGCTCGGCTGAAGGTTTCGGAGTCGAAACCCAGGCCAGCAGCGGTAACGGGGTCGACCACGCTGAAGAGCGAAACGACGCCTCCGGTCAAATTTGCCTGGTAGGCCGACCAATGAGCAGCGCGCTTGCCCTGGACGCTGCCATCGATGCCAACAAGATAACGAGTCATAAGACCGAAATCCTTTCTTTAGGGAAGGTAAGCAACATGTGCCGCCCTTGATGCGCTGTAAAAGCGCAAGGGCAACGCTATCAGTGGAAGACGGGGATCATGAGCCACAGCGCGAAGAGCACAATCGCAACGCAAGCGCTGAAGCACAGAACCGAAACGATCCGATAACCCAGATGAGCGTTGCCAGCACTGTCGAGGGTGCCAGCGGCCCACAGGCGCAGACCCGAAGCGTAGAGCACGCCAATCGCCCCGGCCACGCCAACGGCAACAGCCAACACAACGACGAAGTTCATTAAGACATCCATGTTTTCTCCTTTTAGGCTGCTTGGCCAACGGCGGCGTTGGTCTGGGTTGCGATGGGATTGAGCCTAACGTCCTTGCTGTCGTTGACGTTAGTGGCAGTAACGGGGTTCCTGCGAGACAGGCGGAAGATAACCAGCGCCAAAAGCAGGAAGGCGATGAACAGGCCGATGGTTCCGTACATGCCGAACTTGGTGATGGCGCAGGCGACGGCACCGATCACGCCGGCGCAGGGGAAGGTGATGAGCCAGGTCACGAGCATGCGCGCGGCGGTAGCCCAGGAGACCTCGTTGCCCTTCTTGCCCAAACCGGAACCAATGATGGAGCCGGAGCACACCTGAGTGGTGGAAAGCGCGAAGCCCAGATGAGACGAAACCAGGATGGTGGTAGCGGAAGCTGCCTCGGCGGCGAAGCCCTGCGGGGTGGTGATCTCGGTTAGACCCTTGCCCAGGGTACGGATGACGCGCCAGCCACCCATGTAGGTGCCAAGAGCGATTGCCAGGCCGCACACCGCAACAACCCAAAGCTGAGGGCCGGTGCCGGAGGTCTGAAGACCGGTGGAGATCAAGGTCAGGGTGATAATGCCCATAGTCTTCTGCGCATCGTTGGTGCCGTGCGAAAGAGCAACCAGGCAAGCGGTGATAGTCTGGCCATGGCGGAAACCATCGATCATCTGCTTCTCGTCCATCTTGCGGACGATGAAGAATATCAACTTGCACGCCGCAAAGGCCGCCAAGCCGGCGACGATGGGCGAAACCAGTGCGGGGATCAAAATCTTAGAGACGACCACGCCGAAGTTCACGCCCTCAACACCCGCGCCGATGATAACGGCGCCAACCAGGCCGCCGAACAGGGCATGGGAAGAAGAGGAAGGCAGGCCGACCAGCCAGGTGATCAGGTTCCACAGAATGGCGCCTATCAGGCCAGCCAAGATAAACTCCGCGCCGATTGACACGGCTTCCTCGTTAATCAGACCACCCGAAATCGTCTTTGCAACCTCGGTGGAGAGGAATGCACCCACAAGGTTAAGGGTGCCTGCGGCGATGACCGCAGTCTTGGGCTTGAGCGCGCCCGTTGCGATGGAGGTAGCCATGGCATTTGCGGTGTCATGGAATCCATTCGTGAAGTCAAACGTCAGAGCAACAACAATAACGAGCCCGACGATGACCAAAGTGGCAATGTCCATTTTCGTTCCTTTTCCTAGATAACAACTCGGACAACTTTAGGAGGGCAAGGTCAGAGCTTTTCGACGCCAATGAAAAGGAACGGCAAAGTCGGTAGGTGCTTTGCAAAGAATTTTTTACAAAAGGAATTTTGGTGATTTACCTGGGATTATGCTTGATATGCCAAGCGCGCCCGCTCATGCGCGTTCATCATGCAGATCGGCGCAGCGCCCGTCGGCACGGCCCAGCTAAGCCCATAAAGAGCTAATAAAGAAAGGCTGCCGCAAAGGCGATAGTGCCGATGAGGGCGCAGTTGAGCCTGCAAAACGAAGCTAGCAGGGGAAGGTGACCGTGAATTTCGCGCCACCGCCGGGGGCATCCCCCACCGTAACGCTTCCGCCGAGCGAGGAAACCGAATGCTTAACGATGGCCAGGCCCAGACCTGTGCCGCCCGTCTCGCGCGAATGGCTGGCGTCCACGCGGTAGAAGCGCTCGAAGATGCGCTCGCGATATTCTTCGGGGATGCCTTTACCCTGGTCGGACACGGTGAACACAGCCTCATCCTTGGCTTTGCGCAGAGCAATGTTCACCACGCCGCCATCGCGGTTGTAGCGCACCGCGTTGTCGATGAGGTTATATATAAGCTGCTGCGCCAAAGACTCAGCACCATAAATCACAACGCCTTCCTCGATGTTCACGGAAAAGCTGATCCTGCGCTCGGAGGCAGTGGACTCAAGCCTCGAGATAACGCTGCGGCACACGCCCGACAAATCGATGGGGTCGTGGCTTTGGTCTCCCTGCTCGTCCAAACGCGAAAGCGTCAAAACGTCGTCAATCAGGCCGCGCATGTGGGCGGCCTCTTTACGAATAAGCGCCGCAAAGCGCGCGTTGTCCTCGGGCTTGGTGGCGCCGTACTCCATCAGCTCGGCGTAACCGCCGATCACCTGCAGGGGTGTCTTCATCTCATGACTCACGTTGCCCGTGAACTCACGGCGCGCCTCCACTGCGCGCTCCAGCTCGGCATTTTGGCGCTTTAGCTCGCGGCGCTGCTCGTCAACGCGATAGAGCATCGGGCGCATCTCCTCGTAGACGTCGTTGTCGAGAGGGTTGGTAAGGTCCACTTCCTTAAGCGGACGCGTGATACGTCGGGTGAGCAAGCGCGAAAGGGCAAACGAAAGGCAAATGATGATGCCAAGGCATATCCCCAGCTGAAGCGTCATGCCGCTCAAGAAGGACCCCATCGAAGTGCGCGTTTCAGCAAGGCGAAGCACCATGCCGTCATCCAGGCTCACCGCTGCGTACAGCGTGTCAGTACCGATGGTCTCGGAACGGCGCATCAAGCTAGCCGTGCCCGATTTCTGGGCCTCGATAAATTCCTCGCGCTGGGAGTGGTTTTCCATGCTGGATGCGTTTGCCCAGTTGTCGTACAGGACGGTGCCATCCTTCTGAATCAAGGTTACGCGCAGGTCTGCCAGCGGATAGCCCTGCAAGGATTCTTCTATTTCGGCAGCCGATTTGCCCTTCAAGAGCTTGGCGCAGGATTCCGTCTGAGCAAGAAGCGTGCTCTCGGCCTCGTTTTCATACGAGGAAAAGGAAGCAAAGGTGGCCGCAAGAGTCGACAAGGCCATCACCGCAAACGAGATTGCGAACAAGACAAGGAAGATCTTGCTGAAAAGGGTGTTGCGGCGCAAAAACTCCATTTAAGCCTCGAAGGCTTTGATGCGATAGCCAACCCCGCGAACCGTCTGAATGTAGTCGCCTGCGCCCTCACTTGCCTGATTGAGCTTGCGGCGCAAGGTTTGCACATGGGCATCGACCGTGCGCGTTTCACCCACAAACGAGGTGTTCCACACATCCTCAAGCAGCTGGGCGCGCGAAAGGGCGCGGCCCTGATTGACCATAAGGGTATGCAGAAGCTCGAACTCCTTGGGCGTGAGGTCCAAAAGTTCGCCTGCCGACCATGCCTCGTGGGCCGATTCGTCCAAACGAACGACGCCGCACTGCAGCACCCGGCCCTCAACCTGTTCGTTGAAATTCGCACGGCGTAAAAGCGCGTTGCAGCGGCTGACCAGCTCCATCATGCCGAAGGGCTTTGCCAGGTAATCGTCGGCTCCGGCATCGAGGCCCTGAACCTTGTCGAACTCGGTGCCCTTGGCGGTGAGCATCATGATGGGCAGCTGCGCGGTGCGGCGATCGGCGCGAAGCTCGCGCAGGAGCGTCATGCCATCGGTGCCGGGCATCATGATGTCGAGCAAGATGAGGTCGGGCAGCTCGGTGGTTAGCGCAGCGCGAAACGAAGAAGCCTCGGCAAAACCCTTGGCCTCCAAACCTGCCTGCTTAAGTGCGTAGATGGCAAGCTCGCGAACGTTAGTGTCATCTTCAACGTAGTAAATCATGAGAATAAGTTTAGTGCCTTTTCATGCCAACGACCAGTCGTCAAAACCCGCGCAAGCTGTGCTAGGCGAGCTTCTTCATCTTGGAAAGAAGGTAACCCTCGCGAACGCCCGACTTGGCGATTACCGCCGTGTCGATGTTGGAGGCAAGCATGATCTCGCGCGCGATAACGCAACCAGGCAGGAAGGTATGCATGCGGGCGGGGTTGATCTCGAGCATGATGCGCTGCAGGGTGGCCTCATCGTTTTGAAAGGTGCTCATGATCAGGTTGATGTCGGCAAGTGTCAGAAGGCGCTTGCCCACAGGATCGGCACCCAGCTCGGCTGCGACCTTGCGCGCCATGCGCATGGTACCGCCAATGCCGCACATCTCGTTTGCGATGGTGAGGTCGGCCGCGCTTTCCTTCAAGGCGCCGCGAATGCATGCTGCAACCTTCTCAAGCTCTTCGGGGGTGGGCATAACCTCGCCAACGAACTCGTGCCAGGTGGAAAGCGAGCCGTAGGGCAGGCTCTGGCCGAAAACGTAGTTTTTGCCATCGATCATGGCAAGCTCGGTAGAGCCGCCGCCGATGTCGAAGAACAGACCGGACTCCACGTCCACAGTCTCAAGCGCACCGCGAACGCTTAAGCGAGCCTCTTCCTTGCCCGAGATGACCTCGATCCTGCAGCAGGTGCGATCTTGGATCGAGGCAACCACCTCGTCGGAGTTCTTGCAGTTGCGAATTGCCGCGGTGGCGAACACAAAATTGCGCTTGCAGCCGACAAGCTCGGCGGTGCGCAGGAGTTTCTTCAGTGCCTTGGAAGCGGCGCGAACGCCGTCCTTGGTCATCATTCCTTCCTCAACATAGGAAGACAAACCCACGGTTTCGCGGGCATCAAGGAGCTTCTTGTAGCTGCCGTCGCCGAGCCTTACGAGATATACGCACAAACGAATTGTGTTCGAGCCCATGTCGACGATGCTCCAGATTTCGGTCTTTGCTGTCATGCAGACCCTTTCATTCTTTTCATTCTTCTTATCCATACGCGCTTAATCTATCTTGCAAACGTCCTTTGAGCACGAAGAATATGCAAAGAAACGGTAAAGTTCCACAGCCTGGGAGGTAAGGCTCGCGCCCAGGCGGCCAAGAAGAAAACCGAGCCCCAAACATAGCGTCCGAGAAAGCCACGCTTGCGTTGCGGCGGGGACAGTCGCGTGCCGGTGCCGAACGCCCGCGAGCTTGTGGCCATCACCGGGCAAGAATGGAAGAGCAGAGCAAAGCAGTGCCCCGCCCCGAGCAAAAGCACTCGAAGCGAGGCACTGAAGGAAGCTTATAGAGCTCGAACCTTTGCCGAAGCGCAAGACCTGCGCAGCTCCGACAGTTGGCTCCGGCAAGTTGGCTAGAGCAAGTCGGCGATTTCGTAAATAAGGCGCTCCGACTTTTCCCAGCCCAGGCAGGCGTCGGTGATGGACTTGCCGTACACGCCACCATCGACCGGCTGGTTGCCGTCCTCTATGTAGGATTCAATCATGAATCCTTTGATCAGGCCTTTCAGGCTTTCGTTGTAGGTGCTGTAGTTGAGCACTTCCTTGGCGATGCGCGGCTGCTCGAAGGGGTTCTTGCGCGAGTTGCTGTGGTTGCAGTCGATGACGACGGCCGGATTAGCCAGCTCAGGATGCTCGGCGTAATGGTCGCGCACGCGCAGGATGTCCTCGTAGTGATAGTTGGGGCGAGCCGAGCCGTACTCGTCGGTGTAGCCGCGCATAATGACGTGCGCAAAGGGGTTGCCCTGGGAATGCGCCGCCCAGCCACGATAGATGAAATCGTGCTGCGACTGAGCCGCAACCACGCTGTTCAGCGTAACGTTCAGGTCGCCCGAGGTGGGGTTCTTCATACCGACGGGAACCTCGATGCCGCTCGAAACCAGACGATGCTCCTGGTTTTCCACTGAGCGAGCGCCCACGGCGACGTAACCCAGCAAGTCGTCGAGGTACTTGTAGTTCTGCGGATAGAGCATCTCATCGGCGCAGGTGAAGCCCGTTTCCGCCACGGCACGCATATGCAACTCACGCACAGCAATGATGCCCGCGAAAGCGTCGGGCTTGCCCGTGGGGTCGGGCTGATGGACCAAGCCCTTGTAACCTTTGCCCGTGGTGCGCGGCTTGTTGGTGTAGATGCGCGGAACGATCATGATCTTGTCTTTGACCTTTTCCTGCACCGGAACAAGGCGGCTCACGTAATCCATGACGCTGTCTTCGTTGTCGGCGGAGCAGGGGCCAATAATCAAAACGACGCGCGAATCTTCACCGGTAAAAATGCGCTCCAGCTCAGCGCGACGTTTTTCAATGGTCTCGGCCATTTCGTGAGTAAGCGGATACATCTCCTTGGTTTCCATGGGGATGGGCAGCTTACGATCGAAAATCATATTCATAACGAGCTCTTTCTATCATGTAGTGTGATAGGTATATCACATTTTGGGATAACCACTTACGAAAAAACGGCGCGCACGCATAAGATTACCCGCGCTTTACAAGACGCGCACATAAGGCTGGCTCAAGTTCGCACAAGTCTAGCAAAATGCATATAAAAGCTCTCTTGCGCGAGCCCGTCCATGTGCTTAGCTACACTTATGCAAAACGAAAGGCTGGCAATGAAGAGAACGACGCTGGGATACCTTGAGCACGAGGGCCGCTGGCTCATGATGCTGCGCAATAAGAAGGAAAACGACCAAAGCGAAGGCAAATGGCTGGGCGTGGGCGGCAAGTTCCTGCCTGGCGAGGATGCGCTCGAATGTTTCACGCGCGAGGTGCGCGAGGAAACGGGTTTCGCCCTTGAATCGGCGCATTTCCATGGTGTGGTGCACTTCATTTCCGACACCTGGGAAGACGAGGATATGTACCTCTACACCTCCACCGAGTTCAGCTGGATCGACCCTTCGTCGGGCCAGCCTTGCTTTTCCCGCGAGCAGGAGCCTCCCTTACCTGAATGCAACGAGGGCACGCTTCATTGGATCCCAAAAGACAAGGTGCTCGATTTAAACCTTTGGGAAGGCGACCACCTGTTCCTTGAGCGCCTGCTTAGCGAAACCGATTTCGGCGAGCTCACCGTCCGCTACAAAGGCGACACCCTGGTGAGCTTTTCTTAAAGAGCGTTCTCTGCTTGAGGGCTCCCACTGCCACAACAAAAAACGGGCGAAGCCGGTGAAGGCCTCGCCCGTTCGTTTGCCTATGAAAGCTTGGGTGGCTAGAGCGCCTAGCCGCCGAAGATCGCCAGCAGGAAGCCTGCCGCAACGGCCGAGCCGATAACGCCCGCGACGTTGGGGCCCATGGCATGCATGAGCAGGAAGTTCTGCGGGTTGGCCTTTTGGCCTTCAACCTGCGACACACGCGCCGCCATGGGAACCGCCGAAACACCGGCCGAACCGATGAGCGGGTTGATCTTGCCGCCGGAAAGAATGCACATGAGCTTGCCGATGAGCAGGCCGCCAATGGTTGCCATGCAGAATGCCAGCAGACCAAGAACAACGATCATCAAGGTCTCAACGGTAAGGAAGCGGCTATACAGAGCCGTGCCGCCAACCGAGATGGACAAGAAGATGGTGACGATGTTCATCAGAGCGTTCTGAGCGGTGTCGGAAAGACGATCGGTAACGCCGCACTCGCGGAAGAGGTTGCCCAGCATCAGGCAGCCAAGCAACGGCGCAACGGAAGGCAGAAGCAAGCAGACGAACAGGGTAACCACGATGGGGAAGATAATCTTTTCCTTCTTGGAAACCGTGCGCAGCTGCTCCATCTTGATCTTGCGCTCCTTCTCGGTGGTCAGAAGACGCATCAGAGGGGGCTGGATCAAGGGGATCAAGGCCATGTAAGAGTAAGCGGCAATCGCGATGGCGGCCAGATACTCAGGTGCCAGCTGCGAGGTAAGCCAAATGGCCGTGGGGCCGTCGGCGCCACCAATGATGCCGATGGAAGCAGCGACGTTGGGAGCAAAGCCCATGGCGCCGGCCAGCAGGAAGGCACCGAAGATGCCCAGCTGAGCGGCAGCGCCCAGGAACAGGCACTTGGGGTTTGCTAGCAGGGGCCCGAAGTCGGTCATGGCACCAACGCCCAGGAAGATGAGCGAAGGATACAGGCCGGTCTTAACGCCCAGGTACAAAACGTCGAGGATGCCGCCTTCGTGGAAGATCTCGGTGACGTTAACCGTGCCGGCGATGTAGCCATCCCACAGCTCGGGGTGGTACATGCCGCCGCCGGGGATATTGGCCAAAAGCATACCGAAGGCGATGCCGCACAGGAGCAAAGGCTCGAACTTCTTGGCAATGCCCAGGTACAGAAGGAAGCAGGACAAAAGGAGCATGATGAGCTGACGGATGTCGCCGCCCATCAGGAAGAAGCCCGAAGTCTCCCAGAGCCTTTGAAGAATCTCTACTACGCTATCCACTTACGCCCCTTAGATGGTCATAAGGGTTTCGCCTGTTTCAACAGACTGACCCACGCTGACGATGACGGACTTGACGATGCCGGAGCAAGGAGCGTTGACCTCGACGTTCATCTTCATGGCCTCGACGATGGCGACGACGTCGCCCTCGGCCACGGAGTCGCCGACCTTGACGTTCAAGGAAACGACGCTGGCGGGCATGGGCGAGGTGACGGGGGTGCCGACACCAGCCGCAGCGGCGGCCGCGGGGGAGGGAGCAGGGGCAGCAGGCGCGGCAGCGGCGGCAGGAGAGCCGCGAGCTGACCCGCCGCATGGTG
>JAUMVJ010000001.1:120167-260148 GCA_030530215.1 Coriobacteriia bacterium
GAGCGGGAGCTGCTGCGGCAGCAGGGGCAGCTGCAGGTGCGGGAGCTGCCGCAACCTCGGGAGCCTTGGCCTCGTACTCGTCAAGAATCATGGCCGAGCCCTGCTCGACCTCGACCTCGTAGGTCTTACCCTTAAGCGTGATTACGTACTTCATTTAACCTCCTTGATGGAGATGAACCTAAGTTCATTCAATGGTTTGCCCAGCTCGTCGGCGACGATGGCCATAAGCATCGCAGCGTCGCGCGGGTCGGTGTTGTACAACTTGATATCGCCAGCGGAACCCGGTGCCAAGGGGGCAGCGGGTGCAGCAGCGGCGTCTTGCGCATCTTCCGTGGCGTCGCTGGTGGCAGCCTCGGCGGCAGCTTCCTTAACGGGAGCCTCGGCCTTGGGCTTGCGCGGCACCAAGATGAAGGTAAGAAGCTTGATGAACAGGATCAGAACGGCAAGGACGCAGAAAACGATGGAGATGCCCAGCACCGAGTAGAACAGGTAGTCACCCATTCCCATGGCCATCGCGGTATTAACTCCGTTCATTACTCAACCGCCCTAATGCTGTAGGAGACGCGCTTCTCCTCCTGCTCCTGGCGAGCGGCGAAGAATGCCTCGGCAACCTGGGGGAAGGCGATGTAGGAAAGAACATCCTCCTCGCAGCGAGCACGGTCGCCCAGCTCGGCCTCGGCCTTCTCGTAGGTGTCGGTGGGAAGCGTGTCGGCATAACGGCCGGTAAGGGGCTGCTCGTCGCCCAGGACCTTCTTCAGGATCTCGGGGTCGATAGGAGCAGGGGTCTTGCCGTACTCGCCGCGGCAGTAGCCCTTGACCTCGTTGGAGACGTTCTTGTAACGCTCGCCCACGAGCACGTTGTTGACGGCCTGGTTGCCGACGATCTGCGAGGTGGGGGTAACCAGCGGAGGATAACCAAGGTCGGCGCGCACGCGAGGAACTTCCTTCAGGGCCTCGTCGTACTTGTCCAGCGCGTTCATCATCTTAAGCTGGGACAGCAGGTTGGAAAGCATGCCGCCGGGAACCTGATGATCAAGGCACTGGGTGTCGGTGGTAAGGGAAATGGGGTTCAGCGTGCCATCTTCGATGTAGTCGTTGCGGATGGGCTTGAAGTAATCGGCGATCTCGAACAGGAGCTTTTCGTCCAGGCCGGTGTCGAAACCGAGCTCGCGAAGCGCGATGGCCAGAGTTTCGGTTGCGGGCTGGGAAGTGCCGCCCGAGAAAGGCGAGATTGCGGTGTCGATAACGTCGACGCCGGCCTCGGCAGCCTTCAGGTAGGTCATGAAAGCGGTGCCGGTGGTGGAGTGGGTGTGAACAACCAAGGGCAGGTCCACGGAATCCTTGATAGCGGAAACGAGCTCGTAGGCGTTGGCCGGGGTCATGATGCCCGCCATATCCTTGATGCAGATGGTGGAAACGCCCATCTTCTCAAGCTCCTTGGCCATCTTCACATAAGCGTCGCGCGTGTGCACGGGGCTGGTGGTGTAGGAGATGGTGCCCGAAGCCATGGCGCCTGCTTCCAGCGCGGCCTCGATGGCGACCTTGAGATTGGTAAGGTCGTTCAAAGCGTCGAAGATACGAATGATATCGATACCGTTGCGGACGGATGCCTTAACGAAGCGGCGCACAACATCGTCGGAATAGTGCTTGTATCCCAGGATGTTCTGACCGCGCAGGAGCATCTGCAGCTTGGTATTGGGTGCGGCGGCGCGAAGCTTGCGCAGACGCTCCCAGGGATCCTCGTTCAAGTAGCGAAGGCAGACGTCGAACGTTGCGCCGCCCCAGCACTCGAGAGAATAGTAGCCCGCCTTATCAAGCTTATCCATGATTGGCGCCATCTTGTCGTAAGACAGTCTGGTTGCGATAAGGCTCTGACCGGCATCACGCAAAACCGTTTCGGTGAATCCGATCTTTTGATTGGACATGTGAACCTCCAATAAAATCTTATCTTGGGGCGTGAACGAACCCCCAAAAGTCTGACTTTCCAATTCTACTTGCCCATAGCGCTATATGTAAGGAAAACGCAAAATTTAAGGCTCAAATTGAAGGAATACTCGATAAAGAGACGCTGAATTAGGCCGTTTTTGAGAGGGAACGCGTTCATGTTGCGCTAGATGCCCCCTCAACGACGAAGCCTACGATGTGAGGTGCCCAACAACGAAGGAACGAACCCAGGGGCGCCGGTTCAGCAAAACTTATGGACGATGCCTCATACGACTCCCCTATCAGGCGCCAAGGATCTATCATCGAAACACTGACGAAACATCACGGCCCCAACAGGGGGCTCACCAGATGAGGGCGCTTGCCCCATCGCAACGGCAAGACCCAAAAGCAGGCTAGGTAGGCATCATGACCGAGCATAACGACGAGCAAGGCGCCTGGAGCGCATCGAGCAACCGCCCACGTCCGCGCATCAACATCGCGGACCCGCTTCAACCCGTGCAGCCACAGGGCGCACGCCCTGCAGCAGGCGAGCAAAGTTCACAGGCTCAGAGCGCACGCACGCAAGCCATCCGTCAGGAAGCCACGCGTCAAGCGCAGGCCCAGGCCCAGGCTCAGGTGGCCCATCGCCAAGCAGCCAGCCAGCAGACTCCCGAGCAGCAGTCGCGAGCTGCCTACCAACAGGCGCAGGCTACTCGCGCGCAGCAGACCTACCAGCAGCAGGCCGCACGTGCGCAGGCTAGTCGCCAGCAGCAGGGTCAGGCTGCAAACGCGTACCAAACGCAGCCCCACGCTTCCTACCCGAACCAGGGCAACTCTCAAGCTGGCCCTCGTCAATACAAGCAAGCGCCAGCCCGCAAGAAACGCCGCGCACCCAAGGTGATCGCTGCCCTTGCCATCGTGCTGGTAGTGGCCGGCGCCGCCGCTGGTGGCGGTTGGTGGTGGTACAACAACCACGCAGTCGAAGTGACGCTCAACGGCAGCACGACGACCATCGAAGGAAGCCAGCGCAGCATCCAGGGCCTCATCGACGCCGGCACCGTCACCCCCACCGCTGGCAATCACCTGGCAATCGACGGCAGCGTCATCCAGCAAGGAGGGGGCAACACCGCCACCGTCAAGCTGAACAACGCCGAAACCAGCGACTTCTCTAAGTTGCTGATGGATGGCGACGACATCGAGGTAACCAACGGCACCGACACCACCGAGGAGTACACCGAGGAAACCAAGGAGACCAAGCCCGCCAAGGCAAGCGTCAAGGTCAAGGGCACGGGTGCCATCCACAAAGTGAGCGCCCCCAGCAAAGAAACGGTCAAGGTACTCACCGGCAAGGAATCCGGCAAAACGAAAACCGAGGTGGTTAAGAAGTCAAGCGGCCTTACCGTGACCAAATGCAACGCTTCCACCAGCAAAAAGGTCATTGCGCTCACCTTCGATGACGGCCCCTGGCCCACCACCACTGACGAGATTCTTGACATCCTGGCCGAAAACGACGCCAAGGCAACCTTCTTCACCATCGGCAAACAGATTGCCAGCCATACCTCAAGCGTGAAGCGCATGAAAGAGGCCGGCCACCAGATTTGCACGCACACCTACGACCATGCTTCGGGTTCTGGCCGCGGCGTTAACATCACCTACATGTCTGCTTCCGAGCAAAAGAAGGAAATCAAGAAGGGTTACGAGGCCATCAAGGCCGTTACCGGCGAGGATGCAAGCACCGTGGTGCGCCTGCCCGGCGGCAACGTGAACGAGGAAACCTACAGCAACCTCTCCAACCTGATCAGCGCCGAGATCAACTGGAACGTTGACACCGAAGACTGGAGCCGCCCCGGCGTTGATGCCATCTACAACCGCATCGTCAACGCCAGCTCGGGAAACATCATCCTCATGCATGATGGCGGCGGCGACCGCTCGCAAACCGTTGCCGCGCTCAAAAAGGCACTCCCCGTCCTTAAGGAAAAGGGCTATTCCTTCGTCACCATCGACGAGCTGCTGAAGGAGAATCAGTAGCCTAACGCCGCAAGCGGCAAACCCAGCTACGAGGCTTGCCGCTTCGACCTTAGGCAAGGCTTAGGCTTGGCGGCGGCGCACGGCAATCTGCCGGCAAAGCATGCCACACCGAATCCGAGGCCTTTCGAAGAACTTGTGTCTTTCATCGAATTCAAGGCTTGCCGTATTCAATTAAGGCTCAATACGGTTTACAGTGTTGCTTCACATAAAACCAAAACGACTTGAAGCCAGGCCGCAAAGCCGTCTTCATTCGCTTTCAAGGAGTTCAAAGGAAGCAACAATGCGCGAGTTTTCGAAGTCTTCAAAGCTAGACAACGTCCTCTACGATGTCCGCGGCCCCGTCGTCGACGAAGCGGCCCGCATGGAGGAAGCCGGCGCACACGTGCTGAAGCTCAACATCGGCAACCCCGCCCCCTTCGGGTTCCGAACCCCCGACGAAGTGATTTACGACATGTCGCGCCAACTCACTGAGTGCGAGGGCTACTCCAACGCAAAGGGCCTGTATTCGGCGCGCAAGGCCATCATGCAGTACTCACAGATCAAGAACATCCCCAACGTCACCATCGAGGATGTGTACACCGGCAACGGCGTGAGCGAGCTTATCAACCTTTCCATGTCGGCTCTGTTGGACAACGGCGACGAGGTGCTTATCCCCAGCCCCGACTACCCTTTATGGACAGCCTGCGCCACACTTGCAGGCGGGCATCCCGTTCATTACATCTGCGACGAGCAAGCCGAGTGGTACCCCGACATCGACGACATCAAGAAGAAGATCACCGACCGCACCAAGGCCATCGTCATCATCAACCCCAACAACCCTACGGGCGCTCTGTACCCGCGCGAGGTGCTGCAGGAAATTGTGGACGTTGCGCGCGAGCATGAGCTAATCATCTTCTCGGACGAGATTTACGATCGCCTGGTGTTCGACGACGCCGAGCACGTGTCCATCGCCAGCCTGGCGCCCGACCTGTTCTGCGTTACCTTCAGCGGGCTTTCCAAGTCGCACATGATTGCGGGATACCGCATCGGCTGGATGATCTTGTCGGGCAACAAACGCATTGCCAAAGATTACATCGAGGGCATCAACATGCTCTCCAACATGCGCCTTTGCTCCAACGTGCCCGCGCAGTCCATCGTGCAAACCGCGCTGTGGGGGCATCAGTCGGTCGAGGATTACGTGAAACCCGGCGGACGCGTGTTCAACCAGCGCGAGTTCATCTACGAGCGCCTGAATGCCATCGACGGCATAACTTGCGTGAAGCCCAAGGCGGCCTTCTATGCCTTCCCGCGCATCGACACGAAGAAGTTCGGCATCACCAACGACGAGCAGTTTGCCCTCGACCTGCTTAGAGAAAAGAAGATTCTGCTTATCCACGGCGGCGGCTTCAACTGGCACGAGCCCGACCACTTCCGCGTGGTGTACCTGCCTCGCCGCGCCGTGCTCGGCGAGGCCATGGACAAGCTCGCCGACTTCCTGGAGCACTATCACCAGTAAGATCGAGGCCGCTCCGGGGTCAAGACATCAAAAAAGGAACCCATCAGGGTTCCTTTTTTTGTAGCAAATTGGCTGCTAGCCAAAATTGAGTGCGCGCCCTTTAGCTGGTGAGTTTCCTTAGCCGGTGCGCTTCTTTACTTAGTGCGCTTCCTTACTCGGCCTTACGACGGCGGGCCGCGATGGCAAGTGCAGCAGAGCCCAGGGCGGCGAAACCAAGAGCAGCAAGGCCAGCGTCGCCGGTCTCAGGGCTGGATTTGGAGTCCGAGCTGGAGCTGTTAGAGCTGGACTCGTCAGCTTCCTCGATCTCGATAGGATCGGAAGTAGCCTCGTCGGTGCCGACCTTCTTCCAAAGAGCAACCGCTTTAACGTCATGATCGAGCACGGTCTCGGCGGAAAGCTTGTAGTCATCGGAGTAGTTGCCGTTCAGATACCAGCCAAGGAACTCATACTTGTCGATTTCCTGCCCGGCGGGCAACTCACCCACGGCCTCCCCTTCTTCAAGGCCGCGCACTTCAACGGTCTTGTCCTGGGAAACGAACTCTACATGATAGATCGCCTTAATGGTAGCGTCGCCATCTTCAACTTCCTCGTCCATCTTCTTGTAGCACTCGCGAGCGTCCGTTTCGTCACGGAAGTAAACCGTGAACTTGAACTTATCGCCCTCGTAAATGACGCTGGTGGACACTACCCAGTTAGCCTGAGCTTTAACGTTAGCGGCATCGACAACCTCGAAACGGCCATCCTCGCGCTCGAGGAAGGTTTTGCCGTCAGCAACCGCCCAAACGTTCTCCCAGTTTTCAAAGATGCCGCCGTTAATCTTGAACTTGGCAAGAGCAGTGCTGGCGTCGTTGAAGACGCACATGCCGCCGAACTCGCCACCGTTGATAGTGATGGATCCCTGTTCCTTCAGATCCTCGATATAGAGGAACTCGTCATTCTCGCTTGAGAAAGTGCCGTCCTCGATAGTGACCTTGGCGGATCCGCTGACGTTGAGCGTTTGCTTTTCGCTCTTACCAACAAAGCCCTTGCCGATGGTCACCTTGCCCGCGCTTGCCGTAACTGCAGTGTCGACATTCTGAATGTTAAGGCCCTTAAGGGTCACATCCGCATCGGCGTCAGTCACGGAGACACCTTCCGAATCAGTGTCCTTGCCGGAAATGGTGCCGTTTTTGATCGTGAGCTTCGCAGGGCCAGCTACCGTGATAGCGGCCTTGGACCCCTTTGCGGTCAAAGTCTTGCCGTTAAAATCAAGCGTGAAGTCGCCCTTGCTCACCGTAATGCTTTCCGTCAGGTCCTTGAGGAGCTTGATCTCGCTTGCCTTGACGGAGCCATCCTCGATAGCGTCCTCCGCAGCCTGCAGGCTAGTGAACTTCTTGTCGCCTACCTGAGCAACGTAGTCAGTCCAGGCTGCAGTGAAAGTGGTTGCTTCGTACAAATTAGTAGTGAATTTGTACTCATTGCCGCTGGAATCCTTCCAATAGTCAAACAGGCCATCATCCTTCTGAGGGTCTTTAACCTTATCCTTGACGGCGGGAGTTCCGTAGAAAACCTTCTGAATCTGAGAAGAGGGCGTTGCGCCATCTGCTTCGAAGGTCGCATCAAGCCAGGCAGCCTGAACGTCCGAGCAACAATCGCCATGAGAAGCCTTGAAATCTTTGGCTTTTTCTTCAGTCGTGAAATAAACAGGATAGCTGTAGGACGTGCCGCTAGCCGTATAGCTAAGAGCGTACTCGGCGTCATCCTTGAGCGAGCTTATCGTCTTAACCGCGAAGCTGCCATTCGCATCGCAAATTATGCCGTAGCTGCTGGTATAGGTGCCCTCAGGGAAAGTGGAATAAGTGCCACCATAGAGAGAGAAGCAAGTGCTATCGCCGGCCGTGATGGACGAGCCCGTGAAAGTGCCGGCGTTGACTTCGAATGAGCCCTTGCTAGAGCTGCGCAAAACGCTAGCCGTGCTGGAATCAGAGGTTACAGTGAACTTTCCGCCATCTTTAATGGTAATGCGCCCGTTTTCGGCATCGATGCACTGATGGTCAACAGAGCTTGCGTTTACCCCTTTAAGCACAACGCTCGGACCGGAGCCTCCCGTGGAGTCAACGCGCACTGCCGCATTGGATGTGTTCGTCTGAACAAGAGAGCCATTCGAGATAGTGACATCGGTATAGATGGTTCCCAGCACGCCGATGCATGAATTACCCGCATTGCTGGAAATCGTCTTGTCATTCAGATCGATCGTGACCTTTCCGGAAACGACCTTATCGGATTTGCCAACGTTGATACCGGTGCAGTTATCGGTATCCAGCTGGTAATCGCCCGCGGCAGTGATGGAGTAAACCCCATCCTCAAGGTCGGCGTCGGTGATCTTGACGGTGTCCGCATGCGCGACGGCAGGCAAAGCCAAAAGCGCTGCCGCGAAAATCGCGGTCGCCAAAACCATAAGCCTTTTCTTAATAGCCAAAACTAATCCCCTTTATTTACGGGCGAAGAATGCGTGCCGCGGGTGCCTTTGCCCCACGGTGGGCATACCTTAAGCAATCACGCGCAGTCTTCGCCTAATTTATCCAGCTTTAATCTGATTCATTCTAACCTAAAGAAACGACGATTTACCCGATGTTAATCAACAAGAAGAGAAAGCAGGGAAAGGCTTTACATCTCTGCCGGAAAGGAAACGGCGGACGCGGCCCCTGGAGGGTGCCTCCTGCCGCCACCGCCACAAAAGGAACGGACCCCGAAGAGCCCTTCACTGAGGCTCGGCCATTTCATGGTAGCTGCGGACAGATTACGTTATTAAACGAACAAGCAGCGTCGGACGCGGCCCCTGGAGGGTGTCGCTCTGAAATCCAAAAAGAGGATTCCGGAGGAATCCGCATATAAATGCTGAAGGAGTGAGCGCATGAGAAAAGGGAAGCCCGTGAGGGCTTCCCTTTTCGAACAGCGTAACGGGCGGCGCCCGCAAGGGGCCGCGTCCGACGCATATGTTGCATGCCGAAAGCGGCTACTTAGTCTTCACGGCCTTCTTGGCGGACCAAGCGGAGTAGTAGGTCTTGCCGTTGACGACCTTGTAGGTACGTGCCTGGACGTAGTACTTGGTCTTCTTCTTGAGCTTCTTCACCGTCTTGGCCTTGGCGGAGGCGCCCTTGGCCTTCACGGTCTTGGCGTTCGCCATGCTCTTCTTGGTGGAGTACTTCAGCTGGACGCCGGAGCGCTCGGTCTTGTTCTTTGCCCACTTGGCCTTGAAGGACTTCTTGGCTTTGGAAACCTTGAACTTCGTCACGCCCTTGGGGTTGATAACAAAGCTGGAAGTGGTCTTGCCGGTATAAATGCCCTTGGCGGCGATGGTCACCTTGTAGGTGCCGACCTTCTTGCCGCTCGCGACGGAGGCGGTGTAGTCGGTGCCGGCCTTCAAGGTCTTGCCGTTAAAAACCACGGACTTGACCGAGGGTTTCTGGGCCTTGCCGTTGTAGGTGAAGCTGGTCTTGGACAGGGTCACCTTGGCGGCGGAGATATCGGTGACTGCGGGAGTGGGTGCGGCCTCGACCTTGAGCTCGACGGAAGCTTCGCCTTGCTGGTAGTTGCTGTTTTCCTTGGCGCTCACCGTGAGGGTAGTAGTGCCCGCAGCGAAAACGGTGACCAGGCCGTTTTCGTCGACGGTCGCGACGCTCTTGTCGGAGCTGGCGTACTCGAGCGCGGCGTCGGTGCTGACCTTGGCGTCGAGCTTGAAAGCAGGGTCGCCGACGGTCTTGCTGCCGGGGTCCTTCACCTGGATGCCGGCCGCAGCCTTGGCGATCGAATAATCGCACGTCACGGAACCAGCGAAGTTGGAGTTCTCTTTTGCGGTGAGGATAATCTTGTAATTATCGCCGGCATTGGTGGCCTTATTACCCTCCACATCCAGAGAGTCAAGGACGTTGACATCCTTCTCGCCGATCTTCAGCTCAACCGACGAAATTTCCTGAGTCTGCTCGGATCCGTTGTAGGTCAAGGCGGCGCCTAGGGTCACCTTAGCGCCATTGATGCTGAGCTGACTAATAGTGAACTCTTTAGAAACGGAACCTTTGTAGTCGTTGATGCCCTCGATCTTAGCGGCGGCAGTACCTGCATCGACGTTGGACTCATAGGAAACGGTATAGTCCTGACCTTTGGTCAAGGTCTTGTCGTCGAGGGTGACGGTGGCCTCGGGCTGCTTCTCGGCTCCATCGTAAGTGTAGGTATCAGGCTCAAGAGTTACCGTGGCGCTAGCCAGGTCGACCCTGTTGTCGACCTCCTTAACCTCGTATCCCTTGCCGGAAGCTTCAACGAAAGCCTTAGCCGCATCCTCGGAATCAAAGTAGATATCCTTGGTTTCACCTGTAAATACAAGCTGATCCTGGTCGTTAAGCGTCACGCTCCAGCACTGCTTGGGGACTTCGCTTGAGCTGATGGCTTTGTAGCTGCCGGATTCCTTATACAGGTCAACCCCATCGCCAAGTTTCACGCCCTTGGGGAAGTCGCTGAAAGTACCACCCTTAACAAGGATCGGCTTAGTGCCTTTCTCAAACATCGCTGTAGTGGTATCAGACTTTACAAAATTTCCGCTATTGATGGTGAAGGACCCATTATTGTTGTAAATCAGCGAATTTGCTTTACCGGAGGTGGACACACTCACGCTGTCGAGCGTTGTGATACCTCCCACAGAATCAAAACACTCGCTTGTCTGGCTTTTCACTTCGAGGCTTTTAAAGCCATAAGTAGGAACATCTGACGAATCGAGCCTAATGGCAGCTTTTTTGCTTTCGGCATCCTCGGCATACTCAACTTTCTGAACAATAGAGCCGAGCTTATCAGTATCGGAATCTTTGCCGTCAATCGTAATATTACTGTTGCCGCTACCGAGCAGCCACAATGAATAACAATTCTCATTCTCATTGGTCAAAGTATGGCCATTGAGATTGATTTGAACCTTGCCAAGATTGCCGGTTACTTTAATGGCGCCAGTTACATCTTCTGTCAAATTGTATGTACCGGCCTCGGTAATGACATAGTACGAATCTGTTCCATTGAAAGTTTCCTGGTTGATCTCTTTATTTACCCCCCCCTCTTCGGCTAGAGCAAAGCCGGGCGCCAGGCAGAACGCAGCCATCGCGGCAAACATGCCCAGCAGCAGAAGTTTCTTAATCGATTTCATGGACCAATCCCCTTCCCTTTCAATCAAGAATCATCAGACACAAGCATTGAGCCAACGCAATTCACGCCTTATCCTTTGCCATATCAGTGGCGAAGGCTCGCAGTTAGCTTCGACAAAACCAGCAGGTCGCAGCCGTCGTGCAAAACTTTGCCTCTTAGCCTCAGAGCCTGTACCAATGAGTCATTTCAAATTGCCTAAATTATACCTAATAGCCCACAAGACTAGTGCAAAGAGAAAGAACCCCGAGGGGTTCTTTCTTTAAAAGTAATATCGAACGCAGGGTTTGCGCCCTTGTGCGGGCCTCGGCCTATTTGGCCAAACCGACTTCCTCAAGGTACGCGCGCAGGTCGTCGTCCCAGCTGGGAAGCTGCGCGCCGTACATCTCGAGCATCAAGCTCTCAAGCTCAACCTTCTCGGCAGTAACAAGGTCGGTTGCGGGCTCCAGGAACTTGCCCTTATCAAAGCCGCAAATCTCCATGACCTTAGCCGCAAAGTCATAGCGGCTCACGCAGCCCTGGCTGGTGATGTGGAACACACCTGTACCGCCGTTCTGGATAAGGCGATCGAGGAACCTCACATACATTGAGACCGAAGTGGGCGACGCGAACTGGTCGGTACGCGCCTTGTACACTTTGCCCGCATTCACCGCGTCGAGGATGTCCATCAGGATGCCGCCATTGACGCTGTAGAGCCACGAAGAGCGAACAATCGCGTGCTCGGGGGTGGTGTCGCGCACCATGGTCTCGCCCGCGCGCTTGGACTTGCCGTACGCGCATTCGGGATGCGGGTTGTCGAACTCGTTGACGGGCTCGTGCAGGCGGGGCGGGAACACGTCGTCGGTGGAAACCTGAATTACCAGTGCGCCGACGGAATTAGCCGCAAGCGCGACGTTGCGCGCGCCCAAGGCGTTGGTCTCGTAGGCACGGATGCGGTTGCCCAAACCCGTGACCGAGCGGGGAATGCCCGCACAGTTGATAACCACATCGGGCTGAGCTTCCTGCGCGAACAGAACCAAGCGGTCGGGATCGCACACGGTAACCTCTTTGTCGGTGCCCACCACGTTGTAGCCAAGATCGGCGAAGCGGGTCATGAATTCAGAACCAAGAAAGCCCTTGGACCCAGTGATCCAGATAGTCTTTTTGTCACTCATTTCAAACCTCTATCGTTTGGAAGACGAACTCGATGCGCGACCCTACGGCAACGCATAACTTGGACGGACTGCGAAAACCATGCGGCAACGCATAAAGTCGAACGGATTGCGCTGCCCTTACGCCGCCTTGGCCTCGGCACCGCCGGAACCCGCACCGTCGCCCTTGGACTTGCCGCGGAAAATCTGGAAGGCAAGAACGCAGGCAATCAAGGCAAAGCCGACGAGGTTACTGCCAACCGAGGAAATGGATGCCAGGTCAGAGATGGGAAGCATCACGCAAATGCCCGCCACGATCATGATCGCGCGCACGAGCACGTTGATGCGCCCACTGAAGTAACCGCAGATGCCCGCCGCAACACCAAACAGGCCGAACAGCGCCATAAAGATGTTGATGCCGTTAAGCCAGATGGGCAGCGGATCGCCCTGCATGATCATCGAGGGGTAGAAGGCGAAGATGAAGGGCACGATGTAGGCCGCAATGGCCAGGCGCGATGCATTGAAAGCGGTGCGCATGGCGTCGGACTTCGCGATGGCCGACGCCGCAAAGGCCGCTAGCGCAACCGGCGGCGTGATGTCCGCCAGAATACCGAAGTAGAACACGAAGAAGTGAGCGCAAACCAGCGGCACGCCGAGTTGCATAAGGATAGGCGCGCAGGTTGCGGCCATGATGCAGTAGTTTGCCGTGGTAGGAACGCCCATGCCCAGAACGATGCAGCAAAGCATGGTAAGGACAAGGCCGATAATCAGCACGTCGCCGGAAGCCATGACGATGACGTTAATGAGCGTGGAAGCAAGACCGGTGATGGTGATGCAGCCAGCGATCATACCCGCCATGGCGCAGGCAGCGGCAACCGAGATGGAGTTCTTGGCGCCGGCGGCGAAGGCGTCGCAGCAGGTCCACAGCGCGGTCTTGGTGGATTCCACAAACACGCTTGCAAAACTCTGACCCTCGGCGCGGCTTTCCCAGTTGGTCTGGATGAAGTGGATGTAGCCAATGACGAAGGCAGTGAAGATCGAGATAGCAGCTGACACAGCCATCGTGAAGACGTTGGCAGCAACCAGGTAAACCAGCAGCACCAGAGG
Organism: Coriobacteriia bacterium; assembly: GCA_030530215.1. Classification (GTDB taxonomy): domain Bacteria; phylum Actinomycetota; class Coriobacteriia; order Coriobacteriales; family Eggerthellaceae; genus Anaerotardibacter. The sequence continues at coordinate 133,011 of JAUMVJ010000001.1, forward strand.
AATGATGAGGTAGCAGTTAAGACCGAGCCAACTCCACTTGGGAAGAAGCTCGCGGGGGATGCCCTTCAGGCCCATCTTCTTGGCCTCAAGATGCACCGAAAAGAAGATGCCGGCGAAGAAGAGCAGCGCCGGGATGATGGCGATAGTGGCAACCTCGATGTAGGGGATGCCCATATACTCGGCCATAAGGAAGGCCGCGGCACCCATGATGGGAGGCATGATCTGGCCGCCCGTGGACGACGCGGACTCAACGGCGCCGGCGAACTCGGGGCGGTAGCCCGTCTTCTTCATCATGGGGATGGTAACAGTACCGGTGGTAACGGTGTTGCCCACCGAGGAGCCGGAAACCATGCCGCACAGGGCCGACGAAATAACGGAAACCTTTGCAGCGCCGCCCGAGGACCATCCAGCCAGGCGGTTGGCGAACGAGATGAAGAAGTTCGCAATGCCGGTGCGCTCAAGGAAGGCACCAAAGATGATGAACAAAACGATGTAGGTGTAGCAAACGTTGGTGGGCGTGCCCAAAACGCCGCTTGAGGTGTAGAAGAGCTTCTGCACGACGTTGGAAACGGAGTTCACGATATCGGTGCTGCGGCCCATCTGGAACGAAAGCGCGTACACCAAGAGCGCGGTAACCACCAGCAAAATGGGCAGGCCCACGCAGCGGCGGCATAGCTCAAACACCGTGGCGATGCCGATAACGCCCAGAACAACTTCCAGCGCACCGATGCGCGTGCCCATGAGCAGAATCTCTTTGCAGTTGAGCGAGAAGTAGAAGAAGGCCGCGGCGCCCGCCAGCATGATGACGATGTCGTACCAGGGTATATGGTTGGGCTTAAGGTTGGTTTTGCGCGCGGGGTACATCAGGTAGCCGACGATGATGACGAAGGCCACGAAGCGAGCCAGGCGCGCCTCGGCCTGATCGGTCGAGAACAAGGTCATGTAGAGGCACCATACGGAAAATACGATCATGACCGCCGTGATAATGACCTTAGGGATGCCTTCCCAGATGCGCGTGTTCGACTCTTGGTCGTACTTGCGCATGATCTCGTCGGCATCGAGCTCGGCGTCTGCAGCCTTGACCTCGGTGGTTTCCTTAGATTTAAACAAAGCCATGTTTCCCCCTTCCCTACTCGGAATCCTTGGTATTCACTTCGATGCCCTGTTCGGCGAAGTACTTGGCAGCACCCGCATGATAGGGAACCGTAGTGATCGAGGAAGCGGTTTCAAGGTTGACCTCGGAATACTTGTCATGAGCATCAGGCTGGGCCTTGGCACCCTCGAAGATGGACTTAGTGAACTTGTAAATTGCCTCGTCAGAGACGTTGTCGTTGGCAATGACCACCGACAGAACCGCCACCGTGGTGGTGTCGGAATCAAGCCCGTAGGCATCCTTGGAAATGGTGGACTCCTGATAGTAGGGGCAAGCCTTCAGGAGCTTGGCGATATGCTCACTGTCCAGGGAGACCAAGTGCACGGGCTTTGCCGTGGAGAGGTCGGTGATGGAGGTGGTGGGAGCGCCCGCCACGACGAAGGCAGCATCGATCTTGCCGTTCTTAAGCGAGTCGGTGGAGTCGCCGAAGCTCTGATACACAGGCTTGATGTCTTTCTCGGAATCCAGGCCGTAAGCGTTCAGGATGTCGATGGCGTTGAAGTTGGTGCCGGAGCCGGCCGCGCCGACGGAAACGGTTTTGCCCTTAAGGTCGGCAACCGTCTTGATGTCGGGATTGGTGGTTACGATTTGCACCTGCTCAGGGTAAAGAGCAGCAACGACGGAGAAGTCGCTGTAGGAACCGGTCGACTCGAAGAGCTTGGAGCCCTCGTAGGCGTAGGTCTGAACGTCGGCCTGGCAGAAGGCCATGTCGGCGTCGCCGTCTTGCATCGATTGGACGTTGGCCTGCGAACCGTTGGAGGAAAGCGCGACGACGGTCGTGCCCTCCGTGTTGGTGCAGTAGTTTGCGATAACCGTGCCGAACGCGTAATAGGTGCCGGATTCGCCACCGGTCACGAACTGCAGGTTGTTGTCGATACCTTCGCCATCTTTCGTGAAGCCACCGCCACCGGCGAAACCGGCGTAACCGGCCGCGATGAGGATGACCACGTAAATGGCAGCAATGAGAGCTGTTGCCTTTTTACTCACGCAAGTACCCCTTTCCGTTGAATCTGACGCGCACGTGCGAAAACGATCGAGCCAAGGGCTGGCGCAGACGCCTGCCTTGCAAAGCCCCGGCGGGATTGGCAAGGCAGGCGGCGCTTAGCCCAGCGCAACTTGGGTTTAAGCAAGGCCGCGAGCCACCCGAGACCAATGCTTCTTGCCCGTAAAACAAACGAGCCACCGGTCAAAGGATCGGCGGCCCCAAAGTTTGCGGTTAGCCACATTTTCGCAAAGTGTGCACGAAACAAGCGAACACGAGTTGAACAACCATCTTAATAGGCGGCGTTCAAATCAAAGCTAGTTATACAGATTTTTTCGGTGATGGGACTCTTATTTCATCGTTTGTAACAAAAGGAAGGGATTCATCGCTGCGCGAAGCCCTAGCGCATGCGATGAAGATCATCTTCCTCGTCGATGCGCGTGTCGCGGCGATCCTCGAGCGTCTCGTCGTCCTCGAAAATATCGTCGAGCTTGTCCTGGATGAACTCGATGAAGGCGGGCTGCTCGTCGTCACCGGCGGCTTCACGCTCCTCGCGCTCGCGTTCTTCTTCCTCGTCGTCGGACTCCATCATCTCGAAAGCAAGAGCCTGATCTTGGACGGATTTAAGGCTCTCGACCTCGATGAACACGCGCGTGGCGTCGGGGAACTCGGCACGGATGCCCGCCTCGATGCGGTCGATGGAGCGCAAGATCTGCACCGCAGGAACGCTCGGCGAGAAGTTGGCGTCGATAGTCAAAAGCATGTCGTGGGGGCCCAAGAACATCGAGAGCACGCGTCCACAGTCGACCACGTTCTCATCGGATTCCACGATCTCGATGACACGGCGCGTCTGCGGCTTGTTCAGGCCTTCGCCAATGAGCAGGGCCTTAGTCTGCGTAAGAAGAACGGCCGCAACCACCATCAGCAGCACGGCAATCGCGATAGACGCCAGGGAGTCGTAGAGGGGGTTGCCCGTCACGTGGCTTGCAACGATGCCCGCGAAAGCGATAAGAAGGCCGGTTTCGGCGGCGGTGTCTTCAAGCACCACGGTGTAGAGGCTTGGATCCTTGCAATGGTCGATGAACTTCAGGGGCGACACCTTGCCGCGCGCGAGGTTGAACTGCTTAATCGCAACGGCAAGCGTAGTGCCCTCGATCACAGCCGAGATGCCCAAAATCACAAGCGACGGCAAGGGGTCGGATAGGCGCGCGTCCTCGATGTGGACAAGATGGCTCACGCCCTCGACGAGCGAGATAACGCCACCGACGGCAAAGATGAGCACCGCCACAACCAGCGTCCAGAAGTAAAGCTCCTTGCCGTAACCGAAGGGGTGGTCTTCGTCGCTGGGCTTTTTGGATTGATGGATGCCGAAGAGCACCAGGATGCCGTTGCCGGAGTCGACGATGGAGTGAATGCCCTCCGAGATCATGGCCTGCGAGCCCGTAATAAAGGCCGCAATGAACTTGACAATGCCCACCAGTATGTTGCCGCAGATCGCGGCAATAACGGCAATGGTCGAGCTGCCCTTCTGCTGCACGGCGGCAGCGCCCCCGTCCTGCGGTGCGGGAGCATCGGGAAGATTGTCGGCCTGGGACAAAAGCCTGTTACGCACGATATCCACCCCCTCGTCTCTGGAACGCTCGCGCTTCAAGAAGCGCTTCTTGGACGTGGTGTTGTTACTCGGGGGTTGGTCGGAACCCTTCATCGGTGCGATCCTTTCGTACGTGCATAGAACTCGCGCGAGCAAGCGAGTAGGCAAGCCCTGCGCGATGTAAGGAATCATGATAGCAAGAACCGCGGGCAGGACGGCAAAGCTCCTGTAAATGCCCACAGTTCGCCTAAGGCCTAGTCTTCGTCCAGCAGATCCTCGATGAAACCGACGCGATAGTTGGCCAGCACCACGTCACCGCCATCCTGCGTGGCGTCCAAATCGACATCGGCAAGAATCTGGAAATCGCGGTCGTCCTCTTCGTCGCGGATCACCTGGCGCACATGCCACAGATGCTCTTCCTTCTCGTCCGACTCGTCCAGGAAGAAATACGAGGTGGAGCGCGCGTCGGCATCCAGCAGAACTTCCTCATGAGCCGCAAAGTAGCCATCGATCACCTGACGCCAGCGCCTGAGCCCAAAGCCCCACTCGCCATCGAGCTCGGCCAAGGCTTCGGCGTTTCCGGCCGCAAGCAAGCGCACGCGCTGGAAGAAGGCATTGCGTACCAGAACGCTAAGGCCCCTGCGGTCGATAACCACGGCCTCAGGAGCTGAAGGCGCTGCTTCATCCATCTGGGAGCCGGCGCTCTCCCATTCGTCAACCAGGCTGGAATCGACCGTGCGCACCACGACCGAAAGCCAGGCGATGATGTCTTCCAGGCGATCGTCGCACTTGTCGAGCGGGATGGTGCGGTCGAGCACGCGATACACATCCGACAGGTAACGCAAAAGCGTGCCCTCGTTGCGCGCAATCTTATAGCTGGCAACGTAACTTTTAAAGGTTGCGCCTGTCTCTATCATCTCGCGCAGGATGCTCTTGGGCATAAGTTCGTAATCGGCCGCCCAGGGCACCGACTGGCAATACATGGCAAAGGCCTGATCCAGCTCCTCGGCCAGGGGCTTGGGATAGGTGATTTCCTCAAGCCTATCGATGCGCTCGTCGTAATCGACGCCCTCGGCCTTCATTGCGGCCATGGCCTGCGACTTTGCCTTGCGCTCCTGCGCACGCAGAACCTGACGCGGGTTCTCGACCGTGGCCTCTGCCATCGAAATAACATCAAGCGCGTAATCGTCGGATTCAGGGTCAAGCAGCTCCAAAGCCGCCAGCAAGAAGGGCGATAAGGGCTGGTCAAGCGCAAATTCCTCGGGCATTTCAACGGTAAGGAAGTAGTCCCAAGAGCCATCTTCCAGCACCTCGTGCTCCACCACGTCGGCAGCTTCAAGCGTTGCAAGCACCTCGTTGGCGCGCGTATGCAAGACAAGCTTTTCGTCGGGGGTCTGGCTTGAAGCCTCGATGAGGCCGTCCAAGCTCGCGCGCACGTTGCCGCCGCGCTCCACCAAGTTGACCACCATGGAATTGGTGATGCGCATGCGCGGTTTCAGGGTTTCGGGACTCGCCTCAACAAGCTTCTCAAAGGCGCCCTTGTTCCAGGTCACCTTGCCCTGCGGAGCGCGCTTGAGCTTGAGCTTGCGCTGTTTTTTGAGGTCGTTGCCCGCCTTGGCGCGCATACGCGCGTTCTCGATCTCGTAATCGGGCGCCTGCACCAATACCACGCCCTCGGTGTCAAAACCCGACCTGCCGGCACGGCCAGCAATCTGGTGGAACTCGCGCGCGTTGAGCCTGCGCATACGGTGCCCGTCATACTTGATGAGCGCCGTCAGAAGCACCGTATGAATGGGAACGTTGATGCCCACGCCCAGCGTGTCGGTGCCGCAAATAACCGGAAGCAGGCCCTGCTGAGCGAGCTTTTCCACCAGCAAGCGATAACGCGGAAGCATGCCCGCGTGATGAACGCCGACGCCGCAACCAAGCAAGCGCTGCAAGGTCTTGCCGAAGGCGGTAGAGAAGCTCGTGCCCTTGCATGCTTCTTTAATGCGGGCGCGCTCTTCCTTGGTGGCAACGCCGTAGCTGGCGAGCGCCTGCGCGGAATCGAGCGCGGCATCCTGAGAGAAGTGAACGACGTAAATGGGAGCCTCGCCCTTACGCAGAGCAAGTTCGACCGTGCCCTCCATCGAGGTGTCAACATATTCGTAACTCAAAGGGATGGGGCGCTCAGCGTCGGCCACCACATCGACGGCACGCCCTGTGCGCTCCTCAAGAGCATTCGCGATTTGGGAGGTGTCGCCCAGCGTAGCGCTCATAAGAAGGAAGCGCGCGTTGGTGAGCTCGATAAGCGGCACCTGCCAAGCCCAGCCGCGATCAACATCGCCGTAAAAATGGAACTCGTCCATGACAACCGAGGCAATATCGGCCGAAGAACCCTCGCCCAAAGCGCGGTTGGCCAACACCTCGGCCGTGCAACAGATAACCGGCGCATCGGGATTAATGGAGGTGTCGCCCGTGATCATGCCGACGTTGTCGCGCCCCAGCAGATCAACCAGATTAAAGAACTTCTCGCTCACCAGGGCCTTGATGGGCGCGGTGTAATACGAAGTGCCCGCATCGGCGCATAGATCCATGAAGTGCATACCAAGCGCAACCAAAGATTTGCCCGAACCCGTGGGGGTGCCCAGGATCACATGATTGCCCATCGCGATGCTCATCAGAGCCTCCTCCTGATGAGGCCACACCTCGATGCCGCGGTTCTCCATCCAGCCGATGAAGGACATTAAAAGCTCATCGGGGTCGAGCGGGTTTTCCTCGCTGAAGCGGCTGTACAGATCGTCGGCCAAAAGGCCCAAGCCGCCGAAACCTTGGTAGTCGAGCTCAAAGGCGTCCGGAGAGCAGGGGTCGACGCTTTCCTGGACGGCACCCACCTTGGTGGCACCCGCCTGGGCTGCGTCCGCCGGCACAGCATCCGACCGCACGGCACCCGCCGGCACGACGGGATTAGCGCTAGCGACAGGGGCGTTCTTCTCGTTTTCCTGGGACATGGGCACAACCTCGGCTTCGTTCACGGCTTCGTTCTTTTTGCGCTCAACGGTATCATGCGCAAGCGCTTTTAGTTATTGTGGAACAACATGTTTCGATTGATTTTAAAGGAGCCTCATGGCAAGCAATTACGTCGACCTTAGCTGCGCGGAGTTCACCGCACAGCTCGCCGCCAAGCAATCCGTCCCCGGCGGAGGCGGGGCTGCAGCGCTCGCTGGCGCACTTGCCGCCGCGCTCGGCGCCATGACGGCCAACTTCACCACCGGCAAAAAGGCCTATGCACAGTATGAAGAAGACATCGTGCGTATGATCGGCGAACTCGAGGAGCTGCGCGAGAGCATGCTCGGCTACGTCGATGCGGACGCCGCCGGCTTCGCCGCCTTCATGGACGCCTGGCGTATGGACAAAGAAGACCCTGCACGCCAAGATGCCCTCGACGCTGCCACCAAGGGTTCGGCTGCCACCCCCTTCGCCATTGCGAAGGACGCGGTGCGCACGATCGAGGTTTTGGAAGAGCTTGCCGGCAAGGGCTCCAAGATGCTTCTTTCCGACACCGCCTGCGGTGCAAGCCTGGCGCGTGCCGCCCTTCAAACCGCGAGCATCAACGTGTACGCGAACACCCGCGGCGTCGATGCCGAATGGGCGCGCAGCATGGAGGCCGAGTGCGAGCAAATGGTCGCCGAGTTCCTTCCCCGCGCCGACAAGGTGTTCAACACCATCTGCGACGGCACGGGTCGCTAGGCGAAAACCGTGGCGCGCGCACGCAAACCCTCCAACCTCGACGCCCAGCTTGAGCAATGGGCGGCAGCTATTGTCGACGATCCCGCAAGCTTTAAGGGGCGCTGGAAGCAAAGCTTCTTCCCCGACGCGCGTGAAGTGCGCCTTGACCTGGGCTGCGGCAAAGGAGCCTTCCTGGCTCGCAGCGCCAAGGCAAACCCCGAGGTGCTCTATATCGGCATGGACATCGATTCCACCTGCGTGGCGCGCTGCGCGAAGAAGGCGATCTTGGAGGAGCTGCCCAACATGGTGGTAGCTCGCGCCGATGCCGCCTGTCTGCTCGAGTTCTTCGAGCCCGGCGAGCTTAGCCTCATCCATCTGAACTTCAACGCGCCCTACCCGCCCAAGAAGATGGCCGCGCGGCGCCTGACGCATATCGACCACCTAAGCCGCTACCGCACGATCCTGGGCGAAACCGGCCGCATCGAGCTGCGCACCGACAACATGCCCTACTGGAAGTGGAGCTTGGAGGAGCTGCGCATCGCCGGCTATCACATCGATTGGCGCTGCGAAGATCTTCATGGCGCAATGCGCGAGCTTGCCGAAAAAAGAGCGCGAGTCGAAGTCGCCAGGAGCGAAGACCGAAAGCAGGCCAAAACCGAAGCCTCGTCCCAGCCTTTTAACGAGCCCAGCGCCGAAGCTAAACTCCAGCTCGGCGAGGCGGCGCTCACCATTCATCATGAAAACTTCGTTCGTAGCGAGTACGACGAAAAGCTCGTCGAAAAGGGCGCCGTGGTGTACTCCCTTATCGCGCACCCCGGCCCTGCACCTGCGGAAATGGAGCAAACCACCAAACTTGGGCTCGTCGATTACCTGCCCGAAGACCTAGATACGCTTGAGCACATCCCCTACGGCATGGAAGACACCATCTTCAACATGCGCAACCGTAAGAAGAACGCCCGCGAAGCCCAAGCACGGCGTGCATGGTGGGAGCGCAAATACAAAAGTAAGCGCAGCACAGCGGCAAAGGGAAGCAAAAGCGGCACAAAGGGCGTATCATGCAACAAGCACGAAAACGCGAGCGCGCCCCGCGCAAACGCAAACGTTTCCCCTACAGATAACAAGTAAGGAAGAACATGGCCGACAAACAGAACAAACAAGCAGCTCAGATTACCAACACGAACCGCTGGGACACCCGCCAGCTCGTGATTATGGCCCTTATGGCGGCCATCGCAACGCTTTTGTCCTTCGTCGAGATTCCCATTCTTCCAGCCGCACCCTGGCTTAAGTACGATCCTTCCTTCGTGCCCTCGATGGTCACCGGCTTTGCCTACGGGGCCGGCCCCGGCGTTGCTGTCGGCCTGGTAACCGCCATCCTGCACATCTTCATGACCGGCAACTTCTGGGGCGGCATCATGAACATCCTCGTGGTGTGCGCCTACGTGATCCCCGCTTCCCTTATCTATGTGCGCCAGCACACGTGGCGCGGCGCCGCCATCGGCCTGGTCATCGGCTCTATTTGCCAGATCATCGTCGCCATTTTGGCAAACATCGTGATCACCCCCATCTACGCGGGCATGCCCGTTGAGTCCGTGATCGCGCTCATCATTCCCGTGCTCATCCCCTTCAACGTGCTTAAGGTGGTTTTGAACTCCGTTATCACCATCGCCGTTTACAAGGCGATCTCGAACCTGATCACCCCGAAGAAGAACCAGGTCAAGGGCCGCTAAGCGCCTTTGAGTTTGAAGGTTTCCATGATCGAGTTCGACGGCGTTCGCTTCACCTACGACGGTCAGCACTTTGCCCTTGACGGGCTCGACCTTAAGGTGCCCAAAGGTGAGTTCCTGTGCATCCTGGGCAGCAACGGCTCGGGCAAGTCGACGCTTGCCAAGCACATAAACGCCCTGCTCATTCCCGACGAAGGCACGGTCACGGTCGACGGCACCGACACGCGCGAGCAGGGTTTGAGGTATCTCATCCGCTCCACAGCAGGCATGGTGTTTCAGAACCCCGACGACCAAATAGTCGCCACCCTTGTGGAAAACGACGTTGCCTTTGGGCCCGAGAACCTAGGACTTGAGCCTGCGGAGCTGCGCGCACGCGTAACCGAGGGCTTGAAGTCCGTCGGCTTGCAGGGCTTCGAACTGCGCGAAACCAATGCCTTGTCGGGCGGGCAAAAGCAGCGCGTGGCCATCGCGGGCGTGCTTGCGATGCACCCCGAAGTGCTCATCTTCGACGAGGCCTCCGCGATGATCGACCCGCGAGGCCGCAAAGGCCTTATCAAGGTCGCACGCGCCCTGCACGAGGCAGGCATGACCATCATCATGGTTACGCACTTCATGGAAGAAGCGGCGCTCGCCGATCGCGTCGTCGTGATGAAAGAGGGCCGCATCGTCAAATGCGGCACGCCGGCCGAGGTGCTCACCGACGCATCCGAGCTGCGCGACCTCAACCTAAGCGTCCCCTTTGCCACCGAGCTTTCCTTGAGCCTTCAAAACCAAGGGCTCAGCCTTGGCACCCACCTAACCGAGTCCGAGCTTGAGGAGGATTTATGCAGCTTGTTTTCGAAGAGGTAAGTTACGCATACGCCTCCCTCACGGAAACCAAGAAGCCGAAGAAATCGCGCCGCTTCTTCGGCAAGAAAAAAGAAGAGCAAGCAGCCGCCGAAAAGCCCGCCTGGGGCAACGACCCTGCCGAAAAATACGCTCTTCATCAGGTAAGCCTTCAACTTAATGAAGGGGATTTCCTGGGAATTTGCGGGCACACGGGAAGCGGCAAATCCACCCTCATCCAGCATATGAACGGGCTTTTGACCCCTACCGAAGGGCGCGTACTCCTTGACGGGCGCGACCTTTCCAACAAGGACGCGCAAAAAGAATGCCGCGGCATGGTCGGTGTTGTTTTCCAATACCCCGAGCACCAGCTCTTCGCGCAAAGCGTCTACGACGACGTTGCCTTTGGGCCGCGCAACCTCGGCCTTAGCGAAGACGAAATAGACGCGCGCGTAAGAAAAGCCCTTGCCGATGTTCGCCTTGATTTCGATACGATAAGCCCGGTGAGCCCCTTCGAGCTTTCGGGCGGCCAGCAGCGACGCGTCGCCTTCGCCGGCGTGCTTGCGATGCAGCCCCGCATCCTGGTGCTCGACGAGCCCGCCGCCGGCCTAGACCCTGCGGCACGCTCAAGCTTCCTTTCCTTAATCAAAGAGCTGCATGAACAAGGCCTGACGGTCGTCATGGTTTCGCACAGCATGGAGGACCTGGCGCAACTTTGCAGCCGTATCATCGTGCTGAACCAGGGGCGTGTTTTCGCACAGGGCACGCCTGAACAGGTGTTCTCCGATGCGGAAGGCCTGAAGTCCATCGGACTCGACGTGCCTGCGGCGCAACGCGTTGCCAACAAGCTGCGCGCACGCGGCATTGCCCTGCCCGGCACGCTCTACTCCTCGGCCGAGCAGCTGAGCGCCGATGTTGCCAAGCTTTACCGCGAACTCCATGGCGAAGATGCGGGCATGGACGCTGCGAATCAGATCGCCGCGGGCAAACAGCCCCTCGCAGCCAGCCAGGCCGCTACGGGTGGCGCAGGCAAACAGCCTCTCGCAGACGGCGCGGGTGAGACCGCCCCAGGCAACCAGGCGGAAAGCGCCAAGAATAACAGCGCAATCAATTCGAACGAAAGCCTGGCCTAGCATGGGCAAGATGGTTTTCGGCCGCTACTACCCCGGGTCCAGCCTGGTGCACGACATGGATGCGCGCGCCAAGCTCAGCATCATGTTCTTCTACATGGTGGCCGTGCTCTGCTGTGCCAACCCTTACGCTCTGGGGGCCTGCGTAGCTTTCACCTTTGCCTTCTACCTTGCCGCACGAATACCTGCGCGCGTGGCCGTGGGAGCGGTGCTGCCCCTGTCCTTCATCGTCGTTTTAGCGATGCTTGCAAACTTGCTGTTCATTCAACAAGGAACGGTGTACGCCGACTGGGGCTTTTTCAAGATCACCGAAGGGGGCGTGTACCAGTGCTTTTTCATGGGCATTCGCCTTTCGATGTTGCTGTTCGGCGCCTGCCTGGTAACGCTTACCACCACCACGCTCGACATCACCGACGCCTTTGAGGCGATTCTGAAGCCCTTCGCACGCTTCGGCGTTCCCGCGCACGAGCTCTCAATGATCATGGGTATTGCCCTGCGCTTCCTTCCTCAGTTTATGGAGGAGCTGGCCTACACCCGCTCAGCACAGCTCAGCCGTGGCGCGAGACTGTCGGAGGGCAGCGCTTCCGAGCGTGTTGGCGCCCTTAAAGCGCTGTTCATCCCCCTGTTTGCGAGCGTATTCCGCCATGCCGAGACGCTTGCCGGCGCCATGGATGCCCGCTGCTACCACGGCGGACCAGGGCGCGGGCGGCTGCATCCTTTGAGCTATTCCTGGCGCGATGCCGCCGGCGTTGTCGCTTTCCTTTTGATGGTTGCCGCCATTGTGGCTTGCAATCTTGCCCTCTAGGCTTTGCCTTGCGCTTACATGTGCTTGCACAAGCCAAACAGAACTCCCTTCGCGCCTGCTAAATCTCCATGCCTGCTAAAATTAGAGAATAGGCAAAAAAATACAAAGGGGCGCTCCCATGATTACCTCGGCAAAACTTCGCTCTACCAGCTCTTTCGTTCTTTTAGGCGCAACGTTTTTGGCTGCCATCCTAATTAGCTGCTTTGCACTAGCCGGCGCACATCCCGCGAAAGCTTATGCCGATGATGGGGAGCTTGGACTTGTCAGCTATAAAATCGGCGATCAACCCCACTCATTCAGCAAAAACAACGTGGCGGATCTTTTTGCGTCCGCCGAAGAGTGCGCCAAGAAAAACGTCCCTATAACCATCACTGTTTACAGAGATATCGATACCAGCTCCTACGGCACCATCCAGATTCCCGCAAACAGCAACTACATCATCGACCTTCAAGGCCACAAAATCGACCGAGGTCTTGCCAATTCGAGCCTTAGCACCTCTGACAATGGTCGCGTCATTCAGGTAAACGAAGGTGCCAGCCTCACCATCAATGGCACAAGCGGCAAGGATGCCGAAGAACAAAGCAAAACCGAACACAAAGGCAGCACCTTCACGCTTGCAACCGGCGGCAAGCTTTGGAAGTCTTCCGACGGTTCAGACGGCTCGGAGTCGATCTATGGAGCCCTTATCACAGGAGGCGCAGCTGAAGATTTCGGCGGCGGCATCGGCGCTTGCAGCAACAGCGGCGACCTTACCATCAACAATGTGACGATCGCGGGCAACATCACTGATGATTTCGGCGGCGGCGTTGGCGTTGAAGCCTCGGGCAAGGCGGAATTCAAAAAGGTCACCATTGCCTGGAACTATTCGAGCGATTGCGGTGGCGGCCTGGGCCTCGGCGATAACTCGGGCTCTTCAAAGATGGATGAGAGCTCTTCGATCGAATACAACAGCGCCGCCAGCAACGGCGGCGGGCTCTATCTTGATGCAGCGGCCAACAACATTCAGCTTGCAGGCAAGTCGAGCATCAAGAACAACATCGCCAAGGGCAACGGCGGCGGCGCTTACACAAGAGAAGTCAACGCCCAGATAAGCCTTAAAGAAGGCTCCGCCATCTCTTACAACAAAGCCGAAGGAAGCGGTGGCGGAATCTACTCCAACAGCACCGAAAGCGTCTTCACTCTTACCGACGGCCACATCAACAACAATGAGGCAGCCAAAGACGGCGGCGGGATCTACTCCAACGATGGCGTGGCCGTCTTCATGTACAGCAAGTCGGAGCTCAGCCACAACAAGGCCGCCAATGGCGGCGGCGCTTATGCCGACAACGGTGGCAGCTTCATCGTTCAAGACTCTTCCGAGATCGCCTATAACCAGGCAAGCGGTGAGGGCGGAGGCATCCGCACGGCAGACAGCACCTCGATCGAGATGAAGACGTCTGCCGTCATCAAAGGCAACCAAGCGCAAAACGGTGGCGGAATTTACGCTAAATCGCCCTGGTACCTTACTGCGCAGGAAATATTTTTAGGCCTTTGGGGCGGCAGTAGCATCTGCGATAACACCGCCAGCGAAAACGGTGGCGGCGTCTGGATCAAAGACGACATACTCCAGATCAACGGAAACAACAACCCCATCGCCAACAATAGCGCCAACGGAAACGGCGGTGGACTGCACCTTCAAAGCGTGTCGCGCGATAGCTTCATCCAAAACCTCTATGTCCAAAACAACACTGCCGAAAACGGCGGCGGCATCTGGTGCAACGCAAACCCCTCCATATACGACGTCAGCATTTCGGGCAACACAGCCTCTAAGAACGGTGGCGGTTTCTACGCCTCGGGCATCTCTGGCCTAAGGCTCACAGGAACCTGCTATGTCCTCAAGAATTCCGCAAACGACGAGGCCGACAACCTATATCTCAACAATTCCAAGCTTGAATCCAACTTCAGCTTCAGCGATGAGAGCGGCAAGCGCTACTTAAGCGAAAACAGCCGGATCGGAGTCAGCCTGAACAAAGAGGTATCCGGCGCCGAATTCAGCACCAGTAGCCGCCAGATTCTTAAATATCCAGCCGAAACCGTTAAGTATGTTTTCTACCCGGACAACAAAGATTTCCACGCTGGCGTGGACGACGTTATAGCCTGCCTGTATAGCGGCCCGGAAACATGGAATTGCACCGCCTACGGACCCGATTCCTCAAAAGAAGCCTTTAACAAAGACTTCAAGCAAGGAGACACCATCGAGCTGGATGCCAATAGCTCCGAATTCGCTAAAACAGGCACCGTGAAAAACAGCTTCGATGAAGAGGACACCAAGGAATACACCACCGAATATCGCCTTGATTACTGGGAGGTCGAGGGCTCCGAAGACGCTTGGGTTGCCCAGGGGCTGGAAAAACCCTCCAAGGTTTACCCCGATAGCTCCGGCAAGGCTCAACTAACCATGCCTGCGGGCGATATCGTTCTACGCGCCCACTACACAGCATCCCTTGCGGGGCTTTCGCTGAGCATCAAAGATACTGCCACCTGGGACGATCTTGGGAAAAGCATTTCGAATGCCTCCGTTTCATCCATCCGCCTTACCAATGCTCAGGACGAAAAACGAACCGTCACCGAAAAGGCGGCAAGCAATGGGCTGGCAAAAGTGACGTCATGCAAGTTAAGCGGAACAGATAGCTCTCCCAAAACGCTTACGTACACTGTTGAAATAGATCCCGAGATCGCCGAAGAATATGGCATGTACCTTGCTGAAGGCTCGGTCAAATTCCAGAGTTCCTTGGTTAACGCGCTCTATACAACGGTGACCGTTTCCACGAACACAACATACGAGAAGGACTCCACCGGCAAGCTTAGCAAGGTAGTTGTCACTTCGAAAATCAGGGCAATCAGCAGCCCCGTAGATTCGCTCAAGGTCCTTGTTGCCAACCTCAACGTTAATTCAAACGTTTTGTTTGGGTATTGGACCAGCAACTATAAGGCCACGGAAGATGCGGTTATAACCCCGCCTAACGAGTCTGGCATGACCTTCGTCAAATGGGATAAATCCACCATTCCCGAAGGAGCTACCGAAGACCCCCAGACGCACGCGCTCACGGTGCCTTCGCTAAGCGATAGCCTGGTTGGGGCCAAAGCCCTCAAGGCATACTACGCACCGACCATTTCCAACCTTAAAATCGATATATCCACCCCACAGCCTGGAGAGGCATTCCCAAGCAAACTTAATTCCTTGATCCTCTTCAACGAAAGCTGGACTTTCGATGACTTTGCCGACACGGCAAATAAAGACATTGAAATCGCCTGGACAAAAGAAGATGGCACCGCAGCAGGCAACACGGCCGAAGGCAGCACGACCTACATCGCAAATATCACGACCAAGCTCAAAAGCAGCGATGGAACACAGTTCGATCTAAACGAGAAAAGCTTGAAGGCCAGCATTAACGGGATGGATTCCGTTGACGTTACCGTGGATAAAACAGCTGGAACCCAAAGCTTCACCTTCTCTTTCACCACCGAGGCGGACAAGCGCTTCGAGAAGATTGTGACTGACCTTTCCGATGTAATGGTTCCTTATGCAAGCGCCAGTAAAAGCAAGCTGCCAAAGCTTATTCACTATCAACTCAAAGATGGAACCGTCAGAAACGCTACCGCATCCTGGAAGATCGCCGAAATCCCCGAAGACACCAGCACTGATGCCTTTAGCGTCACCGGAACCTTCACCGACGACAACAACCAAGAGCATAAGGTTTCCCGAAATTTCACCATCTGCGACCTGGATGCACCGGTGGCAAGCGTTGCCTCTGGATACATTGCGGGCGAGAAAGTGATCACGCTGAAAGATGGCGACAACTGGCTTAGCCCAGAGACCACAACCATCTACTATGGCCTTACCAACGAAATCAGCGATACCCCTGAGTACAAGGAGTACACCGGGCCTTTCACCATCAGCGACGCTTGCGTGCTTACCATCTACGCAAAAGTCAACGGTCGTGAAAGCGCCTATGCCAAATACATCTACAACGAAGGCACCAACCATTCCATCACGACAAACGCTCAGGATGAGCAAGGACAAGAAGTAAGCCCCGATACCGGGCAAGACTCGCTTATCAGCGCAGTTGACGAAGAGGGCAACAGCATTAGCGAATACGTTTCCGGACGAATTGTTAATCTGGTGGCCCTTAACACCACTGATCTTGTTTTTGACAGCTGGCAAAGCAGCAACGACGACGTTGAGTTCTCCGATAAGAACAGCGCAAGCACTTCCTTCAAAATGCCTGATGAGGCAGTGAGCATCACCGCCAAATACCGTTCAAGCGAAAAGCATAGCCTCGTTTCCGAAAATGCAAGTTTCTTGGATGCCAGCGGAAACCAGATCACTTCGGCTAAAAAGGGCGAAACGGTCACCGTTAAGGCGAACTCCGCCTCCGCACCTGTTGGCAACTACGCTTTCGACCACTGGGAGCTTGTTTCCGACGACGATGGAAGTGGCGGAGAATCCAGCGAAACCATCGAATTCAAGGATGCAAGCAGCGCCACGACCACCTTCACTATGATCGATGCCGATGTGAAGATTGCGGCAATTTACTCGCCAGCCTACACGGTAAGCTTCGATTCAACGGGAGGAAGCACTGTTGACTCGCAAAACGTGAAGAAGGGCGAGCTTGCTGCGAAACCCGATACCGACCCAGTACGTGATGGCTATGTATTTGCCGGCTGGTACGAAGACGAAGAATGTAGCGAAGCCTTTGATTTTGAAAACACCAAGGTCAAAAACGATATCTGCCTATATGCAAAGTGGGATATCTCGATAGCCAACGCAGAAATCGAGTTGGGTAATAGCCTGGTGTACACCGGCGAAGAGCAGGAACAGACCATCAAATCCGTTAAGGTCACTCTTGATGGCGCGCAACACGAGGTGCCGCTTGGCTGCTTGACGATCGAGGGGAATAAAGCAACCAAGGTGGGCAGCTATACGATGACCATCTCGGCCAATAAGAACAGCGGCTACGCAGGCAGCATCAGTTGCAAGTACGCGATTTCTAAAGCGCCTGAACCCGAGCCTGAGCCAGATCAAAAGCCGACAGAAGGCATCGACATCTCTAACGCAAAGATCACGCTTTCAAAGACCGCTCTTGCTTATACCGGCAAAACACAAAAGCCCACCCTTAAATCCGTTGTGGTAAGCGGAAAAGCGCTGAAAGACGGCAAGGACTTTACTGCCAAAATCGAGGCAGGCAAAAAAGTTGGAACCTACCAGGTGGCAATCACCGCAAATGGTGGCACGTACAAAGGCAAGGCAAGCACTACCTATACCATTAAACCGAAGAAGGTAAGCGGCTTTAAGCTCTCCAAGGCGAAGAAAGCCTTTAAGGCCAAATGGACAAAGAACAAGACCGAGCGCTCCGGCGTTCAGATTCGCTACTCCACTAAAAAGTCCATGAAAAAAGCCGTGACGACGCAGGCCAAGGGCGCCTCCGCCAAGGCCAAGACGGTGAAGAAGCTCAAGAAGAAGACAAAGTACTACGTACAGGTACGCAGCTATAAGGTCGTCAACGGCAAAACCTACTACTCCAGCTGGTCTACCAAGAAGGCTGTAAAGACTAATTAGCCCTGCAAAATAAAGCGCAAGGCAAAGCCCCGAAGGATTCGCTCTGAAAGCCATAAAGAGGATTTCGAAGAAATCCGCATCCTAAAGCTGAAGCAGTGAGCGCATGAGAAAAGGGAAGCCCGTACAGGCTTCCCTTTTCGAATGGCGGAACAGGCGACACCCGAAGCGGGCTTTGCCTTGCGCTAATATGTGCTTCACAAGCTTACTGGTGCTACTGTTCCTCGTGCCAAGGGTAAAACTCTCCCCTGCCCTTGCGGTCGAGCTCGTGGGGGTAGCCCACGTGCATCCTGAACCACTGCATGTCAGGGTTGGCAAACGAAAGGTTGCCAGGCGCGCCATCGAAAAGTTCCTCGTCCAGCGAAGACAGAGGGATCTTCTTGTCGATGATGAAGGTGTAGATTCCGGCAGCCTCGGGGCAGTTCATAAGGATGAAGCCGTACAGACGATCGTCCTTGATCACGAACTTGCGATAGCTGTCGCCGTCGGCAATCACGCGCTCCTCAAAGCCAAGGTCGGGCTTGGGGCGCACGATGCCGGCCGTAAGAAGCGAAACCTCGCCGAAGAAATTAGTCGCATTAACAGCAAAATTGCCAGGGAATACGCCCTCGCTTGAGCTGCCGGCCATCTGAGCGCCGGCGATCCTGCCCTGGCGCACCGCATTGGGCCACAAAGCCAGAGGCTTATCGGTGCCGTCGAGGGTGTTGGTGGTTTGCGTAACGTCGCCTGCGGCGAACACGTCGGGCAGACTCGTCTTCATCTGACGATCGACCACCAGACCGCGGCATTCCTCAGCACCGGCGGCAACCGCGATGAAGCTGTTGGGTCGAACGCCAATAGCCACAACGACGAAATCGACGTCGAGCTCGGTACCATCAGTCATATAGGCATGCGTGATGGCGCCGTCAACGACATCGAAGCGCTCAGCCGTGGCACCAGGACGGCAGATGATCCGAGGCGCAACCAGCTTGGTGAGCAGCGCGCCTGCCTCGAGGTCAAGAACGCCGTCCAGAATGGGGAAGCTTCGCTTGTATACCACAACCTCGTCGGCATGGAAGGAAAGCGCCTCGGCTGCCTTCATGCCAATCAAGCCACCGCCAAGAACCATGACGCGGCTCTTGCGCCCTTCGGCGTGCGCTGCCGCCGTGGCTGCATCAACCATGGAACCAGCCTGTTTAGCCTGGTCAAGCGTAATGAAGTTGACCGCGTTCTTCGCGCCGGCAAGGCCGGGGATGTCGACCTGGCTCGGGGTAGAGCCCGTGGCAACCAAAAGCTTGCCGTAGCCGATTTTCTCCTCGTTCACCAGCTCGACCTCGTGAGCCTCAGCGTCAATGGCCATGGCTCCAAACCCAGGCCCGAAAAGGGTATCGATATTGTTGTCCGCATAGAAGGATGCGGGGCGCAGCCACATGTTTTCCTCGGCGATCTTGCCCTCAAGCACGTAGGAAATCAAGGGGGTGCCGTAGGCCGCGTAGGGCTCGGGCGAAAGCATCAGGATGCTGCCCACATCGCCGGCGTCGCGGATAGCCTCGGCAGCCGAGATGCCCGCAGCGGAATTTCCAAGGATGACGTAATCGTAAGATTTCATTTACGACCTCCTAGTTCGTGTACATCGCCGCGTAGGGCTTTGCCGAAATGGGACGCAGGCACCAGAAGCCGTCACCGGAATCGTCGACGGGGGCTCCCAGCTCCTCGGCGAAGTGCTTGTTGTACTCCGCCAGAAGTGCATGGATAACCGCCTTGTCCTCGGGACCGGCTTCCTTTTGCATAAGGCCAGGAAGAACCTGGTGATCTTTGAGCTTGTTCTTCAGGTAAACGACGCCGCCGTGCATACCTGTTGCCAAGTACTCGCCGGCTGTTCCCATAAGAAGGATCACGCCGCCGGCCAGGTACTCGCCCAAAAAGTTGCCCGCGTTGCCGCCAACGACGACGCAGGGGCACTTGCTTTCGTACTGCTTCATGTGGATGCCAACGCGCCAGCCGCAATCGTCGCGGATGAAAATGGCACCGCCGCGCATCGCGTAACCGGCGGCATCGCCGCAGCGGCCGTGAACGATGATCTTGCCATCGTTCATGGTGTTGCCGATCTGATCCTGGGCGTTGCCAAAGACCTCGATCGTGCCGCCGTCCATGTAACAAGCCATGTCGTTACCGGGGGTTCCGTTGACGAGCAGATTCTTGCCCTTGGGAAGGGCGCTGCCCAGATAGCGCTGTGCGAACACCTCGTTGAGTTCAACGGTATCGGAAACCTCAAGAGCAGCGTTCACGCGCTCATTGGCGGGGCGGAAATGCTCGGTTCCCAGAGTGAGGGAGGTTTTGCTTGCAATCATGACTATGCCTCGCTCTCAACGTAAACCAAGGCGCGATTGGGGCAGGCCGCAACGCAGCTTGGCTTGCCTGGCTGACCCGCGCAGGCGCCGCACAAATCGCACTTGATGGCGGTGCCTTCAATATGAACTGCGCCGAAGGGGCAGCTCACGACGCAAGTTCCGCAGCCAACGCACTTCTTCGCGTCGACGAATACCACGCCGGTTTCGGGGTCGCGCTGCATTGCGCCCGCGATGCAACCCTCAACGCACAAAGGCTTGGCGCACTGGCGGCAGTTCGATGCGAAGGAGAAGTCGTTGTCGCCCTCGACCTTGATGCGAGGGCCTGCGCACTTCTCGTATTTGAATGCCTTGACGGGGTTCTTCGATTTGGAATGAGCCGTTTTGCAGGCCACCTCGCAGCGACCGCAGTTGATGCACAGCTCGGGAATGGGGTAAATCCTCTTCATCGTTATCACTCTCCTGCATGCTGCACGCCGAGGATCTCAAGCTCCTTTTCGCGCAATCCGATGCCGCGGAGCATAAGCCTGTTGCCGCGAAGCGAATCGATGGAGTTGATTCCCATGCCGCCCATGATTTCCTGGATCTCGTGGTTCCAAGCCGTGATCAAGTTGATCACACGCTCGGCGCCGATCTCGGGGTTGAGGCGCTTGGTAAGGTCGGGGCGCTGCGTTGCAATGCCCCAGTTGCACTTGCCCGAAGAGCAGGCCTGGCACTGATGACAGCCGAAGGCGATGATGGCCGCAGATGCGACGTAGGTGGCGTCGGCGCCCAGGGCGATAGCCTTCACGACATCGGCAGCGTGACGGATGGAGCCCGCCGCGACAACCGACACCGTCGAGCGGATACCCTCGTCGCGCAGACGCTGGTCGATGGCAGCCAGCGCAAGCTCCAGCGGGATGCCCACGTTGTCGCGCGTGCGAATGGGGGCTGCGCCGGTGCCGCCGCGGAAGCCGTCGACGACGATGATGTCGGCGCCAGCGCGTGCGCAGCCGGAAGCAATGGCGGCAACGTTGTGAACCGCCGCGATCTTCACCGCGATGGGCTTGCTGTAGCGCGTAGCTTCTTTAAGCGAGAAGATGAGCTGGCGCAAGTCCTCGATGGAGTAGATATCGTGATGCGGAGCGGGGCTGATGGCGTCCGTCCCTTCAGGGATCATACGGGTGCGCGAAACCTCGGCGTTGATCTTGGCACCAGGCAGGTGGCCACCGATGCCGGGCTTGGCGCCCTGGCCGATCTTGATCTCGATGCAGGAACCGGCGTTGAGGTAATGCGGGTCGACGCCGAAACGGCCGGATGCAACCTGAGTGATGCAGTTGTCGCCAAACTGCTCGAGGTCGCGATGCAGGCCGCCCTCGCCCGTGTTGAAGTAGGTGCCCAGCTCGCGCGCGGCGATGGCGAGCGACTTCTGAGCGTTGAGCGAGATGGAGCCGAAGGACATGGCCGAGAACATCACAGGCACGTCGAGTTTCAGCTGCGGGGGCATCTTGGTTTCAACCGTCTTGGTTTTCTCGTTGACCTTGATAACGGTCGGACGGCTGCCCAGGAACACGCGCGTCTCCATGGGCTCGCGCAGCGGGTCGATGGAGGGGTTGGTTACCTGGGAGGCGTTAAGAAGGAGCTGGTCGAAGTAGATGGGATACGGCTTGGGGTTGCCCATGGAGCCAAGGCGCACCGAACCGGTTTGCGACTGCTTGGCAATTTCTTGCTGGGCTTCCAAGTTCCAGTTGTTGGTGCCGTTGTCGACCTGTGGCCAATCGGTGATCGAAAGCGCGCCCGTGGGGCACATGATCACGCAACGCTGGCAGTTAACGCAGGCCTTGTGATCTTCGAAGCACTTGCCAAGCTCGGTATCGACATCATGAACCTCGTTGGCGCACTGGCGCTCGCAAACGCCGCACTGAATGCACAGCTCTTCGTCACGAACGACCTTGTAACGGGGCAAAGTGTAGTCCAACATCGGCTAAACACCCCTTTGATAGGTACGGGTTGCGCCGACTTCGGTGATGCCGGCGCCGGGAACTTCAACAACAGGCGTGTTGACGCCGGCTTCTTCGCGTTTGCGCTCGGCAACCTCGTTCAACTGAACGACGAAGGGCACGCCGCCCTCGACGGAGCGCATGTTCTCAGCATCGGGGCAGATGATCTCGATTGCCGCCTGCTCGGAAGCCAGGTACACCATGTCGCCCTTTTCGGCCACCATCAAAGCGCGCAGCTTCAGGCGGTCGTTAAGCGCAAGCAGGCCTTCCTCGGAGCCAAGAATGACCGAGAAGGGGCCATTGATGAGCGCGCTGGAGTACACCGTGCGCAGGGCGCTTTCGTAAGCGGCCAGGCCGGGCTCCATGCGGTCGATATCCTCCCAAGAAGGAGCGGTCATGATGTGCGCGGCGGTTTCGGCGGAAAGGCCGTGACGACGAATAAGAAGGTCGAACAGGTAGGTGATGACCTCGGTGTCGGTTTGCAGATCACAGTTGTAGCCGAACTGCTCGACGTAACGACGGTTGGCGTCGTAGGACGAAATCTCGCCGTTGTGCACGATCGACCAGTTGAGCAGCGTGAAGGGATGAGCGCCGCCCCACCAACCGGGGGTGTTGGTTGGGAAGCGGTTGTGCGCCGTCCACAGCCACGCCTTGTAATCCTGAATGCGGTAGAACTCGCCGATTTCCTCGGGGTAGCCAACGCCCTTGAAGGCGCCCATGTTCTTACCGGAGCTGGCAACGAAGGCTCCGTCGATATGCGAGTTGATGTAGAAGACGCGCTGCATGGTGTACTCGGCCTCGTCAAGCTCGCTTTCGGCAAGCTTGATGGGATGCGGCACCATGAAGTAGCGCCAGATGTGTGGCGGGTTTTGAATGGTTCGGACGTAATCGGTGGGGATCTTCTCCTGCTTCTCGATTAGGAACCACTCGTCCAAGTAGGCCTCGGCCATAAGGCGGGCATCCTTGGTTTCATACAGCATATGGAACGCGAACAAATCTTTGTAATCGGGGTAAATGCCGTAGGCCGCAAAGCCGCCGCCCAAGCCGTTACCACGGTCATGCATCAAAGAAATGGACTTCAGCACATCGGTGCCATCGTGCCTGGCCCCGCTGCGATCCATGATGCCCGAAATGGCGCATCCGGCAGGAATCCGGACGTCACCCTCACGAAGAAGGGTCATTTCGTACCTCTTTCATCTACCTAGGGGGCAGCTTCCCTGCAGTAAAGCCACTACCCCAAATTTGGATATTCCATAGTATGAAACCATTGTTTCGGCACCGTGTATCTAATGTTTCAAGAATGTTACTCGGCGCGAACGGCATGAATGCCCGCAGAACGCGGGGCGCCTGGGCTGAAGGCGGCGCTGCAGTTACAGGACGGGCGTCTTGGGATTACATGCCAAGGATCATGACGCCCCACTTCTGCAGAACGGGCAGCCAGCCCATGACCAGCACAACCACAATCAGCAACGGCAGCACATAACTTATATAGGCGCGAACCACGCGACCGCCGGGGAACTTCAGACCCTGGCCAGCATCCGCCTCGGCCAGGAACTTATCAAAGCCCCAGCCCTTCTTACGGGTGCAGAACAAGAGATAGCACAAGCCACCGATGGGAAGCAGGTTGTTGGAGACGACGAAATCCTCGAAGGTCTGGATGTCGCCAATGCCGGGCACAACGACGTCGGACCACACGTTGAAGCCTAGCAAACAAGGAAGACTCAGCACGAAGATGGCCACGCCGTTGACGGCGACCGCGCGACGGCGTTCCCATCTCCAGCTGTCCATGGTAAATGCCATGATGGCCTCGAACACCGCGATGACGGTAGAGAGCGCAGCGAAGGTCATGAACAAGAAGAACAAGGTGCACCACAGCTGACCGAAGGGCATCATCTCAAAAACCGAGGGCAAGGTAATGAACACCAGAGAGGGGCCACTACCAGGCTCAACGCCGAAAGCAAAGCAAGCAGGGAAGATAATGAGGCCAGCCATGATGGCAACGAAGGTGTCGATCAAGCACACGCGCAGGGTCTCGCCAGGCAAACTACGGTCTTTGTCGATGTAGGAGCCAAAAATCATCATGGCACCAATACCGATGCTCAAGGTGAAGAAGGCCTGACCCATAGCCGCATACACGGCTTCCCACAGGTCGCCGATGCCGTTGCCGACGAGCGCTGAGAAGTCGGGGATCAGGTAGAAGGCCAAGCCGGCGCTAGCGCCCGGAAGCGTGACGGCGCGCACGGCCAGGATAAGGATGATGATGAAAAGCAGCTCATCATCGCCTTGGAGATGCGCTCAACTCCGTTTTTCAAGCCCGCACTGGTGCATGCCAGGCCGATGATGACGACAAGCGCCATGTAAACCAGCTGCTCGCCGGGGTTGGCCAGCATGTTGGTGAACACGGTGCCCACCTCTTCAGCGCTCATGCCGACGAAGAGGCCCTGGGCGCTCTTAACCGTGAAGGCAAGCATCCAGCCAGCGACGGTCGTGTAGAACATCATCAGGATGTAGGTACCCGCGAAGTTGAGCCACTTCAGCCGATGCCACTTGCTGCCTTCAGGCTCCAAAACCTCGAAAGCGCGGCCGGCACCCTTTTGGGAGGCGCGGCCGATGGTGAACTCCATCACCAGGATGGGCAGCGCAAACAAAGCCAAAAACACCAGGTACATGATGATGAAGGCGGCACCGCCGTACTCGCCCGTGATGTAGGGAAAACGCCAAACGTTGCCCAAGCCGACCGCGCATCCGGCGCTGATCAGCAGAAAGCCCATGCGCGAACTGAAGCGCTCACGCGGCTGAGTTTCGGAACCTTTAGACATAGGGGACCTTTCTTCAAAAAAAGCGCGCACCGAGCCTATGCCCGATGCGCGCACGTTGGCGAATGCTTAGCCGCGGATCTCGGCACCGGTGGCCTTGGCCACCTTGGTGAGCAGCTTGGTGTGCTGCTTTTCCACTTCCTCTGCGGTAAGCGTACGGTCGGCGGCGCGATACTCGAGCGCGAAGGCCATGGACTTCTTGCCCACGCCAACGCGCAGCGGGTCGCGGTAGACGTCGAAGAGCTTCACGGAATCAAGGAGCTTGCCGCCGGCCGAGCTGATGACCTGCATCATGCGCTCAGCGGTGACATCCTCGGAAACCACGAAGGCCTGGTCAATAGTGACTGCGGGGTACACGGGAACGTCCACGTAGGGGCGCGAAAGCTGGCTTGCCTTGATGAGCGCGTCGATGTCGAGTTCAAAGGCCACAACGGGCGCCTCGGCATCGAAGGCCTGAACGGCCAAAGGATGAATCTCGCCCACCCAGCCAAGGATCGAGCCGCCCGCAAGCACCTGCGCCGCACGGCCGGGCTGCAAGAAGGGAGCGTCCTCGGCGTCGAGCGCCTTGTAGCGAACCTTCTGGATGCACAGCTCGCGCACGAGGTTTTCCACCACGCCCTTGCCGTCGAAGAAGTCGAACTCGGCAGGCTTGTGGTTCCAAGTGGCGTTGCCCATAGTGCCCGCCAAAACGCCGGCGAGCTTCTGCTTCTCGCGAGGCTGGGGCTTGCCCTCGGCGCCGAAGAACACGGTGCCGGTTTCGTAGAGCTGAATATCCTTCACGCCGCGTGCCTGGTTATGAGCAACCGAGCGCAAAAGACCAGGAATGATGGTTTGGCGCATGACGGACTGATCGGTCGTCATGGGGTTCAGAAGTTCCACGGGGATGCCCAGACCCTCGGAAGGCATCCGCAAACGCTCGAGGTCGGAGGGGTCGGCAAACGAGTAGGTCATAGTCTCGTTCATGCCGCAGGCGCGCAGCGTGTCGTTGATCTTGTCCATCTTGACCTGGGCTTCAGTGCGCGTGCCCAAGCGGCCGCGGCCACCAGGAAGCGTTGCCGGGATGCGATCCATACCGTAAAGGCGCAGCACTTCCTCGTACAGGTCGATCTCGCGCTCAAGGTCGGGGCGGTTGGTGGGGGCCACGACCTTCAACACGTCGGCATCGGCGGTAGCGGAAACCTCGCAACCTAGGCGCTCAAGAATGTCTTGCATCTCATCTGCGGGAATCGGGGCGCCGAGCATGCCCTGGCAACGCTTGACGCGAAGCTCAAGCTCAACGGGCTCGGACTTCTTGCCGTACACGTCGATGACGCCGGGGCAAACCGAGCCGCCGGAAACCTCGGCCATCAAGGCAGCTGCGTAAGCAGAGAAGTCGGCGCAGGTGTTGTCGTCGACGCCGCGCTCGTAGCGCAGCGAGGATTCGCTGATCAGGCCCAGGTTGCGGCTGGTACGGCTAGTGCGGCCGCACTCGAAGGTGGCCGACTCAAGCAGGATGGTGGTGGTGCCCTCGGTTACCTCGGAATCGAATCCGCCCATGACGCCTGCAAGCGCAACGGCTTTATCGGGTGTAGCGATGACCGTCATGTCCGAGGTAAGCGCGCGCTCCTCCTCGTCCAAGGTCACCAGCTTCTCACCGTCGGCAGCGGCGCGAACGACCACGTTAGCCTTGCCCGAGCCGTCGACGAGCTTGTCGTAGTCGAAGGCATGCAGGGGCTGGCCGAGCAGGAACAGAATGTAGTTGGTAACGTCGACGATGTTGTTGATGGAACGTGCGCCGGCCGCCTGCACGCGCTCAGCGAGCCACTCAGGCGAAGGGCCAACCTTGACGTTCTTGATCACGCGCGCCGTGTAACGCGGGCAGCGCTCGGCGTCTTCAACCGTGACGGTGGCCAGCTCGTCGACCGCAGGAAGCGATTCGTCAACCACAAGCTCGCGCTCGGGATACTTGACGGGGACGCGGTACATCGCGCCGACCTCGCGTGCCATGCCCGCCATCGAAAGGCAATCGGGGCGGTTAGGGGTAATCTCCAGATCAAGGATGGTGTCGGAGAGTTTCAAGTAATCGGCGATGGGCGTGCCGATGGGCGCATCGTCGGACAAAATCCAAATGCCCTCGTGATCGGCGCCCATGCCCAGCTCGCGCTTGGAGCAGCACATGCCGCAAGAGGCAACGCCGCGCAGCTTGGACTTCTTGATCTTGAAGCCCTCGGGCATGACGGTGCCGATGGTGGCAACGGGCGTCTTGATGCCCAGCTTCATGTTGGGCGCGCCGCACACGATCTGCAGAGGCTCGTCGGCGCCCACGTCGACCATGGTCACGTGCATGTGATCGGAATCGGGGTGGGGCTCGCAGGCCACCACGTGACCCACAACGACACCCGCCAGATTGTCGCCCGTGCGCTCAACGCCCTCGACGCCGGTACCGGTGAGGTCGAACTTGTCGCACATGGCCTTGATATCGGTTGGAAGCTCAACGTAATCGCTGAGCCACTTCAAAGAAACTAGCATTTCAGACCCTCCCTAGAACTGACGCAAGAAACGCATATCGCCTTCAAGAAGCATGCGCAGGTCGGGGACGTTGTATTTCAAGCAGGCAACGCGCTCGATGCCGACACCGAACGCAAAGCCGGAGTACTCCTCGGGGTCGATGCCCGACATCTCCAAAACGTTGGGGTCGACCATGCCGCAGCCCAGGATCTCGATCCAGCCGGTGCCCTTGCACATGCGGCACTTCTCGCCATCGTGCAAATGGCCCGTGCCGCCGCACACGCCGCAGCTCACGTCAGCCTCGGCAGAAGGCTCGGTGAAGGGGAAGTAGTGTGCGCGGAAACGCGTCTTGCGCTCGGGGCCGAAAATCTGCTTGCAGAAGTAGTCGAGCGTGCCCTTCAGGTCGCCGAAGGTGATGTTCTTATCGATGACCAAGCCTTCACACTGATGGAACTGAGGCAGGTGGCTTGGGTCGGCCACGTCGCGGCGATACACCTTACCGGGAGCGATGATGTAAATGGGCAGCTCGCGATCCTCCATGGCATGCACCTGGACGCCGGAAGTCTGCGTGCGCAGCAGCACAGCGGACTCGCCCTTAACCGCGGTCTCGGCGCCGGTGTTGTCTTTAACATAGAAGGTGTCGGCCAGGCCGCGGGAGGGATGATCCTCGGGGGCGTTCAGGGCCGTGAAGTTGTACCAATCGGTCTCGACTTCGGGGCCGGTGAGCACGGTGTAGCCCAGGCCCAGGAAGAGTTCAGAGATCTCGTCCGAGATGGCGTTGATAAGATGGCGCGTGCCAACCTGCTGGGAGCGGCCGGGCAAGGTCACGTCAACAGCGCTTGCGGCAATGCGCGCTTCCATCTCGCGCGCAGAAAGCTCGGCCTTCTTGGCCTCGAGCGCGGCTTCGATCTCGTTGCGCGCCAGGTTAACCGACTTGCCGATCTGCGCGCGATGCTCCTTTGCCACCTGGCCCATTGAGCGCAGGTAACCGGTCAAACTGCCAGCCTTGCCCACGACCTCGACGCGGATAGCCTCGAGCTCCTTGGAATCGCCGATGGCGCCGATGCGCTCAAGCGTTTCCTTGTGGAGGGCTGTGATGTCATCGATGATTGCCATTCCTCCATACCTTTCCGAATAAAAAAGAGTCCCTCTTGTCCTTTACGCAAGGACGAGAGGGACTCCCGTGGTACCACCTTGTTTGACGCGAGCTTCATAAACTGGAGCTGCGCCCACTCATTGGGCCCGATAACGGAGGCCGCCCGGCTTACCTACTGGCTTTTGAGCTTACCTGTGGGTGCCCCGGCAGGTAGGCGCGAAAGCGTTCAGTTCGCTGCTGATGAAGTGAATTGCGCATCTGCGATCTAGGCCCTTTCAGCAAACGGGCCCTCTCTGGGAAATCGCCCACGACGCGCACTGTCTTCGTCGTCGCATAAGCATCGCCAACAAGCGATGCGGAAAAGAAGTATAGCCCTTTTCGTCCAACAGTGCATAGCTCAAAGTTTGCGCACGTGGCAAACGGCGGGATAGACAACCGAAATGAACCCGAAGCAAAAAAGCCCGCAAAGACGGCACTTGCCGCCTAAGCGAGCTTCGAAAATTGGCAATGGGGAGGGTTGGCGACGCGCGACCGCGGCGCTTGGGCTGGGCCGAAACGCCCTATCCAACCTCCCAGGTGCGGCGTCTTCCCGAATTAGGTGCCCTCCCGAGCGAAACGCCCCAAACGCGAGCGCTTGGCACTTAGTGGTGCTGCTTCTGTCCGTACATGATCATGTGGGAGACGTTGAAGAGTTTGCCGTCGGACAGACGATACTGCTTGACCTCCCACTGGCGGATACGGCCGCCCAAAGAAAGTGGCTCGGCGATGGTCTCGACGGTGTCGCCCTCGAACACGGGAAGCAAGTGCTTGCTCGAAACCTCGACGCCCAGCCAATGCACTTCGTTTGCATCGGAATGGTCGGTGTTCACCTGGCTTGCGGCATGCTCGGCAAGCGCAGCGCTGATGCCGCCGTGCAAAACCCCGTGAGGCTGCAGCATATCCTCGGTGACCTTGGTATGCATAACGTAGCGCTCGGGTGTGCTCTCAAGCACTTCGATTCCCAAAAGATCAACAAAAGCCATTCGTACATCCTTTCATATGATGCACCGCACGGGCGCATCGTTTGCTCGACGTCGCTTAGGTTTAGCGCATCGCTTGGCGCCAGGAGCTAATCCAACTTAAAGCTGCGGTAGAAGCACGTGCGCTGACCGGTATGGCACGCGGGACCTGCGGGAACAACACGCGCAAGCAGACAGTCGGCGTCGCAATCGTAGGAAAGCGACACGAGCTTCTGCGTGTTGCCCGACTCCTCGCCTTTGTGCCAAAACTTACCGCGACTGCGGCTCCAAAACCAAGTGGTCCGCTGCTCCAAGGTGCGGCGCAGCGATTCTTCGTTCATCCAGGCCATCATCAAGACGTCGCCCGTAGCGTCGTCCTGCACGATGCAAGGAATAAGCCCAGCTTCGTTGAAAGCGAGCTCATTAACGGAAAGATCGTCAACTTCGGAAACTGCCATACGCTAGCGCCTAAAGAATCCGGAAATCTTGCCAATGATGCCGTTGCCCTCAGCCGCCTTGGCGATGGCGCTTTTCTGCGTGCGCGTGCGCGCCTGCGACTGCTCCAAACGCTGTGCGGTTAGATGGGCATCCTCGCCCATGGCCTGCGCGCTTTGCCTGCGGCTGTAATAGGTGCTGGTGTTCTGACGGCGCTTGCCGCCGCGCGTGAAACCGGCGTCACCCGGCTGCAGGCGCTTTTCCTGCTCGTTATGCTCCATGATGCCCTCCCATCAGCAAGGCCGGATAAAAGCTACCCCTTATTATGCAGCATTTACGAAGCTAGAGGCGAACGGGGATCCCCTGCGCCGCCATGTATTCTTTGACTTCACGAACGGTGAGCTCGCCGAAATGGAAGACGCTTGCCGCCAAAACCGCGTCGGCTTCGCCCTCGATAATGCCCTCGGCGAAGTGCTCGAGCTTGCCCACGCCGCCCGAAGCGATAACGGGGATGTCGACTGCGCGGGCAACCGCACGGGTAAGAGCCAGGTCAAAGCCATCTTTAGAACCATCGCAGTCCATGGAGGTAAGAAGGATCTCGCCAGCGCCGCGCTTGGCGGCCTCTGCGGCCCACTCGACCGCATCGATGCCGGTGTCCTTGCGGCCACCGTGGATGTAGGCCGTCCATTTGTTGGGGTTGCCGGGCACGCGCTTGGCGTCGATGGCCACCAGAACCGCCTGGCTACCGAAAGCGCGGGCGCCCGCCGTGATAAGGGACGGATCGGCAATGGCGGCCGAATTCAGGCTCACCTTATCGGCGCCGGCGGCGATCATCGTGCGCATGTCGGCCAGCTCGCGAAAGCCACCACCCACCGCATAGGGAATGTGAACCTCGGCAGAAGCGCGTGAGGCCATATCAATGGTTGTCTTGCGACCCTCATGCGTTGCCGTGATGTCAAGAAACACCACCTCATCGGCACCCTGGCGGTCGTACTCCGCCGCAAGCTCAACGGGGTCGCCCGCGTCGCGCAGGTTGACGAAGTTCACGCCTTTCACGACGCGACCGTTCTTCACATCCAAACAAGGAATGACACGCTTGGTAAGCACGATTTCTTCCTTTCCTTACGTAGTAAGCAGTGGTTGCCGGCAGCAGCCGGGCGAGAGCGCAAGCCTGCAGTTGCAAAGGGCGAGCGTTCGGCGCCGGGCGCTCAGTGCCCGCGGGCAAGCCAAGGGCAACAACGAAACAGCCTTGACCTAACGAGCCGCCTCGGCCTTTTTGATGGCGGCTATCCCCTCTTCAACGGTGAATGCGCCCTCGTAGATGGCGCGACCCGTAATGGCGCCGTCGATGTTGGCACCAGTGGCCACCAGATTGCGCAAGTCGTCCAAGCTGGCCAAGCCACCGGAAGCGGTGATCTTGACGCCGGGGCACTTGCGCGCCATGGCGGCGTAGGCCTCGGCGTCGATGCCGGTTTGCATGCCGTCACGCGCGATGTCGGTGTAAACCAGATTGGTGATGCCCATGTAGGCGAGCTCGGCGATGAGCTGCTCGGCGGGCACGCCGTCGGCGGTATCGAGCCAGCCTTCGGTGGCCACGATTCCGTCCTTGGCATCGATGCCCGCAACGATGAGCTCGCCATACTTGGCGGCCGCCTGCTCGGCGAAGCTGCGATCCTTCACCAGGGCCGAACCCAAAACCACACGCCGCACGCCTGCCTCGACGTAGCGCTCGATGGCGCCCATGGAGCGAATGCCGCCGCCCACTTCGATCTCAGCGTCCAAGCCGGAAATCATGGACTTGATGAGCTCCATGTTGGTGGGGGCACCGTCGCGCGCGCCATCCAAGTCGACGATGTGGATGCGCTCGGCGCCAGCATCGGCGAAGGCGCGGGCTTGGGCAACCGCATCCTCGTTGTACACCGTCACCTGGTTGTAGTCGCCTTTCTTCAGGCGCACCGCCTTGCCGTCAAGGATGTCGATGGCGGGTACCAAAATCATGCGCGGCCTCCTTGTGCATACTGTTCAACCAGCTCGCCGAAGTTGGCGAAGAGCTTCATGCCCAGGGCGGAGGATTTCTCCGGGTGGAACTGGGTGGCAAAAACGTTGCCATGCCTAATCGAGCTGACGAAGCGCTGAGCGTGCTCGGTCGTTGCGGCTACGTCGGCTGCGTCCGTTGGCTCGCCGATGTAGGAATGGGTGAAATAAAAATAGGAATCGTTGGGGATGCCTTTGAACAGAGGGTTGCTTTCCTCGACGTGCACCGAATTCCAGCCAACGTGCGGCACCTTGAGTTTGCGGCCGTCCTCGGTGTGCGAAGGCATGCGGACAACCTGGCCGGGAACAAGGCCTAAGCCCTCCATCCATTCGCCCTCGGGGCAACCCTCGTCGCCGCGCTCGTAGCAAAGCTGCAGGCCCAAGCAAATCCCCAGGAAGGGGGCACCTTCTGCCACGCGCTTCTTGATGGCTTCGGCTTGACCGCTTTCGTTTAAGAAGCTCATGGCATCGGCGAAAGAGCCGACGCCGGGAAGCAAAAGCCCATCCGCCTGAAGGACGTCTTCGGCCTTATCGCTGATGAACGCATCGAAACCGCAATCAACGAGCCCGCGATGGACGCTTGCCAGATTGCCGCGGCGGTAATCGATGACGCAAATGCGGGCCGCCATTAAAGCGCCCCTTTGGTGCTGGGGACAACGTCGGCAATGCGCGGATCGATGGCCACCGCTTCTTTAAGGGCGCGCGTAACGGCCTTGAAGCTGGCCTCCAAAACATGGTGGGAGTTAACGCCTGCGATCTGGCGCACATGCAGGGTTATGTCGGCATTGCTTGCAAGCGCGATGAAGAACTCCTGACCCAGTTCGGTGTCAAAGTTGCCCACCTGCTCGGCCAGGATGTTGAGGCTCGCGAAGCAGCCGCCGCGGCCGCTGAAATCAACAGCCGCCAGGATAAGGGTCTCGTCCATGGGCAGCAGTCTAGAACCGTAGCGCACGATGCCCTTTTTGTCGCCGATTGCCTGCTTGATCGCCTGGCCAAGGACGATGCCGCAATCCTCCACGGTGTGATGAGCGTCGACCTCGATGTCGCCCCTGCAATGAAGCGTCAGGTCGAACAGGCCATGACGCCCGAAAGCATCGAGCATATGGTCGAAGAAGGGCACGCCGGTGTCGATATCGGTGACGCCGGTTCCATCCAAATCGATTTTGACCTGGATGTCCGTTTCCTTGGTTTTGCGGCTTATCTCAGCAACGCGGTTCATAACCTTACCTTTCAAACAAACTGTCCGACACCTGGGCTAAGCGAAGGCGCCGATGGAGTGCGCGCAATTTGGGATCCCCTTGATGCGTGCGCGTTTGATGCAGGCTCATGCCTGGGGTGCCCTTGGTGCATGAACGTGCATCTTGGAGCTTTCCCTTGATGCTGCATGCGCCCCGGGGTGGCCCTTGATGCACGAACATGCGCCCCGGGATGGCCCTTGGTGCACGCGTATGCATCTTAGGATTTCCCCTCGATGCGTGAGCATGCAAATCAACGTGCATGCGCTGCGCCACTCGCATAGGTGCCCATTATGGCACGCCGTCAACGCTTTAGCGCGCTCGAGTGGTTTCGAGGCCATTAAATGATTCCGTACGGAAAACCCTAAGCAAAGACGGTGAAAAATCCGTGCAAGCTTAAGCTATGGCAAGTACGAAACGCCCCGATGCTGGTAAACTGGCAGGTAATTATTGGCAACCGCAGCAGAACCGAGGTCTTTTATGCTCGTCAGCGCAACCGCAATGCTTCAGGCCGCCGAAAAGGGCCATTACGCTATTCCCGCGTTCAACACCAACAATCTTGAATGGACCAAGTCCATCCTTACCGCAGCTGAGGAAACCCAGTCCCCCGTCATCATCGAGTGCTCCGCAGGCGCCGCAAAATGGATGACCGGCTATAAGGTGGTCGCAACCCAGGTTGCCACCATGGTCGAAACCATGAACATCACCGTACCCGTTGCCCTGCACCTCGACCACGGTACCTACGAGGATTGCTTCAAGGCCATCGAGGCGGGCTTCACCTCCATCATGTACGACGGATCGCACGACGATTTCGAAACCAACCTTGCACGCACCAAGGAACTGGTGGCCCTGGCTCATGGCAAGGGCATCTCTATTGAGGCCGAGGTTGGCGGCATCGGCGGCACCGAAGATGGCGTCACTTCCAACGGCGAGCTGGCCGACCCCGAGCAGTGCAAGATCATCGCCGATACGGGCATCGACTTCCTGGCCTGCGGCATCGGCAACATCCACGGCTTGTACCCCGAGAACTGGGCCGGCCTTTCCTTCGATCGCCTGTCCGAAATCAAGGCGCTCGTTGGCGACCTGCCCCTGGTTCTGCACGGCGGCACCGGCATCCCCCAGGATCAGGTTGCAAAGGCCATCAGCATGGGCGTCTCCAAGATCAACGTCAACACCGACCTGCAGGTCGTCTTCACCAAGGCCGTGCGCGAGTACATCGAGGCCGGCAAGGACAAGGAAGGCAAGGGTTACGACCCTCGCAAGGTTCTGAAGCCCGGCACCGAGGCCGTCGTCGCCCGCGCCAAGGAACTGCTTGAGCAGTTCGGCTGCACCGGCAAAGGCTGGAATTAGCACCAAGGGGGCTCGCAGGCGGACGGCCGGCAAACGCGCGGACCGGCCAAGCACGTGGGCGCGCTGACTTGAGGTAGGGGTCGTGCGCGAGTCATGCGGACCCGCAGGCGCGCCAGCCCGAGCACTTGAGGGCTCGAGGCAAGCTTGCAACCCACCGCCAGCCCAAGGCTGAAAGCAAAGAGAAGCAAAGGCACCGGAAAATTCCGGTGCCTTTCTTTAGTTAGGCGATGATTGACTTTGGCGGGGCCTGGGATTTGAAGCGCGGCGTGCTGCGGGCGGGCAGTTTGGTGGCCACAAGCCCAAGTGGCGAGCAAGATGAGAGCCAGCGCACCCGTGCTGCACCCCATCCTCCCATGCATCGTCCTCTGATGCCAGATTTCAAATATTCCCTGGATGGCTGCCAGCTCATGCGACCATCTTCTAGCCACCAGAAAGTCAGATCTCAAAATAAGGCCCTCGTTGGTCAAAACCTCTACCCCGGGGTAGCAGTTCTTACCATTCGGGTCATTTTTCAGGCCTGACCGCTATCCTGTTTACATGCGTAACATCAAAAGCCCAGGTCAGCGCGTTTCGCTAACTAACATAAGTTCTAACCAGGGCCCCGATTGCCCTTCAATTTACCCCCGGAAGGGACTTTTGACCAAAAAGGTGCGATTTCAGAGATTTGGCGTCCCTTAGAACGCGTTTTTGACCAGCTTCACGATGCGCTCGCCACAAAATGGCCCACCACGACGAAGCGAAGCAACCCTCTTAAGGCCGATTACCCTCGCCGCATTCTGACGCCGTCAAAATCACCTATGACCTCAAAGTCCTTGCCTTTTTCGAGAGAGAGAGAGAGAGAGTAAACGGAAGGCAAACATGAAAGGAGACAGGATGAAGTCAGCAATTATTCGTATTGCCACCATCGCGGTAACGGCGTGTCTAGCCATCACCCTGTTCGGATGCGGGAACTCCGCCCAATCAACTCAGACAAAACTGAGCCAAGAGGTCAACTACGGCCAAGCTTCTTTACACATTCCGGATGACGCAAAGACCTACGAGGGAACAACAAGCGGTTCGGGCTTATCTGTCGCAAAGAGCATTAAGACTGTTGAGTGTGACGACGGAACCAGAGCAACCATCTATGTGTCGACGGATGACCTAAGCGATCTTTACAGCGCTGACGAGGAAGCCAGCAAAGAGCAAGCACTTGAAATCATAGCCTCGGATGCAACCTGGGGCACCCCTTCAGTCGAGTCTAATGAGCACCTCAAAAAAATCATCGTTCCAATGAGTGGATTCAGCATCAGCAATGACGGCGAAGCAATCACGGCAAAGGGCTATCGAATCATTCTCTGCCAATTTAACCAGAGCTACATTGTCGATATTTACGCTTCAAGCGATTCATACGAGAATGCCAAAGCAACAGTTGAGGCGATAAAGGACAATGCCTCCACCGATACTTCTCTAGAAACGCTCTCGCTCAAAACCATGGAATCCATCAAGGCAACTTATAGCGGAAGCACCAAAGAGGGGGCCACTATTGACTCAGATTCCGACATTGATGTAACCGGCATTTACGATGACGGGTCAACTGAAGAAATCGATTCTTGGGAGATCGAATCACCCAAGACCTTAAAAGCGGGCAAAACTGTCAAAGTGAAAATCACCTACAACGGGCTTAGCACCACTCTCACCGTTAAATGCACCAGCAAAACTAAAGCCCAGAAAAAGGCCGAATATAAGCAAAAATGCAAATCAGTGGGATATAAAAGCGTTGCTCGCAATCCGGAAAAATACGAAGGCGATAAAATTAAAATTTCAGGCAAGGTCCTCCAAGTCTCTGAGGGGGACTACGGCATAAACACCCTCCGAGTGGCTACGTCAGGAGGCTACGAAAATGTCTACCTTGTCTCCTACGATTCGAGCGATCTGAGCCAGAACATCATTGAAGACGATCAGGTAACCATCTGGGGCGAATGCACTGGAACAACTTCGTACACTACGGTGATGGGCGCAAGCCTCACGATCCCCTCTATGGATGCGAAGTACTTCTCGATTTCATAAACGAAACGAATCCATAGCCGCTCAAAACAATCGGAGGCCTTGAGGAAGGAGCAGGACTGCACCTGCTCCTTCTTGTTTTATGATGCCCATCATAAAATATTTGCGCAGTTCGAAGGAACAAACTTGCAAAGAAAAGCACCGGGATCATTCCGGTGCTTTTTCATATTAAAGAATGGATGACGACCTGACACCCTGCCCGACGATAGCGTCCTCCTGAACGCGAGGCGATATGCGTCGATACTCAGATCTCCAATGCGCGGCCCGGCAGAACGCGTCACCAGCCGCAAGGCAACAGCTCGCCACGACGGCAGCACACCCGGCAGCGACGCCCCTTGATAACGCAGCACAGTAGCAACGCGCCCTGTCGACGCACCGTGCGGAAGCGACGGCTATTTTACGATCTCCCGAAGCGCGGCAAGAAGTTCTTGGTTTTCAGCGGCGGTGCCTACGGTTAGGCGCAGGCAGTTCTCCAGACCCTTGGAGTGGCTGAAGTCACGCACAAGGATGCCGCGTTCGTACAGGGCTTCCCATACTTTGTCGGCACCAGGAATACGCACCAAAATAAAGTTGGCACAGGAATCGTAGGCCTCCACGCCAGGCAGCGCCCGCAGCGCTTCCAATATCAGGGCACGCTCGCTCTTGATCGCCTGGATTCCGGGCACGAAAGCGTCGCTGTGGCGCACCACAGCACGCCCAACCAACTGGGAAATAGCGTCGACCGAATAAGGCTGGCGCACCTTAATGAATTCGGTGATAACACTCGGCTGAGCCAAGATGTAGCCCAGGCGAACTCCCGCGCAACTGTAGGCCTTAGAGAAAGTGCGCAGCACCAGCAGGTTCTCATGCTCGGCAATCAAATGCGCCAGGCTCCCTTCGGCGAACTCGATGTAAGCCTCGTCGAGCATCACCAGCGCATCGGTTGCAGCAAGCAAGCGCTGCATAAAGCCCTCGGATACCGCATCGCCCGTTGGGTTGTTGGGACTCGTAATAACCACCTGGTCAATATCGCCCTGCGCAACGCGCGCAATCACGGCTTCCTCGTCAATCGAGTAGTCCGCGCAACGTGGCACCTCAACCACACGCGTGCCCGTGAGCTCGGAATTGGCTGCGTACACGCTGAAAGTGGGCACTACGTTCAAAAGCGTGCGCCCTGGACCGCCCCACGCCAGCGAGAAATCAAACAGCAGCTCGTCACCGGCATTGCCCACCAGCACGTTCTCACGACTGAAGCGCACATCCACACCAGCAGCCTCGAAGGCCTTGTTCTCACGCTCGGCGATCAAATCGCGCAACTCGTTTGCCAAAGGATCGGGGTAGCGGTTGAAGGCAAAGCCCTTCAAGCCCGCGAGAATCTCTTCCTCAACAACCGCAGGCACGGAATTGGGGTTCTCGTTGGCGGAAAGAAGAACGCGCGCAGGCAGGTACTTGGGGTCGTAAGGGATGATGCCGTCAAGGGCATCCTGCGATTTCCTGACCTTGCCCATTAGTCCTCCAAAGCGCTCGCGCCGCCCTGCTCAAGCATGCTGCGACGCAGGCGAACGGACTCCGCGTGCGCCCACAGACCCTCATGGTCGGCGATGGTCACAATGGCAGACGCATCGTTCAAAAGGGATGCCGGGCTGTACTGAATGATCGAGCTCTTCTTCACGAACTCGTCGGTGGAAAGCGGGCTGGAGAAACGCGCAGTGCCGCCGGTGGGCAACGTGTGGTTGGGGCCGGCAACGTAATCGCCCACGGCCTCGGGGGTCCACTCGCCCATGAAGATAGCGCCGGCATGGCGAATCTGACCCAAGAGCTCGGAAGGGTTGGAAACGTGCATCTCCAAGTGCTCGGGGGCGATAACGTTGACCACTTCCATGCCGCTGGCCAGATCGGGACACACCACGATCAAGCCCTTGTTCTCCAAGGAAGAAGAGGTGATCTCGGCGCGGGTGGAGCGCTTCAGGTGCTCGGCGATGGCAGCCTCGACTGCATCGGCGTACTCGTCGCTGAAAGTGACCAGATAGCAGCTTGCCAGCGGGTCATGCTCAGCCTGCGCCATCAGGTCGATGGCGACCATCTCGGGCAGCGCGGATTCGTCGGCGACCACGCACACCTCTGAGGGGCCGGCGATCATATCGATGCCGCAATCGCCCATAACGAGCTTCTTGGCGGCAGCAACGAATGCGTTGCCGGGGCCGGTAATCTTGTCGACCTTGGTAATGCTCTCGGTGCCATAGGCAAGCGCAGCGATGGCCTGCGCGCCACCGACGGAGTAGACCTCAGTCACGCCGGCAAGTTTGCAGGCGGCGATGATGGCAGAATCAAGCGAACCGTCCTTGGTGGGAGGCGTCACGCACACGATGCGTTTCACGCCAGCGACGGAAGCGGGAATAGCATTCATCAAAACGGAAGAAGGATAGAGCGCGCGGCCGCCGGGCACGTACACGCCGACGGAATCCAAAGGCTGAACCTTGGCGCCGACCATGGCACCATCAGGGCGAACGTTGATCCAAGACTGCTGCTTTTGACGCTCATGGAAATCACGAATCTGCGCCGCGGCCTTCTCGAGCGCGCGCTCGACCACAGGATCAACCTTCTCAAGCGCAGCCTGGATAACCTCGTCGGACACGCGGAAATTCTCGATCTCGACACCGTCGAAGCGGCTCGTATACTCGCGCAACGCCTCGTCGCCGCGCTTGCGCACATCCTCAACGATATTAGTTGCAGCGATCATGGCCTCGGCGTTGAAGGCACCCGTGCGGTTGAGCAGGGATTCCTCGAATACTTGGCCCTTTTCAAGATCGATACGACGTATGGTCATCTTTAGTCCTCCTTGACGTTAGCGGAAAGAGCGTCGGCAAGCTCGCCGACGCGGGGGTTGGTTCGGAATGCGCAGGGGTTGGCGAAGAAGCGCGCAGTGGACGCAAGCACGTCTTCCACAACCACCAGGTTGTTTTCGCGCAATGTGGTGCCGGTGGCAGTGATGTCGACGATGCGCTCCGCCATGCCGGTGATCGGGCCAAGTTCGATATTGCCGTGCAGCTGCACGATCTCGACCTGCATGCCAACCTTGCCGAAGTGAGCGCGCGTGATATTAGGGTACTTGGTGGCAATGCGAATGGAGCCAAGCTCGCTGTAGCGGCGCTCGACGCGCTCGGTCGACCCAGCCTGCTCGGCCACGACGAAGCGGCAACCGCCAAACTTCAGGTCAACCAGCTCAACCACATCGTGGTTTGCCTCGACCAGTGAGTCCTCACCGCAGATGCCGCAGTCGGCGGCGCCCGTTGCCACGAACACAGGCGCGTCGGTCGGGCGCACGATAATATATTCCACGTCGCCGCTGGTCATCATCAAAGTTCGCCCAGAATCAATGAGGCCCGAAACATCCAGGCCAGCGTCCTTCAAGCAGGCCACGGCATCTTCGTTAAGCGAACCCTTGGGAACGGCGACGCGCAAAGGATGCGTGGCATGATGCTGCTCGACGGAATAAGCCTCCATCACCTCCTCAAGGTAGAAGGCGAAACCCGCAGAGGGAACCGTGCCCGCGCCGTAGCTGGCTAGCAGGTTGTCGTAGCGGCCGCCAGCGCCCAAAGGCGAGCCCAAGCCGGGCGCATAGGCCTCGAACACGATGCCCGTGTAGTAATCGAACGAGCTCATAACGCTGAAATCGATGTTCACCTGGCCGCTGAAATTCTTGTTCGCCTCGAGCGCATCGACGATGGCCTCAAGCTCATCCAAGCCCTCGGTGGCACCCAGGGGAATAAGAAGATCGCGCACCTTGGCAAGCGATTCCTTGCCACCGCGCAAGCGGGGAAGCGCCCCGATGGCGGATGCCACAGCAGGCATAGCGTCCCCTTCGGCCACCAGCTTGGCCAGGTCGACGAAGTTGGACTCATGGTAGGCCTGCATAACCTTGCGCTGCCACTCGTCCGAGCCGCCCGACTTGGAAAGAAGATCGCGCAAGACGCGCGCCGAGCCGAGCGCGATGGTGTAATTAGTAAGGTTACAGGCCTCAAGGCATTGAGCGAAAAGGCTCAGCACCTCGA
This sequence comes from Coriobacteriia bacterium, assembly GCA_030530215.1. GTDB lineage: Bacteria > Actinomycetota > Coriobacteriia > Coriobacteriales > Eggerthellaceae > Anaerotardibacter. The sequence goes on from JAUMVJ010000001.1 coordinate 173,356, forward strand.
TATCGGCCTGAACGCCCGATGCGCCGATGAACTCGATGCCGAGCTGCGAAACCTCGCGCTTCTCAGCCTCGGCGGTGTCGGCGCGAAAGACACGCTGGGCATAGCGCAGGCGCAAAGGCTCATCAAAGGAATCGACGCGCGTTGCGCACATGCGCGCCACCTGCATGGTAACGTCGGGGCGCATCGCCAGCAGATCACCGTAGGAATCGAAGAACTTAAAGGGGCTGTTGGGCACATGGCCGCCAGCCTTCATCACGTCCAAGACCTCGAGCGTTGGGGTCTCGATGGGGCGATACCTTTTTGCGTCGAGCAGGGCGCGCACCTTGGAGGTCAGCTCCTCGCGGACCTTGGCCTCGGCCCCCATGATGTCACGAAAACCAATCGGAGTGACGTAGTTCATCGTTCTCTTTCTTCCCGGTTCGCCCCAGCCTTCAAGCCGATAAAGGTAAAGAAGGCGGCGAAATTTATGTAACTTACCAATCCTAGACCAATGGGGTCGGCTCAACCAGCAATCCGCACCTTTTGCACAAGGAAGACGGGCATCCGGCGACGAGTGCGGCGGGACGACGACTTTGGCTTGGCGGCGCAGGCGGCTTGGCGCGATGGCTCGGCTCAACAACAAGCGAGGAGTCGATCCGACGCGATGCGGCTCGACAGAGCAGCTCGGTGCAATGGCGAGTACGACATGGCGCGATGCGGCTCGGTTCGACGCCGCAGCGTGCGATGGCAGGCTCGGCTCGATCGGTCTAGGTCTTTTGCGTTAGCCACTTTAGCACAGTAGAGTGCTAAAGCAACACTAAAGCGAGATTTCCTTGAAAAAGTTTACGCAACCGCGCCGACCGATCCGGCTCTTCCCCATTCCAAACCGCGCCGAACCCGATGCCGACATGCACGCCTTTGCGTACGCCCTAGCCGCCTCCTTCTTGCCAGGCTCGCAAGCCCGAATCAAGAAAGCGGCACACGCAAGGAGCACTCTCTGCCTGCGATTTCGGCGTATAATGGAAACAAATTTCTAAACGACGATAGAGGGGGTTCTCATGTCGCTCACCAACATCCTTGTTCCTTTTGACGACTCCACCCATGCTTGCAACGCGCTCAAGCGCGCAATCGAGCTCTGCGAAGGCAAGCCCAACGCCGAAATCCACGTTGTCGAGGTTGCCGCTCCCCCGCAAGACCTGCTCCGCAGCTCCATGAGCGCAAAGCGCAACAACGCCGACGAGCAGGAAGAGTTTGCTGAAGAGCTTGAGCAGCGCAACGAAAACGAAGATGATCAGCTTGCCACCCGCATCCAGGAAATCACGAAGGAATTCCAGGGCAAGCTCACCGTCGAGGTTATTTACGGCGTCTACACCGTCGACACCATCCTTGACGCAGCCGATCGCTACAACTGCACGATGATCGCCATGGGCTCCCGCGGCCTGGGCGCCCTGCGCGGCATGATCGGCTCGGTAAGCTTCGCCGTTCTGCGTTCCTCCCAGATTCCTGTGCTCATCGTCAAATAGCACGCGAACACACATCCAAAAACAAAGAAGGAAGAGTCCTTTTCGGGCTCTTCCTTCTTTTTTGCGAATTTAAGTGGGGTGCGGCAAGTTAGCAGTTGATCTCGGCGAGGAAATCCTTGCCGTAGCGCTCGAGCTTCTTCTGGCCCACGCCGGACACCTCGAGCATCTGGCCCGCGTTCTTGGGGCGACGCTGAGCTAGACTGCGCAGCGTGGCATCGCTGAACACCACATAGGGCGGCACGCCCGCCTCGGCTGCCAAGCTCTTACGCAAGTCGCGCAGGCGCTCAAACAGCTCGGCATCCATTTCGTCCAAGCCAATAGCGCCCTTCAGCTTGCCCTTGCTGCCCATGCCGGCGAACTTGGGTGTACGGTCGGGGCGTGCCACCACGTGCGCCCGCATGCGCAAGGAAAAATCTGGGCTTGCCACCTCGCGAAAACGCGGGCCAAAACCCACCAGCGGGAAACGCCCCTCGGTGATAAGCAGGTAATCGCCGCAGGCCAAAAGCTCGATGACTTCTTTAAGCAAGGAAGCCGGAACGTCAAGTGTGTTGTAGGTTGCGCATTTGTCCAGCTCGAAGCGACGGATGTTGTCGTTCTTGGCACCACGTAGCACATCCACCACCACGCCCTTGCCATAGCGCCCGCGCAACTCCTGCACGCAACGCATAACAGCACGCGCCTCCTGCGTGACGTCCACAGCGTCAACATCGCCCTCGCAATTGGAGCAATTGTCGCAGGAACGCGGCTGCCCTCCGGCATCGCCAGCATCACCGGCATTGCCGGCGTTACCGGCATCGCCGGCCGCCAGCCCTAAGACGCTGCCGGCATCTTCGCCGAAGTAGGACAAAATATGTGCACGAAGGCATTCGGTGGTAAGGCAGTAGCCGATCATCGCGCCAAGCAGCCTACGGCGGCTGGCGCGCACAAGCTCGGTTCCCTCTGCGCTCAAGCGCTCGTTCTCGGTTTCCTGTTCGATGAAGAAACGACAGGTGCCGATATCTTTATCGTTCCACAAAAGAACGCACTCGGAAGGCTCGCCGTCGCGACCGGCACGCCCCGCCTCCTGGTAGTAGGCCTCAATCGAACCCGGCATATTGTGATGGATGACGTAGCGCACATTCGACTTGTCTATACCCATGCCGAAGGCGTTGGTGGCCACAAGCACCGCAAGCTCGTCGTTGACGAAGTCGGCCTGGGCTTGGGAGCGCTCAGCCATAGGCAAGCCCGCATGGTAGCGGCCTGCACGCAAGTCCGCATCAAGCAAAATCTGATGCACGCGCTCGACTTCCTTGCGCGTAGAACAGTAGACGATACCACTTTGGCTCTTATGCTTGCGCACGTAATCGAGCACGAACTGCGCCTTTTTCTTTTGGGTGGCCTGGGAAACGGCGAAATGCAGGTTGGGGCGGTCGAAGCCCGTAACCACGACCTCGGGATCGCGCAATCCAAGCAAGCGCACGATGTCGTCGCGCACCTGCTCGGTGGCCGTTGCGGTGAAGGCGGCGAGCACCGGGCGGCGCTTCAGCTGAGCGATGAACTCCCCCACTGCCAGGTAGGCCGGGCGAAAATCCTGCCCCCATTGCGACACGCAATGCGCCTCGTCCACAGCGATAAGCGGGACCTGTGCATGCTCGAAGAAGTCAAGGATGCGCGGGTCGAAGAGCCTCTCGGGCGCGATGTAGAGCAGATCGCACTCGCCGCGCGAGGCGCGATAGAGCACCTGCCCCTGCTGGCTCGGCGTAAGCGACGAGTTTATGAAGTCGGCGCGCACCCCCGCATCAACAAGGGCGCGTACTTGGTCGCCCATAAGCGACACCAGGGGCGACACAACCACGGCGCAGCCCGGCAGCATAATGCCTGGCACCTGGTAGCAAAGCGACTTACCCGCGCCCGTAGGCATGACGCCCAAGCAGTCACGCCCTTCTAGGATGGCCTTAACCAAAGGCTCCTGACCAGGGCGAAAGGCGTCATACCCAAAATATTGGCGCAGTACAGTCGCGGCATCCGACAGCTCCAAGCCGCTCTCCTCTTAGGAATTGAGCTTCTTGGCCAAGGTCTGATTGATGAGCTTGGGGTTGCCCTGACCCTTCATTTCCTTCATGCATTGGCCGACGAAGAAGCCGATGATCTTGGTGTTGCCACCCTTGTAGGAAGCAACCTCGTCGGGGTTGGCAGCAATGACGGCGTCGACCACGGCCTCGATGGCGCCCGTGTCGGACACCTGCTTCATGCCGCGCTCTTCGACGATGGCGGAAGGATCCTTGCCCTCCTCCATAACGGCTGCGAAAACCTCTTTGCCCTGCTTGGAGCTGATGGCATCCTCAGCCAAAAGCTTGACCAGCTCGACCGCGCGTGCAGGCGTGAAGGGGCACTCGTCCAGCGAAACATCGTTGGCGTTAAGGTAGGCGTACAAATCGTTGATAACCAGGTTTGCCAGGGGCTTTGCGAGTTTGGCCGTAGCACCCTGGGCCATGCAATCCTCGAAGAACTTCGCGGTTTCGCGATGATCAACCAGATGACGCGCATCGTAAGACGAAAGCCCGAAGTCGGCGGCAAAGCGCTTGGCCTTTTGGTCGGGCAGCTCGGGCAGCTTGGCGCGCACGCCCTCGATCCACTCATCGGACAGGTCGTAAGGAGCCAGGTCGGGCTCGGGGAACAGACGATAGTCGTCGGCGGTCTCTTTCACGCGCATGACGATGGTGCGCTTTTTGGAAGGGTCCCAGTGACGGGTTTCCTGATAGATGATGCCGCCCTCTTCCAGGACCTCGGCCTGACGACAAATCTCGTAGGCCAAGCCGTCGTGCAGGTTCTTGAAGGAGTTCATGTTCTTAAGCTCGGTCTTGGTGCCCAAGCCCTTTTGGCCGCGGCGGCGCAGCGAAACGTTGCCGTCGCAACGCAGCGAACCTTCTTCCATCGAGCAGTCGGAGATGCCGATGGCCAGATAGATCTGACGAAGCTTCTGCATGAACAGACGCGCTTCCTCGGGGGTACGCAGGTCGGGCTGGGTAACCAGCTCGATCAAAGGCGTGCCGGCACGGTTGTAGTCGACCAACGAATGAGTGGCGCCCGCGATGCGACCTTCGCCACCTCCGACGTGAATCATCTTGCCAGCGTCTTCCTCCATGTGGATACGCTCGATGCCCACGTGGGCCACGTAGCCGTCCTCGGTGACGGTCACGTTCTCGGCGGTAGAGCCCGCCTCGCCCGAATCACCCACAGCGATGCCGCCCAAATCGATGCGCTCGTTGGCGGCCTTGCCGTCGACGTCCAGGTCAAGATGTCCGCGCATGCAGAAGGCCACGGGGCCCTGCGTGGTTTGGAAGTTCTTGGCCATGTCGGGGTACATGTAATTCTTGCGGTAGAACATCGAGTGCTTCTCGATGTCGCAGTTAGTGGCCAGGCCCGCCAAGACGATGCTCTCAATAGCAGCCTTGTTGGGAACAGGCAGCGCGCCGGGCAGACCTAAGCACACCGGGCAGGTGTGAGTATTGGGATCGGCGCCGAACTCGAGCTTGCAGCCGCAGAACATCTTGGTGTTCAGGGTAGTCAGCTCGGCGTGGACCTCAAGGCCAATGACGGCCTCCCAGTCTTTCAGGACTTCTTCAAGCTTCTTCATGCTTACTCACCAAGCTTTCCATCAGCGAAGGCGGGGGCAACGGGTGCCGCGCCGTAAACGGATTCGAGCGCCGCGGCCACGCGCAGCATGTTCTCGTCCTTGAAGGGCGGGGCGATCAGCTGAGTGCCCACGGGCATGCCCGTTTCGGCTCCCAAGCCGATGGGCATCGACATACCGCCGTTACCGGCGATGTTGATGCTGATGGTGTACATATCGGACAGGTACATCTCGGCGGGTTCCGAAATCTCGCCGAACTTGAAGGCCGTGCGGGGCGCGGCGGGCGCGATGATGCAGGAAACCTTTTCGAAGGCCTCGGTGTAATCCTTGGTGATGAGGGTGCGAACCTGCTGCGCGGGATAGTAGTACTTGTCGTACACGCCGCTGGAGAGCAAATAGCTGCCAAGCATGATGCGGCGGCGTGCCTCGGCGCCGAAGCCCTTGGAGCGGCTTGCCTCGTACTGACCGCCTAGGTCTTTATGACCAGGATCGCAGTAGCCGTAGCGCACCGAGTCGAAGCGGGCAAGATTGCTGAAGGCCTCGCAGGGGCCAAGCACGTAATAAGCGGAGATGGCAGCATGCGCGTTGGGCAGCTCAACCTCAACGATCTCGGCGCCCATTTCCTCGAGTTTGGCGATAGCCTCGGCGACCTTGGCCTTAACCTCGGGCTGCAGACCCTCGGCCTCCATGAACTCGCGGACGACGCCGATACGCATGCCCTTCACGCCTTCACCCAGATTGGCAAGGAAGTCGGTGGTTACGTCCTGACTGGTGCAGTCGAGCACGTCGCGGCCAGCAAGAGCGTTCATGGCCAAGGCGGCGTCGCGCACGTTACGCGCGAAGGGGCCCACCTGATCGAGCGAGGAGCCAAAGGCAACCACACCGTAGCGGGAGACCGTGCCGTAAGTGGGCTTGATGCCCACAACACCGCAAAAACTTGCAGGCTGGCGGATAGAGCCGCCGGTGTCGGACCCAAGCGAGATGGTGCACTGACCAGCAGCAACGGCAGCAGCGGAACCACCAGAGGAGCCGCCGGGAACGCGACCCAAATCCCACGGATTGCTGGTGCAACCGAACGCGGAAGTCTCGGTGGAAGAACCGAAGGCGAATTCATCCATATTGGTTTTGCCCAGGGGGATACCGCCGGCATCGATGATGCGCGCTACGCAGGTTGCGGTATAAGGGCTCACGTAATTTTCAAGCATGCGCGAGGAACAGGTGGTGTGCGTGCCCTCGAGGTTCATGTTGTCCTTGAAGGCAACAGGAACGCCTGCAAGGGGGCCTGCAGCCAGCAGGTTGCCGGAAGCAACCGCAGCGTCCACCCTATCGGCGGCGCGCAGCGCAAGGTCGCGGGTTATCTCAAGGAAGGCGTGTACCTTCTCGTCGCTTGCCTCAACGCGCGCAAGCGAGGCCTCGGCGACCTCGCGGGCGCTGAATTCCTTGTTGGTAAGCCCAGTCTGGATGGAAGAGACGTCCATGGAACCGAAAGTCGTCATTAGCGATCACCGCCTTCACCCAAGATGGAGGGAATGAGGAACTGGCCGTCCTGCTGCTTGGGGGCGTTTGACAGAGCCACTTCCTGGCTGAAGCCTTCCACTTCCACATCCTCGCGCATCACGTTGGACAAATCGCCGATGGGATGAAAAGTAGGCTCGACCCCTTCGAGGTCGTACTCGGTAATGGGCTTTAGGGTATCGATGACGTTGTTCAGGTCGACCGTCATCTGGGCGACCTCGTCATCGTTCAGCCCGATGCGTGCGTACTCGGCAATGCCGCGCACGTCGGACTCGGTAACGTGTTGAGTCATATGCTGTTCCTTCTTAAAAGCGCTTGGCCCTGCATGCAAACGATGCGCCCGCAAACAAGGCTGAAAGAATACCTGCCCATGATAACAAAGAGGGGAAGCGCTTTTCGGCCTCCCCGCTTTGCTTCATGCAGTATTTACTTGGAGCCTTCGGCGACCTTGCCCCGAAAGGCACGACACCCGAAGCCGGGTACCGACGCACTGGCGCCTCAGGCGCGCAAGCCGTCGCGGCCCACAATCAAGGCGTGCTCGAACCTGCGTCCTGCCGCACACCACCGACCGCGCAGCTAGAGCGCAGCGTTGATAGCGTCGACGCTCGCCTTGGCGTCTGCCAAAAGCATCTTAGTGTTCTTGTTGAAGAAGAGCGGGTTCTGTACGCCCGCATAGCCGGCGTTGCCCATGGAGCGCTTGAACACGATGACCTCATGCGCCTCCCAAACATGAAGGACAGGCATGCCTGCGATGGGTGAATCGGCCTCAGAGGCGCTCGGGTTCACGGTGTCGTTGGCCCCGATAACCAGCACGGTGTCCACATCGGCGAAGTCGTCGTTTATCTCGTCCATCTCATAGACGCAATCGTAGGGAACGTTGGCCTCGGCCAAAAGCACGTTCATGTGGCCAGGCATGCGGCCGGCCACGGGGTGAATGCCAAACTTCACGTCAACGCCCATCGCCATCAGGCGCTTCGTCAAATCGGCAACGGGGAACTGCGCCTGAGCCACCGCCATGCCGTAACCGGGCGTGATGACGACGCGCTTAGAGCGCTTGAGCAGCTCGGCCACTTCCTCAGCGGTGGTCTCGGTGTAGTCGCCGTAGTCTTTATCTTCAGCCGGCGCCGAGGAGGACCCGTTGCCGAAGCCGCCCAGGATAACCGACACGAAGGAACGGTTCATGCCTTGGCACATGATGTAGGAAAGGTAGGCGCCCGAGGAGCCTACGAGCGCACCCGTGATGATGAGCAAGTCGTTGCCAAGGGTGAAGCCGTCCATCGCTGCCGCCCAACCCGAGTACGAGTTGAGCATCGAAACCACAACAGGCATGTCGCCGCCGCCGATGGCGAGCACCAAATGCGCGCCCAGCACCAGCGAAATGACGGTAAGGATGGCCAAAGGAACAAGCCCCGCCTCGACGCTGCGGGTCGTGATGAACCAAGCGATCAGGGCGATGCTTGCCACGAGCATGGCCAGGTTGATGAGGTTACGGCCGGGAAGCGTGAGCGGCTTGCCCGAAATCTTTCCCGACAATTTAAGGTAGGCAACGATCGAACCCGTGAAGGTAACCGCACCGATAAACACGGCAAGCCCAACCTCGCCCATATGGAAGACCGAAGAAGCACCCTCGGCGCCGGGGTTGGCGAAGAAGGAGTTGTAGCCCACCAGCACAGCCGACAGGCCAACGAAAGAATGCAGCTTGGCCACCAGCTCGGGCATCTCGGTCATCTGAACTTTGACCGCGTGCCACACGCCTATCGCGGCACCGATTGCCATGGCAAAGACGACGAGCACGATGGCAAGGACAGCAGCGCGCTCGTCGTTGGCCACCGACACGACGATCACCGAAGCCAAGGCGACGACCATGCCGCAAATACCCAGGCAGTTCCCCAGTTGCGCGGTTTTCTGCTTGGACAGGTTGGCCAAGGCCAGGATGAACAACAGCGCCGCCAGCAGGTAGGCCAGCTGCTCAACATGACCCAGGAAATCAAGCGCGCCGGCGCTTACGTTGAAACTCGTTTGCAGCAAATCCATTAATCCTCAGAGCTCCTACGGAACATTCCCAGCATGCGATGCGTAACCAAAAAACCGCCGAAGATGTTAATGGAGGCCAGAAGCGCGGCAACAAAGGCGACGGCGGCAATAACGGGACTGTCCGAGCCGATCTGGGTAAGGGAGCCGACGATGATAATGCCCGAAATCGCGTTGGTGACCGACATCAAGGGCGTGTGGAGCGCATGCGTCACATTGGTGATGACGTAGAAGCCAACCACGCACGCGAGCTCGAAAACGATGAAGTGGCTGGTCATCTCGGCGGGGGCGGCCAAAATGAGCGCGGCGCCCAACAGCGCGGCCAGCGCCTTCCACCAATGGCGAGCGAAAGCGGACTTCTTCTTGGGGGCGAGCTTGTCGGAATCGGCGTTGGTGCTTGGCTCTTGAGCCTTCGCCGTCGGGGCGGCCCCTTGCTTAGGCGCGGCCGAGACCTTCACCGCCGGGGGCGGCCAACACACCTGGCCATCGAGTACGGCCGTGACGCCGCGCACAACCTCGTCGTTCTGGTCGTAGACGGGCTCGCCGTTCTTTTCAGGGGTCACCAGCTTGAAGAAGTTAACGATGTTCTGGCCGTAAAGCTGCGAGGCCTGGCCGGGCAAACGGCTGGGCAAATCGGTGTAACCGATGATCGTGACGCCGTTTTCGGTGGTGATGACTTTGCCCGCCTGCGTGAGCGCGCAGTTGCCGCCCTTTTCGTTGGCGCCCATGTCAACGATTACCGAGCCGGGGCGCATGCCCGCAACCGCTTCGGCGTCCAAGAGCAAAGGCGGCTGCTTGCCGGGGATTTGAGCGGTGGTGATGACGATATCGACCTCGGCAGCCTGCTCGGCATAAACCTTGTTCGCAAGTTTAGCCTGATCGGCAGTCATTTCCTTGGCGTAGCCATCTTCGGAGTGCTGCACAACGGGAATGGGCACGAACTCCGCGTTAAGAGATTCAACCTGATCGGCCACCTCGGGGCGCACATCCGTCGCGCGAACGATGGCGCCCATCGATTTGGCCGTGCCGATGGCGGCCAGACCCGCAACGCCAACGCCTATGACATAGAGCTTGGCGGGAGCGATCTTGCCCGCTGCCGTCACCTGTCCGCCGAACAGACGACCAAAATGCGCGGCAGCCTCAACGACTGCGCGATAGCCGCCCACGTTCGCCATGGAAGAACGGACGTCGAGCGACTGGGCACGCGAGATACGAGGAACCATATCCATCGCAAGAGCAGTGACGCCCTGCTCGGCCAAGCGCTCAATGATCGCTGAATTCGCGCTCGGGTTAAGGCGGCTCACCAAGGTGGCGCCTGCCTTCATCTGCGCAATCTGCTGCCCGGTTGGCGTGTCCAAGGCGGTGACGATATCGGACGCCCAGACCTCCTCACCCGAAACCACTTCGGCATCTGCGCGCACATAGTGCTCGTCAGGGTAGTTGGCAGCCGCTCCCGCACCAGATTCAACGCACACGCTGAACCCAAGCCCTATGAGCTTTTCAACCGTGTCGGGCGTGGCTGCGACGAGCGTTTTCACGCCCTGCCATTCTTTAGGAACGCCAATCTTCATGGCCCCTCTTTCCTGCTGCCGTAGGTAAATCCATTCAGGTTTATCGACGCTTGTTTAATTTAATTAAAACAACAGAGTAACGAGCATGACGTGACATACCGGGCAAATTCGAAAAACAGTGGCAAATGGACGAAAGAACCCGTTCGGCTGAAAAGGGCCTAACGGGCCTGAGCGTCAGCAAGAATGCAAGCCTCTAAGCAGGGCAAAAGCGCTACCAAATAGGTTTTTGCGCGCTGATAAGCGGAAAGACTCTAGCGCACGATGGGATTGATTGCGCGCGTGATGGCGTCGGCGATTTCAAGCGCCAGATCGCCACGATTGTTCCAGACGATCACCTTGCCACGAGCGCCGTCCGCAGTGATTTCGGAGAACTGGACGATCGGAGCTTTTTCCACCTTAGCCAAGGAAGCCACCGCGCTCCCAGCGGCAACGGCTATCTCGTTGGCCAGCTCATTCAAATCGCGATCGTTGGCCACAATGAAGGACACCTGCGATTTTTCCAATGGCGCGGTAACGACGATGGTACTGGTGGAGGCGTTGGAGTTCGGCACGAACACGACCTCGCCCGTACGGTTGATAATGGCCGTCTGGCGCCAGCCGATGTCGCGCACCACGCCCGTCTGCCCGCCGATCGTGATGTTGTCGCCCGGACGATAAAGTCTGCACATCACGATGGTTGCGCCACCGATAAGGTTCTTCATGGTGTCCTGAGCGCCCAGCGACAAAGCCAAGCCGCCAATGCCCAGGGCCGCAATGAAGGCCGTGATGTTAACGTCCAGGCAGGCGTCCAAAATGATGCAGAAGCCCACGAAGTAGAGCGCGACCCTGATCACCTTGTCGAAGATGGAAACGTCGGCAAGGGGGCTATCGTTTTTCCTCAAGGCTTTATTTACCGCCTTGATGGCAAAATGCGTTACCCAAACGGTGATCAGGGCGATTATCAGGGCCATGACGATGCGCGCAACGATATCGTTGCCCAGAAAGGCAACCATGTCCTTTTCCCAAACGTCGGTGGCTCTGTCTATGAGTGTGGTTGGGTTCATGCGCTTCCTTTTGGTTCTTTCTGCTTTCACCATGGTAAAGAAACTTATGAGCGCAAAGGTGCTTGCCTAGTTGGTATCATGGAAAACCCACGCCAGCGGCAAGCCGGCCCAAACGGACCTCATGGCACGCAGCGCACTCGTGAAGCCTGGGTGCGCAAGCCACCCGAGCAAGCTGACTTTCGCCGTGCGCTTAAGCGTCCACAGCCCGAGTTGTGGCGCTCTCAAGCCGGAGCGCGCAAATCAAATCACCACGCCAGGAGCGTACATGGACTTTAAGAACATCGAATTCAAGGCCGCCTACGGCACCAGCCAGCAGATTCCCGAATCGCTGCGGCCAGAAATCAGCTTCGTCGGCCGATCCAACGTCGGCAAATCGTCGCTGATCAACCGCCTGTTCAATCGCAAGAAGCTTGCCAAGGTTTCCAGCAAGCCCGGCAAAACCAGCACCATCAATTTCTTCAGCAACGGCAAAGAGGATTTCATCGACCTACCTGGCTACGGCTACGCGCAGGTGTCAAAGAGCGAGAAGGCACGCTGGGCCGAAATGATCAACGGCTACTTCGACCAGTACCGCTACTATGCCCTGGTGGTCAGCCTCATCGACATCCGCCATGCGGCGAGCAAGCTCGACGAGCAGATGGTCGAGTTCCTTAAAAGCACCGAGCTGCCCTTCTGCATTGCTCTGACCAAGGCCGACAAGCTCTCCCGCAGCCAGCAATTCCGCCAGCGCGACGCCATCCGCAAACAGCTTGGTCTTGGCACCGATGTTCCCATGATCATCACCAGCTCCGAAAAGGGCGACGGTATGGATGAGCTTAAGGCAACGATCGAAGAGGCCTGCAAATGACGGAAATAACGCTCTACTCCGACGGATCCTCGCGCGGTAACCCCGGGCCCGGCGGCTTCGGCACCGTCATGCACTTCGTAGACTCAGCAGGAAAGCTCCACGTCAAGGAGCTTTCGCAGGGCTACAACAACACCACCAACAACCGCATGGAGCTGATGGGCGTTATCGCTGGTCTGGAAGCACTTAAGCGCCCCTGCAAAATCACGGTCGTTACCGACTCCCAGTACGTCGTCAACGCCTTCAACAAGAATTGGATTGCCGGTTGGCAGAAAAAGGGCTGGAAAAACGCCAAGAAGGAGCCCGTAAAGAACAAGGACCTTTGGTTGCGCTTGCTAGACGCCAAGGCGCCGCATCAGGTGAGCTTCACCTGGGTCAAGGGTCATGCCGGCCACCCCGAGAACGAACGCTGCGACGAGCTGGCCACCACCGCAGCCGACGGCAGAGGCCGCATCGACGACACAGGCTTTGAAGGCTGATTTTCACGATTTGGGTCACCAGATGGTCACCAGATGGTGTCCCGCGTCGCAAAACTAAAAAAGTCTGACTTGGGAAAACCCAGGTCAGACTTTGTTTTTAGTGGTGCCCCCGAGAGGAATCGAACCTCCGACGCACGGTTTAGGAAACCGACGCTCTATCCGCTGAGCTACGAGGGCGAGTGATAGAAGATTCTAGCACGTGCGTGCGAACCTTCGCAGGAAAGGCGAGCTTTAGTTCGTGCTTTTCTTTGTGCTTGAGCTTGAGTTCGAGCTGGAGCTGGAATCGGATCCGCTGGAGCTGGAATCGTCATCCGAAGAATCATCATCTGGGCCGATGCCGATGGTGATCGTGATGGTAGAACCCTTCTTAGCCGTGCCAGACTTGTTCTGCTTGATAACCACGCCGTCCTTGCTTGAATCGCTTACCGTCTGGTACTTGGCGTCGTACAGGAAGCCGGCATTCTCAAGCGCGGACTCCGCGGAAGACTCGCTCATACCCACAACGCTGGGGATGCTCACGTTCTCCTCGGGCTTTTTGCCTTGGCTCACCACGATACGGATGGTAGTGCCTTCTTTGGCCTTGCCAGTCTTGTTCTGGCTAATGACGTTGCCCTCGGACACGGAATCGCTGTAGCTATAGGTAGTGTCATAGCGGAAACCGGCATCCTCAATGGCGCTTTCAGCGGCGCTGCGCGTAAAGCCCACAACGTTAGGAATATCTACCTGGTTGGAGCCCTTGGAAACCTTGAAGGTGATCGTATCGCCCTTGTTGGCCTTGTTGCCCGATTTCACAGACTGCTCGGCAACCTGACCCTCGTCGTACTTATCGGAATAAACATCGTCACCCTGCTCGCCGTTCAGGCCAACCGCCTCAAGTGCGGATTGCGCCTCCTCGGCAGTCTTGCCAAGCAAGCTAGGAACCTTCACGGTCTCGGTGCCCTTGGAAACGGTAAGGCTGACGGTAGAGCCCTTTTCGGCCTTCATGCCGCCCTCAGGGTCGGTGCTGACGACCTTGCCCTCCTCGACCTCGGAGTTGAAGACCTCGGTTGTCTCGCCAACAACGAAACCGGCCGCCTGCAAGTCGGCGGTTGCCTGCTGCGTAGTTTCGCCGGCGACCTTGGGAACGTCGACCATCTCGGCACCGGAGTTCATCAACGCGAAGACGCCGGCAGCAATGGCGATAATAGCAATAACGGCGACGACGCCCGCAATGATCTTGTTGCGGTTGCCCTTGGGCTTGCTGGATTCGTCCGTGGCCGAGTAATTAGCGGCGGCAGGATTGGCACCGCGGCCCTGCTGGGCAGGCATCGCGGTGGTTGCCCCCGGCGTTGCCACAGCGGCCGAACGAGGCATCACCGTAGTGGAGGCGCCGGCAGCAGCACCCATAACCGTAGTAGGCATGGAAGAAACGTCGCCGATGTTCACGGGGCGACCAGCCAGGTAGTCATTCAAGGCGTGGCGCATCTCGGATGCGTCGGTGAAACGGTTGGAAGGATCCTTTTCCAAGGCCTTCATGATGATGAGCTCGAGCGTTGGGTCGATGTTGGGGTTGATCGACGAAGGAGGTGCGGGGATCTCGTTGACCTGCTTGACGGCAACGCTCACGGCATCTTGACCCTCAAAGGGCAGCTTGCCGGTAACGGCCTCGTACATAACGATGCCAAGCGAGTAGATGTCGCTTGCGGCGCCAAGCTCCTTGCCCTGCGCCTGCTCGGGCGAAACGTAATGGGCGGTTCCAAGAACGGTGGAGGTTTGCGAAAGGCCGGCGTCGCCCGCACGAGCGATGCCGAAGTCCATGACCTTGATGTTGCCATCGGGCTGGATCATGATGTTTTGCGGCTTGATGTCACGATGGATGATGCTCGCCGCATGCGCGACCGACAAGGCCTGCGCAACCTGCGAGCCGATTTCGGCAACCTTGCGCTGGTTGACCGCGCCGCGCTCTTGGATGGCGGTTTTAAGGTCGGTGCCGCGCAAGAACTCCATGACGATGTAGTAGGTTTCACCGTCGAGGCCCCAGTCGTAAATGCTCACGATGTAGGGGCTCTGCAGACGCGCAGCCGATGCGGCTTCCAGGCGGAAGCGCTTGGTGAAGGTTTCGTCCGCGGCGTACTGGGGCAACATGACTTTAACGGCGACCATACGACCCAGAACTTTGTCCTGCGCACGGTACACCTCGGCCATTCCGCCGATACCAACGCGTTCGGTTATTTCGTATCGGTCGTTTAAGACCCTTCCTACCATGCTTCCTGCCACGTCAAAACTCCTTTTGAAACCTACAGCGCGAACCCTGCCTCCAGTGGTCACGCTAGCATAACCTAACTATATAATTCTTCACTCAAATTCTAGAGTGCGTTTTGCTCTTCCAATGCCGTCTTCATAACTTGATTCGAGCGCGCTGCAGCCACTCCCGAACCGCTTTCCTCGAGCACGATGGCGATAACCATCTTGCAATCCGAGCTGGGACCCATGCCGACGAACCAGCTGTCGTCTTTGGCTTTGCCCGTTTCGGCCGTACCCGTCTTGCCGGCAATGGTGGTGCCGCTGATCTGCGCGGCATGGCCGGTGCCGTTCTTCACGACGCCCTCAAGGACCTTCTTCACGCGGTTGGCGGTCTCGGCCGAGCAGGCCTTTGCATAGGCTTGAGTGGTCGCCGTCCAGCTGCACTCGCCCGTGGGGCTGTAGATGCTATCCACCAGGTGCGGCTGCTGAATCACGCCATCATTGGCGATAGCCGAGCCAACCATGGCCATCTGCAAAACGGTAGTTTGCGGGCCGGCGGGGCTGGTATGCTCGCCTACCGGCATGCCGCATGCCGCCCAAGCGGTTTCCCATTCGGTCATCTCGCTGTAATCGGGCATGAGCGACTTAGCCAAAGGAAGCTCGAAATCAAGAGCGTCGTTAAAACCGAAAGCCTCGGAGCCCTCTACCAGTTTTTGCGGGCCAATCTTGGCGCCCAACTGTCCGAACACGGTGTTGGACGAAAGCTCAGTGGCGCGAGCCAGCGTAATCTCGCCGTAGGAAGTCTTGTGCATGTTGGTAACTTCCGCGTTGCCGATGTCCATGCTGCCGGGCGAATTGAACTTGGTGTCCTCGGATGCCGTGTTGTTTTCAAACGCGGTAGCCAAGGAAACGATCTTGAAGGTTGAACCCGGCGTGTAGAGCGCCTGGGTGGCGCGGTTGTAGAGCGAAGAATCGGAATTGCCCGAAAGAAGCGATTCAACATCACTGTTGGAGTAGGTCGGCGATGAAGCCATGGCGAGCACCGCACCGGTCTCGGGATCCATGACCACGCAAGCGCCCTTGTAACCGTCAAGAGCCTTTTCGGCAGCCTTCTGAATCTTGGAGTTGATGGTCAGTTTGACGTCGTTGCCCGCGGTGGTGTTGCCCGTGGCGTTATTGATGACATCCATCCAGCTTGAGAAGTTGCTCTCGCCCTTCAGGGTGTCGTTGCAGGCAGCTTCGATCCCCGCAGTGCCGTAAGTCTGCGAAGCATAGCCAACCACGTGCGAAGCCAGCGTGCCCGCGGGGTATTCGCGCTTGTAGGTGCCGTCTTTCTGCAAGACGCTCTTGGCCAAAACCACGCCGTCCTCGGTACTGATGGTGCCGCGCTCGGTCTTGGATTCCTTGGCAAGCGTGTGGTTGTTGCCCGACATGTTCTGATAGTTGGACGCATTAACCACCATGACCATGGTCAGGTTGGCGATGAGCGCCGCCATCATCAGGGCGAAGGCCACCATCACCGCGGTGATGCGCCTGCCCAAAGACACACGACCCAAAACACCCGTAGCGTCGGCCTCGAGAGCCTGGCTGTGCTTGCCGCCGATGGTGGCAAACTGAGTGGTTGCAGAGATGAGCTCGGCCTTGCTCCCCTGGCTTTCGTCGCCGCAGCGCAAAAGCAAGCCGACGATGATGAAGCTCGCGAGCAAGGAAGAGCCGCCTTGGCTAACGAAAGGCAAGGTCAGGCCCGTAAGGGGGATGAAGCCCGTAACGCCGCCGACGATGATGAAAGCCTGCACGACGATGATGGCGGTAACGCCCACGGCAATAAAGGAGCTTACGTCGGACTTTGCGCGAGAGGCGCTTACCATGCCGCGAATCGCGAAGCACAGATACAAAAGCAAAAGGCCCGATGCGCCGAGCAAGCCCGTTTCCTCGCCGATGCAGGCGAAGATGAAGTCGGACTCGACGATGGGGATTTTCTCGGCCATGCCTGAGCCGATGCCCACACCGAACAGGCCGCCATCGGCCAGCGAGTAGAGCGACTGCACCAGCTGGTAGCCCTTGTTGGTGGGGTCGCTGAAGGGGTTGAGCCAGATGTCAACGCGCGCCTGAACGTGCGAGAAGGTGTAGTAGCAAACCACGAAGCCCAAGGAAACGAAGGCCAAGCCCACAACCAGGTAGAGCTTGCGCCCCGATGCAACGTAGAGCATCGCCAGGAACACCAGGAAAACCACGATCGCGGAGCCCAAGTCTTTCTCGAAGACAACGATGAGCATCGAGATGGCCCACATGATGAGCAAGGGCAGAAGCGTAGGCAAATCGGGCAGGCTAAAAGGCCCGATTTTGCGCGTTGAGGTGGACAAAAGTTCACGATTTTGCGCCAGGTAGCTAGCCAAGAACAGCACGATTAAGATCTTGGCTATCTCGCCCGGCTGGAAGCTGAAGCCGCCGACGGAAAGCCAGATGCGACTGCCGTACTGTTCGGAGCCGATGCCCGGAAGCAAAGGCGAAAGCAAAAGCAGGCAGCCGAAGATCATCAGCGTGTACTTGTAGTTGGCCACCTTGTCCAGATTGCGCAGGACCACCAAGGTGATAACCATGAAGATAACACCCACGAAGAGCCAGATGATCTGGCGTGATGCAAGGTTAGGGTCGAGCCTGGTGATGAAGGCAATGCCGATGCCCGAAAGCGCAAACGCGATGGGCAGGATAGCCGGGTCGGCGCCAGGGGCTAGTTTTCGAATGGCAAGATGAGCCACCACGAAGCAGGCGAACATGCCCGCTGGCACGCCCAGGTTCTGCCAGCCCAAGCTCTCGCCACTATTCAGGGCCACCATGATGAAAAGTAGGATGACCAAGGGCGCCGCGATGCAAAGCAGCGCCAGCTCTATGTTGCGACGCGTCATTGGTTGGCCCCCTCGGTGCTCGAGGTAGTGCCGCTTGAAGCGGAACCCGTGGATGCGCCAGCCGACGCGGTAGAAGAGGCGGCGGTAGAGGTAGCGTTGCCCGAAGTAGCGCCCGCGGCCGTGCCGGTGGTGCCGGTGCCGGTCGAGCCCGTGGTAGCACCCGTAGCAGCACCCGTGCCTGCGGCGACATCGGTACCGGTGGCGTTCGTGCCATCAGCCTGCGTCGAGCCATTCGCCGCAGCGATTTCCTCCTGGTAGGCCTGCACGAGGCGCTGGGCTTCCTCAACATTGTCGACACGCATGTTGTCGCTGATGCGCGCGGCAACGCCCGGCTGCACCTTCTTCAAATCCTGGAAGCTCACCTGCGAAACTTCTTCAACGCTGGAAAGCTGCATGCCCAAGAACTCGTCGGGGATGCCCCGATAGATGGTTACCTTGTCGTCTTGCACGCCAAGGTAAGCGGAATTGCTGATGTATTGCTGAGCGCCCACGAAGGCCCCGGCAATCGCCAAGACCACAAGCGCAATCAGGATGCCCATCCAAATGCGGGACTTCTTGATGGCGCGACGCTGCTTTGCCTTGGCTTTGCCCTCGATGTCGATGACGATGGTGGTGATGTTGTCATAACCGCCGGCGTTGCGTGCGGCGCCCACCAGCATGTCGGCGCAGGTCTGCGGGTCGGGAACATCGCGCAGGATGTCCTCGATCTGATAATCGTCGAGCATGGCGTTAAGGCCATCGGAGCACAGAAGGAGGCGATCACCCGAGCTTAAATTGAGCTCGTAGATGTCGGGCTGCATGTAAGGGTCGGAGCCGATGGCGCGCGTGATCACCGAACGGTTGGGATGGAAGCGCGCCTCGGCCTCGGTGATCTGACCCGACTCGATAAGATCGGCCATCAGGCTGTGGTCGCGCGTGAGCTGCTGAATGCGCCCGTTGTGCAGAAGGTAGGCACGCGAGTCGCCCACCTGGGCAATCATCACGCGCTCGCCTGTTACCTTGGCGGCGGTCATGGTGGTGCCCATGCCCTCGCGGCCAATGCCTTGGCGCGGAGCCTTGATGACGTTGAGGTTGGCCGCCTCCACGGCAGCGATCATGCTCTGGGCGTCCTTGATGGAATCCGCCTGATTCTCCATCGTGCGAATGGCCATCTCGGAAGCGACTTCGCCCGCCTCATGGCCGCCCATGCCATCGCACACGACGAACAGCGGCGGAGCGACAAGCAAGCTATCCTCGTTGTGCTCGCGTACCAAGCCCACGTCGGTGCGTGAGCCGAAGCTTCGATAAGAAACCGCGCCCTGAGGTGCGGTGATATTTGCGGGGATGCCCATTACTCGAACCTCACTCGCATGGTCACATCGCCGACCATGACGCGATCGCCGCTGTGCAGGGCCGTGGGCTCCTGGATGAAGACGTTGTTAACCGCCGTGCCGTTGAGCGAGCCCAAATCCTCAACGAAGAGGTTCTGACCCATCAGCGTGAAGCGGGCGTGGCGCGAAGACACGTAATCAGCGCCGATGACGATGTCGGAGCCAGGGCTGCGGCCAACGACCACGGGGCCACGTACGGCCAGATTGACGCCGCGCAGTTCCTTAGGGCCCTTTTCAACCGCAACGGTCCAGCTGCGATCCTTCTTGCGCTGACCGCGTACCAAGCCGATTCCCGTCTTCATGATCGCAAACAGGAACAGGTACAGAAGAACGACGAAAAGAAGTCGACCGATGAGCAGGATGATGTCAATCAAAAGGGGTCCTTAGGGTTGGTTTCGCTGTCGTGTTTAAGGCGCCCGCCGAGGGTTTAGTTGTAAGTGAAAAGGAAGGTCGTGGTGCCCACGGTGATGCGATCGCCCTCGTTCAAGATGGCGGACGCGATGTGGCGGCCGTTGACCAAGGTGCCGTTAGTGGAGCCCAAGTCGGCAACCTTCCACAGGGAAGCGGACTCGCGACGAACCTCGGCATGAGTGCGGCTGACATTAAGGTCGTCAAGCACGATGTCGCTGGTAATGGCGCGGCCGAGCATGGTTGCCTCGTTGGTAAGAGCGAAGGAGCGGTTGGTGTTCAGGTTGACCAAACGCGGGGTGCTAGGCTGAGCGGCGCCCTGAGCGCGGCCAGCGAAAGCGGTGGTCTGAGGCATAACGGGCTCGGCAACGGATGCGCCGGCGCCGGCCGCGTAGAGCTCGGCGTCCTCGGACATCACATCGATGCCGGTGCTGCGATACCCGCCCTGAGGAGCAGGATTGGGAACAACGGGCGCAGGTGCAGGTGCAGGTGCAGGTGCAGCAGCCGGAGCAACGCCGGCAAGACCGTAGCGTTCCATCTCCTCTTGGCGAAGCTGATCAACGATATGGCGGGCAACGCATTCGGCGATGATGTCGAATTTGCCGTGCTTCAGGTCGTCGTCAACGATGAAACGGACAAGCGGCTTGCCGTCCATGGCCAGGCCGGCCTTCTGAGCAGCGCCCTGCAGATAGGTTTCGGTTTCGCCGGCGAGCGTCGGGTAGTAGCCGAAGAGACGCTCGTCGTCGTCGGGGTTTACCAACACAGTGTAGAGCGTGGGAGCGAATTCCTTGCCGGCACCGACCATCTTTTCGCGGCGCATCTGTTTTTCGGCTTTTTTCGCAATCTGAACAGGCGAGATGGGAGCATCGAACAGCTTTTCGTTCATTCCGTCGAAGCCGTCCTCAACTTTGTTCTCAAAACGCGAGAAGAGTCCCATTTAAGTCGCTCCTTACTGTTGGTCGCATATAGACTGATTCATTTTGCCACAGCATGTTCAATGTGTGGTGGAATCGTGTTGTTTTTCACTTCTTCGCCAAATATGGCGCTTAAGGCGGCTTTTTGCCGCTCGAGGTTTGGCCTTGGATTTCGCCGGATGCCTGGCTAGAGATTCATCAAAAGCAGGTTTTTGAAATTAGGGCTTGCACGCCAGGTGCAATTCACGTAAAGTAACTCGTGCACTTTTGCTGCACATATGCGGGTGTGGCGGAATTGGCAGACGCGTACGGTTCAGGTCCGTATGAAGGCAACTTCATGAAGGTTCAAGTCCTTTCACCCGCACCATTTGAATTGCAAGGCTCCCATCGGGGGCCTTTTCTTATTGTCTTTTCGTCCTTTTGCAGCCGCATTAATTGACACGCGCGCGGGTGCGGGTAGAGTTGATGGTCAAGGTCGATTTTCAGCTGCGGCCAACCAGCATAGCCCGGCTTCGCCGCTCGCCCAAAGGCGAATACGCGGTTTCATCGAGGCACGATGCTTCCGTCCCAGCTCGCAGCCCCTAATCGGCACATCATCGATACCTCTTCGACAGGAGTGAACATGCGCAATATCCATTGCCTCAACAACATTTCGCCTTACGGCACCGATCTGCTCACCGATTCCTACGCCCTTACCGACGACATCGATTCCGCCGACGGCATTCTTGTTCGCTCCGCTGCCATGCACGACATGCAGTTCTCTCCCAAGCTCGAGGCCATCGCCCGCGCAGGTGCCGGCGTAAACAACATCCCCCTGGATCGTTGCGCCGAAGAGGGCATCGTCGTTTTCAACACCCCTGGTGCCAACGCCAATGCCGTTAAGGAGCTCGTCCTGGCAAGCCTTCTGCTTGGCAGCCGCGACATCATCGGCGGCATCGACTGGTGCCGCGAGAACGCCTCCGACCCAAACATCGCCAAGTCCGTCGAGAAAGCTAAGAAGCAGTTTGCCGGCCGCGAGATTCAGGGCAAGAAGCTCGGCGTTATCGGCCTGGGCGCTATCGGCGGCATGGTTGCCCGCGCGGCGCTCGATCTTGGCATGCAGGTTGTTGGCTACGATCCCGGCCTGCGCATCGAGCGCGCCATGAGCCTGCCCAGCAAGCTTACCTACGTCACCGATCTGATGCAGATCGCTCGTACTTGCGACTACATCACCATTCACGTTCCCGCCATTCCTCCCACGATCGGCATGATCAACGCCGAGTTCTGTGAGTCGATGAAGCAGGGTTCGGTGTTCCTGAACTTCTCGCGCGACACGCTGGTCGACCTTTCCGCGATGGCTCAGGCCACCAAGGAAGGCCGCGTAGCCAAGTACATCACCGACTTCGCAACCCCCGAAACCATGACCATGGAAAACGTCATCGTCCTTCCCCACCTGGGCGCCTCCACCGCTGAAGCCGAGGACAACTGTGCGATGATGGCCGTCCGCCAGATCATGGACTACCTGGACAACGGCAACATCGTCAACTCCGTCAATTACCCTGCACTTTCCATGGGCCCCGTTCCTGCTGAAGGTGGTCGCCTGGCCGTTCTGCACAAGAACGTACCCAACACGATTGCCGACATCTCCGCAGCCATCTCGGGCGCGGGCGTGAGCATCATCACCCTCAACAACCAGACGCGCGGCGAGGTTGCTTACACGCTCGTCGACGTCGACAAGGAAGGCGCCACCGCAGCCGCCGACGCTGTTGCCGCGCTCGAAGGTGCCTACCGCGTCCGTGTGGTGAAGTAACGCATCATCCCTGCGTTCCAGGCGCCCCCCCCTTATAGGTACCGCCCTTTGCTCTGTTCGAAAAGCCCGACCTAGGTCGAGGGGCCCACCGTGGCCTCGCTCCGCAACGAGCGCAGACCTGCCGCAACAACTGTTTCGCTATTTGAAAAGCCCGACCTAGGTCGGGCTTTTCTTGTGTGGCCAAGTGCAAACGAAGCACGGTTCGGCGCATAGTCAAATCCCCCGCGGGTCGTCGGGACGGGTGCAAATGGTCAAAAGCCCCACCCGCGGGTTGTCGGATTCCGCAAAACAAGCATCTTTTGGTCAAAACTCCCGCCTGTGTGTCGTCAAATCCGAAAAATAGGGGTCTTTTGGTCAAATCTCCTTTCCGAGGGTAGATTTGGGGGCGAAAACCGGCTCACAAAAGCGCAGCGGAGCAGACTTGAAAATACACAACTCGCTGACCTGGGGTTTTGCAGATGGCCACTCAGACAAAAAGTCCTAATGGTCAAAACTCTTACCCCAGGGTAGAAGGTTTGACCAACCGACACCCTTTTTCGTGCTTCAACGGCGATGAGGACGTTGCTATCTGGTCCGGCTCCGTGGGCGCGGCGCAGCCTTCCCGAACTTCGATAAAAACACGCTCAACCTGCTAAGCCCTAACAGCCCAACGGGTGCTGGGCGCAGGCAAGCTTCGGCGCAATCACATTAAATTTACTTGCCCTCAGCACAATAGGAGACATGAATCCCTTCGCAGCTTTTTGCGTTGATGAAAACGTGTCTCCAGCCTGCCTCAGCGGCCACGTGGAACCTCTTACAAGTTTCGGCGCATGCGCACCAAACTTACTGGGTCCAACAGCCCGGCAGATACCAGGCATGGGCACGTTTCGGCGCGGGCGCGCCTAACGCGCTGAAGCTCGGCAGCAACTAGAAGCCGACGGCGCGGACGGCGGTTACCAGCTGGTTGACCGCCTCTTGAATGTTGGAGTCTTCAACGTCCACCGTGATATCAGCATACTTTTCGTACAAGGGCGCGCGTTCTTCGAAGAGAAGGCGCAAATCGTTGCCGATGCCTTCTTTCATTACCACGCCGCGCTCCTTCAGGCTACCCAGGCGGTTTTCAAGCTCGGCGTACGGCACCTTGATGAATACTACTTTGCCGATGCTCCCAAGGTGCTCCATCGCTTCCGGGGAATAAACCGCCGAGCCGCCGGTCGAGACTACCGTGCGCTTGCAATCAATACCCGACAAAACACGATTTTCCACCGACAGGAAACCGGACGTGCCCTCAAGATCGATGATTTGCTGCAAGGTGCGACCTTCGAATTTCTGGATAAGCAGATCGCAGTCCAGGAAATCGTAGCCAAGCACCTTGGCCAACACCACGCCCAAGGTGGATTTGCCGGCGCCGGGCATACCTATCAAAACGATGTTGTTGGACATTCGTCCCTCCCAAACTGGATCAGGCCCCAAGATTCTCGTCGTGAATGAAGAAAGCGCGACCGGCGCACTATCGCTTAAGCGACGAAACGAAGTATCACGAATTCTAGCAGCTTGGCCCGGCGATGCCGTTTCGGCACGATGAATTCAGCGCACGTTTAGACCCAATCGCCTCAGGCAAGGCGGCGACAGCATAATAAGTATCTCAGGAGCTTAAACCGCCTGCACCCGCCATGAAGAAACGATGGCCCCAATGAACACTTCGAGGCCGCGGCATCCCGACCCTGCTTACGCGT
The DNA here is from genome assembly GCA_030530215.1 of Coriobacteriia bacterium. Lineage (GTDB taxonomy): Bacteria > Actinomycetota > Coriobacteriia > Coriobacteriales > Eggerthellaceae > Anaerotardibacter. The sequence continues at coordinate 197,279 of JAUMVJ010000001.1, forward strand.
GCCATACCTAGCGGGCGCCATTCTTGACAAGCGCTGCTCCGCCGAAGCCGCCGCACCTAGCAGGCGTTGCCGCCAACGACGCTGCCGTGTTTACATGGCGCCAGGGCCGACACCGATACCACTCCGCTTATCGGGCACCGCCGCCTCCGCCGAAGCCGCCTCCGCCGCCCATGGAGAAGCCGCCGCCGAAGCCTCCGCCACTCGAGAAGCCGCCGTCGCTACCACCAATCTCGTTCATCGCCGACTGAACCGCATGCAGCGAATCTTCCAGAGAGTAATCCAAATACGTGGTGAACGAGCCAAAATCAAAGGCCGGGGCGCTACCGGAAGCATGCATGATCGCCGGCGCATACCACCACAAGCACGGGTCGTAATAGGCGTAGCCCGACTCGATCCTGGGTTCAGGCGCGTATCCAACCGCGCGCAACTGGTTAGCCGCCTCGTTAGCCACGCCAAGCACGTAGGCGTACACCATAAGCTTGCCCCACACCTTAACGTCGGTGAAGGGACGCTCCCTGAGCATGGAAAATTCGCAAAGCCACTTTTTCAGAGCCTTGGCACGCGCAAAAGCGTCCGCACCCTTCTGGGTGCGACGCGGCATGAAGCGACCCAGTAACACCAGCACGATAGCCGCAACAAGCCCCGGAATCGCGCACATGATGTTGTCGAATGCTATACCCATCCAAACGCAAAGAAAGACAGCCAGGATCGCCATGACGGTGTTATGGCGCCTCTTGGAAGCGCTGTAGCCTTCCACGACATCAGCCTTGATAACCTCGGAGCCAAGCAACCCCTGCCAAGCCTGCATGTCGCCCGAGAAGCGCTCGGCGTCGCCCTTTGCACGCGACTTCAAGCTCGAAAGAAGCAATGCGCCCTGCTCGTCTACTCCGTAGCCGAAGATGATGTCGTAAGCCTTGCGATCAAGCTCGCCCAAGCTATCCACGTCGAAATTAGGGCTCTTTTGCAGGGCGTAATCGGTGTAGCTTTCAGTGCCAATGAATTTTTTGTACGTGCTAGTTACCGGTTCGATACGCAGGGCGCCCAAGTTCGCCAGATTCAAAAGCGTTGCAGCGAAGTCCTGCGAGCTCGCATCATCGAAGCGCATCAGCCGGCCGATAACGGCAGGATGCACGCCCTCCAGCGGCTCGTCGCGCCAATAGAGATCGGTGAAATTCGGTTTAAGCTCGCGGCCATATTTAAAGAAGCGCCACACCGCCCAAACAATCGCAAGCAGCGAAAGCAGGATAGATGCCAAAAGCGAGAACACCTGAGTGAAGCGGAAGTTGTTGGAGCCGGTTGCCCACTCCTCTTCCTCTTGTTGGATTTTCTGCAGGTGCGCGCTTGTGTGGTAGTTGACGTCGCCCGATTTGATTTGCTTAACCCAGGAAGTTGGGAAGGCAATGCGCGCCTCGGCATAGTTGCCGGCTTTAACGCTTGAGACCTTATACGCAACGGAGCCATCGGAGCCTATGTTCACCGATCCCGACAGGTCGCCATGGCCCCAAGCCTTCACGTTGTCGCCCGCGGTTGCTGTTTCGCCCTCAGGCAGGGGCAAAATGATTTCCGCGTTGACGTCGCGCGAATCAACCGCCCACCCATCGGGAACGAATTTCCAGTACAGCTCAGCCGTGTCGGAATACACCTGCACGGCATTGGTGATGGTATAGGAAAGAGTAAAGGTGAACTCGGCGTTGTCGGCATCAAAGAATGCATAGATAGCGTTTTTACCCTTGTCGAAGGACCACGCTAGTTTGTCGGGCCCGCCGGCGCTGCGCCATTCTTTTTGGAACTTGACCTGGGGCATCTCGAGCGTGCCATTCGCGGTGGTCATGGTAACGCTTGAGGGCTTTACCTCGGCGCCATCGGGCAGATCCTCGATGTACCACCACACGCAGCTGTAAGAACCCTCGAAGGTAAAGGTGCGCTGTTCGGTAACTGCTAGATCGCCGTTATCCTGCACCACGCCCTTGATGTTAACCGGACCCGATGCATACGAACGTGCCCAGGCATCTGAGGGGGCGAAAGATATGAAAGCAAGGGCAAGCAAGGAAAGCACGAGCATGAGCACGGCCGCAAGGCTGACATCCTTGGGAAAATACATCTTGCGATGTCGGATCATTGTGGTTCTCCTTGCAAGAATCGACGGGACACGTTAAGATTGCAAAACACACGTGGAGAGCTGGCCGAGAGGACGAAGGCGCTCGCCTGCTAAGTGAGTATACCCCACAAGGGTATCTAGGGTTCGAATCCCTAGCTCTCCGCCACGCATTTCAGAGGAGTCGGTTCGCCGGCTCCTTTTTGTTTCCCCAAACAAACGTAGGACAAATAAACCACCCACAATTAATAGCTAAAGGATTGACCCTTGCCCTAGCACGCAAAGAGCGCCCCGACCAATGATCGGGGCGCTCGGAATGCTCGGTATGCCTACCTGTTAATGCCAGCCTGCTCAAAGCAAGCTCGACCAACAGGCAAGGTCTTAGCTTGCGCGGCGAAGGAACCTAACGCCGCCAGCCAAAGCGCCGGCAAGTGCAACAACCACGATCGCACCTGCAGGATCGCCGGTGTCGGGCAGCGAATCGCTATCGCTATCGGATTCGGTAGAGGAGTCGTCGCTGTCGGAGCCATCGCTATCGGAGTCGTCGTCGGCATCCTGATCAGCGGAATCCTTGGTCCACTGAGCAACAACGTTGACCTCGTAACCCTGGTCGTCGTTAGTGGTTGCATCGGCAGTGATCTTGGAGTTGCCGGCGAACCAGCCATCGAAGGTATAACCGTCAAGCTGGGCGCCCTCAGGAAGCTCGCCGTAAGCGTCTACCAAAGACTCAAGGTACAGAGGCTCACCCACAGCGGAGCCCTGAGACTGGAACTGAACCTTGTGCATCTTGTGCAAGGTGCTGTCTTTGGAAAGCTTTTCACCCGTGAGCGAATACTTGTAGTAGTTCTGAGCATCGCTGTACTCATAAGTGTAAACCTTGGTCTTGGGGCTGACGTTCGCATCGGTAACCACGTAACGGGAATTCTCGACGCGTGCGTTAGCTTCGTCAGTCACCCAATAGAAGCTGTCGTCTTTTGCCTTAAGGAAAACCTTACCGTCAGTGATAGCGGATGCATTATCGGGACGACCGAATCCACCGTTCTCGATGGTTAGCTTCGTGTTAGAGCCAAGCACAGCCACGCGATCGTCAAAAGTGCCGTTCTTGATAGTTAATTGAGCATTGCCTTTAAGGCCTACACATCCGTAGCTTGCATCGTCTAGGCCTTCATAGTCGAAGCCGCTTGCAGCAAACTCGCCCTCGACGATGGTGGCCTTAGCCGTGCCCTCAAGATAGACCGCATAATCCACGCGGGTAGATGCCTCGATCTTGTAGTCGCTTCCGTTGTCCACAGTAAGCGTGCCCGCCGTGGCATGGATGGGCGCGTAGTTTCCGCTCATCGAAACATTTTCAACCTTAAGCTCTGCGGACTCACCCGTAAGGTAAACGCAAGCAGGAGAACGCGAGCTGGATTTTGTGATCGCCGACAGAGTGCCATCCTTGATAGTGAGCTTCGCATCGCCTGTCACAGAGATAAGGCCCGGGAAATCGCTGGAGAGGCTTTCTGTCGTCGACAAGGTATTGCCGCCCAGGTTAAGCGTGATGTCTTTACCTTGGCCAACTTCCGCTTTTTGCTCCACGCTCTTCAGCAGGTTCACGGTATCGCCAGCCTCAGCCTCGTCGATTGCTTCCTGAACCGTAGGGTACTGGAAAATGCCGTTAACGTCGGCAACATCGGCGTTCCACTGAGCATACAGGGTGATGTCGGAAGTGATCTTGGTATCGAAGTTGAACTTCGTATAACCATCGTCGGTCTTCTGATACCAAGTTCCAAAGGTGCAACCCTCTTTGATGGGGGCATCAGGCGCACTTACCGTGCCGTTGTCCCATGCGTACTTGGTTGTGTAAGGCTCCGAGCTCTTGAAGCTCGTCTTGAAGGTAATCGTGTGCTTGGCTTCAATGTCGCCGCCGATTACGTCCTTCAGGCTGTCTGCCTGGGTTTTATCCTCGAAATAAACGTCGCCCAGCTCGTCCTTGAAATTGGTATCGTGCAGACAATACTTGGCGGCTTCGGGAACATCGGATTTCTTGACTACCTGATACTCACCGTCTTTGGACTTGTAGAAAGCAAGCTCACTGTCGCCGGATTTGAGCGTTGCGCTTGCCTTATAAGTACCATCATCGTTTTTCTGAATGGGGAAGCTCGAAAGGCTGGTTCCTTCGCCGAGCTCAGGAGCAGAATCATCATTACCCAAAGAACCGGTACGAATGATGGTAGAGCCATTAATCAGAGTTAAGGTCGTACCGTTTACTTCGCAGTACGCGCGCTTGCTACCTGAGTAGGTAAGGTACAGAGCCGAAACGTTGTCATTGCCCTCAGAGTTTTTAACGGTAAGGGAGCCGCCCTTTATCTCGATTGCGGCAGTAACGCCATCGATGCATGAATGATTGTCGGATTCAAGGCTGACCCCATCCAGCTTCAAGAATGTGGCGTTCTCATCCGTGGTAATAGCAGACATGTTGGTTGGCTGCACAATCTTTCCACCGTTACCCGTGATAACAAGATTTCCACTCGAAGAAATAGCAGAATCGTTATCCGCTCCTGTTAGCGTATAACCATTAAGGTCGAGATTAACCTTTTTGTTGCCGGTGCCCTGAACTCTAAGATGGCCAGAAACGTTATCCGCCAAATAATAATCGCCACCAACAGAAATTGTATATTCACTGTTTATGAACGAATCCTGGTTGATAGCCGTACCCTTGGTATCAGCAAAAGCCTTGTTTGCGGGGGGGGCAAGCAAAACCACTGCGAACAGGGCGCTTACCAGCAACAATACCGAAACAACGGTTGTGCTTAACTTCTTCGTCATATGCTAAACCTCTCTGATGCCTTCCCCATTTGGCGGGCAGCACGCTTATCCTCATTGGCCCAGGCGCTTACGGTAAACAGCCCCTCAAAAGCAAGCGGCTAATTTCCCATCGTTCCTGAACCCATAAGTTCACTAAGTTTTGAATTCTTAGATTCTAGCAGAGTTATGTGCATTTTCAGCAGATTCCCTAGCCCAAAGTGAAAACGAAAAGGAAGCCCCTGTGGCAAATCCTCCATAATTGTTGACAAATCAACAAAACTGCTATTCACTTCAGCCTATCAATCACCATGTGATACCTGCCGGCAAGCTAGCTCCAGCCCGCGCAAAAAAGCAAGCAAACCGTCAGCCGGCCTTCGCAAACAAGCGAACAGCCAGAACAAACGGACCGCCGACTAGTCCAAGCGAGCAGGCCACCAACCGACCTGAACGAGCAAGCTACCAGCGCAATGCAAAAACAGCCAGCGCAACATAAAAATAAGGAGAGTCCATGGAGGAGCGCTTTGAAACCTTCACCATCCTTATAAACCGAATTAATCGCAACGTTCGCAAAATCAAAAACAAGGAAATGGCCGAATACGGCCTGAAAGGGATCCATGTCTCGTGTCTGCACTACCTTGGCCGCCAGGAAGGCCTAAGCCCCACCCAGCTAAGCGAGGAATGCGAAGAAGACAAGGCCGCCGTTTCGCGCGCGCTCGATTATCTGGAAGCGCAGGGCTTCGTCGAGGCAAGACCTCAAAGCGACAAGCGCTACAAGTGCCCCATCGTCCTTACCGACAAAGGCCAGCGGGCCAGCACACTCATCAACAGCAAGATTGAGGCCATCTTGGCCGAGATAAACGACAGCCTGACCGAGGATGAGCGCGAGACGTTCTACCGCAGCCTTTCCGCCATCAGTAATAGGCTCGACGAAATTTCTCAAGAAGCGAGCAGGCTTTGACGCGTCTGGCTGCCCCACGAATCTCTTCCATCAACCGCAAGCCCAAGCCTAGAAAGGGCACCCATGTTCTTCCTTAAAAAAGCTTACTGCCGCATCTTCCAACTTGGATTCCGCGCGGCGCTCCCCTTCCTACCTTACCGTGAGCCTGAAATAATCGGCTCGTGCGCGGAGCTGGGGCCGGTGCTCGTCAACAAACAGGCACGGCAGGTGCTCGTGGTCACCGATACGGGCATCGTGCAAAACGGCCTTACCGCGCCCCTTGTCGAGAGCCTGGACAAAGCAGGCATCGGGTACGCGCTCTACAGCAAGGTGCAGCCCAACCCCACGGTTGACCAGGTTGAAGAAGCGCTTGCGCTCTATCTTGAAACCGCGTGCGACGCGGTAATTGCCATCGGCGGCGGATCCTCGATGGACTGCGCCAAGGCCGTGGCGGCGCGCGTTGCCTACCCGAACAAGTCGCTTGCGCGGATGAAGGGGGTTCTGCGCGTGCTGCGGCGCACGCCCACCATCGTCGCCATACCCACCACCGCCGGCACCGGCAGCGAAGTGACGCTGGCGGCCGTGATCACCGACGCGCGCGAGCACCACAAATACGCCATCATGAGCTTCCCTTTGATCCCCGACTACGCCGTGCTTGATGCGCAACTCACCTATTCGCTGCCCGCGCACCTTACCTCAACTACAGGAATGGATGCACTCACGCACGCGGTCGAGGCCTATATCGGGCGCTCCACCACCAAGCAAACGCGCCAGCTCGCGCTTGAGGCCACGAGCCTGGTGTTCGCCAACATCGAGCGCGCCTACGCCAAGGGCGATGACCATCAGGCCCGCGAGAACATGCTTCATGCCGCATACAAGGCTGGCATCGCCTTTTCAATGTCGTACGTGGGCTACATCCACGCCATCGCGCACTCGCTCGGCGGGCAGTACGGCACACCGCACGGCTTGGCCAATGCTGTCGTAATGCCCTACGTGCTTGAGGCCTACGGCAAGTCCGCGCACAAGAAGCTGCACAAGCTGGGCGTTGCGGCGGGGGTTTGCCGAGCCGAGGACAGCGACGCCGAAGGAGCCGCGCGCTTCATCAAAGCGATCAAGCAGCTCAATGCCAACATGGGCATTCCCTCCGAAATCAAGGGCATCGATACGGCGGATATCGAACACCTGTCGCGCATAGCCGAGCGCGAGGCCAACCCGCTCTACCCTGTTCCCAAGCTTATGACCGCGCCCGAGCTGGCAGAGCTTTACCAACAAGTCGCAGATTGGAGCAAATAAATGAACGCGCAGGAAATTTGCACCCTTCTTGAAAAGCAGCGCGCCTTTTTCAACAGCGGAACTACCATCCCGGTTGAATTTCGCATTGCCCAGCTGCGCAAACTGCGCGATGCCGTACGCGCCCACGAACAAGATATAAACGAAGCGCTCACCGCCGACCTGGGCAAAAGCGCCTACGAAGGTTTTATGTGCGAGAGCGGCCTGGCGCTTACCGAACTGACGTACCTGATAAAGCACACGCGCGGTTTTGCTCGCAGCCATACGGTGCCGACGCCCCTGGCGCAGTTTGCCTCGCGTAGCTTCACTCAGGCCATCCCCTACGGCAATACGCTCATCATGAGCCCGTGGAACTATCCCTTCCTTTTAACGATTGATCCGCTGGCCGATGCCATTGCCGCGGGCAACACGGCCATCCTGAAGCCGAGCGCGTACTCACCCGCCACTAGCGCGATCATCCGCAAAATCGTGGAGGAATGCTTTGCACCCGAGTACGTAGCCGTGGTTGAAGGCGGGCGCGCGGAGAACGCAGCGCTGCTGGAGCAAAAGTTTGACTTCATTTTCTTCACCGGAAGCCAAAACGTAGGCAAGGAGGTGCTGCGCCACGCGGCGGAGCATTTGACGCCCGCGGTGCTTGAGCTGGGCGGAAAGAGCCCCTGCATCGTGGACGCGAGCGCGAACCTTAAGCTAGCTGCCAAGCGCATCGTGTTCGGCAAGTTTTTGAACTGCGGGCAAACCTGCGTGGCGCCCGACTACATTTTGGTGGAGAGCAGCGTGCATGACGTGTTGGTTGCCGAGCTTAAGCAGCAGATTGAACGACAATTCGGCGCGCGACCGCTCGAGAATCCCGACTACGGCAGAATCGTCAACCAAAAGCACTTCGAGCGCCTCTGCGGCCTTATCGACACGCGCAAAGTGGTGCACGGCGGCGAGACGGACGAAGCCGGCCTGCGCATAGCGCCGACGATCATGGACGGGGTTTGCGCGGAAGATGCCGTGATGGGCGAGGAGATTTTCGGGCCCCTTTTGCCAGTGCTGAGCTTTGAGTCGTTCGACCAGGTGGCGCGCGAGCTTAAGGGCAAGGCAAAGCCGCTTGCCTGCTATTTATTCTCGAGCGACAAGGGGCATATCAAGCGCTACACCGAGGAATTCCAGTTCGGCGGAGGCTGCATCAATGACGTTGTAATTCACCTGGCCACCAGTGAGATGGCCTTTGGCGGCGTCGGCGAAAGCGGCATGGGCGGCTACCACGGCAAGCGCGGCTTCGAAGCTTTTTCGCATACGAAGTCCATCGTGGACAAGAAGACCTGGCTCGATTTGCCCATGCGCTACCAGCCCTATTCCAGCAAGCTCTACGACAAGCTACTGCATATGTTTCTGCGCTAAGGTGGCGGACGGCCGTCTGCGCATCAATGCTGGAGATGCGCAGCCGCTGACGCATCGGAGGCATGCCGCACACAAACGAACACCAGCGACGAAAAGAAACGACCGCGCAGGATGAACGAGCGCGGTCGTTTTGGGTTTATAGGCTTGGCGGTTGAAGGCAGCGGGAGCTACGACGACGCGGTAGCCACGCGGCAGAGTGCCCGCCTGCACAAACGAGCGAAAATTACTTGAAGCTCACCTTGGGAGCGGTCTTCGCCCCTTCGTCGGCACTGAAGGCCTGACGCTCAGTAAAGCCGAACATGCCCGCAACAAGAACGCCGGGGAAGGTCTGGATAGCGTTGTTATACATAAGAACGCAATCGTTGAAGCTCTGGCGCATGTAGCTGATCTTATCCTCGGTACCGGCAAGCTCGGCCTGCAGCTCGCGGAAGTTAGCGTCGGCCTTGAGCTGGGGGTAAGCTTCGGAAACCGCAAAGAGGGACTTCAGAGTGCCGGACAAAATGTTGTCGGCGGCCATCTTTTCCTCGGGGGTACCGGCGTTCATGACGGCACTGCGGGCCTTGGTCACCGCTTCAAAGGTGCCGCTTTCGTGCGCGGCATAGCCCTTCACGGTCTCAACCAGGTTGGGGATCAGGTCAAGGCGACGCTGAAGCTGCACGTCGACCTGCGCCCACGCGTTGTCAATGCGATTACGCAGCTGAACAAAGTTGTTGTACAGGAAGATGAGCGCGATGGCCACGATAAGGATCACGGCGACGATCACGATGAGGGCGATTTCCATAAGGGCCTCCTTAGGTGTTTTCGTTAGTCTACCATGCACGCGCTAGCGCTCACGGATGGCGAAGAAGCCTAGAGTCTCCACCGCAAAACGCCCACAAAGGGCACGGAGCCGGCGAAGCGCGCGGGGCGCACAAGTCGAGCAAATGTACGAAACAAGCGAGCGGGGGGGGACGCGCATAACGCGACCGATTTGCTAGCGCTCTCGGGCGGCAGCGCCAATGCCTACCAGCGAGGTAACACGCGCCGACCAGCCCTTGAGCTGAGCTTCGGCGGAAAGCTTGGTTGCCTGAGTGAAAGACTCGCAGAAAAGCGCGGTGGCCGATCCGCTGCCGCACAGGAGGACGTCGCTCACACCTTCGCAAGACTCTCCCCATTCGCGAATCTCGGTAAGAACAGGCAGGATCTTCTCGGCGGCAGGAGCCAAGTTGTTGAAAGGCTCAACCTTGGAGGCTTCCTGCAAAACACCCCACACGCCACGCTGGGTGTCGGTGGGCAGCAAGGGCTCCTCGTCGAAGGTGCGGTAAGCCTGCGCGGTGGATACCCCCTCATCAGGGCTTACGAGCAAGATGAAATCCTTACGCGGCGCCAAGGCGTGCACAAACTGCTCGCCCTTGCCCGTAAGGTAGGCGCATCCGCCCTTCAGGAAGAAAGCCACGTCGGCGCCCAGGCTGGCAGCCACCTCGGCCAAGCGAGGGTCCTGCGCATCCAGGCCCCAGAGCTTCGCCGCGCCCACCAGGGCCGCAGCAGCATCCGAAGATCCTCCGCCCAAGCCCGCCTGCGCGGGGATCGACTTAACAATGTGGATATGGACTTCTTCGTCTTCCTTGCGGCCAATTGCCTGGGCCAGGGCGGCAACCGCGCGATAGGCCAGGTTTTCCTCGGGTGCCACATCTACAGGCGCAATGCCTTCGGTGTGCTCCATGGTCAGATGAATTTCAAGCCCGATGCCAAAACCGGACAAGTCGACGCGGCGCATGTGCAAAACATCGTGCAGGGCCAGGGCGTGCATGATGGTGTCGGCGTAGTGGTATCCGTCCTCGCGCCTGGCGCCGATGCCCAGCACCAGGTTGATCTTCGCGGGGGCGATGACCTTGATGCCGCCGCTGCGCACGCCCGCCGTATCGCGCTTGGCTATGTCGAGGGCCTGAGCCATCACGTCCTCGGTGGCTTTGCTGTCCATTTGGTCGAAAAGCTTCTCGTTTTCGCTCATTGGTTCTCCTTGTTCATAAGCGCGACCTTAGCGGCCTGGCGCTCCTTCTTTACGGGAATCGCAGCAGGGCCCGCAGCTGAGGCCTGCGCGACGGTATGATCATCAGCCTGTGCCGCAGCCTGCCCTGCGGCAGCGGCAGCCCCAAGGACTTGGCGCTCCTTCTTGGCAGCCTTGCGCTGCTCGCGGCGCTCCTTAAAGAAGCGCTTCAGCAGACCCTGGCATTCCTCTTCCATGACTCCGCCCTCAACCGGAAAGGCATGGTTCAGGCGCGCGTCGTCGTGGATACGGTAAAGGGTGCCGACGGCGCCTGCCTTCTGGTCGCTTGCGCCGAACACGCAGCGGCTAATGCGGGCTTGATGCATCAGGCCCGCGCACATGATGCAGGGCTCAAGCGTTACGTACACGGTGCAACCTTCAAGGCGCCATTCGCCCAATTCGTGCGACGCGGCCTGCATGGCCAAAAACTCCGCATGGGCCGCAGGATCTTGAGTGGTCTCGCGCAGATTGCACGCCGCGGCCAAAAGCTTGGGCGCAGGCAAAAGGTATTCGCGGGTTGCAGAGTCTACCGGGTCGTACACCACGACGGCACCAATGGGTACTTCGCCCAAAGAATAGGCATGTTTAGCCTGCTCAAGGGCAAGTTCCATGTAATAGCGATCATCCAGGCGAGCACTTGCCCATCCGTATGCCGTCTTATGCACGTCCAAAGTCATAAGCCGCATTATATGGTATTCTTTCTTCTGCTTTGTTCGGCTGGTGCAAAACGCATGCAAGTCCAACAAGCAGCGCGCATGATGCCTGATCTCAGGTGCGCAACATAAGGAAGATTGGCTGAGTGGTTGAAAGCGGCGGTCTTGAAAACCGTTGAACCGAGAGGTTCCGTGGGTTCGAATCCTACATCTTCCGCCAGAACTCAAAAGGGGAACCCGCAGGTTCCCCTTTTTTTCGTGCAATTCATGCAGCCACGAGCAGCAATAAGCAAGCCGCCCGCAGCAAAGCGCTCTACAAGTTGCGCTTCCCCCGCATAGTCAGATTAGCCGCAATGGCAGAAGCCAAAGCTAGCCCTTCATCGATTCCTGAACCAAGCGGCGGAACAAGCGACGATGCGTGTAATCCTTGGGCCACAGGTATTCCGGATGCCACTGCACGCCGTAGACGAAGCGCTTGTTGGGCGCCTCGATGGCCTCGATCAGGCCGTCTTCCGACCAAGCGGCAACGCGCAGCTCAGGCGCCACTTTGTCGATGGCCTGGTGATGAAGCGTGTTCACGCGGATGCGCTTAGCGCCCATCAATTGGCCGAGCTTAGAGCCCTCGACAAACTCAACCTCGTGCTCACGACGATCGTAGGGCGGCTCCTGCATATGCTCGAGCTTGTCGGGGAAGGCCTTATTGATGTCGTGGATCATCGTGCCGCCAAGCGACACGTTAAGCACCTGATGACCACGGCAAATGCCAAGCACGGGCTTGTCGGCATCGACGATCATGGGAACCATCACCAGCTCCATGATGTCGCGCTCGGGGCATAGGTCGCCAATATCCTCGGAGCGGCGGCTGCGATAGTTAATAGGGTCGATGTCGTGACCGCCAGGAATAAGGAAGCCGTCATATTCGTCCACCAAAGCCTGAATAAGCGTCGGGTCGTCGGTGGAGGGCAGGATCATAGGGATGCCGCCCGCTTCAAGGATGGCATTGATGTAGCCCAGGCCAACCTGCATGGCGGTGTGGTCCATGCTGTAGCGAGGAAGAATGCCGATGCGGGGGATCTTGCGCGCCTCGGGCACAAAGCCCGCGTAATCCTGGGCAAGCGTGCGGCCGCGCTCGGCCACGCCCAAGAGCGGCTGCAGGTAGATGGATTCGGAATCGTCGAGTGCACAGCTGGCCAGGTCGAACAGGTGCACCAGCCATTCGCGCGGGGTACGCGCCTCGAAGCCGTAACCGGGAAGCCACGAAAGGTCTGTGTCGAAGCCATCGCGAATAAGCGTTCGTTTAGCCTGTTCAACAGCACTTTCGGTTAAGCCCGCAAGCTCAGACTCCAAAGTGGAAAGGTTTTCCTGGCTATAGAAAAGACCCTTGATCAGCGCAACGTAGGCCATGGCATAGGGCAGTGGCAGCGCGTCGGCCGGGCGAATCTCGAGCACGCCCTTCAGCCGTGCGTCGGGGAACACCATGGTGAGCGCGTGCAACACGTCTGCGCGCGTCATCTCGCGCTTGGCGTAGGCCTCGGCGAAGGTTTCCTCGCCGGAATAGCGCCAATCATCGCCCTCGGGGACGATGATCGACTCCATGTTGTAGACGTACTCCGCGTATTTACGGAAGCCGAAATCGTCATCGAAGGTGCCCGGCACCACCGTCACGCGCGTTGAGTCGTAGTTGGCCCACACCATCGTGCGCGCCATGTGCTGCTTGGTGCGACGACCCTCGAAGATGGGCGAGTTGTCGGCAAGCAGGGCGAAGAGCGGCGCCAAGCCCGTTGCGATGCGGATCTTGCGCACAGCATCGGCCTCGGAAGAATAGTCGATGTTCACCTGCAAGGCGGCGGCGCAGCGCATCATGCACGAACCGAAGCGGCCGAACATCGTGAGGTAACGATCCATCGCCAGGTAGCGCTTTTTGGGAATGAGCTCCATGTTGCGCGAACGAGCGGAAGGGTGATAGCCCAGCTCGGCAAGGCTTAAATCCAGGTCGTCGAGGATAGGGAGCAGCTGCTTGCGGAAGCCGCGGAAAGCATGCTCCACCTGGCCGACCGTTTCAAGCGGGGCCGAGCTGTACTCGATGAAGGCGCCCGGCTCCAGCGTCACGCGCGATTTGTCGGTATGGTTTTCAAGGCCAAGAACATGGCCTTCCTCAACCAGCGGGGCGTCGTAATGAACGGAAAGCTGGCGCAGGACCTCGAGCACGCCGCCGGGCTCACTGTAGGTTACCGGGGCATAGCTTCCGCGCTTAACAAGGATGTTCTCGAACTCAACACCCAGCAGGCGATCGTTCTTGCAGCCATCTTGAAGACAGGAAATGATGTGCTCGATGTTGCGCTCGTAAAGAGCGTCAGCGGTATCGGCGCCGTTGGCGGTGTTGCCACCGGGAGCCGAGGTGCCGTCGGCGATGTTGGAAGTGTTCCGTTCGAAGTCTGAAGCCATTGATCCTCCTTGTGAGGCTCAATGCTATCACGCAGGTGCGCAGAGCGGCGCGCTCTTTACCAGGCTGTGATAAATCAGCGAGAGCTGCAAGCGATTGGCGCAAAGCAAGCGCGTTGGGGCGGCGGGATCCTAGAGCTCAATTACCCAAGTCGGCTCGGGGACGGCGGCTGCCGTAAGAGCAAATCAGCGAGGCGCCCTGGAAAGCAGCCCTTCAGCCTAGGCGCCTAAAAGCTCGGAGACTTCGAGCCACTCCATCTCCAGTTCGTCGAGCTGCTCCTGGATTTCGTCTACCTTCGCCTGAGCTTCGCCTAAGGCCACGTAATCGGAAGGCTCTACTTCGAACATGGCCGCCTTCGCCTCGTCCAGACGCTTGTTGGCCGTTTCCATCTTCGTCTCTAAGCTGCGCAAACGCTTCTTCGCCTTTTGCAGCTCGGTGTTGCTCAAGGCCGATGCCGCAGCAGCCGGTGTCGCCGTATTCGCGCCTGCACCCGCAGCACCTGCCGCACCTGCACCCGTCGCGGCTCCACTGGCAAGCCCATCAGCGCCGGCTCCCCTCTCGGCGGCTTCTTTAACACGGCGCTCGTGCTCACGCTCGGCCTCACGGGCCTTGTCGCGCTCTTCCAGCAGGTACAGATAATCGTCAACACCGCGTGGGCAATGGGTCAGCTTGCCATCTACCAGCGCAAACTGATCGTCGGTCACGCGCTCCATCAAAAAGCGGTCGTGCGTGACGACGATGAGCGTGCCCGGCCAGGTGTCCAGCACGTTTTCCATGGCGACCATCATATCGGTGTCCATGTCGTTGGAAGGCTCGTCGAGAATAAGCACATTAGGTGCGTCGAGCAAGATGAGCATGAGCTGCAGCCTGCGCTTTTGGCCGCCCGACAAATCCTGCACGCGCGTGTTGAGGTAGGCCTTCTCGAAGCCAAGCTGCTCCAAGAGCATCGCAGGGGAAACGATTTTGCCGTCCACCTCGTAGTGCGACTGATAGCGGTTCAAAACCTCGCGCACCAGGCTTGAATTCTGTTCTTCCAACTCCTCGAGCTTTTGGGAAAGGAAGGCGAACTTCACGGTTTTGCCAATTTTCACGCGACCGGACTGTGGGGAGAGCTTGCCCTGCACCAGATCAAGCAGGGTGGACTTGCCTACGCCGTTTTCACCCAGCAAACCGTAGCGATCGCCCGGGCCGATAAGCCAGGTAACGTCATCTAGAATCTTGCGCTCGCCGTCGTAGGAGAACGTGGCATCAACCACGTCGACGCACTTCTTGCCCAGGCGGCTGACTGCCGCGCGCTTGAGCTCGACGGTGTTGCGGATGGGCGGCTCTTGCGCAATCAGCTCGCGCGCCGCCTCAACGTGGAATTTCGGCTTGGTGGAGCGGGCACGGGCACCGCGCGAGAGCCAGGCGAGCTCGCGGCGAGCGAGGTTGCGACGCTTGGCTTCAGCCTGGGCAATCTGGCGGTCGCGCTCAACGCGCTGCTGCACGTACGCGGAGTAGCCGCCCTCGAAGGGCTCGACGATGCCGTCGTGCACCTCCCACATCGATTGGCACACCTCGTCCAAGAACCAACGGTCGTGCGTGACGACGACCAGCGCGCCTTCCTTGCGGCGGAAGCGTGCCTTCAGATGCTCGGCAAGCCAGTTGATGGCGCCCATGTCCAGGTGGTTGGTAGGCTCATCCAGCAAAAGCACGTCGGCGGGCTCGATGAGCACACGGCACAAATCGACACGCCTGCGCTCGCCACCCGAAAGGCCCGCCACCTTTCGCTCAAGGTCAAGGTCGCCGATCATGCCCTTTAAAATCTTGC
Source organism: Coriobacteriia bacterium (assembly GCA_030530215.1). GTDB lineage: Bacteria > Actinomycetota > Coriobacteriia > Coriobacteriales > Eggerthellaceae > Anaerotardibacter. Next base: position 212,706 of record JAUMVJ010000001.1, read on the forward strand.
GAATGGAAGGGTCGGATGCCCAAACATATTCAGGAACGTCGCCCACGATGTTGTGAAGAATAGACGCCTCGTCATCGAGCGCGTCGGTTTGGCCCAGCATCTGGATGCGCGTCGTGCGCGTTTTGGTAACGCGGCCGCTATCGGGCTCGATACTGCCGTTGAACAGGCCCAACAAGGAAGACTTGCCGTCGCCGTTTCGTCCAACGACGCCGATGCAGTCGCCATCGTTGACGCCGAGCGAAAGGGACTCGAAGATCACCTTGGTCGGGTATTCCAGATGAATGTTCTCGCATCCCAGAAGAAACGCCATAGCTCGCCTTTCCTTCGTCTTTTCCTTACCTGCACGCTTACCGGCGCCGCCGACGCAGGCGCGCCCGAGCTTGGGGCAAGTATTCTTTGCCTAAACAGCCAAAAAAGAAGGACCCCGTTGGAGCCCTTCCAAGCATGGCAATTGTACGCTTGCCTTATTTAACCACGAGCACGGGGATGTCGGATTCACGAAGAACCGCATAACTCACCGAGCCCAGAACGCCGCGGATTGCGCCCAAGCCGCGCGAACCCATGACAATCAGATCGGCCTCGACCTTGTCGGCGTAATGAAGCAGGTCAGATGCAGGAGCATAACCAGGGATGACATCGATCTGAACCTGGCTTTTAACGTCGTCGAGAGTGGAGCCCAGGCCTTCCTTGACCGTTGCGGTTTCTTCGGCGATGGTCTTGTCGTAGAGCGCTTTAACGTCGTCGACGGAAAGCAGATACTGCTGCGGGTCGAAGGTCGCGTTATTGAAATTAGCAGGCAGCTGCGCATTGGGATGCGTGGTGACAAACACGACGTGAACCTTGATGGCTGGGTCGAGCTTGGCAATTTCGCCCGCCTTGGCAACCGCAAGCAAAGACTGCTCGGAGCCGTCGTACGCAACAACGATGTTTTCGAAAACCATGATGTTCCCCCTCTGGCGACTACGGGATTCTTTAAAAGCTTCCCGTTTCGAATCATTGCCTACACGATAACACTATTCGCCCAGGAAGGCGCCCCTGTCGTCCAAGGAAGGAAGCGTGTATTCAAGCGTTACGCCCTCGACCAAAAGCGTGGTCAGATAGATGCGCAGAAGCTCGTCGGTCTGGTAGGCAACATCGATGCCGCCCTTGAAGACGCACCAGTAAAACTGCATGCCCGTGACGATAGAGGCGATGCGCAGTTTGGCTTCCTCGATATCGACGTCGGCGCGGATGGTGCCCTCTTTCTTGCCTTCCTCGAGGTAGGAGCCAACCAGGTCGATAACGATCTCGTCCTCGGAATCGCGATGCTTGAAGTCGAAGAAGGGACTGTTGGTTGCCGCATACAGACCGCTTACAAACTCAAGGCCGGCGTCCTTCAGGCAGCGCAGGTAGAAGCGATAGACCATCAGGCACTTTTCGATAACGTTGTAGTTAGCGGCCTTTTCCTCGGCGGTGAGCTTGTAAGACTCGAAAGAGTGCTTTAGATAGAAGGCGATAAGCTCGTCCTTGCCGGAGAACAGGTTGTAGAAGCTGCCGGTGGAAAGGCCCGCCTCGTCGCAGATGTTGCGGACGGTCAGGGCCTCCATGCCGCTGCGGTTAACCAAGTCGATAGCTGCGTTGAGCAGTTTCTCGCGGGTGACCTGGGCACGCGTTTCCTGAACGGATACGACCTTGTTGCGACGGTTCATGAAGGGCTCCTATCGGCGATATATCGCAAGGGTTTTCTTTTAGTAATTCTGTTTGATTATATCCCGTAATTTACAAAAAGCTTACCTGTGTGAACGTGTTTTACCGCACAAACGGCAAGCGGCAAACCTACCAGCGGCAAGCAACCAAACAAAAAAGCCCGCCGCCTAGCGCATGCCGGCGACGAGCTTTAAGAGGGTGCGTCCGTAGGGCCTAGTCCTGCGTTTTACCCAGGATCTTGTTGGCGGCATAGATGCCCGAGATGCACGCGGGTTCCATGCCAAGGCCATTGATGTCGCCGGCCATGATGAGGCCCGGCGCAAGGTTCTGGGGCAGCGCCTCATGCGCGGCAGTGTAGAGCGCGTACTCCCAGTACTTCTTGCCCACGACCTCCCATTCGTCGAAGTACAAATCGAAGCGACGCATGTCTTCGAAGTCGACCTCGGTAAAGATCTCGTAATCGCCGTCGAAGCGCTTGGCAATGTAGATGATGGGAATGGTGTCGTCGAACAGGTGCACCGTATGGCGGCTGTACGCCGGCTTGATCTTGCCGCGCACCAGGTAGCCCGTGAGCTGCGAGGCCTTGCGAACATCGAGCTCGGGCAAGCCGGGAACAGGAGCCAGCAGCTCCTTGGTAATGTGCGCGGGGCTTGCCATAACCACGTTTTGGCAGGTGAAGCTCTTGCCGCCCTGGGTGGTAAGCTTCCAGCCGTCGCCTTCTTTGGAGACGCTGGCAACCTCGTCGATCAGGACCTCGCCCGAGCCCTGCGCCAGGCGCTTCTTTACGCCCTCGGAGTCGAAGTCGAAACGCTTCAGGCAGAAGAGCAGCTTCATCGGGGGGATCTGCATAGTCAGGGGCTGCACGGTGTTCAGGTAATCAAGAGCGGTTAGGTCCTTGATCTTGGTGCCGGTGCACGCGTGCGCGAACATGCTGATGAGGTCGTGGCAGATGGGGCCAAAACCCATGCGCTCGATCATATGCTCGGCCGACTCGGTGTAGAGCTGTTTAATCATCGGATCCAGCTCAAGCGCAGCCTGCACCTCCATGACCGTGCAGTTGTCCTTGAACTTGGTGTAGGCAGGGATGAACTCCTCGCGCATCCACTTCATGTATTTGAGCAAGCTGGGGGCATCGGCCGCCGTGGTCATCGAGATGGGCGGGTACTGCTTGCCGTCGTCGTGATGGCAGCAACCCTGTGACAGGCTTGGCAGCACGTCGGGGCCCTCGATCAAAAGACCGCTTTGCAACATGTACTTGTAGGTGCCGAAGTAGAACACTGCACCGTAATTCATGTGGCGTTCCTCGTCGTTGCAGATGCGCCCGCCGATGTTCGGGCTGATAAGCAGGTACTCGCGGTTGTTCTTTTGCAGCTCCAGGCAGCAGTTCATGCCTGCCGCGCCTGCGCCTACAACGATGGTTTCGTAATCGTATGCCATTGTTTCCTCCTTGAATCCCCGCCCATCAGGAAGGCGGGATCGCTCCCTATGTAGGCTCGGCCAATCCTTGACTGAGCTGACTTTTAGTCGAAATAGCGTTTACGGAAATTGCGCTCGCCTTCAGACAGCTTGGTGATGGTCTCCATGCAGCAGCGGCCCATGACGATGGACGCCGTGCCCAAGATGAACACCACGAAGTATTTGTGAATGGGCGTGCGCAGGAAGGGATCGAAGGTACAGTCGCAACGGTAGATGAAGCGCGACTGCTTCTCGTTGATGGGGTAAACCTCCCAGTTCCAAGTCCAGACGAAGCGCTTGAACCACAGACGTAGCGCACCTTCTTGCTCGGGGCCGCGGTTCTTCCAGGTAGGGTCGGTGGCGGTGTCGGAATGCGCCGCCCAATAATAGTGCCCGTTCTCGCCGTTGGAGCAGTCGGTCACCCATTCGCCGATTGACAGCGGCGCCTGATGGAACCACTGAAACTCGCCGACGTGGAGGTTCTGCCACTCGGGGTACTTGGAGTAGTCGTAGTGGTTGCGAATATCGAAGGTGAAGAAGCGCTCCAGGCGCTCGAAGCTGTACCAGCCTGCCTTCGACTGGCCCGCCTGCTGCATGTAGGGCCAAATCTGCTCAGGCGTGGCGTTGACGGTGATGCCGGCATCGTAGCGCAGCTTCTTTTCGTCGACGGAGAAATGATCGTCGCCCTTCAGCACGTAAGCACGCTCGGCGTCGGTCATCTTGGTGCGCAAGCCGTAGATCCACAGCATGGACAAGAAGATGAAGCAGACGCCGCAAATGCACCACAGCACGCTCCACACGGTGACGCCCGGGCCGAAGAGACCTTGGACCGGGTCGACGTAATCGGTGGTCACACCCAGGATGAAGCGAACCACCACATCAATGCCCCAGCCAATAAGGCCGTACCAAATGGCCTCAGCGGAGCACTCCATCATCTTCTTGCGGTGGCCGATGGCCCAGTCTATCAACACGCCGATAATGCCGAACACGTAGCCCAGCACCACGAACAGCACCTTTTGCCCCTTCGAAAAGCGATCGATAAAGCGCGGTGTCCCTAGGGGCATCTCGGGTAGGTTTCCATTCGCTGCCATTGCTTCCTCCTTTTTATCTCCTGCCCAACGCGGGCCGGACCTTTCTTTTTTTGATGTGTTAGGTCGCTCTATTTGAGTACGCTAGCTTGCTTTGCCTGGGTCGCGCCGGGCTGCGCGCCGGCCAGAACATCGCGGGCAGCAAGCCGGTGCTTACAGGCCAGCGGCATCCTCACCAGCAAAACGCGCTTGCCGCAAGCCGCAATCCGCGGGCGCTACATGCAGGTGTCGGCCACCGGGCAGGTGGCGCACTTGAAACCGTAGCTACAGGGCGTGTGCGAATGCGCGAAGGCGTACACCATGTCGGCCTGGTAATGCGCAACCTCATCCAAGTCGAGGCTGTAATACACCGAGGTGCCACGACGCTCGCGCTTGAACAGGCCCGATTGCTCCATGATCTTCAGGTGCTTGGTTGCCGCAGGTTGGCTGATGCCCAAGACCTCGGCAATGTCGCTCACCTTCATGGTGTAGGGCTCGTGCGAGCCGACGATTTTAATCATGCGCATGCGATTAGGGTCGCTCACCGCTTTGTTGTAGCGGCAAACGCGCTCGACCAATCCTCCGCGAGTGCTCATCGTTCGACCCCTTTCTTATTTCATAACCTTTTGGTTATAAAGTAATAACCATGAACATGTTCGTCAAGGATTCTTAGGGCTGATTTCAGAGCGGATTCCACCTATTTTCGAAAATCTATACATAAAATTTGGGCTTTTTGATTTATCGCCGCAAATTATGAAAGTTTTCACAATCTATAGCTCTATAACTATTTAGTTATACAAGAGCTTGTACTACGCTAGCGCTACGGGCCCGGTCTGGAGGGGTTGGCGGCCCACAATAAAACGAAGAGGTAGAGCAAAGGGGGAACTATGACTACCTTCGAAACCTGCGGAAAGACAGAAGAAGAGGTCTACCGCGAATTCCAGGAATATCTTGACTGCTTCGGCTTTGGCTACTGCGCTGTCGAAGGCGGGCACGAGATGGGCATGATCAAGGAGTTCTACACTCCGCAAGACGCCCTGTATTGCATGGACATGCCCCGCGACAAATTCTTCGACGCACAATGGTTCGCCGAAAAGGAAGGCCTTGAAGTCGACGAAGCCGAGGAAATCCTGCGCGACCTTGCCGTTCGCGGCAACATCTATCGTGAGCGCGCAGACGACGGCAAAATGCTCTATCACATGGAGCCCGCCGCGCACGGCATCTACGAATTCCATGCGGGCGACAAGATGAACATGAATTGGATCCCCTCGCTCTATGGCGTGATGGGCGGCGGCATGCTCGCCCAGGTGTACGACGCGGGCATCCCCTTCTATCGCTGTGTCCCCGCTGACAAATCGCTCGTGCGCGAAGGCGACCTCGAGGCCGACGACGACATCTTCGAGATGCTGAAGAAGCACCGCCGATTCTGCATCAGCCCCTGCGCCTGCTTGCAATCCTCGCGCGACATCATGGGCATGCACAACTGCGACCACGACGGCAACGTCTGCGTGCAAACCGACGAGATGGCCGATTACTATCTGGACGACCTTAAACTTGGCCGCGAAGCAACGCTTGAAGAAGTGCACGAGCTGCTTAAGCGCAACGTCGACGCCGGGCTGGCCATCCAAACCACCTTCGCAAAGAAGAACGAGATCATCTGCAGCTGCAAGGTGTGCCACTGCGGCATTTTACAGGCAGCAAAGATGTTCCCCGGCGATGCCATGAACAACATCTCGCGCTACCGCATCGATTTCGACAAGTCCCTGTGCATGCAAGACGGCGGATGCGCCGCACGTTGCACCATGGGCGCCATCACCATCGATGAGGACGGATACCCCGTCACCGATTCCAGCTGCATCGGCTGCGGCCAGTGCGTCATCGCGTGCAGCACTTGCGCGCGCCAACTGGTGCACAAGGATCCCGAGGGACTTGACGAACTTCCCGATCTTGTGTGGGACGCCTACACCATCATGGAGAAGAATCGCCGCGAAAAGGGCACGCTGAAATAGGAAAGCGGACGGCGGGGCTGCTCGCGGCGCAAGGCCCGGCCCATAGCCAACGCGAGCAGCAAGTCGCCCGTAGGCGACGGCGCAGGAAAAGGGCGCCACCGCATTAGGCGGTGCCTTCCCTGCCGACCACCAGCCCCGTCAAGCACAAAAAATCGCCAAGGAAACTCCGCCCGCAACCAGTGAAACCGAAGGAGCAAGCATGCATGAAATGGCAATTCTTTCCAACGTTATGGACGTTGTGCTCAAGCATGCGCAAGAAAACGACGCCTCCCGTGTTCTTGAGGTCAACCTGGTTGTGGGCGAACTGCGCGATGTCGTGGACGAGTTGATGGAGAGCTGCCTTCAGTTCCTTGCGCGCGACACCATCGCAGCCGATGCCAAATTAAGCATGGAAAAGGTGCCGCTGCGAGCGCAATGTCAGGAATGCCTTCTTGTGTTCAAGGCTGACGTACACGACCCGGAAAGCCTGGTGTGTCCCGATTGCAACAGCACAAAACTGGGCATCTACACGGGAAAAGAGTTCTATATCAAGAACATCGAGATTATCTAGAAATCTGAGGGGAAGAGCCATGGAACAGAGCCGCATCATCGAAATCAAAGAGGACATCCTGTCCAGCAACACCAACGCAGCCGACGCTTTCCGCGCAACGCTCGCCCAGGAAGGCACCTTCTATACCGACATCATGGCTTCACCGGGGGCGGACAAAACCACTCTTTTGCTAGCACTGCTCCCCTACCTGCGCAAACAGGGGGAAGTCGGAATCATCGAGGCCGATCTGGCCTCTACGGTCGATTCGCAGAAAATCAAAGAAGCCGGCGTTGATGCGGTGCAACTTGAGACCCACGGCATCTGCCATGTCGACATGAACATGGTCGAAAAATCCTGGGCAGCCTTCGGGGGCAAGCACTACGACTTCCTCTTTTTGGAGAACATCGGCAACCTAGTTTGCCCCGCAGAGTTCGACACCGGCGCGCACCGGCGCGTCATGCTTCTTTCGGTACCCGAGGGCTACGACAAGGTTTACAAGTACCCGCCCATGTTCTCGGTGGTGGACGCGCTAATCGTCACCAAAACCGACTACCTGCCGCTAAACCCAGACTTCGACATGGCCGCGCTGCACAAACAAGCACGCGTGCTCAACCCGAATCTGCGCATATTCGAAACCTGCGCCCGCACCGGCGAAGGCGTAGAGGAGCTGGCCGCCTGGCTTTGCGAGTGCCGCACGACATCCGTCGTATAACTCAAAAGCGAAGACCGCGCTCTCGTCAAGCGTTGCTAACCAACGAGGCGGAAAGAACCTGCGCAGCCTTTTGAAGCGCAGCGCTTCGGATGAACTCAGACTTCTTTACGCCCTGCACCTTAGCTGCACGCTCGATGAGCTCGGCGGCCGAAGCGGGGCATTTGAACGAGATATTCTTGTTTTCCTCTTCGGAAAGCCTGGGTCGCCCCACGCGAAGAGTGATCAAATCGCCCTCCCAGCTCCCCGCCTCCCACTCGGCGGCGCTTCTTTCTATCTCCTCGTCGCTTAGCACGTAACCGTTGGCAAGCTTATATTCAGCCATGATCAATGCCTCCTCCTGCTCATAGCGACCTCTCGCAAGGTACGCCCAGACAATGGCGTGTTCGCGTGATAAATGAGTATCCCCTCTTCCGTAAGCGTTCCCACCATCTCGATATCGCGACCTTTGGCATCCCGGCCAATCCAAAGGTATTCGGGGTAATTCCGGCTGTTAGCGCGAATGGCCATAAAAAAGGAATTGTGCCAAGCGTGCTCTATGTCCGCGGGATCTAATTGAGGATGCTTGCTGCAAACTCTAGGATGAATTGTCAATTTCATCGCTCTTCACTTTTCCTACTACTAAATTGTACTACTAAAATATCGTCTAGGTTATATGCACATCAAATTCACTTGTTCACCTGCGTTAATTCACAGCCTAGCCGATAGGTGATAAAGAAAAGTTGAAGACGGTTTGAAGCTAGCCGACCAAAGCCTACACGCTCTAAAACGCAAAAAGGATGCCTGCGAAATGCAGGCATCCTTCTACTTGACATTATGTTGAGCTAAGGCCGCAGTCCCCCTTGCCGAAGCTTGGGGAACGCGAGTGCCGCGCGCGCCGAGTAATCAAGTCGCCCTGCGCCTCACGCGCACCTTTGCTATTTGCGGGAAACGCGAGCTCCTTGCGGGGTGTCCTCGATAACGAAGCCGGCGGCAGTGAAGCCGTCGCGCACGCTATCGGCAACTGCCCAGTTCTTCTCGGCACGAGCGGCGGCGCGGGCATCAAGCAAAGCCTGAACGGCAGCTTCGCCATCGGCGCCTTCGTAGCCTGCAACCTCGCGAGCCAGATCGAAGATCTCGGCAGGATAGCTGGCCTCGTCCTCGGCACCGCCCAACTCGATGCCCAGCACGGCAACAAGCTCGGCCACCGCGTCGGCCGCAGCCTTAAGAGCATGCGCATCGTCCGCGGCAAGCGAAGCCTCGCCGATAAGGGCATTGGCCTCGTTCACGAAGGTGAACACGAAGCCCAGGGCGCCCGCGGTGTTGAAGTCGTCGTCCATGGACTCGGTGAATCCTGCGCGCATAGCGTCAACAGCGGCGCTTAGGGCAGCGGCATCAAGCGCCTTGCCCTCGCCGGCCGCAGCATCAACAGCGTCAGCGGCTCCAGCGTTTTCGGCGGCCCAGCGGGTGTTCTTCACGAAATTCTCGATGCGGGAAAGCGCGGTCTCGGATTCCTTCAGGCGATCGTCGCTGAAATCAAGCGGGCTGCGATAGTGCGTCTGCAGCATGAGCATGCGCAGAACCGCGGCGGGCGTCGTCTGCAAAACGTCGCGCAAAAGCAAGAAGTTACCCAGCGACTTGGACATCTTCTCGTTGTTGATGTTAAGCATGCCGCCGTGCATCCAATAATTGTTGAAAGTCACGCCGTAGGCAGCCTCAGACTGGGCACGCTCGTTCTCGTGGTGCGGGAAGCACAGGTCGGCACCGCCACCATGGATATCGAAGGGCAGGTCAAGATACTTTTTGCTCATGGCCGAGCACTCAATGTGCCAACCCGGCCTGCCTTGGCCCCATGGAGAATCCCAGCTGGGCTCGCCGGGCTTGGCAGCCTTCCAAAGAGCGAAGTCCAAAGGGTCGCGCTTGCGATCTTCGAGGCCTTGACCGTCGGCGCGCAGCTCGCGATGACCCGATTCCATCTCGTCAATGTTGCGGCCCGAAAGCTCGCCGTAAGCGCCGTAAGAGCGCACGTCGAAGTACACGTCGCCCTCGGCCTCGTAGGCATGGCCGCGCTCGATCAGCAGCTGCACCAGCTCGATCATCGCAGGAATTTCTTCGGTGGCCTTAGGACGAATGTCAGGGTCCTTCACGCCGGCGGCACGCATGTCGGCGATGAACTGCTCGGTATAGTGCGAGGCCACCGCCTCGGCGGTAGTGCCCTCCTCGTTGGCCTTCTTGATGATCTTGTCGTCAACGTCGGTCACGTTCTGCACGAAGGTCACTTTGAAGCCGCGCCACTCAAGGTAGCGGCGCACGGTGTCAAAGCTGATGAAGGTGCGCGCGTTACCGATGTGAATGAAGTTGTACACGGTGGGGCCGCACACGTACATGCGCACCTCGCCCTCGTGGACGGGGACGAACTCGCGCTTGGCGCGGGCCTTGGTATCGTAAATCTTGATGGTCATGAAAATCCTTAGCCTTTCAAGGATTGAGAATGTAAGTGCCTAATTATAAAAGAGGGGCGGCTCACCTTATAGGCGCAGACTCGTTTTGACTGCGCGCTTTCGCGCTTCCTTGGCCGCGCTTTCGCCTCACTCAGACCGTGCGCTTTAGTCGCGCCCCGCCTAAGCCCTACCTGCGCTCAACACGAACGCATGCAGGCTCCTTGCCGCCGCGCCAGGCTAGCAACATCGATCAAGCAGCACCACGGCCTCGGCGGAAATGCCCTCTTCCCTACCCTCGAAGCCCAAATGCTCGGTGGTAGTTGCCTTGACGCCGATATTTTCCGCATCGATTTTCATGGCGCGCGCCAAATTCTCGCGCATAGCCTCACGGTGGGGCGACAGCTTGGGCGCCTGCGCGGAAATCACGCAATCGATGTCTAAGATCTCGTAACCACGCTCGCGAACCAGATCGGCCACAGCACTCAGCAGAACCAAGGAATCGGCGCCCTTGTAAGCCGGGTCAGTATCGGGGAAGAGCTTGCCAATATCGCCGCCGCGAATGGCGCCCAGCAGGGCATCGGCCACCGCATGAGCTAAAACATCGGCATCGGAATGGCCATCAAGCCCCTGATAATGAGGGATTTCCACGCCGCCTAGAATCAGCTTCCTGTCCTTGGCAAAAGCATGGACGTCAAAGCCCAAACCAATACGCAAGCCTTTATTCGGCATCGGCGGATCCTTCCTTAGAGGAGTTCTTGGACGAGCTTTCGTCCTTCATGGCGTTTTCGGGCGCCGCACGAACGGCGGCGGAGATGATGCGGTAATCCTCGGGCACGGTGAGCTTAAGGTTGTCGCGTTTGCCCTCGACCATCAGCACACGGCCACCCAAGCGCTCGATGAGCGAGGAATCGTCGGTGCCCACAAAGCCGTGCGAAAGCGCGTCGGCATGTGCGCGGCGGTAAATGCCCGCGCGGAAGACCTGCGGAGTTTGAGCGTTCCAAAACACCGAGCGATCGGGCGTGCCCACGATGGCACCGTTCTCGACCACCTTCAGGGTATCGATGGAGGGATGTCCCACCACCGCTCCATCGGCGTCGAAGTTGCCCTTGAGCGTTGCGATAGTGTGCTCAACGAGCTTGGCCGAAACCAAGGGACGCGCGCCGTCATGCAAGAGGATGAAATCGTATTTCTCGGGCACCTGCTCCAGACCGTTGAAGGCGGATTCCTGGCGGATGGAACCCGATTCGGCCATTACGATCGGCGTTGCAAACTCGTAAGGATCGATGGCGCGCGAAAGATACTCGGCGGCGCGATCCTTCGGAGCAACCACCACGATAAGACCGATGTCGGGCACGCGATCCATAACCTCGATGGAGCGCGTGAGCACGGGCTTGCCCGCAATCTCAACCAGCTGCTTGCCGCCCTCGCGGCCGAAGCGCTCGCCCGAGCCGCCCGCCAAGATAACGGCAGCGGTTGCGGCCTTTTTGTCAACAATGCCCTGCGGGCGGTACTCCGCCTGCAGGGCATCGAATTCAGCATCGTCTAAAGTCTCCAGAAGGTTGCGCAAGGCAAAGGGTGCAGATACGGGATCGACGATTTCCTTGGCCATTGTTCCTCCTGGCAACTCGCATGTTAATCGGCTGCTTGGCCTCCCTGGGCGCTACCACCGCCGGGTAGGCCGGCGTGCCCCAAATCGTACTGAGACAAAAGCAGCTCGGCTTCCTTGGCAATGGTATCACGCTTGCGGGGCGCAGGGATGGAACCAGAGCCAGCGGTGAAGCTAAGCTTGCCGTCAACCACGTCCACGTCGATGACCGAGCCAGCCGTCCACTTGCCCTCAAGAATCTGCTCGGACAAGGGATCCTCGAGCAGGCGCTGGATGGCGCGGCGCAAAGGACGCGCGCCCATGGCCAGGTCGGTGCCCTCTTTCACCACGAAGCGTGCTGCCTCGTCGGTGAGGTTGATGGTCATGTTCTGCTCAATCAGGCGCTCACGCAGGTCGGAAACCATCAGATCCACGATCTCGAGCAGCTCTTCCTCGGTAAGGCTCTTGAAGACGATAATCTCATCCAGACGGTTAAGGAATTCTGGCTTGAACAGGCGCTTGACCTCGGACATCACGCGCGTCTTGATTTCCTTGTCGTCCATTCCGCCGTTCTTTGCGCCGGTGAAGCCCAAGGGAGCCTGCGCGGTGATTTCGCGTGCACCGACGTTGGAGGTCAGGATGATGACGGTGTTGCGGAAGTCGACCGAGCGGCCTTGCGAGTCGGTAAGGCGGCCTTCCTCCAAAATCTGAAGAAGGATATTGAACACATCGGGGTGCGCCTTCTCGATCTCGTCGAACAGAACCACCGAGTAAGGCTGCTGGCGCACGGCCGTGGTCAGCTGCCCGCCCTCGTCGTAGCCCACGTAGCCCGGGGGCGAACCGATAAGACGCGAGACCGTATGCTTTTCCATGTACTCGGACATGTCGAAGCTGATAAGCGCGCGCTCGGTGCCGAACAGGAACTCGGCAAGCGCCTTTGAGAGCTCGGTTTTGCCCACGCCGCTGGGGCCAAGGAACATCAGCGATCCGGCAGGGCGCTTGGGATCCTTCAGGCCCGAACGGCTGCGACGAATTGCCTTGGAAAGCGCAGTTACCGCTTCGTCCTGGCCGATCACGCGCTCATGCAGCACGGATTCCATGCGCAGAAGCTTGTCGGTTTCGGCCTCGGTCAGGTTGGAAACAGGAACGCCCGTAGACATAGAAACCACGTCGGCGATGTCTTCCACGGAAACCTCGGTGACCTTCTTGGCGTTTTCCTCTTCCCATTTGGCCATGGCAGCGTCGCGCTCTTTCTGGACCGCGAGCTCCTTCTCGCGCACCTTGCCGGCGCGATCGAAGTCCTGATCGGCGATGGCCTCGTCCTTCTGGCCGCGCAGGCGACGCAGCTTGTCGTCGAGCACCTGCACTTCCTCGGGCAAAACCATATTGCGGATGCGCAGGCGGGCGCCCACCTCGTCGATGACGTCGATGGCCTTGTCGGGCAGGAAGCGATCCTGGATGTAGCGATGCGACAATCCCACCGCCGCGCGCAGAGCCTCCTCGGAGTAGTGAACTTTGTGGTAGTCCTCGTAGCGATCGCGCAGGCCCTCCATGATGCGAATTGCCTGCTCCTCGTTGGGCTCTTTAACAGTGAGCGATTGGAAGCGACGCTCGAAGGCGGAATCCTTTTCCAGGTGCTTGCGATATTCCTCAAGCGTGGTAGCGCCGATGATCTGAATCTCGCCGCGCGACAGGGGCGGTTTCAGGATGGAGGCGGCGTCAACCGAGCCCTCGGCGGCGCCGGCGCCCAGAAGCGTGTGAATCTCGTCGATGAAGAGGATGATGTCGCCCGCATCCATGACCTCTTTGATGCACTTCTTCAGGCGATCCTCAAACTCACCACGGTACTTGGAACCGGCAACCAGAGCGCTGATGTCCAGAGTAACCAGGCGCTTGCCGCGCAAGGTTTCGGGTACCTGATCGGCCACGATAAGCTGAGCTAGGCCCTCGACGATGGCGGTTTTGCCAACGCCCGGCTCGCCCAGGATAAGAGGATTGTTCTTCTGGCGGCGCGAGAGAATCTGCATCACGCGCTCAATCTCGCCTGCGCGGCCGATAACCGGGTCGAGCTTGCCGTCGGCTGCCTTGCGCGTAAGGTCGCAGCCGAACTCCTTGAGCATGCTGTCGGCGGTGGCCATCACAGGGTCGACCCCGTTGGTGCCTGCATAGATGGGGCTTTGGCCAACTAGGTCGTTAAGAGAGGCGCGCACGGCCTCGCCCGAGATGCCCATGCGAGCCAGCACCTCGATAGCGGTGCCTTCGTTTTCGCGCACAATTCCCAGAAGCATATGCTCGGTGGAGATGTAGGTCTGACCCATCTGCATGGCTTCGCGCAATGCGTGCTCAAGGACGCGCTTGGTGTGCGGCGTGAAGGACAGGTGCCCCGAAACGTCGGCATTGGGATCGATCTCGACGACCTTTTTAATAGCATCGACCACGGCATCGTAGGTGACGCCCAGATGATCCAAGGACTGCGCAGCCAAGCCGTCGTTTTCCTTCAAAAGGGCCAACAACAGATGCTCGGTGCCAACATAGGGCTGATGCAGGGCGCGGGCTTCTTCCTGCGCGAGCACCAAAACCTTGCGGGCTTTATCGGTGAACTTATCGAAGGGCATGATTCCCCTTTCGGTCCCTAATCAAAAACTACGAACAGCGCCCAAGCTCGGTGCCTTGCAGGCGGCCTTGCTTGAGCGCGGTTGGGCGGGCGTTTAGTCGATTGCCTCGGGTCGCATATGCGGGAACAGCAAGACATCGCGGATGGTCGCCTGGTTGGTAAGAAGCATCACCACACGGTCGATGCCGATACCGATACCGCCTGCGGGAGGCATGCCGTACTCGAGCGCACGAACGTAATCGTGGTCGTACTCCATGGCCTCATCGTCGCCGGAGGCCTTTTCCTCCATCTGCGCCTGGAAGCGCTCGGCCTGATCGACTGGGTCGTTCAGCTCGCTGAAGGCGTTAGCGTACTCGTGACCGGCGATAACCAGCTCGAAGCGATCGGTCAGGCGCGGCTCGTCGTCGAAGCGCTTGGCCAGGGGGCTTACCTCAACGGGGTAGTCGACCACAAAGGTGGGGTTGACGATGGTGGGCTCGCCGATTTCATCGTAGAGCTCGGCGATGAGCTTGCCGGCGGTCCATTCGTCCTTGACCTCGATGCCGTTCTTCTTGGCAAGCTCGGCCAAGTGCGCAACTGGGGTGTCGAGCGAGATTTCCTCGCCCAGCGCATCAGAGACAATCTTGGTCATGGGGATGCTCGGCCAATCGCCCGAAAGGTCGATGGCCATACCCTGGTACTCCAGCTGCTCGCTATCGTTGACCGCAGCATTGGCGGCCTTAATAACGCCCTGGGCCAAGGCCTTCATACCCTGCAAGTCGCTGAAAGAGCAGTAAGCCTCCATCGTGGTGAACTCAGGGTTGTGCGTTGGGTCCATGCCCTCATTGCGGAAGATGCGGCCGATCTCGAACACACGCTCAAAGCCGCCTACCAGAAGGCGCTTCAGGTGCAGCTCGGTGGCAATGCGCAGGTAGCACTCCTGGTTAAGAGCATTGAAGTGCGTGATGAAGGGCTTTGCGGTGGCGCCACCCTGGATGGTTTGCAGGATAGGGGTTTCCACCTCGTAGTAGCCGTCGTCCTCCATGTAGCGGCGGAAAGCCGAGAGGATCTTGGAGCGCTTAAGAAAGGTGTCACGCACGTCGTCGTTGACGATGAGATCCACGTAGCGCTGACGGTAGCGAGTCTCCTTGTCGGAGAGGCCGTGGAACTTCTCGGGCAGGGGGCGCAGCGACTTCGACAAAAGCTCGAAGGTGGCAACCGCAACGGAGAGCTGACCGCGGCGGGTGCGCATCATCACGCCCTGAACGCCGATCCAATCGCCCAGGTCCAAGTCTTTCATCTCGGCAAAAGCTTCCTCGCCGAGTGCGTTGATGCGGCAGAACAGCTGGATGCGTGCGGTAGAGTCCATGAGCTCAAAGAAGATGATCTTGCCCTGAACGCGCTTGGCCATCACACGACCGGCAACTGCCACTTCATCCTCAGTGGTAGCGCCATCTTCAAGCTCGGCGTACTTTTCCTCGAGCTCGCAAACGTGATGGGTGTACTCGAAGGCATGGCCGTAGGGGTTCTTGCCAGCAGCGATCAGAGATTCGCGCTTGGCGCGGCGAACCGCGATGGGATCGTCTTCAATTTCAGGGGCGTTTGTTTCTTCTGCCATAGGGGCTCCTTTTGCGGGGGTTAAGGCGGGAAAAAGAAAGTTCCCCCACCTGCGGATGAAGGAACTCTGGAAAAGAGCTCAAGAGCTCCGTTGCTTGTTTACTTTGCCAGGGAGACGACCTTGAGCTCGATCTCGCGGCCGGTGGGACCGTAAGCGGTCACGCAGTCACCCTTCTTGGTGCCAAGCAGCGCAGCGCCAACGGGAGACTCGTTGGAAATCTTGCCCTCGGCGACGTTGGACTCGGCGGCACCGACGATGGTGAAGGTGCGCTCCTTGCCGTTCATCGTCACCTTGACGGTAGAACCGATGTTAACGCGGTTGCCTGCCTTGCCGGCAGCGACAACGGTTGCCTCGGACAGGATACGGTTGATCTCGATGATGCGAGCCTCAACCTGAGCCTGCTCGTTCTTGGCGTCGTCGTACTCGGAGTTCTCGGAGATGTCACCGAACTCGCGGGCGACCTTGATGCGCTCGCCAATCTCGGCGCGCTTCTCGGTTTCCAGGTAGCGAAGCTCTTCCTCGAGTTTTGCCTTGCCTTCTTCGGTGAGAATGTAATTGTCCATGTTTCCTCCGGCCACGTGCGTGGCGCTTTACTCGTTGGGCTTAACGTCAAAATGCGCCCCTCTGAGGGGCGCTTTGTTAACAGCTTGCTTAGCGCTACTCGGCGCTTTCCTTCTCGGCTTGCTTAGCGCTGGGAGCAGGCTTGCTGCCAGGTGCGGGCTTGTCGATGACCTCAACCAGCTCGGCTGCCTCGGTGGGCTGCTGCTTGGCCTGAGATTCCTCCTCGGCATCCTTTTTACCAGCGCCCATGCCCTCGCGGAAGTTCTTGATCGCCTTGCCGAAGGCGGTACCGAGCTTGGGCATGTTCTTGGGGCCGAACACGAAGAACACCAGGAAGATGACGATGGCGATGATTAGGATTTCAAGGCCGCCGAAAGGTCCGATTTTCATATAAGCACCTCCATTAAGGAAGACGGATAAACTGCCGCCCGAAGGGGACAGCTTCACCTTATCAAAAAAGGACAGTGCCCTTGTATGGGCACTCCCCTAACGGTTCATGGTCGGGATGACAGGATTCGAACCTGCGACCTCTGCGTCCCGAACGCAGCGCTCTACCAAGCTGAGCCACATCCCGTTGTCAACGCGAGCGAAACGCTCGCAGCAAGCGCGTGATATGTTAGCACATTTGACACGCCGAAAAAGCGGCCCCTTAGGGGCCGCCCACAAGTTATCTACGAACTAGTAGCGCACGTACCACATGTTGGAAGGAACGGGCGAGATCTTAACCACGTCGCCCGTGTGGGGAGCGTGAATCATCATGCCGTTGCCGATGTAGATACCAACATGGCCGCTACGCACGCAAACGTCGCCAGGCTGGGGGTTGGAAACCTTGGTCCAACCGCAAGCGGTGCTGGAAGTCATCCAACGGCCGGTGGTGCCGCGCAGGCAGTAGCCAACCAAACCGGAGCAGTCAAAGGTAGACATGCCCGTTGCGCCCCAGACATAGCTCTTGCCCAGCTGAGCGTAAGCACGGGAAACGACAGTGCTGTTGGAGCTGGCGTTTTGAGCTGCCTCACGCTCGGCCTTGGCGGCAGCTTCCTGTTCGGCCTTGGCAGCGGCAGCGGCCTCCTTGGCCTTGCGCTCTTCCTCAGCCTTTTCCTCGGCAAGAAGCTTCTTGGCTTCCTTGCTCAGCTTCTTGTAAGAAGACTCAGCCTTACTTGCAGCTGCGGCGGCTTCGGACTTAGCGGCCTTTGCGGCAGCAGCCTGCTTGGTGGCTTCCTCGGACTGCTTCTTAGCCTCGGCGGCCTGCTCGTCAAGTTCCTTCTTGGCGGATTCAAGCTTAGTGCGCGCTTCCTTGGTCTCAGAGACCAACTCGGCGTCGTTTTCGTTCAAGGTCTCAAGCAAAGTCCAGCTGGTTGCAAATTCTTCGAAGGAAGAAGAGCCCAGCAGAACATCGATGAAATCGTTGCCGCCGGAGCGATACATCGAGCGGGCACGATTGCCCAGCTGCTCCTGGTAGCCCTCGATCTTCTTGGTTTCGCTGGCAATTTCCTTTTTAGCCTCGTCGACTTTGCTCTCGGCCTCTTTCTGGGCCGACTTGGCTTCGTCGCGGGCAACAACGGCGTCGTTGTAAGCCTCGGACTTCTGCTCGGCAACGTCGTAGAGCTCGTTCATCTTGTCTTTGGCCTGATCGGCCTCGGCCTGCTTTTCGGCGGCGGTAACCGCGTAGGCGCTGTCGAAGTTAACGGGCAGCGACAAGCCGGTGCACAGAACCAATGAACATGCAGCACATGCAATGGAGCGTTTATTGAGGTTTTGCAGATGCTCGATCATCGTTTTGGGCCTCCTCACGAGAGAGCATTCGAATGTGCTTTCCTGTAGATATACGTCCAACATGGTAGCAAAAGCGGGCGCGTCGCCAAAAAATCACCGCTCAATTGTGAAGAGCGGCTTCATAAATCCAGCCCGCGCCAACGGTTTAGCGGCCAGCGCTTCAGAGCCCACGCACGAATGCGCCACACGCCACGTGGCCGGGCGACTCTTTAGGAAGGGCTTCTTTTCGTTCTTTTATTCATGTAAGGCTTCGTGCAAGTTGTGAACACGCTCAATATTTTGCCGACTTGCGAAGAAACTGGAGTAAACTAAAAACATCAAGAAACGGTTTTCGAGGGGAAAAGGCCGTTATCTCGGTGGATGCTTCTTTTACCTGGAGTGCGCGCCGTCGTCCCTTCGTTTACTTATGGGACCCCTAGTTAGAAGAGGTGAATCATGGATATCACCATCACCGGCCGCAAGATGCCCATCACCAGCGCCCTGCGCGATTACGCCGAGGAAAAGATCGGCAACTCCATGAAGGTCATGGACATCGACCCCCTGACTGCTGAAGTCGTCCTGGAAGTCGAGCAGAATCCTGCAAACCCCACTCCCGCCCGTTGCGAAGTCACCATGCGCGCACGTGGCCATGTGATTCGCGTCGACGAGCACGAGCAGGATATGTACGCTGCAATCGACGTTGCCGCCGTTAAGGCCGCACGCCAGCTGCGCAAGTTCAAGACCCGAGTTATCGACAAGAAGCCCGGCGGCGCTATCGTCGACAAGACGGCCACTCCCACCGAGCTCGATGTTGAGGGCCTGATGGCCGAGCTTTCCGCTGACGACGAGGTCGTACGCGTGAAGGAAGTCAACCTTGAGCCTTTGACCGAGGAGGAGGCACTGGTTCAGATCGACCTTCTGGGCCACGACTTCTTCGCCTACACCGATCGCGACAGCGGTGCCGTCTTCATCCTGTACCGCCGTGGCAACGGTGGCTACGGCCTGCTGAAGACCGCTCAGTAATAAGCGACCCGCCGAGCCGCTTATCGGTATCGCGCACAGGGACATAAACCCAAAAAGGAACAGCGCCTCGTGCGCTGTTCCTTTTTTCAGCAAAAGATGAATTATGAGGCCGGCCAAAGACGGCAAAGTTGAAGGGCTTGCAGGCTACGGTCGACGGCAAAGCCTGACGGAGTTACAGGGCTTGCGGACTGAACGCCGAAGCCGACACCCAAGCTTGCAGTAGAAGCTAGCGCGCCTGCAAACCGCAGACCGAAACTGCGCATCTGAGCCGACGGCGCGATAGAGCCGCTAGGCCTGCGCGATGAGCTTGGCCACCTCTTCCTGGTCGAGCGCCGGGAACGGCACAAACTCGCGGTAAGGCTCGCTATGGCCTTCCACCAGCATCTTCTCCATCCAAATCATGTCGAACCAGCGATCGAACTTGTAGCCGCACTTCCTAAAAGTGCCCACCAGCTTGTAGCCCAAGTGTTTATGGAACAAGCGGCTGGTGTCGGGTGCTTGCTCGCACGGGGGCTCGCTTGAGGCGATGCACGCATAGGCGTTGGTGACCCCTTGCATACGCAGCACTTCCTCAAGCAGCTCGTAGAGCCTGCGACCAAGGCCTCCGCCTTTGATGTCCCCGCGCAGATACACCGAAGTCTCGATGGAATAGCGATAGGCCGTGCGAGGGCGGAAGAAGCCTGCATAGCAATAACCAACCACTTCCCCATCCAGCTCGGCCACAAAATACGGATGGCTTTCCAGGGTGCGAGCTATACGCGCGCGGAATTCGCTCACCGAAGGAACGTGCGTCTCGAAGGTGATGCAGGTTTCCAGCACATAGGGCGCATAGATTTCACGAATGGCCTCGGCGTCGCTCTCGCACGCGAGGCGGATGGTGGCGTCCTTTGCGGTTGATGTTGTTGCAGCTAGCATCGTTGCCCTTTAGAAAACGCTCGAAGACGAGGAG
Organism: Coriobacteriia bacterium; assembly: GCA_030530215.1. Taxonomy (GTDB): domain Bacteria; phylum Actinomycetota; class Coriobacteriia; order Coriobacteriales; family Eggerthellaceae; genus Anaerotardibacter. Next base: position 232,662 of record JAUMVJ010000001.1, read on the forward strand.
CTGCCCAGCAAAACGTCGGCGTCGGCATAGCCGGTGAGCAGAAGGAACACGGTAATCGCCCACATGACAACGCCGATGACGATGCCGACGATGGCGCAGGTGCGACCAGCCTTGCAGGCGTCGGGGCCGAAGAACTGGCGATCCTTCTTGGCGAAATGGAGACTGATGCCGCCCAAGATCCACGCAACAAGAGGGCTGACGAAACCAAAGACGATGGCAAGGATGCCCAGAACGAGCGTTGAAGTGCTGTGGCTCTTCACCGGAGCGGTGGGCATGCCGGCAGCAGGCTGATAAGGATTCTGCTGATAGGGCTGCTGGTAGGGAGCGCCCATAGGGGCACCGGTGGGTGCCGCGTTGGGAGCAGCCTGCTGATAGGGATTTCCGGCAGGTGCGCCCTGCTGATAGGGCTGCTGGTAGGGCTGGCCTGCAGGAGCGCCCTGTTGGTAGGGCTGCTGCGGAACGGCAGCGCCCGCAACGCCAGGCTGAGCTTGACCGGCCGGAACCTGCTGATAAGGCTGAGCCTGGGGCGCCTGGCCAGTGGCGCCCTGAACGTAAGGCTGCGCCTGAACCTCGGGGCTTACGGGCTGAGCGGGCGCGGCAGCAGGAGCGGTCTGCTGGGCGGCAGCTTGCTGGGCCTCGTTGTAGGCGGCACTGTTGGGAACGTAGCTTGCGGCGTTGGGATCGAAAGAACCAACGGGCTGTGTGCTCTGGGGCGCCTGCTGGTTGTTCTGCTCTTCAGACATTGGTCCTCCTTGGACAGTAATTGCTTGGCAAATTATAACGTGCGAAGCCTTGCGCGCAGCAACATCGCGGGTGGTCACCACCACGTAAACACAAGAAAAGCCCCATGATGGGGCTTTTCTGCAGATAATCAACTCGTCAACCCGCCAGCTAGAACGCTCAAGAGACGCAAGCGCCGCAAGCCGCGCACGCCAAGCGCCTGGGCTAGCAACCCTGGCCAACAGGCGCAGCAAGCCACGAATGCGAAACTCGGCCCATCAGCTTGCCAGCGTGCCCGGTACCGCAAGCGCATGCTGAATGTGATCGATGCACAAGGCCGAGAAGTTCTCAACATCGGGCGTTTTGTCGTTCAGCAGATAGAACTGCGCCGTGATGAGCACCGTTCCGGTAAGTGCCGCCGCCGTGAACTGAAGATCGATCTCGGGGCGCACGCGCCCTTCGTCGATGCCGCGCTGAAGAAGCTCGCCGATAACGGCCGACAAACGCTCCTCCTGCTCGCGCATCTCGCCGGACCAAAGGCGGTCTTGGCGCCACAGCTCCGTGAGTACGAAACGCGCAGCCTCACGGTTGTCGAAGATCAGGTTGGCGAAATCCTTGATGATGGCGCACATTGCATCGTACGGCGAACGAATCTCGGCGATATCCCGCTCAAAGCGCGTAACCAGGTCGCGGCACACCGACACCAAAACCTGCGTTGCGATATCAGCCTTCGTCTTGAAGTAGTAGTACACCACGCCCTTGGATACGCCCGCGTCCTCGGCGATTGCATCGATCGTCGCTGCCGTGTAGCCGCGCGAACCGATGATCTTGACCGCCGAATGAAGCAGAGCCTGACGCGTTGCCTCGGATTTTGCCTTCGCCTTTTTCCTGATAGGTCCCATGGTCGTTCCCTACAGGTCGAGCAGAGGATGGATGTCGGCCATGGTGACGTGGCGCTTCTTCCAGGCAACAACCACCGTGAACAGGAAGAACACGATTGCGTAGCAGGCGACGATCGCAGCATCCTGGCTTGCAGGGAAGGTGCCGATGCCCGTCATCAGCTGACGCATGCCCTCGACGACGTAGGTCATCGGGAACAGCGGGTTGATGATATTGAAGAAGTCGGGCTCCATGACGATGGGGAAGGTACCTGCCGCAGAGGTCATCTGCAAGGTCAGCACCAAGACGGCGATGAAGCGGCCCGGGAAGCCGAAGGCGGCAACCAGGAACTGCACCATGGCGGTGAAGCACATCGCGGTGATGATGCCCATGCCGTAGTAACCCACCACGTTGTTGATTTGCGCGCCCAAGCCGAACTGCACGAAGGCCTGCGCGATCATCGTGGAAGCGATGCTGAAGCACACCATGGGCAGGTAGCTTGCGATCGCGTTGACGAAGGGGTTGGCGCCCGAAAGGCCCAGGCGGGAGTTCAGGCTGCGGAACAAGAAGCAGTTGAAGATCGCGCCGACCCAAACGCCCAGGGCGATGAAGAAGGGTGCGAAGCCGGTGCCGTAATTCTCGACGCTGGTGTAGTAATCCTCGTCAAGCTCGACGGGCTCGGACATCTGCTCCTTCTTGTCGGACTTTTCCTTGTCCGTGTAGCTCATCTGATCGACGCCGTCCTTCAAGCCGTCGTGCAGCTCGTCGGCGCCGTCTTTGGCGGTGCTCAGGCCGTCGGTCAAAGTGCTCGATCCGCTGGCGAGCTTGCTTGCGCCGCTGCTGATTTGGCCCGCGCCGCTAACGGCGGAAGGCGCGCTGCTTGCAAGCTTGCTGGAGCCTGCGGCCAGCTGGCTGATGCCATCGACCAAGGTGGGCGTGGCTTCGTTCAGTTGGCTCATGCCGGAAGACAAGGTACCCGCACCTTCGGCAAGCGCCGTCAAGCCGCTTGCGTCGGAGTCGTCGGTGGCCGAGGAGCCAACCAGCTGCTGCAAGCCCGCATGGATGGAGGTTGCGCCGGAGGCCAACTTGCCAAGGGCTTCGTCGCCGGCAAGGTCCGCTGCTCCATCAGCAAGATCTTGCATGCCCGCGGTAAGAGCAGGCATGTTGCTATTAAGACTAGACAGGCCGCTGTTCACGGCATTCGCGCCGCCGACCAGCGTCTTCTGATTGTCATCACTGCCCAAGGAGTTGATAGCGCTCTGCAGGCCGTCGGAGACCTTGGAGGCGCCTGCACTCAAAACCTGCAGTTCCGTGCTCAATGCGGATATGTCGGAGCTCTTTGATTCGATGCCATCGTGGACCTGTTTCACTGCAGTGGCGCAAGCCGTTGCGGTTCCCGCCTGTGAGGCCACTTGCTTGTTCACGCTATCCACCGTGGACTTTGCCGAGGCGAGCGCATCGGTCGCCGTAGAAACCTTATTGTTCGCGGTAGTCAGGTTCTCGGAAGAAGCAGCCGCCTTGGTGGCCACATCGGAAACATTGTTTTCGGCGGCTTTAACGCTTGCCGTAGCTGAATCCGCGCTCTGCTCGGCTTCATCGGCCGCGCTCTTGGCATCACTGGCCAGCTTTTGAGCAGAGCTTGCATTACCTGCCGCACTCGACACCTTGCTCTTGGCACTCTTGACCTTATCCCAGTCGGAAGAGCTGATCACCAGAACCTCTTCGGTACTTCCGTCGTCCTTCGTTATCGTCTTTTTGGTTACGTCGACATCCTTGAGGCTGGAGTTCGCCGATGAAACATCGTCAGCAACATCACTAATCTTGTTCGAGGCATCCTCAACCTTGCTTGACGCCCTACCGGACCTCGAGTCAACGGTTTCCACGCTATTCTTAGCAGCCTCGATCGAGCTCTTGGCGTCATTCGCCGCCGTGGCCGCGTCGGACTGCTGCGTGGAAGCGTTCGTCAAAGGAGTCGAGACATCGCTCATAGCATCCTGAGCATCCTTAATGGAGCTTGATGCGCTGCTTAAACCAGAATTGTTCAAGGCGCTAGCGCCAGACTCAAGCGCCGTTTTGCCACTTTCAAGAGCCTTTAACGCACTCTGCATGGTTTCAGGGAGATCCTTCGTTTTCTCGGCAAGCTCGCTTGCCCCTGCGCTCACCTGATCGGCTCCGCTCTTGGCAACAGGCAAACCGGTTTCCTTGTCGGCAAGCTGTTTCAGGCCTGCATACAAAGAGCTGGAACCCGTGGAGAGCTTCTCGATAGCTGGCACAACCTCGTTGCTAACCTTTGTGTTGAGCTCGTTTGCGCCGCTTGAAAGCTTCTGCGCACCGACAAGCGCCGCCTGAGTGCCCTCGTCAAGCTGAGCCGAACCCGCGCTCAAAACGGAGGCGCCAGCAAGCGCCGTGGTGGCGCCGGAAGAAAGACTCTTGGCGCCATCGGAGAGCTGCTGAGTGCTGCTTTCCAGGGAAGAGGTGCCGTCCTTGAGCTGATTGGCGCCGGCAGCCAGGGTGCTGGTGCCGTCGGAAAGCTTCTGCAAGCCCGACTTCAGCTCGTCGGAGCCATCAACAAGTTTATATAGGTTGGTCGTGATTTTGCCGGAGCCCTCCTCGGCGTCGGCCAAGCCATCGTACAGCTCAAGCGCGCCATCAACGGCTTCCTGCAGGTCATCGCCCGCATCGGTGATCTTGTCGAACACCGTGCCGAAGTATTCCTCAACCACCGACTGGTTAACCTTGCTCACCAGCTGTTTCCAGGCATTCTCGCCGATCTGGCTGGCAAGCATGTTGGCCGATTCGTCGTAGTCGACCACGATGTTGGCCTTCTCGGGATCACTCGTATCAGCCGAGGCTATCTGCTCCGAAAAATCCTTGGGCAGGGTGCAGATCATGTAGTAGGTGCCGTCCTTCATGCCCTGCTTGGCCTCTTTTTCGCTGACGAAACTCCAACCCAGGCTTTCATCCTCGGGCTGGTCTTTCAGGCGCTGTACCACCTCGTCGCCGACGTTGCGCTCCTCGCCATTGATGGTTGCGCCCTCGTCGTTGTTGACCACCGCCACAGGAACCTGGTTCAAATGAGCGTAAGGGTCAAGGAAGGCCGACAAATAAAAACCGGCAAAAATGACAGGAATCAGGATGACACCCGCCAAGGCAACCTTCATAGCCAGCGTTGCCGAGGTGTTCTTCGCCATCATCGCCGCAAAGCGAGCTCCACGAAATGCCATGGCTACTTACTCCTTTCCAGCGGAACAACCTGGTCGGCTCCCTCGGCGAAGCTGGGCTCCGTCAAGGCTACGAGCACGATCATGTTGCGCGTGTGCGCAAGATTCTCAAGGATGCTCACGAGCTTACGTGTCTGCTCGTGGTTAAGGCTGTGCTCAACATCATCGACCGCCAAGATCTTGGGATCACTTGCCATGCCCAAGGCGATGCCTAGGCGAACCATCTCAGGCTCGCTCAGTTCGCGAACGCGCATGTTGAAGGTGTGGCCCAAATCCCAACTATCAAGGTAGGCCTGCACGTCGTCTTTACGATGGCGCTTCTTGAACAACTCAAGCTCGGCGGCCATAACGGAGCGAACCTTCAAATTGGTTTCAAGCTCGTTCAAGCCCGAGAACAGGCCCAAGCCCGCCATGCGACGAACCTTGCCACCGCCGCGGGGCAGCTTGTGGCCACCCACGGTCAGGGAGCCGCGGTTGAACTTCATGCGCCCAGCCAAGGTAAGGATCAAAGGCGTTTTGCCTGCACCGTGCTCACCGGTAACCGCAACAAAAGAACCAAGCGGTATCTGAAGGTTCACGTCGTCAAAGGGCTTGCCCAAGGGGGACCTTAAGCCAAGGCCTTCGGCGACGATGAACGGCTCCGCGGCTGCGGCATCGCTGCTCGCGCTAGCGCCGGCTGCAACGGGCGTACTGCTCACAGCGGCCGTGTGCGCTTCCTTCCCGGCGACGGCTTGCGCTGCCGGCGCATTGGACGCGGATGCCTGCGCTTGCGGCATCGACGTTTGCGTTTCCTGTGTGACTTCCAAAAGGAAACCCCTTCACTAGTAAGTCTTCGACTTTGCTGGGACCGAACAGCCAATCCCGAAGAGCCAAAAACACCACTCGCTTGCGCAGTGCGACAAGACGAGTGATGCTTTGCCTTCGTTTTTTGACTGACCGGTCAGTCAGTTTTCGACTTGATAGTGATTAAACACACGCGCAAGGGCAAGGAAAATTTTGAGAATTTCACTTCACGGACACAGTTAGTCGTAAATGCCGACCTGGGTTTAAACATATTCAAACAAGTTGTTTAATTTTTAGCTGAGTGCCTGAAAAAGGTCTGACCGATGCGGCAGGTTTGAACCTTTGCCGCCGTTAACGAACCCTCACAAGATTGATTGCGAAAACCAGCACGGCGCATGCGGCGGAGAAAGCATATGCGCACTGATAGCCCAGGAGCATAGACCCCGCAACAGCCGGGATGATGGTGATGAAGGCCATGACGATCGCCGTTGAGAACGAGGCGAAGGCCTGACGCACCACCGTGCCGAACGACGAGCCGTCGGTCATAAGGCTATGGGGCAAATCGCTCATCGACCAAGTGTTCATAGGGCTTATCAGGCCTGAAACGCCCGCCTGGCGCACGCCTTGAAGCAGCGCGACCAACCAAAACGGCATGCCGGCGTCTGCGAAAACCATGGGCACCGAGCCCAGCACCAAAAGCGCGCTACCGCACAGCACAACGGGGAAAGCACCAAACTTGTCGCTGGCAAAACCTGCCAAGGGATTGAACACCAGCGCAACCGCCGCGCCCGAGAGCATAACAATGCCCGAGTCCAAAGCCGAACCACCCATGACGTTTTGAACGAAGAGCGGCGTGAGCAAGGTGATGCACAAAAAGCTTGCCCACAGGAAATTGAGCGACCAAAAGCCCGCTCGGTATTTCCGCGATTGCATGATCGCCAGGTTAATAAGGGGGTGCTCCACCTTCGTTTGCCGCCAAAGGAACACGGCGAACACGGCCAAACCCGCGACTACCGGCACCCAAACGTAGACGCTCGATACGCCAAAACTCGAGACGTTGGAAAAACCGAGGAGCAAACCCACCAGGCCCACGGTTGAAAGCAGGAAAGAAAGAAGGTCGAACTTGAGCGCGGAGGCTTGGGGCTTTTGCGTTTGGGGAACCAGCGCGCAGCAAGCAAGCAAAACCAGGGAAAGCAAAAGCAGCGCCACGAAGAAGCTCCGCCAACCAGCCAGATCGACGAAAATGCCGCCAATCGTCGGGCCCACGTTGGGCGAGAATCCCATTGCGATACCGGCAACGCCCATCACGCCGCCGCGGCGTTCAGGCGGAAAGCTCTGCATGATGACGCTCATCATCATAGGTACCGTGATGCCCGCGCTCACCGCCTGCAGGATTCGGCCCAAAATCAAAACCTCGAAATTAAGCGCAACCGCGGCAAGAAAGGCGCCCGCAACCAGCATAACGGCGCAGGCCACAATGATGCGACGATATGAAAACCTGCGCATCAAAAACGGAACGACAGGAACCGTGACGCCCAAAGTGAGCATGTAGATGGTGGTGGCCCATTGAGCAAGCGCAGGCTCGACGCCTAAATCCACGCTTACCGAGTTGAGCATCGCATTGAGCGCCGTTTGCGAAAGATTGCCCAAACTCGAGATGAGGATGATCACCGCAATAAGGCCAATCACCCCCCTGCTGGTGCCGGGCTGCTTGCTGGCTTTTACCATGAGCTCCTCCTCTCGAGCAGACGATCTGCTTGGTTTTGTTTTGAAACATGATAACCGCGCAAGCGATTCCCCGAGCAAAACGCACAAGAAGAAAAGCAGGAAGCGGGGCGCAAAACTTAGCTGGCGTGCCAAGGGCTACTTGTTGCGAGCGGAAAGGAGGAAGAAACAGTTGAGGGACCCGCAAGCGGGTCCCTCAACTGTTCACACTCCCCTGGGGAAGGGGACGGCCAAGCCTTCTATTGCACGATTTGAAAGCTCAGCGCTTGTTTTGGCCTGAAGGGCGCGACTCCCACAAAGGGGGCGAAGCGAGCACACGGGAGCTGGAGGACTCCTGCGTTTTGATGAAGAGGTAGATCAGAAGGATCCCCCTCGAGGAGCCTTTTGCCCCTTCAGAAGTTAACCACGGATAACTTAACCCGTAGCGTATAGGCTGTCAACACTTTTTCCTAAAAAAGTTTGCCATGGTTAATTTTTTTTCGAAATAAAGCTTTGCATAGCCCGTAAAAGGAGCTGGGTCCTTTCGGCCCCGGCACGATCCTTCGCGCCACCGGCTTACTAGCAACCCAGCTCGAATAGCGGCGGCGCAAGAGGGGTATTGCACCGACGCAGAGACCGAAGGCGGCCTCATTGCTTGTAATTATCTCACGTAATAGCTGCGCACACCGATAAACTTTAGCCAATCTATAGGTGTTTCCTATAAATCCAAAAGGTGCAACAATGGCATCGGCGCAGATACAGAGGCAAAACCACCAGCTTGCGCTACTTCCTCTTTCGATAGAAGTCCATAACCACAACGGCGCTCAAAACAAAGGCGCTTATGAACATGATGTCGGCCAACACGGGCAGGCCGAAGACCTTGGGCATGCCCTCCACGCTGCTGATCAAAGCGCCCGAGACAAGTAAGCCCGCGATCATCAAACCGAGCGTCATGCGGTTGACGATGCGCGAAAGCTTAGCCAAAGGCTCGTCGGAGCCCAGCATGTTCATGTTCACCTTGAATTGCCCGCGCGTAAGCATCCTCATCATCTCGCCGGAATAAGTAGCGGCCTCATTGATGCCCTCGCCTGCAGCGCGCAGGTCGACCAGCGTGTCCTCGAGCGCTTTACCCAGGGCCTCGGGCTTCATTTGCTCGCGCCTGAGCCTGCGGTTGATGATGTCGGCGATGTTGAAGCTTCCCACGTAGGCCAGCACCGTGCCCTCAAGCGTTACCAAGGCGCGCGAAACCGCGGTCACCGAAGCCGGCAGGGTGACTTTGCACTGGCGAGTGAGCGCCAAAATATCGGTAAGGAAGGCGCCGATGTCGATGTCGGCCACGTCGCAGGATGCGTAGGAACTCAACACGTTATCGAGCTCGGAAAGCAGGCGCGGATGATCGATTGCCTCGATGTCGACGTCGATCGCGAACGAAATGAGGGCATCTTTAAGCGCGCTGGCGTTTTGCAGGCCCACCGCCTTGATTATCTCGCCAAAGGCGCTGCGGTCGCGCGAGCTTAAGCGGCCCATGATTCCCAGGTCAAGATAGACGATCTTGCCGTCTTTGATAACGATGTTGCCTGGGTGCGGGTCGGCATGGAAGAAACCGTCGTCCAAGATCTGCTTAGCGTAGTTGTCCATCATCTTGTCGCCGATTTCAGCCAGGTCGTAACCCGCATCGACGATTTCCTCGGTATTGCGAATCGAGGTACCGTCGACGTACTCCATCACCAGCACGTCGGGCGTGCAATACTCAAGGTAGGGCTCGGGGCAGCTGACAAAGGCAACGTCGCGATTGAGCAGGGCAAACTCACGCAGGTTCTCGGCCTCGCGCGTGAAGTCCGTCTCTTCGACGAAGGCGACCCACAATTCTTCCACCACGGCATGAAAATCGAGCATTTGATCGTTCGGGATGAAGCGGTCAAGATGCTTGACAAGGGAGCGCAGCACATCGATGTCCTGCGCCATGACCGTGCGGACCCCGGGGCGCTGCACCTTCACGGCCACCTCGTCACCGTTAAGAAGCACGGCTTTGTGAACCTGCGCCAGCGAGGCGCTGCCCAAAGGCTTAGGGTCGATGGACTTGAAAATGCGGCCGCGACGATCGCCGTAAATCGCGTCAAGCGCCGCCACCACCTCATCGAAAGGCAAAGGCGTTGTGTTGGCTTGCAGATGAGAGAGCTCGTCGCAGTAAGCCTGCGGCAGAATCTCCGAGCGCGTGGACAAAACCTGCCCGATCTTCATGAAGGTCGGGCCAAGGTCTTCCAGAATGGCGCGGAATTCGGCTGGGCTCACGCCGTCCTTCACATCATGCTTGCGGATGATGTGAAGAATCTCGCGCATGCGGGCAAGACGTGTCTTGCGGGTGAGCTCGTAACGCTCCTCGTATGCGATGGTTTCTTCGTTGAACAGACGATTGAAGAATGAATTTTCAGGCATAAGGACACCTTGCGCAGAATGCGACAGGCTCGAAGCTGAATTCGAGCTTTACGCTTCCTTGCTCGCGTCGGCTGTAGGTGCGTCGGCGGCTGCGGCGGAATCGTCGCACACCTCGGCCTCGGCAACCTCGGCCTGGGCGGTCTCGATGTTAACGGCGATGGCGCAGATTTTCGCAACGAAAGCGGCACGGTCTTCGGGACTCATGGCCTTCATGCGCGCTTCGATGCCCAGCTCCTCGATGGGAGTGACCATGCCCGCGGCACGCGAGGCAGCGGAAGTTAGAGCGTCGCCCGCCATGGCCGAAACGTCGCCCGCAGCGCTTTTAGCCTGCGCAGCGGCATCCTTGCTGGCGTCCTTGGCCTTGTGCTGCAGCTCCTCGCTGAAAACCTTGCCCTGTTCAAGGGAAACCTGGCCCTGCTCGATAAGTTTGTCGAGCGTTTCCTTTGCCTTTTCGTTGGTAACGGAAAGCGCGCCCAAACCTGCCAGGAAGATGTCTTGAATGCTAGCCATGATGTCCCCTCTCCTTCATGGACCAAGCGCCCGAGATGCGGGCGCCCTATTCTTAATTTAACGAAGCGCCCATAAAAACGAACACGTTCGCTTTAACCATGATACCGCGTTTCTCCCGATAAACCTAGCTATTCAAGCGCATTACGCAGCAAGCACACAAGCGTGAAGCGCAACTGACGGCGCCCAAACAAGGCCATGCCGAACACGAGCAAGGCTAAACAGCTTAAACACCGCAAGAGCAGGCACAGGCAGGTTTGAATCCCCCACCGAAGTTCTTGGCGCCAGCCGCACTAACCTTGTCGTGCCAGCCGCGCCAGCCTTGCCGCACCGCCAGCCTTGTCGCGCCAGTTTTGCCGCGCTAGCCGCCGATCGCGCCGTTGCCGCGGGCTTCACCGGGCTGGATGGCATGCGAACCGCGCAAGGCATCCAGGTAAGCCTGAGCGTCACCGGGGTCGTCGTCGATCGTTTCGTCGCCTAGGTCAACCTCATGGGGCTGCTTGCGATAGAGGATGTCGTACATGCAGGGCACAACATAGAGCGTGGTGAAGGTGGCATAGAGCAAGCCGCCCGCAACGACAATCGCCATGCCGCGCTCCATCGAAGAACCGATCTGCGTGCTCACGATCATGGGCACCATAGCCAAGATGGTGGTAAGCGCTGTCATGAGGATGGGGCGCAAACGCGTGCGACCCGAAGCCACCAGCGCGCTGCGCTTAGCCAGGCCGCCGATTCGCAGCTGGTTAACATAGTCAACAAAGACAATGCCGTTGTTAACAACCGTGCCCATAAGCACCGCAAAGCCCATCAGCGCCATCATCGAAATCTGCTCGTTGGCCAGCCACAGGCCCAGGAAGCCTCCCGTAAAGGCCAGGGGCACCGTGAACAGGATGATGAAGGGCGAAAGCAAGCTCTGGAACTGCGCCACCATTACCAGGTAGATCAGAACGAAGCCCAGGATGAGCAGCAGCAGCATCTGCTCGAGCATTGTGTTGATGTTCTGGAGCTCGCCGTCGGTGCTCAGCGAATAGCCCTCGGGCAAGTCGATGGCATCGAGCTTTTCCTGCAAGTCGCGCGAAAGGAGCGCGTTGTTGTAACCGTCCTCGACATCCGCAGTCACCGTGACGGTGCGCTGGCCGTTAAGGTGGTTGATCTCGTCGGAAGCCACCGATTCCTCAACCGTCGCGAACTTCTTCAGCTTGTAGGTCTTGGTGCTCGTGGTGCCGTCAGATTCGGTCTTGTCGATCTTGATCTTGGTGTTGAGCAGGTTTTCCTTGGTTATCTGGCTGGTCTTGTCCACGATCTCGACGTCAACGTCGGTGTCGTCCATGGTGATCTGGGTTGCCGTGGTGGAGGTGCTCACCTTAGAGGAAAGATCCTGGTACAACTGCGCCACAGTGTAGCCCGCCTTCGTGAGCTTATCGCGGTCGATCACCAGGTGAATTTCCTTGCTGGCGTCTTCCATGCCGTTCTCGATCTCGGTGTAGCCCTCAACCTGGCCGACGGCATCCATCACCTTCTCGGAAAGTTTTACCAGTTCAGAGCTGTCAGAACCCGAAAGAACGATGGACAAACCGCTGCCCATCATCGACGACATCGAGCTATCGGTTGAGCTGGCATCGATGTCCAAGCCCGTCACTTCCGAGCAGATTTGGCTTAGCTGCTTACGGATCTCGGTGACCTGATCGTCGGTGCTGATCTTATCGGGGTCGGTTTGCGCATAGAAGGTAAGCATGCTGACATACTTCTCGTCGGTGTCGGATGCAGCCGAGGAAAGCATGCTCATCTCGGAGGCGCTGTCCATGCCACCCACCAGCGACAAGCCGTCGATCTTCATGGCCTTTTCCATGATTTCGTCGGCCATTTCATAGGCGTCGGCCTTGGTCGTCTTATCCTCAAGCGTGATGGGGATGGAGATGGTCTTGGTGCCCATCGAGGGAATCATGGTGATACCCATGTTCACTACACCAACCACCGATACCACCAACAGCACGGTGGCCAAGCCCAAGGGCAAAACCTTGTGTTTAAGCGCGAAGCCCAGGCTCTTGCCGTAAAGGTCCTGCACCTTTTCGAAGGCGCGGTTGGACTTTGGCTCGTAGTTCTTGAATACGAAGGAGCTTACCGCGGGCACCAGCGTTAACGCGACCACGAGGGAAGCGCATAAAACGTAGGCGATGGTGAGCGCGAAGGGCATGAGCATCTGGTTGACCATGCCCGTGGTAAAGACCATGGGCAAGAACACGCAGATGGTCGTCAAGGTGGAAGCAACAACAGCGCCGGTGATCTGCTTGGCGCCCTGAACCGCCGCGCGCGCCGCCGGGATCCCGCGCGAACGCAGGCGGTAGATGTTCTCCATAACGACGACGGAGTTGTCCACCAGCATGCCGATGGCAAGCGAAAGGCCGCCCAAGGACATGACGTTCAGGTCGATGCCGGTAAAGTACATGATCAGAAGCGCCACCAAGACGCTGAAGGGAATCGAGAAGGCCACGATGATGGTGGGCTTCCAGTCGCGCAGGAACAGCGCCAAAACGACAATGGCCAAAAGCGCGCCCAGAAGCAGCGACTGCAAAATCGTGCTGATGTAGTTGTCGATCGAGGCGCCCTGGTCGCTCATGACCGAAAGCGTCAGACCACTGTTTTCTTGCTCAAGTTGAGAAATTGCTTCTTTAACGTTTTTGGAAACATCCGAGCTGGAGGCGGTGGAATTCTTGAAAACACTCACCAGGATACCGTTGTCGCCGTTTGCCTTCATGTAGCTGTCGCCCACGTTGTCGGTGGTGGTGATGGTGGCCACGTCGCCCAGGCGGATGTTGCCCACGCCGTCAACGTTGGTAAGCAGGAGCTTCTTGAGTTCCTTGGGGCTGGTGATGTTGTCGCCCACGCGGACGAGCCACTGGTTGTCGTCCTCGTCGTCGATGTAGCCGGCGGGCATGCTGAAGTTCTGGGATTTGACCAGCTGAGCCAAGGTGCTCTTATCAACCAGCTTGTCGATGTTGGCGTTCTTGATGGCGGTCTTGCGCGCTTCCTTGTACTGCTCCTCGGCCTGCTCAAGCTGCTTTTTGGAGGAAGCGATGGTTGCCTCGGAGTCGGCGATCTGCGCACTCGCGTCGGCAAAACCGGTGGCAGCGGAAAGGCTACCTGTGGTGGCCTCGGCCTTGGAATCAGTAAGCTTGGTCAGGCTGTCGGAAGCGGACTTCTGGGCCTCCTGAGCCTTGCTCAGCTGAGTGTTCATCTCGTCGATCTGCGCCTGATAGGTTGCCTTTTCCTCGTCGGTCTCGGCGGATTCCTTCTGCGCCTCAAGAGATTGGATAGACGCCTGCAAGCTTGCAATCTGGCTTGAGTAGGCGGAAACGACCGAGGTCTGACCGGCGATGCCAGCCGTCAGTTGGGAGTCGGCCTGGCCCAGCTGCTCGTAAGTGTCGCTTTCCTTTTTCTCTACCTGCTTTTTGGCCTTTTTGAGCTTTGCTTCGGCCTTTTCGAGCTTAGCCTTGCCGTCGTCGATTTCCTTCTTGGAATCGTAGAGCTCGCTATTCACGTGCTTGAGCAGCTTGTTGTTGATCTGCTCGATTTTGTCGTCGTCAAGGCGCACCTCGACCGTTTTCTCGGCGGAACCGGTGGTGGAAGCGTCGGCCACACCGTCGGCGCGCTCGAGGGCGGGAACGACGGTATCCTCGACGAAGCTCGAGGTTTCGTAGATGTCATGGTTGTCGTAGGAAACGGCCAAGTACATGCTCGCCATCATGTCCATGCTGATTTCCATCAGGTTGGGTGTGCCGGCGCCCTCGGGCAAGCTCGAGCTCACCTCGTTCACCGCACTCGACACCTTAACCATGGCCGAATCCATGTCGGTGCCATCTTGGAACTCCAAGAACACCATGCTGTAGTTGTCGGAGCTCTGAGACTGCGTTTCCTTCACGCCGCTAACCGTGGAAAGCGAGCTTTCCAAAACGTCGGTGATGTCGCTTTCCACCTTTTCGGCGCTCGCGCCCGGATCGGTGGTGATAACCGCCAAATAGGGGATGTCCATGCTGGGCAGCAGGTTCGTCTTCATCTTTGACAAAGAGACGCCGCCCAAAATAAGGCAAACGATCACCAATACGATGACGATATAGGGACGCTTCACGCTGAATCGACTGAGCATGGGCGGTTCACTTTCCAACTTTAAGGCCTGCATGGGCCGGATGGGTATCGATCAATAAACGGCATTGCGCCGAGCCGTTGATTCACCTAACAAGTTAACCAAAGGAAACTCTATACACAATACGCCTGTCGCCGTTAAGGCGAATATAGTTTAGATTCTTAACTATATTCGCTCGCACAGCAACACAGTGTTTACACATTTATTTCACTTGCTTGGTCGTAGCCCTTGAAAAAAGCGGTATGCTGAAATTGTTCAACTGGAGAAACCGGGGCGCAGTAATTTCCGCAAAGATTCTCGCCCCGACCATCTCTAGTTGATTTTTTTCGCCTGATTACAGGCAAGAAGCAGCGCGCGTATTTGCCAATTGCGCACACTTCGCCCCTCCCTCAAACAAAAAGAGAAACAGACGCACGGGCTGCAACGGGCGCATGAACGCCAAAAGGCAAACGCCCTTGAGACGCTAAGGACGAACGGGGTTTAAGCCTTACAGGCCGCGAGCGGCGGCAGCCGTGGTTCGAACGGCATCGATTACTTCGCCACGGAAGCCCGCCTTCTCCAAGACCTCCATACCTTTGATGGTGGAACCAGCCGGGCTGCACACTTCATCCTTTAGCTGACCGGGGTGCTTGCCCGTGTCCAAGACCATCTTCGCGCTTCCCAAAACCGTCTGCGCTGCCACCTGGTACGCCTGCGCGCGGGGCAGGCCCTCGGCCACGCCGCCGTCGGCCAGCGCCTCAATGAAGGCATAAACGAACGCAGGGGCGCTGCCACCCACCGCGGATGCGGCGTCGATCAGGCGCTCTTCCAACTGAAGGGCCACGCCGTAGCTTTCAAGAAGGCCCACGACGACGTCGAGTTCTTCGGCAGTAACCTTGGAGTTTGCGCAGTAACTTGTGAAGCCCTCCCCTACCAAAGCCGGGGTATTGGGCATCGTGCGGACGATCTTCACCTCAGACCCCAGGCGCTCGGCCAGCCAAGCGAGGGTTTTGCCGGGGGCAAGGGTGACCACGATCTGCGCAGGACGAAGAGAGTCGCGGATCTGCGCGATTACTTCCTCGTATTTTTGGGGCTTGACCGAAAGGAAAACGATGTCGGCAGCGGCCACCACGGCAAGGTTGTCGGTGCCGGCGTTAACGCCAAGGCGCTCTGCCGCGCGCGCCGCAGATGCCGCCGAATGATTGGATACATAGATGCCGTGAGGGGAAACGAGCCCCTTCGAAACGATGCCGCCAATGATTGCCGAGGCCATGTTGCCGCAACCGATGAAGCCAAGCTTGGTCATGCTGATCCTTTGCCCGAGGGTTTGCTTTGCCCAAACCTTACCACGCCCCTGTTTCGAGCGCGTAGCCAAGCGGCTTATACGACGGACTTAGGGGATGCAGCGCTCTTCGCGCTTGTCTTGGTAGCCTTGGTGGACGCGGTGGTGAAGCTTTTAACCTCGCTCCACTCGCCGTAGCAGCGCTTGCCGTTTGCCTTTGCGAAAGAACGAACTTGCACATAGTAGACAGTGCCCTGCTTCAGCTTGGAGAGCGACTTCTTCTTGGCCGAAGTGGTGAGCTTTTTGGCGGACGCGAAGTTCTTGCTCACGGAATAACGAAGTTGGTATCCGCTCGCACCCTTCACCTTCGCCCATTTGATCTGGGCGGACGTGGCGGTAAGCTTGGAAAGCTTGCTGATGGAAGCCTTGGGGGTGTACACGCTGAACGCCGTTTTAGCAAGCACCCAGGTGGAGCCTGCAGCCGTGTAGGCGCGCACCGCATATGAATAAGTGCCGGGTTTGAGCTTGCTGAACTTAAGGCTGCCCGCGATCTTCTTGCCGGAGTACTTGGTTTGCAGCTTCACCTTCGTCTTGCCTGGCTTGACCGTGGCCGTTTGCAGCACCTTGCCGGCGGCGTTGTAGATGTAGGCCTTGACCTTGGTGATCTTTGCCGTGGATTTGATGGTGCCCTTGGGCATGAAACCCGCGCCGTAGCTCAAAGATTTAGGCGTGGTGTAGGAGCTTATCGTGCAGGACTGAGCGTTGAGCTGCGATTCCTCCGTCGAAGTGCCGGAAGTGCCAACCTTGCCTAAAATGCCAACTGTGCTGTTGGAAACGCGCACGTTGTCATTCCCATAACGCAGGGTGTAGCTCTTGGAAGCAACCGTCATCACCTTGGGCGGCTGGTTCGCTTCAACACAGGCCGAGTCGAGCATAAGGAAATTGGCCAGGCTCAAGTTGTTGCGATCGGCGTTAGTTACGCCCACGATAACCACCCAATGCTGTCCGCCAGTCTTCGTGTTCACATACAGGATCACCGGATGCCCAGCGACCACCTGGTCGTAGACGTGCTGAAGCTCCGCAGCGCTTGTTTTAGAAGTGGCAAATCTCGATCCGGAATACGTGAACTCGCCCTGGTCGGAGCCCTTCATGGATTTGGCCGACCAGCCTGTTCCGCATTTAAACTTGGACGGCGAGTACAGCGCGCCCATAGCAATAGTCGTGGCATAGGAATAGCAATAGCACAGGCAAGCACCGCTCTGCTGCTTACCTTTATAGAGAAGGCTTCCGTTGTATTTCAGGGTCGCGTTCGTAGCGGCCTCGGCCTTAGATACGCACAAAGGCAACAGGGCAAACGCCAGAATGAAAGCAAGAAATAGAGCCGCGAAAGCTCGAAGCTTCGCGAAGCAAGCGCTCTTTATGTGCTGCATTTAAATCCTTTCGAAAAGATGCGCTTGCTCAAGAATAGCGTTTATGCCACCAAGCTTGCAACGAACTGCGTCACGACACCCTCGGTCGGGTTAGCGCCCGAGGTAGGATCCGAGCGCTGCTCGATAATCTTGCGTTCCTCGGCGGTGAAGGAGCTCAGGTCCGCAGTGGTAGACGAAGTGGAGGCGTCGGCCTCAGCTGCATCGTCGGTGCCCGTTGCGGGGGAATCACCGTCGCCAGCAGCTGTTACCTCGATGTCGTCGGCAGTCGCGGCGTCGCCATTACCAGCCTTGGGCGAAGTGGCCGCTTCAGCTGATCCTTCTTCCTCACCTGCGCTTGCGACGCTGGCAGCATCGGCGCCATCCGCGACGAAAGTGCCTGCGCTCTTGGAAATGCGAACGTTGTTGCTATCCAGGTACAAGGAGTAGGTTTTCTCGGAAATCGCGACGGGCTCGTCGGGCAGGGTGCCCACGGAGTCCAACGCCAGGAAATCACTGAGCTTCAAGTTGCTGGCATCGGTGCCAACGTAGCCGGTCACGGCAACCCAATGCTGGCCGCCCTTGCTCATCTTCAGGTGCAACACAACGGGTTTTCCCTTGGTGACGGCCTTGCGAACCGCCTGCAAGGTGGACCGCTCGGAGCCATAGGTTTTATACGAGAACAAATTGGGGAACCAGCGGGCAGACACACCACCGGCGGAATATTCGCTCCAAGAATGGACGCTGCCCGTGGTGATGGTTTGCGCGTACGCGTAGGAATAGCACAGGCATTGGCCGCCGCGCGTCTGCTTGCCGACCTTATTGATGTTGCGCTGGGAGATTTCGATTTGCCCCGTTATGGTGTCGGCCGACTCCTGAACCGAGTCTTCTTCGGCATACGCAAAACGCGCGCCAAAGATAAAAGAAGAAGCAAGGAAAACGAGGGCGAAGGCGGCAAGGGCCGCTCGACGGTTTGCACGATGCAAGCTTTGTGCGTTAAGCACGTATGATCCTTTCGCAGGGTACGACCGCCTGCTTTCTTGCCGCGCCGCAGTTTGGAACTCCAAGCCCCGACTTAGCTGCTTCGCGATGCGTAATCACGGAACCCACAAGGGCTAAACCGCAAGACGCAAATGCAAAACGCGAAAGAGCGATCAGCTTGCTTGCTGGACCTGGTTGGTTTGCGCTTCGCCCAGATAATCGCGCCGAGTGTGTTATTGGCTGTTTAGCACGGCCAGGCAAAGCAGGTGGGTTTGTCCAGTTTTCAAGCCGCAAATAGGCTACCGAAACGCGGTTTTCCTTCACAGCTTGACCACAAGTTGTGCACAGGGCATTCACGAGCCTTCGAGAATTCCGCAATATATTGTGGGCATGGAAAGAAAGTCGGCAGATTCGCGTTCAAATCCTCTTCAAAAGTCGCTTTAGTGCACTAAAGCGGTTTGACCTTTGCGAGAGCAACTGTTAAGGGGATACTGAAACCAAGCGATTCCCGCGCGGCTTCGCTGCAAACCAGAAGCAAGGAGGCACCCATGACACGCATGCTCTACCAAGGACACGGAAGCTACCGCTTCACACTGAACGATGGCACGGTGGTCTATGTTGATCCCTTTGCCGGCGAAGGCTACGACCTGCCTGCAAACCTGATTCTGGTAACCCACGAGCACCCCGACCACACCTGCGTCGACAAAATGCCCCACGCCAAGAACTGCACGATACTGCGCGCCGCCGACTTCCTGGCCAATGGCGATCATCAAACGCTCAAAAGCCACGGACTAACAATGCAGGCGGTGCTCGCCGACAACGAAAATCATCCGCCCAAAGAATGCGTCGGCCTCGTCTTAGATATGGACGACCTGCGCTTTTACGCCTCGGGCGACACCTCCGTCACCGACGATATGCGCTCGGGCAAGCTTGCCGCGATGGGGCTGGACTACGCGGTGTTCCCCTGCGACGGCTTTTACAACATGGGCCCAGACGAAGCAAGCCGGGCTGCCGCCTTGGTGAAGGCTCGTCATAGCATCCCGGTTCATCTGGTTCCGGTGCACGACGTTGGCAACCCGACTATTTTCAGTCGCAGCACCGCCGAGGCGTTCCAGGCCGATGGTCGCATCATCCTGGAGCCCGGCGAAGAGCTTGAGCTTTAGTTTTTAAAAGTTGCAGTTTTACTTCATCAACTTGCAGACGGCCTGGCTGTAAGCCACAGGGTCGGCCAGGGGCAGGCCCTCAACCAACAGCGCGTTGTTGTAGAGGATCTGGGTGTAGGCCTCGAGCTTGTCGTTGTCGCCCTGATCGTTGGCCTCCTGCAGAACCTTGAACACCTCGTGCTGAGGGTTGAGCTCGAGCACGCGCTCGGCATGGATGTCCTCGGCGCCAGGCTGCATGTAGAAAGCCTTCTCCATCTCAAGGGATACGGGGCCCTCGGCAGTCACGCAAGCGGCTGCATCAGTCAGACGGCTCGAAACGGCAACCTTGGAAACCTCATCGCCCAAGAAGCCCTTCATAGCCTCGAACAGGCCCTCGTTCTGCTTGGTGATGGCCTCGGCGGCTTCCTTCTCGTCCTCGGTCTCAAGGCCAAGATCGCCACCGGCGACATTCTTGAACTCGAAGCTCTTGGACTCCTGGCCTTCCTCGACCACGGGGCTGTAGTCGTGCATGGTCCCCAGCGTGAACTCGTCAAGATCCTCGGTGCACAGAAGCACGTCGTAGCCCTTGCTCAACACGGTGTTGACGACGGGCATCTTGGACAGGCGCTCAACCGACTCGCCGACGGCGTAGTAGATGGAGTGCTGGTCTTCGGGCATTGCGGCAGCATATTCCTCAAGCGTGACCATCTTCTTCTGGTCGGCGGAGTAGAACAGAAGCAAATCCTGCAGCTTTTCCTTCTCCATGCCGTAGGTCGAATAGATGCCGAACTTCAGACCACGGCCGAAGTCCTTGAAGAAACCTTCGTACTTCTCGCGGTCGTTGTCGCGCAGCTTGACGAGCTCCTGCTTGACCTTCTTCTCAACGCGACGAGCGATTGCCTTAAGCTGGTTATTATGCTGCAAGGTCTCGCGGCTGATGTTTAAGGTCAGATCCTGGGAGTCCACGACGCCGCGCACGAAGTTGAAGTAATCGGGCAGCAGCTCCTCGCACTTCTCCTGGATAAGAACATTGGAGCTATAGAGCGCCAGGCCCTTCTTGTAATCCTTGCTATACAGGTCGAAGGGCGCGCGTGCGGGGATGAAGAGCAGCGCATCATAGCTCAGCGAACCTTCAGCATGCACGCTGATAGTCGCCAGCGGGTCTTCCCAGTCGTGGAAGTTGGTCTTGTAGAACTCGTTGTAATCCTCGTCGGTGACGTCGGACTTGCGGCGCTTCCAGATGGGGATCATCGAGTTGATGGTCTCGAGCTCTTTGACCGTCTCGTACTCGGTCTTGTAGTCGTCGCCGGCGTCTTCGGGCTTGGGCTTGGCAACCGTCTTGGAGCACATCATCTGGATGGGATAGCGCACGTAGTTGCTGTAGCGCTTGATAAGCTCCTTCAGCGTGGCCTCGGAAAGGTACTCGCCGTAATTGATCTCGTCGGTGGAATCCTTGAGGTGAAGAATGATGTCGGTGCCGTGAGTTTCCTTCTCGGCGGGCTCGATGGTGTAGCCCTCGATGCCGTCGGAAACCCAGCGGTTTGCCTGGTCGGAGCCGTAAGCCTTGGAAACAACCTCGACCTCCTTGGCAACCATGAAGGCGGAGTAGAAGCCAACGCCGAACTGGCCAATGATGTCGACGTCGCCGCCCTGGGCGTCGGCGTTCTCCTGCTTGAAATCAAGCGAGCCGGAGTGGGCGATGGTGCCCAGGTTCTCGTTCATCTCGTCGACGGTCATGCCGATGCCGGTATCGCTGACGGTGATGGTGCGCTCATCGAAATCAAAGGCAACGCGGATGGCAAGGTCGCTCTGTTCAACCTTGATGGAGTTGTCGGTGAGGCTTTTGAAGTAAAGCTTGTCCACCGCGTCCGATGCGTTGGAAATCAATTCACGAAGGAAGATCTCGCGGTTGGTGTAGATCGAGTTAATCACCAAATCGAGGATCTTTTTGCTTTCAGTCTGGAACTGCTGCACGAGTTGGCATCCTTTCTCTTCAAGGGCTATGAGGCTTGTTCGGTGCTTGCCGGCAAAAACGGGCAGCCGCGTTCCGGGAACGAAAACGCCCGGAGGCTTAGCGCCCCCGGGCGGGTGTTCCTTATAGCTTTGTGCTACCGGAATCCCTGCCAGCAAGTACGATTCGTTCGTTTTAGCACTCTAAGGCTTAGAGTGCTAAAAGTGATTCTAGTCAACCGCACTTAAAGGTCAAGAATCCGCGTAATCCCTCAAAGAGTCTTCATAGAAGAAGGAAAAGTTTCCCGGCCTGCGTTGCTGCGAGAGCTGCGCTGCGCCCGCGTGCCGGCGGGCCGGAACCGCATCACGGCCGCGCTCTGGCCGGCCGGGGCGGCATCGCGGCCCGCACGCTGGCTGGTCGGGGCGGCATCGCGCCCCGCGCTAGCCGGGCCGCGCGCTACTTGATGGTAACGGTTTTAACCTTGCTCCAGGATCCGTAGTAGGTCTTGCCCTTCACCACCTTATAGCTGCGAAGCTTGACGTAGTACTTCTTGCCGGAGGTGAGCTTTTTGATGGTCTTGGCGGTGGTCTTGGCCGAGCTCAGCTTGATGGTGTTCTTTGATATGTCGACGAAGGAGCTCTTGGTGGAATAAGCCAGCTGATAGCCGCTGCATTGCGCGCTGATCTTCTTCCACTTCACCTTAACCTTCGCCTTGCCGGCCGTGAGCTTGGTGATCTTGGCCTTCTTAGGATTGATGGTGAACTTAGCGGTGGACTTAAGACCCTTGTACTTGCCCTTCTTCACCTTGACCTTTACCGAATAGGTGCCGACTTTCTTGCCGGTTTTATAAGTGAGCTTGTACTTGGAGGTGGATTTTTTGAGCGACTTGGCAATACGCTTGCTGCCGTAATAAAGGTCCACCTTGGGCTTCTTCTTTTTGCCACTATAGGTATAGCTTGAACTGGTGGTTTTTGCGTAGAGCGTCGGCACGTACTTCACCGTCTTGGTAGCCATATCGGTGCCCGTGCCGGTGATGGTGAGTTTATAGCTTGAGCGCTTGTAGCCGTTGACCTTGGGCAAGGTGATGGTGGTGGTACCGCTGGCCTTCACGCGAGCGTAAACGTCGCTTGCGATGCTCTTGCCCGACTTGTCGCACAGCTTGATGCGCACGGTCTGAGTCTCGTTGCTCACCTGGGATTTCTTATAGAAACCAAGGGATTTTAAAGGATTACCCTTGAAATCGAAGAGCGCCTGGTTGTCCCAGCCGGAACCACCGGTAATCAGCTGGCCTTTATAGTAAAGCTTGGAGTCGGGATGGTACCCCACCGCGCCATCAGAAGCCCAGCCCGTGCCAAGCTTGTTGGCGACATCCTTGTTGTATTGCCAGTTGATCCATCCGGCCTTCACCGGGATCCACGCAGGCTCCCAATAAAACGCACCCAAACCATTGGCCTTGGAAAGGACCGTTTTGTATTGATCGGTCAGCAGATCAACCTGGCCTTGCACGCCCACTTTGTAGGTAAGGGAGGCCGTGCCCGCGCCCAGCTGGTTGGTCGTACCGTCGGCATCCTGCAGGGTGTTAAGCCAACTGGTCTCAAGGATGCAGAACAGCTTGCCGTATTTAGTTGCCACGCTCTGCGCTTGGGTCAGGCTGTCGGTTGTCTGGTTCCAGAAGGCATAGCACGAAGTTCCCAGCACGTCGTAATCAACACTGTAGGACTTCCAAACATTGCAGATGTAGTTGTACTTGGCATAGGAGGGCGTTTCAATGTGCAGCGCCACCAGTGCCTTAGGGGCAACCTCTCGTACCGCCTTGCTGCCAGCCTTCAAGTACGAGCAGGCGTTCTTTGCATTGGTCTTGTTGCCCCAAAGCTTTTTATAGCTATCAGCATGTGTGCCAGCCAGACCACGTGAGATTTCGTTTCCAATTTGAACCATGCCAACGTTGCAGCCGGCATCGACGAACTTCTTGGTGGTCTCCTTGGTGAACTTGTAAATGTCGTTGGCGATGGTCTTAGGCTTGGACGCATCTTTCTTCCAAGCCTTAGGCAGCTGTTGGATGGCAGGCGAAGCCCAGAAGTCCGAATAGTGGAAGCACAGCAGAATCTTCATGTTGTACTTAGAGGCTTCCTTGGCCACCTCGAGCATGTTATCCACGTCGCAAACGCCGCCGCCGTACACCTCGCCCTTAGCGTTATAAGGGTCGTTCCAAATGCGCAAGCGCACGTAGTTCACGCCATTGTCAGCCAAAACTTTAAGCAGCGGCGCTTCGTTGCCATCGTTGTCGTAATACTTCACGCCCGCTTTCTTCAGCGCGTAATAAGAGGAAATATCCACGCCGCGAATGGCCGAGGAATTCATGTTGCTAATCTGCGAAATGTTGACGTTTTGGTCTTTGAGGCCGTAATCCAAGCCGTACTTGTAAATCGCGTCTTCGGTAGGAGTCGAGGTCACGTCGACCTTGTTGCCCTGGGCGTAGGCGAAGGTAGCCAATGAAGTGAGCGCGTGGTCATCCTCAAAGAAAGAATTCCAGCTACCGATGGCAGTGCCGTCCTGAACAATCAGGCCGCCGGCGTTGGACTTATCGGACGTGGCCTTAAGCATGGCGTAGATGCTGCGGGCTTGAGTTTCCTCGGTCACCTTGGAGTCGTCGGACTGGCGCGACGCCTTGAAATTGGAGAGGTAGAACTGGGTGCCCGTGCGCGAGACGGCCTTCTGGGTTTCCTCGAAAGTGGAGCGCGCCTCGGCTAGGTACTTTTCGCCCTCATCGTCCGAGCTTGGGTAATAGTTGATTCCTACGTAGTCGTACTTGCATTCAACCCAAGAATCATTGATTTTAGCGAGGGGCCATTGAATGCCGGAGCCGCTGCCGTCCGCCGCAAAGCTAAAGCCGACCTTGATGCCTGAGCCCTTGACGACATTGGCCAAATAGCGCATCGCCATCCAACCGAGCCATGCGTTTTCGCCGCTATCATCGTTAACGTAACCCAGGAAGTTATAGTTCACCTCGTTGCCGATGGTGATCATGGTTGGAGTGGCGCCCTTCTCCTTCAAAGAAGAAATGACGTCCTTCGTATACTTGGACGCATGGCGGATCACGTTGGTCGCACTACCCTCGGCGTCGCCGTCCAAAGTCTCGTCAATATCCTCATCCCAACCGGAAGGAACGCTCTGGTCGTCCTTCGAGGTGACGTTGTTGGAATAGCACAGAACCACGTTGGTCTTAAGGCCCGCGGCGTTTGCGGCCTTAACCGTTTTAGCGGCGTTTTCCAACGTGAACGACTGCTTGGCCTCGGAATCGGCCTTGGATGCGTCCACCAGCACCTTAACCGACACCGTGTTGATGCCCTGGCTCTTGACGAACTTGAAGGCATCAACGCCCTCGTAGCGATAATTGAAAAAGCCGTTTGCATGCCACTCAAGGTCTTTTTGATACTGGCTGAAGTCCAAGCCAAGAATCGAGTCGTCGCTTAGGGTATCGATTTTAGAAAAGTCCTCGTGATAACCCCCCCGGTAGCATTGGAGCCCGCCGCAAATGCCGCCACCGGCACCAACGACGTAGCCAAAACCACCGAAGAGACTACGGCGATTGCCTTTTGCCTCACTTTTGCAAACATAGTTCTTCCGCTCTAACCTTAAGCATGCAAGATATCAGAAGAAGCAGTTCAAGTTGTGAATTTTGCCTAGCGCGGGAGGGCAAGCGCCCATAAAACCCGTTAAAGAACGCTCAGGAACACCAACATGGCCGGAATGCTCACGAAGCTCGCCACCGTGGTGCCCACCGTAAAACGCGAGGCCACCAGCGCATCGCGCCCGGCCTCGCCCGCGAACAGAGGGACCATGGCGCCGATGGGCATGCAACTCATGAGCGCAAGCGTCGCCAGCAAAGAATGATCCTGGATAACGAAAGACGCCGCCCAGGTTAGCAAGCCCGAGAACAAAAACTGGCGCAGCAAAATAAAAGGATACATGCGCCATTCCTTAATAAGGTCGGACACGCGCTGCATCGAAAGGAAGAAGCCCACGAGCAGCATGGCCAAAGGTCCGGTGATGCCGCCCACCAGCGACAAGGATTCCTGCAGCACATATGGGAGCTTGATCCCGCCAAGGAACAGCACAATCGCAATTAGCGCCGCAATAACCGCAGGCGAAAGAAGCATCTTCCAGGGAATCTCAAGCTTGCGATGCCCGGAAGGTTCCTCATCGTCCGAACGCGGGCCCATTCGAAGCATCGTCAAGCCGATGGTGAACATATATAAGTTACCGAAAAGAATAAACAAGCTGGCCATGAGCACCGCCTGACCGCCCACGAGCGCGCTGATAAGAGGCAGGCCCATGAAACCGATGTTCAGGGCAAAGCCCATGAAGGCATACAGGCTGCGCTGGGTTGGGACAACATGCAAAATACGACCAACCACGTAGCCCGCGATCGTCCACACGACGTTTGCGGCAAGGCACACCACGATCGTCGTAGCCACCAGGCCCCACTGACCCGAGCCATCCAGGTCGCCGACGCTCGCAATAACGAGCGCAGGCATGGTGACATCCATCAAGATCTTGGACACCTTGTCGGAGAAAGGCTTATCGAAATAACCCAGCTTCGATATCACAAAACCCAAGATGACAATGAGGAACAATATCAGCATCTGGGTTGTGGCCGTTAGCATTTCGGACATCTGCTAAATCAAGACCTTTCCGTAGTTTCGTTAGCCTGGGCGGCGGCTTGCATGGCGGCGCGCTTGGCCGCCAAACGCCCGCCCTTCTTCTTCGACAGGGTTGCGGCCGCCGCTGCCTCGGCCTGCTTCTTGGCAAGCTCGGGGTCTGCCCCATTTTGCACCGCAACAGCCGCTGCCACCTCGGCTGCAGCCTTGGCGGCGCGACGCTCCTCTTCCTGCTTGGCGCGCTTGGCCTCTCGCGCGGCACGCTTGGCCAGACGAGTGTCCTCGTAGGCCAAATCTTCCATCTCCTCGCGATAGCTCGGGCAGATGTAGCGGCCGTTGGTCTCGGATTGGTCTTTAACGTCGATGGCTGCATCGGGACAACGATGGATGCAAGCGTAGCAGCTGATGCATCTTTTACCGAACTCGATGCCGTCCTCGGTCATCTTTATGTCGTTGACCGGGCAAAACAACTCGCAGCGGCCGCAACGCGAGCAACGCTTGCTCACCACGAAATGCTTGCTGCCGGCCTCGTAGACCCTAAACGTGCGGTGCATAGCGCCCGATTTAAGCGAAGACATCGCGCCCGTTTTACCCTTTTCAAGAAACGCGCCGCATTTGATCTGTTCGATTATCTGGGCGGTTTGAGCACGCGCCTCGGCTCGGATGGCACGCGCAACCGAGGGCTTGGGCATCTTCTTTATCTTGGCGTAGGTGCTGGGCATGAGCACCCCGGCAAAACCGCCGAAAACGAGCCCAGCCTTCTCGGCCATCTGCTGGGCATACACGTCGGCGTTTGCCACATCGTCACCGTAGCTTGCCACCACGTAAATTTTATCGGAGCCGATGAAGGTAGCCGTCTCGAGCAGGCCGCTCACTGCCTCGGGAATGCGCCAGGCATACACAGGGCACACCAAAATGAAGGGCTCGCCATCGTCGGACACGAAGCTCGGGCCAGTTTTGCTGCCCGAGGCTTCCTTGGCAAACTGCCGCACCTGAGATGGATACGGCCCCCATTTGCGCACAAAATCGCTAACGGCAGGGGCGATGTCGATCACGATGTCATCCAAGCCCTCGGCAAGGATGTCGGCCACGTAGCGCGAGTTGCCCGTGCCGCTGAAGCAAAGAATCATATCCACCCCTAACGCATTTGCCGCATAAGTAATAAAGCAAGTATAGAGCTAGCGTTTGGGGCACCGAGCGTCCAAGCGCCCAGCAAACCGCTTATGCCTCCCTAAACAACCGTTTGCGTCAGCCGAGCGAGCAAATGACACCGGTTAAGTATCATTTAACAAACACGTTGCATTCCTGAAACCTTGGTTACACGCCAACAGGGGATACTTCGTAACACATACTCGGATGACGGCATCGGGAGAGACCTTTGAACAAGGCGCCGAAGGGGAGGCAGGAACTCTCAGGCAAAAGGACCGATGTCTGACGAAACTCTGGAAAGGCGCACCTAGGTGCGACACCGACGATGCAATCCCGAACGCCGGCCCAAGCGGCCGCCGCGACGGAGAATCTCTCAGGTCAAGGGACAGGGGCACAAGCGCGAACACCGCGTTTGGGTCCTTTTTTGTTTTCGGTCGAAAGGAGAACCATGAGCGAACTGAAAACACCTCTTTACGATGTCCATGTTGAGGAAGGCGGCAAGATCGTCCCCTTCGCCGGCTACCTGCTGCCCGTGCAGTACGGCA
>JAUMVJ010000014.1 GCA_030530215.1 Coriobacteriia bacterium
TGGGCGGCAAGACCTACTACTCCGGCTGGTCCGCCAAGAAGGCCGTGAAGACCAAATAGCTGCATTGTCGTCTAGCGCGAAAAGCACGGAATAGCCAAGCCCAAGCGAAAGGACCCTTCGGGGTCCTTTCCTCTGTTTTGGGCTGGCGGCGGACGCGGCCCCTTGCGGGCGTCGCCCGTTACGCTGTTCAGAAGCCCAGGTCTATGACCTGGGCTTCTTCATGCGCTCACTCCTTTAGCATTTATATGCGGATTCCTTCGGAATCCTCTTTATGGCTTTCAGAGCGACACCCTCCAGGGACCCCGTCCGACGCCACTCATTTCTTGGACAAGAGAAATAGGAGTTTTCTCTATGGGCCCCAGGGTACGGACAAAAAGTTGAACCAGAATCGGTTCGAATTGAGGTTCGCACCCGTCGCTCAAAACCGCACACGAGCGCAAAATCAACTCGGTCCGAGCAATCGCCGGACCGCACGAACAAAAAGGCTCGGTAGCAAAAACTACCGAGCCTGAAAGACTTAGCGCAAGCCGCTTTGCCGCGGATTACTCGCCGTCGGTGGCGTCCTGGGAAGCACGGTTGGCAGCCCAAACACGCAGCGACAGGCTGTACAGATCGATGAAGCCCTTGGCAGCCTTGTGATCGAAGGTGTCGGCTGCATCGTAGGTGGCCAGACCGTAATCGTAGAGGCTGTAGTCGGACTCGCGGCCGGTGACAACAAGATTGCCCTTGTGGAACTTCACGCGGACGTTGCCGGTAACACACTGCTGAGTGGTGGCCATGAAGGTATCCATAGCATGCTTCAAGGGGCTGAACCACTGACCGTTGTAGACGTTGATGGCCCAGTCGTGCTCCATGTGGAGCTTGTAGCGCAGGACCTCGCGCTCAAGGCACATGTCCTCCAGCGCACGATGAGCCTCGATCAGAGCCAAGCCGGCGGGGCACTCATAGCACTCGCGAGATTTAACGCCGATCATACGGTTCTCGATCATGTCGATACGGCCATAGCCGTTCTCGCCGGCGATCTTGTTCAGCTCGACGACGACCTCCTGCATGGACATGGGCTTACCATCAATAGCGGTGGGCACGCCGGCCTTGAAGGAGATGGTGATCTCGGTGGGCTCATCGGGGGTATCCTCGATGTCCTTGGTCATGGTGTAGATGTCCAGAGGAGGACGATTCATCGGATCCTCCAGCACGCCGCACTCGATTGCGCGACCCCACATGTTGTCGTCGATGGAGTAGGGCTTCTTCTTGGTGGTGGGCACGGGCACGCCGTGAGCCTGAGCCCACTCCATCTCCTCGGCGCGGGTGTGCATATCCCACTCGCGGACGGGAGCGATGATCTCGAGCGAAGGATCAAGCGCGCGGATGGAGGTCTCAAAACGAACCTGGTCGTTGCCCTTACCGGTGCAGCCATGGGCAACGTACTTGGCGCCGAACTGGTGAGCAATGTCCACCAGGTACTTGGAGATCAGAGGACGCGAAAGAGCGGAGAGCAAGGGGTACTTGTTCTCGAACATTGCGTTTGCGGCAAGAGCCTTGGTAAGGAAGTTGTTGGCGAAATCCTCGCGCATGTCAGCGATGATGCACTCCTTGGCGCCAACCTGAAGAGCGCGCTCGCGGATTTGCTCAAGACCTTCGTGCTCCTGGCCAACCTCGCCAACGACGCAAACGACGTCGAGACCCTTCTCGTCCATGAGCCACCTCAAGCAGACGGAGGTGTCCAGACCGCCGGAGTATGCAAGAACGCAAATATCCTTTGCCATTGTTGTTGTTCCTTTCGTTTACCATGCCCGAAGGGCAATCGAGCATTTGCTCGAATTAAGTTATACCTTGTTTTGCTCGTGTGCGCACCTACGGTAACCGCGTGTACACATAGCGTCGAGCAGCGCACGAGCCTGCAAGCAGCCCGCACATAAGACGCAAGCCTCGGGTGCCGCAAGCGACAAGCATCGCGCATCAAGCGCAACAGACGCCGTGCAGCGCCGCATAAGCTCTAGCCGAGCATGCCTTTGAGCTCGGCGGCCATTGCCTCGGCCTCGGCCTTGGCGGGGTCTGCCTCGGCGGCTTCCTTAGCTTGGGCGGCCTGGGAAGCGCGCGCGTCGGCGAACAGGCCGGGCAGAGCGTCAACCACGGCGTCGATTTCCTTCTTGGTGCAGATGAGTGGAGGAAGGAAACGCAGCGTACCCTTGCTGGTGGCGTTGAGCAAAAAGCCCTTCTTCAGGCCCTCGAGCACCACGACGTTAGCATCGATATCCTCGGAAACGTCGGCGCCGACCATCAGGCCCATGCCGCGAACCTCGTGAACATCCTCCAGAGCGTCGAGCTTGTCGGCGAAGTAGCAGCCAAGCTCGTCGATTTCCTTGACGAAGGGCTCCTTCATCAGCGTGGAAAGCGTTGCGTGAGCTGCGGCAACAGCCAGGTTGCTGCCACCGAAGGTGGAGCCATGGTCGCCCGGCTGGAAGGCCTCGGCAACCTCGACGCGAGCAACGCAAGCGCCCATGGGGAAACCAGAAGCAATGCCCTTGGCCATGGTGAAGATGTCGGGAGTGAAGCCGAAGCTCTGGAAAGCGAAAGGCTTGCCGGTACGGTAGACGCCGGTCTGAACCTCGTCGGAGATAACGAGCGCATTGAACTGGCGAGCGTACTGCATAACCTCGCACAGGTAATCCTCGTCGCAGGGGCGCACGCCGCCCTCGCCCTGGATGCACTCAACCATAACGGCGGCAACCATGCCGTCCGCATCGGCGAAAGCCTTCTTCAGGGCGGCCATGTCGTTCATGGGAACGGCAACGAAGCCAGCGGGCAGAGGCTGGAAGAGCTCCTGCTTGGCAGGCTGCGCGGTTGCAGCAAGCGTTGCCAAGGTGCGGCCATGGAAGCTGTTGGTAAGAACGATGATGGTCTGACCGCCAGTGCTGTAGCGTTTGGAATAAGCGCGAGCCAGCTTGATAGCGCATTCGTTGGCCTCGGCACCGGAGTTGGCGAAGAAGGTAAGCCAGGGTGCGCGATAGAACTTAGGAACGTCCTCGTTGGCCATGGCGCTGATCATCTTGGCGACCTCGCCGCGCTTTTCGATGTAGTAATAATTGCTGACGTGAATCAGCTTCTCGGCCTGCTCCTTGATGGCCTCTACCACGGCAGGGTGGCAGTGCCCCAAGGAATCAACGCCAATGCCGGAGATGAAGTCGAGATACTCGTTGCCCTTGTCGTCTTTGACGGTCATGCCCTTGCCTTCGACAAGCATGACGGGCTTGCGGCCGAAGGTATGCATGACGTATTTGTCGTCGAGCTCCTTGGCCTCTTCAAACGTGGTGGCTTCAGTTAGAGCCATGTTCAATCAATCCTTTCTTTTTTCGCGGCGTGCAAAGCCGCACTGTATGCGTTCTGTGGGTTGGCAAATGAACCAACCGCAAACCACTGGGTTGCCCCAATGGGAACCGCCAAACACCCAAGAAGGATACCCGGCAGGGGTTGCAAAGATTAAAGACTACCAGTTTAGCGGTTTTCGCTCAGACGGGAAGCCAAAGTGCCGAGCGGCGCCATTTCGTCCAAAGAAGCATGGCTGGAATCGGCGTCGTAAATGAGCGTGCCCGAACCACCCGTGGTCAAAAGCTCGATGAGGATGGAGTGCGGACGCGTGCCGTTGACGATGTGGGCGCGAGGAACGCCGGCCTCGAGCGAGGCAACGCAGCTCTGAAGCTTGGGGATCATGCCCTTGGAGACCTTACCCTCGGCGAGCATGCTGCGTGTTTCGTCGAGCGACATCTGGGAAACGAGCGAATCCTTGTCGCTGAAATCTTCGTAGAAACCGTCGACATCGGTTAGATAAATGATCTTGTGGGCGCCCAGAGCCGAGGCGAGCGCAGATGCAGCGGCGTCGGCATTGATGTTGTAGGAGCCGCCATCGGTGCCCTTAGCCACCGTTGCCACGATGGGGATGTAGTCGGCGTTGATGAGTGCCTTGATGTAGGCAGGGTCCACATCGATCACGTTGCCCACGCGGCCCAAATCGGCGCTCTTCTGCTCGGCGATGAGCGTGCCGGCATCGGCGCCGTTCACGCCAACAGCCAGGTTGCCGTGCGTGTTCATGGCAAGCACCAGCTCTTCGTTAACCTTGCCGATGAGCGTCATCTTAACCACGTCCATGGCCTCGTCGGTGGTCACGCGCTGACCGTTTTTAAACTCGACAGGCAGGCCGAAGCGTTCCATGTTCTCGGATATGGCCGCGCCGCCGCCGTGAACGATAACGGGGTTCATGCCCATGATCTTGAGCATGACGATGTCGCTCATCACGGCATCACGCAGGTCGGAATCGACCATGGCAGCGCCGCCGTACTTAATAACAACCGTTTTACCGGTAGCGATTTTGATCCAGGGCAGGGCCTCGGTTAGAACCTCGCCGGTATGGCTCGAGGTTATCTTGCGGTCTTTTGCGTATTTCATGAGCGGTAATCTCCGTTGATCGAGATGTATTCGTGAGTGAAGTCGCAGGTCCACATCGTGGTGGCGAACTCGCCTGCGCCGAGATTACAGTCGAGGACGATCTCGTCCTCCTCAAATCGTCGCAGGGCCTTGTCCTCGTCGAAGGAAACGGGCAGGCCTTGACGCAACACCGGCAGTCCCATGATGTCGATGTCGACCTTTTCCTGCTGGAAGCAAGCGCCCGAACGTCCAAGCGCGCCTGCGATACGACCCCAGTTGGCGTCGTGGCCTGCAATAGCGGTTTTAACCAGCGGCGAGTTTGCCACGGTGCGGGCGGCCTTGTCGGCATCGTCTGCAGTGGCAGCACCGGAGACCTTAACCGTGACGAGCTTGGTTGCGCCCTCGCCGTCGCGCGCCATCTGGCGAGCCAGGTTCTGGCACACCTCGTTAAGGGCGGCAGCGAATTCTTTCAAAGCCACGGAGCCCGGCTTGAAGAAACCAGCGCCCGGGGCGGCCTTACCCGAGGCAAGGGCCACGCAGGTGTCGTTGGTGGAAGTGTCGCCGTCGACGGTCACCTTGTTAAAGCTCGCGTCGGCCGCGGCCTTCAGGCAAGCGTGCAGGTCGGCGGGAGCAACGGGGGCATCGGTGGTGATGCAGGCGATCATCGTCGCCATGTTGGGCATGATCATGCCCGAGCCCTTGGACATGCCGCCCACGGTGAAGGCGATCCCAAGGTAGTCGGGGTCGGCGCTTGTGTAGCTCAGCGCTGCTTCTTTAGGGACGGTGTCGGTGGTCATGATGGCGCAAGCAGCGTCGTGCCCGTTTTTGCCCAGTTCGGCATGCAGAGCCGGGACGCCGTACTCAAAAGGATCCATGCTCAGGTGCGTACCGATGACGCCGGTCGAAGCAACCAACACGTCCTCGGGAGCGCAGCCAACCGTATCGGCCACGATGCCCGCCATCTTACGCGCGTTCTCCAGACCAACCGAGCCCGTTGCCGCGTTAGCGGTGCCAGAGTTGATTACCATGGCACGCGCAAATCCGTAGCCTTGGCCATCCAGATGCTCGCGCGAAACGGTAACGGGCGCAGCGCAGAAGATGTTCTGGGTAAACACACCTGCGGCAGGGCAAAGCTCGTCGGCCTCGACGAGTGCCATGTCCAAACGCTCGGGATTCTTGCGGAAACCGGCATGGATGCCGCCCGCTTTGAAGCCGAGCGCAGAAGTGACTCCGCCTTCGGGAATCACCGTGAATTCGTTATTCATATGAGCTCCTTTTGGGAACTAAGAAGGATTTGCAACAGTGGAAAGAGCGGTGTTGGCTGGCAGGCCCAAAACCAGATTGGCGCACTGAACCGCCTGGCCTGCGGCACCCTTGACGATGTTGTCGATGGCGCAGGTGGCGATAAGGCAGCCGGCGGTTTCGTTCAGGGCAATGCCCACGTGGGCAAAGTTGGTGCCCACAACCGAGCTCGTCTTAGGCTGCTGACCCTCGGGGAGCAGCGTGACGAAGGGCGAATCCGCATAGGCCTCGGAGTATCGTCGTCGGAAATCCGCCAGGCTCATGCCGCGCGCCTCGTCGGTGAGCTGCAAAGTAACGGTGGAAAGAAGGCCGCGCGATGCGGGAGCCAAATGAGGGGTGAAGACCAAACGGCCCTCGATTCCCAGGATCTGCTCGATTTCAGGGGTATGGCGATGGCTGGCAACGCCGTAAGCCTCGAAGTTCTCGTTCGCGGAGCAATAGTGCGTGCGCGCGGTGGCGCTACGGCCGGCGCCCGTCACGCCGCTGATGGCATCGGCAACCACAACGCCCTGCGAAAAAGAAACGCCGGGGGCCGCCGCCAAAGAAGTGGCGGTTGGATAGCAGCCGGCGCAAGCAACCAGCACGGCCTTGCCTGCGGCAAAGTCGGCAGCAGCGCGCGCCATTTCCTCAGGGTGAGTTTCAGGTTGGCCGAAGCAAGCCGTGGCCAAAAGCTCGGGGCTTGTGTGCTCAACCTTGTACCAGGCCTCGTAGGTTTCCTGGCTGCGCAGACGATAGTCGGCCGAAAGATCAACAACCGTGATGCCCTTTTCCAGATAGCTGGGCGCGCTCTTCATCGCAACCGTATGAGGGGTTGCCATGAAAACAAGGTCGCACTCAAGGACGGCAGGATCGTCATGACGCGAGAAGCAAAGGTCGCAAACCCCCTGGAAGGCGGGGTACAAGCTTGCAACCGCGTTGCCGGCATCGGAGTTGGAGGTAACCACGTGAAGGTCGAACTCAGGATGTCGCAGGACGATGCGCATAAGCTCCGCACCTGCATACCCTGCTGCTCCGATGATTCCGACCTTGTACATGTTGAACCTTTCCACCGCGCCCAAGGGGCTTATCGTTCACTGAAAATAGTTAATGACCAGAATACTCCTTTTAAAGAAAAGATTCTT
The DNA here is from genome assembly GCA_030530215.1 of Coriobacteriia bacterium. Taxonomy (GTDB): domain Bacteria; phylum Actinomycetota; class Coriobacteriia; order Coriobacteriales; family Eggerthellaceae; genus Anaerotardibacter. The sequence goes on from JAUMVJ010000014.1 coordinate 6,846, forward strand.
TTTAATTCCAGGTTTCTTCGCAGCGAATACGCGGGCCTCTCAAATGTGTGAGCTGCCCCGCCCAAAGAGCACCCCCGCGCACGGCGCGGCATTCCCGACAGGGCAGCAACGCATACAGGGCGAAGCCTCCTCTTTTAGGCAATGCGCGGCGCATTTGGGCAATGCCGGGCGTGCTGCGATAGACTGTTGAGCAATGTTTTTTGACGATAAGGAGTCCCCATGAGCAACGAGGGCAAAAAAGTACGCACCCACTACAGGGGCTATCTGGACGACGGCTCGGTATTCGATTCCTCCGCAGGCCGCGACCCGCTGGAGTTCACCTGCATGGCAGGTCAGATGATCCCCGGCTTCGATAAAGCCGTTGTAGACATGGCCGTTGGCGAAACCAAGACCGTCCACATCCCCGCAGCTGAGGCCTACGGCGAGCACGATCCCGCCATGGTTCAGTCGGTGCCCGCGGCAAACTTCCCCGGCGCATCCGACCTGCCTGTTGGCGAAAAGGTTTGGCTGCAGGGCCCCGGCGGTCAGCCCTTCCCTGCCCTCGTCGTTTCCGTTGACGACGAAAAGGTCGTCTTCGACATGAACCACGAGCTTGCTGGCAAAGATTTGAACTTCGACATCGAACTTGTTGAAATCCTGGGCTAAGCCCTGTTGCAACTTGTTTTAACCAGCTGGCCTTAAGCAAGCCCCTTTGCGGCAATCCGCTACATTGCAACAAACAGCCTTAAGCCGTGCGCATTCTTCAATGCGCACGGCTTTTTTCTTTTTCGGGCCCCAAGCGCTAGCAAAAGCACGTCGCAGCTAGGCTTGTAAAGATTTCGCAAAGTTTAACAATTCGCCTTTACCAATCCATGATGTGCTCTTTACCAGATGTTTGATTTGCTATCCTTTGTTCAAAGAAGTTGAACGCACGTTTACGGGCGCCCAGACGCAAAAAGCTAGGCGCAAAACCGCAGGTGTTCAACTACAAGGAACCGATCGGGCATTCAAGGCGCCGGGTCGAGGGATTTGAAATCTTTATCACGAGGGGCGTTCATGGACTTAACTCTTCTGGGGTTTATCGACCAGGCTATGCAATATCCAGTCTTGTGGCTCATCCTTATCCTGGTTTTGTTCGTGACCATCGTCTCCGGCGCAACCGACGCCCCCAATGCCATTTCCACCGCGGTGGCCAGCCGCTGCCTTAAGCCCAACACAGCTATCGCCCTAGCCGCCGTGTTCAACATGGTCGGCCTGATTGGCATGACCTACATCTCCACCTCGGTTGCCTACACCATGTTTAACATGGTCGATTTCTCGGGCAACACCGAAAACGCCCTAATGGCGGTGCTCGCCGCGATGGTCGCGGCGATCATCTGGGGCTGCGTTTGCTGGCTTTTCGGCATCCCTTGCTCCAAATCGCACTCGCTTATCGCCGGCGTCACGGGCGGTGCCATCGCAATGAACGGCTGGGGCGGCGTTGTTCCCGATCAGTGGGCAAAGGTGCTTATCGGCATGGCGTTCTCGCTGATTGCAGGCTTTTTGCTTGGCTGGATCTTCAACAAGATCGTCGAGTTCATCTGCAAAGGAATGGACCGTCGCAGTGCCAACAAGTTCTTCCGCGGCTGCCAGGATGTTTGCGCCTGCGCACTTTCATTCCTGCATGGCGGCCAGGACGGCCAGAAGTTCATGGCCATCGGCATTTTGGGCATCTCGCTTTCGTTCGGGCAATCGGTACCCGACGCCAACGGCTTCCCCCTGTGGCTGATGGTCATCAGCTCGCTTGCCATCTCGCTCGGTACCGCCGTCGGCGGCAAGCGCATCATCAAGACCGTTGCCAATATGACCAAGCTCGAAATCCATCAGGGCTCCGCCGCCAACTTCTCAACGGTGACCACGCTTATCACCGCGTCCCTTACCGGCATGCCCGTTTCCACCAGCCACTGCAACAGCTCGGCGATCATGGGCGTGGGCGCGTCGCGCGGTTTGAAGAAGGTCGATTGGGGCATTGCCAAGAACATGCTTCTTGCCTGGGTTATCACCTTCCCCTGCTGCGGACTTATCGGTTACGTGCTTGCGCAGCTGTTCATGATGATTCTTTAAACTGCGCCCTATGCCCCCTGAAAACAGCGAACAAACGCCCCGCGTATCCTGCCGGGTTTGCCCCGAATACGACGGCGCAACCGTAGCCGAGGTGCTGCGCCAACAGCTGCACATCGGACGTAAGACCATCCGCCACGCACGCTACATAGAGGGCGCAATCCTTGTTGATGGGCAGGCCGCCCGCACCGATGCGCACGTGCATGCCGGCCAAAGCGTTTCAATCCGCACCGACGATGCGCTCGTTCGCGCCAGCGTGCCTGAAATCGCGCCTGAACACGGGCCCCTTGAGGTTCTTTACCTTGACGAATGCTTTATAGCGGTAAACAAGCCAGCCGGCATGGTGGTGCACCCCCGCGTGGGCAACACCGAGCACACCCTGGCAAACTACATTGCTGGCTATCTGGAAAAGCAGGGCATCCCCGGCAACGTGCATCCCCTGCACCGCATCGACGCGGGAACAACAGGCATCGTGCTTTTCGCGCTTTCGAGCTTTGCGCAATCCGCGATTCAAGAACAGTTGCACCGGTCCTTCGAGCGCGACTACCTTGCCATCTGCACGGGCTGGATTGAGGGTGAACCACAAGGAGCTGGCGTTCCATTCAAGGAAGAGGGGCTAGATCGAGGCATCGACCCCGAACTCGATCTTGGCCTTGGCATCGGCACCAGCCCCGACTTCGGCCTCAGCGAACGACTCAACCTCGACCTCAGCGCGCTCCGCACGATAGATGCGCCCATCGCCCGCCGAAGCGACTGCGAGTCGACCAAGTTCGCAGTAGTGGGCGATGCTCCTTGCGTTGAGAGCAGCGCGAAGGAAGCCGTCACTCACTTCATGACGCTTGCGCAACTTGAGGGCAAGACGCCCCTCTCGCTCGTGCGCCTGCGGCTGGGGACGGGGCGCACCCACCAAATCCGCGTGCACATGGCCCATCTGGGGCACCCGCTTTTGGGCGACCCCCTGTACGGCACGGCAGCGCAAAAAGAAAACGTGCCGCCCATCAGCCGACCAGCCCTGCACAGCTGGAGCCTGCGATTCCAGCACCCCTTAAGCAAGGAGGAGGTCCGCATCCAGGCTCCCCTACCCGCAGACATGCGGCGCCTCCTCCCCAAGGGCATCGAAGCGGGGCTTGACTAGCGAAGGATTCCTCGCTTCGTTAGCTCGAGGCGCAAAGCTTCGTTAACCCAAAGCCCCAGCTCCGCTAGCTCAAGGCGCAAGCCTTACCAGCCCCAAGCCCGCACGTTTCGCCAACCCAAAGCGCAAGCCTTGCCAGCCCCAAGCCTCACCAGCCCAAAGCCCCACACGTTCACCTGCGCTCCACAAAGATGGCGCCACAAGCTTCCATCGACCATAATGAAGCGCATAAGCAACCGTCAGCAAAGGACAGCCCATGACCTCCCTTGTCTCGCCACAACTTGCAGATCAGCTTTCACGCATCGTGGGCGCCCCTAATCTTTTGCTCGACGAGCCCCTGTCAAAGCACACCACTTTCAAAATCGGCGGGCCGGCGGACGCGCTCGTGCTCCCCACCAGCGTCGAACAGGTCCAGCAAGTCATTGAAGCGCGCAAAGAAGCCCAGGTGCCGCTGCGCTTCATGGGCCTGGGTAGCAACATCTTGGTAAGCGACGTGGGCGTGCGCGGCGTAATAGTTAAGTTCGCAGAAAACTTTGCCTCGGTCTTAGTTGAGGGAACGCGCATTGTCGCCCAGGCGGGCGCTTCCAACGAGCAGGTAGCCAAAGCGGCGCAGGCGCATGGCTTGGCGGGCTACGAGTTTGCCAGCGGAATCCCCGGCAGCATCGGCGGCGCGGCCATCATGAACGCCGGCGCCTACGACGGCGAGTTCAGCAAGGTCGCTGTGGGCCTTAGCTGCCTTAGCCCCGAAGGCAAGCTTGTTCAGGTGACGGCCGAACAGGCGCAATGGAGCTACCGCCATAGCATGATGATGGACAAAGGCTATGTCGTGCTTGAGGCCACCCTCGAGCTCACGCACGACGACAAGGATGCCATCCAAGCACGCATGGACGACCTGCGCGAGCGCCGCGAATCCAAGCAGCCGCTTGAAATGCCCTCGGCCGGATCGACCTTCAAGCGCCCCGAAGGCTACTTCGCAGGCAAGCTCATCCAGGACGCAGGCCTTAAGGGCTACACGGTAGGCGGCGCGCAAATTTCCACCAAGCACTCCGGCTTCGTCGTAAATACCGGCAAGGCAAGCGCCGCCGACGTAGTGCAACTTATCCAAGACGTACACGATCGCATCTTCGAAAAAGAAGGCGTGCACATGGAGCCCGAAGTGCGTATGTGGGGCTTCGAGGAGTCTGAATAGTCGCCTCTGCCAACACACGACCGCGTGCCTTTCTTGGCAATCCAAGCAATTTACCGAATGCGCTCAATCAGCAGGGCTTTTCTGGTTCCCGACGGCTATACTGATAGTGTCTGGGGAGACGAGAGGGGCCATTGTGAAAAAAGAGATGATGTCGGAGTGGACGCGGCAAGAACTCTGCACCGCGCTTTTTTCGCTTATGAGAGAAAAACCGCTCGACAAGATCAGCGTTCGCGAGATCTCCGAAGCCTGTGGCATTCCCCGCTCAACCTTCTACTACCACTTCACCGATATCTACGATCTGACATCCTTCGCGCTGTCGAGCAGGCTGCTTGAGTGCCTTGGCTCCGACGGCGATTGTTTTTTATGGAGCAACGGCTTGCTCGCCCTTTTCACCGCTGCCGCGAGCATCGCGCGGTATGCCGCTGCGCCGTGAACAGCTCGCATCTGTGGCAGATGGCCGATTCGTATTGCAAACGCTGCATGGACGGCATCATGGTCGGGCTTCACAAGCTGCCCGAAGCAGAAGGAGCCGACGAGGAGTTCCTTCGCTTTCTTGGCTTGTTCTACGGTCATGCCGTTTTAGCTACCGTCATCGCGTGGTTCCGCAGCGACATGCATGAACCCGAAGAGGAAATCGTCGCCTCGATCGATTTCATCGTGAAAGATAACATCATCGCAGCGCTCGAGCGCGCACAAGGACGCTCGCCTTTCCAGCTTGCGCTTGACTCCGGTCTGGCTATCACGCGAGGAGCCTAGCCAGGTACCCCGGTGCCTTGCGCCCCTTGCGCCATTTCCCTTTTCACACATTTCTCCATAGATAAAAGCAGCATTCTGTCCAATATGTGAACACGTTCACGAAACAGTCCTGAAACAAGACAGAACGGACATTCTGCAGATATTCACTTCTTTTCCTCAAACCTAAAGTGAAACCAACGAGCAAGGCTTCCGCAGGGGAGCGAAGGCCTTGCCAGGGACCAAGCTGCAAATAGCAGCGCCTTTACGCCTTGGCGCTAAGGGCAACACTGCAAGGAGAGAGGATGAGAACTATGTGGTACCTCAACGATGAGCGTGCACTCATACAGCAAGCTGCGCGTGATTTCGCTCAAAACGAGCTTGCGCCGATCGCGCTCGAAATGGACGCATCCGAGGAATTCCCCCTAAAACAGTTCAAGCGCGCCGGTGAGCTCGGTTTTCTTGGAATCACCATCCCTGAAGAGTACGGCGGAAGCGGCGCCGATTACACCTCGCTCGCACTGGTTTACGAAGAGATCGCCAAAGTCGCACCTACCTTGTGCGTAGGCATGGGCGCCCACAGCATCCTAGCCGGAGAGCTCATCATGCTTCTTGGCAACGACGAGCAGAAGAAGCGCTGGCTTGCTCCTGCAGCCACCGGCGAGAAGATCCTTGCCTGCGCCCAAACCGAACCTTCCGGAGACACGAACCAAACCGAGTGGACCTGCCGTGCTGTGGACGACGGCGACTCCTTCATCGTCAATGGCGAGAAGATCTTCTGCAGCAACCTGAAAGTGGCCGATGCCTATGTGGTCCTGTGCGTAACCTCAGACCACGTTGATCCCGTAACCAAAGCCGGCATCAGCGCCATCGTCATCGACGCCGACACCCCAGGGCTTTCCTGCGGCGCCTACGAGAAAAAGCTCGGCTGGCATGGCTCGGCAAGCGGTTCTTTGACCTTCAACGATTGCCGCGTTCCCAAGGAAAACCTGCTTGGTCCTTTGGGCGGTGGCCTTGCCGGCCTGATGATTTCGGCTACCAACGAATTCATGACCTGCGGCCCCGTCGGCCTTGGCATGGCCGAGGGCGCCTATGAGATGGCCCTCAAACAAACCCGCGAGCGTATACAGCGCGGCAAATCCCTTTACGACAACTACCAGGTGGTCCGCCATATGCTCGTTGACATGTGGACCCAGATCGAAAGCCTGCGCGGCTTCGTCTACACCACCTTCGCGGAAAAAGACGAGGGCAAGAAATGCCTTGCCAAGGGCCGCTTGATGAAGGTTCAAGGCGCGCTCACCGCAGAGTACGTCGGCCGTCAGGCGATCCAGCTCTTTGGCGGACTGGGCGTATGCACTGAAGTGGGCGTCGAGCGCTTCTGGCGCGACGCGAAGGTCATGTGCATCGGCGGCGCTGCCCTTGAGGCCCTGAAGGACGATGTAGCCATGATGATCGGCAACAACATCCAGGATGCGTAAAAACAAAACCAACGAGGCAAAGGAGAACCAATCATGAAATGTTCGTATGTTTGCACCCCTGAAGAGGTTCAGAAGATGTATGCCACCGAAGGTGCCATGAACGGCTGCGAGGGCCTGTTCGCAGCATGGATCACCGACCCTGCAGCCATCAAGGCGGCGCTGCCCGAGCAGCTCACCCCCATCGCTCCGGTATGCACGATGTATTCCATCAACGTGCAGCACGCCAATTTCTCAACGGCCTACAAAGAATCGGCGCTCATCATCCCGGTCTTATTCGAAGGAACGCCAGGGCTCTACCCCATCTCGATGCTGCTCGATGGAACCGACAACGGAATGCTCGTCGGCCGCGACCAGCTGGGTATGCCCAAGAAGCACGCCTCCATCAATCTGTACCGCAGCGGAGACGCCATCCACACCGACATCACACGCCTGGGCCGCAAGGTCTTCGATCTTGACATGGAGATCGGCGATTTCAACGACCCGCAAACCGCACCTCAGATTTTCGGCGACACCTCCAAGCCCCAAGATGGCATGCAGTACTTTTACAAGTACGAGATGGGCCAGGATGAAAACGCTCGTATCTTCGTCGATAACCTGCGACTGCTTTCCTACCGCGGCGTGATGGATTTTTCCACCTGGGAAAACGCCGGTATCACCCAGATTTCCTCGGAACCCTCCGACAGCGACCCGTGGGCGATGTTCCCCGTGGTGAAGCCTTTGGGCGGCGGATGGACCAACCTGAGCATCAACCTACTCGGCGTGAAGAAGACCACCCCCATCGAGGCCACGGACGAAATCGTTGGCAAGCTCATCTTGGGCAAGTACGACTCGCCGCAAATCGGACGCCCCACCCGCATGCTCTAAACACAGCACCTCGCCTAAGGGGCAAAAGCCAAGCAAGACGACCTGCCCCTTAGGCAAACCTCCAAGCAATAAACAATCGAAATCGGTTGAAAGGAAGCCATCATGTTCGACTTAAAGGGAAAAATCGCAGTAATCACTGGCGCATCGAGCGGCCTTGGATCTGATGCCGCACGCGACTTCGCTCGCCAGGGAGTAAACGTGGCTCTTCTGGCTCGCCGCGAGGAAAAGCTTGAGGCCGTAGCCGCCGAATGCCGCGAAATCGGCGTCGACGCCATCGCCGTGAAATGCGACGTGCGCGAAGAAGACCAGGTCAAAGCTGCTATCGATAAGGTCATGGAGCACTTCGGACGCATCGATATCCTGCTTAACAACGCCGGTGTTGCCGTACACGGCGGCGTTGACTCGCTGACCCAGGAAGAGTGGAACCGCTCCATGGACACAAACGTCCGCAGCGTCTTCTTGGTAAGCAAGTACGTTGTGCCCCATATGATGGAGCAAAAGTACGGCAAAATCGTGAACGTTGCCTCCGTAAACGCAATCATCGTCGACAAAGCCGACCTATTCATCCGTCACGGCTACAACGCTTCCAAGGCTGCAGTGGTTGGCCTGACGAAGGCTATGGCAGCAAGCTACGGCAAGTACAACATCACTGTCAATGCGGTGGGCCCCGGCCTGTTTGAGAGCGAGATGACCGAGAATACCCTGTTCAAGAGCGAGGCGTTCCTGAATGGATACAACGCTCAATGTCCCTTGTGCCGCCCCGGCAAGCATGGTGAGGTTTCCGGCCCCGTGCTCTTCTTTGCAAGCGACCTTTCCAGCTATGTCACCGGTCAGTTCGTCGTCATCGACGGTGGTACCAGCATCGTGTAGCCAAGTCACGTGCAAAAGCTGCTCACAAAGACCCCTCGTTGAAAAGAACCCTCCCAAGAAAAAGACCCGCAACCATTTGGTTGCGGGTCTTCGTTTCGTCTTTTGAGGAAGGTAGGCGCGCTCCCCTGCTGCGGCCATCGCGCAAGCGCACGAAACGCAGCCGCTTGAAGCTAGTCGATCTCGTACACAAACAGGCCGGAGCGGATCTTTGGCTCGAACCAGGTAGATTTCGGAGGCATCAGCTGATTGGCGTCGGCGATGGCGAACAGATCTTCCAGGTCAGTGGGATACAGGGCAAAACATACCTCGGCCTCGTGTCCGTTGACCGCACGATGCTCAAGCGCTGCCACGCCACGCGTGCCGCGCACGAAATCGATGCGATCGTTGGAACGCGGGTCATCGATGCCCAGAATGGGATCGAGCAGGCGGTCCTGCAAAATGGAAACATCCAAACGCCCGACGACCGAGGAGCTCTTGGCACCCTTGAAGGTAAGGCGGTACCACTCCTCCCCTTCCAGCAAGAACATGCCAAAGGTGCCGCGCTTGGTGGGGCGCACCGGCTCCTTGAAGGGGCCGACGATCTCGAACTCCTCGCTCACCAGCTCAAGGAAGCGCTCTTTGGTAAGACCGTTTAGGTCCTCAACCGCGCGATTGTAATCATGCACAACCAGCTGATCGCTGGGGAACATGACCGCAAGCATGTGCTCGGTGGGATAAGGATTGCCGTTCTCATCGGTTGCACCGCGCTCGGCGCGACGCGTCATGCCGTAGCGCATGTTGGCAGCGGCACGATGGTGCCCGTCGGCAATGTAGAGCGCATCGATGAACTCGAAGGCGCGCCTCATGATGCGCATCTCGGCCGGATGATCGACGCGCCATACGGTGTTCTGCACATCGTCGGCGTTGAAATCGTACAGGGGCTCGCGCTGGGTAACCTGGTCCATCACCCAAGCGATGTCCTCGTTGGCACGGAAAGCCAAGAACACCGCACTGGTATGAGCCGCGCAGGCCTCGATGTGACGAATGCAGCCGTTTTCCTTCTCGACGCGCGTGCTCTCGTGGCGACGAATGGTGCCGTTTTGCTCCTCGCCCACGTACACGCCGCCCATGACGCCGGTCTGGCTGGTGCCGTCGGCGGTGGTCAGGCGATACAAATAGTAAGCAGGCTCCTCGTCACGGAAGAAGAGGCCATCGTCCAGGTACTCCTGGAGCATCTCGCGTGCGCGCTCGCAGGGGAACTCAACAATGCGCCCGTCGGCCTTGGGATAGGTGACGCCGGCAGCATCCACATGCATGAAGGAGCGGGGATTCTTCTCAAGAATGGCTTCGGCCTCCTCGTTAGAGTAGAAGTCGAAGGGCAATGAAGAAAATGCTTCAGCGGCCTCGGGCGTGGGGCGCATGCATTTGAAGGGAATCACACGGGCCACGTTTCCTCACTTTCGTGCCTGTTGGCAGGCTAAATCGTAAAAAGGCGCACTGCGCCTGGGTGGTTGTTGCTCTTATTTTCGCAAACCAAGTTGTCCCGCAGAGTGCGAAGAGAATGATTTTCGGCAGGTTTAACCAAATAGCCTAAAAACAGGCAGAAGCTCAAGCGAGCACCTTGCCCACTTGAGCTTACCCGCCTGAGCTTGCCAGTTTGATCTAGGTCAACTTGCGCGATACCGTGCACGGCCGCGCCTAAGCACGTGCCAGCCGCGCCCGGCAAAAGCTACTCGCCGTGAATCTGGTCGGCGTTGGTTGCTGCAGTGCCCCAGTCCTGATCGTTAGGCCTGGGCATATGGCCGCCACCAAGCAGGTGCACATGAAGATGCTTGACGCTCTGGCTTGCGTCCTCGCCGGTATTCACCAGCAGACGATAACCGCGCTCGGTAAGGCCCTTGATCTCTGCGACCTTGCGCACCGCGCCGAACACATGGCCCAAGGTTTCCTCGGGCACATTGTCGCCAACGTTGGCGTAATGCTCTTTAGGAATGATGAGCGTGTGGACGGGCATCAAAGGCTCCATATCATCGAAGGCGATAACATTTTCGTCCTCGTAAACCTTGGAAGTGGGGATCTCGCCTGCGCCGATTTTGCAGAAGATGCAGTTTTCGTCCTTCATTGGATTCTCCTTTTCATCGCGTAACCAATAGTGGTCAGCAATTTTTTGTAGCCGGCTTATCGCAGCCAGTTTGTCGTAGCTGGTTCCCGTTCAGTGTAATGCTTACCGGGCAAAAGCCATCCCATTATCGCCCGTTAGCCACCCGAGGTTCATAAGCCCCAAGCCGAGCGGCTAAAGCGTCCGGCACAAGCTCCTGCATGTCGGCTGGCAAAGGCGCCACCACCGAAAAGCGCTCGCGGCTAATGGGATGATCGGCCACAACGCTCCAGGAATGAAGCGCCGGCCTATCGATAAGCTCCGAAGGCGCACCGTAAGCAGCATCCCCCAAAAGAGGATGCCCCAGATGTTTCATATGCACGCGGATCTGATGCGTGCGACCCGTTTCCAGCACCAGACGAACCAAGGAAACGGTGCCCGCGCCCTCCAATTCAAAGCTACCGAGCACCCTGTAATGGGTAAGGGCTTCCTTGCCATCCGCCACCACATCAAAAGAACTTGGCAGATCCTCCACGCGCCCTATCGGGGCATCCACCAGCCCGAAGGAGCGCTCAAAGGCACCCTGGCACAAAGCAAGGTAAGCGCGCTCGAACGAAGGGCTGTGCAGCTGATCTTGCAAGCGATCCTGCGCGTATCCACTGGTCGCAAAAATAACAAGCCCCGTAGTGCCCTGGTCCAAGCGCGAAACCGGATGCGGGTTGCAAACGCGCCCCGTTTCCTGCAGATAGTGCATCAAACGGTTGATGAGAGTGCCGCCATGATGCCCGCGGCTCGGATGCATCACCAAGCCCGCTGGCTTGTTAACCACGATAAGGTCGGCATCCTCAAACACCACGTCGAGCAGGCCCGGCTCCGGAACAACCTCGGAAACCTTGGTTGCCACGTGCTCGTCACTGATGCAGATGGCAAGCTCTTGCCCTAGGGCAACAGGCGCATCGGTGCGCACCGGCAAGCCATCAAGCAGCACGCCGCCCGGGACGTTGCGAGCATGGCGAACACCCCTTCGGCTTACGAAGAGCTTGGTGCGCAGGACAAACTCGACGCTCTTCCCTTCGTAGGGCGCGTCAATTATGCAGGTGAGCATCCGCAAGGCTTAGCCGTAAACCCTCTTCATCTCGGCCCAGGCAGCATCCGCCTCGTCGTTGACGTCTTTTAGGATTTGGGCAACGGGACGCACGGATTTGACCATGCCGACGATGGAGCCGGCACTGATGCAGCCGCGATCAAGATCACCCTGAACGGCAATGTCGATGGAGTCGCGCACCCAGGCGGACTGCTCCTCAGCCGGGGCATTCGCCTCAACGAGCTCCCAATAGTGAGCCCAGAAATCGTTTTTGATGCAACGAACCTGCTTATGATTGCGCTTGCCCGTGATGTCGATGTCGCTATCTTTAGCGGCAACGATCGCCTGCTTGTAAGCATCGGAAATGGGGCACTCGTCCGATGCCAGGAACACGGTGCCCATCTGAACGCCGACCGCGCCCAAGGCAAGCGCCGCCAGAAGGCCGCGGCCATCGGCAATGCCGCCCGCCGCGATGACGGGGATATCCACCGCATCAACAACCTGGCGCACCATGGGCAAGGTCTGCATGCGGCCGATATGGCCTCCGCTTTCCATGCCTTCCGCGATAACAGCGGTGGCACCTAGGTCTTGCATCTTCTTTGCCGCGCGGGCATGGGGAATCAGGCAGATAGCCTTCACGCCGCCCTCAACCAAAATCTTGACCACGGGGTCGGGCTTGCCGGCGCTGATGGTGCACACGGGAACTTTAAGCTCCACGCACTTGCGCGCGACATCCTCAACAATCGAGGATTCCATAATCAGGTTGACCGCAAAGGGCTTGTCGGTGCGCGAGCGCAGGATGTTCACCTGTTCTTCGACCCATTCGGGCGTGTTAAGGCAACTGGCAATAACGCCCAGGCCACCCGCCTCCGACACGGCGGCGGCAAAAGCACCATCGGAAATGTGAGCCATGCCACCCGCGATGATGGGATATTCGATGTCGAGCAAGTTGCAAAGTTCGGTTTTCATACGCTTATCCTCCCCACTGCGTATTGTCATATAGCTTGAATTTTAGTGGTTCCAAGCACAGCCAGAAGCCAAATGCGGGCCAGTTGGCCCCAGAAAACACCCAAAGGAAGCAAAGCCGCTGAAAGAAGCGCCCATGTGTAGGGATTTGCAAAGTAAAATGCGAGTTTCAAGCTGCCTTCAAAGCTGCTATCGCATACAATTGAAGCAGGTCAAATGTTCTGCCTATGAGAGGGGTTCTCATGTCTTACAAAAAGATTTTGGTCGCGTACGACAAATCCGAGCAGGCAAAGCGCGCGTTGTCTGCTGCGCTTGAGCTCGTGGACGCCGGCTTGAGCGAGCGCATCCTGGTCGTTTCGGTTTACGACGCCGAGGCCGAGCAGGATCCCACCTTCGAAATCGCATCCCTTATGGCTGGTGGCCTGATGAACGATGCCGCCGACGCCAAGAAGCCCCTTATCTCCGAGCTCGAGGAAACTATCGAGGGCGAGTTCGGCGAGAAGCGCAGCTGCATGGAGCTCGTTGCTCTGCGCGGCAAGCCCGCCGAGGTTATCGTCAACACCGCCAAAGACATGAACTGCGATCTCATCGTCATGGGTTCTCGCGGCCTTGGCGCTATCCAGGCGGTCTTGGGTTCCGTCTCTACCGCAGTTCTTCGCAACTGCGCCGACCTGCCTGTGCTCATTACCCACTAAAACAAGCAAAGAGCAAGGCGACGGGCAAAGCTCGCGGCTTTCCGCAGATCAGCTCATTCGGGCGCTCACCTCAAGGTGGGCGCCTTTTGGTTTTTAAAAGGACGTTCGCCAGGGCAAGCAGCAACACCTTCAGCCCATACGCTACAGTCGTTGCAAAAGAAAAGGAGCTTTCAATGAAAACCCACGCAGAAGGCATGCGCCCCGCAAAGGCAATTCAAAAACTCAAGCACGGCAACGAGTTCTACCAAAAGAACGACCATCCTATGGGCGACTACTCGTCTGCCATTCGTTCGTGCCATGCTGAGGGTCAGGAGCCCTATGCGATCGTGATCACTTGTTCCGACTCGCGCGTGGTGCCCGAGGCCATCTTCAACGTGAGCCTGGGCGATTTGTTCGTCATCCGCATTGCCGGCAACGTCATCGACAATCACCAGCTTGGCAGCATCGAGTACGCGGCCGGCCACCTGGGTTGCAACCTGCTCGTCGTGCTGGGCCACGACCACTGCGGTGCAGTGGACGCCGCCATCAACCACGATCCCGAAGGCTACATCAAGTTCATCACAGACGAAATTTCAAAAGCCATCGGTGACGAAAAAGACGAGGTTGAGGCCTGCAAGCTCAACGTCCGCCATAGCTTGGAAATCATCGAAAGCAGCCTTGAAATCCAAAAAGAGGAAAAAGCCGGCCTGCAAGTCGTCGGCGCGCTCTATCACCTAGAAGACGGCAGCGTCGAGTGGCTTTAAGGCGAACTCGCCGCAGTCCACCGAACCATTAAGAATCGCCGCTCCGGTCAACGCCATCCTTGCCTGAAGCAAAGCCATTTTGCTCAAGCAGACCAACCAAGTCACCACGATTATGGATCCCAAGCTTTCTGAACGCAGACCAACGCGCAACGTTGATAGTGCCAACAGCGTAATGAAGCTCTTGCGCCAAACTCGTGCCAGTCTTACCTTGCGCAAGCCCCGAAAGAACATCAGATTCAAGGGGCGTTAGTCCTCTGCTCGCGAAATAAAGAGAAACTCCAGATTCGTCCATTTCAAAACTGCACGTCTCTTGCGAAAGCCCGTCAAGCACAACCAGGCAAACCAAAGATCCAAGAGCCGCGACCACAAGCAAAAACTCAATAGCGGGCACAACGGCGCCTCCGATCCAAAGCCCGCCATGAGCAACAGCCGAAACATAACCATAAGACATCTGGTCCCACCAAGCATCCGTGAGCCAACGAGATGCAAGCATGGCTAAACCGAAAACGGCTACATACAAAGAGAAGAGACTCGAGCTGGAGCTAGCCTTGCCCTGGACGACGAGGAAAAACCAAAAGCAGACAACAAGGGCAAGCAACGCAACGCGAACGCCACTGCCCAAAGCAACAACAGAAAGCAACGCAAGAAACAGAGAAGGCCAGACCAAGCGGGCGTCCTTCACTTTCGCCGCCAAATATAAAACTAGAACAGCCAGGAAAACCGCCTGAATCCACCACGTAAAATCATCCGTTGCCGGCCTCCATGCGTCCTCAAAAGCATAGCCGCACATGGCAAACAGAATAAACAAGGCAACTATTCGCACACTTCCGAATCTCCCAACTGAAATCTGGGAGCAGCAACAATCATCTTTTTCCTCATTGACAGCAGAGGCAGACAAACCCAGCAAAACCGAGCAAACAGCAAAAACGATGACGAAGAAAAGAACCAAGGAGAACCAAAGCAATGATGAGGCAAGCGAAGCAAACAAAACCAGAGCCAGAAATAGATAAAACTTAGAGCCAATCCGCTGCCGTGAAGCGGACAGCGCGAAAGCAACCAGGTAAAAACATCGCGGACGAGCCCCTACATAAGCCAAGAGAAAAACGAATCCGCCCGCCAGCGCCAAAACAAGCCCAACAAGCTGGGAGTGAATTTGGCTAACGCGCCATGCCGAGTCGCCAAAAAAAGAAGAACGAGGCACAAGCACAAGCCCAATGATCGAGAAAAACGAAAACAGAAGAAAGAGAGAAATCCAACTTTGCACCGGAGCAGAGATAGCCAATCTCCGAGAAGCCAAAACGCGCTTCTCTTCCCTTATTTCGGCAACGGAAGCATCAGACGAAGAAGGGCGCAGCTCTGCAATTTTGCAGGCAAGGTCATCAAGTCCTCGCACCTCAGCCTTCTTATACGCACGCTGAAGATAAGTGCGGACCGTAGGAGCTTTAACTCCCATCTTTTCAGCGGATTCCTCGGAGGTCATCCCCTTGATCGCAAGGCTAACCGCCTGAGCTTCACGATCAGAGAGCCCGAAGGTCTCGGCAAGCCATCCTTTGTCGGGCTCGTCATCTTTGCGCATCTGCGCTCCGCAGGAAGGCTTACCGGAAAAACACCGAAGACGCACGAAAGCAAAAACATCAACAAACAAGATTAAGACCAGGCAGACCAAAGAGACCTCAAAACTCCAGAATTCCGTGCCCCAAAGCCGATTGATCAATCCCCACGAAAGCTGACCAGCAGCAAAAAACAGTGCAACTAAAGAAATCAAAATAGGCTCGAAGCCCTTGCTCCCCTCCAGCACAACGGCACTCGCCTTACGACAAAGGAAAGCGGATACGCCGTACAAACAAACCGCGAATACAGCTGAGAACAAACCCGCCACCAAAATTTGATCCGCCGGAATCACCCAGACAAAAAACCAAAAACCCTCGAGCAGAAGGCCCCAAGAAAAGCAGAGCATCAACAAACCAAACAGCAACGAGCCCTCAGCACCACCTGATGGGCGCAATACAAGCTGCTCGTCCCAAAATGTTAAGGAAAGACAAAAAGCCGCCACGGCTCCGGTCGCGCAAAGAGCAAGACGCCCCAGAAGCGGAACGTAGAATATCCAATGCGAAGGGATCCACTCAGACGCCCAGCCTGATGGCTGAATCAAGAACCACGCAGAAGCACAGGACAGAATTACCCCAACAAACACAAGAGCAGGAATGGCACGCCGCACTTCTCCTCCGCAAGAAAGGGAAAGAAGCACGAGCGAACTCAACGACCCCAAAAGTACCCCAAGAGTTCCGAACAGGAAAAGGTTAGAGTCCCAGCCAAAGCAAAGAGCCGGCGTCAAGCAGACGAACGCGAACATAAAGCAACTTGCAATTCGCCATATCTGACCTCCGCCCATCCGAATCCCCTTTCAAAACTTTTGAGCATCCCGCAGCTCATTATGCCCAATGCTACGCACTCGATCAGGCATAACGCCTGTAATCAGCAAATACATAAACCGTGATGACAGACATTTTTCGTCCTTCGCCCTAACGTGCAACCCGACAGCAAACGAAACAAGCTACGAAAGGACAGAAATGACACAGGTCAAGAAAACAGCTGCCTTGCTGATCGTTTTTCTCGTCTGCGCCACGCTAGTATGCCTTGGAGCATCTTACGCCATGGCAAACGAAAAAGACCTCGCAAGCGAAGCAATGGACAGTGCAGCTCCCCTAGATAACGCAAACGACTTCGAAGAAACAGAAAACGGACTAACAGCGGCAGACGAAAATCAAAATGTCACTGTCCAGGAAAGCGACTCCGACGCCGAATGTTTCTTCGATTCAGACGACGAGACTAAAGTCTCCGCTTCTTTTCAGCTCGCAGATTTTTCAAACGAAACCTTGGCCGACGATAGCAAGGTGAAGCTTGATTCCTCAAATGGCACCTCTGCCATAATCGAAGCCTCCGAAGGAACCGTCCGAACTTCGTTCGTAATCACCAACGATGATGCCCCTGGGATTACTCAATGAAATTCAACCTTCCCGAACATACGAGTCTTAAGTTCTCCGAGGATCTTGAGGGCAACACAGATGGCTCCATCGAAGCTGTTGATGAAAATGGCGACAGCCTATTTGCAATAGGAGTCCCCTGGGCTCTAGATGCGAACGGGAACAAGCTGACCACTTACTATCGCATCAATGGTGACACGATTACTCAGGTCGTCGAGCATAAGAATGCTGCCAAATACCCTGTCGTTGCGGACCCTTCAATCAAATTTTCCGGTTGGTTCAAATCCGGAAGTTGGGGAACCACCAACGCTAAATCGGGAACTGGCGCCTGGTCCGGAACAAAGAAAATCACGTATTTGCACCTTGTCCCTACCGATGCTTTCAAGATCAGCTGTGTCACCTCCCTTGCTAACAGCGAAACAGCAAACTCATTTCGTAGTACCTCTTGGAGTATTGTGAAGAACAAATTCAAGAGCAGCAAAAAGTGGAAGAATGAGAAATCCTTAAAAACTCAGTATTACTGCCATACCAACCTGCTTGCCGCAAAGGGGCTTAAATACGGCAAATGGAACATCAACATCGAACCAGCTAGGCCGAACGTGTCCTTAGCTACTTGCGCCAAGTACGGCTGCAACCCGTAAGGAGGACAAATGAACAACGTTAAACACCGCGCAATCGGCGCAACGATCATTGTTCTTGCCGTCGCATTCATTGCCCTTGCCGGATACTACCTTTCAATTTCCTCCCAGTGCTACAGCAACGACTACTGGTGGATTACGCGACTCCCTGAAAATGAGGGAATCGCGCAGATGGCTGGAATCGGACTCTCGATCATCGTGGCGATTCCTTTGGGCTTACTCATGTGCTTTGCTTCCATCTCGGGGAAAACAGGCATTTTAGGAGCACGCGTAATCGGATGCGCGGCCATCCTCCTCCTTGCATTCGGAATTGCGAGCACGGCTCTGGGACTCTACACCGTGCAAGACAAACTAAACGAAGCCAAAGCCTATGGCTCCGGTGCTTACTCCAACAACGAAGCTTTCACGCAAGAAACGCTTGCAAGCATCCAGGAAGACGCCACCGAAGGCTCGCCTTGGCTGCTCTATATCGGACGAAGCGATTGCAACGACTGTAAAGAATTCGAAAGCGCATGGGAAAAAGCTTATGCAAAAGGCGAAACCGACTACTCGCTTGCCGTTTACGACACCACGCTCGACCGAAATGGAAACCAGGCCGGTGAGATGAGAGCTTTGCTTGACAGCTGGGGCGTAGAATCGGTTCCTTGCGTGCTTGAGCTAAAAGGTAATTCCGTCGTGAACATCTGGGAAAACCCGAGCGAATCTTTGAAGAAAATTGAAGCTACGGCCAAAACCTGCGAAGAACGACCAAGCTACATCAACGCGGACTAAAGATCGCACCCGAAAAGAACGCACAAAGAGCGCTGGCTCCAAACCGAGCCAGCGCCCTTTCGTTCAATTGTAGCGCTGCCGTTAA